>CAVSCE010000008.1:0-1159452 GCA_963726375.1 uncultured Chloroflexia bacterium | reverse complement strand
GGTATTTTCTTTTTTTACACCAATTTAAACCGCTCGGGGTTCGGGTGTCGCGACACGATCTCTTCAGCGATCTCATTGTGCCGTTCGACCAGCTTCCCGACGTCGATTGTCAGCAGCCTGCCGTCACGCACGACGACTTTCCCATTGATCACCGAGAGGTCGACTTTGTCGACCGTGCACAGCAGCAGAGCGGCTAACGGGTCGTGGACCGCGCCGCCAGCCATGCTGAGCGTGTTGAGGTTAACGCCCACGAAATCGGCTGCCTTGCCGGGTTCCAGCGCGCCGATCTCATCCCGCCCGAGCACGGATGCGCCACCCTTGCTCGCCAGCTCCAGCGCTTCCTGGACGCTGAACACCGCCGCCCCGTTCTTCACCCGCTGGAGCAGCATCGCCTGGCGGGCTTCGGTAAAGACATGGCTCGAATCGTTGCTCGCCGAGCCGTCCACACCCAACCCAACTTTAACGCCGGCGTCCAGCATCTCGCGCACCGGGCAGATCCCGGAACCAAGCCGCATGTTCGAAGAAGGGCAGTGTGCCACGCCGGTGCCGGTTTCAGCCAGCATCTTGATCTCATCGGAATCGACGAAGATCGAATGCGCCCACCAGACGTCCGGTCCGGTCCAATCTACGGACTGCATATAGGCTGCGGGGCGCAATCCGAACAGCTTGATGCAGAAGCTTTCTTCGTCGCGCGTCTCCGCGACGTGGGTGTGGAGCATGACGTTTTTATAAGCCCGAGCCAGCTTTGCAGCCTGGCGCATCAGGTCGGAGGTCACGGAGAAAGGCGAGCAAGGTGCCAATGCCACCCGGACCATCGCATACGGCTCAGGGTCGTGGAAGGACTCGATCACTCGCTGGCAGTCCTTCAGGATTTCGTCTTCTTCCTGGACGACGTGATCTGGCGGCAGCCCGCCTTTGCTGCGCCCGCGCGACATCGAGCCGCGCGTGACATGAAACCGCATCCCAATCTCGCGCGCGGCTTTCACCTGTGCATCCAGCGTCGAATTGTTCGGGTAGAGATACAGGTGGTCGCTGCTCGTGGTGCATCCGGATAAGATCATCTCAGCCATCGCCGTCAGCGTGCTGATATAGACCGCCTCTTCGGTCAGCTCTCCCCAGATCGGATACAGCCGCACGAGCCAATCAAACAATTCTTCATTCTGCGAGCCGGGAACAGCCCTTGTGAGCGTCTGGTAAAAATGATGATGCGTGTTCACAAGCCCGGGCACAATAGCCAGGTTGCGCGCATCGATCACTTCATCGGCATGGGTTGGCAGCTCTTCCGTTTTTCCAACCTGCTCGATCACCCGGTCTCGGATAAAGAGGCCCCCATCGAGGATTTGACGATTTTGCTGGTCCTGGGTTACAACAAGGCGAGCGTTTCTTACCAAGAGCGTGGACATGGATGTCTCCTGAAATAGGATGGGATTTTGCAGATCATAGGATGATCTCGGCGACCCAATTATAACAATTTTTAGCCATCCACAAGCAGGTGGTCGTCTTATACTCGACTAATAAAAAATATTGCCGGCTCAGCCGTCAAAACAGGAACCTGCGTCAGCATGGTATGATACGCTGGTGCTTCGAGATCAAAAATCACTCTATCGGGTTCTGATCATATTTGCGATCCTGCTTGCAGGCTGCAGCCCTCACCCGGCCGAAGGATTGGCAGCGACCTGGGATTGGGAAGACCTGCGGCTGCTTGACCCGGACGATGCGGATCATCCCGACCAGGATTTGATCGCGGCTTATCTACGGGAGGTTGGAGATGAGCTGCAGATCCGCCTTGATCTGCTTCAAGCGGATGACCTGGCTGGTTTCGACCTGTATATTGCGCTGGACGCCAGAGATGGCGGGACGAAGTCGCTGCCAATCACGGCTACAGCAATGATCGAGATGGATCTACTTCTGAAGATCCCAGCACAGGGAAAGATCGAGCTGAGGGAGTATTCCGGGAAAATTCAGGCCGGGGCTGCGATCCTGGTGCTGCGCGATCCGATCAACGAAAACCTGCTGATCAGCCTGAATCAAGATTTCCCTCTTCAAACATTTATCGGGATTTGAGATTCGCCGTCCGGTGAAGCTGCAGGTTTTTTTGACACCCCCTGGCAGTCATAACATTGCTGACCAGCTTGATCCGATTGATTTGGGGATGACTCCACCAGCGCCTGCTCGCTATCTGCTGGCATTCTGGAACACCTTTCCAGCATACACCCCTCTGACCGCATTGAGGCGGTGGGATGGTGCCCATACGGGTCCGCTTGGAGGCCGGCACGGGCTCTGGAACCTGCTGCGTACGGCGCGGTCGGCCGCTTCTCCCCTGATTCTGCTGGACATGAATTACCCGGCCGCATTATCTGCGCTGGAGTTTGCCGGCGAGCTGGAGCTGATCAAGGAACTGCAAGCAGAAAGACTGTTAAATTCTCCCGCCGATGGCGATTGATCCGAGATACAACCTTGAGCCAATCACCGCACCTCTCCAGGAGCGTGCCATCGCATGGTCCAAGGAAATTTCCAACCGTTTCGGGATTGCATCATCCAACTCTCTCTATCTCCCAGGCACCCTGTCCATCCCTGAAAGTACCGCACTGGTATTCAGCCGCCAGCCTGGTGACAAAACGCATGGTCCATCCACGGCGGTCGAATTAGGCGGCAGCCGAGTTCTTCCCAATCACGGATCCCCAGGCGAGCGGTGCAGACCCGGCCGGGATGAATGGCCTGACCCTGGAATGGAAGAAAAGGCTCCTTCGAAGCGCAATTGCCTCTAAAGAGGACGAAGCAGCGGATCTATATTATTACAACCTGGGCGGCGATCTGCCGAACAGTGCCTGGGGCGATCCAGAATCAGCACGGGAAACTTTTCGCTGGTTGAGCCGCCACCCCTGGGTGCAGCGTATAGATCCAGTCTACCAGCAGACCAGGCGGACGCGCCAGATCGAGCTGGCTTCAGCAGACACTCAGCTACTTGAAAACGCGCAGATTTTGACGCCTGCATCACAGCTCAGCAGAGCGCTGCTCGAGGCCCCAGAAAATCGCCTCGCTGAAGCTGCCTGGCAGGTTTATGTTTCTCTCTATGCTCCGGTTTACCCTCTCCAGCATGGACTGCCTGAGCTGCGCTCGAATTCCCTTGGACAGGTCTGGTCGCTGCTCCAGGCTGCAGATTGGGCAGAATCGCCTGGACGCCGGAATGACTGCCGGGGCGACCCGGATCACGACGGCCAAGCCGAATGCGTCCTGGCGTCAGAGACAGCCTACGCCCAATTCGAGATCGATGATGGTTCTCTGACCTTTTTATTCGTAAATTCTGGTGGAGATCCCAACGCCGGAGAAAGTCTTCATCAGCTGATCGGACCAGGCTCGCAGCTGATCACCGGACTGAGCGACGCTGCGACCTGGGACCTTTCTGCGGGTCATATCACAGACCCGCAAGTGATCCCCGGGGCATTTGCTGGGCCTGGAAGGGATTTTGCCGTCGGGCAGGATGAAGGGATTCTGGCTTTTACACGCCCGGAGGATGATTCGGTCAAGGTTTTTCACCTGACTCCCCACGGTATTGAAGTCCGATACGATCTCCCGCCGGACCTGCCAAATTATGCAGTTCGCATCCCGCTGCTGCTTGATCCATGGAGGCGTTTCTACCCGGGTTGGCCTGAGAAATATCCAACTTCCCAGGCATGGGCAGATTTTCGCTGGCCTCTCGATAACGGCCAGAAGGTCCAGGTGCGGACGAATTCCACATTGCAAGGTTTCAGTTTTCTGGATTCGCAAGTCTACTTTTCCGACTTAGAGGATCCCAATCGGGATTATCCATTCGGGCATCAGCTGCCGTTCCCGTTATCGTTGATGGAAGTTAAAGCAGCAGAGCAGCTCTTTGTGGCGGTTGAGCTGCTGTCTTCGCCTTGATCAAGGTTTTGAAATTATAATTAGGTATCCGAGAGCCTCCATGACCACAAATTCGCTAACAGAGCTAACTTCGCAGCTTCAAGTCTTATTCCGGGAGGAAGAATACTCTGCCGCGTTGAAACTGGCAAGGGAAAGCCGGGGATTATACCCGGAGCACAGAGCAATCCTTGATTTTTGGACAATTACGATGACCGCTCGTCTGGGAGACAGCGAGGGAGCACTTCAAGCATTTGCAGATGCACTCGAGCAGGGGAGCTGGTTCAGCGAGCTGCTGCTCCGCAGAAGCCCTTCCCTGCAGGCGCTGCAGGACGACCCGCAGTTCGAGAGCCTGATCCTCCGAAACCAGGATAAGGCCGAGAGCGACCAGGAGAGCCGATTCCCCTTTTTTACGCTCAGGCCCGAAGGGAAATGTCGTTCAGGTGGTCCGCCCTGCCCTCTTTTGATCGGACTGCATGCAAACGGAGGGACCGTGCAGACCTCAATCGATTTCTGGAAGCCCGCCGCTGCCCTCGGCTGGCTTGTCGCAGCGCCGCAATCTTCCCAGGCTCTTATGAAAGGGGTGCATGTTTGGGATGACCGCGAAACAGCTGAGCAGGAAATCCAGCATGATTATTCCGTGCTGCTCGAGCACTACTCGGTCAATCCCTGGCAAACCGTGCTGGCGGGTCATGCTCTGGGCGCCGAGATTGCGATCTGGCTGGCTGTGAAAGGTTCGCTGGACATATCAAAATTTCTGGCGATCGGCGCAGTCGGAGCCTGGATGGATGATTTGAAGAATTGGGATGAACTGTTAGGCGAAAACCTGCGGCAAGGTTTGCGCGGTTATCTGATCGTCGGAGAATTGGATGAGACGGTTGCTCAAGAGCAAACCGCTGAGCTGGTAGACATCTTTAATAATGCCGGTATTGAGACCGAGCTCGAGATGGTCCCATCCGCTGAAAACGACTACGTCCCAGATTATGATCCAGCGATCCGACGCGGTCTAAATTTCCTGGCAGGATGAAAGGAAGGTGGGTGATGTTTGAAACGTTTGAGCAGGCAGTTCTCTTTGTTCAAAATAACCAGATCCAGATGATCGATCTGAAATTCTGCGACCTTTGGGGTCGCTGGCATCATCTGACAGTCCCGGCAAGCCAATTTCAGCCCGAGATCGTGGAAAATGGGATCGGATTTGACGGTTCGGCGGTGGGTTTGAAAAGCGTTAAAGGCCGGGGACATGGTGCTTATCCCGGACCTCACCACGGCTTTTTGGATCCGTTCTGGGAGGGTCCAACGCTGAGTTTTATTTGTTTCACGCTGGAAGCGGATACCCATCTGTTTTCGCACACGATCCGCGCAATGTGGCGACCCGAGCAGAAGCTTTCCTGCGGAAACAGGGATTGCTGACCGCAGCCTGTGGGGACCGGAATTCGAGTTCTATATCTTCGACAACGTGGCTTTCGATACTGGAGTGAACCATTCATCCTATCGCCTGGATTCCGGCGAAGCCGACTGGAACAGCGCCACAGGCGGGCACGGCCATTACATCCCGCTTCATGGCGGTTACCATGCCATCCCACCGAAGGATCAGCTCTTTAATCTACGGACTGAAATGACCCTGCAAGCTTGAGGCGATGGGAGTGCCTGTGAAATACCATCATCACGAAGTCGGCGGTCCCGGTCAATCAGAAATTGAGACCCCGATGATGGGTCTGATTGCCGCCGGGGACGCGACCCTGCTCGTCAAATATGTCTCCAAGATGGCCGCCCACGCCCATGGAAAAACGTGACCTTCATGCCGAAACCCCTCCATGGGGAGGCTGGGAGCGGGATGCATTTCCACCAGCAGCTACCCTAAAAGGGGCAAAATTCTTTTATGATCAAAAGGCTACGGCTGCATGAGCCAGACGGCCCTGTACTACATCGGCGGATTGTTGAAGCACGGTCCAGCCCTACTGGGACACCAACCCGAGCACGAACTCTTTCCGGAGATTGATCCCGGGATACGAAGCGCCGGTCAATGCCTTTTTCTCGCTCGGCAACCGCAGCGCCGCAGTCCGCATCCCGAAATATGCCAACCAGCCAGGACCGCGCGGATGGAATTCCGTCCACCCGGACGCCACCTGCAATGTCTACCTTGCCCTGGCAGCCATGCTTATGGCTGGCCTGGACGGGATCCAGAATAAGCATCGACCCGACCGAGGCCAACTTTGGCCCGATCGATGCCAAACATCTTCAGCCTGGAGCGAAGCACAGCGTGCCAACATCCACAAGCCCTTCCGGCCTCGATGCGTGAAGCCATGGACGCGCTCGAAAGCGACCATGATTTCCTGACTCGCCGGGGATGTATTCAGCCAGGAGATGATCGACGCAGTGGGTCGGTTTCAAACGCAAGATCGGAATATTATGAAGTACGCGACCGGCCGCATCCGTATGAAATGAGGCTGTATTTCGACGTTTGAGCGCGCCTGGTTTTTTCGTGGTACAGGTTTTTGTCTTCGATCAAATTCAAGACCGCTGGCGGAAAGTAATACCGGTAAGCCCCACCTCGGGATATCGCCTCCCGCAAACTCGTCGAAGATATTTCCAATCTTGGCGCATCCAGGAAATCGCACCTTGAGGCTTGATCCGGGTAAAATCCGCTCCAGCTCAGCCAAGTTGACTTCGCGACCCGGACGGCACATTACCCCCAGCTCATCGCACAGCCGCAGGAATTCTTCTGGCTGGTGCCACTCAGGCAGGTCATCCAGGGAGTTGCCTCCCATCAGATAGACAAGCGCAGCACCCGGGTACTGCGAATGGAGCAGGCGCACGGTGTCAGCAGCATAATGCGGTGGATTTCCGATCGATATCCACCGTGCAAACCTCAAACGCCGGATCATGATCCAGCGCGGCGTGCAGCAGCTCAAGCCGCAGTTTTGTTGGGGTGATCTTCTTGCCTCTCTTATGCGGCGGATTTGGAGTTAGCACCCACAGGATCTGATCCAGGCTGAGCTGGACGAGCGCTTCCTCCGCCAGGATCAGGTGGCCGAGATGAGGGGGGTCGAAAGTGCCTCCAAAGATCCCCAGGCGAAGCATCATCTCTCCTTACAGCTCCATCAGGATAATCATGAATAACGTCTTCACCGGAATACCGTCAAGGATTGCCGATTTTGGCTTAATCTTGCCACTCCAGCTCAAAATCGCCGATGAAGACGGTGTCGCCATGCTGGACGCCGGCTTCTCTGAGCGCCTTATCAATCCCCAATGTTTCAAGGATGCGCTGGAAGCGGCGGATCGATTGGTAGTGCTCCCAGTACGTCATGCTGGCGGCGCGTTCGATGGATTGACCAATGATGTGCCATCCATCGGACTCGCGGCGTATTTCGTAGGCTCTCGGATCCACTTCTGGTCGATAAATCGGAACCGCCGGTTCGGCGGCTGCTTCTGGCGTCTCCTGCAGAATTTGTGCGGCACGGTAGAGCAGCGGCCGCAGCCCTTCGCCCGTTGCAGCAGAGACAATAAAGGGTGCAGGATCGATATTCATCTTCCCAGATTCTTTTTGGATCCGTTTTTTTAAGTCTGCCTCAATTTTTTGGCTGCGCTCACGGACGTCTGGAAGATCATTTTTATTGAGGGCAACGATCTGCGGCTTGTTCGCCAGGTTCGGATCAAATAGCGCCAGCTCACTGTTGATTTGGGCAAAATCCAGCAGCGGGTCCTCCGCCAGGCCATCCAGCAGGTGGATCAGCACCCTTGTTCGCTGGATGTGGCGTAAAAAGTCATGACCCAGCCCGATCCCGCGGTGGGCGCCTTCGATCAGGCCAGGGATGTCGGCTATAACCAGCGTGGTTTCATCATCCAGCCTGGCGACGCCCAAAGTGGGATCCAGGGTTGTAAACGGATAATCGGCGATTTTGGGTTTGGCGTTGGTGACGACCGACAGCAGGGTTGATTTTCCAGCATTCGGCACCCCGATAATCCCAATATCTGCGATCAGCTTCAATTCCAGATGAAGCCTGCGCTCCTTGCCCGGCTCGCCTTTTTCGCCGATCATCGGCACCTGATGGGTCGAGCTGGCAAAACGGGAATTCCCGCGACCGCCTCGTCCGCCCTTCGCAACGACCAATGTGCTTTCTGGTTCCACCAGATCGCCAAGCAGCTCGCCGCTCAACGCTTCAAACACGACTGTTCCAGCAGGCACTCGAATGATCAGCGGCTCAGCCGAGCGACCGGTCATGTTTTGCTTGGCGCCGTTGCCTCCATCCTGGGCACGAAATCGCGATTTCTGGCGAAAGGCAATTAGCGTGTTCAACCTGGGGTCCACCTGCAGGATCACATCACCGCCTCGCCCGCCGTCTCCGCCGTCCGGTCCACCGCGGGGGACATATTTCTCACGACGGAAGTGAACAGCGCCGTCGCCTCCCTTGCCCGAATGAATGAAAATATCTGCCTGATCGATGAACATGCTAAAGATTATACCCTGTTCTATTATTGTCCTGAACTTGTGGGGAATTGCACAATCTCGCGTTTTATGGTACATTCGAGAATAGTTCCGGAGGAGGACAGATGAACACCAAGCAGATCCCCGATATCGTGGTAGGAAGGCTGCCGGCATATCTTCGCTCGCTTCAGCGGATGGCTCGGGAAGGCAGGCAGGTGACCTCGTCGCAAGAGCTGGGCGAAAGGCTGCGAATCTCTGCAGCGCAGATCCGTAAAGATCTCTCCCAGTTCGGCGAGTTCGGAAAACAAGGGACCGGTTATCACATTCCTTATCTGATCGAGCAATTGGAAAAAATCTTGCACATCAACCACGATTGGGACGTTGCGGTCGTTGGTGCAGGTGGAATCGGCAGTGCGATCGTCCGATACCGCGGTTTTACAGATCGAGGTTTCAACGTTCGAATGATCTTCGACACAGATCCGCAGAAGGTCGGGAACCGAATCGGCGACTGCCTCATCCAGGACACCAGTCAAATCAGCGAGTCGATCCGCGCTGCGGGGATCAAGATCGCGATGATCGCGGTCCCAGCGGGAGATGCTCAGAAAGTCACAGATGAACTGGTCGAAGCTGGGATCAGGGCAATCCTGAACTATGCACCCATCAGCCTGAACGTCCCTGTGGGAGTATATGTCCAAAACGTAGATCCTTCCATCCACCTGCAGCGGATGACGTACTACTTGGAATAGTCCACAACCCGAAAACGCGCAAAGACACAGAGAAGAAAGAATAGATAGAAAGTGAGTGCCGCCGTCACAAAACGCTGCACACACTCAATTCTGATTGGTTGGTCAGACCTGGGGAAGATTGCGCTTGATAATCGGGTACATCGCCAGGGCTCGAGCAGCTCCGATCGCCGTACAGACGGTGGGGTTATCGACGCGGTAGGCGGGGATCCCGAGTTCTTTTGTCATTAATTTGTCGATCCCGCGCAGCAGCGCACCTCCGCCGGTGAGCGCAACGCCGCGGTCGATAATATCAGAGACCAGCTCCGGCGGCGTTTTTTCGAGGACCCGGCGGGCTGTATCGATGATGTCGTGCAGGGGATCTTCCAGCGCTTCGACCACCTCACCCGTCGTCAGCGTTGCCGGTCGCGGCAGGCCGCTGACCTGGTCCTGACCCTGGATCTCGATCGATTGCTCTTCATCCTGCGGAACGGCAGCGCCAATTCGGATTTTCACCTGTTCGGCTGTCAGCTGTCCAATGATTAAGCCAAATTTCTTGCGAACATATCCGATGATCGCTTCGTCGAGCGCCATCCCTCCGGCGCGCAGGGTTTCCGCCGAGACGATCCCATACATGGCCATCACGGCTGCCTGAGTGGCTCCACCGCCCAGGCAGATCAACATGTTCCCCGAAGGCGTCCCGATCGGCAAATCCACTCCTAATGCGGCTGCCAGCGGTTGAGGGACAAGATACGCCTCACGACCTCCCGCTTGAAGTGTGGCCTCGTGGACCGCCCTGCTTTCGACGCTGGTGACCCCATAAGGAACGGTCACCATTACGTGGGGTCCAAAAATCCGCAGCGGACCCGAGAGTTTTTAAGCAGCGCGGAAAGCAAATATTCCGTCACTTCATAATCCGCAATCACGCCGTTGATAAGCGGGCGGGTCACTTCCAGGGAATCTGGGACCTTGCCGAGCATATCCTGGGCTTCCTGGCCCCAGGCGACCATTTTTTGCTCGCTGATTACGATTGCCGCGACGGTAGGCTCCTGGAGGACAATCTGATTCCCCTCGGCCACCCGAGAGAAAAATGTGCCCAGGTCAATTCCCAATTCATGGGAAAAAGAGGCATAATTTACTCGTTTTCTCGCTTTTCCGATCCGGTTTCAATTCCAGAAATGCGCATCACCGGCTGGCCGCGGCCGTATCGACGGGCGGCTTCGATGCGAAGGTTCGAACGTTTTAATGCAGCTTCCATTTTCATGTAGGAATCTGTGTCAGGAGGCAAGCCTTTTGCAAGGAATTCTTCCGCTCGCTTCCGAGCAGCTGATGCACGCGCAAGGTCAATTTCATACACGTTTTCAGCTGCGTCCGCGAGCACGGTAATGATCTCGGGCTGTACCTCGACGATTCCGCCAGCAACTGTGAAGTGTTCTTCTTTCCCCTGGCTCCGGACAGTAAGAATCCCATATTTCAGAGTTGATAACAAAGGGGCGTGGTTTGGGAGTACACCCATCTGCCCCGCCTCACCCGGAATAATGACGATATCGGCATCCCCTTCATATACCATTCGATCTTGAGAAACGATTTCGCAACGAATAGTCATCGCTCCGTCCTTTCAAAGCGCCCTGTCAGGAAGGGTCCAGGCGCTCCAGGGCTGTTCTATCCCGACTTCGCCATGCGTTCGGCCTGTTCCACCGCTTCATCGACCGAGCCAACCATCATAAAAGCGCTTTCGGGTAAATCATCGTGCTTCCCGTCCAGGATTTCGCGGAAACCACTCACCGTCTCGCGCAATGGAACGTAGCGGCCTTCACGCCCGGTGAACTGCTGGGCGACGAAAAACGGTTGAGAGAAGAAACGCTCGATCTTTCGCGCTCGCGAGACAATCAGCTTGTCCTCCTCACCCAGCTCATCCACCCCAAGGATTGCAATCAGGTCTTGCAGGTCTTTGTATCGCTGTAGCACTCGTTGAACCTCACGGGCCGTCGTGTAATGATCCAGGCCGACGATATTTGGATCCAGGATGCGGGAGGTTGAGCCGAGCGGATCGACAGCCGGGTAAATTCCCTTTTCAGAAATCGAGCGCTCGAGAGCGATCGTCGCATCCAGGTGGGTGAATGTTGCCACTGGCGCTGGATCGGAGTAGTCATCGGCTGGTACATAGACGGCCTGCATAGAAGTGATCGAGCCGGTATGCGTGGAGGTGATCCTTTCCTGCAGCTCGCCCATCTCGGTAGCCAGGGTTGGCTGGTATCCGACTGCAGACGGCATCCGGCCCAGCAGCGCGGACACTTCTGAACCTGACATTGAAAACCGGAAGATGTTATCGATAAAGAGCAGAACATCCCTGCCCTGATCGCGGAAATATTCAGCCATCGAGAGAGCCGAGAGCGCCACGCGCAGACGAACGCCGGGAGGCTCGTTCATCTGTCCAAACACCATCACCGTGTCTTTCATCACGCCGGATTCCTGCATTTCTCGGTACAGCTGAGTGCCTTCACGGGTGCGCTCGCCGACACCGGCAAATACAGAATTGCCCTGATGCTCGATCGCGATGGAGCGGATCAGCTCCTGGATGATAACCGTTTTTCCGACACCCGCCCCGCCAAAAATACCCGTCTTGCCGCCTTTGGTGAAAGGCGCGATCAGATCGATCACCTTAATCCCGGTCTCGAAAACCTCTACCCGCGTCGTTTGCTCAGCAAAAGGCGGGGCCAGCCGGTGGATCGGATAATAGACTTTTGCATCGACTGGGCCAAGCCCATCCACTGGGTTGCCGAGAACGTTGAATACCCTTCCCAACGTGTTCTCACCGACCGGCACCATGATTGGAGCGCCGGTTGAAAAAGCGGGGACGCCGCGTTTCAGGCCGTCCGTCGCATCCATCGCTACCGTTCGCACCCAATTGTTCCCAAGGTGCTTCTGCACCTCCAGGATCAGCGGTTGATCTGAATCGCGCGGAACTTCGATCGCTTCATAAATATCAGGCAAGTTCTGCGCGGGAAACTCGACATCGACTACCCCGCCCATGACCTGCGCAATCGTACCTTTTACTCTTGCCATTCCTGCCTCCGTAACCAAGCAAAGCTGGATCACTCAGCTTGCATGAGAGCTTCTGCTCCGCCGGCGATATCCAGGATCTCGCTGGTGATCGTCTGCTGACGGGCTTTGTTATATTCTAACTGCAGCGCTTCTGCCAGTTCCGTAGCACTGTCTGTGGCGTGCTTCATCGCAACCATTCGTGCAGCGTGCTCGCTTGCCAGCGATTCCATGATCGATTGGTAGACCTGGAGGGCGGTGAAACGAGGGATGATCTCATCCAGGATCTGGGTCTGGCCTGGCTCGTAAATATACGCCGCTGCCAGGCTGCGATGGGCTGGTGAGAATTCGACCACCCTATCTCCACCCGCAGTCACTTCCAGCGGCAGAAGTTTTTTCATGGCCGGCTCCTGGTGGACCAGGTTCACAAAATGGGTATAGACGAGATACACCTCATCGACATCACCAGTTAAAAAGTGGTCGACCGCAAGTCGTCCAATCGCAGAAACATCTGCGAAAGAGGGTGCGGCGGGCAGGTTGCTGAACTCGGCAATAACCTTTTGACGGCGCCGGATCATCAAATCCCGCCCTTTTCTGCCGACAGTGACAAAGCTTACTGGAACCGGGGATTTTCCAAATCTCTGGATCGTATGCCGGACAATATTTGTGTTATACGCTCCGGCGAGCCCTCGATCCCCCGTGATCAGGACAATCAAGATGTTCCTGACCTCATCCCGGTGGGTTAACAGCGGATGGAGCGTCTCACGACCCGGTTGACCGGCAATGTGGGTTAATACCTGCCAGGCTTTCGTGGCATAAGGTCGGGTGTTCATCATCGCCTGCATCGATTTGCGGACTTTGCTTGCGCTGACCGCCTGCATCGCCCGGGTGACCTGGGCGATGTTCTTTACACTGCGTATCCGAAGGCGAACTTCTCTTGCATTTGCCATGATTTATCCCTTACCATCCACCCCGGAGATGCCTGCGAGGATGGCGAATGGATTCTTACTGCCAGGTTGAATTAAACGCTTCCAGCGCGGCGCGGAGTGCGTTCATATTTTCATCTGAGATCCGCTTTTTATCCGCAATATCTGCGCCAATCTCTGGATGGGAGGACTCCATGTACCGCAGCAAGGCGGTTTCCCAGGCCCGCATCCGGTCGAGGGATACAGAGTCTGCATATCCTTGTGTGCCCGCAAAGATGACGATTACCTGATCTTTAAGCGACATCGGCTCATATTGGGGCTGCTTCAAGATTTCCTGAAGGTGCTGCCCGCGATTTAATTGGGACTTGGTCGATTTATCCAGGTCCGAGCCGAATTGGGCAAAGGCTGCCAGCTCGCGGAAGGCGGCCATATCGAGGCGTAAACGGCCAGCAACCTGCTTCATCGCCTTTGTCTGCGCGTCGCCGCCCACTCGAGAAACCGAGATGCCCACGTTTACCGCCGGTCGGATGCCGGCATAGAACAGGTTGCCCTCGAGATAAATCTGGCCGTCGGTGATCGAGATCACATTTGTCGGGACATATGCCGAAACGTCCCCCAGCAAGGTCTCAATAATCGGGAGCGCTGTCAGAGAACCGCCAGAGCCGCGAAGTTTACAATGCCTGTATTTTTCAGGATCGTCCTTCGCTTTTACGGCTTCCTGGACATGATGAAGCGCTAGCGGCCCGCTGAAGACCTGTCCATCAACGCTGTCAGAGCGGTCCGCAAGGGCGCCTTCAAATTCATTCTGGACGATTAAATAATCATCAGATACCCGGGCAGCTCGTTCCAACAGGCGGGAATGGAGGTAAAAGATATCCCCGGGGTAAGCCTCCCGACCGGGAGGGCGGCGCAGCAGGAGCGAAACCTGGCGGTAAGCCCAGGCGTGTTTGGATAGGTCATCATAGATCACCAGTGCATCACGACCAGTCTCAAGGAACTCCTCTCCCATCGCGCAGCCTGAATAAGGTGCAATGTATTGGAGCGCGGCAGGCTCATCGGCGGCGGCAGAGACGACGATTGTGTAATCCATCGCGCCAAACCGCTCAAGCAGAGCAACTGTCCGGGCGATAGCCGCTTTCTTTTGACCGATCGCCACGTAAATGCAGAAAAGATCCTTCCCTTTCTGGTTGAGGATGGTATCCAGCGCCAGGGCAGTCTTTCCCGTCTGCCGGTCGCCGATGATCAGCTCGCGTTGTCCTCGCCCGATTGGGATCATGGCATCGATAGCTTTCAGTCCGGTTTGCACCGGCGTATCGACATCTTTCCGGGCGACAACCCCAGGTGCGATCCGCTCGATCGGTCTAAAGCTGTCATATTTCAGCGGTCCTTTTCCGTCAATCGGTTCTCCCAAGGCGTTTACTACCCGGCCGATCAGACCATCTCCAACAGGGACCGAGGCGATCCGCCCGGTCGTGCGGACTTCCATCCCCTCTTCAATTTTCGAATACTCGCCCAAGATGATCACGCCGACGTTTTCGCTCTCCAGGTTGAAAGCGATCCCCTTGACGCCGTTAGCGAATTCAATAAGCTCTTGAGACCGCACATCTGCCAGACCGCGGACGCGCGCGATGCCATCCCCGGCTTCGACAACATTTCCGACATCCTGTACACTGTAGTCGGGTTGAAAAGTATCGATCTGGCCTTGCAGATCGGCGGTAATTTCACGGATCAGATCTGACATGATGCCTCCGGAAAAATGAGTCCTTTTTCGAATACCTTAAAAGCCTGGGTATCTGCCAAATGATACCTGAAAGAGCTTATCTTGTCCAGTTTTGAACCCGCCTCAGGGATGCTCCTCAAGTGGTTTGCTGTTCGCTCCCCGTCCAAGCTCGATCGATCGTTCATAGGCTGCCCAGATCGCACGCGAGATTGCCGTGCGAAATCCAGCCTTTTCCAGATAGTACAGCGCCGCTGCAGATGTCCCTCCTGGAGATGTCACTTCGTTGCGCAGCCTTGCCAGGTGGACCGGGTCTTCGCGCATGGTGAAGTAATCCACCGAGCCGCGTACGGTCTGCGCGACCAGCTGCTCGGCAATCCGGCGGTGAAAACCAAGATGGACGCCAGCATCGACCATTGCTTCCATGAATAAAAATACATAAGCCGGGCCGGTTCCAGAAAGTGCGGTGGCCATATCCAGGTATGTCTCTTCCTCGACATAGATTTCCTGGCCGAGCGCACCGAGGATACCGCGCGCAATCGCCATCTGGTCCTCGCTGACACCATGAGACGCGGTCCAGACGGTGATCCCCTCGCCAATTTGAGCAGGGGTATTGGGCATTGAGCGCACAACTAACGAATGACCCATCCCCCTGGTAATTTTTTCGATCGAGGCGCCCGCGACGATCGAAAGTACGAGCGCATTCGTCCGGACAGCTCCATTCAAACCGTCAAGAACCCGGTCAAGAACTTGCGGTTTCACCGATAGCACCACTACATCTGCCTGTGATGCAGCTTTCCCGTTTTCAGAGAATGTCTGTATCCGATATTTTAAGTTCAGCTCTACCAACCGGTCTTCTTCCGGACCTGCTGCCAGGAGTGCTTCGGCTGGAGCGACTTCCCGACGAATGATCCCATGAATTATCGCCTCAGCCATTGCCCCAGGTCCAATAAATGCAATTTTCTTGTTCTCGATAAGCATGAAGACCTCCTGAATTTTTTACTCCGGATGCATTTCTCGCCTGGCTCTTAGGCAAAATAAGCCAATGCGGCCCGCAACCTTGCTTCCACATCCTGGGGGACATCGCGCGGGATGGACTGCAGCGCGGCCTGGGCTTCTACCACGCTGTAACCTAAAGCAGTTAATGCAGATAGCACCTCAGCATCTGCATCGGAGAATGGAGCAGCTGCCTCTAACCCGGTCAGCGCCGGGATTCGGTCCTGGAGCTGCAGCAGAATTTTTTGAGCGGTCTTTTTTCCAATCCCGGGGACCCGGGTGAATACTTCGGGCTGCTCATGAAAAATTGCCCTGCGGATCGAATCCGGAGTCAGCACGGACAGCACTCCCAGTGCCGATTTCGGGCCGATTCCATCCACGCCAAGCAGCAGCAGGAAGAGCTCTCGCTCCTCCCTGGATTCGAAGCCAAACAAACTCAGAGAATCCTGCCGGACAACCAGATAGGTGTGCAGGAAAATTTCATCACCGGGATGAACCTGGTCGCGCAGCGGATTGGGAACAAAAACCTGCAGCCCAACCCCTCCAACTCCAACGATCAGGCAATCCGAGGTTTTTTCCAGAATGCGCCCATTCAAAATCGCAATCATTTCCAGCCTTTAACTTTTATCGTCCAGATCAGCAGCCAGACAGCTCATCCTTCGCTGAGCTGCCGGATGCGGGCGCTGTGGATGTGGCAGATCGCAACAGCCAGAGCGTCAGCGGCGTCATCCGGGCTGGGCAGCTCTTTCATACCCAGAATCGCCCGAACCATATGCTGGACCTGGTTCTTATCAGCTCCACCATAACCAGCTACAGCCTGCTTGATTTCCAACGGAGCATATTCGGCAACAGGCAGCCCTGCCTCTGCCAGCGCGAGAATTGCAACTCCCCGCCCCTGACCCACGCTGATGGCCGTCGTGACGTTACTATGAAAAAAAAGCTTCTCCACCGCGCCGCTTTGAGGGCGGTGGAGAAGGAGGATTTCTTGCATTTTCTGGTGCAGCTCAAGGAGACGCATCGGCATCGGTAGATTTGCAGGTGTTCTTACCACCCCATAATCTACTGCATGCAGGCTGCCGTCGCTCTCCTCACACACCAATCCATAGCCTGTCGTTGCAGTCCCCGGGTCAACTCCGATGACCAGCATTCCGATCAGGCCGCCTCGAGCTGGGCAAGCGCGGATTTCAGAGATGGAAAGGTTGGAATACACGGATTGAACATCATCCAGCTCCTCCAGCGTTTCGATCATCTTGAGGACCTGGACGGTATCGCCGTCATCCAGCTCTGTTTCCATGTTTGGACTCATCCGGAGCTCGGCGTCTTCGGGATGGATATTAGCAGCTTTCAACGCATCGCCGATCGACTTGAAGGCCTCTACCGGTCCGATGATCTCAACCCAACCATCTGAGAAGGTGACATCATCCGCTCCAGCGTCCACCGCCAGCTCAAAGATTTTATCCTCGTCAAGTTTTCCCTGGTCGAAACCGAACGAAGCGATTCGTTTGAACTGCCAGGATACCGAGCCCGCTTCAGCCATGCTCCCGCCGTAACGATTGAGGACATGACGGATTTCAGCAACCGAACGGTTACGGTTATCAGTGACGACTGAAATGATCAAGGCAATGCCGTGCGGCGCATACCCTTCGTAAGCTACTTCTTCGAATGCATTGCCCTCTTTGGAATCACCTGTGCCGCGCTTGATCGCCCTTTCGATGTTATCCTTGGGCATATTATTTGCCCGGGCGCGATCAACGGCAAACTGCAGGCGCATATTCGAGTTGGGATCACCGCCGCCTTCTCGGGCCGCAATCACGATTTCACGAGCAAGTCTTGTAAACAACTGGCCGCGCTTGGCGTCCGCAGCACCTTTTTTTCGGCGGATGGTTGCCCAGTGGGAATGTCCAGACATAGGCGTTTCTCCTGATTATCACCTTCAATAAGAATAGCTTATTCAGCAAATGGTTTTTGGAGGGAGAATTATATCATAACGATATTTTTCATTCCTCACCGCGGATGTAGGCTTCGATCATCTGGCGGGCGATCTCATCTCTGAACTGCTTGGGAGGTGTTTTCATCAAATAAGAGGATGGACCAATCAACGGCCCGGAAAGACCGCGGTCCAACGCCAGTTTTGCACAGCGGACAGC
Source organism: uncultured Chloroflexia bacterium (assembly GCA_963726375.1). GTDB lineage: Bacteria > Chloroflexota > Anaerolineae > Anaerolineales > UBA4823 > UTCFX2. The sequence continues at coordinate 1,141,597 of CAVSCE010000008.1, read as the reverse complement.
ATCGATAATGACGCCTGCCGAGTTTGGTGAATCCCAGACTTCCAGCTTGGCTTCAAGGTTGAGGGGGACATCACCAAAGGTCGTGCCTTCCATCCGGATGTGGCACCATTTTCGGTCTGTCAGCCACGGGACGTAGTCGCTTGGACCAACGTGGATGTCCTTCTCTGGCAGCTGATAAGGCAGCATGCTGGTGACGGCGCCGGTCTTGGAAATTTTCTTCGATTCCAGCCGCTCTCGCTCCAGCATATTCATAAAGTCCGTGTTGCCGCCAAAATTTAACTGGTAGGTGCGGTCCAACCGCACGCCGCGATCCACAAACAGGTTTGTCAAGACGCGGTGCAAGATCGTGGCGCCCAGCTGGCTTTTAACATCGTCACCGATGATCGGGAGGCCGTGTTCGCTGGAAGCGACCACCCCAATATTCTGAGCTGGCAATGAAAACCGGGATCCCGTTTACAAAGGCGCAGCCTGCTTCGAGAATCTGCTCGACATACCACTTGGTAGCCATTTCCGATCCGACTGGCAAAAAACTCACTACAACATCGGTCTGGGTGTCTCTTCAGGATGCCAATAATATCCGAGGTCGGACCCGGGGCTTTTTTGACGATCTGTGACAGGTATTTTCCCAGGCCATCGTGGGTCATACCGCGATTAACTGGCACGTTAAGGTTTGGAACAGGCGCGAATTTGTAGGTGTTGTTCGGGTAAGCTCCGATCGCTTCACTCAAATCCAGACCCACTTTGGTATCCACGACATCGAATGCAGCCGAAAACTCGATGTCGTTCACATGGTAGCCCCCCAGGTTGACATGCATCAAGCCGGGAATGCGGTCGTCTTCCTTCGTGTCGCGGTAGAAATGCACACCCTGGACCAGCGACGAGGCGCAGTTCCCAACGCCAATAATGGCGACACGAACTTTTTTATCACTCATGAATAAACCTCTCTATACGATTCTTGATCGATTTTAGGACTCCCCAGGGACCTGCAGAAACCCGCGGATGCGTGCTGGATGAGCGCCAAGGAATTATAACGGATATTTCCTGAATCGCACTTGCCAAAGGGTGTGGCGTAGATTATAATTCGCTCGCTTTACACCCTAATTGGGCCCAATTCGGGGCGTGGCTCAGCCCGGCTAGAGCGCTGCGTTCGGGTCGCAGAGGTCCCCGGTTCAAATCCGGGCGCCCCGACTGGGAAAGAAAGGCGGCATTTTTTGCCGCCTTTCTTTATTTACACCAATCCTCTTATTTTGAATGGTTATACCCTTTCCACCGGTTGGCGGAGGATGGTTTTTAGCTTCTCCGGTTCTGATCGAAGCGGATCGCCCAGGTAAATCTCGTGATGGCGACCGCTCCGGTTGAAACCGTTATCGATTGCGAACTGTTTCATCCTGGCAACCGTTGCGGGTTCTGTCGAATAAGGCCCGATATGCATGATCTGCATGCATAATCCCTCTTCGAAGCGTTCAAATCTCAATTTTTCTACAGATGGAGTGCCGCGCTTTCTGGACAGCTGGGATTTAGCCTCTGTGAACATCGCTGGGGTGATGTGATCGGGCTGGACCATCATTGCCGTCCACCTCCAACCTTCGGGACGAGTGATGTCGAAATCCTCTCCTGCCACCCACCATAAGGCCTCAAGCGCCATCACTTTATAATCAATCGGGTTCTCTTTGTGCTGCTTCGATGCAAATTTCAGCGTATACGAGATGCCGTAGAGCGCCTGCAAGGCCTCCTTGAAAGCAGGGGAACCACCTGGACCGCTGTTGTCTTCGATGATCCCATCAATCATCACAAAACTCAATTCGGGGACTTCGACCAGCTCGACATTCTTCGATGAGGGCGAATACAATCGTTTCATTGATTTACGTAAATCCAGTTTTTCCATTCTTTCACCTCACACGTTATTTTGAAGGATCTGGAATTGAATGACCACCCGATCCTCTGCTGCACGAAAGACATCATCCTTGTCAGGATTTCCATCCGGATCGAGCTGGATATTTAGATATTTGGCGTAGACGGGGTTAATTCTGACCAGTTCAGCCAGTTTTTCTGCAGATGCTGGCGAGCTGGGGTAGGCCCGACCCACAGCCTGGAGCTTCTCCCCCGCGATCAAAAGCTCGGCAGGCGCCTCGGTTCTGAAGAATCTCCACCATGTGCGATGCTGGAAGCTGGTTGAGTAAAGTTGATCGTGCAGGCGAGCAAAATTGACCGGTAAGGAAATCCGCTTCCGGCTTTTCGTACCGGTGTAGCTGACCAACATCGTGTCATTGCTGAGGATTGGATGAAGCGGTGACTTGAGCAGTAAAATGATGAGTGGATTGAACCACATGGAAAATCTCCTTCTCGCCCTATTATAGCGATCCGGTCAAATATTCGCAATCTCCGGGTCAGGATATTTTCCTGCCGCGGAGGACAGCTTCCGGCCTGGGCAGACTTTCGACGACTTTTATTGAAATCGGATTGGGTCCTCCCGGGGGTGGAGAATGTTTTTCTTCAGACTCCAGCTCCTGCTCCAGGATCAAACAAGCCCGGCACAGGAGGATCTCAACGTCCATCGGCTCTCCCTCAGGGTTCAGAACCCCTCCAATGATGATTTCTACGGCGACTTTTCCACACAAACATCGAAGCGGCTTCACCCGCTTCCGCCGGACTGTTGCGGCGAGGCAGATCTCACAGGTTCCATCCCGCCCTTCAAGGTAGAGTTCGACCGCACTCGCGACACCTGGCGTTTAACTCGCATCGTGATCTCCATTGAACAAGATGCGATATTATAAATAGAACATTTGTGTCTATATAGTGGTTGCCAGGGGGATTAAGGGGTTACCCCGTTGGGGTAACCCCAGACACTCTGTAAATTTTTTCACGATTATGTTCCAATTTTCACAATTAATGCTATAATAGCGAGCAGACCGAATCCATCCATCAAGTACAATTCTTCATTATCAACGCCGTACATCGAAGGCGGAAGAGGTCTTTCATCGACCTCCCATCGTTGCTTCAAAACAGCCGCAGATTCCTTCTGCGACTGTTTTTTTTGGTCATTTTGACAGGGATCGATAAGGAGAAAAAACATCTTCTAAAAACGCCAAATTTCCGCCCTACCATAACACCCCTTTTTTCACCATCTCTGGAAACAGACCCGAAAGCGTCAATTTTTTTGTTCAGGAGGTATATATGGAGTTTAAAACGATCCACAAAGTCCCTTCCGATTGGAAAGCCCCACCCAACCTGCTGGACTACTCCAAGACATACCAGGAGTTCAGCTGGGATCAGATCCTCAAAGAGCTCGACCGGCTTCCCGACGGCAGGCGGCTACAACATCGCCCATGAAGCAGTGGACCGCCACGCCAATGGACCCCTGCGGACACAGTTGCCCTGCGCTGGCTGGGGCGCGCAAGCGAAGTGAGTCAAGGATTTCACCTACGGCGACCTGAAGGAGCAGACCAACCGCTTCGCCAACCTGCTGCGCAAGTTTGACGTGGGAAAGGGTGACCGGGTGGCCGTCCTTGCCGGGCGCATCCCCTCTCTCTACATCGCCGCCCTGGGCGCCTTGAAGAACACCAGCGTGTTCTGCCCGCTCTTCTCAGCCTTTGGACCCGAGCCGATCTTCCAGCGCCTGATGCGCGGCGACGCAAAAATCCTGGTCACCACCCAGTGCAGTACAAGAACAAGATCGTCGGATCTGGCGACCGCGCTGCCGGAATTGAAGACCATCCTGATCGCCGATGCCGAAGAAGATCTGGAAGAAAACGTGCTCTCGCTCCCCAGGCTGATGGAGAAAGCCTCCCCCGATTCACCATTCCACCCACCGACCCGGAAGATTTTCCTGCCTGCACTTCACCAGCGGCACCACGGGCATGCCCAAGGGCGCCATCCATGTCCACAAAGCGGTCATCGTCCACTACATGACCGCCAAATACGCCCTCGACCTGCACCCGGACGATGTCTTCTGGTGCACGGCGGACCCCGGCTGGGTGACCGGCACCTCCTATGGCATCATCGCCCCGCTGCTGCACGGTGTGACCAACATCGTCGACGAAGCCGAGTTCGACCCCGAGCGCTGGTACCGCATCCTGCAGGATCAAAAGGTGACTGTTTGGTACACCGCCCCCACCGCCATCCGCCGGCTGATGCGCCTGGACATCAAACCCGCTCGAGCTGTATGACCTCAGCCACCTGCGCTTCTCTGCCAGCGTGGGCGAACCCCTGAACCCGGAGGCAGTGGTCTGGGGCAAAGAAGTCCTCAAACTGTTCATCCACGACAACTGGTGGCAGACCGAGACCGGCGGGATCATGATCTCCAACTACAACGTCATGGATATCCGCCCCGGCTCGATGGGCCGCCCGCTGCCCGGCATCACCCCCGCCATCGTGCACCGGGATGAGAGACGGGAACGTCGACGATCGAGGAACCAACCTTCCGTCGAAGGCGAGCTGGCGCTAAAACCGGGCTGGCCATCCATGTTCCGCGGCTACCTCCACGACGAAGAGCGCTACAAGAAATGCTTTGTCGGCGGCTGGTACATCACCGGCGACCTGGCCGAGCGCGATGATGACGGTTATTACTGGTTCATCGGCCGCGCCGACGACATCATCAAAACTGCCGGTCACATGGTAGGCCCATTCGAGGTCGAAAGCGCCCTGCTTGAGCACCCTGCCGTTGCTGAAGCAGGCGTGATCGGCAAACCCGACCCCGTCATTGGCGAGCTGGTCAAGGCTTTTGTGGCCCTCAAACCAGGTCATCAACCCAGCGAAGAGCTGCGCAACGAGCTGATGGGCTTTGGACGCAAAAAGCTCGGCTCGGCTGTCGCTCCTAAGGAGATCGAGTTCGTGGAGTACCTGCCCAAGACCCGCAGCGGCAAGATCATGCGCCGCCTGCTCAAATCCCGCGAGCTTGGACTGCCCGAGGGCGATACATCAACACTGGAGACACACGGATGAACGCAAACAAAACACCCGCAATAGCCAAAGAAAAAGGAATGACAAAGAGCACCTGCTTCACCTGCTCCGCCACGATGGTGCTGATCCGGCGCTACGAGGAAAAGGCCGCCGAGCTGTACCAAGCCACCAAGATCCGCGGGTTTTCTGCACCTGTATATTGGCGAAGAAGCCATCGCCACCGGTGTGATGGCCATACCTGACGCCGAAGACTGCGTCATCGCCACCTACCGCGAGCACGGGCATGCCCTGGCGCGCGGTGTGAGCGCCGACGCGATCATGGCCGAGATGTACGGCAAAGTGACCGGCTGCGCACGCGGCCGCGGCGGCTCCATGCACCTGTTCGACAAGGCCACCAACTTCTACGGCGGCAACGCCATCGTCTGCAGCCACCTGCCGCTCGGCGGTGGGTTTTGGGCTAGCTGACAAGATGCAGAACAAACCGAACGTGACAGTCTCTTCTTTGGCGAAGGCGCCACGCCTGAAGGCGAGTTCCACGAATTGCTCAACATGGCCGTGCTCTGGCAGACGAACACCCTGTTCATCTGCGAGAACAACCTGTACTGCATGGGCACCGCGTCGAAGTACCACTCTTCCAACACCAACATCGCCGAAAAAGCCGCCTGCTATAAAATACCCGCCGTGCAGATCGACGGCAATGATGTCCTTGGAGGTCGAGCGAGAGACCAAGAAAGCCGTAGACCACATCCGCGCCGGCAAAGGCCCCTACTTCATCGAGGCCATCACCTACCGCTTCCGACCGCACTCCATGTTCGACGCCGAACTCTACCGCGACAAAGCCGAGGTCCAGGAAGCACAAGAAACGCGACCCAATCATCCTGTTTATCGATTTTCTCAAAGAGCGAGAAACTGCTGACGGATGCCGAGCTCGCGGCGATCGAAGCAAGATGTTGCCGCGGTTGTGCAGCACTCAGTCGATTTTGCAGAAGAATCCCCCTGGGAAGCACGTTGAAGACCTGACCCGCTTTGTCTACTACCGAAAGGACCCAGCCATGAGCGCACGAACCCAAAATGATCAAAATGAATTACCGTGATGCGTGCCGAGAAGGCATGCGCGCCGCGATGCATCGCGGACGAAAAGGTCTTCCTGATGGGCGCCGATGTAGGCCGCTATGGCGGCTGCTTCGCAGTCAGCAAGGGTATGTTCGATGAATTCGGCCCCGAGCGGTCCGCGACATGCCGCTGCTCGAATTGACCATCGCCGGGATCGGCATCGGTGTCAGCATGGGCGGCATGCGCCCGATCGTGGAGATCATGACCGTCAACTTCAGCCTGCTGGCACTCGATCAGATCCTGAATACTGCCGCTACCCTGCTGCACATGTCAGGCGGGCTGTTCAACGTGCCAGTGACAATCCGCATGGCCACCGGTGCCGGTCGCCAGCTGGGCGCCCAACACGCCCACAGCCTGGAAGGCTGGTATGCCCATATCCCGGGCATCAAGATCCTCACTCCCGCCACCATCCCCGATGCCTACGGCATGCTCTGGCCAGCCTTAAGGACCCCGACCCGGTGCTCATCTTCGAGCAGCAGATGATGTACAACATGCCGGGCTTTCTGCCCGATCCCGCCTCCAGAAGTGGATATTGAACATGCCGCCGTCCGCCACCCGGGCGACCATGTCTCCGTATTCACCTACGGCTCATGCCTGCCCAAGTCCATGAAAGCGGCCGAAATGCTGGACGCCGAAGGCATCTCGATCGAGGTTGTAGACCTGCGCGTGCTCCGCCCGCTGGATGACGAGACCATCTTCAACTCGGTCCGTAAGACCCACCGCGCCTTGATTGTCGAAGAAGGCTGGCGCAGCGGCTCGCTTTCTGCCGAGATCAGCTCCCGAATTATGGAGAACCTCTTCTACGAGCTGGACCTGCCGGTCGAGCGGCTGTGCAGCGCTGAAGTACCCATGCCTTATTCGCACCACATGGAAGAAGCCGCCCTGCCTCAACCCGAGAAGATCGTCGATATTGTGAAAAGGATGGTGCAGTGATGAGCGAATTTCACATGCCAAGCCTGGGTGCTGACATGGATTCCGGCACCCTTGTGGAATGGAAAATTAAACCCGGAGACACTGTCAAGAAAGGAGATATCATGGCGGTCGTTGAGACCGCAAAAGGGGTGGTCGAGATTGAGATCTTTGATGCCGGCGTAGTCTCTGAGATCTATCTCGAACCTGGCGCAGAAGTGCCGGTTGGGAAGGCGATGGCGATGGTGCTCAGCCCGCAGGAGATGGCCGCCAAGGCTTCTGCTCCTGCTCAAAGCCGTTGAACCTGCCCCTGCCCCGGTAGCTGCGGCTCCAGCCCCGGCTGTGCCCGCTCCGGCAGCGCAGGAGCCAGCCCCAGCCCCAACTCCTGCAGGAGCAGGAGAGCGTGCCCGTGTCTCACCTCTGGCGCGCAAGATTGCCGCTGAGCTTAACGTGGACATAAGCACCGTCGTAGGGACAGGTCCTGGCGGGGCAATTCAGCGGACCGACATTGAGCGGGCTGCCAGGCAAGCCAAAGCGGCACCAGCTGCGCCGACACCCGCTCCTGCTGCTGCACCCGCAACCCCACCGCCCGCACCTCCTCTATCGGTAGCTCCATCACCCGCACCTCCAGCCGCGGAGCCTACCCCCGCCCAAGCGCCTGCACCCGTCCCGGAGGCCAAGAAGCCAACCGACTTCCAAACCGCCATGCGTCGGCGCGATCGCCGCGGCGATGGCGCGCTCCAACCGCGATATTCCTCACTACTACCTGGAGTCGCGCATCGACATGACCAATGCCCTGCGCTGGCTGGAGGAAGAAAACCTCAAACGCACCGTCAAGGACCGCCTGCTGCTGGCAGTCGTTCTGATAAAAGCGGTCGCAATGGCGCTCACCGAAGTGCCCGAGCTGAACGGCTTCTGGAAGGACGACCAGCATGTGATCAGCGAAGAGATCCACATCTCCTTTGCGATCGCCCTGCGCCAGGGCGGGCTGATCACACCAGCCATCCACAACGCTGACATGAAGAGTTGGGACGAGTTGCGTGAGGACCTGAACGACTTGATCATGCGCACACGCGCCGGTCGCCTGCGCAGCTCTGAGCTGACTGACGGCACCATCACTGTCACCAGCCTGGGCGACCGCGGCGTGGACAAGGTCTTTGGGGTCATTTATCCACCGCAAGTCGCCCTGGTGGGCATGGGCAAGGTCATCGACCAGCCCTGGGCAGAGAACGGGATGATCGGCATCCGTCCAGTGATGTGCACCACCCTTGCTGGCGACCACCGCGCCACCGACGGACGCCGCGGCGGACAGTTCCTCGAAACTCTTAAACAAGAAATTACAGGAGGTTGAAACGCTATGAACGAGAGCGAGCTGAGACAATTGATTATTGGCGTGATGAACGCCTCTGTCCCCGGCATAGACGCAAGCGTCCTCAAAGGCGACGATGAAATTGGGCCCACGCTGGATATCGATTCTTTCGACCAGCTGCAGATCCAGGCAGGGTTGAACGAAAAGCTGAGCGTTGAGATTCCTGAGAAAGAATACGCCAGGCTCAAGACCCTGAACCAGCTGGTCGCGTATTTCAGCGCGAAATAAATCAGGAAACGCAAGATCTGCAAATACGGGGGGGCTGTCCAAAAAAAGTTGGTCAGCCCCTATCGCGTTAAAGATAAGTTTGATTCAATAGGGGGTATGAAACGAAAATCATCCGAACCGACCTTCAACCCATACACAATGCCCCAACCGAGCCTGATCCCGCCGAGTTGGGATGAATTGATCCCGGCCGAGCACGTAGTGCGGGTAGTGAACCGAGCGATCGACAAGATCGATCTAGAACCGTTGCTGAAGAAGTACAAAGGGGGAGGAACAAGCAGCTATCACCCGCAGATGATGCTGAAAGTATTGGTGTATGCATATACTCAACGGATCTACTCATCGCAGCAAATCGCCAAGGCGCTGCGGGAGAACGCGAACTTCAGGTGGCTGAGCAGGGGAACTGGCCGGACTTTCGGACAATCGATGGATTTCGCGGGGAAAAGATGAGAGGGGCGATCGAAGAAGTGTTCGAATCGGTGTTGGAGCTTCTGGTGGAAGAAGGGTATTTGAAGCTGGAGAACGGCTTTGTGTATCGGACGAAGGTGGAGGCGAATGCGAACCGGCAAAAGGTGTTGTGGGCAAAGAGCAGGGAAAAGTACGAGAAGCGATTGCGGGAGAAGGTCAAAGAGTTGCTGAAAGAGATCGATGCGGAAAACAAAGCCGAGAACGAAGAATACGGTGACAAAGACCTGGAAGAGATGGGCTGCGGAGGGGGGCCGAATGCAGAGAAGCTCGAGAAGAAGATTGAAGAACTGAATATGCGGCTGAAGGAGCAACCGGAAGACAAGAATATAGCCAAGGCCGTCAAGGTGATGAAAAAAGATTATCTGCCCCGACAGCAGCGATATGAAGAACTGGAACGCACGCTGGTTGAACAGATTGCGCCGGGATCAGCCGTAAACCAGCTCGAGCCTGACGACAATCTTCGTGAAGCCTTGGATATCGACTCGTTCGACCACCTCAATTTTTTAATCAGCCTGAACACGAAGCTCGGGGTCGATATCCCGGAGAAGGATTACGGCAAGCTGAACACTGTGGCAGAAATTGTTGAATATTTGAAGCCAAAGGTCGCTTGAATTTCAAAAATAACCAAGGGGGTTTGATTCAAGGTAACTTTAGAGATCCACAGGGACGACCTGTCTGGCCGTCCCTGTGGTCGCGATTCGTCCTCAGGCTGATCCCTGGAATTCACATTCCATTAAATGTCAACGGTCTATTCGCTTGGCATGATAAACCAGAATATCAGATAAGCCAGGAATCCTGGGATTCCTCCTGGGAGCAAGGCGAGCAAAAAAGCCAGCCTGAACCAGAATGGGCTGATCCCAAAAAACTCTGCCAGGCCTCCGCAGACACCAGCAAGCACCCGGTTCCTTTGCGAGCGGCGAAGTTTTGGTCGCGGTTCAGTCATCGTACCCTCCAATCCTATGAAACTGATCTTTTCACTATGATTACGAGGGGTCCACGGAAAAGTCGCGCATGTCTATCGAAAGATCAGGGTGGGAAGCAATTTCCGCGGCAATCCGGATCGTCTGCAGGTGGATATCGACAACATCTAAAACCTGGTGGGCATAGCCGCCTCCCATCACAACCGCAGCCGGAAGACCTCGCTTTCGGCAGAAATCCAAAACCCAGCGGTCCCGCCTTTCCAGTCCATGCTTGGTCATTTTCAGCCTGCCCAGCTGGTCTTCCATAAAAGGATCCGCGCCGGCGATGTAAATCACCAGCTCGGGCCTGGAGCGCTCCGCTGCATGCTCTGCGCCTGTGTAGACCGCTTCCAAAAATGCGGAATCCCCGCTGCCGTCTGGAAGCGCGATATCGATATCGCTTTGTTCTTTGTGAAAGGGGAAGTTTTTTTCTCCGTGAACAGAAAACGTGAAGACCGAATCGTCCTGGGCAAAGATCGCGGCAGTCCCGTTGCCCTGATGGACATCGCAGTCCAGGATCAGGATGCTTTTCAAGCCGGTCTCGCACTGCATGACTCGTGCCGCAACTGCGACATCATTGAAAACGCAGTAGCCTGCCCCATGGTCAGGATAAGCGTGATGAGTCCCACCGGCCAGGTTGACCGCCAGGCCGTCAAGGAACGCAGCCCGGCAGGCATCGATCGTGCCGCCGACAGATGCAAACGACCGCACGACCAGCTCAGGGGACCATGGAAAACCGATCCGGCGAACCTCTTTATCGGTTAAACCCCCGTTGATGACTTTTTCAACATATTCCTGGGTATGAACTAGCAGGATCTGATCGGTGCTGGCCGGGCTTGAAGAGCAAAGCTCCAAGCCGGGAAAACTCGCCTTTTCTACGGCTTCATGGAGCAGCGCATATTTGGGCATTGGGAAGCGGTGCCCGGTCGGAAGTGGTACGAGCAAGTGGTCGGAGTAAAAAACCTTCATCGCCGTGCGAATGGATTTAATCCCCGGTTTCAGCAGCTCTCTGCTTGAAAACCATCACCACTTTTCCCAATGGACGAATTCCCTCAGCGGTTTTCGACCGCCTTTCTGCGGCGGTGCAACAAGCCGGTCGTCTTCAAGCGGGTAGCCAAACGAAAGCGCGATCCGCAGATGCAGTTCCGCTGGAAAGCCCAAAAGCTCGCGGGCTTTCTCCGGCTCGTAGATCGAAGCCGGGCACGACCCGACCCCAAGCTCCCAGGCTGCGAGCTGCATATAGCTGGCAGCCTGTCCCAGGTCGAACATCGTCTGGAATTTGGCAGCCGGGTCCGAGCTGAGCAGCGCGACGCCCAGCGCTGCCCCTGCCAGGTGCCCTGCCCAATTCCCGCACTCCGCCAGCGCTTTCAACCGTTCTCGATCGCGGATTGCGATGAAATGCCAGGGTTGCGAATTCTTGGACGACTGCGCTCGCCTCCGGCATTGAGGATCGCCTGGATCACTTCTTCTGGAAGCGGTTCATCTTTGAACTCTCGGACTGCTCTTTTGAGGTGGATGGCTTCGGATACGTTCATATTTTTTATCACAGAGGGAATATATTGAAAAGAAATAAAAGAGATCGGATTATCCTGATAAACTCTTCCACAACCATTCCTAACAAAACCTGACAATTTCAATTTTATCATGGGCAAATCGGGTTCTTTTGCTATAATCAAGGTTTGATGCCAGAATCGCTGGAGACAACCATTACGAAAAACATGCGCCCCGCAGAACAGCTCTGCCAGCTGCTCAACCTGAATGGAACCTCTTCCAAAGTTCGAGATGAAATCACCGCAGATGAGTGGTCACAGGTTGTAAAAAGTGCGGTCTGGTTCGGGCTGGGTCCGGTCTTTTACAGGCGCATGAAGCAGCTGGGGGATTTTGATCAGATTCCTCAAGAAGACCAGCACAGCTTGAAGAATGTTTATCTTTCAGCAAGCGCCAGAGCGCTGCTGCGCCGAATCGAGCTGGTGAGGATCATCAAGTCTTTCCAGAATGCCGGGATTCAAGCGATCGCGCTCAAGGGTGCCCACCTTGCAGAGACTGTCTATCGCGAGCCGGCGCTGCGGATGATGTCCGATCTGGATTTATTGGTCCCCAAGAAAGACCTGGATAAGGCTGCCGAGTCGCTCACCACCCTCGGGTATACCCCATCGAAAAAGTATTGGATCGATGTCGAAACCTCCATCAGCCATCAGCTCCCCTACTTCGATAAGCCGGGCTGCATCCCGATTGAGATCCATTGGACGCTCCTGCTGCCCAGGCTTCCCTACACGGTCGATTTGTCCGGATTGTGGAGCGCGCCCGGCCATTTTGCATGGGCGAAGTCGAATTATGGGGTCTTTCCTGCGAGGACATTCTGCTCCACGTCGCCGTGCATGCAGCCACGCAGCACCACCTGGCAGGCGGGCTCCGGCTGGTTTACGATCTTGCGGCAGCTTTAGAGTATTATCAAAACGAGATCGATTGGGACCTGATGAGCCAACGATCCGAACTTTGGAACATAAGAGCTCCGCTATTTTTAATGCTTATGCTCAGCAAGCAAATATTCGCCGCCCCCATCCCAGATACTTTCCTTAAAGAAATCAAACCAGCGAGATACAGCCCGGAATGGATCGTGGCGGCCAAAGAATTGCTTTTCCTGAGCAAAGAGGGCTACACGGCTTTCTCTTCGAACCTCGCAACCTTCTTAAACACCGCCGAATCGATCAGAAGATCGGCTTTTCTTCAGACAGGTTTTTCTCCCGCGTGAAGAGATGGCAGCAGTCTATCCCGTCCACCCAAAATCTGCTCGGATCTATCTTTATTATCCTGTGCGTTTTGGATATCTCATCGACAGACACCTCGCTTCCATATTACAGTCGATGCGGGGTAATTCTCACGTTCGCGAATCGGTCCGACTTGCAAACCGGCTGCATGAACGCGAGGAATACCTGTATCAGCAGTTTAATGGATGATTTCGATACGATCAACCATTTATCAAGCATGACCAAGCTTAAGATCGGCCAGCCGCGTGGATTAAACCTCTCTGATTTCCTGCCCTTTCAAGCATCTGCATTTTTGGATTGAATTGGCGGCTGGCCGTTATAACATCGTCTGCACGGAAAAAGAGGGGTTACCCAATATCAGAGTCCATTTCACCTGGCCTGTCAGGAGGGCGGAGCGCGCCAGCGTTGACAGAAAAAAACAATCCATCTAAAAATTCAATCCAGGCTCGGGTCGAGCAATCCACCAGAGAAACCGGTAAAACCTGGTCAATGATTGGCCTGTACCTCAACCGTCAAGCCAGCTCCCCGGCAAGATACATGCTGGAACAGGCTTTCATGGGATTACCGGCTGGATTCCTACCATTGCAGGAATTGGCATTCGGGGATTGGCGTACCGGCTGATTCTGAATATGGATGGGATGGCTGCGATCGAAAGAAAAGTACGCATCCGTTTCGCTGAAAATCTTCGTCTGGGACATGGCTGTTATATCGACGAAAATGTGTATATTCATGCTGCACCCCATGGTGTCCAGATTGGGCGAAATACGATCGTGATGCATGGAGCCATACTGCATGTATATAACTTTCGAAATCTACCCCAGGCAGGGATCAGCATTGGCGAGGACTGTTTGATCGGCGAATATTCAGTGATCCAGTAGGCCAGGGGGGGGTTACGATTGGAAATCGAGTTTATACTTCTCCAATGACTCAGATCATTTCAGTGAACCATGTCTTCGATGACCCAACACGTCCTTTCATCGATCAGGGTATAACAGCTGAAGGGATCGTGGTGGAAGATGACGTCTGGCTGGGCGCCGCCTCGGTGATCACCGATGGTGTCAGGATCGGAAAAGGAGCTGTGGTTGCAGCCGGAGCGGTGGTCACCAATGATGTCCCCCCTCATACCGTTGTTGGGGGTGTTCCAGCAAAAGTGATAAAAAAAATCGAGAAGAATCATGATGTTCAGGAAAAGCCCGTCTATTTTTAATATCTCAAAATGGGGAGAATAGAGATGTTAAAGCCAACAGGGGTCGATGAGACGATTGTCTTGTCGATTGTGATTCCAGCTTTGAATGAAGAGGATGGAATCTCCGCAATTGTTGGACGGGTATTGGCTGTTCAGCCTGCCCTTGACCAGGCTGGAGTAGGCCGGCTGGAGTTGATCGTGGTAGACGACGGTTCGACAGACCGGACAGCAGAGATCGTTTCGGCCTGCAATAGGGTGCTCCTGGTAAAACACCCCATTAACCTTGGTTACGGAGCTGCGCTCAAGTCAGGATTTCGGGCTGCCAGCGGGCAGCTCTTGGGTTTTCTGGATGCAGACGGCACCTACCCACCGGAAAAACTGCCCGACCTGTGCGAAGCAATAATCAACGGTGCAGACGTCGCAGTAGGCTCGCGAAGGTCCGGTGATTTCAGCGATATGCCTGCAGTTCGGCGTGTTGGTAATTTCATCTGGTCAAACCTGCTGAGCATCATTGCAGGCAAGCGAGTGTTTGACCCTGCCAGCGGGATGCGTGTTTTCCGTCGTGAAATACTGGAAGCCATCTATCCTCTTCCGGATGGATTGAATTTCACTCCGGTGATGAGCACCCGGACAGCACATGAAGACCTGAAGGTCGTTGAACTTCCAATCCCTTATAAAGAGCGACTGGGAAGGTCCAAGCTGAGCGTCGTTCGGGATGGGATCCGCTTTTTACAAACCATCCTGTGGACTGCATTGACGTACAACCCGGTCCGGATTTTGGGTGGGCTGGGGATGTTTCTCCTGGCGGGAGCGGCAGCGATTGCCGGCATCCTCGTCGGAATGCGTATTGCTGGGATAACAACTTTAGGGCCCTGGGGGGTATTTGCCAGTTTCTCGGCAGTTGTGCTCGGAATTTCTGGAGTAAACCTGTTTGCATTGGGTGTGACGTTCAATTACCTGGTTTCATTGTTTCATAAACGCCCAATCCGGCAGGGGTTATTTGGCCGTCCGCTGTTCAAAGTCCCATTAGAAAGCCAGTTCTGGTGGATGGGTCTGCTGTTAATAACCGTTGGGACGATCCTGGGGCTTGCGATTCTCAGTCTGGCTATCGGAGAGTGGCCTATCGAGCGGCTGTGGCTTTATATGCTTGCCGGGACGATGCTGATCCTTGTCGGATTAGAGCTGGTGATATTCTGGCTGATCGTTCGCACCCTGGACGAGTTGAGTAAACGGGATGCGAAGGTGCAGATCGATCTGCTCACAGGATAACGGAGAGCGTGATAGAAACGCAATGGAAAAGATTAATGGTTTTCAAGGAAATTGAGGAAATTACCTGATGGATGCCAGTTTTCGAGAAAATTTAGGGTCCCGCCGAATTGCTAAGCTGCCCGAGTCGCGCTTTCCGAGCGCCGATAAGATCGTTCGCGAGCGAGCAATATCTCGCAAGCGCGCCTCCAAAGTAGATATCTTGCTTGTGAACCCACCTTCCCCAGATGGCGGGATCTGGATCCGCACCCAACACCGAGTAGGTCGGCGCAGCCGGGAAAATATGATCTGGCCCCAGGTAAGCCTGGCACAAATGGCAGCTTTGCTTCACCCGGATTATTCGGTCGAAATAGTCGATGCTATCGCCTTGCGAATGGGCTGGAAGGAATTTGAAGCGCTGCTCCACGACCGCCGGCCGCGCTATTATCTGACGCAGGTCACCGCACCAACGCTGACCAATGATATGTACGGCGTCTTCCTGGCAAAGAGCCTGGAGGCCGTGACGATCGCTTTTGGGACTCATGTTACGCCGATGGCGCACGAAACTCTGTTCGCATTCCCGGCGCTGGATTTCGTGCTGCGCGGTGAGCCTGAGATGACTCTGCGCGAGCTGATTGACACCTTTGAGCTGGCGCGTGGGCGTTGGCAGCCAGTTGAAGACGGGCAGTCTGATCGACCCACAAACCAGTCAACCGCCGCAAGGTCACCAGAATCTGTGGAAGATGTGGACCGAATCGGACCCCACCTGGCGCCCAGCCTGGACATATCCAGCCAGGATGCCTGAAGGCAAAATGTGCCGGAGTTACCAGCCCGGCATCTGCCAAAGCTGCAGCCAGATCCAGCAGATGCGAATTCCGCGAGGCCTTCAGATGAGCAGCTTGCCTCGATTAAAGGTTTGGGGTGGCGGCAGGCCGGGAAAATCCAAATCAATTGGGACAGACCCTTCTTCCGCAGCCTGGACGATCTGCCCATACCGCTGCACCATCTGCTCCCGTTGAAAAGTTATCTGATGCCGATGATCAAAGGTCCGTATACCTTCATCGTCACCAGCCGCGGCTGCCCGGCAGGCTGCAAATACTGCATCAAACATGTCAGCTACCAGTACTCAGTGCGGCTGCGCTCGCCAGAGAAGCTGCTCGAAGAGATCAAGCTGCTGTACAATCTGGGCGTGCACCATATCCATATGTATGCCGACCTGTTCACGGTCAATCGCGAGCAGGTTATCGAGCTGTGCCAGCTCCTGATCGAGACAGGGTCCAAAGATCACCTGGACCTGCAACAGCCGGGTGGATTATGTGGATGAAGAGATGCTGACGCTGATGGGCAAAGCTGGCTGCATGCTCATTTCCTGGGGGATCGAGAGCGGCAACGAGATGATCCTGAAGAAAGCCCACAAGGGCTACCGGATGGAGCAGGCTCACAGCGCGCTGAACTGGGCGCAAAAGGCCGGGATCAAGAACTGGGGCTACTTCATCATTGGCCTGCCCGGCGAAACCGTGGAGACGATCAAGGAAACGATGGATTTATCCAAGAAACTGCCGCTGGATATCGCCCTGTTCCACGTGGCCGCGCCTTATCCCGGCACGCCATTCTTCTTCGAGGTCGTGGAGAACGGCTGGTTCCGCCCGGACGTCAACTGGGAAGAAGTGGATATGGACCAGGCAACCGTGCTGGATTACCCGGACCTGAAAGCGGAAGATTTGCTCTACTGGCAGAAGCGCGCCTTCCGCGAGTGGGCTTTTCGACCTGCTCCGATCCTGACCTTTATCAAAGGAATGAACTCCTGGGAGGGGTTCAAGAGCGCCATTGATATAGGACTGCAGACTTTAGGATGGATGAGAAGCTAGCAAGAAGCGGCGAACATGCTGAAATGATTCGAGCGCTGGTCGATTGGCTGCTGCTGATCCCCGCTTCGATAATTCTGATTGTCGTGGAAACCTATCAGCCGATCGTCAGTGCGGCCCTCGTTTTAATTGCGATATTCTTTATCCTGAGCGGAATCCAGGGCCGACTTATCAGGCGCCGGACAGGACTTGAAATCCCGCTCTTTCTTTTTGTCGTCAGCGCAGGGCTTGCTGTCTATATATCCTACAACCAGAGCCTGGCTCTTCTGCAACTCGCCCGTCTGTTTGCAGCCGTGGCGCTCTATTTTGCGATCGCAGAGAGTATCGATCCCTTTCCCGAGCTCGTCGCAGTCGGATTTTTAACACTCGCTGCCGGGCTGGCGATCTTCTGGTCGCTGAAGCACGACTTCACGCTGGAGCCGGGCAAGCTTGAGCTCATCACAGGGACAGGGCAATGGATTAATACCCATTTTCCTGCGCCGCCAGGCCCTGTGATCCACAAGAATGCAGCGGGCGCCACGCTTCTGCTGGCTGTCCCATTTGGACTGGCTTTAACCTGGCAGGCCTGGATTTTGCAGGCGATTAGTCTTTGCAGTTGTGTTCCTTGTCCTGTCTTCCATTGTCCTGCTTGGACTCCTGATGACCAGCAGTGTTGGCTCCTGGGTTGGCCTTTTTACGATGATTTGCGCCGCCGCGCTTTCAGTCATCCAGAGGCGCTGGTTCCGTCAGAAAACTCAAAAAATATTATTTTGGTCTGCAATTCTGCTGATCTTGATCGCATTGCTCTCGGGGTTGCAGGCAACAATCGGATTTCAAAATCTGGTCGGCATGATTCCAGATTCTGCTGGCTCGCTCGTCTCGCGGATCAACTTTTGGCAAGATGGGTTGAGCCTTATCAACGATTATGGTTTTACGGGCAGCGGTCTGCAAACTTACTTGATGGTTCAAGCCGTCTATGCCCGCATGACAAATGATCCATATATTCCATCCTCGCACAACAGTTTTTTACAGGTCTGGATCGAGCAGGGTTTTTGGGGCGCACTGGCGTTAAATCTGGGGGACGATCGTCATAGCAGGCTGGGCCTGGAAGGGCCTGGATCGGTCGGATACGCCCATCCTGGGTTGGGCAGGCCTGGCCGCATTACTCGCGGCGGGGGTCCACGGAATTGTTGATGTGGTTTATTATAACGGGCAGACATTGCCCATTGTCGGGCTGCCGCTTGGCTTTGCAGCGCTTGCATACTGCACCTCGACTACTACTACTGACCCTGCCGCTCGATCAACCAGCCGCAGATCGATTTGGATCGTCATGGGTGGTGCAATAATCCTGTTGACGCTGGGGATGATATTTCGTAACTCGTTGATCGGCGCCTGGTATGCAAACATCGGCGCGCTGGAACAGACCCGCCAGGAATTAGCGCGTTATGATCCGGTTCATCACAATGATCTTCCCATGGAAACGGTGCGTAAAGAAGCCGATTTGAGCGTCGCAGAGAAGAATTTTTCGCAAGCGCTTTCCTATCAGCCTTCCAATCGGACTGCCTTGCAGCGCCTGGCTATGATTGCCATCGCCCGACAGGATTATCCGCAGGCATTAAGCAGGATGGAAACTGCCTGGCAAGCCGGGCATAGAGACCTGGTTACCCGCCTCAACTATAGCGATGCACTGGTTGCGGCCGGAATGCTTGAAGAAGCCGCTGATCTCGTGCAAGAGTTTTCCTGGGCTGAAGATCGTCTTTTTGCCCAGGCCTGGTACCGATACTGGTTGGGTGAAGACTATCAGCGTGCTGCAGATGCATGGCAAACCGTTTTGATTCTCAACCCACAACATCAAGAGGCTGCAGCCTGGCTGCAAAAGGCGCAGAAATCAATAAATCCGTGAGGCTGTCTTGAGAAATTCTCGATTCCTTTTACATACAATTCTGTTATTGGGTTTAATCACAACCCTGCTGGCAGGTTCCGGTCTGTTCCCGGCCCAGGCACAAACGCCGTCCGCAACTCCCGCCCCGACAACCCCTCCTGTTGAAGGCGAGACCTGGACCGCGCCAGTGAACCTTTCCCGTTCGGGTGCAGCATCACAGCCCCGTATTGTCAGCAGCCTGGACGGGCGTTTGCAAGCTTTCTGGATGGATCGATTTGATGGAATGACCTACTCTGTCTTTGATGGTTCGAGCTGGGCTTCACCGATCCAGGCTCTCCGCCCTCCCGCCCAATTTTCGCTCACACCTGCCAAAATTACCGTCATGCCCTTTATGCTTGTTGACGAGAACAACATGATCCACAGCTTCTGGTACTCGCAGCCAGAACAACAGGCGAGTGAGCAGTCGCTGCTCTACAGCCAGGCGCTGTTTGGAACGCAATTGTGGAAGCTGGGAACCACAGTCGCCGAATTGGCGCTTGTTTTTTCCGTCCAGCCTACCGGCAGTCGATCGATGCAGCTTGCCTACATACGAACCCTGAAGACTCTGTTGGCAGCTCCGGGGCTGTATATCCGCAATGCTATCAGCGGTCCTTCGACTGGAGGTCTGGTCGTCTGGCAAAATCCGAGAGTCATCACATCCTCCATTTATTACCGGGTGCTGACGCCTGAAGAAGCATTGATTCAGACAGCGGTTGTCGAGAGTGCGCACTTTATGATCTGGCGGGAACCTCGCCTCGACCAGATCCTCTATTCGGAATCGGTCGACGGAGGGATTACCTGGAGCGAACCTGTTCCGCTCGGATCCTTGCAGACCCGAATCGAAAATCCTCTGCTGACTACGCTGCCTTCCGGTGAAGTGCTGCGCATCTGGCAAGATGGCTCAGAAAGCGGCTGCTCGCTCTATCAACAATCCATGCAAGTCTCGCCGATCGATGCACAATCCCTGACTCCGACTCCTCGAATACTTCCTGCTGGCTCAGCAGCCGTATCGACCCCCAGCGTCACACTCGGGCAATGGAGCGAGCCTTTCAGCATTCACCCAGGGCTTGAAACCTGTCCGACCTCCAGCCGCTTCTTCACGTTGGATGAAACGGCTTACTGGCTCTGGGGAGAAGATTTTACCGCTCTCAATCTCTCAGTCTGGGATCCAGATCGTCGAGAATGGTCCATCCCTCAGGTGTTCAGCTTCAGTTTTGAAGACCCTGAGACTGGCTGGCCGGTTCAGCTTGATAATCTGCATGCCGCTTTCACAGGCGACCGGATGGCCGTCATCGGCAGCGATCCGGGATCCGGAGAGGTCTGGGTTACTGAAAGCCGTATTTCAACCATGGAATTAATGTTTGCCCAGACCCTCACCGTGGAGCAGCTCAACCTCAATATCTGAAATTGAAAAGACCTCCAGCCAACCTGCGGTATTAACCGATGTCGAAGGCCGGATTTACACCGTATGGAGCCAGGGCGAATCTACTCCTGGTACTTCACTCTTCTATTCCCAGCTGAAAGATGGCAGCACCGTCAACCGCAGTTGAGATCGTCAAATCTGTCTCTGGCGAGGTCACCCGGCAGCCAGACCTGCTGGCCGACAGCCAGGGGCGGCTGCACCTGGCATGGAGCGGCGGAGCCAAGGGAGAGATTTTCTATTCCCGAGTAAGCTCTGAACAGGCACAATCCCCCAGCAGCTGGCTGCCCGCAAAACAAGTCAGCGGCGCAGGGACCGCAAGCTGGCCACAGCTCGCCATCGACAATGCTGGTGGGTTGATTATCCTTTACACCCATCCATTAAACGAGGGACGCGGGGTCTATCTGGTTTATTCCAATGATGGGGGCGACACCTGGAGCTCTCCTGTGCTGATTTTCGACGCGGCCGCGGCAGGTTGGGAGATGGTCGATCATCCGGGCTTATGCATTGGCCTCGGAGGCGAGCTTCACGCTGCGTGGACAAAGCCTGACCCAGCTGCAGCAAGTACATCTCAAGGGATTTTCTACGCTCGCACTCACGCAAGTTACATTCCCCCGGCCATTGGGGAGGCCGGGCAGACTCCTGCTGCTGAAAGCGTCCTCGAAACTGATCCACAGTGGATTGGCCGTTTGAGGTTGCAGGAGAGGGAGCCGACTGGCCACGCATTGCAAACATTGGCGATCAGCTTCATCTGCTGTACAGTCAAGATGGTCTTCCTAACCACCGCTGGCTGCTGATCTCCCAGCAAACGGCTGAAGGGATCGGTTGGGTAGCTCCAGCCCGCCTGCCTGGATGGGGAGAAGTCGTCAACAGCAATACAGACTCAACCCTGGGTCTTGTGACCATCGAATCTCCCGCCCTTCGGATTCTCTGCCGACGCTGCTTCGCTGCATATAGTCTCCCCTCTGCCCGGTTCGAATTCGCTTCAATACAGCACCTGGAACACGAGTGCAGATGGTCAGACCGGGCGTTGGAGCCCCTTGGAGACAGTAAACATGTCCGGTCTCATCCAAAATCTTCCGAGCGCGGATGCGAGTGCACCCCTCACAGGAGGGGTTTGTCGGGAGTAACCTGGCTGGGTCTCCAGACCAAATCAACCAATGCCACGCCAGTGCCGGTCTTGCCTCAGGTCTTCATTGCGGAGCGAAAGATCGCCTCTGAAGTGCCGCCTTCCACCCCGCAGATTCAGTCCACATCGCTGCCGTCGCCTTCGCCAACCACTGCAATCGGTCCGACGCCTACGCTGACACCGCCGATCAGCCAGCAGCCAACTCCAGCGCAATCCGGGCTCTCACCGCTGGTCCTTGGAGCCGGATTAGCCGCACTGATTGTGATTGCGATCTTCATCGGGATTCTTGTACAGGGAAAGGGGCGCTGAAATTGGCAGCTAAAGAACGCTTTATGGTCACGGGGGGGGCTGGTTTCATAGGCAGCCATCTCTGCGAACTGCTCATCAGCTCAGACCATCCTGTAGTAGCCATCGATGATCTCTCCACCGGAAAGGTCCAAAACTTGGAAACCCTGATCGGTTTGCCTGGCTTTCAATTTGTTCGCGAGACTATCATGAACAGCCAGGTGCTCGATCGGCTGGTCAGCCAGGTGGATGTGATCGTTCACCTGGCAGCAGCGGTCGGTGTTAAGCTGATTGTCGAAGACCCGGTCCGGACGATCAACACCAACATCCTGGGGACTGAGGCCGGTGCTGACGACCGCGAACCGCTACGGCTGCAAGGTTCTGATCGCTTCCACCTCGGAGGTTTACGGAAAAGGGGTCAAAGTGCCTTTCAGCGAGGAGGATGACTGTTTGATTGGCCCAACGACCCACAGCCGTTGGGCTTATGCGGTCTCAAAGCAGGTAGACGAATTCCTGGGGCTGGCGTACCACCGCCAGTTCGGGCTTCCGGTCGTGGTGATGCGGTTTTTCAACACGGTCGGCCCGCGCCAGAGCAGGTCAGTACGGCATGGTCGTACCGCGATTCGTCCGCCAGGCGCTTTCTGGAGAGCCGCTCACCGTTTACGGCGATGGCGATCAATCCCGCTGTTTTGCCGATGTGGCCGACGTGACGAGCGCTGTCTGCCGGCTGGCAGAACATCCCCTGGCTCCTGGAAACGTGTTCAACATCGGGAACACCGAAGAAATCACCATCCGACGCCTGGCCGAGCGCGTGATTGAGCTGACCGAAAGCACATCAATGATCCAGGTCGTCCCATATGATGAAGCCTATGCCCCAGGATTTGAAGATATGCGCCGGCGGATCCCAGACCTCCGAAAAATCCATGAGCTGATCGGCTATACCCCGGTTTATCGGCTGGATGAGACGCTGCGGCGGGTGATCGAGCACGAAAAATCCCTTCAGAATCGGCTCAAACTATGACAGCTTCGCCAACCGGCGGTCAATCCGCTTACGATATCCCATTCAATAAACCCTGGATCTCCGGTGATGAATACCGCTACATGGCCCAGGCCGTAGAGCAAGGTCACATCTCCGGAGATGGACCGTTCACAAAAAGCTGCAGCCGCATTCTGGAAGAGTGGCTGGGCGCCCCCCGGGTGCTGCTTACCACCTCCTGCACCCACGCGCTGGAAATGGCGGCGCTGCTGCTGGATATCCAGCCGGGCGATGAGGTCATCCTGCCGTCCTTCACCTTTGTCTCCACGGTCAACGCCTTTGTCCTGCGCGGCGCCAGGCCGGTCTTTGCCGACATCCGCCCGGACACGCTCAACCTGGATGAAACGCCAGACTGGAACGGCTGATCACACCCCGCACGCGTGCCATCGTGCCGGTGCATTATGCCGGGCGTGGGCTGCGAGATGGATGCCATCCTGGAGATTGCCGGACGCACGGCCTGCCGGTTGTGGAGGACAACGCCCACGGGCTGTTCGGCAAATACAGGGGCAGCTACCTGGGCACCTTTGGCGCCTGGCCACCCAGAGCTTCCACGAGACCAAGAACTTCACCTGCGGCGAGGGCGGCGCGCTGCTGATCAACGACCCAGGCTACATCGAGCGCGCCGAGATCATCCGCGAGAAAGGCACCAACCGCAGCCGCTTCTTCCGCGGCCAGGTGGACAAGTACACCTGGGTGGACGTCGGCTCCAGCTACCTGCCGTCCGATATCCTGGCGGCCTTCCTGTTGGCGCAGCTGGAGCCGCGAGCGAGATTCAAAGCCGCCGGCGAGACGATCTGGAAGACTATACACGACCATGGCTCGCAGGACTGGGCGAGCGCAAACTGGCGTGCGGCTGCCGGTCGTGCCCGGCGCACTGCGAGCAGCCCTATCACATGTTCTACCTGCTGCTGCCCGACCTGGAACAGCGCCAGGCGCTTGATCGAGCACTTGAAGCAGCGCGGAATCCTGAGCGTGTTCCACTACCTGCCGCTGCACCTCTCGGACATGGGCCGCCGCTTCGGCGGAAGATCGGCGATTGCCCGGTGACCGAATTGATCGCCGACCGCCTGCTCCGCCTGCCGTTTTACAACGGGATGACGGATGACGAGCAAACGCAAGTGATTGAAGCGGTATCGAGTTTCCCGGGCTCTAAGGTCTAAACGACCCGTCATATTAATAGTCCTGAATTCGAGAGAACTCATGAAGGAAAATATCTTAGTCACCGGTGGGGCAGGTTTTATCGGTTCGCACCTGGTCGATGCTCTGCTCGCCGCCGGTCACAACGTCCGCGTGCTTGATGCCCTGGAGCCGCAGGTGCACGGTGGGCTACGCGACCGCGGTGAAAAACCGGACTACCTGAACGCCGAAGCAGAATTCATCCAGGGGGACATCCGAGACCCCGAAGCCGTCCGCAAAGCGCTTGAGGGAGTGGACGTGCTTTTCCACGAGGCTGCCCTGGTGGGGGTCGGGCAGAGCATGTATCAGATCGCGCGCTATACCGATGTCAACGCCGGCGGCACAGCGGTCCTGCTCCAGGTCATCATCAACAGTAAGGAGCGTCCGCGCAAGATGATCGTCGCTTCTTCGATGTCGATCTATGGGGAAGGCGCCGAACCAGTGCCCAACCCACGGGCGGGTATTTCCAAAGCTGCGCGAGCCAGCCCAGCTGCAGCAGCGGGATTGGGAGATGCACTGCCCGATTCCGGCAGCTGCCCTGAGCGCTGCCCCCCGCCCCCACCGACGAGGACAAGCCCATCTACCCGACCTCGGTCTATGCGATCAATAAGCGGGACCACGAGGAGCTGTTCCTGGCGATCGGCAGGGCTTATGGCATCCCGGCTGTCGCACTGCGCTATTTCAACGTCTACGGGAGGCGCCAGGCGTTGAGCAACCCATACACCGGCGTCGCGGCGATCTTCTCCAGCCGGCTGCTGAACGGGCGTCCGCCGGTGATCTTTGAAGACGGGCTGCAGTTGCCGCGATTTCACGCACGTTTCTGACATCGTCAACGCCAACCTGATTGCGATGGACTCCCCCCAGGCCGACTTCAAGGTTTTCAACGTGGGCACCGGGCGGAGGCTTTACGATACCTGGAGCTAACCGATGCTCTGATCCAGCACCTGGGGCTCTCGCTTCAGCCCGAGGTCGTCGCCCAGTTCCGGGCCGGCGACATCCGGCACTGCTACGCCGACACGAGTCGGCTTGAAGCGCTCGGCTACAGACCGCGAGTCCGCTTCGAAGAAGGAGTGGAAGAGCTGGTCAGCTGGGTCAGCCAGCAGCAGGCTCGTAGACGCAGTGGATCGCGCACCGCAGGGAGCTGAACGAGAGAGGGCTGACTTTGTGAGAATTCTCGAAATTCGAATTTCAAAATTACAAATTGATGCAGATCAGATGACTGAATTATCATCAAAACAGACACCACCTCAAATCATCATCGAACCTTCGCACAGCTGGCTGGATTGGCAGCTCCGGGCGATCTGGCAGTACCGCGAGCTGCTTTACTTTCTGGTCTGGCGCGATCTCAAGGTGCGCTACAAGCAGACCTTCCTTGGCATCGCCTGGGTGGTGATCCAGCCGGTCGTGAGTATGCTGGTATTTACCGTCTTATTCGGCATGCTTCTTAATGCACCGAGTGAAGGCGTCCCATACCCCATTTTCGTGCTCTCCGGTCTGCTGCCCTGGCAGTATTTTGCCGGGTCGCTCAACCGCTCATCCGTCAGCGTCGTCGAACAGGCCAGCCTGGTCACCAAGGTCTATTTCCCCCGCCTGATCATCCCGCTCTCGGCGGTGCTCTCCGGACTGGTCGACTTTGCAGTATCGTTCGCTGTTCTGGGAGTGCTGATGATCGTCTACAGCACCTCGCCTACCTCGGCTGTGCTGCTCCTTCCTTTCTTCTTGCTGCTGGCCATGCTGACCGCGTTTGGATTCGGGCTGTGGTTCTCAGCCCTCAACGTCCGCTACCGGGATGTCAAGCAGCTGATGCCGTTCATCGTCCAGGTCTGGATGTACCTGACCCCGGTGGTCTACAGCAGCAACCTGCTGCCGGTGCGATATCGATGGATATTGGATTTGAACCCAATGACAGGGGTGGTGGAAGGCTTCCGCTGGGCCCTGGTTGGCGGCGCCCCCCCGAGCGCACTCTTTCCGCTCTCCGTCCTTATTACATTTCTGGTCCTCCTGACCGGTGCAGCTTTTTTTCGCCGGACCGAGCGCTCGTTTGCGGATATCATTTAGTTATGAAACCTGCTGTCTCTGTTGACCAGCTTTCAAAACTTTATCACATTGGCCGATTGCAGCAGCGCCACGATACGCTGCGTGATCTCCTGGTCGATTGGTTTAACGCTTCGGCGCCAGATCCTCCGGATCTTCTTCCGATGAAACCATCTGGGCTCTCAGGGATGTCTCTTTCGAGGTCCAGCCGGGGGAAGTGCTGGGGATTATCGGGCGGAACGGGGCCGGGAAGAGCACGCTGCTGAAGATCCTCACAAGGATCACCGAGCCGACCAGCGGCCGGGCAGTGATCCACGGGCGGGTGGGCTCGCTGCTTGAAGTCGGCACCGGTTTTCACCCCGAGCTGACCGGACAGAGAGAATATCTACTTGAACGGTGCGATCCTGGGGATGAAAAGGGTGGAGATCGAGCGCAAGTTCGACGAGATCGTCGCCTTCTCTGAGATCGAGAAGTTCCTGGATACCCCGGTCAAGCGCTACTCAAGCGGGATGTACGTCCGGCTGGCTTTTGCGGTAGCAGCCCATCTGGAGCCGGAAATATTGCTCGTCGATGAAGTGCTGGCTGTGGGCGACTGCCAGTTCCAGAAGAAATGCCTTGGGAAGATGGGTGATGTATCCAAAGAAGGTCGGACGGTTCTGTTTGTCAGCCACAACCTGATCGCGCTGCGCAGCCTGTGTCCGAAAGCCATCTGGCTCGAACAAGGGAATTCTGAGGAGTGAAGGACATTCTGCCAATGTTATTGAAGAGTACCTTCAGCTCCAGTCCACAAAAGTATCTGAGCGGATTTGGAACGATCCTGCAAGCGTGCCAGGGAATGATACCGCCCGGATCCACAAGGTGTGGCTTGAGTGTGAGGATGAGCTCCTCGGCGGCAGCTACCCGCGTGAGTCCGAGATTTCAGTCGGAGTCGAGCACTGGCAATTCGACCCGGCCTCGCAAATTCATATCACATTTCATTTCAAAGTCGAAGCCCAGGTCGTCGCCTTCACATCGGGATCGGCAGCCTATCCAGGCTGGCGGGATCTGGCAAAAAAGACAGGGCTGATCCGCAGCGTTTGCAAAATCCCGGCAAAATTTCTCAACACCGGCCAGTACAACGTGACCGTGTTGATCGTGAAAAACACCAGCCGTGTGATCTACGCCCTGGAAGATGCGCTGTCTTTTGAGATGATTGAAACGGAAGGGCGGACAGGGTCCTGGTACGGAAAAGAGCCGGGCGCGGTGAGACCGCAGCTGCCGTGGAAAATACAGTACATCGGAGAAGATCTTTAGTTGGTATAAATGACTTGTAATATATCTTGCATATCAAACATCTTCTGGATTGGATTGAGTATTTTGGTAATAAACGTTCGATTATTTACTACTGCCTCTGGATCGTGATACGGAAAAGTACAATAGCTTTTCCAATTTCGGTATAAGGATCACAGGAGAGTGATATGAGGCAAGATATTGTGATCATTGGCGCAGGAGGTTTCGCAACCGAGGTCGTTGATGTTATTGAAAGTTGCAATGAAGAAAGTAATTCTTACAATCTTCTCGGTTTTATTGTTGATCAGCAATATGGAACTCCAGGTACATACATCTGCGATTTTCCCATTCTTGGAGATTTATCTTGGCTTGAAAACCGAGCCCGAAAAGTCTCCGCCTTTTGTGCAATAGGGTCTTCGCATCTACGTTTTCAGATTATTCAAAGGGCTGCCAAGATCGGCTGTGATTTCAGCAATCTAATACATCCAGCGGCAGTTGTGACTAAGAAGATTGACTTTGGAACCGGGATTATCATCTGCGCAGGGTGCATACTTACGAACCAGATAATTATCGGAGACCATGTCCATATAAATCTGTCTTGTACCATAGGACATGCTGCTGTTATCCATCAATTTGTTACTCTAGCACCCGGTGTACATATATCAGGAAATGTGAATATTGATGATGGCACATATATAGGAACAGGCGTCAATATAATTGAGAACAAGAAAATTGGACATTGGGCAATTATTGGCGCAGGTGCAACAATAATTCAGGATGTGATTCCGAATACAACAGTCGTTGGAAATCCAGGAAGAATTATCAAAACACGTGAACAAGGTTGGCAAAATCATTGACCACTACATTTGGAAACCTTCCAATTATCAACGTAACCAAAACATACCTGCCTCCACTGGAAGAATACCTGCCCTACCTTCAGCGCGTCTGGGATTCCAATCAGCTCACGAACAACGGACCTCTGGTGCAGGAGCTCGAAGCCAGGCTCAAAGAGTATCTGGGAGTCCGGCATCTTTTCTTCGTCAGCAACGGCACGATCGCCCTCCAGATCGCGATCAAGGCGCTGGATTTGCACGGCGAGATCATCACCACCCCCTTTTCCTATGTTGCCACCACGTCCACAATCGTTTGGGAAGGCTGCCAGCCCGTCTTTGCAGACATCGACCCCGAGACACTGACGATCGACCCGGATCGGATCGAAGCAGCGATCACCGCGCGCACGACCGCGATCATGGGAGTGCATGTCTACGGCCACCCTTGCCACGTCGAGCGCATCCAGCAAATCGCGGACAGGCACGACCTGAAAGTGATCTACGACGCCGCGCATGCCTTTGGTGTGCGCTACCAGGGCGATTCGCTGCTGAATCACGGCGATATCTCCACCCTCAGCTTCCACGCGACCAAGCTCTTTCACACCGTAGAGGGCGGCGCAATCGTGACGAATGACGATGCGCTGGCGCACCGGATCAGCTATATGCGCAATTTCGGGCATAAGGGGCAGGAGGCATTTTGGGGATTCGGGATCAACGGTAAAAATTCGGAGCTGCATGCCGCGATGGGTCTTGCCATCTTGCCCAGAGTGCCGGAGTTAATAGCAAAACGGAAAATTGTCAGCGAGATTTACGACAACCACCTGGAAAGGCATTTCTTCCAACGCCCTGCTAAGAGACCCGGCACAGAATATAACTTCGCCTACTATCCGCTCCTGTTCCCATCTGAAAGATCCCTCCTGGCGTCCAAAGAGATCCTGAATAATCATAATATATTCCCCAGGCGCTATTTCTTTCCAGCGCTGAGCACCCTTCCTTACCTCAAACAGCGCGGCATGCCGGTCGCTGAAGACGCGGCCGCTCGAATCCTCTGCTTGCCGTTCTATCCAGAATTGAAAGAAACCGAGATCATCAGGATTTGTGCTGATATTAACTCTACGCTGAAAGGTGGAGAGATCGGTTGAAGTCTGCAGATTAAAAATAGGCAGCCTGGAAAATCCCTGGTTCAACGCTCACATTTATCTAAGCCAGAATAAGACGAAACCATATCAGATCGAGCACCAAGAGATATGATTAAAAAATCCATCCGCAAAATGCTTGCGAAGATCTTGCAGTCGTGTGGATATTCATCATATTTCGCAGATCGGGTCGTTAAAAATGCGATTCGATGATTTCACTAAGAACAGAAACACAACGCTTTCCCAAAAAATCTGGGCTCAAAAAAGGGGGTTTTTATCAGGTAAGATTTCACTGTATGGATTGACGGATGAAAACTATCGAGATTTTTTGCCTGATTTCGATTATTACAGACTGCATCCTATCAACCGCGATTTCAGCCATTGGATAGATGATAAGCTGACGATGAAATATATCCTGCAGCCATTTTCCAAATATCTTCCCGAGTATTATTATCAGCTTTGCAGGAATGAAATCCTTCGACTGATGGACTGTCCGCCAGGATATGGTCAATCAATCGAAGATATTATTCTGTTACTCAAAGAAAAGCATTTCCTGGCAGCAAAATTAATAGCCGGCTCTGATGGCGAAGGTTTTACAAAACTGGCCTGGGTCAAGAATGAATACTTCATGAACAACAGATCCTGCTCCGCTCACGAGCTGGAGACATTGTTGAATAAATGGGTGCAGAAAAATAGCGGCTCGTACCTGATCACAGAGTATCTAAGCGGAAACAAGGAGCTGGGTAGAATCTGGAGCGAAACGCCAAACACCTTGCGAATCATGGTCATCAGGGAGCGGGGTCAAACCCCAAAGATCGTAAGGTCTTATTGGAGATTTGGATCGAAGAAAACTGGTGTTGTCGATAACGCAGCAAGTGAAGGGGTAACCTGTAAGGTTGATATAATATCGGGCTTTTTTTCAGACGCAAGAATCCTCGATACCAAAAACAGAAAATGGATCGACTGCAGGTACCATCCCGATACAAATGCGCTGGTTGAAGGGATTATTCCATTTTGGGGTTTGATCAATGAAAAAATTATTGAGATATGCTGTACCATACCTCAAGTCAGATATTTGGGTTTTGATATCATCATTACAGATGATGGCTTTAAGATCATCGAGATCAATTCTCACCAGGGCATCACCTATTTTCAATCTTACGATCCGCTATTGACCGATCCGGCTTGTAAAAGTTTCTTTCTCAATTTGCTTGAAGATAAGACGGCAAGAACGACCAGATAGAGCAGCAGGTGACATGATAAAAAAATCCATTCGTAAATTGCTTGCAAAGATCCTGCAGTTGCGTGGATACTCCCCTTATTTTGCAGATTTGGCAGTAAAACTGCGATTTGATGATTTAACTAAAAATAAAGACACAACCCTTAAACAAAAAATTTGGGCTCATAAACGGGGGTTTCTATCCAATAAAGTTGTTATGTACGGATTGACGGATGAGAATTATCGGGATTATTTGCCCGATTTTGACTATTATAGATTGCATCCGATCAATGGAGCGTTCAGCAAATGGATCGATGATAAGCTGACGTTGAAATATATCTTGCAGCCTTATTCTGAATATCTTCCAGAGTATTATTTTCAAATCAAAGGGAATGAAATCCTGCGGTTAACGGATTG
Organism: uncultured Chloroflexia bacterium; assembly: GCA_963726375.1. GTDB lineage: Bacteria > Chloroflexota > Anaerolineae > Anaerolineales > UBA4823 > UTCFX2. Next base: position 1,110,740 of record CAVSCE010000008.1, on the reverse strand, counting down.
TCCGGCCGGCATTGAGGGATCAATCCCTGGTATCATAAATTTGCTCAAGGAAAAACAGTTCTTGGCCGCGAAATTAATATCCGGCTCATATGGAGAAGGTTTTTTTAAATTAGCTTACCTCGACAATAGATTCTATCAAAATAATAAATTATCTTCAGAAAATGAAATCGAGCTATTATTGAAAGAATGGCTTCAAAAGAAATTTGGAGGCTATTTAATCACCGAATACGTAAGCACTAACAGTATTTTAGGCACAATCTGGGGGATACTCCTAGTAGATTACGTATCACGATTGTCAGGGAAAGAAATCAGCCTCCGAAAATGGTCAGCTCCACATTACATTTTGGAACAAATAAGTCAGGGGTAATTGATCATGTCACATCTGGGGGGGTTACCTGTCCGGTGAATATCGAAACAGGAGTTTTTACACACGGATATATCCTTGAAAACAGCAAGGTAATTGAATATAAGGTTCATCCAGATACAAGGGTTTTGCTTGAAGGTGTCGTTCCGTTCTGGAGTTTGGTCAGGGAGAAAATAATCGAGATCAGCAGTTATATACCACAATTAATATATATGGCATATGATCTCGCTGTTACTGAGGATGGATTCAAGATATTTGAGATAAATTCTCACCAAGGATTAGGGACCTACCAATTTTTTTGTCCAATTTATAGGAATGAATTGTTAAAGGATTTCTTCTTAGAATTGGTTAGGGAAAAAAACAGGCGTTAAGGTGAAATCTTATAGTGTCGCCTTTCTTTTATTTATATATTCATTCATATTTCTTATGATGATAATGATTGCGCTCCATTGATGTGATTCAACCCACCGGCTACCTGCATCCTCGATATGCCGCATCATTTGCGGAATTCGGCATCGCCCGGGAGCTCCCAGCATGCGGAGGCTGGATCCTTGAACGTGATATTCACGGGGCTTCCCACCGCGATGCAATGGGATTGTACCCGCTGTTTTGCTGCCAGGACTGGTCGCTCCTTCAGGCAGACCTGGAGCAGTTGGACGGCCAGCTGGTCAGCCTGGCGCTGGTGACCGACCCTTTTGGCAGTTTCACGGAAGAAGACCTGAAACCACATTTTGATGTGTTTTTCCGCTATAAAGAGCATTTTGTGACGGATTTGTCGATGCCCATTGAGAAGATCGTTTCCAAAGGGCACCGCAAAAACGCCCGCAAAGCCTTGAGAAATGTCAATGTGGAACCCTGCCTGGATCCGCTGGAATGTGCTGAAGAGTGGACTCGTCTTTATGAGTTCCTCGTGAAAAGACACCAGATCCAGGGGATGCGGCGCTTCTCCAGGGCGGTTTTTGAAAAACAATTGCAGGTTCCAGGTGTCGTATATTTTCGGGTGCTGCATAATGGGGAAATCGTAGGGGGGGATATCTATTACCTGCAAAATGATGTTGCGTATGCTCATCTGGCCGCATTTACGGATGAGGGTTATGCGTTGGGCGCTCCGTATGCCGTCAAGTGGGTTTCATTTCAATATTTTCGCAGAGAAAGTCAGATGGATCGATCTTGGGGCTGGAGCAGGTCTGGACCAAAACAATAATGACGGATTGGCAATGTTCAAACAAGGTTGGGCCACCGGCACACGGCCGGTCTATTTCTGCGGTCGCATTTTAGATCAGGAAAAATACACCGCACTTGCCAGAGCAAAAGGGAATAGCCGGATCTGCCTATTTCCCGATCTACCGGGCGGGTGAATTCTCCTGAATTGTTATAACCATGATTGAAGGAAATTATGATCAAATTCCGGACGTATCTTCGAGCTTTTCAAACGGATGATTATCATACAACTCTAAAATGGCACAATGACGATGAAATTTGGTCGACAGTAGTTGGTCCAAAATACTTTGTTTCCCCTGAATATGAGAAAAAGTGGATTGAGGATACAATTCTCAGCCAGGATTCCGTCAAGCTTGCAGTCTGCCTGCACGAAAATTCCCAAACCATTGGGATTGTCAGTCTGATAGATTTCGATTTGATTAACAGAAACGCTGTTTCGGCTTGATGATTGGGGATAAAGAAGATGTGGGGAAAAGGTTATGCAACCGAGGCTGTTCTTCAAATTTTGGGTTTCGGGTTTTTCGAAAGATGCATCCATACGATCTATTGCCGAATATTAGAAACCAATACGGCTCGCGGAATTTAGCACAAAAATGTGGTTTCAAAGAAGAGGGGTTTCTCAGGGATGCGGTCTACAAGAATGGGCAGTATTCATAACCTGGTTGTTTATGCCATCTTGCATGATGAATTCGTAAAAATCATAGAAGCGTATGAGCGCTGAGCTGAGCCAGCCAGTCGTAAGCATCATCTGCATCACATACAATTATTATATGAATATCTATCATGCACAGGAATGAGAATGAGACCCCAAATATATGGGTGACGAAATGAAAAAGGGAAGATCTTTTTCAACGATATTTGAAATTGTAGCAAATCAGGCCAAAAAATTGCCCGAATCAACCGCGCTGCTTGCTCCCGGTAGAACCCCGCTCAGCTATGCCGGATTGCATCGAACAGGTCAATGAGGCCGCAGCTCAGCTCAGCTCCGCCGGGATCGGCCGCCGGGATACCGATCGCGATCGTGCTGCCGAACGGACCGGAGATGGCTGCCGCCTTCCTGGCTGCGGCTTCCGCAGCGGTCAGCGCCCCGCTGAACCCGGGCTACCGGTTGGAGGAGTTCGAATTCTACCTCTCCGACCTGCAGGCAGCAGCCTTGATCGTGCAATCCGGGATCGAAACCCCGGCCTCAGCCGCTGCCCGTGCTCTAAACATCCCGATTATCGAGCTGCAGCCTCTCCTGAAGAGCCCTGCCGGCCGGTTTGAGCTGCACCTGCCAGGGGGAAAAAGCCCGGTTCAGCCAGACCCAGCCACCAGCGAGGATATCGCCCTGGTCCTGCATACCTCCGGGACGACCTCCCGTCCCAAGCTGGTCCCGCTCAGCCATGCGAATTTGTGCTGCTCGGCGGAGTCCATCCTCGATTGGCTTCAGCTGACCCCGCAAGACCGCTGCCTGAATATCATGCCGCTATTCCATATCCATGGGCTTGCAGCGGCGTTGCTCGCCACGCTGGCAGCCGGCGGAAGCCTGGTCTGCTCTCCTGGTTTCAATATCATCCAGTTTTTCGGCTGGCTTGATGAATTCAAGCCGACCTGGTATACCGCGGTGCCGACGATGCACCAGGCGATCCTCGGTCGCGCCGAGGCTTACAAAGATATCCTCGCACGCTCCCCGCTCCGATTCATCCGCTCCTGCTCCTCGTCCCTGCCGCCCCAGGTCATGGCGGATCTCGAGCGGACATTTCGAGCCCCGGTGGTCGAAGCGTACGGGATGACGGAGGCCGCTCACCAGATGACCTGCAACCCGCTCCCGCCGCTGGAGCGCAAGCCCGGCTCAGTGGGCCTGCCCTCCGGTCCGCAGGTGCGCATCATGGCAGAAGACAGCGGAGATTTTCAACCTGCCGGGATGAAAGGCGAAATCGTGATCCGCGGCCCGAACGTAACTTCAGGATACCTCAACAACCCGCTCGCCAACGCAAAAGCCTTTACCGATGGCTGGTTTCGGACCGGCGACCAGGGAACGATCGACGAGCAGGGTTACCTCTATATCACCGGCCGCCTGAAAGAGATCATCAACCGCGCCGGGGAGAAGATCTCGCCGCGTGAGATCGACGAAGTGCTGCTGGATCATCCGGCTGTGTATCAGGCGCTGACCTTCGCCGTGCCCGACCCCCTCCTGGGCGAGCAGGTCGCTGCGGCGGTCGTTCTGCGTGACAGGCGCACAACCGAACGAGACCTGCGCATCTTCGCTTCCACCCGTCTGGTCGATTTCAAAGTGCCGCGGCGAATCTTGATCCTTGATGAGATACCCAAGGGATCGACTGGAAAATTACAGCGCATCGGGTTGGCGGAAAAGCTGGGTTTAACGTCTGCAGATCTAAATCCATCAAGCTGAAGCTCCGCAGCCGCATGCTGCCCCACGCAGCCGCACGGAACACCGGCTTGTGGAAATCTGGCGCCGGACCCTGGGGATCGAGCAGGTGAGCATCCGGCAAACCTTCACCGAGCTGGGGGGCGACTCGCTGCTGATGCTGCAGCTGGCGCTGAGCGTGGAAGAGGAGTTTAAGCTCAAAGTCAGCCTGCTCGATCTGAGCGACGCCGGAACAATAAAATCGCAGGCGGCTATGCTGGACAGGCTGACTTGCGCGGGGTAACAAAACGAATGGAATCCCAACCTGTTATCATACTCGGAGCCGGGCACTACGCGGAGGAAATTGCGGATCTGGCTTGCCAGATCCCAAACTGGCAGCTAACCGGCTTTGTTGAAGGCGTCGACCGGCGGCGCTGCGAAAAGCTGGTGGAGGGATTGCCGGTGTTCTGGATCGACGAGATCGGCAGCCTGGCGGAGACAGTGAAAGCCGTTTGTGCGGTTGGCTCGCCTCGCCGTGAAATTTTCATCCAGCAAGCCACCGAGCAAGGCATTCAATTCACAAAGTTGCTGCACCCGAAGGCGATCATCTCTCCATCGGCTGTAATTGAAACAGGATCGATCATCTTTCCGGGCGCTGTGATCGCGGCTCATGTCCGGCTGGGACAGCATGTCATCGTCAGCCGCGGAGCGCTGCTCGGGCATCATCTTCAGGTCGGTGATTTTACGACTATCAGCCCTGGTGCAAATATCGCCAGCTCCGTGAAAATCGGCGCCCGCACACAGGATAGGGATTGGGGCGGTTGTGGTGGACGGCAGAGAGATCGGCGAGAATTCCTTTGTCAGCGCCGGCTCGCTCGTCCTGGAAGACGTCCCCGATGGAGTCCAGGTGATCGGCTCTCCGGCAAAGATCTTGCGCCGGCTTTAAAAAAATGAAAACAGATGATTGATTGGCTGGCTTCACCAAATCATCTTTTTTCTGATATATCAGGCAGGTGAATTCTCTTGAAGGGAAGGATGTCCCGGAAGGTTGAATTGATATGGAAAAGTTCAGGACTTATCTGCGGGCGTTCGAGCTCGCCGACCATCAAACCACCGTAAAATGGCACAACGACGATGAAATTTGGTCCACCGTGGTTGGGCCCAAATACTTCGTATCGTCCGAGGTTGAAAAAAAATGGGTCGAGGAGTTGATCTCCAGCAACGATTCGATAAAACTCGCGGTCTGCCTCCTTGACAGCCATGAGCTGATTGGAATGGTTACACTCACAAGCCTCAATTGGATCAACCGGAGTGCAGACTTAGGCATCATCATCGGGGAAAAATCGCTTTGGGGGCAGGGGCATGCAACCGAGGCTGTATTCCAGATGTTGAAGTTCGGATTTCAGGAGAGGGGTTTGCATAGGGTCTCCTGCTCGATCCTCGAGAAAAATAGCGGGTCACGCAAAGTGGCATTGAAATGCGGGTTTAAGGAAGAAGGTCTTCTCAGAGAAGCGGTATTCAAGAACGGGCAGTTCCAGAACCTGATAGCTTATGCAATCTTGCAAGATGAATATGCCAAATTCAGTTAAAGTTTTCGAAAGTTAAACAGGCAATTATAATGAAGACCTTATCCATGTTTTTAAGAATATTCATTCTTTTTCTCATGATATTGCCACATTCGACCCTGGCAAATACCATCCAAAACTATGGGTGGAGCAAGCCTCTTAATATCTCAAACTCACCCGTCAATTCATCTTCCCCATCAATAACTTCTGATCTTTCCGGAGTTGTTCATTTGGTCTGGGTAGAAAATGTACCAGAGCAGAATTACATTCAATATACTTCCTTCAAAGACGGAGAATGGGATTCTTCTATCGATATTGTCACAGCCCAGAGTGGAATCCAAATAAGAGACACTTCCTTTCAATGCGATACGCGTGGCTACTTGCATCTCGTCTATCTTGGCAATGGAATCCAATATACCCAGGCATATTCACCGCTTGCGCACTCTGCCCGCTACTGGAAAGCCCCTTTGATCATAATTCCTCCCGTAAATAATCTGTCGTCGCCGGACCTTGATGTCGGATTGGATGATCAGCTCCATCTTGTTTATGCAGTTTCAACTGGTCCAGGCAGCGGTATTTTCTACACAAATTCAGAAGACAATGGCAAGACCTGGGGGCAAGTGCAAGTCGTATATGAAAATCTCAGCAGTGATCGTTCGGTAAGTAATTCAAAAATATCAGTTGATCAGAAGGGGAAGATCCATGTAGTATGGGTTGAGAGTAATTTTCCTGAAACATATCCACCGAATGGAATCCGGTATTCGAGCAGTGCTGATGGGGCATTCTGGAGTGAAGCAGATAGTCTTGGCGAAGGTCCCTACGGAAACCCAGAAGTGCTAGCTGTTAGTAATCAGACTGTACACTCCGTTTGGAGTGGAACTTTGCACGATAGGTATAAATTTCACCGCCAGTCCAACAATGACGGGAAAAGTTGGGCTTCCTTATGGAGAGATGAAAATATTGGTGGTTTTCAGGGATCACAATCTATTCTAAAAGATAGTGCCGGATTACTATATTGGCTTGGGGTTGGGAGGTATATTTAATCATCCTGATCCCCCAGAGGTTTTCAAAGACCACCTCTATTTGCGTGTCTTCAGAAATGGGATGTGGTCGTCTTACACGGTCATAATGAACAGCAATTCAAAGAAGAATAATATGATGAATGTATCAGGAACGATTTCCATGGGGAACGAGATCCACGCTGCCTTAATGGTTCCGATCGATAAGACAGACGGGACTTACCAGATGGACGTGTACCACGTCTACCTCACTGTCAAATCACCACGCTCCGAGGCAGTCGCTTTTGCCTCCCCAACGTCTACCGTCGAAGCGAACGCGACACCAACTTCCATTAAAGTTGAACAGCCGACGATTACTTCGTATTCTAATACCAACATTAAGCCAATTACAAAGGAACTAAACATTCCGTTACTGGCAAGCATCCCAGTAATTTTGCTGTTGATGGCAATACTGCTGTTTAGGGCTCGCTCTAAGTAATGATAATCCTGGATTTGTGATATTGATGTCCGATCATTCCGAAACACCGCTTGTAAGCATTTGCTCCATCACGTATAACCATATAAATTTCATCCGGCAGGCATTGGACGGCTTTCTGATGCAGGCAACAAGTTTCCCGGTCGAGATTATCATTCACGACGATGCGTCAACCGATGGTACGGCCGAGATTATCCGCGAGTATCAGGCATGCTATCCGGATAAGATCTATGCAATCCTGCAGCAGGAAAATCAACGTTCTTTTGGAAAAAGGATTTTCTCCTTTACTTCCGAGAAAGCTAGAGGCAAATATATAGCCTTATGTGAAGGCGATGATTACTGGATTTCAGCCAAGAAACTTCAAACTCAGGTGGAATTCTTAGAGCAACACCCCAACTGCTCGGCCTGTTTTCATGATACACAAATTGTGTTTGAGGATAAAAGCCAGGAGTCAAGGCGATACTGCCAGAATCTGTCTAAGGAATTTTATGGTTTTGAAGATCTTCTGGTTACATACATCATGCATACCAGTGCAAGTATGTTTCGACGATCATTGGTTAAGAGCTGCCTCAGTGGACAACTCCCCTAAAGATGTTGGATTGGCCGCTCCATATTCTTTTATCTATGCAAGGTCCGATTGGCTATATTGATCAGGTCATGAGTGTGTATCGAATCCACCGAGGTGGAATCTGGTCAGGCAGCACCCAATTCTCAAACAGGAAAGCTGTCATACAAATGTTTGGGGCTTTATCTGCCAACCTGGAACCGCGTTTAAAAACTCTGGTCGATAAGCGTCTGGTCACATTATTGGATCACACTGGGGCAGCCTTGATTGAGAAAGGAATATCGGAGAATTTATCGACCAAATCTGCTGTATGTCAAGCAGAAGATATTTTTAGGAAAGAAATCTTTACCTCTCTTAAGCTCAATCCAAGATCTTCGAAAATTCAAGGGTGGTTTTTACAAAGGGATGGGATATGCCTGTTATCAAAATAATGAATTATCGTCTGCGCGTTATTGTTTATATCAATCCATTTGTTACAACAAGGATAATATCCGTGATCGTGGGGCATGGTCTATAGGATTGGAAACACTTGTTGGGGGTAAGATTGCTAATCAGATCAGAACGGTGAACCGTAAATTACGGTAATGGCTGACAAACCTTTATTAATAAATGCCGATCTGGAGTATGTCATGCGTTATGAAGACCAGCGGGTGGGTAGGATTGACCCTGAAGCGTCCGTTGTGATTGTTGCATACAATAGTAATCAACATCTTATTAAGTGCCTGAACAGCTTAAAACAGCAATCGTTTTCGAACTTCGAAATAATTCTGGTAGATAACGGCGGCAACGACGCAGTTATCGATGAAATCCTTGCTTTTGAGCTCTTATACATCCGCCTGAACAAGAATTATCTGCCTTCACGTGCTCGCAATATTGGCTTGACGTACACTAGAGGTAATGTTGTGTGTTTTTTAGATGACGATGCCCTGGCAGATCGGGATTTTATTGCCCAACATATTAGCGCTCATATGCAGGCAAATATACTGGGAGTCCGCGGCAAGGTTCTTCCAAAATCGGACAATCCGTACAACAATTTGGCAGCGATGTACGACCTGGGGGATCAGCCAACCCCATCGTATATAGATCTGGAAGGCAATTCTTCGTTTTCCAGGGAAGCGATCGTTGCGGTCGGCGGCTTCAACCCAACCATATTTGCTGGAGAAGGTGTAGAACTATCTTACCGCCTGATCAGCCTTTTTGGCGGTCACGAAAATCTTCTTTATTGGCCTGGAGCAGTCATTTATCATGATTATTCCAACAGCCTCCTGAAATGTTTTGAAAGACCTGGCGCGGAGGAAAGATGCATATTTTCCTGGATGGACTGCACCCTGACCTTTGGGATTTTGTTAATTCATACCATCCTTTACCGTATTCTTATAAGTGCAGACCGAAAAATTTCGGGGAACGCATTCAGCTGGCTGCAGCTCGCCGGGCGATAAGTCTTATCCGCTGCGTCAGCAGCTGGTGGTACAGCAGGCAATAATCTGGGAAGAAATTATTATATTTTTGATATTTTAGCCGCACAATTACAAAGGTAATTATTTGGAAATCAAGAAGGTGTTGATGATCGCTTTTATTTACCTCCGCTGGGCGGCTCAGGCGTACAGCGCACTCTGAAATTCAGCAAATACTTGCTTAAGTTTGGTTGGCAGCCCTATGTGGTATGCAGCAATGATCCTGAGGTCTTTGGATGCGGTTTGGACCCTTCCCTGTTGGAAGATGTGCCGCCCGAAGCACACGTCTGGCGTAAGGATTTCATCAATCCGCTGAGCCTGCGAAGATGGATCCAAAAGCGGTTCAGCATCCAGACAAAATCTGGGAAAAAAAATTCATTTGTCCGGTCAACAGCTTCAGAGGATAACAGTCCAACCCAAAATGACCAACCGGGATGTATTCCCCGAACACTGAGCTTGATCAGCAGGCTGCTCAACCCATTCGAATTCCCACCTGTCGATGCGGCGCTGTACTGGAACCTGGCGATCATTCCCGGATGTTTGCGCATGATCCGCGAAGAGAAGATCGACCTTATCTTCAGCACCTCTTTCCCCTATTCGGACCATTTGACTGGTTTACCGCTTAAGAAGCTAACCAGGTTGCCCTGGGCTGCCGATTTCCGCGATCCATGGACTCAGAACTCAGCTTCCCGAAACACTGGCTGGCGCTACAGGATCGACCGCTGGATCGAGCAGCTGGTCTTGAAGAATGCCGATCGAGTGATCGGAGTGACACCGAGCTATACGCACAACCTTCACGGCCTCTGCCCCGGCCGTCTGGAGCGCGATTTCATCACGATTGAGAACGGATACGACTTGCAAGATTTCTGCAAGTCCAAAGATAAAACCAGGCAGCCGGATGGGAAAACCAGCCTGGCACACGTGGGGCAGGTCTACGACGGGACAGCAATGCCTTTTCTCCAGGCGCTTGAGCTCATCGGCGAAACTGGTGCAAACCTGAACGTGCGCTTCATCGGAGGTCTGACACCGCAAGAACAGGCCTGGCTGGAAAACCATTCAATCCACGCTTCAGTACAGGTGGAGCCACCGGTCAATCACGCTGAGGCAGTGGAAGCGATGAGTTCGGCTGACGTGCTGCTGCTTTTCGTGCTGGACGAAGGAGGGAAATCCGGGAATTTTCCTGGTAAGCTGTTTGAGTATATGGCCAGCGGGACACCGGTCTTGCTGGTTGGCACGCGAAGTGATCGGGGCCGACGTACATCGCGGCGGGAGCGGAATCTGTATCACGGCGAATGAGCAAGCTGTTTTAGGTGAAATATTGAGATTGATTGCTATCAATCGCGAATTCGTCAGAGAAATATTACAATATTCCTCGGTCTGAAGTGATTAAACGGATCTGAGCGTAGCACTCTGACGGAAAAGCTGAGTTCCGTTTTCGAAACGATGACCTATGCCTGATCCAGCTGTCAGCATCGTTATGCCCTGTCACAACCGAGTCGATGCGCTACATCAAACTCTGAAATCGCTCTGCCGCCAACCTTCCTCCCGAGCAGTTCGAGGTGGTCGTGGTCGACCAGGCTTCCACGGATGAGGTTAAAAATGGTTCGGACCATGGCGCCGCCTTTCAATCTGCGTCTTCTAGAGCAAGATGCTAAGTATGGTATCTCAGTCGCACGAAATGCCGGGATCGAGGCTTCCCTGTCTTCGCTGGTAATACTACTGGATGCCGATTTTAATAACAGAACCCGAATTGGTGGGTGCGCACCTAGAGCTGCACAAAGTAAAATTGGATGTTTTGGCCTGCATGGGACAGCGTCCTTCCATTTCCTTCAATTTATAAAACCTTTGTTGAAAAGTCCGCTAATCCAGATGCCGGGCTGGATCGATGTGATCACCTCACCGAGCTCCAGCCTCGCCCAAGCCTTCGGAGGTCATCTTTCCTTTTTGAAAACCGTATTTCAAAATGTAGGAATTTTTAATCCAACTCTGAAAGGTTTTGAAGACATTGAATTTGCATATCGAGCACATAAATTGAAATATCCGATCTGGAATTGTCCAAAAGCCATTAGTTATCACAACCATCCGCGCACATTGGATGAAAGATTTTCTCAAACAAGAGATTATCATCGAATGCTTCCGAAAGTTATGGGGTTGTTTCCAGAGATCCTCGGGAATGTGCCTGACTATGTCATCTTTGAGCCTGTTATGTTGAGATCGAATTCATTTATCATGGTATATAAGAAGTTGAGAACCCGATATTTTTCATCGAAGCCAATTCGCTACATGATAAGAAAAGTTCTTAATATTTTGGATCGAATTCACACTTCAAAGCCTTTAGCTCGAGGATGTTATTGGCAGCTTTTCTCGCTTATGGGTACTTGGGATTTCAGGAAGGGAGATCAAAATAATAATGGGGGGATATTCGTTCAAATTCTATGGGTAAGTTTGTGGTTTCCCTTCCCGCAGGACAACGGTTCACGCATCCAACTCCATTATCTGCTTCGCGCCCTTCATGAAAAACACACTATACACCTTATCTCATACTTGCCTTCTGAGGATGAACGCCAATATTTTCATCTAATGAGCCAATTGTGCGACCATTTCGATGTCATCAAGAGGGATCCTTTCTGGCGAGATCCTGGTAAGCGCTTGAGCAGTCATTTATCCCTCCATTCCACGGGACATTATCCGCGGTGTCAGCCGAGACATGGAAGCAAAAGTGACAGAGGTCGCATATGCTGAGCAATTTGACATCCTAATCGCGACCTGTCTTGACGTTGCCCCTTACTTGCTAAACGTCCCGGATAAGCATCGTTTTCTGGAAGAACATAATTTTTACACGTTATGGATGCATGACTTATATAAGAGCCAGACGAATCCAATGAAAAAATTAGCCCGCTGGGTCTCCTGGCAAAAATGCTGGAGATACGAAAAACGTCTCTATCCAAAATTCGATGGGATTTCTATGGTCTCTGATCGCGACTTTCAGGCAGTAAAGACAACAATTCCGGAATATGGCGGGCGAATAGAGGTTATCCCCAACGGCGTAGACCTTGAAACGCATAACCTTGGACAGCCGAGCCTGTTCCTAACTCGATCATATTCAACGGTTCACTGACCTATTATGCCAATCTGGATGCCATGAAGTTCTTCATACATAAAGTGCTTCCTCTGATCAGGCAGGACAATCCGGATGTCCAACTGAAGGTCACAGGTAAAACCGGGGATGTTAATCTGAGTGAGCTTTCGCTGGACGAAGGCATCACTCTGACTGGCTACCTCAAGGATGTACGTCAAGCTGTTGCGGCCTCATGGGTGGCGGTCGCGCCAATTGTCAGCGGTGGCGGTACACGTTTAAAGATCCTGGAAGCGATGGCACTCGGGACACCTGTGGTATCCACATCGAAAGGCGCCGAAGGGCTGGAGATCACGCATGGGCAAGATATCCTTATTGCCGACGACCCGAAATCTATTGCACAAGCCACCTGCGGGTGTTTTTGATCCGGTCCTGCGCGAAAGACTGGCCCATTCCGGCCGAAAGCTGGTTGAAAAAAAATATAATTGGATCGAAATAGGAGCTCGTTTTTCTCAACTTGTCGAGGAGTCTGTCAAAAGGCAGATAGAAATGGCAAATTATTTGGATCATGAAATAGATGGAACCGATCAGATCCCAGATGTCTCCATCTCCATCGTGAACACAAATAACCGGGATATGTTGTTAGACTGTTTAGCCTCGGTTTATGCTACCGCTGGAAACCTGCATCTGGAAATAATCGTTATCAATAATGCCTGCAAGGATCGCTCCAGCGAAGCAGTTCGGCGGACTTACCTTTCGTGAAGATTATCGAGCATCAAGAATTGCTTGGCTTTTCTACGAATAATAATATGGCATTCGAACAGGCAAGCGGGCGCTACTTGATGCTTTTTAATGATGACACGATCACAAAGCCAGGTGCGTTCAAGGAAATGGTTTCTTTTCTGGATGCTGGACCGGATGTCACGGTAGTCGGAGCAAACTTGTTAATCCGGATGGGAGTTGGCAAATTTGTTATGGTAGGGAGCCAAATCCCTGGTTTGAGGGTTTGAAACCCTTTTCTGAGCGATTGTTCCCAATAAAACCTGTTGGTCGAGAGCCCAGAGAAGTAGCTGCAGTGTGTGGCGCCGGTATGATGGTGAGAACTTCCTCCGCCAAAATCGTGGGATTTCTTGATACAAAGTATGATCCGCTCTATACCGAGGAAGAAGACTGGTGTTTTCGTCTCAGAAAAGCCGGGTGGAAAGTTTACCACCTACCTTCCGCTAAGATCGTCCACATTGGGGGGGCGACCATGCAGCGAGTTACTATGAAACGCTACGAACGAATTTATGAGAAAAAAGCAGTATTCTTCAGAAAGCATTTTGGACTTAAAACGGTGATCATTTATAAATCGACCTTATTTTTCTCTAACCTTGTCAAATCGCTCTTATGGGGATCGAAATCCATCCTTGATTATCCAGAAAATGAAGTAGCATTCAAGATCAGGAACCATTGGAATATGACCTGTAAATCATTATTCATTTAATTCTTTTTCTATTTTGTTATAGAAGAGTATATGATTAATATAATCATGCTCATGGTTCCGAATTGGATTGACGATATGGAAACCTTACAGAAAAAATTATTAGCCCATCATCCATTTGAACTTGAATTTAAAGTTCATAAAGTTCGATCGTGATTCTTGGTGTGCTGGTTTTAAGCCTCGGTAAGTAGCTTGGAGCAAATATATCCCGTGGAAATATGCCGTTGGAATGTATAATTTTAGTCATTTTTGGGCTTGTTTGCCATAAGAAACACAAAACTTATACTTTAATTTCCTGCTGATTCTAACTTCTGCGACGACTGGATTGACGATCGAGACGGGGAAATCAACCTACACTCCCGCTGGCGATGCTAACAATTTCGGGATTCCGCGATCTGGGTCCGTAAAAATGGTCAGATCATCGAACGTCAGGTACGGTTAAGGGAATCCCTCCTGTTAATCTACACCGCTTAGCCTATTTCTTTATAGCTGCGCTGATCTCCTGGGCGGCGGGGAACGGGATCTGGGATTGGCGCATTCCTGCACCAAAGAGTAACCTGGTGCTGGTCCAGGCCGGGCAGTACGCCCTCTTCGTCCTGTCATTTGCGGCAGCTTTCCTGACCGCCCATCAGAGCCTGGGTGAAAAAGAGTTGAAAATTTGGACCTGGATTGTGATTGGAATCGGCTTTTCTGGGATGGTCTACGAGCTGGTTACCGGCTCTGTCCGGACTCGCGACCTTGGAGTCACTGGTGCGCTGTTGATCTGGTCGGTAGTTCTGGTAGGGGCGCAGCTAATTTTCAACCCTGGTCTCAAGCGATTTACGCGATGGGCAGCGATTTTTTGCCTGCTGGTCTGGGTCGTCTGGGCTTCACGGATTCTGATTTGGAAAGGCGGCTGGGTGCCGGCGTTGGTCGGGCTGGCACTGCTTTTGTTCTTCAAAAACCGCAAGGTATTCTGGATCGGATTGGCGATAATCATCCTCCTGGCTGTTTTGAACTGGGCAGACTTGTACCAAACTCTTTATGCCCCGGAAGTCGAGACTGCCTCCAGCGTCCGCCCCTTATATTGGCTCGACGTGGTCCGCCTGACCTCCCGCTCGCCAATTCTGGGTCTTGGCCTGGTAAATTACTTCTACTATTGGGCAGATCCGAGTTTCATCCCGGCATCTCGGCTGGCCGCCGGTTGGGACCGCTGGAACGCCTGGGGCTATGCCCCGCCATCGCACAACATGTTCGTCGATGTCTATGCCCAGACCGGCCTGGTCGGGATCGTCCTTTTTGTCTGGGGGATGGTCGCCGCCCTGTGGGTCGCCTACCGGGTGTACAAAGCTCAGCCGCCTGGTTTTCTGCAGGCTTATGCCGTGGGAATCCTGTGCGGTTTTGCGGCGATGCTTTTTACTTCGTTTCTTTTCGCCGATTGGCTGATTCCATTTGTCTATAACATCACGATCACCGGCTTCCGGCACAGTGTCTATTCCTGGATATTGTTTGGAACTGTGCTGGGGCTATTTTTCCAGATGCAGCAAAACACCAATCCCAATAAAACATAAAATTATTCGATGCTGGCTATCTATTTTGTCATCTTTGATTTAGGTTACCATGGCTGATTGGTTGAAACCGGCGCGGTCGACGAGTAATTATTCATGATAAAAGTGGGAATTGACGCTCGCTCCGCATCGCATCCTCGACATGGAGGGATGAAATCATATTCCGAAAACTTGCTCCGAGCCATGCTCAAGGTCAATTGTGAGTGCAACTTCTGCATTTATGTCGATCGACCTTACACTCTTGAAATGGGTTTAGCTTCCAATGTAAAGATAAAGATCATCCCGGGTAAGCCAAAATTAATCGGAGCCGGATTTCGAGAACAAGCATTTTTGCCAATCAATGCCAATCGTGATGGAGTGGATTTTCTGCATTGTTTGAGTAATACAGCACCTGTTTTGGGAAAACCCCAATAATCCTATCTTTAATGGATGTCATTCAAGTAGCAACGCCTATCGAATTTAAAAACTATTCTTTTTCCAAACTTGCGTTGAACGGCATACAAGTCTATGCAAAAAAGATCATCCCATTCGCGGTCAGGAAATCTGAAGCAATTATCACCATTTCCGAATCAGAGAAAAAAGAAATCGTATCCTTATTAAATATAGATCCAGACAAGATTTTCGTAACGCCATTGGCGCCGTCAGATATTTTAAACCATTGACAGAAGGTGAGTTTGAAATTATCAAGAAACATTTGGCGAATCAATATGGGATTGGCAGCTCTTTTATTTTAGGTATTGGATCGAGCCTCGAAAGAATAACGAACGATTAATGACATCCTACGCTGCTTTGGAAAAATCCATAAGAGATAATCTGGATTTAGTGATAATTATTGCAAATGAAGGTATGCGTTTCACAATTATTCAACATGCAAAATTACTCGGAATTTCCGAAAAAGTCAAGATTATTACCGGGCTTTCAAATCTCGAATTGAGAAATGTGATAGGTGTAGCATCCATGCTTGTCTTCCCTTCCCTGCGTGAGGGATTTGGGCTGCCACCTTTGGAAGCAATGGCCTGCGGGACGCCGGTAATTGCTTCAAATATTCCAGCATTGCGAGAAGTATTAGCAGAAGCTGCAATCCTTGTCGATCCAAAAGATATTCGTCAGATATCTGAGGCAATTAGAAGTACTTACTCTGATTTACAAATCCGACAATACCTTATTGAAAGCGGTTTCAAACGCTGCAAGGAGTTTTCCTGGGAAAAAACCGCGATGAAGACAATAGAAGTCTATAACTGGGTTTATAAAAAAGAGATTTCATCCAAAAATCTATAAATATTGGTATTAATAAATAGTTTTAAACCTCGAATTTCTTTCATTGACAGCAGGCAATCCGAGAAAAAAATATCAATATCCTCTACCTCTCCCAGCTCGTCCCCTACCCTCCCGACGCTGGCCCAAAAGTCCGCAGCTACTACACCCTGCGGCTACCTTGCCAGGCAGCACGACGTAACGCTGCTGGCGTTTTCCCGCCCGGATGACACGCCCGAAGCGCTCGATCACCTGCGCTCCTTCTGCCGGGCTGTGCACGCCGTCCCGCTGGTCCGCTCGCGCGGGCGCGACCTCCGGGCATTGCTCGCCAGCCTGCTCACCGGAAGACCGTTCGTCATCCGCCGCGATCGGGACCCCAGGATGGCGGAAAAGGTCGATTTCGAATTTCTGAAGCTCGAATTTCGATTTTGTCCATTCCGACCAGCTCTGGATGGCGCAGTATCTTGATGCGCTGGGCTTCGAGCGCCTGAGGCTTTCGCATGTCCGATCTGTTTTGGACGCCCACAACGCCTCTTTTCAGATCTTCCAGCGGCTGGCGCAGGGCGAGCACAATCCACTCAAGCGGCTGGTGCTCGAAAGGGAATGGCGTGCGCTCCGGGGTTATGAGGCTCGCATCTGCCGCGAGATCGACCACCTCGTCACTGTGAGCGAGCACGACCAGAGAACCCTGGAAAAGCTTAACGATGGAACAGGCGAACATGGGGACCTCCACCACACGAGCCGCGTCATCCCCATATGTACGGACCTCCAGGCGCTGCAGCCGGTGGAGCCGCAGCCCGGATCCCTGGAAGTGCTCCACCTGGGGACGATGTTCTGGCTGCCGAACGTAGAGGGGGTGGAATGGTTCATCCGGGAAGTCTGGCCGCTCGTCCGACGAGCAGTCCCTGGAGCCGTGTTCACGATTGCCGGCAAGCGTCCAGCGGATAGCCTGCTCAGGCTGGCCGAAGCGGACCCGTCCATCCATGCGACCGGCTACGTAGCCGACCCCCAGCCCTACCTGGAGCGCTGCGCGGCGTTCATCGTCCCTCTCCATTCGGGCAGCGGGATGCGGGTCAAGATCGTCGAATCCTGGGCCAGGGGGCTTCCGGTCGTCTCGACGACGGTAGGAGCAGAAGGCCTGCAGTTCCGGGATGGCGAAAACATCCTGATCGCGGACAGTCCGCAGGCGTTTGCAGATGCAGTCTGCCGGCTGTTGACGGACGGGGTGCTGAACCGGCGGCTGCGCGCAAACGGCCGATGCTGGGCCGAAGAGCGCTACGATTGGCAGAAAATTTATCCCCTTTGGGATGCGATTTATCAAAAAGCCCCTGAAATGCGATGAATGTGAAGCCCAAAAAGGCGCGAAAATTTTGTTAGGTGAAGGAGCGGGCTATGATGGTCGAATCCAGTAAAGAAAACAATAAGAAAATTAGAAGAAAAGGGCTTCTCTGGTTGATTCTGATCCTGGCGGTCATCCTGCGGTTAGGAGCTTCGGTCTGGCTGGGCGATACGCTCGAAGGAGCGCAGCAGGTGCGGGTCTTCGACCAGCATTCCTACCAGAAGCTTGCGGAATCGATCCTGGCAGGGAAGGGTTATTCCTTCGACAAACCCTGGTACCCGTTCCGCAGCCCGGCTGGAGCGCCGACAGCTCACTGGTCCTTTGTATACCCGCTCTATCTGAGCGCAGTTTACGCCGTCGCCGGGCCGCACCCGCTGGCTGCCCGAATGGTGCAGGTGGTCATCGTCGGCCTTCTGACGACCTGGCTGGTCTTCCGGATCGGCCGTAGGCTTTTTGGCGAGAATGTCGGGCTGATTGCGGCGTCTTTAAGCGCGGTCTACCCCTATTTTGTGTTTCACGACGCGACGCTGAATGACCGAGCCTTTCTTTATCAGCGCAGTGCTCGCCTCGCTGGAGCTCTCGATGGAGCTGGCAGGAATCAGCCCTCAGGATGAGCCTTCGAGGCGGGAGGGCGAAGACAGGCTCTGGAAGTGGGCTCTCCTGGGCGCGGTGCTTGGGATCGCGGCGCTGCTCCGCCAGACGATCCTGCTGTGGGTCCCGTTCCTGCTGGTCTGGATCCTGATCGCAGCCCGCAAGCAAACCATTTCTCGCTTGCTCGGGCGGGTCGGCCTGACTCTCCTGGTGCTGATCCTGTTCGTCCTGCCCTGGACGATCCGCAACTACCGGGTCTATCAATCCATCCTTCCGCTGAACTCGAATGCCGGTTATGCGCTGTACTCGGCTAACCATCCTCACCACGGGACGCAGTTCGACCAGGACTTTGCCGCAGAGCTCCCTGCTGACCTGGTTTCGCTGGGACTTAACGATGCGCAGTGGAATTCCGAGCTCACCCGGCGCGGCGTGCAGTTTGTCCTGGACGATCCCATTCGCTATATCCTGCTGAGCCTGGATCGGATCGGGATCTATTTCAATTTCTGGTTCTCAAAGGAATCGTCGCTTTCCAGCAACCTGCTGCGAATCTTCTCATTCGGACTCTACCTGCCGTTCTTTATCGCTGGATTGATCCTTTCCTGGCCGGAGCGGCGGCGCTGCTCGCTGCTCTATCTGTTTGGGATTGTCTTCTCGCTGCTCCACATCCTGACCTGGGCCAGCGTCCGCTACCGCCTGCCGGTGGATGCAGCCTTCATGCCCTTTGCAGGGCTGGCGGTCTGGAAACTTTATGTGTTCATTCAACAGGCAGCGATGTGCGAGAAGAAGCATTTGAGAGCTACGAAAAGACCATAAACATTCCTGAACGAGATGACGTCGTCATGAAAGCCTTGGTAACCGGCGGGGCCGGGCTGATCGGCTCCCACATCGTCGATCTCTTGATCGCTAGAAGGCCACCAGGCGCGCATCCTGGACAACCTGGCTAAACCGACCCACCTGCAGGGCAAACCTGGCTGGATCAACCCCCAGGCGGAGTTCATTGAAGGCGATGTCCGTTCCCGAGAAGACCTGGACCGGGCGCTCGAGGGCGTCGACTGGGTCTTTCACCAGGCTGCCGACGGCGGCTTTACGGACGCGATCAGCCATTATTTCAGCAACAACTCGCTCCCTGCGGCAGTGCTTTTTGAGCTGATCCGCGAAAAACACCCGGTCAAGAAAGTGATCAGCGCCTCGTCGCAGGCCGTCTACGGCGAAGGGAAATACAGCTGCCCCGAGCACGGGGTTTGCCGCCCGCTGCCCCGCCCGGTGCGACAGCTGGAACGCGGCGAGTGGGAGCTGCACTGCCCGGTCTGTGGTTCGGAGATGAGCGGCCTCCCGATCGACGAAAGCCTTGTTAATCCGCTGTTGCCGTACGCGATGTCGAAGTACATGAACGAAATCCTCACGCTTAATCTGGGCCGCTTGTATGGGGTCCCGACTGCAGCGCTGCGCTACTCTCTGACCTATGGACCGCGTCAATCGATCTTCAATGCATATACGGGGGTATGCTCGATCTTTTCGACCCGAATCCTGAGTGGAAAACCCCCGGTGATTTATGAAGATGGGCTTCAAACCCGTGATTTCATCTTCGTCGAAGACGTAGCCCGCGCCAACCTGCTGGTCGCCGAGTGCGATGAAGCAGACGGGCGAGCCTTCAATGTCGGGACGGGTATCGCGACCACGGTGATTGATTTTGCCCGGACGCTTGCTGAGGTATACGAACGGGATGTCCAGCCGCTTCTGCGCGGGGATTTTCGCCCTGGCGACTTTCGGCACCTCTCAACGGACGCCGGTCAATTGGAAGCGCTGGGGTGGAAAGCACAGGTTCCGCTTGAAGAAGGCTTACGGCGCTATGCGGAATGGATCCAGACCTTCAGCTCGGTTCAGGAGTACTTCAGCGAGGCAGAAAGAGCAGCTTAAGCGTACCCGGGTCGTCCAGCCCCGCCGATCGGCAATCTGACAGGGAGCATTGGGCTGACCCTGAGACGATCACAAACAACAGAATATCACCAATCAGCACAAAATAATTATGCGGATTACGATCCTGACCAATGGTTCCCGCGGAGACGTTCAGCCGTTTCTTGCGCTTGCTGTCGGTTTGAAGCAGGCTGGGTTTGACGCTCAGCTGGCTGCCCCTCCGACCTTCGAAGCCTTCATCCAGCAATATGGGGTTAAATTCCTCGAGCTGAACGATCAGCCCACCGCAGGCGGTCCGGACTCTTCGACCCACTGGTTAAGCAGGATTCGGCGTAAAGCTGCAGAAGTCGAGCGCATCTCTGATCAGGTTCTAAAAATATGCGGACAAACTGAGGCAGTCCTGTTTCGGGGTGGCAGCTACCTGGAATTTCCTGCAGCGAGCATCGCCCAAAAGCTCAACCTGCCCTGCTTCGAAGGCAGCCTGCTCCCTCTGGTCCCAACCCGCAAATACCCGAATATCTATGTTACTAACCGCACCAACCTGCCGGGATGGCTGAACAGGCTCAGCCACACGATTTTCAGGCAGCTCACCTGGCAGGCATTTCGGCCTCCGATCAACCGCTTTCGAAGCAACCGGCTGGGATTAAAGCCGCTGCCTGTTTTTAGGTCCGATTACCCTGCTCATCCCGTTCTGCACGGTTTCAGTGAAACGATCTTGCCCAGACCAGAAGATTGGCCGGAGACGGCTCAAATCAGCGGATATTGGTTTCTGGACGCACAAAAAACCTGGACACCCCCTGCCGGGCTCGTTGAATTTATCGAAAACGGTCCGCCTCCAATTTACCTGGGGTTTGGCAGCATGGGTAACCTTCAGCCCCCGTTTTTCTTAGAAAAGGTGGTTGATCCTATTAAGACACGAGGGATCAAGGTCGTTCTTGCTGCAGATCCATCTTCATTCCATGCTGACAGCTTGCTGGGAAAAAGCCTCTTTGTTCTCAAAGATGCGCCGCATGATTGGATTTTTCCAAGGATGTCTGTGATCGTCCATCACGGAGGCGCAGGTACGACCGGGTCATCCTTGCGAGCCGGAGTGCCGACTGTGATCCTGCCGCACAAATACGATCAGCTTTTCTGGGGCCAGATCGTGAAAAACCACGCCGCCGGTCCAGATCCAATTCCGGCGCACAAAGCCACCCCAGAAACGCTGACTGCTGCGATCGAGAGCTGCCTCGTAGAGCCACATATCATTGAATCCGCAAAAAAGATCGGAGAAACCTTACGAAGAGAGCGTGGGACATCCAATGCAGCCTTGTATCTTGACAGATGTTTCTCCGGCTTACCAGTTTTGTGAAATCCGATTAAAAATAATCCCAAGCGCATATTTACATGTTAGAATAAATTAAGTACTCTTAATATAATGTCAGAATAAAGTTCCCTGCTGCAACCATTCAGCTGGTTAGTTAAGAAAGGATCGGAGGCGGTAAACATTTTTCGTCATAAAAGATCAAGGCTCTAATGCTTTGGTTTATAATTTGCACCACGCATCACGGGAGCCATCCATGGACGAGGTGATTTCGAAAAGATTATCCGTAGCAAACCAAGCATCTGGTCATCGTTATCAATTATTCATAAAGCGAGTTCTTGACATTCTGATCGCCGGCGGCGGGATAATTATCCTGTCACCTGTTATCGTAATAATTGCCCTGGCGATTAAATTGGATTCTTTGGGTCCGGTTTTTTATAAACACCGCCGTGTGGGGAAGAATGGCGAGCCTTTCAACCTGATTAAATTTCGGTCGATGGTTTCTGGCGGGGATGACACTTCATATATGAATTATCTCCAGGAATTGATCGAAAGCTCTGAAAACGGGAAAGGTAAGCCCTACCAGAAAATGGTTGCCGACCCACGGGTGACCCGAGTAGGGCATTTTTTACGGAAATTCTACCTGGATGAATTTCCGCAGCTCTGGAATATCCTGATCGGGGATATGAGCCTGGTGGGACCTCGGCCGCATGTCCAGTTCGAAGTGGACCATTACCCGCAAGAATACCGCCGCAGGTTGAGCGTTAAACCCGGCGCAACTGGCCTCTGGCAGGTGCGTGGTAAGTCAGACTGCTCTTTTCACGAACTCCTCGAGCTTGACCTCGAATATGTAAATCATTGGAGCTTGAAATTTGATTTTCAGCTGATCGTCCTGACGATTCTAATTATGCTTCGAGGCGGCGATGGTTCTTGGGCTCGGATGAATAAGACTGTTCCAACAAAAGAACACCATCCGGGATAACCAGGTATCAAGCAGGAAAGTGACCTAACGCTTCCAAAACTTATCATTCACGAGGAACGAATGTCAAAAATAAAGATCGGAGTGGTTGGAGCCGGTTATTGGGGACCCAACCTGATCCGAAATTTCTGCGAAATTGAAGGCTTTGATCTTCAGACTGTTGTCGAACTAAGACCGGATCGCCGGGAACACATTCAAAACCGTTATCCAGAGCTGCAAACAACGTCCAGATTGAGCGATCTGCTGGAGTCTGATGCCGAAGCAGTTGCGATCGCGACCAGCGCATCGACTCATTTCAAAGTAGCCAAAAAGTGCCTTGAGGCAGGAAAGCACGTGCTGGTGGAGAAGCCGTTTACTTGCAGCGTATGATGACGCTCGGAAGCTGCTTGAATTGGGGGAAAAACTCGATCGAGTCGTCATGGTCGGACACACGTTCCTCTACAATCCAGCCGTGATAGCACTGAAGGACCTGGTCCAGAGCGGAGAGATCGGCGAAGTATATTACGTGAACACCACCCGGGTCAACCTGGGGCTCTACCAGCCGGATATCGATGTGATCTGGGATCTGGCGCCGCATGACATATCGATCTTGCTTTATGTCCTGGGGATGACGCCGATTTCAGCAAGCGCCCGGGGGGGCATGTTTGCGAAAGCCGGGAAACACGACGTTGCCTATGTCACGCTCTACTTTCCAACCGGAGTGATGTCTGAACTCGCGAGTGAGCTGGCTTGATCCGTGCAAAATGCGCAGGGTTGTGGTCGTTGGCAGCAAGAAAATGATCGTATACGATGATATTGAGCCCGTCGAAAAGCTTACAGTACTACGATAAGGGTGTTGAGGTCCAGCCGTACAGCGACACTTATGAGGAGTTCCACCTGGCTTACCGATATGGAGATGAAGTAACCTATCCCCTCGATTGGAAGGAACCTCTGCGTCTCGAATGCACTCATTTCCTTGAGGTGATCCGCGATCACACGCCGCTGCGCAGCGATGCCAGGCACGGACTTCAGGTGGTCCAAATCCTCGATGCTGCCCATAAATCCTTGCTGAACGGCCATAATCAGGAGACCATTGAATGGGAATAGATCCGGATTTCCGGCAAATCGCTCCGGATGTTAAGATTGGCGAACGGGTCAAGATTTTCGCATTTGTGAACCTTTATGGCTGCGAAATCGGTGATGACAGTAAAATCGGGACATTTGTAGAGATCCAGCGCGGTGCAAAAATCGGCCAGCGCGTGAAAGTCTCCAGCCACACCTTCATCTGCGAAGGGGTCACGATCGAAGATGAAGTATTTATCGGTCATAACGTATCTTTCATCAACGACCGCTATCCTCGTGCGACGACTGCCAGCGGGCAGATGCAGACTGACCAGGACTGGTCCCTGGAAAAGACGCTGGTTAAAAGAAAGGCATCGATCGGGACCAGCGCGACGATCTTGTGCGGAGTCACGATCGGCGAGGATGCGATCGTCGGCGCTGGCAGTGTTGTCACAAAAGACGTACCCGATCACGCAATTGTGGCAGGAAATCCGGCCCATTTCGTTCGTTGGGTCAACAATCCCTCTGATTAAAAGGACAATTGAAGAAAATGACCGAGACACCTATCCCATTGGTTGATTTGCGTGCCCAATACGAACCGCTGAGAGCAGAAATCCACGCCGCCTGGGACGAGATACTCAGCAGCATGCGCCTGTTTTTTGGGTCCAAATGTTCAGGCGTTTGAAAAAGAATTCGCGGCTTATCTTGGAGTTAAGGATGCAATTGGAGTCAGCGATGGGACGACTGCCCTCCACATCGCCTTGCGAGCAGCAGGGATTGGGCAAGGGGATGAGATCATCACCGTTTCTCACACCTTTATCGCAACTGCAGAAGCGATCCTCCTCGCCGGGGCGGTGCCTGTATTTATTGATATTGATCCGCAGACCTATACGATGGATGTAACACAAATTGAAGCAGCGATCACACCTAGAACGAAAGCTATTATGCCCGTACACCTCTACGGGCAGTGTGCCGATATGGATCCAATCCTGGAAATTGCCCGCCGCTACCGGTTAATCGTCATCGAAGACGCCTGTCAGGCGCACGGGGCAGAATATA
The DNA here is from genome assembly GCA_963726375.1 of uncultured Chloroflexia bacterium. Taxonomy (GTDB): domain Bacteria; phylum Chloroflexota; class Anaerolineae; order Anaerolineales; family UBA4823; genus UTCFX2. Next base: position 1,086,144 of record CAVSCE010000008.1, on the reverse strand, counting down.
AAGGCCGAAAAGCTGGCAGCATGGGTGATATGAGCGCTTTCAGCTTCTATTTCTCCAAAAACCTGGGCGCGTACGGCGAGGGCGGCATGGCTGCGACCAACGACCCCGACCTGGCCCATCGAATCCGGATGATCCGGGACCACGGCTCAGAAAAACGTTATTACCACGAGATGCTGGGCTGGAACGGCCGTCTCGACGAAATGCAAGCAGCCGTCTTGAGGATAAAGCTGCCCCACCTGGATGAATGGAACGCAAAACGGATCCAACACGCTGACGAATTCTGCAATCAACTCCAGGGAACGAAAGTGACTGTCCCTGCAACGTCCGAAAGATGTAAACATATCTTCCACATGTTCGTCATCCGATCAAAAAATCGCGATGCGTTGCGCGAACATCTCAACAGCCATGGAATCGGCACAGGGATCCATTATCCAGTTCCTATCCACCTGCAAAAATCCTGTGCAGCATTCAATCCGGGCAAAGGGAAGCTTCCAGTCACCGAAGCGATTGTTGGAGAAATTCTATCGCTGCCAATGTATGCCGAATTGACCTCGGCACAAATTATTAGAATTTGCGATGAGATCGAGAATTTTCCTTCTTAGAAACGCCTTCAAATTTGCGAACAAATCCAGAAGGTTGAATATTGGCAGCATGCTTATAGAGTGCGGTTATAATGGGTTAATTGGAAAACGGAATTAATGGAGCTTCGTCAATATTTTAACCTTATTTGGAAATGGCTCTGGTTGATTGTCCTGGCCGTTGCGATTGCCGCGACCTCCAGCTTTATCGCCAGCAAAGCCACGACGCCCTTATTTAAGACCAAAACGACGTTGATGATCGGGCGGGCAACTCAAAATCTTGATCCGAACAGCATGGATCTTTATACCAGCCAGCAGCTCGCCTACACGTATATCCAGCTTGCACAGCGCGAGCCCGTCCTGGATGGGGCCATTAAGAGCCTGGGATTACAGATGAATTGGAAATCTCTGGCAGGTCAGGTGAATGCAGCGAATATCCCACAAACACAGCTGCTTGAAATCTCAGTCATCGACAGCGATCCTTATCGGGCAAAAGTACTTGCCGACGCGATCGCCCAGCAGCTCATCTTTCTTAGTCCCGGCAATGCGAACAGCCGAACGGCAGAGCAAGATGCATTTACCACCTCCCAATTGAATGACCTTAAAATTAAGATCCAGGAAGCACAGGATGAAGTCCTCCGACTGAACCAGGAGCTGGATGCGGCAACTTCTGCCCGGCAGATCCAGGACCTGCAAACCCAGGTCAGCGTCCTGGAGAACAAGATCAGCGGATGGCAGAACACCTATTCCCAATTGCTGCTCTCCTATGAGGGAGGCGATGTCAATACCCTCAGCGTGCTGGAAGAAGCCGAAATCCCAAATTTCCCCTTCAGTCCAAATGTGCCGAACAACGTGCTGATTGCAGCTTTAATTGGATTGGCTCTGGCAGTCGTTGGAGCGTTTCTGATCGAATATCTGGATGACACCGTAAAAACTCCCGGCGATGTAACCCGGGCCACAAAACTGCCCAACCTGGTTTCAATCCCCTTTATCGAAGGCGAAGATTACTCAGATAAACTGGTGGCAATTACTCAGCCTCTTTCCCCAGTGGTCGAATCATTCCGTCAGCTTCGGACAAATTTGCAGTTTTCCACGTTGGACCGACCATTAAATTCCCTGATGATGACCAGCCCGAGTCCAAGTGAGGGGAAAAGCGTAGCGCTATCCAACCTCGCTGTCGTTCTGGCGCAATCAGGTAGAAAAGTCGTGGTCGTGGACACCGACCTGCGCCGACCAACCCAACACAGGTTGTTTGGACTCCCGAACCGCGTCGGCCTGACAGATGCTTTGCTTGAAGTGATCTCACCCAAAGCCGAGCTGATCCGTCAATCCAGAGAATTTATTGCCTCTCAACGTTCGACCTTCGGGAAAGATGCAGGAAGCGAGGATTTCTCCTACATAGAATCCAATCATGAAAAATTCAACGATCCGGGTCCAGGCAAAATCGAATTTGAGCCTGCCAATCGAGCCGGGCGGTTGCATCGGACCGCAGAACCAACCGCATTGGCATCTCCAGCTGATCTCATGGATCTGACGAATTATTTGCAGCAGACCAAGGTCGAAAACCTGGTTTTACTTTCCACTGGACCGCTTCCGCCGAACCCCGCTGAGCTCTTAGGGTCTGAGCTGATGGCGATGTTGATCTTCACGTTAAAAAAACACGCTGAGATCGTGCTTTTTGACAGCCCTCCCACCCTGCTGTTTGCCGATGCAGCCGTCCTGAGCACAAAAGTCGACGGTGTGCTATTGATTAATGATATGGGCCGGACGCGCACCCTGAAATCCGTTCGGGCCGTAGAAGAACTTCGCAGAGTGCATGCCAACCTTCTGGGTGTCGTTCTTAACCGGGTCAGCAGCCGTAAGGGCGGTTACAATTACTATTATTACTATTACAGTCAGGACGGCGAACGCGGAAAGCGCAAGAACCGAATCCGGTCTCGGAATAAGAAACTCTTTGAAATGCCCTGGCTTTCACGCAACAACCACCACTCACGAAAATCCGAAAAGCCGCTTGATTCTCCACCAGCAGAAAATTGATTCGGCTTGCATCACCTCAGAGAGTATATTTAACAAACCCCGCTTCCTTGCGGGGTTTTCCTTTATGATTCTTGGATCGTGATCACCACCGTGGTTTGTCCGACAAAAGGAACCTCTGTGACCACAACGGAGGCCTTCCGATTGCCCTTCTGATATTGGATTTCAGCCATCGTGTCGTTCGAAAAACCTTCACCGGTGACTTCTTGCCACCCGTTCGCAGGCATCTCTCGCTTATAGAAATCCAGCACGTCCCGATAATCGGCATCAATGAAATAAGAAACGGATTGGGATGTGCCAATGAACCCGCTCGTATCACCCTCCATTACAGGGATATCCGCCGGAGCTTCTTCGGGTGAAGTATAGACCTGGGTTGTGATCGCCTGGGCAGTTTCTCCGATTCCAGCTGCGCTCTCTGTGAACGCAGCCTGGGCAGTCTCCATCATTCCGCTTTCATCGATTTGGGTCACCATTGCCTGGGCAGTTTCTTCAATACCAGCTGGAATAATTTGAGTGGTCAATGCGCCGATATCGGTTATCACTGCTCTGCCTGTGCCGACAAGTCGAATCCCATCACGAATATTCGAAAATAACTCGCAGCCCATTCCCACCGCGAGCAAAAGACAGATCCACAACAATATGCGGAAGAACATCTTTCGTTGCATTTTTCCTCCTGGTAAAGACATAAATCGACGTTTCACTGCGGCCTGAAACAAACAAATCCGAATACAATCATTCAATAAGACTCTGTTTGTCCAGATAGTGTGATTTTATCACGTCCACCTGAGTTCATGATGGGATCCAGATTAGCGAAGGAAGACTTCTTTCGGTTCTTTCGACCTGAAACCATTTAGTCCCATTCTCTGATAAACGCTTCAGCCTGTTTTACCAGGTGGTCGGAGCCAATGAATAACGGCGTTCGCTGGTGGAGGCTTTCAGGCTGGATGTCCAGCACCCGGCGAGTCCCATCGGAAGCATAACCACCAGCCTGCTCAGCCAGAAACGCCAAAGGGGCGGCTTCGTAGGTCAGCCGGAGCTTTCCTTGCGTTTTGTTGGGATCAATCAAGTCGGCTGGGTAATAAAAGACACCTCCTGCCAGCAGGTTTCGGTGAAAATCTGCAACCAGTGAGCCTACATAACGAAGCGAAAGCGGCTTAATCTTTCCATCAAGACCTTGCAGATAATCAGTGAATCGGATGACTCCATCGCTCCAGAACTTGCGGTTGCCCAAATTGACGCTGAAATAAGAGGGGTTTTCTGGAATGCGGATATGCGGATGAGACAATAAGAACTCACCAACCGAAGGATCCAGGGTGAAGCCGTGAACGCCGTGACCGGTTGAGTACACCAGCATCGTGCTCGAACCATAGATGATATACCCGCTGGCAACCAGGTCGCGGCCAGGCTGCAGGCAATCGATCAGGCTGCCGCGCTCCGAAATCTGGCGTCAGGCGTCGGTAGATCGAGAAAATCGTTCCAACCGGGATGTTGAAGTCTATGTTTGAAGAGCCATCTAACGGGTCAAATAGCAGCACATACTTGCCGGTGGGAAATTCATTGGGAATTGCCAGAGGCTGTTCATTCTCTTCAGAAGCCATAATCGCCAGGCGACCGGTGTGATCGTTGATCCGGAACATGGTCAGATTTGCAAATTGATCGAGCTTCTGCACAACCTCGCCCTGAATATTGACTTCACCAGTCTTGCCCAGGATTTCAGCCAGACCAGCCTTGGTAGTCCGGGAAGAAATTACCTTGCCAGCCAATGCAATATCATAAAGAAGCTGGGTGAGCACTCCGGTAGCATATGGGTGCTGGGTTTGACTCTCCAGGATGTGCCTTTCAATCGTCAAGATCGTATATGAATCAATAATTCTCACGACCATAAGAGCTCCTTATTTTTAATTTGGAATGAATGTGATAGACCTGTCTCTTTAGACTATTTCTTTCTGTAGCTGAAGATCAAACATCTCTACGCTTCAAGGATTTCAGGGAGGAAATACAATTCGCTCTGACTCCCTGTCAATTGAGAGGCGCGCGCCAGGATCTGGTCTTCTAGCAGCGATTGCGCGCTTCGCTCGATTTCTTTGTGCTTCCAGCCAAAAAGCCGGGCAGCTGAGGTTAATTCAAAAGCCCCGACCGATCGGGCATATGCTGCCAGCAGCTTCAGGCGTGCATCTTCTTCTGAGATCGCGCGGGCGTCCTCGGGCAGGTCAGGGTAATGGCGAGCCACAATATCATATGCAAAGGCATAATGCCAGGCGCCCGACTGAGTAACCCCAACCGGGAGTATCTTAAAATCAGCCTGCAGATCTGTGATCGTACGGTTGAAACGCGACTCGCTGGCAGGGCTTGACATGCGAGTGATGCGGCGAAGTTCGACGGTATCCAGAATACCGCGATCAAGCAGCGCTTCGTACACCTGTCTTGCCTCCATCGTCATTCGACCTTGCTCGTAGAGAGTCAGGTAATCTTCATCATAGGCGCCAAAATTTTGAGACAGCGCATAGAAGCATGGAGCCAGCGAGGACGAGATCATGGTCGCTCTTTTTCTCAGGATTTTCGCATAATACCAATGCTTGCTCCCCAGCAGCTCATCTTTCCATCCCCAGGTAACGTGACCCGGATCGTCATGCGCATCTGCCACCGGGCGGTCGCCGGCGACAGCGGTCCATAAACTCGGCATGATGATCCCTCGGATAGGCCAAAAGAAAACAAAACCGCGCTCATCCACAAAATCGACTGCCTCATTCCGAGATCGCAGCGAAAGCTCGGGCAGGAACTCGAAAGGTGCGCGCCCGGTATGCCTGGAGTTTCGTTTTATCTAATGCACTCAAGCCAACCTTCTGGATTTTACCGCAAATTATTCACCATCGTTTATACCATGATTGACCGAACCGGATTGATGGTAATTTTTCAAGAATCGAATGCAATAATCAAGCGGGCCCAAAAATACAGGTATACTTTGCTCTGCATTTTCGAATGGTGCATATCAAAGGATCAATCGGAGATCATCCATGGTCGAGCTTGAAAAGACGATCGCCCAGATGTCTATTTTCCAAAGCCTTTCTAAAGCTGAGATCCAGCGGCTGGCGCTTGGGGTTAATGTCCTAAATGTCTCCGGTGGAAGCATCCTGCTTCAAGAAGGGGAGATCGGTGACCGGTTCTATGTGATCATTCAGGGTGAAGTTGAAGTGATCAAAGCCATCGGCACACCGGAAGAGAGCCTGCTGGGGGTGCGCCTCCCGGGCGATTACCTGGGGGAGATGAGCCTGTTAAACTGGGACGGTCGCCGCACCGCCTCTGCCAGGGCGCGGACCGGCTTCATTACTTGAGATCACGCCGCGAGCAGTTCAACGATTTGCTGAAGAGCCAGCCCGAGCTGGTTTATGAGATGGTACGCGAGATGAGCACCCGGCTGACCAATTCTCAATCACAGGCAATCCAGGTTCTGCAGCAGAAGAACAGGCAATTGCAAGAGGCTTACGACGAGCTGAAAGCTGCCCAGGAACAAATCGTCGAGAAAGAAAAACTCGAGCGCGAGCTGCAGCTGGCGCGCGAGATCCAGCTCAGCATCTTGCCGCGCGAGCTGCCACAGATCGGCGGTTATGACCTGGGTGCGCTTTGCGAGCCCGCTCGCGCGGTTGGCGGTGATTTCTACGATATCTTTCTGCTCGATCAGAACCGGCTGGGAGTCGTCATCGGCGACGTCACAGACAAAGGAGTGCCAGCTGCGATCTATATGGCTCAAACCCGAGCATTGATCCGGGCTAAAGCTGCCGCTGACCTTTCCCCTGTTCAGACTCTCCTGCTGGTGAACCGGGTTCTGCTCGATACCAACGACAGCGGGATGTTTGTCACAGTTTTTTATGGGATCCTGGATCTTAAGTCCGGGATCATGGATTATGCCGCGTGCCGGGCATGAAATTCCAATTACCCTGAGCGCTTCGGGCGAGACATCTTTATTAGAACACAGCCGCGGCATGCCGCTTGGGCTGATGGAACAGCCGCTGATCGATGCCAGCAGCATGACCATCCACCCCGATGAGCTGGTTCTGCTTTATACGGACGGGATCACCGACGGGTTGAACCTGGAAAGCAACGGGTTAGGGACCGACGGTTTGCAGGTGTTAATCAAAACCGGTTGCGGTTTGAACGCTCAGGATTTATGCATACATTTAGCCGATGCGCTTTGCAACCTCCAGGACGGCAAACCGCAGTTCGATGACGTGACATTGGTTGCAATCAGGTCGAACGCTCAATATGAATAAAAATCGATAGAAAGCGGTTCCAGGGGAAAAATTTCTTCAGGAACGCCAAATTGACCTTGGCATGGTCCTATCCATCCTCTCCCTGGACCAGCTGCCGCAAAATCTGGTAATCCCACCCGAAGGATCATGAAGACCCTTCGGGTGTTTTGTCCTCTAGATAGGACTACTTTCGGATAACCGGTAAAAAGATCCCATGCTGGCGGAAGGTATAGACCACGGCGTCGCCGTCCAGCTCAAAGTAATAGATAGCCACCGTCTGGTTATAATCCAGATCCCAGCCCGCATCATCGAAGTCGCACGAATAGCTGCCTTCTTCAGCCTGCGCGGTCGTGTGGAGGTTAGGTCCGCCTTGCTCCCAGATAGAGCACTGGATCTGGAGCTGGCTGCCGTAAAAATGCGGAGCGTCGATGGTCCCGCTGACCGAATTCGCTTCGAGGTCCAGCGTCCCACTGATCGTGCCGATATCCATTATTGTTGCTTCGAAGTTTGCTGTTGTCACCGTCACAGTGTCGCCTGCCTGGATGTCCGGGTGTGAAGGAGATCCAGTCTTCGCTGTTCCCGGACCAGAAATTGCCGTCGCCATCCGCCTGACCGAGATATTCTTCCCCGCTGCTGACCTCAACGGTGAGCGTGGCGTTTGGCTCAGTCTGGACGTAGACCGCGTTTTCATTTGAGGCGATTGCCTCAATTCGCAGCCCAACAAACTCGGCGCCCAGCTGGTTGCCGTTCGGGTCGTGATACCAGATGTTGATCCAATCGCCCGACCAGATATCGAAATCGGCTGGAGAAATCCGCAGTGAAGGCGCCGGAGCCCAGGATATCCATCGAGATCGAGGTGCCTTCCTGGCGGCCGTGGTTCCAGGCTTCGGCGCTGCCGTCGGCCGGGAAGACGCCGGACGATACCAGTCCGGTGACCCGGTCCAGAGCTTCATCAATTTGGGCGGTGATCGGGACGGGTCGCAGCACTGCATAAAAGCCTGTGTCCGATGTGACCGTGACATAATCTCCGGGAAGCATGTCGCAGCCGCAGTTCACGCCGTCCATCCACCCGTCTGATTTGGTCATCCCGCTGCCCCCACCTTTTAAGATCCCGAGGCTGTCCGCGACTTCAAAATCAACCTGCACATCTTCCCCAAACCAGCCGTCCACTGCGTTCCAGGTCGTGTTTGCCCTGGCATACGGGAGCTTTATCGCGTTCATGATATGGTCGCCGTCTGGTTCAACGTAAACCAGGCCGATATCCGGTCCTGGGCGGAGATCCCAACCAACGTCGTCGAAATCACAGCTGAAGGTCCCACCGTCAGGATCGACATCGGCGACTTCTATCGAGGGAGCGTTCTCGGTCCAGATTTCGCAATATACCTTCAATGGTGTTTCAAACGGCGCGTTCAGCGTCCCTTCAACCAGGTTTTCAACCGGATCAGCGGTCCCAATAATTGACCCGATCGGGTTGACCGCCGCAGCATATCCGTCCGCAGTGACAGTCACCACATCGCCCTCCATGATATCCGGCTGGCCGGGCGGATTCCAGTCCGGATTGTGCTTGTGCGATCTGAACCAGCCATCGATTTCAGTTATTCCCTGGATGGTCGCCTTCCCATCCAATTCGATCATGACATCGGCCGTTTGGTTCGACCGCACTTCAACCCAATCGTGCGCATAGTTGAGATAAATATTGGCTGTACGGAATTCTGTTCCGACATAGTTCCCATTGGGGTCAATATACCAGATCTCCGAGGCGTCACCTGTTTGGGCACTGAAAAGACCATCCAGGTTGATAATGAAAGTGCCGTCGTCTTCGATAGAGAAGCGGTCTCCGTAGCTTTCTCCGCCGCTGTATCGAGAGATCAAGTATTCCCCAAAAGATGGGTATGCAGCTCCTTCCATTTCACCAACCATCTGATTGTTCTCAAGATCAATCCTCCCGCTGATCGGGATCGGCTCAAGCACTGCGAAAAAGCCGGTATCGGTTGTCACGGTCACAAGGTCGCCCGGGACCATATCGCAGTCGCCGGTCAGCTCCCCGCACCATTCACCAGCCCAATCGTTCGATCCAGTTGAAACCGTTGCGCCGCCTTTCAGGTTGCCGAGCGAATCCGTGACCGTATAGACCATCGTCACCCCGGGACCAAACCGGCCGTCCACCGAATCCCAGGCGGTGTTGCGCGCGCAAACGGTACGGGTATGACGTTCATCACGTGATCTCCGTCCGGTTCGACGTAGACCAGGCCGATTTCCTGTCCTGGATGGATGTCCCATCCCACATCGTCGAAATCGCAGCTGAAGCCGCCGCCGTTTGGATCGACCTCAGGGATTTCAATCGATGGACCGTTCTCAACCCAAACCTCGCAATAGACCATAAGGGGTTCTGCGAAAGGCGCGTTTAGTGTCCCTGCAACCAGGTTTTCAACCAGATCAACCGTCCCAACAATCGAACCGATCGGGTTGATAGCCGCTGTGTAGCCGTCCGCGGTGACAGTCACCACATCGCCCTCCACGATATCCGGCTGACCGGGGGGGTTCCAGTCGCCGATTGTGGTCGTGCGACCTGAACCAGCCGTCGCCTCCGGCAGCCCCCTGAATCGTCGCTTTCCCTTCGACCTCAATCGACACGTCAGCCTGGGGGTTCGTCCGCACATTGACCCAATTGTGGGCGTAGTTGACATACACTTCTGCCGTCCTGAACTCGCTTCCCACCTGGTTGCCGTCGGGATAGGTGTACCAGATTTCAGATTTATCCCCGACCTGGGCTGCGAATACCCCATCCAGATCGACGGTGAAAGCGCCCCCGGGTCATCTATCAGGAAACGTTCTCCATACCCATCCGTGCCATCTCTGCGTGAGATCCAGTATTCCCCAAGAGCCGGGAACACCGGACCTTCCATCACACCGGAGATCGAGTTTGATTCGATGTCGATCCGTCCGGTGATCGGGATGAGCTCAAGGACTGCAAAGAAACCGGCATCGGTCGTCACCGTCACCAGATCGCCAGGGACCATATCGCAGTCATCCTTTTTTTCTCCGCACCATGCCCCAACCCATGGATTTGTTCCAGCCGTTGCTGTAGCGCCGCCTTTCACATTGCCCAGCCCATCCGTGACGGTATAAACCATCGTCACGCCTTCTCCAAACGGTCCGTCGACCCAATCCCAAACCGTATTGGCGCGCGACGTAGGGGATATCTATCACCTTACGAACCCGATTTCCGCCGGGCTCGTAGTAGTCCAGGCGGACGATCCCCCCTGCCTTTAAGTCGTCTACAGAGCTGAAATCACAGACAAATTCTCCCCCATCTGGGTTCACCTCCTCAATAAAGAATGTTGCATTATCCGTGTTGCAGCGCACTCGCAGCCCCTCGCTGAACCACGGCGCATGCAGCGTTCCAGTAACAATATCAGCTTCCACATCAACAACGCTATCGATCTCTCCAACCGGATTGACGGCGTTCGTGTACCCGGCCGCGCTGGCCGTGACGATATCACCCGGCTCGATGTCCGGCTGCTCAGGATTCCATTGATCTGCCCAATCTGTCGAGTAAAACCAACCGTCAGGATATGACTCGGCTTGAAGGGTCGCTTTTCCTTCGACCTCGACATCGACGGTGGACTCTGGGACGGTTATTGCATTGACCCAATCTCGGGTGTAGTTGACGATCAGCTGCATGGTGTAGAGGTTGACCCCAATCCGGTTGCCAGCTTCATCAATGTAATAGACCTCCGCTTGGTCACCCATAAGCAAGCCGATATCAGAGGCATCGATCGTGTAGCTGCCATCGCCTTCAATCTGGAAGGAATTCGCGCTGCCTGATTGTCGTCCTGGGCTCCAGACCGAGTATTCTCCAATCCCTGATGAATACCCGCCAGCAATCTGGCCAGTAATCTGGTCCAAATCGATATCCAGCCGCCCTTCTACCTGGATTCAATTCAAGGACCCCATAAAAACCAGCATCAGAAGTGATCGTCACCAGGTCACCCGGCACCATGTCACATCCACTGTTAAGGTCACCGCACCAAATCCAGTCCAGCCAACCGCTGGAGTTCGTATCGCCGCCCCCGCCTCCCTTGATTGCCCCGGTCGAGTCGCCGACCACGAAATCGACGTGCACCCCAACCCCAAAAGAACCAGAGACGATGTCGTAAGTCATGTTGGCATAGGCATACGGAATTTCATAATTTATTGTCACCCGGTTGCCATTCGGATCCAGATATAACAGGGAGATGACCTGCGCTGTTTTCAGGTCGACCCCTTCCGCTTGAAAATCGCATACAAACTGGCCTCCGTCGGGGTCAACATCCAGGACATCGATCATGACATCGTCGATCATGCACCGCACTCTTGGAACGTAGCTAAGCCAGGGGGCGTGCAGGGTGCCAGTGAAGACGTCCGTCTCTACATTCGCAATTCCTTTGAACATTCCGATGGGGTTGATCGACCCAATGTATCCGGCAGCGCTCACCGTGACGACATCTCCCGGCTCGATATCCGGCGGCTCGGGATTCCAATCATCATAATACGCATTCGAATCAAACCATCCGGTCGAATCCGAAGTTGCCTGAAGCGATGCTTTGCCTTCTACCGTCACCTCTGCCTGGGATTCGGGGACAGTTACAGCGCTGACAAATCATTTGGACATATTAACGAACAGCCTCATCGTGTAGAGTTCGACCCCGATGTAGTTCCCGTTCTCATCGATGTAATATATCTCGGAACTGTCTCCCATTTGCAGTCCGAAAGTTGAGATATCGATCAGATACGCGCCGTCGGATTCAATTGCGAAGCTCCCCCCGCTACTTTGAGCCCGTCCAGGGCTGGAGACCGAATAATAGCCGTCAGCAGGGAAACTGCCGCCTTCCATTGTGCCGTCGATCTGATCCAGGTCAACTTCAAGCTGTCCAGATACTGTGATCATATAGAGTACTTCGTTGAACCCTGCATCCGAGGTGACCGTCACGACGTCACCCGGGACAGGTCACAGGCGCCTGTCGCTTCGCCGCACCAGATCATGTCCATCCATCCGTCTCGCGTTGGTATCGCCGCTCTCCGCCACCCTTGATGGCTCCGGATGAGTCCGCAACAACAAAATCGACATGCACGCCTGCGCCAAAGTTGCCACCAACCGCATCCCAGGTCATGTTAGCCAGGGCATATTCGCCTTCTTCAGGCGCGTTTCCGCCATGCAGCAGGGGACTCGAATAGCACGTCAGGTTGTTGCGGGCGACCTGACTCAGCGTCCGGCATCGCCTTCCCTTGGACTGAGAACTTCCTTTCGGGAAGTCGGTCTGGCTCTTCAGTTTGAGATCTATCCGAGGCCAGATCGCGATCCGCTGGATTCGCTGCAGGACCGTGCTCCAAGACGATAGTTGGCAAGTTGATCCCGTGTCCACGCCCCGGGATTTGAACGTGGTCGATTTACCTGCGGAAGCGGTTGGGGATGATCAACACTTATTTGAAATGCAGGGAGATCAAACGATTTTGCAGCCGCAATGGACACCCCCACCAGGACAAGCGCAACTAGAACTGCTGTGCAAACCATCCATAGCCGGGTCTTCATCTCAACCTTCCTATTCTCTTCGTGAGCAGGTGCGGGATTATCCTTAAAACAAGATCAAACTCGTGATCAGCAGGATCACAGATTAATCGAATACCCGTCTACCTCTAAGATGGCTGAGTTTTTCTTCCTGCCGACTTCGTGCAGTATCATTATACAATCCCCCAAATTAAAGTCAATAAGTGCTGACTAATTTTGTTAGATTAAGAAATCAGAACGGTCGTACCGTGACCGGTGACCTCCCAGTCGCGCGGGCTTTCAATTTTCAAGGGATCGAAGACCGGTGTGCTCCAGCGGAAAATCCACAAGGCATCTTCGTTGCGCATGTTGACGCAGCCGTGGCTCATCTGCAGGCCATAGTTGTTATGCCAGTACGTACCATGCATGGCATAGCCTCCCGGATTCCTGAAGAAGCTCGTCCAGGGGACGCCAGGGAGGGTAAATCCACCTTTCGCTTCGACTTCTTCTCCACCGGCCACGCTCCCCATGTGCTTGGACGGCATTTTTGAGTAGATCACATATTTTCCAGGAGGTGTTGCAGTCGGCAGCTCGTTATCCAGAAGGCGGTCATTCGGTACGCCCGAGGAGATTCGCGCCTCAAAAACCTTCTCACCAGCCTGAAACGCGCGCAGCATTTGCTCGCGCAGGGAAATCTCGATTTTTTTCTTATCTGCAGGGATATCAGCCGCAATAGGTGCGTATTCTGAGGGTGTAATCATTCGTAAATGCTGACCAGGGACATAATAAACTTCCGAATCGCTCAGCTCGTTTACGATTTTGTACCACGGCTTTCCATCAGGCCCGGCATCGATATCCGTTGCCCAGTGGGTCGATGAGTAGTAGAGCCGCGAGCCGCGCCAGGGCGCCCAACCGTCCCATTTGGAATACTGGTAGGCGGTGGTGAACGGCACGGTCACCTCGCACAGCTGGCCAGCTGGTACGACCCACCCGGCGATATCATTCAGACGGACCTCAACAATCTGCAGGCGGGCGCTGTGCACATACCCCCCCCAAACCCGGTACCAGAGCGTATTGTAGTATTTGGGTGCGTCCGGCGGGTGGAGTTCTTCATAAATTTGGAGAATCTGGTCTTTAAAGCGGTTCCCGACGATCGGCGCCTGGTCGTTCGGGAGAGAGCGGACGTCCACCTGTTTGACTGCGACCCGCGCCAGCATGCCCAGGTCTTGCTGCGGGCTGCGCGGGAAATCCGGTTCAAAAGCCGGCGGTTTAAAACCGCTTCCCGCAGCAAATGCCGCCAGCCCTACCAGGCCCAGCCGAAGAAAATCTCGCCTTGAAATCTCTGCTGCCATAGCAGAAGGATTGTACTGGATGATTTTGGATAAATCAAGGAAGGTATGAGCTCAGCGACCAGAGATTAATGTTCTCCTTACACTTCGATGCTGGCATGCCTGCTACCGAAGCAGCCGCGACCGCTCCTGCTGAAAATCTTCCTGCGGATACCCCATCTGGGTGAAAACTGTCGGCCTCACCCGAGCAGAGGATCAATTCTTCGCCAGCTGTAACAGCGACGTTGCCTGAAGATCGGTATGAGTGACATGCATGTCGCTCTGCTTGCCTGCCTTAGAAACAGCAAGCTCTTGCCATTTCTTTATGCGGATTTAGAGCTCCTTCACGTAATCCAGGTATTGGTTCACAATCTTAAAGCCAATTGACTCATAGAGGTTTCTGGCAGGGGTATTCGTCACGGTTGTTGAGACGCAAACCCGCTTCATCCCACAAGCCTTCATCCGGCGCAATCCTTCAAGCAGCGCGGCGCGCGTCAGTCCCTTCCGGCGGTACTGCGGCAGTGCACCCACCGGCCCAAAATCCCCGATCATGTTAACAGGGTCGATCCATCCGTTGACGTAGGCAGCAATGACACCATCTTCGGTGACTGTGACGATATCCAGATCGCGGTGGTAGCCGGGCATCTGCATAAAACGAGCATAATCCTCATCTTTGACATTACCGACCGTCCACGGAAGCCAGACCTCGCGCTGGGCGGAGGCTCGGTTTGAAAGTTCACCCGTTCGCGCGACTTCACGGACCTGATAACCAGTCGGGAGCGATAATTTCTGCGATCAGACCATCCAGCGAGCGCAGCATATTGACCTCGGTGAACTCGCCGCGATATCGGAATCCGTGGTTTTCTAAGAAAGCAAGCCTTTTTTGATCATCCTGGCGGGTTCCTGAGACAAGAACGCCATCCCATGGCTCTGCCCTGTTCATGCTGAGTTCACGGATGCGCGTTTCAGCCCAATTGAGCGCCTCATCTTCTATTCCAATCCACTCATAATCCGGCAGGAATTGAAAATCGATGGAAGGATCTTCCCCAAGTATCACGAAGCCGACCAGTTCGCCGTCATCCATCCAGAGCCGAACCTGTTCTTGTGGGTTCAGGTGGCAGGCGACCATGAAGAAATTGAACGCCAGCTCGCCGATGTGCCAGTAGCGCCAGTCGTTCGTTTGCGAACGCGCTTCAATCAGCAGATTCTCCATCTGCTTCAAGTCATTCTCGTTTTCAAAGAATCGGGATGTTAACATTCACCCTCGCAAGAAGATCAGAATAAAATAAATATGGTTATTAAATAACTTTTATGGTTTATTGCCTTGAGTCTTGATCAAGGTTTCCTCGCGGTCATACAGACAAATTCTCGATGCCGATCCCTGCTCTTAACGATGCGGACGTCTTCGAAACCAGCTTCGGTTATCAACTGCCAAACTTCTTCGTGGTCAAGTGTTTTGACCCCACATTGAGCAAATCCTCTCTTTTCTAAATCTCTTTTACAGGTAAAAGTCAGGATTACTTTGCCTTCTCCCTTCAGGATTCGAAAAATCTCGGCTATCCCCTGCTGGATATGGCTCCAATAAAAAATGGAGTTCACCGAGCAAACCTTAGTAAAATGACCGTCAGCAAAGGGTTGCGCTTCCGCCTGGCCTGAACAGATCCATAATTTTCCTGTCTTGATCTCCTGCTTAAACCTTAACCGGCAGGTTTCCACCATCACTTGCGAAGCGTCCAAACCCACGACCATTCCTTGGGTTACGTTTGGGATTATTCTTCCAAGCAGATACCCCCCGCCAAAACCAATCTCGATAATTCTGTCACGTTCTGATAACTCTAATTCATTCAAAGTTAATGCATTTAGCTCTCTGTTTCGAATATTCCAAATTGACCCCAGGAGATATTTTCCTGGGATTCCTCTCGGATGACTCAATTGGGATGCAAGAGCCTGTTGAAAATTCATATATATTGCCCTATATCGCTTTAGGATTATGACGCCTCTCAGCTGGTAAAGAGTTGGGAATTCCTTTCCTGGAAATTTTATCAGGAACTATCTTTGTCTGCTGCAGACCTTCTGGTATTGCCTTAACCCCAGGCATCTGCCTTTACTATTTTCATTCCTCTATCTTTTCTCAGGTTCCAGACGATGACTTTTGATAGGAATTTTAATCAGAATAACTTTCATTCGTTTTAGATTTTCCCCATAAATCGATCTTTATTGTATATAATATCTTTTTAGAAATAGTCTCAAGGGAACTATGCTGCACATTGCTACGTCATAAGAATGTCGAAATGCAGTGCATCTTTGCGATGATATCTACATCTACCAATTCATAGGGTCAGTTCCTTCAAGGTTCCATAGACTGAGAAGAATGACCCATTCAGAACTGTCCTGAGCCAATCACGGAGGAATATCATGACAATCCATTATCGAAGAATTCTGATCGGCGGGCTGGCTTTGCTGGGGATTCTGCTCCTGGCGGGCTGCAGTGTTTTTGATGTCTTCTTTCCGAAAGACGAAATCCCGGCCGATGTCCAGATTGAGCAGACCGTTGCGGCTCAGCAGGACGTAGAAATTCTCCAATCCACCATCGCGGCGCTGCAGACCCTGACCAGCATCCAGCCTCCCACTGCTTTGCCGACTGTGGAGGCGCCCCCTCCAGTCGTTCAGCCGACGTATACAGCGCTTCCGTCTTACACCGCTCTCCCAACCCTCACCTTTCAACCAACGGTCACTCCTCCGGTGTACTACTACCCGACGGAGGTTTACCAGCCCACCGCAAATTCAAGCATAGGGCATCCTTACGTGCTGCGCGTCCGCAACCAGAACCAGAAGGCTACCTTGTGGATTGGGACGAAGATGCCTTACGGCGGCAACTTCATCAAACCGCTTTTTTACGTCGAGTTCTACCCGCCTCAACCGGCCTGGATGCATATCACGTGGTGCCGGAGAAGCAGCTATTCAGCCGATTGGTACAACCAATGGTGGGATGACTGGTATTCTAACTGGCAGCGAAATGACATCTATAACTGCCAGTCGCAGGATGTGTATGTGGACGAGCCATTTCAAGAGATCGGCGTGCGCTGAATCGATGCATGCTGAAAGTCCGGCAGCCAGACAAGCGGTTTATCGACGCAAAAGCCGCTTGTCAGGTTTTCTTTCTGCTTAACAGCACAAAAATCCCGGTGCTGATGACCATATCCACCGTCAGGATGTACATCATGATCTGAGGTCCGGAAGTTTCGAAGAACTGCCCGATCAGCCATGGGATAATCATTCCGCCCAGGCTGGCGCCCACAAAAATCCAGCTTGTAAATTGGCCGGTGACTGTGAGAATCTGGTTCGCGAAAGAAAGCGTGACCGGGAAGATCGTCGCGACAGACGATCCAAAGATGATCGTCGCAATCCAGATCACTTCAGGCGAGCCGCCTCCAAACAAGGCTAACCCCAGACCAAACAGGCATCCTGCCAGGTTGGCTGCAAGCAGGGTGCGGGGTGGAAACCGAACGGCAAAGGGGATCGAGATGAGCCGGCCGATGGTCAGCGCCCCCCAATACACCGAGGTCATGTACGCAGCCACTGTAGCAGAAGCGATGCCTGTCGCTACGGCATAACTGTAAATCCAACCTCCATATGCCATTTCAGCACCCGTGAATGTGAGATAAAAAAGGATGAAAAGCGCCATCAGCGAACCGCTTGGATTTACCTGCGGCCGCGCATCCAGTTCTTTGTGCGGGGCTGCTGGACTGGTAATACTTCTGAAAAGCAATGCTACCGGCAGCAGCAGCAGGGCAATCAACCAGTAAGCCCAGCTGATCCCACCCGTTCGCAAGACTGCCTGAGCGATCAGGATCGGCGCGATGAAGCTGCCGAGACCCCAGAAAAGGTGCAGACCATTCATAAATGGGCTCACCCGCTCCCTGTGCAGCCAGACCAGCAGCGTGTTGCCGCCCACATCCACAAAAGCCTGACCAATTCCGAGCAGCAGCATCACGAAGGCCAGGAGCGCCAGCTGAGGCATGCCTGGGATCAGCGCGGTGAGAACTGCGATCATGACCAATGAAAGGGAGACAACTGGATGACCGGGGCGCCGGTCAAACTGGCGTCCGCCAGCAAGCGCTCCAACCAGATAGCCTAGGTTGACCGCCGTGAACAGCAGGCTCGCCTGTTTAAGCTGGACGTGCGTCTGCTCTGCCAGATACGGCAGGCTCGGTCCAAGGACAGAAGCCGTCATCCCCAGGCCTACAAATGACATATAGTAAATCGCGGTAATAAAACGGGGTGAAGAAGTCATAACCGAACAAAAATGCCGAACGATATCGATCTCTAGGAAAACCAGGAGACACCTGTTCAGGCGTCTCCTGGCTGCCGATCCTGGTTAGCTTGAGAAACCGATCCCAGGATTACTTGTCTTCCACCATCGCGGTCTTCTTGCCAGCGTGGTGCTTCAAAGCGGCGTGAGAAGCCGCAAGTCGGGCAATCGGTACGCGGAAAGGTGAGCAGCTTACATAATTGTTCCCTACGATGTGACAGAACTCGATCGAGTTCAGGATCGCCGCCGTGTTCACCGCAGATGCCAACTTCCAGGTCGATCCGAGCGGAGCGACCATCTTTAACAGCCATGTCCATCAAGCGGCCGACGCCAGTCCGATCCAGAGTCTGGAAGGGATTCTTGGGCAGGATGCCTTCCTCCACGTATTTGATCAGGAAGTTCCTCTCAGCATCGTCGCGGCTGTAGCCAAACGTCATCTGGGTCAGGTCGTTGGTCCCAAATGAGAAGAACTCGGCTACTTCGCCGATCTCATATGCAGTCACACATGCGCGCGGGATTTCGATCATCGTCCCAAACTTGTAATCGAAGGTTACTTTCTTCTCGTCCATTACCGCCTTTGCAATTCGTTCGAGCCGCGGCTGGATCCACTGCAGCTCTTTTACGGTACCGGTCAGCGGGATCATCACTTCAGGTTTGACCACGACGCCTTTATTCGCCTGGTTTGCAGCTGCTTCAAAGATCGCGCGGACCTGCATTTCAACGATTTCGGGCATATAGATGCTCAAGCGAACGCCGCGCAGACCCATCATCGGGTTGCTCTCGTGCATCGCACGGATTGCTGCCAAGAGCTGCTCTTTTTCCTGCAGGCCTTTCGTCTCGCCTTTGATGCGCATCGAGATCACTTCTTCAAGCAGCTTTTCCTCGTCGGGCATGAACTCATGCAGCGGCGGGTCGATCAAACGGATGATCACCGGGTAGCCGTCCATCGCCTCGAACAGCCCTTCAAAATCGGAGCGTTGGTACGGAAGCAGCTCATTCAACGCTTCCGTTCGTCCTTCGGAAGTCTTCGAGAGGATCATCCGCTGTACGATCGGCAGGCGCTCGGTCTCGAAGAACATATGCTCTGTCCGGCAAAGGCCGATCCCGACCGCGCCGTACGAGCGAGCACGGCGGGCGTCTGCCGGGTAATCGGCGTTCGCCCAAACCTGCAGACCGCGGGTCGGCCAGCCGGCTGGGACAGCCCGAATTCCAGGCGTCGCACAGATCTCATCAGCCCAGGAAAGCAGCGTGAGCAGGTCAGTCTGCTCCTCCAGCTTCGGAGCGGTGGTCGGGATCTGGCCGAGGAAGACCTCGCCGGTAGTCCCATCTACGGAAATCCACTCGCCTTCTTTGACTGCAACGCCGTTCGCATCCATCAGTCGTTTTTCGAGGTCGATATGGATTTGAGCCGCGCCAACGACGCAAGGGACGCCGAACTGGCGGGCAACAACCGCAGCGTGGGAGGTCGCGCCGCCCTCGCTTGTCAGGATGCCCTTTGCAGCAAGCATGCCGTGCACGTCGTCCGGCTTGGTGAACGGGCGCACCATGATCACAGCCTGACGGTGTTCTTTCGCCATTTTTTCAGCGGTGTCGGCGTCGAAATAGACCTGACCCACTGCCGCACCTGGAGAGGCATTCACGCCCTTGGCGTAAAGCTTGCCGCTCGAGCGGGCTTTGGACATTTCCTTTAGATCGAACTGCGGGTGCAGCAGCGTATCCACCTGCTCAGGCGTGACGCGGGAGACTGCCTCTTCGCGCGTAATTAAACCCTCGTTCGCCATATCTATTGCGATCTTGACTGCCGCCTTCGCCGTTCGCTTGCCGGTGCGGGTCTGAAGCATCCAGAGTTTTCCGTCTTCAATGGTGAACTCCACGTCCTGCATCTCTCGGTAGTGGCGTTCCAGCCTATCGGTGATCTGCATGAACTCGGCGTAAGCCTGGGGCAGGTCTTTGGTCAGATTTTCGATCTTTTCAGTATTCCGGATGCCAGCAACTACATCTTCACCCTGGGCATTGATCAGGTAATCGCCATACATTTTATTCTCACCGGTAGCAGGATCTCGCGTGAACGCGACGCCTGTTCCAGAGTTAGGTCCCATATTCCCAAACACCATCGTGACGATATTGACAGCGGTACCCAGGTCGTGGGCAATCCCTGCAGCATTCCGGTAATCCATGGCCCGCTTCCCATTCCACGATCGGAAGACGGCTTCCGTCGCCAACCGCAGCTGATCATTCGGATCCTGGGGGAAATCGGAGCCGATGTGGCTCTTTACGACAGCCTTGAATGTCTCGGTCATCGTTTTCCAGTCTGCTGCTGTCATCTCAATATCCGCTTTATAACCCTTGCCGGCTTTATATCGAGCAAGCGGCTCTTCGAAAGCTTCGTCAGGAATACCCAGCACGACACTGCCGAACATTTCGACCAGGCGGCGGTAGGAGTCATAAACGAAGCGGGGATCCATCCCTCGCCCGATCATACCCTCGGCAGTCCTGTCGTTTAAACCAATATTGAGGACCGTATCCATCATACCGGGCATGGAGAACTTAGCACCTGAGCGGCAAGATACAAAGAGCGGCTTTTCTGGCTCTCCGAATTTTTTCCAGTCAGCGCTTCAACCTGCTTCATCGCCTCAAGCTCCTGGTCCCACATTCCAGGCGGGAATTTACCGCCTTCTTCCAGGTATGCATTGCATGCTTCTGTGGTAACAGTAAAACCGGGTGGAACCGGAACGCCTGCGCGGGTCATATCCGCAAGACCTGCGCCTTTGCCGCCCAGCAATGCCCTGACAGCTTCCCAATCACCCCCAGCCGCTTTTTCTGCCTGTTCCACTTCATTGAACAGGAACACCCATTTCTTTCCAGCCATCTTATACTCTCCTGACAAAATTTGATTAATGCACATCGTGCACGGGAAGACACACCAACCGTATAGTTTACCACAGGCGATTAAAAAAATGACCCGATCAAACTCGTTGACATCTATCCGTATTCCCGTTATAATACAGCCCGCTCTGCCCCGGCAGAATTTGCTGGGGCATAATCTTGTATCCCTATCCCCATCTTCCCCGCCCAACGGCACCCGGTTTGCGTTTCATTCGCAGCCTGGTTCGTGCGGTCTGTGCGGTGAAGTGAAGCTTGGAGGAGCTTTATGAAATACGCAATTGTTGAAGACGGCGGCAAGCAGTTTAAAGCCGTCGAAGGCGGAACCATCGAAGTAGATTACTTCGAGGCTGAAGCAGGCGAGCATGTCGATCTGGATCGGGTACTCCTGGTAGTGGATGGAGAAAGTGTTTCTGTCGGCACTCCACTCGTCGAAGGCGTAAAAGTTCAGGCTACCGTGGTTTCCCAGGTGAAGGGGCCGAAAATCGTCGTCTTCCGCTATAAGCCGAAGAAACGCTATCGTGTTAAAACCGGTCACCGGCAGAAATATACCCGTCTGCAGATCGAATTCGATCCCGCAGGAAACTTAGAAAGAGAGGTAGAAATGGCTCATAAAAAAGGCGGCGGCTCCAGCCGCAATGGTCGAGACAGTCAAAGCCAGCGCCTGGGCGTGAAGAAATTTGGCGGTGAACATGTGATTTCCGGGAACATCCTGGTCCGCCAGCGCGGCACACATATCAAACCAGGTCATAACGTTGATGTTGGGAAAGATGACACTCTTTTTGCGACCGCAGACGGTATTGTAGTATTTGAAGACTTGCGCGACGATCGCAAGAGCGTGAGCGTTATGCCGGTCGCGGAAGCAAAGGAAACAAATGTAAAGGTAGACATTGCGATGAAGAAAGACATCCACCCGAAATATTTTCCAGACGCTCAGGTCATCTGCTCCTGCGGGAATACCTGGACGACTGGCTCAACCAAGAAAGTCATCCGCACCGATGTTTGCTCAATTGCCATCCATTCTTTACCGGTGAACAGCGCATCGTCGACACCGAAGGCCAGGTTGACCGCTTCTACAAGAAGCTCCAGGCCCGTAAGCAGTATATGTCTGATCTTGAAGCGCGACAGTCTGCACGTACTTCTCTCGACCGCCCGATCACTGACCTTGAATTGGGGACCCGCCCGACCGAGGCGCTGGCGAAAGCAGGGATCGTAAACGTCGGTCAGGCGCTTGAAAAGCTCGCCGACGGCACGACCGCCATCCTGGGGATTGACGGCTTCGGCCGCAAATCTCTCGCAGATTTGAAAAAGCGGCTGCGCACCTTCGGCTACGAGCTTCCAGAAGCAGCAGAAGAAACGGTAGTTTAGCATCTGGGCGCTTCAGCCACATGGTTTTCCGGCAGGTGGAGAGTAATCTCCGCCTGCTTTTTTTTCATCCAGATCTCTCTCCCACGGAGAAAATCGAGGGGTACAATTAGCAAATTCCTGATAAGTGAGGAGAAAAATGAAACATCATACGGGATCTATCGAAGTCATTACAGGATCCATGTTCTGCGGAAAAACCGATGAACTGATCCGCCGGCTGCGCCGTGCTACCATCGCCCGCCAGAAAGTGCAGGTCTTCAAACCTGCGATCGACGACCGCTATGCAGTAGAAAAAGTCACATCGCATGCAGGCGGGGAATTCGACGCCAAACCCATCCAGAAAGCCTCGGAAATCCTCGGCTGGCTTGATCCTGGACACAACCGTCCTTGGGATCGATGAAGCCCAATTCTTCGATGCTGAGATCATCCCGATCTGCCAGGAACTTGCTGATAAGGGAATGCGGGTTATAGTCGCGGGGCTTGATACGGATTTTCGCGGCGAGCCTTTTGGACCAATCCCGGAATTAATGGCAAAGGCAGAGATCGTGGACAAACTCCATGCGATTTGCATGGTCTGCGGCGAGCCTGCCAGCCGGACGCAGCGGCTGGTCGACGGAAATCCAGCCAGATATGACGATCCAATTGTGATTGTCGGCGCTTCAGAGCTGTACGAAGCCCGCTGCAGGATGCACCACCAGGTCCCAAGAGGTTGAGAATGCAAGATTATCATGAGTTTCTCGATGAAATCCTGGTCGACACCGCCTCACTTCAGAAGCGGATTGCAGAGATCGGTATGGAGATCAATTCGGTTTACCAGGGCAAGGATCTTCACTTGATCTGCATTCTACGCGGCGGGGTCTTTTTTCTTACGGATTTGATGCGGCAGATCACGATCCCACATACGGTCGATTTCATGGCGGTTTCCTCATATGGAACTTCCCGCCAGACCACCGGACAGGTGCGGATCACCTACGACCTGAAGGATGAAATCCACGGACGGAATGTGGTGCTTGTCGAAGATATTGTCGACAGCGGCTACACGATCACTTCTGTGCTGGACCTGCTTCGTACACGCCATCCTGCAGACCTGCGAGTTTGCACCCTGTTAGACAAACCGGAACGGCGCGAAGTTCCAGTGCCGATCGATTTCTGCGGCTTTGTCATCCCGAATAAATTCGTCTTCGGCTACGGATTGGACCTGGATGAGTACTACCGCAACCTGCCTTTCATTGCAACGGTCAACCTGGAGAAATTCCACGCCGATCCCAAATGAGCCTGCCCGGTTTTGATCCCCTGGTCCTGCAGCTGATCGAGCGAATCACAATTGCTCTGCCATCAGAAACCCCGGCATATCTGGTCGGGGGCGCGGTCCGCGACATGCTGCGCGGCCACACGACCCATGACCTGGATTTTGTGCTTTCCAGGGACGCCATCCAGACCGCGAGGCGAATCGCATACAATTTAAATGCGGCATTCTATCCCCTCGATCCCGAACGTGATGCCGGTCGCCTGATCCTGACAGAACCCCCTTTCGAGAGGTTTGTGGTCGATTTTTCATCATGGAGAGGAGCGGACCTCGAAAGCGACCTGTGCGACCGCGATTTCACAATTAATGCGATTGCGCTCGATTGCCGCAAGCCCGATCGCCTGATTGATCCGCTTCACGGGGCTGCTGACCTGCTTTCCGGCGTGCTGCGCCCGTGCTCAAGCAATTCGCTGACAAATGATCCCCTGCGAGTCCTGCGTGCTGTCCGGTTCTCCGTGAACCTGGCTCTCAGAATGCTTCCGGAAACCGCCCAACAGATCCAGCTGGCTCGGAGCGCAATCAAAACAGTCTCTCCAGAGCGACTGCGGGATGAGCTGTTTCGGATACTCGCTGGACGTTCGCCTGCGACCGCGATCCGCTTGCTTGACAGGTTCGGCGTGATCGCAGCGCTGCTTCCGGAGTTGGATGAGATGAAGGGTGTCTGCCAGCCGCCCCCGCATATCCACGATGTCTGGAATCACAGCCTGGTCGCCGTGCAGAACCTGGATGCCATTATCAATGTCCTCTCTCCCCAATATGACCCTGAAAGAACGGCAAATTGGACGTTTGGACTGCTTTCGCTTCGCCTCGGCCGCTACAGGGCCAACCTGGAACAGCATCTTTCAGAGCGGTTAAACCCCGAGCGGTCGCTTCGCGCCCTGATTTTACTGGCTGCGCTGTTTCACGATGCCGGCAAGCCGCTAAAACGCAGCGAAGGCTCGGATGGAGATATCCATTTCTATGGGCATGATCAGCTGGGCGAATCAATGATCCGCAATCGGGCTGAAGCATTACGTTTGAGCAGGCTCGAAATTGATCGGCTCGCGAAAATAATCCGCCATCACATGCGGCCGCACCAGCTCTCTCAAACAAAATCCCCCCTCAGCAGCCGGTCTATTTACCGATTTTTCCGCGATACCGGCGAGGCTGGTGTAGATATTTGCTTGTTTTCACTGGCTGATTGCCTGGCAAGACACGGAGCAGGGCTGCCTCAAGACGAATGGATCCGCCAGCTTGACACGGCGCGAATTCTGTTAGAAGCCTGGTGGGAAAGGCGCGAGCAAAAAATCTCACCGCCAGCGCTGCTGAATGGTGAAGATCTGATGAAGTCTCTTCAACTGACTCCGGGGCCAATGATTGGAAAGCTGCTCAGAGAGCTGAGCGAGGCTCAGGCAGCCGACGAGGTTCATACTCGAGCCGAAGCCCTGGCTTTTACCCGCCGTCAGCTGAATCAGGGATAGATCACCTCCAACACAGGCTGATAGAAACACCGGCAGCCGTTGCCGTGCGAGCACCCTTCAACTGGAAGCTTCGGTGCTGTCTCCTTCGCGTATGCGCCTTCCACCTGACGGCAAGCCGGGCAGCAGTTGTGGTTGACAGAGACTCGCACATAGATCACCCGTGGATTCTCTTGAAGCTGTTTGAGCGCAACCGCACTCTCCGACCATTCATACAAATCCACTCCGCAGCTGCTGCATTGCAGCGCCGAATCCGGAGACTGTGCATGGCATTTTGAACAGGTCTGCACGACTACCCTCCTGAGTTGATATTGGATTTATTTTAATCGATCTGGAGCCAGCTTCAAAGTGGATTTTGACAGTCAGGAACAGGGGGTGTTTCGCTGCCGTTCCCTGCCTGCGAATTTTGTTCTGCACGCGCCCTGCGCGCCAGCTTGTTGACGCTTGCAATCAATACGCCGCTGCTGAAAGGCTTTTTTAAAAAATCGTCTCCGCCGCAATCCAGCGTCAGCTCGGCAATATTCGGCTTATTAACAGCCGAAATGATCAAAATCGGGATGCTGCTGAATTTTCGGATCGAACGGACCACATTTAAACCATCTATCCCCGGCATCAGCAGGTCTACTACCATCACATCAGGCGCCCACAACTTCGCCAGCTCGATCCCTTCTTCCCCGCTGTTCGCTGTGATCACAGCGAAGGATTGAGGTTCCAGGATGATCTTTAGTAGATCTGTTGTGTCCCGGTCATCATCGACCACCAATACTTTTGTCTGCATCTCCTGCACATCCATCCAGTCAGGCTGTCTGATTGTACCTCGCGAATGGCTGAGACCAGTTAAGATCATACCGATTTTTCCATCCTCGCAATGGGCTTTTCGATCATCAACTTGACCAATTATCTTTCAATTCAACAGATACGAACCTTACAAACACTTTACAACGGGACATCAGGTCAGGATTATCTCGTAGACTTGGTCAAGCAGCTTGAGATATGATATGATTCGTCCTGATTTGAACGCGACTGTGGAAGCAGTGATGGAATGTCCAGGCTGCGGCGAACCGGTATCAGAGAACCTGCGCCGCTGTGAACGCTGTGGTTTCGATCTAGCGATCGCCGCATTGTTAGCTGAGCAGCAGGCGACTTTGCCTCTTTACGTTCCGCAGGGGATCGCAATGTCCCCGGAGCTGCTTGTCCCGCGAATTGGAGACTACCTCATCGAAGGTGGTTTGCTCAGCCCCTCGGACCTGCTTGCTGCCCTGAGCTATCAAAAGCAGCGTTCTATTGAAGGGAAGCCAGTTCTGCTTGGCCAGGCGCTGCTGGAGTTGGGCATGATTAGTCGTGAAGCACTGGACCAGGTAATCACCGCCCAAATCCTTCAACTTCAGTGCAAGCTCAACGAGGCGAACCAATCTCTTAAACAGCGTGTCGATGACCGGACCCAGGAGCTGCGCCGGGCGTTGGAGCGTCTCTCAGAGCTCAATCAGCTGAAATCTAATTTTATCGCCAACATCTCTCATGAGCTTCGAACCCCGCTCACGCATATCAAGGGCTACCTGGATATCCTGGCAGAAGGCGGTTTAGGGGATATAAATGAAAGTCAAAGAGAAGCGCTCGAAGTGGTATCAAAGGCAGAAGAACGCCTGGAGCGGTTAATTGACGATCTGATTCAGTTTTCATTTGCAGCTCGAGGGGAGCTCAGCCTGCAGCAGGATGATCTTGATGCACGAAGGCTTGTAGACTACTCGGTCGAACGCTCTCGCACCAAAGCAGGCCAACAAGAAATTAAGATTAATGTGAACCAACCAGTCCAACCCATCAAAATTCACGCCGACGAGGACAAGCTCGCCTGGGTCTTGATGCAGATGATCGACAATGCCATCAAATTTTCTCCAAGGGGCGGGCTTGTTACAATTGGAGTCTCAGCAGACACAAGCCAATGGGTCAGGTTCATGATTTCAGACACCGGGATAGGCATCCCAGCAGAGCATCTCGAAGATATTTTTGAGCCATTCCATCAGCTGGACAGCTCAACAACACGGCGATACCCTGGAACCGGATTAGGCCTGGCAATGGTCCGACGAATCATCGAAGCCCATGGGTCGCAGGTCCATGTGAATTCGATCGTTGGAAAAGGCTCTGAATTCGAATTCCGAATCCCTGCAGCGAAAACCTTGTAGATTCTGGAGCGGAAGCGTTCGGACCATGGGCGATTTCATCACACAAACCAGTGCGTTGCAGCCAAAAGAGCTGGAGGCGATCTATTCGATCAGCCGCGCGAGTTGCAGGCGCGATCAACATCGAATTTACCCTGGATGAAATCATCCGATATTTACGCCCTGTATTTATATTTGACAACATCGTCCTGTATACCCAGAAAGAGGTCGGCGGATTGGAGCCGGTTTATGCCCGTGCAATTGGTCGAGGCCGCTGTCCGAGAAGCAGACCTGGCATGGGGCGAAAACACAGCCCTGAACACCTTCCGTTCACTGAAAACAACCACGCGTGTAGAAGAGCTCGAGAACCCCACAACCGACCGGATCAATATCCGCCATTTGTTAGGGCTGCCTTGCGTCAGCGGTGAGGACATGTTAGCCGCATTGGTGTTCATCCGTTTCGGCGGTCCAGAGATTCCTTCCAGATCAGGTCCTGCTGGCAGAATTTGTCGCCGCCCACGTAGCCCAGCTCCTCCAACACCAGCGCTTGGGCGAGAAGATCGCCCTGCTGGAAGCGCGCCGACGGCTGGATAGCCTGCAGGACGACTTCATCGCAACGATCACCCACGAGCTGCTGACCCCGCTGGGCTTTATCAAGGGTTACGCAACCACCCTGCTCCGGGAAGATACATCCTGGGATGACCAGATTCGCCGCGAATTTTTAACCATTATCGACGAAGAAGCCGACCGGTTGAGAGAGCTGATTGACAATCTGATGGATTCCTCCCGCCTTCAGTCCGGTACGCTGTCGATGACTTTCCAGCCGCTTCGGCTGGACACCCTGCTTAAAGACGTTTCGCTGCGGGCTCGCTCCAGGCATGCCAACCTGGCAATCGAGCTGAAAATCGAAACACCCGGTTTGCAGACTTCTGCCGATCCGACCCGTCTGGCGCAGGTATTTGAAAATATTATCAACAACGCGATCAAATATGCCCCAAACTCGCCTCTGACGATTACACTGAAGGAAGTCGATCATAAAGCCTGTATCGCAATTCAGGACGAAGGCCCGGGCATACCAAAAGACCAGCTGGAAAAAGTCTTCCATCGGTTCTACCGGCTGCCGACAAACAACACCTCTGTGCGCGGGACCGGTCTGGGCCTGTTCATCTGCAGGCAGATCGTCCAGGCTCATAACGGCGAGATCGAAGCCACATCTGAAGAAGGAAATGGGGCAGTATTCAATATTTACCTGCCCCTCGAGATAAAATAACTAAAAAAGCGGATCAGGAGATGGAGATGGGTGTCAATATTTTGGTCGTAGATGATGAACCACGCTATTTACGCCTGATGGAAGCAAATCTGGTGACAGAGGGTTTCATGGTGACCAAGGCAACCAACGGTCAGGAGGCTGTCGACCAGGTTGTCGAAAAACATCCAGACCTTGTGCTATTAGACGTAATGATGCCTGTGCTGGACGGTTTCGGCGCTTTAGAGCGAATCCGTGAATTCTCGAACGTTCCGATCATCATCGTAACTGCTCGCGGAAGCGAAAATGACCGTGTGCGCGGTTTGGACCTTGGGGCAGACGATTATATCGTCAAGCCATTTTCGGCAACCGAGCTGTTGGCGCGTGTGCGCGCAGTCTTGCGCCGCGCCCAGACATCTGGAAGCGCCTTCGCACAATCCACTTTCAACCATGGGAACTTGCGAATTGATTTCGCACGGGCCGAAGTCTTTAAAGATGATCGGATCGTGTTCCTTTCGGCGACCGAATATCGGCTTCTGCTTCAATTCGCCCACAATCAGGGCAGTGTGCTCACATCCGAACAGCTCTTAACGGATGTTTGGGGGCCGGAATATCGGGATGACAAGGAAATCCTCTGGGTGAGCATCTCGCGATTACGCCAGAAACTGGAGCTTGATGCAAAGAACCCAGTCCACATCGTCACTCGGTCCGGCCTGGGGTACACGATGCCTCCACTCTAGAAGGGTGGCAGCTCAGACGGATTGGCGCAGATCCTGGTTTCGCTTGCTGCATAGATTTGGATGCTCTTCGGCATCTGAATGGTTGCCCTGTGGAAACTGGACCCTTGCTGCAAGCCGGCATTAAATCAGAGAGGTAAGCTGATGAACATGGATATCACTGCTGCAAAATTACGGGCAAAGATCATCGGAGCGCTGCTGCGAGAAGAGCGGCTCAAGTCGCGGAAGACGATCGACGAGTGCGCGGAGCTGGTTGGCCTGGAGGCAGACGATTTCGAACAAATCGAATTGGGGTCCAGGATGCCTTCTTTGCCAGAGCTTGAGCTGATTTCTTATTATTTGAATGTTCCGCTGGATTCAATTTTAACTCAGACCCCGGCGGATAATTTGGTGGAGGAAAAAGTTCAGATCCAGGCAGCCAGGTGGATTCGGCTTCGTCAGCGGATGATCGGCGCCTTGTTGCAGCAAGCTCGATTGGACAGCAATCTATCGAAAGAAGAGCTCTCGAAAAAACTGGGGGTTGAGGTGAGTGTTCTTGAAAAGTACGAACTGGGAGTGGATGCTGTGCCCCTCCCAACGTTGGAGGCCATTGCCGGGTCTCTCAACTGCTCAATATCCGATTTCGAGGATCAAAAAGGGTTTGTGGGAGTCTGGAACGCCCGTAAGCGAGCCGTGAACGATTATTTGAACCTTCCATCTGACCTGCAGGCTTTTGTCAGCAGACCTGTCAATCGCCCGTATCTTGAGCTGGCTGTCAGGCTGAGTGAAATGTCAGTCGATCGTTTGCGATCAGTCGCCGAAGGACTTCTAGAAATCACGTATTGACCCATAGTTGGCTATTAATCCTTGATTCGGATCGATTATGAGGCGGCGGATTCAAGAAATCTCCCCTGAGAAAATTGCAGCAAGAATAATTGCCTCTTGATTGACCAAATCGAAGAAATGAGCTCTCTTCATCAGTTTTCAACCCGATCGGCAACATCAGAGGACCTATCCAAGCTCGCCAATTTAATTCACTTCGAAGCCTACGTTCACCGTCATCTCGATTACCGCCTGCCGTTGGATTGGGTGGGATATGAACCGTTCATAATTCTGGAAGATCGGGGCAGCATCGAGGCAGCTCTGGCCTGTCCCCCCGATCCACCCAGCGTAGTCTGGATCAGGCTTTTTGCTGTTTCAACCCACATTTCTCCCAATCACGCCTGGAATATTCTCTGGGAAAAGGCCCTTGAAAAGCTTTCCAGCGACGGTCAAATCAAATACATCTCCGCCATCCCAATCTACTCGTGGTTTACTGCTTTACTGAAAAATAGCCATTTCAGGGAGACCCATTCTATCGTGATGCTGAGCCGTGAGACAACTCCGCTGCCCGAAACTCCAACCACACAGGATGTGAACATCAGACCGATGACGTTCGATGACCTCGAAACCGTCCAGACGATTGACGCGGCTTCCTTCTCTCCAGTTTGGGTGAATTCTCGTTACTATCTCGAAAGTGCCTTCCAGCAGGCTGCGATCGCGACCGTTGCTGAGTATTTGGGGAAGATTGCTGGTTTCCAGATCAGCACCGCGACCCCCATCGGTGGGCACCTTGCCCGCCTGGCAGTCCTGCCTGAACTGCAAGGAAAAGGGATCGGTTCAGCACTTACATATGACTTGATTTATCAGTTTCACCGGCGCGGATCGCAAACGATCACAGTAAACACCCAAAGAAACAATCCGGCTTCGCTCGCCGTATATCATCGGATGGGTTTCAAGCTTACGGGTGAAGAATACCCGATTTTCCAGCTGCTGGATTTCCCGTAATTTTATAAACCAGGAATATGGTTTCTTCCTGAGGACAAATCCGCATCGATCAACCCATGTTGTTATCTGTTATTATTTATAGGATGAATACTATTCTGAAACGAAAAGGGACGATCACGTTATGAAACATGATGAATTCAGCTGGCTCGAGCATGACGGAATGGAAACTTACTCGCAATGTTGGGAGCCAGAGATGGAACCTCGGGCATCTGTGTGTCTGATCCACGGATTGGGCGAACACAGCGGACGTTATACCTATATGGCAAAGCGATTGACAGATGCAGGGTTTGCAGTGCTGGGATTTGACCTGCGAGGTCATGGAAAATCCGCCGGAAGGCGCGGTTCGATCTCCAGCGAAAATATCCTCCTGGACCAGATCAGCCGCCTGCTTGAAGAAGCACGACGCAGGTATTCAAAGAAACCATCTTTCCTTTATGGACACAGCCTTGGTGGCCTGCTGGCTCTCTTCTATCCTTTGAAACTTCAGCCGACGCTTACGGGAGTGATCGCAACCGGACCTGCATTACGCAGTCCACTCCAGGATCAAACCCTTAAAGTCGCTTCTGCCAAAATCCTGGGAGCGATCCTGCCTGACGTCCTGATCGCAAGCGGTTTAGACGTGAGTGATCTCTCCCGTGATCCTGAAGTGATCCGTAAATACACAAATGATCCACTCGTCCACGATCGAGCATCGCTCGGATTTCGCGCGGTTGATGATCCAGATGATCGATTGGACATTTGAACATGCCTCGGAATTCTGCCTGCCGCTTTTAATGATGAACGGCTCTGAAGATCGCATCACCTACCCTCGTGGGACAATCGAATGCGCAAGGCTTGTCACATGCGACTGTACGGTCAAGACCTGGGACGGCCTGTATCATGAAATCCATAATGAGCCGGAAAAAGACCTCGTCTTGGATTTTATGATCGAATGGCTGATGAGTAAAATGTAATCTATCCCTGGACAAATCGGACACATCATGGGAAAATTTGGCGCGCTATCGATTAAGCCGCCATTTTCGAGGTAAACACATGCCAAAAAAGCAAACAGAAAACTTGAGCAAACGCCAGGCCAGGAAAGAAGAAATGAGAAAGCGCGAGATCCAACAGCGCAGGATCATGATCGGTGGGATTGCAGTAGTTGCGGTAATCCTTCTGGCTGTGATTATTATCCCATCCATTCAGCAGTCAAAGAACCCCGGTGGAGAAATCGTCAAAATCACGCCGCAGACTCATGCGACCGCGAACGGCACAACGATCGGAAACCCTGACGCCAAGGTGAAGATCGATATATTTTCGGATTTCCAGTGCAGTGCATGTGCAACTTATGCAAATGATATTGAACCGCAGGTCATTCGCGAGATTGTCGAGCCGAATGATGTCTATTATGTCTACCATCAATTCCCTTTCCTGGATGATAGCGATCCCAATAAAGCTTCAGACCGGGCAGCTCTGGCAAGCGAATGCGCTGCCGAACAGGGCAGGTTCTGGGATTACAAAGCAATCCTTTACGCTAACCAGACGGGTATTGAAGGGCAGTTCAGCGATCCCCGCCTGAGCGCTTTTGCAAAAAACCTGGGATTAGACCTTGAAACATTCGAAGCCTGCCTGGCTTCTGCAAAATATCAGAACGTCTTGGATGAAGGTGTGAAATTAGGGACCGAGCTGGGTGTCACCGGTACGCCGACCGTGTTTGTGAACGGACAGAATGTCAGCCCGGGGCGCGTTTCGACCTTTGATGAAATCAACGCTTTGGTCCAGGCCGCGCTTCAAGGAAACTAAGAGTCTTTATCTACACTGTCAATGAGAATAAAAAACTACGGCTGGTGAAGCCGTAGTTTTTTTGATCCTCTTACTATTAAGGGCGGTCTTTTGCCAGGGTCGGGAGTATCCCGGCAAAATTTTGAAGCTGAAAGAGCTCCATCGCAAAACAAAATGTTGACAAACGGTTTAGGTAGCGAAGTAAGTCAAGATTTTCCACAACACCAGTATGGATAAGGCCTGCAATTTGCCGCTCAGCGCGGCGGACTACCGTTCGAGCCAGATCCAGTACTGCCCCGGTAAAGCTATCACCAGGAACGATGAATTCCTTTGTGACCTTCACCTTCGTGGTCAGGAGTTCAACCTGCTGCTCGAGCCATTCAACCCGATCCGAATCCACCGCTCGAAAATGAGCAGAGTTGTTGGGTGAAGCGGAGACTTCCGCCATAAGGTTGTAGAGATCTCTCTGGATGGTCAGGATCATCATTTTACTCGGACCGTCCTCAACCAGGGCCCGAGCCATCCCAAGCACGGAGCTTGCTTCGTCAATCGTCCCGACCGCTTCAGGAATTGGATGGTTTTTGGAGACGCGGCCTTCTTGCAGCAGTCCAGTATAGCCATCATCTCCTGTTGAAGAATAGAAAGCGGGCATGAGGGGATTATAACCCAGGTCAGTCCAATTCACGATATAATGAATTTCAGGCATAAACCAGCAATGCCTGGAAACCTTCAAAAGATTTTAGGAGTTTGATCATGCAGGTCCGCTGTTATAACTGTCACAAGCCATACGCGATCGGAAAACAGGAGGCGCAAGCCGCTCTGGATCTGATCGCCGCTCAAGGATTGAGCCATTACGACGCAGCCTGTCCGCATTGTCGGCGGGTAAACCGGGTTTCACGCCATGAGCTGGAGCGGGGGCTCCCTGGCTGGAAACCCTCCGAGCAGGAACAAACTTCAGACAGCCAGAACTCCCCAGTCCTGATCGTCTCGTTTGCGATTATTGAAACAGACCACCTGGTTTGGTAAATCACAGAGTAGCCAATGCGCACATATGATATCTCCCTACCCATCACGCAGAATCTTCCGGTCTGGCCTGGCGATCCTACCCCCCGGATTGAGCGAATCTCGAAAATGGAAGATGGAGCAGAATCAAACGTTTCGCAGATTTTTATGAGCGTCCACGCCGGTACTCATATTGATGCTCCCTTCCATTTCCTGGGCGGCAGCTCGCAAACGACCGAACAAATATCTCTCCAAACCTTGATCGGGCGTGCATATGTTCTTCATCTGGACGACGAGGTAAATCTGGTCACCGCTTCGATCCTCGAAAACCTCCAAATCCCACCCAGAACGCGCCGGCTGTTGATGAAAACGCGCAATTCGAAGCTCTGGAAGCAGAAAAAGACAGAATTCTTTGAGGATTTTGTCGCGCTCAGCCCTGACGGGGCGCAGTACCTGGTCGAGCGGGGGATCCGCCTGATCGGAGTCGATTATCTGTCTGTCGCTCCGTATGCGTCGCCTGCTGCGACTCACGAGCTGCTGCTTAAAGCCGGCGTTGTAGTCCTGGAAGGACTGGATTTATCCGAGGTGTCTCAGGGTCGCTATTCTCTGTACTGTCTGCCGTTAAAAATCATCGGGACTGATGGCGCCCCTGCCAGGGTGATCCTGATTGGCGTGTAAACACTCCTCTTTACCAGTCAGAAGTTGTCACACCTGGAATCGGAAGGGTATAGCCCCCATCCACTGTGATTACCTGCCCGCGGATCATCGCAGCCTGAGGGGAGCATAAAAATGCGACCACATGGGCGATATCTTCGGCAGTCAGCAACCGTCCAGCAGGGGTGTGAGCCAGGGCTCGATCCAGGATATTTTCATCCGAACGGACCGCAGCAAAATGACTTAAAGCGTCGGTTAATACGATCCCAGGGGAGACTGCATTAACTACGATGTTCATTGGAGCCAGCTCTACCGCCAGATACCGAGTGAGCGCTTCGAGGGCGGCTTTGCTGGCGCCTACGACGACATAATCCGGAAGGACGCGTCCTGAACCCGGGCTTGAGATATTCACAATCGACCCGCCGCCGCGCTTTTGCATCAAGGGTACAGCTCTCTGAGCGGCAAAAAGGGCTGCGCGGGCGTTGATATTCATCGTCCAGTCCCAACCTCTGGGTTTCTGCTGCACAACCGGACGATTGTAGCCGGATGCGGCGCTGTTGATCAGGCAGTCCAGTCCCCCGAGATTATCCTCGACAAAATCAAACATCCGGTTCAGGTCAGCCAGGTCGCCGATGTCGGCTTTCACAAGCCAGGCGCGCCGACCGATGGATCGAATCTCGTCCGCGGTCGCCTCAGCCGTTGGGCGGTTGCGGAAAAAATTGACTACGATGTCCGCGCCGAGGCTCGCAAAATGCAAGGCCAGGGCGCGTCCAATTCCGCGCCCTGACCCTGTGATCAACACCAGCTTATCCTGGAAAAAGTTCGAGTCGCTCATGCCTTGATTATACAGGAATTATTCGATGAATATCTCGACATGATCTCCGTCTTCTTCGTCCACGACATCAATGATCTTGCCTTCCAGGTTGCGATCGTGAAGCATCTGGCTCAGCTCGCTGAGATCTACATCTCCAACTTCAGGAGCGTATTTTGCGCCGATACGCAGTCCCCATTCTGCCAGGGTCAGCGGGATATTAACAACGGCTTTGCTGCGTCCGGTCTGAACGTCGGTCACCCTCACCCGAAACCAATGAGCCTCTGTTTTACCGTCTCCTGCCATGCGGTTCGTTTGGGAAGCATTTTTACCCTTTGGATTCGCGTTCATCGCATCAAGCAGGTTCACGCCTTCATTGGCGCTGACCTTGCCGTCTGCCACCATTTGTAAAATATGCATTCTGTCGCTCTCATGATTTGAAAGGTTTTGATCCATCTGGCACTCCTTTAGATGAGCTTTGATTATATTAAGTTCTAAACATATTATCGATCAATATTCTATATCGTTATTTGAATATTGTCAAGTGTAATATTAATATATTCAATATGGATATTGTGATTCTTAAAGTTAAGATTGAGTATCGCTGAGAAAATCTCGGATCATGGATTATGGTGAGTAAGAATCTACTCGATCCCAGGATTCTGGAGGCCGTAGACAAACGGACTTGCTGCCTGAAAATAAAAAAATCAGGCGATGCTTGAAGCCAGGATCGGCTTCATGCATCGCCTGATGGTCAATGCGGATAAATCAGTGCTAAACCGCCATCGGCATTGGCGTGCTGAGCTTCTTCGGCGTCGGTGGTGGGAAGATGCTCTCGAATTCATCGCGAGAGATCGTCTCAACCTCCAGAAGGCGGGTGGCAACCGCGTCTAATTTCTCGCGGTGCTCCATTAATATCTGCTTCGCATTCTGATACGCCTCACCAACCAACCGGCGTACTTCGGTGTCGATTTCTTCAGCAACTGCTTCGGAATAATCACGCTGTTCCGAAATCTCCCGTCCAAGAAAGATCAGCTCTTCCTTCTGCCCATAGACCATGGGTCCAAGCTGTACGCTCATCCCGAGTCGCGTCACCATCGCACGAGCCATACGGGTTACACGTTCCAGGTCATTCGCGGCGCCGGAAGTAATATCATCAAAGACGATCTCTTCCGCCGCACGTCCACCCAACAGGCCGACCATATCGGCGATAAGCTTCTTCTTTGCCATCAATGTACGGTCTTCTTCCGGTAAAGCAAGCGTGTATCCGCCAGCCATCCCGCGAGCGATGATCGACACCTTATGGACAGGATCCGCCTGCGGCAGGGCGTTCATGACGACTGCGTGGCCTGATTCGTGATAAGCGACGATCCGTTTTTCCTCTTCAGAGATCAAACGGCTCTTTCGTTCTGGCCCGGCGATGACCCGCTCGATGGCTTCTTCCAGCTCAGGTTGGCCGATCAGTTTTAAGTTACGTCGAGCTGCGAGGATGGCTGCTTCATTGACCAGGTTCTCGAGGTCCGCCCCTACAAATCCGGGAGTGGATCGAGCCAGAACACCCAGCTCCACATCGGTCGAAAGCGGCTTGCCTTTTGTATGAACCTTCAAGATTGCCTCTCGCCCGCGCATATCCGGGCGGTCAAGGACGACTCGGCGGTCAAAACGTCCCGGGCGCAGCAGAGCCGGGTCAAGGATATCCGGGCGGTTGGTCGCTGCCATGATAATGACGTTCGTATCCGTGTCGAATCCGTCCATCTCGACCAGCATCTGGTTCAGGGTTTGCTCGCGTTCGTCGTGGCTGCCGCCGAGCCCTGCGCCGCGCTGACGCCCGACCGCATCGATTTCATCTACGAAGACAATACAGGGTGAATGACGTTTTGCCTGATCAAACAAGTCCCGGACGCGGCTGGCGCCGACACCAACAAACATCTCGACAAATTCAGAGCCGGAGATCGAAAAGAAAGGCACGCCTGCCTCTCCAGATACCGCTTTCGCCAGCAGTGTTTTCCCTGTTCCAGGCGGTCCCACCAACAGGACACCCTTAGGGATGCGCGCGCCGAGCGTGATGAACTTTTCCGGCTCGCGCAGGAATTCCACGACTTCCTTGAGTTCCTCTTTCGCCTCCTCAACGCCTGCCACATCCTGGAATGTGACGGAGGGCTGGTCGCCGGTGAACATCCGGGCGCGCGATTTTCCGAAGGACATCGCAGCATTGTTGCTCCCTTGCGCCTGGCGAAAAACAAACCAGAAAACCGCCACAAGGATCACGAATGGGAGCACATATCCCAGAATGGATGCAACACTGAACCATGCGCTGGGCGGCTTGATTTCGAGCTTTATCTGGTCTGGTTGCAGAGCCGCAGTGGTTACACCCAGATCTTTCAACTGTCCAACCAGGGTAGAATCAGGCTCCTTATTAGATTTTCTCTCGGAGCCATCGGCATAAACGACTTCCAGATTGCTATCGCTCTCTTCAATCCGCTCAACCTTCCCGGCCTGGATATCCGCTGCCACCTGATTGATGGACAGGGTCTCCTGGGCCGCGGGCTGCTGGAAGTTGTACACCACCATTGAAATAATGGCGACGAACAGCAGCAAGTAGATGATGGATGAACGGTTGCGGGTTGGGTTCACAATACCTCCAAATCAAATTTTACTCCGCATATTTTAACAGAAGAATTATACCAATGGATAACTGGCACAGGCGAAAGAAACTCTACTATGCAAGGATTTCTAACAGCGTTCTAACGTTCCTTCCTGATACGGCCGATCAAAACGCTGTCAATCCCCAAATGTGGGTTGACAGCTGCCAGTTTTTGGCAGTTGATTCAGGCGTATGGATGGTGTCGCCCCCAGATCAATGCGTCCAACCGTCGGAATATCCGCCGCATGGTGGATCGAATGCGGGCGTACAGTCGCAGCCGCTTCGGCAGGATCACCGCCGCGCCTGGCAGCGGTCCGGTCCAGATTACTACAGCCGCTCCCCAGGTCAACCCCGCTCCAAAACCAACAAATACCACTTTATCCCCGGCCTTCAACCTGCCTTCCTGAATTGCCTCCACAGTCGCGATCGGGATCGATGCGGTTGAGGTATTTCCATAACGGTCCAGGTTGATCATGCAGCGCTCCATCGGGAACTGAAGACTCCTCAAAGCGGCCTCTATGATGCGCTGGTTGGCCTGATGCGGGATGACAAGCTGGATGTCTTCCAGCTGCAAACCAGCCTGCCGAACAGCCTCCCCCGTTGATTCTGCCATCACCCGGGTTGCAAAACGAAAAACCTCACGCCCATTCATGTGGATATAGTGTTTCCCGTCGGCGACAGTCTCCAGGCTGGCGGGTAACCGGCTCCCGCCTGCAGGAACCGAAAGCAAACCACCGCCAGAGCCGTCCGAACGAAGTACTCCTGAGATCAGACCACCAGGCTCAGCCCCGGCATGCAGCACAAATGCGCCCGCCCCGTCTCCAAATAATACGCAGGTGTTCCGATCCCCCCAATCCACGAGGCGGGAAAGCGTCTCGGCGCCGATCACCAGCGCGTTTTGAATCGATCCAGAGCGGATCGCTTGCGTGGCGATATTCATCGCGTAAATAAAACCCGTGCAGGCTGCCATGAGGTCGAAAGCGCCGGCATTCCTGGCTCCCAGCCGGTCCTGAACCAGGCAGGCTGTTGCAGGAAAAAGGTAATCTGGCGAAGATGTAGAGACAATGATCAGGTCAATATCCCCAGGATGAAGATGGGCGACCTCCAGTGCCTTCAACGCAGCCTCATAAGCAAATGTCGCTGTGCTCTGCTCTCCAGATGCAATTCGCCGCTCTTTGATCCCTGTTCGGCTTTGAATCCATTCATCCGTCGTATCGACCCGTTTTGAGAGCTCCTGATTGGTCAGGATTCGCTCCGGGACGGACATCCCCCATCCAGTGATATGGGCATAGGGGTTCATGGCTCCTTCTCCAACCCGGATTCATTCAGCATGCGAAACCTCATTTCCTTCTTCCCGGCCGATGATGATCGTCGCGTTATGTCCGCCAAATCCAAATGAATTCGACATTACCCGCCGAGTCAGTACCTTTCGAGAAACGTTAGGAATGTAATCCAGGTCGCACTCCGGGTCAGGCGTTTCGTAGTTGATCGTCGGCGGCAGAACACCGTCTCGGATGGCCAACACAGAGACCACAGCTTCCAGCGCGCCAGAAGCGCCCAAAAGATGACCTGTCATCGATTTCGTCGATGAGATCGGGACCTGATAAGCGCGTTCTCCAAAAACAGTCTTAATGGCTGCGGTTTCACTTTTATCATTCAAAGGAGTGCTGGTGCCGTGGGCGTTGATGTAATCAATCGAATCAACCTCCAGCCCGGCGTCACGGAGCGCCATCTGCATGCATAAAGCCGCGCCAACTCCTCTCTCGGCTGGCGCCGAAATGTGAAAAGCATCATTCGTCATGCCGTAGCCAAGAATCTCACCCAGGATCGGAGCACCACGGGCAGCGGCTGCTTCAAGCTTTTCCAGAACCAGGACTGCGGCGCCCTCCCCCATCACAAAGCCATCCCGGTTCAAATCGAATGGCCTGGACGCACCTTCCGGGTCGTCATTGCGGGTCGAAAGCGCTCCCATCACACCCAGGCTTGCCATCGCGATCGGCATAATTACCGCTTCGCTTCCTCCTGCCAGCATCACCTCAGCCTGGCCGCGCCGGATGACCTCTGCAGCCTCGCCGATCGCATTTGTTCCGGTGGCACAGGCAGATACGACCGCAAAATTCGGTCCCCGCAACCCCAGCTCAATTGCGATCATGGCTGATGCCGTGTCCGGAAGCATCATCGGGACCAGAAATGGGCTGACCCTGGAAGGGCCCCGATTTAAGTAGACCTGCATCTGTTCGAACATCGTGTTTAATCCGCCGATCCCGGTCCCGATGATCACTCCGGTCCGGTCAAGGTCCTCTTCCCTCAGCGGCAGGTTGCTGGAGCGGACAGCCTGCTGGGCAGCTGCGAGCGCATACTGGGTGAATAGATCCATCCGCCGAGCCTCCTTGCTGCCAAACAACTCGGAACCATCAAAATCCTTCACCTCTGCGGCAAAATGTGTTTTAAACTCGCTGCTTTCGTAATGGGTGATCGGGCTGACGCCCGATTTTCCGGCTAATAAATTTGTCCATAGGGTCTCGACATCATTTCCAAGCGGGCTGATGCAGCCCATCCCTGTGATTACCACCCGATTACGCATCCTTACCTCCATAAACAGTCTTCTCCTGGATCGCTAAATGGTAATAACACCAGCACGATCAATCCGAGGCGGCGTTCATTGCAGCCCGAAATCCACCGAAACACTCCATTCATATTCTCTGGTGATGATTCAAAATAGAAAGGAGATTATAGACTTTTTAGATAAGCTATAGATGAATATCAACGAAGAATCTCGGCGAACCCGTGCCCCGTCTGAGGCTCGCTGAGCATTTCACAAGATCGGAAGATTCGGAGAAATTCGTTCCAGCAGCTGCCTGATCTGCTGAAGGTGCAGGCGGTCGTGCGCAACCAGGATGTTGACCAGTTCTTGCAGCCGGGTCGGACCAAAGATCGCATGCCTCGCAGGTCTATGCCAGTCCTCTGGAGTCAGACTCTCAAGCAGCGCAACCAGCTCCTGGCGGGCTGCAAAGAAATCACGGAGCGCCTGCTGTCCATCCTGGAGGTAGTACTGGCGCGTTTCCGACCATGGATCGGTATCCTGCCCGGCCAGAAAGGGGTTCTCATTTTCACTGAACTTGCGCAGGCGGGCCAGATTGACTTCCAGGTCCACATCCCGAAGGTGGCAGAGGATCTCGGTCAGGCACCATTCCTTCTCGGCCGGTCGTTGACACCAGCGATCCTGCGGGAGCGCCCTGCAGAAGCTGTCGACAACCGCTGGTGTCGCCCGCACTTGAGCCAGCCAGCTTGAAGGTCTGGAATAAACCGGCTTCAGCGAACCCACTGGAGAATCGTCGATCCAGGTAAGTAAATCCTCCAGCTTCCCTGATTTCACAAGCTGACCATCATCAGCTTGAATAGCCCCGAATTGCGGATTTACGCAGTATGCCGCCAATCCCAACTTTCCAGCAGGGTTGATATCCCTTTCGCAATCGTCACCGACAACCGCTACCGGTCCTTCTGGCCAACCCAGGCGACCCATCACCTCAGCCAAAAAAGCCGGATCTGGCTTGGAAAAATGGAAAGTTTCGTAGGATGTCACCAGGTCAAAACGAAATTCACTGGAAGGCAGATTCGCCCAGGAAAGCCGGTGGTCGATGGCTTGACGGGGAAACAGCGGGTTGGTTGCAATCGCAAGCTGATACCCGCGCCCCTGCGCACGCCGGACCAGGTCCCTGGCCTCCGGAATGGGGGCAGTAAATTTGTTTAAAGATGGGAAAATCGTCTCATAAAAACTTTCTGCCAATTCTTGAAAAATCACCGGATCCGCTCCCGTCAGCGGATAAAAAACTGATTCGAAAGTCTCTTTTAACGTGCGGTCTGGACGGCGGTTCTCGACCATCGCCCGAGTTCCTGCCATCAGGCTTCGGACAAATACATCCGGGTTCATATGGTTAGCAACGTGTGCAGAAAATGCCTGCAGGTATTGGGGCAGGAAAGCATCAATGTCATTCTTGATGAGCGTATCATCAAGATCCAGCAGAAGCGTTGGTTTCAAAGCGCATCTCCTCGGAATTCGGGCGGCAGTGGATGGCATTGTCCGCAGCCGGTGTGCGGATCGAAGTTATTCAGTCCCGATTTGATGCACGAAACCCGGACTTTTACCTGTTTTTTCATTAACGGGAAGGCTGCTTTCAGCTCAGGCTTCAGGATTAGATTAGGGCAGGCGTTAGCCATCGAGATACCCGGTACAGGGCAGGCAGAGCATAGCTCAGCCTTCCACGGGATCGGCGGTGACTCAGCGTTGAGCAGGCGGCACTCTTCGTGCTCACGCCCGCGGTAATAATCCCCATAGAAATACCGGCATTCAGAACCGGCTGGAGTCCTCATCAGAAAGCCCCTATCTCCGTCAGGCCCTGGTCACATAGCTGCCCGTAGACGTATTAACACGGATTTTGTCGCCTACTTCGATAAATGCCGGCACTTGAACCTGTAAACCCGTTTCTGTGACGACCCGTTTTGTGACTCCGGTTGCGGTATCGCCGCGAACGGCCGGCTGGGCTTCGACGACTTCCATATCGATCGTTAATGGGAGTTCGATGTCAATCGCCTTGCCTTCATAGAAGGTCAGCTTGATTTCGAAGCCTTCTTTCAGATAGCTTGCCGCATCACCCACCAGCTCTTCCGGCAGAGCCGGCTGTTCGTATGTATCCAGATCCATAAAGTGGTAGAACTGGCCATCGTGGTACAGATATTGGACGTTGTGATAATCCAGCCGGACATCCTGGACCCGGTCGCCGGATTGAAAGGTCATATCCAGGTTGGCGCCTGTGAGCAGGTTGAAAGCTTTCACCCGGATGGTTGCATTCCCGCGCCCCGGTTTATGATGGTGGTAATCTAATACTTTGTACAATCCCCCATCGAACTCAAATGTCACCCCTTTTCGCATTTCATTTACATCAATCATACAATCCTCATTCGTTTGTTTCGAAATCCAAATAACCACAACAAAAAACGTGAAACGTGAACTCACGTCTCACGTTGCGCGTTGCACGCCTCGGGGATGGATTATAGCCTGAAGGCTGGAATTTTTCAACTCTCATGTGGTAAACTACCACCGGAATCATTCATTGCCTGAATATCAGGCGTGGAGCAAAAGCGTGGCAGAAAAAATCCGCCGAGCAGTATACATCGAGGACGAGCCCGAGATGATCGACCTGGTCAGGTTGATCCTGGCTCGTAAGCAGTACACAGTGATCGGCGCCAACGGAGGCCGAGAAGGACTGGATGCCGTGCGAGACATGATGCCGGACGTCATCTTGTTGGATTTGATGATGCCGGATATAGACGGCTGGGATGTATACCACCAGCTCAAAGGAGACGAGCAGACGCGCGAGATCCCGGTGATTATCATCACCGCAAAGGCTCAGAACATCGACAAGGTGCTCGCGCTTCATATCGCAAAAGTGGACGACTATATCGCCAAACCCTTTACGCCGCAAGAGCTGATCGACAGCCTGAACAAAGTCCTGGGGGAACCCAATCTGACCAGCGATGTCCGTTGAAATCCAGATCAGCAATTTGAGCCGTCCCGGCGGCCTGCCCATCCGCGCCCGCTGGTGCGACAGCTTTTCCTGTCGCCTGCGCGGATTAATGTTCCGCCAGGTGCTGGCATCTGACGAGGGCTTATTGATCGTTCAGGAGAAAGACAGCCGGATCGATTCATCCATCCATATGCTCTTCATGAAGATGGATCTGGCGGTCGTCTGGATCAACTCGGC
Source organism: uncultured Chloroflexia bacterium (assembly GCA_963726375.1). Lineage (GTDB taxonomy): Bacteria > Chloroflexota > Anaerolineae > Anaerolineales > UBA4823 > UTCFX2. The sequence goes on along the minus strand of CAVSCE010000008.1, from coordinate 1,042,528 downwards.
TTTCACCGTCGTCGACGTCCAGCTGGCAAAGCGCTGGAGGCTGGCGGTTTTCTCAAAGGCGCCTGCGCGCTATGTGCTGGAGCTGCCCGCCTCTGCACAGATTCTTTATTCGATAGGAGATCAGGTCAGGTTTGAACCGCTGCACACTCAGAATTAATCCATTAATCATTTGCTTCGGAATGATGATCTTTGCTTTGACCGCAGGGGCATTCATCTTCAATCCGGCGCATGGACAGGAATCCGAAGGACCGATCTACATCGTCCAGGAAGGTGATTCGCTCTGGGATATCGCTGCACGGTTCCGCGTTTCGATGGCGGACCTTGCGACCGCAAACGGCATCAGCGATCCAGGTCAGCTGATCGTTGGGGCGCAGCTGGTCATCCCTGGGCTGCAGGGCGTGCAGGGGATATTGACGACCCGGGAGATCCAGCTGGGCGAGAGCCTGCGCGGGATCAGCCGGAGGTACCAGGTTCCCGAGGACGTGCTGATCCGGCTCAACCACCTGACCAGCCCGGAGGAGCTCTATGCCGGCGCGACGCTGGTGCTGCCGGAACAGAACGCTGCAGCCGGGGGGACGGTCCGTTCGGTAGTCGAACCCGGCCAGTCGCTGCTCGAGCTGGCAATCGCCAATGGATCGAACCCCTGGGTCTATGCGGCGGCAAATCAGCTCCCGGGCGCCTGGGCGGCGATCCCAGGAGATGTCCTTCACTTTACCAGCGGTCAGGCATCCGACCCGGAGGCCGATGCGCCGTATGCCTTCCCTGGAGCGGTCTCTGCCGTGGAATTGAACCCCACCCGCCTTGTTCAGGGAAAGGCAGCCGAGATCGTGGTCAGCAGCACGCCCGGAATCAGCTTAACAGGAAGCCTGGCAGGCCACCCTCTCCATTTTTTCTCCGAGGACGACGGGCGCTATGTCAGCCTGCAGGGCATCCATGCGATGACCGATCCCGGTCTCTATCCGCTGACGATCAGCATGACCCTGCCGATCAGCGGGACAGATCGTACGGCGCCCTACGCCTTTTCGCAATCCGTCCTGGTTTCTTCGGGCGATTACCCGTTCGATCCCGTGCTCGTCGTCAGCCCGGAGACGATCGACCCCGCCGTCACCAAACCGGAAGACGCCCAATGGAGCGCACTCACCGCAACCGCCACCCCACAGAAAATGTGGGACGGCGGCTTTACCAGCCCGGCCCCGCCTCCGTTCAGCGACTGCTGGCCGTCTCTCTTCGGAAACCGGCGGTCTTACAACGGCAGCGAGTACAGCTATTATCACAGCGGGTTGGATTTCTGCGGCGGTGTCGGGACTGAGATCCTCGCTCCGGCGGATGGACGCGTCGTCTTTGCAGGTCCTCTGACCGTGCGCGGCAATGCGACCATCATCGACCATGGTTGGGGAATCTACACCGGATACCTGCACCAATCTGAAATTTTGGTCAAAGTGGGGGATATGGTTGAGCAAGGACAGCTGATCGGGCGAGTCGGCGGCACCGGACGGGTCACCGGCCCGCACCTGCATTGGGAAATCTGGGCCGGAGGGGTCCAGGTAGACCCGATGGACTGGCTTTCACAGACATACCCCGGCGAAGCCCCAGCAACCTTGCCTTCCTCTTAAATCAAATCCAGAGCGTGTTAGGCGGAGGACAGCCGAACTGTTTCTTGAAAGATCAGCCTTCGTCAGGCGCCTGGTCAGAGTCTTCTGCATCCAGCTCGTCAAAATCCGCCGTCTCGCCGCTTTCATAATCATGCAGGATTTCAGCGGCGCGGTCAACCAACGAAGCCGGCACAAGCATATCCACCACCGCCGACGGACCAACCGTCAATCCCATGACTCGGCCAATCCCTTCCTCAGAAAGCACTACGGGGATCTCCTGGGCTTCCAGGACGCCGCGCAGCAGTTCCGCCTCAAGCTCGCCGCTCGCGTGATAGACGACTTCCCAACGATCTTCGCTCATAATAGTCTCCTTCTTTGTCCATGCAAATGATAAATGCCGACCAGCACCAACCGGTTTTCAGCCCACCAAATTGAAACCGATCATTCATAGAGTATAATATGACACGTTCCTAAAAACAACACCTGCTCTCTGGAAAAAGACCAGGGGAAGGGGGCTTTGCTGTGCTGGCAAGGCCTGACGCTATCATTTGAGGTATTCTATGGGCATTGCCACACACGCCATTGGCGAGGACTACTGGGAGAATTTCAAGCTTCAAGACGAAGATATTGAATTCCTCTACAACTACCTTCTGGAAACTGAAACCCCTTTAACATCTCAAGAGCTGATCGAAGCGCTGGTTAAAGAGCGCATCCGCCGCCGCAAAATCGAGATTGAACAGCAGCGCATGTCCGGCGGCGACCTGTACCAACCCAAGCTGTCCTTTAAAGTTGACCAGAGCCTGATTTTCCCGGCGTTGAATTGGAAGCACGGGAAAGTTGCTGGTGTCCGCCCCGGGCTGAATCCTGAGATCGGCGACTTCCAGGTCATCCAGGTCGAATTCCCGGACAGCCCGCCGGGCGAGTTTGCAGCGGGTCTGGCCGACCATAAACTAAACGCTCCGCCGACCTTTTCGGACGATTTAAACCACCTGGACCTTGCAACGGTGCTCCGGATGTACAGCGATGACCTGCTGGACGCCCTCGAGGAGGACCTGGTCACCAACCCAGATTTCGTGCGCATCGCCGGGCGCTGGTTCCCGCGCGCCCTGCTGATCGACATCAACCTCGGACACCTGAACATCGCCGAAGCCGTGCTCGACATGGCGGGAGGCGGGCCGCTTCCCACCCAGGCGATCCTGGACCAGGTGGAGATCTCTTCCGACGTCAACCCGAAACTGCTGGAGTTTTCGATGGACCTGGCGCTTCAGGAGGACCTCCGCTTCGACGAGATCGGCCCTGCCGGCGACACGCTCTGGTACCTGCAGCGCCTGGAGCCCGCCGAGGTGATCAACCCGCCGATCTTCCTGCGCTGCCATGAGGTCGAAGGCGACCGCACACTGCTCACCGATCAGATGCTCGAGCTGGAGCAGAGTCTGGATGATGAGCTTTCACCGTTCAAAGCCAAAACGCCGCGGCTGGATGAAATCGAGGTCCGCCTGATTTTCCCGCACTGGCGCTCGGGCACCCTGCCGCTCACCGCACGGACGCGGCACCTCTTCCCAACCGCATACGAAGCCCCCCGGGTGCTGTTCACGTTGGTGGATGGCGAGACGCACGAGAAATTCCCCGGCTGGGTGGTGCGCGAGAAGCGCTTCGTCTACGGTCTCGAGCGCTGGTACGAATTGCACGGCGTGATCCCCGGCAGCATCATCAACGTAAAGCGCGGCAAAAATCCCGGCGAGGTCGTTGTCTTCGTGGACAACCATCGCCCCAGCCGGGAATGGGTGCGCACGCTGCTGGTCGGCTCGGACGGTGGCACGGTCTTCGCGATGCTGAAGCAGATCATCGCCGCCCCGTTCGACGACCGGATGGCGGTCGCAATCCCGGATAAAAAAGCGCTTGATCCGATCTGGCAGAACCAGCAAAAAGAGCAGCAGCCGTTTGAAAAACTGGTCGTCAACACGGTCAAAGACCTGGCCCGGCTGAACCCACAGAGCCATGTCCACCTCACCGAGCTGTACTCGGCCCTGAACGTCACCCGCCGCGTTCCGCCCGGCCCGATCATGGCACTGCTTGCCTCCCGGCCGTGGTTCATCCACGTCGGCGACATGCACTATCGTCTGAGTGATACGGATTTCGATTGATCTCCGGGCTGTTCAGGCCTGATTAGACCAGAAAGCTTCATCGGAGGGCCAACTTTGGAAATCAAGCGCATTTATCTGGTAAAACCCACGATCCACACACGCTACCACATCGATTTCGAATGGTGGAGCCAGAACGAACGCGACTGGCGAGTTTACCTCCGCAATTACCTTTGCCCCGAGCACCAGGTCGCCTTCGCCGAAGTGGACATCTTCGACCAGGTGGACTGGGTGGACCCGGAGACCGCCGAAGTCCAGCGCGTCGATGGTCTGCAGAATATCCTGATCACCCACTGCGCTCGCCAGCAGTCCTTCCTCTCACAGCAGAACACGCTGGTCGACTCGGTCTTCCGGCTGTTCCTGGCAAACGGCAACTCACCGCTCTCGCCCGAAGACCTGGCGAACGAGCTGGGCCGTGATGCTACGATCATCCTGCGTACGATCTCCGGACCGCGCGTTTACAAAGGTCTGCGCCCGGTGTTAGAGTAAGGATCTTCCTGGACAAATTCCTCATGGATTTAGAATTCACATCAAAAATTGCAGGGGGTGATATTCCCGCGGATCTGAAGTCCGCCCTGGCGCGCTATTTCCAGGTTTACGAACCGCTTAGAGCCTCCCTGCCCGAAACCCACCGCGGCAGGTTCGATTACTGGCTGAGCCAGCTGCTTGAACAGGCTTTCGACCCTGGCCTGGAGCCCCACTGGTGGGAGGTCGCCCTCTTCTTGATCGCGATGGAGCTGGAGGCTTTGGGGAATCCTTCACGCCGCTGATCCAGGCAGGTGCAGCGCTGACCCCAATCATGACAAATCGCCTCGGCCCGTACGACGAGGTCACGCTGCGCGTGATCACCAAAGACACCGCTCGCGTCGTCCTGCGCCTGAGCGACACGCTGACCGACCCGCAGACCTTCATGGTCGCCACCAACGCCCAGTCGCTCGCTCAGGCGCTGTTCGAAGAGAAGGCCTGGTATCGGGCGATCTACGCCGGCCGCGCCGCGGTCGGATTCCTGATGCTGCTCGACGACGCCGAAAAACCGGAGTACTTCCTGTGGCGCCTGATGATCGCTGCGCCGTACCAGGGCCGCGGCTACGGCGCCCTGGCGATCCGCAGGCTGGTCGAGTACGTCAGGACTCGGCCGAACGCCAGCGAGCTGAGCGTGAGCTGCGAGACGATTGCCGGCGGCCCCAAAGAATTCTACGAAAAGCTGGGCTTCGTCTCCACCGGCGAGTACCTGGGGAACGAGCTGGTGCTGAAGCTCCCGCTCGGTTGAGCGGCCCCTTTCCTTTAGCGCGGCAAAATCCAAAAAGCCAGCGCCCCGAGGACCAGGAAGATGATCCCCAGGGCAAGGTTAGGTCCTACTCCATACGCTTTCGTCTCCAGCACCGCCTTGGACGGATCGTCCGGGTCGTAGAAGACGCTCACCTTCCCATCCTTCGGGTATGCGGCGATGATCTTTTCCGCCTTGCTGATGCTGTAGTTCTCCTTGCCAAACCCGAGCCGCTCGCCGGTGTAGCTTGATCCGACCACCGAGTACTGGTAGCTGAGGCGCAGTGCATATTTCGTCGAAGCAGAGCCTTTTGAACTCTGCCTGGGTTGGCGTGTCAGCCCCGAATCCAGCATGACCCCGGTGGTCTTCACCCAGGTTTCCTGGGCTTCTTTTGCCATGCGGGACTGGCGGACAGCGAGGAAGACGAACCACAGCCCGACAACAATTGCAGCGATCGTGATGAGGAGTGAAGTATTGAGCATTGCCCACTTTTCCTTGAAGAGAGGAGGATAGGAGGATTATACGATAAGAATGGTGGGAGAAATCCATTTTTCGGTCGACATGTTATCTCCCTGTCTCATGACCCTTCAGGTTTGCACTTCCTCTTTTTAGTATATAATTACTCCCGTGAAAGGAAATCCGCCCCTGTAGCTCAAAGGACAGAGCAGCAGCCTTCTAAGCTGTTGGTTGTGGGTTCGAGTCCCGCCAGGGGCGCCTGAATTCTTGCCAAGGATCCCCACCCTGGAGCATGGAAATGATGGACGCAGTCCCAAAATCTGAAGCCGATAAATTCGCGGAGGTCGACACCGGCGAATCACCCGGCTACCACTGGCGCATCCTGATGCGCTCGCCCTCCTGGCGCCCCCCCACCGACGTCTTCGAGACCGACGAGACCCTCTTCGTGCGGGTCGAGATCGCCGGGATGCGCGAAGAGGACTTCACGATCGAGCTCAACGGGCGCGAGCTGACGATCCGCGGTGCGCGCCAGGACCCGGCCGAGCGGCGGGCCTTCCACCAGATGGAGATCCGCTTCGGCGAGTTCGCCTTCGCCCTCGAGCTCCCTCACCAGATCGAGCCGGAAGGTGTTCAGGCGGTCTACAAGGAAGGCTTTCTGCTGATCACTCTCCCGAAAGCCCGGCCGCGCCAGATCGTCATCGGCGAATGAAATCTTACCTTAGGATACCGAATGCCCGCATCACGATGGAACTCAAGCATCCTCGAAATGCTCAACTGGCTCTATGAAGAACACGCCGGAATGGAAGACATGATCGCCCAGCCGATCGTCACCCGCAGTCGTCCAGAACGACTCGCCCGAAGCCGAACAGCCGGTGCTGGTCGGCCCAGACGACCAGATCCCGGGCGTGCTGCCGGTGCTCCCGCTGCGCGGCCTGGTCGTCTACCCCCAGACGGCCGTCCCGCTGACAATCGGCCAGACGCGCTCGATCCGGCTGGTGGACGACGTGATGGCCAGCGACGAGCGCCTGATCGCGCTGGTCACCGCCCGCGACCCCGAGCTGGAAACCCCCGGGCCGGAGGATCTGTTCCAGATCGGCACGGTCGCGATGGTCCACCGCATGTTCCGCGCCCCCGATGGCACGCATCCGCCTGGTCGTCCAGGGGATGGTGCGCTGCCGGCTGGAGAAATTCCTCCAGGAAGAGCCCTACCTGCAAGGCCGAGGTCGCGGTCCTGCCCGAGACGATCGAGGACGGACTGGAGCTGGAAGCGATGGCGCGCAACGCCCGCAACCAGTTCGAGCATATCGCCGAGATGATCCCCTCGGTCCCGCGCGAGCTGGTAGGCTCGGTCATGGCGGTCGAAGACCCCCTCCAGACTGTCTACACGATCGCCAACTTCCAGCGCATGGATCTGGAGGACGCCCAGCGGCTGCTCGAGATGGACTTCGACCTCCGAAAAGCTGCACCGCCTGGTCGGGATCCTGGCCCGCGAAGTCGAGCTGCTCGAGATGGGCCAGAAGATCCAGAACGAAGCCCGCTCGGAGATCGACAAGGTCCAGCGCGAGTACTTCCTGCGCGAGCAGCTCAAGGCGATCCAGAAAGAGCTGGGCGAGGCCGACGAGCAAGCCGCCGAGGTCGACGAGTTCCGCAAGAAGATCGACGAAGCCGGGATGCCGGAAGAAGCCGACAAGCAGGCCCGCCGCGAGCTCGACCGGCTGAGCCGGCTGCCCACCGCCGCAGCCGAGTATGGCGTGATCCGCACCTACCTGGACTGGCTGGTCACGCTGCCCTGGTCGAAGATCACCCCCGACAACCTGGACATCTCGCATGCCCGCCAGGTGCTCGATCAGGACCATTACGGGCTGGAAGACGTCAAGGAGCGCATCCTCGAGTTCCTGGCGGTCCGCAAGCTGCGCCAGGAGCGCAGCGGCGAGCTGACTGTAGACGCCATGAAGACGCGATCCGCCGCGTGCGCGAGGGCGTGATCCTGTGCTTCGTCGGCCCGCCCGGGGTGGGGAAGACCTCCCTCGGCCGCTCGATTGCCCGGGCGATGGGGCGCAAATTCGTCCGCATCTCGCTTGGGCGGGATGCGCGACGAGGCCGAGATCCGCGGCCACCGCCGGACTTATATTGGGGCGATGCCCGGGCGGATCCTGCAGGCCCTGCGCCGGGTCGAGACGCCGCAACCCGGTCTTCATGCTCGACGAGGTCGACAAGCTGGTCTTTGATTTCCACGGCGACCCGGCCTCCGCGCTGCTCGAAGTGCTCGACCCCGAGCAAAACCTCGAGTTCCGCGACCACTACCTGGAAGTCCCCTTCGACCTCTCGCAGGTGATGTTTATCACCACCGCCAACCAGCTCGAGCCGATCCCCGCTCCGCTGCGCGACCGGATGGAGATCATCAACCTCTCCGGCTACACCGAGAGCGAGAAGATCGCGATCGCCTAGTGGCTTCCTGATCCCCCGCCAGCTGCGCGAGAACGGCCTGCGGGACGGAGAAGTCAAATTCAGCGAAGCCGGGTTGCAGAAGATCATCCGCTCCTACACCCGCGAAGCCGGCGTGCGCAATCTGGAGCGCGAGATCGGCGCGGTCTGCCGCAAGGTCGTCACCAAGATCGCCGAAGGGATTGCCGCAAGCCTGGAGATCGGTCGCTGAAGAGGTTGCGCGAGCTGCTGGGCCGGCCGCATTTCTTCAGCGATGAAGAGATCGCCCGGCGCACATCCATCCCCGGCGTGGCGACCGGCCTGGCCTGGACGCCGTTCGGCGGCGACGTTCTGTTCATCGAAGCCACGCGCATGCCCGGCGGCAAGGGCTTCCAGATCACCGGCTCGATCGGGAACGTGATGCAGGAATCGGCCCATGCCGCCCTCTCCTACGTCCGCTCGAAGGCCGAGGAGCTGGGGCTGAACCCCGACTTCTTCGAGAAGACCGATATCCACCTGCACATCCCGGCCGGCGCACAGCCCGAAGGACGGCCCTTCTGCCGGGGTGACGATCGCGACCGCCCTGGTCTCGCTCATCTCGGGCCGCCCGGTGCGCCATGACGTCGGGATGACCGGCGAGATCACCCTGCGCGGCCAGGTTCTGCCGGTCGGCGGGATCAAAGAGAAGGTGCTCGCCGCCCACCGCTCGGGGATCAAAACCGTTCTCCTGCCCAAATTCAACGAAGCCGACCTGGAAGACATCCCCGAAGAAGTCGCAAAGCAGATCCATTTCGTGTTCTGCGAAGAAGTGGATGACGTCCTCCAGGCTGCGCTCGAGCCGAAGGCCGGGCAGGCGCAGGTAGAAACCGAGATCGAGCCGCAGGTCGAGGCGGCCGAGCATGCCTGAAAAGATCCTGCTGGTCGAAGATGACCTGGCAATGCGCACCCTGCTTCAGACCTTCCTGCAATTGGAAGGCTTCGAAACGGTCCTGCACAAGGCAGACGACGATATCGGGCAGGTGCTTGAGATGATCCGGATCGAAAGGCCGGCGGTGATCGTGCTGGACGTGAACCTGCGCCGCTTCAACGGTTTCGATCTGCTGGCTGCTGTCCGGGCGGACAATCTGCTGAAGCATACCGGGGTGGTCATCTCCTCTGGTACGGATTACGGGGAGCGCTGCCAGGACGCAGGCGCAGACGCATTTATCCTGAAACCTTATATGCCGGACGAATTGACCCGGTCCATTAGAAATTTGATCGCTGCAAAGCGGTCTTGATCGAGAGTGAACAGTGGGAAAGAAACAAGGTCGTACATCCATGCAGTGGTATACGATAGAATCTGCATCTACACACGCCTGCCTCCAGCGATTTCAGCAGGCAGACGTCACCTTCCTCGACATCCTGCATCGCGCCGAAGCTGCGCGGGCTGGAGATGATCGCCTTCACCGACCACAATACAGTCGCAGGATATCGAAGGATGCAGGAAGAAATCGAACAGCTCGAGCTGCTCGAAAAGCTGAAACGCATTCTGCCGGAGGAAAAAGCTCGCCTGGCGGAATACCGCCGGTTGTTGGATAAAATCCTGGTCTTGCCAGGATTTGAATTCACCGCCACGTTTGGGTTCCACATCCTGGGCATTTTCCCGCCCAGATAAACCCGTGCGCGAGATCGAGCACCTGCTGCTCGACCTGGATATCCCCCCTGATCTACTTGATGACGGTTCGGCGACGATCGGGGCTTCCACGGATGTGCTGACCGCCTACCGCTTGATCGACGAGGCCGGGCGGATTGGTGATCGCCGCCCACGCCAACTCGAGCAACGGCGTGGCGATGCGCGGTTTCCCAATCGGCGGTCAGACCAAGATCGCCTACACGCAGGACCCGCACCTGCACGCCCTCGAAGTCACCGACCTGGAAAACAAGGGCAACCGCAGCACCGCGGCTTTCTTCAACGGCACCAAGCCCGAATACCCCCGCCGGATGCACTGCATCCAGGGCTCGGACTCCCACCGCCTGACCGCCGACCCGTTCCGCAAGAAAAACCTGGGCGTCGGCGACCGCACTACCGACGTGCTGCTGCCAGAAGTCAGCTTTGAAGCGCTGCGCGAGCTCTTCGTGAGCAACGACTTTGCCCGCACCCGCCCGCACCGCATGTCCGCCGAGCCGGTCTTTGATTTCATCCGCTCCGCCCAGGAAGAAGGCGTCGAACATCATCCAGGATTTCCACGAGAGCATGACCGTGCGCGGCGGAAAGCGCTACGCCATCATCGCCGATGTCTGCGCCCTGGCCAACACCAACGGCGGCACGCTCTTCATCGGGATCACCGACGACTCCAAAGAAGCCGGTCGTCGGCGTCCCAGGATGTCGAGCTCATCGCTCTCACCAGCTCGAGAAAGAGATCAGCAACCGGATCAGCCCGCCCGCTCCAGTGCTCGCTGGATATCCACGAGACCGGCGGGAAGAAGATCATCGTCGCCTCAGTGCCGCGCGGCATCGACCCGCCTTATGCCGTGGACGACAATAAAATCTACGTCCGCTCCGAAGCGGAGACCGTGCTGGCCGTCCGGGACGAGATCGTCGGACTGGTGCTGCGCAGCCATGGCTCGCAGGTCGGCGAGCGCCTGGAGAACCAGGCCGGACCCGTCCGCTGAAGCGGCGGCTGCGGCAGCCCCGGCGCCCGTCATCGAAGCCGCGACGTCGGATACCGCCCCGCGCACCGGCGTCGAAGTGATCGGGGTGGAGAGCGCGGCGACGAGCGCTCTTACACCATGCGCGACCTGCGCAATGGCAATGTCGTCAAAAACGTCACCCTGAAATCCGCCCGCCGGCTCTGGCATTACGCCATCACCGCATTTGACAAGCTCACCAAAGATATCGCATGCCGAGATCCAATGGCAGGGCAACTACGGTCTTGTCAACCGTCAGAAACAGGGTAGGGGCAGCCGCTACGACATGGTCGACCGCTCGGGCAGCCAGATCCACTATTATTTTGGCGTCACCGATGACGGTATCCACGGCGTCTGGAAGCGGCTCGTCGGCCAGGAAGAGGAATAAACCACCGGGATAGATCTGCGCGAATGCGCTCGAATCCATCCCCAAGGCAGCCACCCGTGGTCAGCGAGCCTCTCGAAGCCGAACCAGAAGTCCAGATCCGCGAGTTTTGTTACCCGCAGGATTACCCGCCGGTCATCGAGCTGTGGAACTCGGCCGGACCGGGCATCCATGTCCGCCGCTCGGATCAGCCGGAGGAGATCCTGAAGAAGCTTCAGCGCGACCCCGACCTCTTCCTGGTCGCTGAAAGCGAAGGCGAGATCATCGGCTCCGTCCTGGGCGGTTTCGACGGCCGGCGCGGGATGATGTACCACCTGGCGGTAAAAGCAGAATACCGCCGCAGGGGGATCGCCTCCAGGCTGGTCGACGAGCTGGAGCGACGCCTGCGGGAAAAAGGCTGCATCCGTTATTACCTGCTGGTCACGCTGGACAACGCCGAAGCGATCCGCTTTTATGAAGACCACGGCTGGGAGCAGATGAACCTGTACACTTACGGAAAAGACTTATGAAATGGGAGAAGATGGCAGCATGATGAGCTTGCGGGTCGGCATCCTGACGGTCTCGGATCGGTCAGCGCGCGGCGAGCGCCTCGATCTTTCCGGACCCGCCCTGCGGCAGGCTGCAGCCTCCCGCAATTGGGAGGTCGCTGTGGCTGCGATCCTGCCGGATGAGATGGAAGAAGTAGCCGACCTGCTGGCAAAATGGGCTGACCGGGGAGACCTGGACCTGATCCTGACCACGGGTGGGACGGGTTTTGCTCCGAGGGATATCACACCCGAAGCGACCCTGCTAATCATAGACCGGCAGGCGCCCGGGCTGGCAGAGGCAATGCGCGCCGCCAGTCAGCAGCTCACCCCGCATGCGATGCTCTCACGGGCTGCGGCCGGGATTCGCAAACGGACGCTGATCGTCAACCTTCCAGGTAGCCCGAAAGGCGCCGTCGAAAACCTGGATGTGATCGCCTCGGTGCTGCCGCACGCTGCCCAGCTTCTGCGGGAGGATCCCGAAGCAGAACGCGGTCACTGAGAAAACAGATGCCGCCAGAAGAAAATTGGCGAAATCGACCTCACCCTAGCTCTTCAGGACCTCCCTGGCGATGACCAGCCGCTGGATCTCGCTCGTCCCTTCACCGATCGTCATCAAGCGCGCATCCCGATAAGCCAGCTCGACCGGGTAATCCCGGCTGTAGCCATAGCCGCCGTGAATCTGGATCGCGTTTCGGCAGACCCGTTCCGCCATCTCGCTGGCAAACAGCTTCGCCATCGAGGCCTGCAGCCCATAAGGCAGTCCCTCTCCCTTTCGCCAGGCGGCCTGATAAACCATCAGCCGGGCTGCGTTGATTTCTGTCGCCGCGTCTGCGAGCATCCACTGGATTGCCTGGAGCTCTGCGATCGGATGTCCGAATGCCTCCCGCTGGCGGGCATAGGTGCGGGAGTCCTCGAATGCAGACTGCGCCAGGCCGACCGCCAGCGCCCCGATGCTGATTCTGCCTCCGCTCAGAACGGTCAGCGTCTGCGCCAGCCCATGTCCTTCCGATCCCAACAAGGCCTCCATCGGCAGGTGTACATCTTCCAGGGTAAATCCACTGGTTGGCGAGCCTTTGAGCCCAAGTTTTTTCTCGACAGGCCCGATATGCAGTCCGCTGCTGTCGGTAGGGACGATGAACATGCTGAGCGAATGCGCACCGGCATCCGGATTGGTTCGTGCCAGCACGATGATGTACTCGGCGATCGCTGCGTTTGTGCACCAGGCCTTTGTGCCGTTCAGCACCCATTCTCCGCCCTGGATGGTCGCCCGGGTGGAGACCCCCCCGGAGAGGTCAGAACCCGCCCCGGGTTCGGTCAGCGCAAGCGCCGCCAGCCCGCCGCGCCCGGAAACGACAGGAGGCAGGAAGCGTATCTTCTGCTCTGTCGTGCCGAACAGGGCGATCGGAGCGCAGCCAAGCCCGTTGTGCGCCGCGATCGAAAGCCCGGTGCTCCCGCAGCCCCAGCCGATTTCCTCGATTGCGACAGCCGCGCTGATCGGATCGATCCCCGCCCCGCCATACTCCTCTTGGACGTTTAACCCCAGCAGCCCCAAGGGACCCATTTTTCGGACTGCTGGCCAGTTGAACTGCGCCTCTTCATCCACCTTCCGGGCCATTGGTTTCAATTCCCGCATGGAAAAATCGTGTACTGTCTCGCGCCACATCCGTTGCTCTGCATTGAGTTCGAATTCCATCCTGTCCTCCTCCCACCAACATTTCCCCGAGAACGCTATGGTTCCAACTGAAAGACCAATTCGCTAACCCAGCCGACCTGACCGTCAAAATCGATTTTCCACCAGGAAAAGCCCTTCGCAAGCACCCCATTTACTGCATGGTCCACCACGACCCCGCGCCTGCCTACGGAGAGCAGCGCCATGGGAGGATAATTGGTCCCCGGACCGAGACGCAGGTTCGCTTCGCCCTCTCCACCGATCACCACACCATCGCCTGGCTTATAGCGCTGTGAGATTTCGGCTGGCTGTAAGGCTATCATCATCAGACCGTTCGCTACTCCTCGCGGGGTATCTTCCGATTGGAGCCTGACGATCGTCTCTGAATTGGGATGGTTTACCACTTTCCCATTCAATACCATCGTCGACGACCCACCGCCGTCCATCGCCACACCCCAGGTAGCCCCGAGCTTGAGCTTGGCAAAAAGCGCCAGCTCCACCATGCTCATCCCCAGGCTGCGGAGCCGATCGCGACCATCCACAACGATAAAAAAAACGAAACGATCGTTGATTGCAACCGCAGTGCGCGGATTGCGCAGAACTGACCCAAGGTCGTTCAGCCGTTGGATGACCCCCTCTCTCAGGAATACATCTCCACCCGCCGCACCTGCAGAAGCTCCAATCAGGCTCTCGGACCGCTCCTTCCGGCAGCCAGCTTCAAGGTGGCGGAGGTCGAAGCTGAAACCGACCAAGTCTCCTACTTCAAAATGGCCGGTCATTTCCCGGGCTGCGATGCCGCTGGCAGAGAGCGCGAGGTGGTCAAAGGGGAGATACAACCCACCCTTGTCCATTTGCACATCGCGGACCGTGCCAGTTTGCATTTCGTCGGTCAGAATTAATGGCTGCGCCAGCTCCACCAGGATCTCTATTCCCTCTTCGGTCGGGGGAGTCGTTGGGCCGTATTGGGGGGTGTACAGGACCAGCTGGTCTTCTTCACGCGGGATATTGACGCCGTCGAAAGCGATGAACTCGCCGGTATCAGGAAGGATCACGAGCTGTTTGCCGGGCCTTTGGATCAAACACTCGCTGACCAGCGCCAGCCGGTCAAAGCGCCAGGCAAAACCACCCTGGGTCTGGCGGTCAGAGTAGCGATGGGCATACCACCCGGAATAAATCAACCCGCCGCTGGGCGACCCGCTCTCAGTGTCAAAAAAACCACCGTTGATCGCGGCTGCAACCTGGTAGCGCGGCCCCCAGGAACCGTCCCAATAGCCAAGAGCTCCATCAAATCGTTCTACCTGCGCGCTCAGCGGCTCCAGCCCGGCGCTCAGCACACCATTTGCCAGGCTCGTATCAATGATCGCCTGCGGATTTGCCCGATCCAGGCGCGTGACATAAATATGGTCAGGCTCGGGGAGGAAAAACTCACGATAATCGATGCCTTGCGCCAGTTTTCGCCATAAAGGCTCAACGTTCTGGGCCTTCGGCCTCCAGCCCGGGCTGAACGATAAGATGAACAACAGGCAGACGACAAAACGTCTATCCATAAGATAAGTATACTGGAATATTTCCTCCTGCGGTCACCTATCCGCGACACTTGGTTGAGCAGGGAGATTCTCACCCATTTCAAAACGATTGAGTATCATTTCCAAACCTTTCCCTCTGGATCAGAATTACCTTCAGGCTGCAAAGTCCGGCCTCGATTAAGTCATGTTTCCATATCTCTGATCACATCCCATTCATGGTAGACTTATTGCCCAGATACTCATCCCTCAAGCTTAGGATATCAGTACACTCAGGTTTGCAGAATCATCAAAAGCGACCTCTAATCCATGGAAAGGGAATTTTATATGAAGATTTTAATTGCTGCTGATATGGAAGGGATCACCGGCGTTGTAAGCTGGGATCATGTCAACACCAGCCACTCTGAATATCCCCGCTTTCGCCGGCTGATGACTGAGGACGTGAACGCAGCAGTAAACGGCGCATTTTCTGGCGGTGCAAGTGAAGTCGTCGTCAGCGATGGTCACAGCTACGGCCGCAACATCCTGATTGAAGAACTCGACCCGCGTGCCCACCTGAACAGCGGCACTCCTTCTCCTTTTTCAATGGTCCAGGGCGTCGACGAAGACATAGATGCAGTGATGTTCGTTGGCTACCATGCCAGGATCGGAACCCAGAACGCGATCCTCGAGCATACCTGGTCGGACGAACGGGTGGCAAACCTGCTGATTAACGATGAGCCTTGCGGTGAAATCGGGCTGAACGCTGCTGTCGCCGGCTACTTCAACGCCCCGGTGATCCTGATTTCCGGCGACCAGGCTGCCTGTTCCGAGGCTGAGGCATTGATCCCTGGCATCGAACAGGCTGTAGTCAAATGGGCAAATGGGCGGATGTCAGCGGAGCTCCTACCGCCTGCCATCACCCATGAAAAAATCCGGATTGCGGCTTCCCAGGCAGTCAACCGGTTGAAACACGATCGATTGCCGGCGCCGCGCAAGCTGGAGACCCCAATCCGGATGGCAATCGATTTCGTCCATTCTGAAATGGCCGATAAGGCAGCAATTCTCCCCGGCGCCAGCCGCACGGGCAGGCGGATTGAATATACGGCTCCTGATGTTCCCACCCTGTACAGGGCTTTTCGGTCCGCCGTGATGATGGTGCGGGGTTGATTCGATGGCAGCCTTCAATCAAAAGGCACCCGAAAACGGGAATAAAAACGTCTTAACCACAAACAACCGATCCAGTCCAGGATTTGGCCGCACCTTTTCTGATAACCAGGACGATCCATACCCCTGGGGGATCTGCAGCCGCCCCGTCAGCGATATGCGCCGTGAGCCGCGCAGCCTGTCTGAACGCGTAAACCAGGCGTTGATCGGAGATGCAGTCCAGGTTCTCGATGAAGCTGACGACTGGCTGCTGGTAAGGTTGGCGCATGACAGCTATACTGGTTGGATCCGCACCGGTGCAATCCACTCCTGTTCGGAACAAGAGGCGAGAGCCTATCAGAGCGCTTGCCGCACAATGGTGCAGGCTGACCTCTTACAAGCCTGGTACCAGCCAATTCCCCTCCCCGGTCAGGAGGCAGGCAGGCTGCCGTTCGGTGTTTGCGTGCCGGTCGAAGAGCAGCATAATTCTGCAGCCCAGGTCCGCCTCCCAGACGGCCGCACCTGGTGGGTGGACCGGTCCGGATTGCTGTCGGAAGATTTCTGGCCTGCCCCTTCCCCGGCAGGGATTGCATTTGCGCTTGGATTGTTTCGCCGTTTCATCGGCGTCCCATATTTATGGGGAGGGCGAAGCCCTTACGGCTTTGATTGCTCGGGTTTGGTGGAGAGATTTTGGGCTTTTCTTGGAACGAGCCTTCCGCGCGATGCCGACCAGCAGTTCCAGGCAGGCGAGCCGGTTGAAAACGACCTGCGACCAGGTGATTTGTTGTTCTTTGGGACCCTGACCGGCGAAACAATGGACGAGCGCCAGATCGGTCGATTTGCGGATGTCAGCCACGTGGCAATCTCTCTCGGAGGTGAAGAACTCATCCACGCCAACGGTGCTGCCGGCGGCGTTTCGATCAACAGCTTGAACCCGGCCCATCCCCAATACCGGGCATGGTTGAAGGAACATCTTGTTGGAGCACGGAGGCATTCTTGAAACTCTCTTACGAACCCTTTACAGTCAAACTCAAAACCACCTGGCGGATTGCCCACGGAGCCACAGACCAGCGCCATAACGTGTTTGTCCAGATCGGAGATGGCGTCGGCGAAGCAGCGGGTGTCCCGCATCACGGCGAATCGCAGGAAGGAATCATCGCATACCTTCAGGCTGTCGCCGATCGTGATTGGGATCCGTTCGACCTGGAAGAGCCCCTGGCTGCCCTGCCGGGCGGGTCAAGTGCCGCAAAGGCAGCCATTGACCTGGCGCTGCATGACGCGCTGGGAAAGCGTCTGGGACAGCCGCTCTATCGCCTGCTGGGGCTCAACCCTGCATGCGCACCTCCTACAACCTACACCATTTCAATCGACAAGCCGGAAGTGATGGCTGAGCGCGCACGCGCTTCAAAAATGCCCGCTTTGAAGATCAAGCTGGGCGGCGGAGAAGACGATCTGAAGGTCGTCCAAAAGATCCGCGAGACCACCGACGCATCCCTGAGGGTGGACGCCAATGCGGGCTGGAGCCGAGAGCAGGCGATTTTCCTGATCCCCCGCCTGGCTGATTTCGGGATCGAGTTCGTCGAACAGCCGCTTGCGATGGGTGATATCGAAGGTCTGCGGTGGCTGCACGACCAAAAACCAGGCTTGCCGATCTTCGCCGATGAGAATGTAAAAACTTCCCATGATGTCGCCGCTCATGCAGGCGCCGTCGATGGGGTTGTGATCAAGCTGGCCAAGACTGGAGGGATCCGGGAGGCACTGCGGGCAATCCATACCGCCCGCGCTCTGGATCTGCAGGTGATGATCGGCTGCATGGTGGAAACCAGCCTGGCCGTCTCGGCCGCAGCTCAGCTAGCTCCGCTGTGCGATTTTGCCGACCTGGATTCTCCTCTCCTGCTGGCGAACGATCCTTTTGACGGCCTGACCTACAACGGTGCGCAGCTTGTCCTGAGCAATCAGCCAGGCCTGGGTGTCACCCGATTACCATGAGGGATTGCAACCAATTTTCCACTCTCCCGTATATAGAGTAGTTGTGCTTTGAAACAAATGGAGAGTGCAGGATGTTCAGTTTTATCTTCGGTGTAATCGGGGGTTTCCTGAAGCTTGTTTTTGGCTTGATTTTTGGATTGATCGGCCTGGTCCTTGGCACAGTCGGATGCGCCTTCGGAATTGTGATTGGAGTGCTGGTCTTGCTGGCGATTCCGTTCGTGCTGATAGCTATGATTATCTAGAAAACCAGCTGCAAAAAAATCCGGCCTGCAGGCCGGATTTTTTTATTAAGGATTCACAAACTGGAGCAGTTGATCCCGGCGGGAAAGCGCGATCCCCGCACAGGTCGAGGCGATAGGCGAAAGGATTGTGGAAGGAACCAGCTGAAGGAAACCACTCGCCGAGAGGCGTCCTCCGAACATCTCTTTCGCCTCCCGCAGGATCGTGCTCCTCTGCTCCGGACCAAGATATTGGAGAAGGAACCGGGAAAAAGGCGAAATTCCCATATCGCACTGCATCTGCTGATTTCGCCCATCGCCCAGAAGCCGGACCAGGTCGGAAGCAGGATCAATCCAGCTCGGGAATGAGCTATCAGGATGGGGTGCATCCGGGCTATGAGAAAGGACTTTTGGGGTCCCGCGCTCACCGACAAGCTCAAAAAGCTGCATATCCCCACCAGTTTCTTCGGTTAGCGCTTCCAGGATCGCTTGAGCCGTAAGCATAATCTGGAAATACGCAAGAGAAGTCGCGATGTTCTTTCGAGCCTGAGCTGCCATCCAATGGTACGCTTCATCGGGTGGTTCGCCCCGATACTGGTGAAATATCCGGTCCGGATTCATGCGAGCTGCCGATTTCTCCATCAGCTCAAGCGCCTTGCGATATTCGCGGACTGAATAGGCCTCGATCCCCTGAAATGTGGCATTCATTTCCGGCAGAAGCTTCCAGGAAGTCTCCAGGTAGCAGGCGACATCCGTTTCGGCAAAACTATCCACATCGTGATTAGCGAAAATGACCGCCTGTTTTAATCGCTTGACCAGCTCATCACTGCTGAAACCAAGATCCCATTTGTCATTAATTCCGATCGCCCGGTGTTCAAGGACGCTGAGATGATCCTCTCCGGTCAGCACCGAATCTCGAAAAGGTATGCTCGCTTCGATGCACAGCATCAGGCTGAATAAATCTCCCTTATCCATCAGGTCAGCCAGACTTTTCGTCATCACCAGGGCGCTTAGAAATTCATTTAGACCACTGCGCGGGCTGATATTATGACCAGCCTTGAATCCAAAAGTATCAAGCAGCAAGCAATAATCTTGATCGCCTGTAGCAGGTCCATCGAGCAATTCGATCAGCCCTGCGATCTCAAGGATATAAGGGGCGATAATCGCACAAATCTCCGGCTGAAAACCTTGATCGACCTGAAAATAAACCAGATCGTGAAATACAGCAGCCAGAGTCTGATAGGAGACTCTTCATCCACCAGGTTAAAAACGTGATTTAAATTCTGATACGTGCGCGTCTTCGCACACATTCCCAGCTGGATCAATCCTGCCAGATCTTCTATAGAAGATTTGTCTGCAGCAACATCTAACTGGCCCAATGCCCTGGAAATGTTCGTGACAAGCCTGTCGAATAAGTCATTGCTCACGCTGCATCTCTCCTCAAACGGAAAGCACATAAACCTTCAACCAGCACGATTAAGCGTTACCAACCTAAAATTTTATTTTACCCTTTAAATGGATAGTTTTGGGTTGAATATCGTTTTCTATGGTATGTGAATTGGATTGTTTTAATCTCGATCGTCGTTGGCAATTGACAAAAGCAAGTAATATGTACCAACCGGGGTTTACTTCCCCGGCTGGTACGGATGATTTGTTTACTTCATTCGGAAAAAGAAATCCTGTGACCAAATGATCACGATCTCAAGATTTTCTTAAGCGCAGCAAGAAGCAAGGTCACATTTTCGATCCGGGAGGAAAAGCCCATCAGACCGATCCTCCAGACTTTGCCTTTCAATTCACCCAGGCCGCCGCCGATCTCGATATTATATTCGTTCAATAAACGCGCCCGCACTTTTGGCTCATCCACTCCATCGGGTACCCTCACGGTCGTCAGGCTGGGCAGGCGGTGTTCCAGGGGGACATGCATCTCCAGACCGAGGTCTTCAAGGCCGCTCCAGAGCAGCTCCGCGTTGCGGTGGTGGCGGTCCCAGCGAGCTTCCAGTCCTTCTTCAGCGACAATTCTCAGCGCTTCATAGAGAGCGTAAACCGAGCTGATCGGGGCAGTATGATGGTACATGCGCTCCGGACCCCAATACTTGACCAATAAAGCCAGATCCAGGTAAAAGTTAGAAACCTTTGTCTTGCGCTGTCCCAGGATTTCTACAGTTCGCGGGCTTACCGTGATCGGGCTGGACCCAGGCGGACTGCCGAGGCATTTCTGAGCGCCGCTGTAGCAGACATCAATCCCAAGCTCATCGACAAGGATCGGCACGCCGCCCAGGGAAGTTACCGCGTCCACGATCAGGATTGCACCGTGCTTGTGTACGACCTTGACGATTTCTTCGAGCGGCTGCATCGCGCCGGTTGATGTTTCGGCATGCACGATCGCGACCACCTTTGCCGGATGTTCATTAAGTGCCAGATCGACTTCTCCGGGGGTAAAAACATCCCCCCAGGGGCGCTGGATCGTTCTTAGATCAGCCCCGCATCGCCCGGCCATCTCCGCCAATCGGGTGCTGAAGTACCCATTGATGCATACCAGCACTTTAGTGCCTGGCTCAACTGTGTTTACGATGGAGGCTTCCATCGCTGCAGTGCCAGTACCCGAGACCGGAAGGGTCAGCTGGTTGGTGGTCTGAAATACATAGCGCAGCATCATCTGGGTTCTATCCATGATCTCCAGAAAGCTCGGGTCCAGATGCCCCAGGAGCGGGGTTGCCATCACTCTCAGGACACGCGGGTCCACAAGGCTTGGTCCGGGACCGAGAAGCAATCGCGGCGGCACATTCAATTCCTCAACTTGAAGGCGGTCGAACGGTTTTTGCGTCATGATTGGCTCCCTCTCAAGATTGTTTGTTTGAAATTTCACTAACAAGATTATCACCCTTATTCCCGGCGTGTCAAGGTTGGTTGTTTGGGGTCGGTTGCTTGTCAAATCCTCAAGGGAGATCTGGCACAAGTTTCAAGTCAACCGATTCGAGACACCTGAGATACCTGCGGCCTAAGCGAAATAAGGAAGGCATTAATGTTCATTTGCCAGGGTTGACCGAATCATATATGGATATATAATATCTTAATTGCATTGTTATTTGTTCGCTGGAAAGGAATATCGCATTATCAAACTCGGTATTTATCTCCTCATGATTGCAGCAGCGGCAGCCCTTAGCGCTTCTTGTTCAATTCGCGCGCCTGAAGCCAGTGTCCCCATTCTCTGAACACCCCGGTGGCGTTAGTCACCAGGTCACCATTAGCAGTTACTCCTGATCTGACAAGCAAGCCGTCTCTGACCCAAACCGCCACGCAATCCCCTGCCCCAAGCCAGACGCCAACGGCGACCCTCCATCCAATGACTATTCAGGCTCTGCGTCAGCGAGATTTCCCGGGGAGCGATATCCTTCTCGTCGAAGAGCTCGAAAGAGGCGTGAATTACAGCCGCCACTACGCCTCTTACATTTCCGAAGGTCTTAAGATTTACGGTTTGCTTACGATCCCGGACGGCGAAATGCCCCCTGGTGGTTGGCCGGCTATCGTCTTCAACCATGGGTATATCCCTCCAGACGTATACCGCACAACCGAGCGGTATATTGCCTATGTCAATTCACTTGCCCGGTCAGGTTATGTCGTATTTCGAATCGACTACCGCGGCCACGACCAGTCAGAAGGCGTCGCCAGCGGAGCGTACAGCGATCCCGGCTATACGGTCGATGTGATGAACGCCGTGAGCGCATTGAAGCAGTCTGCTTTCGTTGATGAAACCCGGATCGGTATGTGGGGGCATTCGATGGGCGGATTCTTGACCCTTAGGGCGATGGTGCTTTCGAATGACATCCGCGCCGGCGTGATTTGGGCCGGCGTCGTCGGCTCCTATCCGGATCTGCTCACGAAATGGCGCAGGTCTGGTTCGATCACTCCGGTAGCGACCCTCGCCTCTGGCGGGCGCGGCTGGCGCTCGGCCTGGTCATCGCTGTATGGCTCTCCTGATGAGAACCCTGAGTTCTGGAACGCGGTCTCGGCTAACAATTATCTTGCCGATATTTCCGGTCCGGTCCAGCTCCACCACGGGACTTCGGACACCAGCGTCCCGACCGAGCTCTCCGAAATCCTGGCCGAACAGCTGGAAAAAGCCGGAAAGGTCGTTGAGCTGTATACATATCAAGGGGATGATCATAATATTTCAAACAGCTTCAACGATGCAATGTTCCGCACGATCCAATTCTTTGACCAATATCTGAAAAACGCCCAATAACGCAATAATCGCCGCACCTGCGGGCTTTGTGTGCTAGAATTCCTGGGGTTTTTCCCCAGAATTCGCATCCGCAGAGGTACACAAATGGCTGTCTGGACACGAGTGAGAGGCGCATCACGCGAACTGATCCTGTTCGCAGGCGCGTCGCTCGCGTTTGGGATGGGGTACAGCATCTTTAATTCAACCTTCAACAATTTCCTGAACGAAAAGTTTGCATTAAGCGGCTTCGAACGCTCCTTTCTGGAATTCCCGCGCGAGCTTCCCGGCTTTCTGGTTGTATTTGTTTCAGCCGGTTTGTGGTTTCTTTGCAGCCGCCGGCTCAGCGCGTTTTCCCTGCTCCTTGCTGCAGCTGGCGCGCTGCTGATCGGATTTGCATCTTCCAGCTATGCCTTGATGGTCGTCTGGCTGTTCATCTACAGCATGGGACAGCATCTTAACATGCCGCTCGCATCGACGATCGGGATGGAGCTTGCACGCGCAGGCCAGGCAGGCCGCCGGTTGGGACAATTGAACGCCTTGCGGAATTTTGCCACAATCGTGGGAAGTTTTCTCGTAGTCCTGGGTTTCAAATACCTGCATTTCGATTTCACGACCACATTTATCCTGACCGCAATTGGCTTGACGATCGCGGCGGGGTTGATGATCATGATGACGCCCAAAAAGACGACGACGCCGAAATCTTTTCTGAAATTGCACCGCGAATATCGCCTGTATTACATCCTGGCAGTGCTGGCTGGCTCGCGCAAGCAGCTCTTCATCACCTTCGCGCCCTGGGTGCTCGTTACAATTTTCAAACAACCAACCCAAATCATCGCTACGCTGCTGACTATCGGAGGGATTATTGGGATCATTTTCCAACCGATCCTCGGCAGGTCGATCGACCGATTTGGAGAGCGGATTGTCCTTGCTGCCGAAGCGATCATCCTGGTATTCGTTTGTTTTGGCTACGGCTTTGCCAGGTCCCTCTTACCCGAGGGCGCCGCTTTCATCGTCGTCTGCGTCAGCTACCTGATTGACCAGATGGTATTCTCAGTCAGCATGGCGCGCTCTACGTACATGAAGAAGATCGCAAAATCCCCGGATCATATCCAACCGGCGCTGACGGCCGGAGTGACGATCGACCATGTATTTTCAATCTCTGCCGCGCTGGTAGGCGGGGTGATTTGGAGCCGTTATGGCTATCAATACGTTTTTCTCTTCGGCATGCTCATTGCACTGGCAAACTTTGCCGCCGCGCTGCAGATTAAAACCCCAGCCCGGGTTGTATAAAATAATGAAAATGATCGCCGATCCCCTGGTTTCCATGCTAACCAATCCCCTCACCGACGAACACTTGGTTCAGGCAATTTCCTTTTTACCCAAATCCTTCCTCGTTAGCGAAGGATGACCGGCAGGTAAATTTTGATTGGGTTGATTTTTCCAAGCATTTGACGTTCGGTATCCACAAACCAGACGCTTCCGGTGTTTGCGATTCCCCATGGATTCGATCCCTCAGGAAGCTGGAAAATCCTCCATCCTTCCGCATCCCACACAGGAGAATAGTTTTGTGTCTCCCATTGGGTCTCACCAGGTGTGATATTGATGGTGCCTGTGCTGGAAGCAGAAATTTCCACACATTCAGGCGACAGGGTTGCACTGCCGGTTGTATAGGGGATCGAAGCCGGGACAGCAGCCGATGGATCCAGCTGTCCAATCCCGCCAATCCCCTGTTCACTGAACCAGACCCGATCATCCAGGATCGCGATCATCCCCGGGAGCATCGCATTGGGCAACGGGTAACCTTCCACTCCTCCATCTGGATCCAGCACGCCGATTCGACGGTTGCCCGTATCCGTGAACCATAATTTCCCATCCCCGTCAAAAACCATCCCTTGTGGAGTGCTGTCCTCCGGCAGTTCCCACCAGTCAAGAGGGCTGTCTTTAAGATTACCCAATTCGTCTTCCGCGATGGTCAGTCGAAGCAGTCGGCCGTTCGTGCGTTCACCCAACCAGAGTTCCCCATTATGATGCAGCGCATAATAGCTCATCCCTCCTTCGGGCAGCAAGAACGAACACTGCACCCCCAGCTCTGGATCGAGGGTGAAAAGGTGAGACGAGCTTCTGCTTGTAGCCCACAATCGACCCGCAAGATCCACCGCAGAGCCATAAAACCTTGTAGCACCGCTCACCTGCCAGCGGGTGAATGCACCGTCATCCGTCGAGATCCGGCTTATGAAATTAGAGCTGCCTTCGACCCACCAGAGCCAGTCACCGTCCCGGCGAGCGTCGCTGGGGGATCCAAAGCCCGGGTACGAAAATACTTGATAGTTTTCACCTGTAGGATCGAACCCCCAGACCTGTTTCGCGTCATAATCGCTGATCCACAACCAATCCTGATCGTCCGCATTAATTTCATAAGCCGCACCTGCTGGATTCAAACCGGTTTCAAAACCGCTCAAATCCGCGCTTGCGCGGGCTGGTAGGACTAACCCACAGCCCAGGCCTATCAATAGGACATGCAGGGACTGGATCAATCCGAATTTCTGAAAAAATTGTTTCATATCAGTCCTTTGGATCCTTTAAGGATTTTGCTTCGAATATGCTGCCTCAGAATAGTTCAACCAAACAATGACGGTCCGAACAATAAACTTGTTGCATTATTACCAAAATTTTGCTATAAATAAATCGTTGTCTATCTGCTATCAGGAGGTTCTTGATGAATACTCGTTCGTTCATTCTTTCTGCGCTGATCGCTGGAATCGTCACCGGACTGCTGGGCAACCTGCCTGTCCTCAATTTTATCAATTGTTTTATTTGTTTGTGGGTATGGGTGGGAGGATTTTTTGCCGTATTCCTTTATCGACGCTTTCAGAAGGGTGGGACAGGTCTTTCTGCCGGTCAGGGCGCCGGCCTGGGTGCTGTGACTGGTCTGATTGGAGCGTTATTCGGCACGCTGGTTTACATCACGACCAGTGCTTTATCCATGCCTCTCATGAACCGGCTCGCTGAAGCCTTCGATCTGGAAGGAGATCTACCATTCAAGTCCAGCGGCCCATGGGGGATTCTGGGTCCAGCGCTGGTCTTCCTTGTGCTGGACCTGATTCTCTACCCGGCTTTTGGAGCGGTCAGCGGTTTGATCACGGCGAAGTCGTTTTGGAAAGAGATATAAGAAACCACCTTCATTTGTCGGCGGGCCCAAACAGCTCCTTCAGCAAGTTCATCGAGCGGGTATCCACCACCGCCAGAACTTCATCACCTACTTCGAACTGCATGTTGCCGCGCGGGATCAGCACCTGTCCCGAACGGATAACCGCCGCGATCACGCAAGTGGCATGGCAGCGGGATATCCTTCAACGGTCGGTCCAGGAACTGCGAACCTGGGGGCAGCTTCTCTTCCACCAACGAATATTCGCCCCGCCTGCAGCTTGAGCAAGGTCGTCATATCCCCCAGGGACATTTCTTCCGCGATCAGCCTGGCGAGGATGTCCGTCTGGTTCAGGCTGACATCCACGCCCATTTCTTGCGTGAACAGCCAGGCGTTCTTGGGGTTGTTCACCCGGGCGATGGTGCGCGGCACGTTGAACTCAAACCGCGCCAGGGTGGTGACGACCAGATTGGCCTCGTCCTCCCCGGTGACGGCCGCCAGCACCTGCGCCTGCTGGATACCGGCGCTTTCCAGGATCGCCGGCGAGCTGCCATCCCCGTAAATCAAGCACCTCCTCGCGGCAGCTCCTGCTGCAGGCGCTCGATGATCTCCGGGCGATTTTCGATCAGCCTGACTTCATGACCTTCTTCGATCAACTGGCGAGTCAACTGCGAGCCGGTCTTTCCGCCTCCAACCACAATCACAAACATATTCTATCCTCCTGCGTCCGACCCCAACAAGCCCTTGAAGCGATCCATAGAAGAAGCCAGGATAGCCAGGTGAATGATATCGCCCGGCTGAAATTCCGTACCGAACAGCGGGATAAAAGCCTGGCCCTGGCGGCTGATGGCGATCACCTGGATCTCCCCCGGGATGGAGATGTGCTTGACCATTCTTCCTGACAAGCAGGGCAGGCGTCTCGATCGAAGTAGGCTGACCTCCCCGCTGCCGAAGGTCAGCACCGGGTCCAGCTCGGAGTGGGTGAGCAGCTCGTGGATGCGCTTGGCGCCCCAGGTGGTGGAGGAGATGGTCAGCAACCCCAGGCGCTGGTAGATTTCCGCCCGGCGGGGATCGTAAAGGCGCGCCACGACCCGCGGCACGTGGAAGATATTCCGCGCAATCCGGGCAGCCACTACGTTGGCATTGTCCGAAGCGCTGGTCGCGGCAAAGGCATCCGCCTGCTCGATGCCGGCCTCCAGCAGCACATCCTTATCGAAACCGATCCCCTTTACCTTCTGCCCGCGGAAATTCTCTCCCAGCCGGGCCAGGGCAGCTGGATCGTAATCGATCACCGCAACGCGTGACCTTCTTCAGACATCAGCCGGGCAAGCTGCTCGCCCACCCGGCCGCAGCCCATGATAATTACTTTCATACAACCACCTTTCTGTTAAGTTTTAACCTGAATTCAGGCCGCGCAGCAATGATTTCCGGATCCAGTCCAGGCTGTACAGGACCAGCCCGTAGGGAGCCAGCCATGCCCACCAGGCTAGCGGCAGGGGAACTAGATGGAGCGCCATGGCGAGCGGTGGGAAATAGATCAAGACCAAAACCAGCACAATCTCTGCGGCGATCCCAAATAACAGGAAGCGGTTGCTGGTCCAGCCCAGGGTACGGCCGCGGTTGACTTCGGTGCGGCAGGCGAAGACGTTGCCAGCCTGCGCCATGACAACGCCGCTGAAAAACACAGTCATTGCCAGCATGTTGACCTGCTCGGGGTTCGTGATTCAGCAGGCTTACCCATGAAGCCAGGCAGCCCCATGGCCTGCAGCCTGGTACACAAGGAAAAATCCGGAGTAGCACAGCACGGCTTCGATTGGCCCCAGCCAAAGAAAGGCTCGCCGCAGCAACGAGCGGTCTAGAAGCGGCTGGCTGCAGCCGGCGCGGCGGCCGCCGCATGACATCCGGCTCGGGTTTTTCCATGCCCAGTCCCAGCGCCGGGAGCATATCGGTGACCAGGTCGATGATCAGGATCTGCGCTACGGTTAGAGCCAGTGGGATATTGAATAACGCTGATCAGTGCGAAGGGCAAAATCTCAGGTACGTTGCTGGAGAAGATGTAGGTGATGAATTTGCGCAAATTGTCGAAAACGGCGCGCCCTTCTTCAATGGCCGTGACAATCGAGGCGAAGTTGTCGTTGGTCAGAATCAGATCGGCGGCTTCTTTGGCGACGTCGGTGCCGGTCACGCCCATTGCCACGCCGACGTCAGCTTTGCGCAGAGCCGGGGCATCATTCACCCCGTCTCCGGTAACCGCTACCACCTCGCCACGCGCCTGCAGGGCTGCCACCAGGCGCAGCTTGTGTTCGGGAGCCATGCGGGCAAAGATGGTTTCGTGCTCCAGCGCCGTCTGTAGAGCAGCATCGTCCAGCTCTCCACCTCCGCCCCGGTCAGGATCACCGGGTTGGGCGTGGTCAGCATGCCGACACGCCGGGCCAGCGATTCGGCCGTCAGGCCGTAATCGCCGGTGACCATCACCATGCGAATACCGGCCTGCAGGCAGGTCTGGACGGCCTGGGCAACTTCGGGCCGGGGTGGGTCCTGCATCGCCATTAACCCCAGGAAAGTCAGGTCGGTTTCCACGCCCTCCACGGTATAGCTCCCCGTGCGGGGTGGGAGGTCGCGGCGTGCCAGCGCCAGGACACGCAGGGCGTGGCGGGCGTAATCATCGTTGGCCTCCAGCACCTGGCTGCGCAGCCGGTCATCCAGGTCGACAACCTGCCCGGCAATCTGCACTCGCCGGCAGAGCTGCAGGATTTCCCGCGGGGCGCCCTTTGACAAACGCCACGTCCGGAGCCGATGGGCGGCTGCCAGGCTGCGGATTCGCCTGCGCTGGCAGAAGATCCTTCCACTCGGTTGATGGTGATGGATCGTGCTCATCCGCTTGCGTCGGGCATCGAAAGGCAGCTCGTGGATGCGAGGGTAGGCAGTTGTCAGCGCATTTTCCTCGATCCCGCCTTTCAGCGCGGCAACTCGCAGAGCAGCTTCGGTCTGGTCGCCGAGCGTGGTCCAGCGGGGATGTTCAGGGGTCGGTGGGTTGAGGCGAGAGTTATTGCACAGCGCAGCGGCCGTCAGCAGCATGGTTAAATCCCCGGCCAGCGGCATGCCCGTCCGGGTTGGGAGAGAAACTGCCTGTGGGATCGTACCCGATCCCCGAAACCGAAAGGCGCATCCCGCCCACCCAAATTTCTCGCACGGTCATCTGGTTTTGGGTGAGCGTGCCGCTTTTATCGGTGCAAATCGTCGATACCGTGCCCAACCGTTCGATGACTGCCAGCTTTTTTACCAGCACCCCGCGCTGCGCCAGCCTCTGACCGGCCATGGCCAGGGATAGGGTGACGGTGGCAGGCAGCCCTTCCGGGATGACTGCCACGATGATCCCGATCGCCAGCAAGAAGGCCTCCAACCGCCCCAGGCCAACATCAAAAGTCCCAGCCAGGAAGACAATTGCCCCGATCCCCAGCGCCACCAGGGCGATCTTGCGCGTCAACCGGGTCAGCTCGGTTTGAAGGGGGAGGGCTCTTCTCTGAACCGCCTGGGTCAGGTGGGCGATCCGGCCGAACTGGGTGTACATGCCGGTGGCGTAGACCACCGCCCGCCCGGTGCCCGATACGATCGAAGTCCCGGCGAACACCAGGTTGGGGCGCTCCAGCTCGCTCAATCCCTCACGGCAGGGAAGCGTCGAGCGATTTGCGTGCCGGGATAGCATCGCCGGTCAGGGTCGATTCGCTGGTCCTCAGGCCGTATTCTTCGACCACGCGGGCATCAGCCGGGATGTTATCGCCTTCTGCCAGGACGAGCAGGTCGCCCGGGACGATCTGGTCGGTGGGTAACCTGGATTTCCACACCGTCGCGGATCACCCGGGTATATGTCGGCAGCAAGCTGCGCAGGGCCTGCATGGCCTGCTCGGCGCGGTGCTCTCTCCAGAAGGAAAAACCTGCATTGGCCAGCACCAGCACCCAGATGACCAGCCCCAGCACCGGGTTCGCCGATGAAAAAGGTAACCGCTCCAGCCAGCCACAGCACCAGCGCCAGCGGGTGGCTGAGGTATCTGAAATCTTGCGCCAGGGCGAGGGTCTTTGCTTCTTCCGTCAGCAGGTTGCTGCCGTAAAGCTCCTGGCGGACAGGTACTTCGGTGGAGGAGATACCTGCAGGGAGGAATTCCAGGGCTTGGTACACCTCTGCCGCTCTCAGTGAGTAAATAGGATGCGAATCCATGGGATGAAGCGATTCAGCTGGCAGGCTAATCCGTCGAGCTGGTGTTCCGCCTGGAATCGCTCCAGGCGAGCAAGATAACCTTAGCGTTCGAAGGCGCTTTTCTAGATTGCTGCAGCTCTTCCAGCAGATGCTTGCGGGTGGATGGGCTGAGGCGCGTATCCTGGGCGACTTTAACCTGCTCCTGCCGGGCTGCACGAACGACGAGTGACGGTGTAAACATGATCCTGCCGGCCGGGATGATTTCAAAATCATGCATGACGATCAGCAGGACCTGGTCATCGAAGTAAGGCAGGCTCAGGCTCAGGCCGCGATTTAAATCCTGGGCTTTTGCCCGCCGCTGCATGGTCTTGATGATTTCTTGCGTCTGGTAGCGAGCCAGGGCGCGCCCCTGGTTGACGAGCTGACCCAAGATTCCGTAGCGCTTGCGGTGGTAGGTCTCGTCGACCACCATGTAAGGAGCCAGGCTGACGGCAGTGTGTAATATGCGCAGGTACTTCTGCATGGAGGCGATGGCCGCTTCTGCTTCAGCTGCGGAATTGACCAGCAGATGATCTTTTTCATCGAGAGGCACCCATTGGGGCAGGTAAAAACGGCGCGCCCAGGGCACATAGGGCACCAACAGCTCCCCACGTCCTTCTTCGCCTGCTCCCTCTTCGCCTTCAGCGATGGCATCCGTAGTCGCCGTAATCGCCGAGATTAGCTTCCAGGTCCGTCTACTACGGGTTGCGAGGGGATTTCCTCTCCCTCGGTTGCCTGGTAAGTGACAGACCGGCCGGAGGGGAGCATCGCATTGACCATGTGGCTGGCTGTACTGTAGCGGATCAGACCGGCGCTGACCGATACAGCCTGGTTGGGTGAGTTTTCCAGCTCAGCCAGGCGCTCTGACAGGATTGTGTTGACGTCAGCCCTGGTCATGCGGTCAATCAAACCGCCAGCCATCTGCTCGCGTTCATTGGCCGGCACCGTCAGGGTCGTTGGTTTCGCCTGGTTCACCTCACCAGGACTCAACGACCACGCGGTCGGGCAAGGTAAAGCGCACCTGGGGGAAGTTCGCGCAATCAAGGCGTCAGCCAGGGTGCGGGCCTGGGTTTCCAGGAAGTGCTTCACCAGGTTTGGCTGGGCGTCAAGCAGGATTTGCCAACGTTGTATTCTTGCGCCAGGTATCTGCCGGGCTGCCGGGCTTTTGAGCCCTGGGCGGATGTTCCGCTCGATTTTTGTGGAGAAGTTGTCTTTTTGGCCATCTCGATATTCCTCCTTAAATCCCTTCTCCATCGATCGGAGAGGCGGTTTCCTTTGGTTTCCCGCCCAGGCGCGGTTCTTCCTCCTTCGTGATCTAGGTATTGCTCCAACAGGGAAGGCGCTTCCGGGTGATCGACATGCAAGGCATGATCGTAATCTCCGGCTGGGGCTGGCACGGGTAGTAACGAGTTGGCAGGTGTACACCAAACAGTGCAAAGAACTTTGCCACGGTGCTGGAGGAATAATACCAGCAGTGAATAGCGGTATTCCTGCATCGCCAGCGATTGCCACTCAACGATGGAAGCCATCGCACCTTTCACGCGCGCTTTATCACGTACAATCCGATGGATCTGCTTTGGCTCACGGAATCCTAACGGGGAGAGCAGAAGAAGATGAGCAGCCAGAGCAAGCAAGCTGAATGAGATCAGCACCACCCAACCGCCTTCAGACCATTTGCCGACGATCTGCCCGACAAATACCAGCGCTGCCAGGGAGGCGGCAAAACCTGCGCCAAGCTGCCCCAGCGGCGAACCCGGCCGGTGTAATGCTGCAGGATGTGCTTACGGACTGCCAGACCCATCACCATGATCGGCATAAACACTCCCACACCGTAAAAGGGCACGGCTCGGGTCGTTTCGCCGCGCACCAGGAACATGATCAGCACCGCGATGCCAAAGGTGATTGTTACCGAGCGAGTGAATGTCCCGCGCGGGTCACGATAAACGATAGCTTCCGGGATCTCGCCAATGGCTACATCACGCCACTCGGTCGCCTGGGCGTCCTGGAAGGCGGTCATCGAGGCTGCCGCCAGCAATCCCACTGCCAGGAACTGGTAAACCCAGAATAGGATAGTTGCCTCCTGGGACCTGGTTAAATCCAATGTAAGCCAGGTTGCCCACCAGCGTCCGCCCCAGCGTGCCATCGAAGACGTTGAAGCGTAGAGAAAACGTGGCCAGGAACAGCGTACCCAACCCGCCATAGAACAGGAAGGAAGTCTGAACGAAGCGTCCGATGCCCGATTTCCCGCTATAGAAGTGCCACAGGCCATTCAGGCGCGGCAGTCGCTGTCTTTCCCCATTTTACCAGGCTTACATCTTCGTCCTTGACAAATTGGATGCCGTTCGACATGGCTTCCAAGTCCAGAGAGGGCGACCATGCCCTTCATCGTCGCGGTGAGCAGATGGTAAAGAGCCTGCCCGACGGAAGCCGGCTTAAGCATCTCGGTGGAGACAACAGGCGGCACATCCTTGAAGTGGGCTATGAACAAGCCTATTGCCATGGTTAGGGTCAGCATGACAAAAACACCCAGCATGATGAATACGACCCGCGCCGATTCGCCTCGCCCGCGGATCGTCAGGTACCAGGTGATCGCTGCCAGGGCCGCCCCAATGGCAAAATGCCAGATCCAGTTGGTGCCGTAAGCTCCCAGGATGGAAAGCAACTGGTCGCCACCTGAAAGGGCGGATACGACGATGGTCAGCACATAATCCTGGATCAGGGTCACCGCCACGATCAGGCTCAGGGTCGGCTTGAGATAGCGCATGGAAGCTGTATACGAGCCACCACCTTCGTTAAAAATCCCGAGGGAATACATATACAACGCACCAAAAATAAAGTTGGCCAAGGCGATCAAGCACACCGAGTAATATGCCAGCTTCTGCAGCCCATAGGGATGCAGGGCGCTCATCAGCTCGCCCGTTCCATAATAGAATGAGGTGAAGTAATCCACACCAAAGAGCGCCACGGCGGCCAGCAAGCCGATCTGCCCAGCCCCGTGGATATGTTTATCTTCTTCCCGTTCACGCGGTGAAGCCCGGTAAGCCAGGTAAGCAATGACGATCAGTAACCCGATAGAAAATAACAATTCGTTACTCCTGCAAATATGAACCTAATTCCAAAGATTTGTCCATCCATATATCAGGCCAACCTCGACCAGCAAGACCATCCCTAGAAGCAAACTGCTAACCCAGCCCCTGGTATCCAAGATAATCCGGGCATCAAATCCCATAAAAAGCAGGATGATCACAATCGGAACCACCCATCCTAGGATTTGATGGCCTATCGCCTGGCGAGGGACTTCATTAACCAGAATATGATTCAGGACATAAACTGGACAGGGCAGCTCGTCGGCCAGAGCCTGACCAATCGGCTGTCTTTTCAGGTTCCAGAAATTGGGGTTTGTATCCATTCAGGCACACGACAAGATCACCAGGGAGCAAGTTTTTCTTGATTTCCCTAACCAGGCGGTTTCCAAATATGATTTTGCTGGTTACCGTATAGAATGGATCGCGCAGAACAGCTGCCAGGTTTGTCAACCTGCGGCGTTCCAGGGAATCCTGCCCTTCCTGGGTCACCTGTGAGAGCAGCAAGATGCCTTCTCTTGGATGGCGACATCATTGATCGGATGGCTCGTCGCCAGCCTGATTTCATCCAGGTCAGCGTTTGGCACTAAGATCACCAACCGGCGAAATGCAGGCAGCGGCTGGTCGTCTTGGAGCAGGGTTCCGGAGTGCTGTTTGTCAGTCATATGGTCTCCTTTTCTGATACGACAGGGTTATACCGCGCAAACATAAAACCCCCATAAAGGTTTCGTCTCATAGGGTATAAAGGAAAAATAAAAACCAGGGATCAAATCACTCCCTGGTTTCTAAACCATATTGAACGATTCCGCTATTCGCCTTCTGAAAAACGGTAACCTACCGCCGGCTCGCTGAGCAGGTGGCGAGGGTGCCGCGGGTCCTTTTCCAGCTTTTTTCGCAATTGGCTGATGTAAACTCGCAGGTATTCAACATCGTCAATGTACTCAATGCCCCACACTTTGCTCAGGATGCTCTGGTGGGTCAGCACTCGCCCGGTATTTTGCGCCAGGTACGCCAGCAGTTTGAACTCCGTGGCCGTCAGCTTCACTTCGCTGCCGCCGCGCGTTACGACATGTCTTGCGAGGTCGATGACCAGGTCGCCGGCCTTGATGCTGGTTTCCTGATTGGTTTGGGTTTGAGCAGAGTGGCGCAGCGCAACCCGGATGCGCGCCAGCAGCTCTTCGATCCCGAAAGGCTTTACAAGGTAATCGTCGGCCCCCAGGTCCAGGGCGCGTACTTTATCCTTTTCGCTTTCGCGCACGGATAAAACGATGATCGGGATATTGCTCCATTCTCGCAAGCTGGCGCACACGTCGAAGCCGTTCATATCAGGCAGCCCCAGATCCAGGATCACCAGGTCGGGCAAGGTAGCGGCAGCCAGCGCCAGACCTTCTTCACCTCGGCTGGCGGTGGTGACCCGGAACTTCTTCGCCGTCAGAATTGTGCGCAAGGCTCGTAAGATTTGCGGCTCATCATCGATCACCAAGATGTGCGGTTCTATGCTCACGAAGCCTCCGGATTCACTTCAGCGGGCGATTTTCCTTCCCAGGTGAGCGGCAAGGTGAAATTAAAGGCGAAGAGCCCCGGCAGGTTCTCTGCCCAGATTCGGCCGCCGTGCGCTTCGATGATCCCTTTACAGATGGATAGCCCTAGCCCGGTGCCTGTGACTCGCTCGGCATCAGTCACGCGGTAAAACTTTTCAAAAATGCGCTCCAGATGCTCTTGAGGAACCGGCGGACCCTGGTTGGTGACCTGGACAATCAAGAAATCGGGATCTAACACCCGGGAAGTGACCTGGATCACCGTACCCACCGGGGCATACTTGGCGCTGTTGCTGATCAGGTTGACAAAGACCCGATTGATCTGCATGAAGTCGACGGGGACTAATGGCAGGTCCTCCGGGATATCGATCTCGATGCGGTAATCCTGTAATGCACGGTGGATGCGGCCGCAGGGCGCTTTCCAAGATTTCCGAGAGCTGGTTCCACTGACGGACGGGATTTAGCGCCCCGGCCTCGATGCGCGACATATCCAGCAAGTTTCCGACCAGCCGGTTGAGATGATCGGTCTCTTCATTGATCGTTTCCAGCAAATCCTGGCGCGCATGGCTCTCCCAATCCACATCGCTGCCCAGCAAGCTGGTTACAGAAGCTTTGATCGTTGCCAGGGGTGTGCGCAGCTCGTGCGAGACCGATGAAAGCAGAGCTGACTTCAACCGGTCGCTTTCTTCCAGGATGCGGGCTTTCGTTTCCGATTGAGCCAGCACAGCCCGTTCCAACGCCAATGCGCCCTGGGTGGCAAAGGTGCGCAGCATTCGTTCCTCCATTGCGGTCAGTGGGAGTCCTTCACGCCAGAGGTATAATGGTACCCAGCATCCGTTCGGGCTGTTTCGAACGGCATGCTGACCAGCGGGTTTTCGACTAGGCTTTGAGAGTGCCAGGCGGCTCCTGGATGTATCAGCGCCTCCTCGCCGCCGATGGCTGCAATCTGGATCTCCACGTACTCTGCCTGGAAGGTTTCCAGGGTGTGGGTAGCAAGGATTTGTCCTATATCGCGGCGTGTTGTTGACCCCGCTCAACGCCAGGCTGAGACTCGTACAGGCGCGTTGATTCGCGCTCGCTGGCCCTGGCTTGCTCCAGGTTTTCCTTGGCTCGCCCGACCAGCTGGCTGATCACGACCACCACGATAAAAAAGATCCCCAAGGCGGTGATATCCTGAGGTTGGTGCACGATCAGGGTCTGGTAGGGTTTCAAGAAGTAATAGTTGTACAGCAGGAAGGCCAGGAAGCCCGAAACCAGCCCAGGGCCAGCCCCCACAGGGTTGTGCTCAGAGTGACCGGCAAGAGATACAGCAGGGCAATGGTGGTAGTATTGAGGAGTCCTCGCACCGGATACATAAGCATGGTGACAGCAAATGTAACCAGGATGGCCAGCACGTAGCCTCTTACCTGCTGCCAGCGAGAGGAAAGCGTCGGTTTCATATCAAGAATTATAACGCTCCAGGCTGACGATAGTTGATCTCAATTCCCCGTGGTAATTAAATTCTCCAGAGTTATTCGGAACGCATCCCTGAGCGCCTTTTTTACTATTCAATTTTCAAATTACTAGGGACGATCTTTGAGATCGGGAGGATTTCCCGTTTCTGCTAATATTTATGTGGGACTTTTCAAGGACCAAGAAAATGGATCAAACAGTCTATTCCCGAACATAAGGATCGCCCAGCGACATGGGTTCACCAGAGCGTTTTCGTCCGATGAAGACAGCGATGGTCGTCAGGATATACGGCATTGCCAGGAAGAGCTGAAATGGAAGCTGTACGCCGAGCGCCTGGACCTGCATCTGAAGCGCATCGATAAAACCAAAGAACAGGCTTGCCAGCAGAATTCTGCCC
Source organism: uncultured Chloroflexia bacterium (assembly GCA_963726375.1). Taxonomy (GTDB): domain Bacteria; phylum Chloroflexota; class Anaerolineae; order Anaerolineales; family UBA4823; genus UTCFX2. Next base: position 1,006,471 of record CAVSCE010000008.1, on the reverse strand, counting down.
GGCTTCCAATCGCCGAAGATGACGATCGCAATTGCCAGCCAGCCGCGCCCGGCCGTGATATCCGCCACAAACAAACCCGAGGAACACAAGGTGATGAAGCTGCCCCCCAACCCGGCCATCATGCCGCCAAACAACACCGCCATGAACCGATGGCTGGTGACATTTACGCCTTTCATATCCACCGCCCGAGGATTCTCGCCCATCGTTCGCAAGATCAGCCCGCTCTTCGTCCGATAAAGGTAGAAGGCGATCACGCCTACCATGATCAAACCAATATAGCTCAAAGCATAATGCGAGAAAAGGATCTCCCCGATCACAGGGATATCAGACAAAATGGGGATCCGAACGGTCGAAAAAGGGATGAGATTAGGTATTTTTTCTGTTCCAACGTCTGGGAATAATGTCCGGTAAACGAAAAAGGTCAATCCTGCGGCAAAAATATTGACCGACAGGCCGCTTACGGTCTGATCAATTTGAAAAACAACCGCCAGCAATCCAAAAATGATGGAGACCAAGATGCCTGCCATCGCCGCACAAAAAACACCAAACCAGAGCGAACCGGTGTAAAAAGCCCCCAGAAAACCTGCAAGCGCGCCGCTGAGCATCATACCTTCGATGCTCAGGTTTAAGACGCCAGACCGCTCAGTCACCAGCTCCCCTAAAGCGGCGAGCAGGATGATGGTGCCCATCCGCACTGCACCCCCAAATATGCTAATCAAGAAGCCGAGCTGAAGGAACTCAGTCAGCATATTCAACTCTCCTAATCCGATATTTGAAAATGGCTTCGCTGAACAACAGGATTATGATCATTAAACCCATGATCAAGTTGACCAGCTCGCTGGAGACATCCGAATAAATCTGCATCGCGACCGACCCGTTTCGTAACGCGCCGAAAAAGATTGCAGCCACAACCACGCCGAAAGGATGCAGCCGGCCCAGCAGGGCGATCAGAATTCCTGTGAAGCCAAAACCACTTGAGAAGCCGTAGATCAGCTTGTGATGGATTCCTAACAGCTCAATTCCGCCTGCCAATCCGCAGATCGCACCGCTGATCAGCATCACGACAACGATCAATCGCTTCGTATTGATCCCTTTATACCTGGATGCCGTCGGATTATCACCCATTGCCCGGATCTCGAAGCCCAATTTCATTTTCCTCAGCAAAAAGTAGATCACAAAAGCAAGCAGAAGTGCAATCACAAAACCAAAATGCAGCCTGGTTCCAAACAGGAACGGCAAATCTGATGATTCCGGAAACCTGATCGTATTGTAATAATAGCTGCCCGGTTCCTGCCAGGGTCCATTCAGCAGGAACGTACAGATATAGGCGATGACATAATTCAGCATCACGGTCACGATGATCTCATTCACCTGGTAGCGTGCTTTCAGGATGCCGGGGATAAATGCCCAGAGCGCACCGGTGATGCAGCCGACCAGAAGCAGTACCGGGATATATAATCCAGCCGGCATCTCGGGAAAAGTCAGGACAATGAATGTTGCTCCCATCGCGCCGGCATAGAGCTGGCCTTCCTGACCGATATTCCATACTTTGGCAATAAAAGGAACGATCGTCGCAAGCCCGGTCAGCATAATCGGCGTAGATTTGATTAATGTGTCGATGATCGCTGTCTTGCTTCCGAACGAACCTTTGAGAATCGCCATAAAAACGTTCTTGGGAGTTTCCCCAGCAAAAATGATGATCCCTGAAGCGATAATCAGGGAGACATGCCACAGCGACCACTATGGATAATACATTCAGGAATATTCCGATATCCTTGCGTTTTTCAATCCTGTAAGAATATCGTTTCGCCATTATTTTTCTTCCTCGATGCCAGCCATCAGCAGACCTACTTTTTCTTCGTCCACTCCACCCGCATCGAAAATCCCCATGATGCGGCCATTATAGATGACCGCGATGCGGTCGGATAAATTATAGATTTCATCCAAATCTTCAGAAATTAGCAATATTCCTGTGCCGGTTTTCAGTAGTTCCAAAAACTGCTGGTAAACAAAATAAGTCGCACCGATGTCCAGCCCGCGAGTCGGTGAGCTGGCGACTACCACCTTCACCGGATGGGAGAGCTCACGCGCCAGGATGACTTTTTGCAGGTTGCCGCCGGAAAGCTGGTAGACTTTCTGTTCTGGCCCCATCGCGGCGATATCAAATCGCTCAATGGCGTCCCTGGCAAAACCTTGAATTGCCTTCGTGTTCAGCACGGATGCTTTCGAGCAGAACGGAGGATTGCCGTGCGCTCCAAGGATGAGATTCTCCTGGATCGAAAATTCGCTGACCAGTCCCTGTTTCAGGCGGTCCTGGGGGATGCTGGCAACTTCCTTGTAGATTTCCGCTGGCGAGCGGTGGATGATCGACTCCCCTTCCAGCATGACATCTCCGCCTGAAGGTTCTGCGCACGCCGACCAGGACATCGAATAATTCCGGCTGGCCGTTCCCACTGACTCCTGCCAGACCCAGGATTTCCCCTGCACAAACCGTCAGTGAGATTTCGTGCAGCGCCTGAGAACCGTTATCGCGCAGCGCCGATAATCCTTTGATTTCCAGGGCAGGCTGGCCGGGTAGGATCTGCTCTTTGTGGACGACAAAATCAAAATCTCGCCCGACGAGCAGTTTTGCGAGGGCGGAACGGTTCGTATCGGCTGTGTCGATCGTTGTAATCATTTTGCCTTTTCGCAGCACCGTCACCCTGTCGAAATGTGGATCACTTCATTAAGCTTATGCGTGATCAGGATTACTGAAATTCCGCTTTCCACCATCTTGCTGATAATCGAAAAAAGCGTCTCGACCTCTTGCGGCGTGAGCACGGCAGTCGGCTCATCGAGCAGCAGCAAATCAACGCCGATATAGAGCGCTTTCAGGATCTCAACCCACTGCTGTTTACCGACCGAAAGCTGGCCGACTGGCGTCTCAAGATCCAGTTCGACGCCGTATTGATCGCACAACGCCTGGACTTGCTTCCTTTCTACCTGAAGGTTGAGCAGCGCCCCGGTGGAATTCTTCCGCTACGATGATATTCTCTATCGCATTCATCGGTTCGGCCAGCACGAAATGCTGGTGAACCATCCCGATCCCCATCCGGATGGCATCTCTGGGAGATGAAAATTTCACTTCCTGGCCTTTGAAAATCATCTTGCCCGAATCGGGTCGCGAGGCGCCGTAAATGCATTTGGCGAGCGTCGATTTTCCGGCTCCATTCTCTCCCAGAAGGCAATGGATGTGGCCTTTCTGCACGTCAAATGAAACATGGTCGTTCGCGACAAAAGTGCCAAAGCTTTTCGTCAGGTTCTCAATGCGTAAGATAGGGGTCTCAGCTTTTGAATTCACCATTCAACACCCTCAGGAGGCAGAAGATTATTAAGCAGGACTGTTTATCCTCTGTGAGGGCAAACAGTCCTGTGTTTATTCTATCTTCAAAATCTTATTCCACGGCTTCCAGATTGAGTGGAACAACAAGCGTGCCGTCGAGGATGGCCTGCTTTGTGCTTTCAAGCTTATCCAGGACCTCTTTCGGCAAGCGTTTTCTCAAAATCATAAAGCGGGGCAAGGCCAGAGCCGCCGTCTTTCATCAAGAAAGATACGGGCTTGTCAGCTGGGGCATTATAGGGCGTTCCGTTGACCGTATGATCATACCAGTATTCGATCATCGCACGGACTGATGGATCCCAGAAGAACAGCGCGCTGGTGATCACAGTCTCCGGCGCCAGCTCATGAATATCCGCCTGCGAGCCGAAAGCATAGATGCCCTTGTCGCGTGCCGCTTCATGCCCGCCGTAGCGCTCAGAATAGATCAGGTCCGCGCCGGCTTCGATTTGTGCAAGCGCGGTCTCCTTTGCTTTCACCGGATCCCACCAGATTCGATATAGCTGTTCTTAATTACCACATCCGGATTCACTGATTTGGCGCCATCCATGAAGGCGTTCAAAAGATGATTCACGCTGGCATATGGGAACGCAGAGACCATGCCGAGAGTGTCTGTTTCGGTCATCATCCCGGCGATCAGCCCGCACAAGTATGCCGGTTCGTGGGCGTAGGGCTGGATCCAATAGGTGTTCCCACCGACCGGCCCATAATTGGACGCAGTCACCGGGAAAATCCGGTCGGGATAATCCTTGCGGATGTTATCAATGGGCTCAACTCCGGCGCAGCCGTCGTGGAACCAGACGATATCGTATTCGTTCGAATCAATTACGTTGCGGGTGAACTTTTCGAACTCGTCGACTTTCACATTTTCGAAATACTTATAGGTAATCTCAAGCCCCTGCGGTGGGTTATCGACTTTCACACGCTCAACCGCCTGGATCATCGCCTGCGACCACGGTTCGTCCATCGGACCGCAGTAGATGAAACCGATGTTCACCTTCGTCGGAGCTGCTGGCTTTTCTTCAGCTGGGGGAGCCGCCGGTGCCTCGGTCTTGGCAGGTTCTTGCGGCGCTGGCGCTTCTGTTGCCTTGGGAGCGCAAGCAGCAAGCGTAAGCCCAAGGATTACAGACATTGTTATGATTAGAAACAAAATTCTCTTCGTTGACATTTCAAGCTCCTTCTCTCCAAATCGTTCAAATTGGCTTATACGTCTGGATTTCAAGCTAAGCATTTTTCGAGATTTTCACCTCCACATAGTCTGATAAGTTCCAGGAACCATAATGGTGCAGAAGCATACCTGAAATTTCGATTAAGAAAAGATGTCCGCCAGTCGTTTGGCGAATTTTTCCCAGTTAATAAATTCCTCCCCTTTGGGATTGCCTAGGTAACCGCTCACACCATCTTCATGGAAATTCAAGTTTACCAAGTTCTCCTGAAGAGCTGATTTGCAGACCTTAAATATTCGATATTATAACCGAGAAGCCCTTTGGACACATGAAAGTTTCACCATGACAAGAATCCAAACCAACCAGTTTGATTCGAATTCGACCGCTTGACATGGATTGTAAAACTCACTAAACTTACCGGACAATTGACATATAAAAAAGTAGAGGGTTTTCATGGATATCACCATTCATCATGCAGTGCTTGATAAGACATTGTCTCCTGTGCACCTTGGCGTACAGGATGGAAAAATCGCCGTAGTCTCTGCATCTGAGATTCCTCCAGGCAGGCGGGCTATCGAGGCAGGTGGGGCGATGGTTTCACCTCCCTTCATCGACTCCCACTTCCATTTAGAAAATGCTTATTTATCTGAAGTCCCCAACCTGAGCGGTACGCTCCACGAAGCGATCGAAATCTATGCAGAGATAAAGAAGAAGCTTGACACCCCTGACATTGTCCGCAGAACCTTCCAGGTGGCACGCGATGCAATTTCCCATGGGACTCTCTGGATGCGCAGTCATGTGGATATCGACCACATCGCGAAGTTGCACTTGCTGGAGGGCGTTTTAGCAGCGCGCCAGGCAGTCAGCGATTTCTTTGACGTACAGATCGTTGCATTCCCGCAGATGGGCCTGGTCAGAAATCCGGAGGCGGTAGATTATATGTGGGCCGCGATGGAAAAGGGCGCAGATATCGTCGGGGGTATGCCGCACAGTGAAAAAAACATGGACGATGCAGCCAGACAAATCGAGATCGTTTTTGAGATCGCAAAGAGATATAACACGGATATTGACATGCACGTCGATGAGACCGATGACCCTTACTGGCATTCTCTCGAGCTGCTGGCGGATAAAACGATTGAAGAAGGCTTCCATGGACGCGTCTCGGCTGGACACTGCTGCGCGATGGGATCGTGGGATGACCGGCTGGCTGAAAGGGTGATCGAGAAAGTGAAAAAAGCCGATATCACCATCATTGGGAACATTCCGATCAATCTCTACCTCGAAGGACGGCACGACTCGCACCCATTTCGCCGCGGCATCCCTCGCCTGCGGGACCTTGTTGAGGCAGGCGTAAATGTTTCATTAGGCCAGGACGACGTCAGAAACATGTTTTACCCGTTCGGGAAACTAGACATGCTTGAAGTGGCAAATTTTGCCGCTCATGCCGCCCAGCTCAGCACTCCATCTCAGATTCAAGCGACTTTCGATATGCCGCGTTATAACGCCGCAAAAGCTCTGAACCTCAAAGGTTATGGTATTTTCGAAGGCGCTCCCGCTAATCTGATCTTGATTGACGCTCAATCGCCCGTTGATGCGATCCGGAGGCAGCCAATCCGCAGGTTGGTCATCCGGCAAGGCGAGATCCTGTATAGAGTCCAAACAGACCTCAACATTTTCGACAAGGATCCCAATAAATTCTCAGGAAAACAGCCTCCATAACCACGTGCTTACTGATCACCAGGAGGATTAAGCAATGAACCAAAGATTGGCAATCTACATGCAGGATGTTGTTGACATCCGAGCTGAGCTGGAATTGGCGCGCTACATGGAGGAAAGAGGCTTTAGTGAAATCTGGCAAGGCGATAACCGCCTGGCGAGGGACTGCATTGTCCTTATGAGCGCATTTCTTACTCATACCTCGCGATTAAGAGTCGGTTCCGGCGTCCTGCCAATCTGGACTCGCAATCCTGCGGTAATCGCTGCCAGTTTCTCCTCACTGTGGGAGCTTGGCGGAAGGGTAAACGGAAAAGGCAGGGTGATGTTGGGCCTCGGAGCCTGGTGGGAGCCGATTGCCAGCCGGGTTGGAGTTACCATGAAGAAACCTCTCACGGCGATGAGAGAACACGTCGAGGCGATTCGCGAGCTCCTGGCGATGAAAACCGTCACATATCATGGCGAGTTCGTCAACCTGGAAAATGTGTCCCTTGATGTGGTCTACGGCGACAAAACCCCCCGGGATATTCCGATCTATATCGGTGCGACCGGCGAGAAAATGCTGGAGCTGGCAGGCGAAATCTGCGATGGTGTTTGTCTGAACTACGGTGTCTCGGTCGAATATGTCCGCCGGGCGATTCAGCTTGTGGAAACAGGGGCGAAGAAAGCAGGGAAGACCCTCAGCCAGGTCGATCTGCCTGAATTAATTGTCGTCTCCCTTTCAGACGAAAATCCTGACGCTGCCGTTCATGCTGGTAAAAAACTTGCCGCGTATTACTTCGCCACCGAGCCCCACATCATGAAAGCCAGCGGTGTAAGCGAGGAAATTGCTGCCAAAGCCAGGTCCATGATGGGTTGGCCGGCGACGGAAGCAGACTATGAGCGCGCCAGCGCGGTCGTGCCCGAGCACCTGGTCCGGAATATCATGGCGGTTGGGACCGCTGCTGAATGCCGGGCGAAGGTGCGGGAATATCTCGAAGCAGGCGTGACCTGCCCGATCCTGTACCCGCTGATGGGGAATATTCGTGAAGTCATCGATGCATTTGCGGACGGTGTTTAATCTTCCATAAGGGAATATAAATGGATAAAAACGAGATCGAGCAAAATACAATCCAGTTCTTGCAGGAGCTGGTGCGCGCTCCCGGGATCGCGGGGGAGCTGTCCGCAGTCTCAGGCGTTGCGGCGCGCTGGATGCAAAGCCTCGGCTATGATCAGGTCTGGCAGGACAAGGCCGGCAACGTGATTGGTCTGCGGCATGGGAGCAAGCCCGGTCCTAAGCTGGTTTTTGACGCCCACATGGATACCGTGGAAGTCGGCGAGCTTGGCGCCTGGGTGCACGCTCCCTTCGGGGGAGAGCTCAGCGCATGGAAAAATTTGGGGGCGCGGTGCTGTGGATGATAAGGGCAGCCTGGCTGCATATACGGTCGCGATCGCATCCCTGCCCCGCAGTGCTATCCAGGGAGATCTCTACGCGGTCGGTACTGTCGGCGAGGAGCTGTTAGAAGGAGCCGCCCTGAAAACCGTCCTGAACGAGATCCAGCCGGACGGCGTGATCATAGGCGAGCCAACCGACTGCCGCCTTGGAATAGGACATAAAGGTCGGGCACGGCTGGTCTTCGAGCTTCGTGGGAAGGCGGCTCACAGCTCTTCACCTGAAATAGGCGACAACGCGATCGACAAAGCCGTTGAAATAATCCGGCGCGTCCGGCAGATCCCGCCGGTTGAAGATCCATTATTGGGAAAGAGCGTTATGGAGCCCATCCAGATCATCTCCAGCCCGTTCCCCAGCGCATCAACCATCCCCTATGCCTGCCAGGTCGTTTTTGACCGCCGGATGGTGCGCGGGGAAACCCGGCAGTCCGTGCTCGACCTGCATCTCGACCTCCTGCAGGATATGCCCGGCTCGACCATCACTTTTCCAGAAGTATCCTTCCAGAGCTACACCGGAACCGAAATCTCTAACGAGGATTTCCATCCGGCCTGGTCCGTAGACCCGAATTCCGAATGGGTAAAGCTGGCGCACAGGGGCTTGATCTCCGCTGGGATTGAACCCGTCCTCTACGGGACTCCCTACTGCACGAATGGATCAGGGAGCGCAGGAGAACGGAACGTTCCGACGATTGTCTTCGGTCCCGGATCGGTGCATCTGGCCCATGTGACCGATGAATATGTCGAAGTTTCTGAGCTTGTTCGATCGGTGCAGGGTTTCATCGGATTGGCTCAGGAGCTTGGAAATTTCAAAGGGTAATGTCCTGGATGGTTTCTGGAGAACAGGATGATCGTAAAAAACGCAAATCTTCTGACATGGGGCAGCCCCAACCGGATCCTTGAAAATCATGGGCTGGCGATCGCGGATGGGAAAATCAGCGAGATCGGACCCTCGGACGAATTAGCTGCAAACCATCCTGATGAAGAAAGCCTGGATGCTCGCGGACAATGGGTGATGCCAGGGAGTATCAACGCTCACGGTCATTATTACAGCGCTTTTTCATGCGGGGTACCGGTTCCAGGAGAAGCGCCGATCACCTTGCCCACGATCCTGCAGAAGCTCTGGTGGCCTTTCGACCTGGCTTTGAATTCGGAAGATGTGCGCTATTCCGTTTGGAATGGTGTGATTGACGCCATCAAGCACGGCACAACGACCCTGTTCGATCATCACTCTTCCCAAAACTGCATCGATGGGATCCTGGATCAGATTGCTGAAGTCGTCGAGCAGGCCGGGCTGCGGTCTGTTTTATGCTTTGAAGTGACCGATCGGAACGGTCCCGAGCGCACGTGCGCAGGCATCAATGAAAATGCCAGGTTTATCCGCCGCTGCCGTCAAGAAAACCTCGCTGGTGGCCGGATTAAGGCGAACTTCGGAATCCATGCTCCGATGACCGTATCAGAGAGCACGCTGGCATCTTGCCGGGTTGCCTGTCCGAGCGACTCTGGATTTCACCTGCACGTCGCCGAGCACGAATACTGCCAGGTTCGCAGCCTCCAAATGTCAGGCAAGCGTTCGGTTGACCGTCTCCGCGATCACGATATCCTGGGAGAACAAACGATCCTTGCGCACGCGATCCATCTGGACGCCCTCGAAATCCAGCAGATCGCTGAATCTGGTTCCTGGGTCAGCCATCAGCCGCGCAACAATCAGAACGCTGCAGACGGCGTTGCCGAGGTAGAGTCTCTTATGCGATCCGGGGTTCGTCTCTGCCTTGGAAATGACGGTTTGAGCAATACGATGTGGCGGGAAGCGGAATCAGCTTATTTTCTGCAGAAAATCAGGCATCGTGACAGCAGGCGGCTCTCCGCAGATCAGCTCATCCAGTTGGCTGTATCCAACAATGCCGCGCTGGCTTCGAAGTACTTCGAGGCGCCCCTGGGTGTGATCGAGCCTGGAGCACTTGCCGACCTGATTTTTGTCGATTATCACCCGGCCACTCCGATGACCCTTGATACACTGTCTGGACATTTTGTTTTTGGCCTGAACGAATCGATGATCACAACCACAATCGTCGCCGGGAAAGTTTTGATGAAAGATCGAGTCCTGGTAAACATCGACGAGGAGAGGATCAAGGCCAGATCCAGGGAGATCGTCCCCGCATTTTGGGATCGTTATCAAGCCCTCGTGCCAGGGGACCCCGTTTTCGGTTGAAGCTCGTGGGTGAGCTTGAATGCGGCCGAAGTTGAATGTCAATGCGCCGCAAGACTTGATGAGACCTTGCGGCGCTTCGATTTTAAAAAAGCTGGCTATTCCAACAATTCAGGCTGATCCGCCGGATTTCGGTATGCCAGCCAAAAACCGCCAAGCCCCCAGGCTGTAACCAGCACGCCGAGCACCCAGCCCAGCATAGGGATTGATCGCAGCAGGACATAGACAAGTATGCCAAGCGCCAACCCAACAAATGGGGAAATGGATGCTTTGGGGGCGATCTTTTCAAAAAACCAGTTCCCGGCCAGGTAAGCAACAGCCAGTTTGGTGCCGTAGGCAACGACAATCCATATTACAGCTATAGAGAAAACGATCGCCGCAAATGTGAGAGCCCAGAGCGCAGCTGAGAAAACCCAAAATCCCAGGTTTCCAAGCCAGAGACCAATCACAAAGAAAAGGCTTGCCAGCAGCAAACAAACCAGGATGAGATTAAGAGTGATAAAGAGCCCCAGAAGCCCGTACCCTAGCCCTCGCAGGGGTCGGTTGCGCAGTGCCTGATTTGTCCGCTTGAGGGGCTCTCGGCCCAGCCAGAAGAAAACTGCGCCGAGAAAGAGCAGTACAACGAAGTCGCGCAGCCGGGCGAGCGACCATTCTGACAGCTTTGCCGTGTCGATCCCGCCTGAAGCAACAGGCTCCTGGTAATAAGGGGTCAGCAGGCTGGAAAATAGACCACCCAACAACCTCGGTGATACGGATGCGCCAGGCAGGATCGAGGGTCTCGGGATCAAGATATCGCCACCAAACAGCTTGATGACGCTTTGAACCAGTTTTAGAATTCCTATGGTCGCCCGAGTATCTCTGGTGACATCCCCTTTCAGATCGGCGCTCAGGCAAATAGTCTTTAAGTCTCGCTGGATTTCAGAACCAGGCAGGGTTGAAAGAGAAGCCCCAAGAAAATACAAGTTGCGCTGCAGCACGGATTCCGAGCCCAATTCGAGCGATAGCGCGGCGACATAGGTTGTTCCAGCTACCGTTCCCTGGATATCCACCTGCTGCCCGATGACAAACAGGCTGCCGTCGACCGTGCCTTCAATCGAGACCTGGTTGCCGAGGATGAACGCATCGCCGAGCACCGAGCCGTCAAGGGACACTTTCTCGCCTGTTACGAAAACATCGTTATCGATCACCTCTTCTTTTGCCAGAGTGCCTTGCGGGAGAGGAGTGCTCGCCTGGACGATCTGAGCGGCGCCGATTGTCCAGACAGCCGCCAGAGCGAATACCAGGATTGTAAAAACACGGAAAGGTTTTTTTACGCTCATTTAGAACATCTCCAGGGAATTTGAGTATGGTTCGCTCACTGTCCTTGCCACGAGTGTAGAAAGAAAGAACAGTGGTCAAATTTTTTTCAAGGATAAAAGCCATCTTGCCCAACGAAAAAGTGCAGCCCTCTATTCAATTATAGACGGTTTCTGGCGAAATGTTGAAATTCACTGCCCTGGACAATCCACTTGATGCAGGTATTTTTGGCATTCCTCATCTGTCAGAACGCGCCTCAGGCGGGATCTGGTCATGGCAATCAGCTCCTCAACATCAATGTATCTCTCCTGTCCCGGAATCCAAAACAACCGCGCCAGGGATGCCAGATGCCGCTAAGCGCATGCCGTCGGAGCTCCAGGCTAATCCCACATATGCTGATCCTGGCGTTTCCAGGGTGTGGATGATCCGAAGCTCCTGCACAGTGCGGTGCAGAGCTTCCTGGGCTTGCCGGGTATCGGCCTGTTTTAAAGCCTCAATAGCAAGCAATACGGCGCGTTCCTGGTCGTCAGCTTGGCTGTTAAGAGCAGCGGCGGCCAGCTCACGAGAAAATGCCAGTCGCGTTTGTTCTTCAGCCCCATGACGTTCAATAACCGCGCTGGCTTCCGCTGTGGCACGAGTTAACAACTCGGACTCGGCTGTTTAGCCTTCGATGTCAGTGAAGAGGAATGTCACGGTTCCAGAAGGCGCTTCCAGACCAGAGGTCTTGAGTTCAGCAGGGGTCTCCATACCCACCTCCTCTATACCTGGAGGACCACCTATCAGGGAAGCCACATTGTAGTGCCGATGATTGGCTTTAATACTTATCGCGCAACAGAGCGTGAGAGTCAATATCCAATCCCGAGAGTGTCTCTGGTTCTCCTTTGACCGTTAACTAAATGAAATCCGATGAATGAAGCGCCGCATCCTGGAACTGCAGGATGTCCGTGGTACACTAGCGTTTGATAATAATGAAAGGGTGATTCACGTTTCGTGTCTGATCGCTCCGCAACCGCTGTCTCTTGCCCGAATATCGCCTTCATAAAATATTGGGGAAACCGCGATCCATTCCAAAACATCCCCGCCAACGGTTCTATTTCGATGAACCTTGGCGGGCTCTACACCCATACTCGCGTCTGTTTCAACTCTTCTCTGGCGCAGGATCAGCTTACCTTGAACGGCTTCCCTGCCGGAGCGATTGCAAGCCAGCGGGCAAGTGATTTGCTTGATCGGATCAGAACCCTCGCCGGCATCCAGGCTTACGCGCAGATCGAAAGCAGCAACAACTTCCCAACCGGCACAGGCATTGCTTCTTCTGCTTCTGGTTTTTCCGCGCTTGCGCTTGCGGGCAGCCGCGCCGCCGGCCTGGAGCTTTCCGAAGCGGAGCTTTCACGCCTGGCGCGAACCGCATCTGGCTCGGCCTGCCGCTCAATCCCGGCGGGGTTCGTCGAATGGCAGGCAGGTGAGGATGACCGTTCCTCCTATGCGTTCACAATTGCACCGCCAGACCACTGGCAGCTGGTTGACTGCATCGCAATCGTCAGCCAGGTCCATAAACCGACGACCTCTCAGGAAGGACACGCTCTGGCAGATACCAGCCCCCTGCAATCAGGCCAAATCGCCAGCACGACCCGTCGTCTCGAGGTTTGCCGGTCCGCAATCTTGAACCGGGATTTCGATGACCTGGCCGAGGTAATGGAGCTGGACAGCACCCTGATGCACGCCGTGATGATGACCTCCAGGCCAGCGCTGTTTTATTGGAAACCAGGAACTCTCACTGTGATGGAGAACATTCGGGAGTGGCGAAAGTCAGGTTTGCCGGTATGTTACACAATCGACGCCGGTCCAAATGTCCATGTCGTCTGCCTCGAAGCTGCCAGGCGTCAGGTTGTCGAAAACCTTGAGCGTACTGAAGGCGTCCAGCGCGTGCTCACAGCCACGCCTGGTGGGCCAGCGCACCTGAAACCGGTCTCCTGAAGGTGAAATAATCCGTGAATTCGATCGAAAACGGCCGACATGGTTAGAAATGTGTTAGAAAGCCCTTCCCCCTACCCCAGTCCGCTTCTCTATTCAGCGCTGAACAGTTATAATGCCCACTGAAAAATGCTCAGTGCTATCAGAATGAAGGTTATTTAGTCAATGCAACTATTAGAGTTCATCCTTGGGTTAGCTGTGCTCATTTTGCTCCATGAATTGGGGCATTTTGCAGCCGCCCGTTTTCTTAAAGTCGAAGTGGAAGAGTTCGGGATAGGTTTTCCACCACGGCTGGTTAAGCTTTTTGAACACAAAGGGACAGTCTTTTCACTTAACTGGATACCACTTGGCGGTTTTGTCCGTCCGAAAGGCGAGAATGATCCGACCATCCCTGGCGGTCTGGCTGCCTCCAGCCCATGGGTGCGCCTGGGTGTGCTTTTTGCTGGCCCTGTGATGAATATCTCCGTAGGTATTCTTTTAGGTATCTTGCTCTTTTATTCCATGGGCGAGCCTGTGCCTGAAAAAGTCCTGGTTTCATTTATCTCGCCAGGCTCTCCGGCTGCTGAAGCAAACTTAAAGACCGGTGACCTGTTTGTCTCGATCAACGATCAAAAAATCGACAGCGTTGAGAGGTTGCAGGCGATCATCGCTGATAAACTCGGCGAGCCTGTGACGGTCATCGTTCAGCGCGGCGATGAGCTGATCACTGCCGTGCTTGTTCCCCGAGCGAAACCACCGGAAGGGGAAGGCCCTCTCGGAGTTGCACTCGATAATGCGACCCGCCCGGTCAGCCTGGGAACGGCAGCTTACCGCGGCTTGTTTGTTGTCGGGGAAAACGTGCGCGGCATCCTGATGCTCCCTGTGCGGCTGATAAACGGGCAGGCGACGCCAGAAGAAGGGCGTCTGGTGGGATATAAGGGTATGTACGATATCTACCAGCGCCTGCAAAGCCCATTGTGGTTTTTTATGATGATCTCGATTTCTCTTGGCATCATGAATCTGCTTCCCATCCCAGCATTGGACGGTGGGCGGATTTTCTCACGCTTCCCGAAATTTTCTTCAAACGGCGTGTTCCCGCCAGGTACGAAAATGCAATTCACCTTGTAGGTTTTTCGCTGCTGCTGCTGTTGTTGATTTATATCAACCTGCAAGATTTTATCAATCCGGTTCAGCTTCCCTGAGCCTTTATTTGAGACTAATAATTAATGTCCACAACGGATGAAATCCCCTTTCAAAAAGTGATTGACGCCGTAGCGGATATGGACGCGCCAGTCCCTGCACGCCTCATCCGGCGGCTCTCTGACCTGGAGCCGTCGGAAGTGTCTATGATCCATCCCATCTGGACGACAATTCCCCTGAAGCGTCGACTATCGATTATGGAGGAAGTCGAGCAGCTTAGCGGCGACGATTATTTGCTCGATTTTGTCGCTCTCGGCAAGATAGCCCTGGAAGATGAAAATCCCCACGTTCGCCTGCTGGCAGTTCACGCGCTTTGGGAATATGAAGATTATGGATTGATCCCTGACTTTCTGAACCTTTTAAGGAACGACGACAACGATGACGTCCGAGCTGCCGCAGCCAGCGCTCTCAACCGCTTTGTTTATGCCGGGGAGATCGAGTCGATCTCTTCAAAAAAACAAAAGGAGATCGAAGACGCCTTGCTCGTGACCGTGGATCGAGATGAAGCCCCTAAAGTCCAGCGCGCTGCGCTTGAATCATTGGGGTACTCCAGCCGGGAAGAAATCACACCACTCATCCAGAGAGCCTTTGATTCGAAGGATCGCGCCTGGCAGGCCAGCGCGCTTTTGGCCATGGGGCGATCAGCAAATCCGATCTGGCAGCCAGTTGTGATGGCAATGCTGGAGAACACCTATCCGGCATTGCGAGCTGAAGCTGCCCGTGCTGCCGGCGAGCTGGAATTGAAAGAGGCGTTACCTTCCTTGATGGATATGATCGATGACCCTGATGAGAATGCCCGGATGGCAAGCATCTGGTCGCTCTCCCAGATTGGGGGCGAAGAAGTTCGAGAAAAGATCGAAGCACTGTTCGAGGAAGCTGAAGATGACGAAGAGCTTGACTTCCTGGAATTCGAGCTCTGGATAACTTGAGTTTTACCGAAGGTGCGAAATTGATGCCTTTCTTCGGTATCCCGGAAGACGAAGATGAAGAAGAAGACGAAACGGACTGGTTGGATGAGATGGACGAGATGGAGGACCTTTTCGACGATGAAGAGGATCTTACCGATTGAATGAGCTTCTCAGCCTTTTTATCAATATCCTTCTGCCAATCTTCTTAATCGCCGGCGTTGGATTCCTTCTGGCCCGGTTCACCCAGATTAACCCCCGTTCTATCTCCCAGCTGTTCCTGTATGTTTTTGGCCCTTGCATGATTTTTAACCTGCTGACCCAAAGTGAGTCAAGTAATTTGATGTTCGGTCGCATCGTCGCCTTCAGCCTGGTCTTTATTTTTCTTTTGGGGGCTATCGCCTGGGTGCTTGGAAAATTGATGAAATCCGACCGAGCCACGCGCTCAAGCATGATGCTGGCAGTGATGTTCTCAAACGCAGGAAACTACGGGCTGCCAGTCGTACTATTCGCTTTCGGTCAGCCCGCACTGGGGTATGCCAGCATCTATTTTGTGATAAACCTGATTTTAGCTTACACCGCGGGCACGTTGATTGCATCGATGAGCTCAATGGACCTTTCCAGGGCGATCGTAAATTTGCTCAAATTACCGTTGATCTATGCCGTCCTTCTGGCAGTTTTATTTACCAATACTGGCTGGGATTTGCCTGTGCCGTTATCAAGAGCAACAAATCTTCTCGGTGACGCCGCCATACCCTGCATGCTGATATTGCTGGGTATGCAGCTGAAATCCGCCAGCTTGAAAGGGAAGATTGGACCAGTTGCATGGACATCGGCTCTTCGTCTGGTTTTCAGCCCCATACTCGCGTTGGTGCTGCTGCCGCTGTTTGGTCTGTATGGACCTGCCCATCAAGCCGTCGCCCTTCAAGCCGGTATGCCAAGCGCGGTCATAACCACGATGCTGGCGACGGAGTTCGACGCGGAACCAGGTTTTTCGACCGCAGCTGTATTCTTAACCACCGTGCTCAGTCCGCTGACGCTGACACCTTTGCTTTCATGGCTTGGAGCTTGACGTGCGTCGGCTTGGAGCAGTCCTGGTTGCGGTTCTTCTGGCAGGTTGGATCTTCACCGGTAGCGCGTTCGCACAAGTCAGCAGCATCGAGACGGATATTGTTCATATTTTCGGAGAGACAATCCATTTCTCTGCGAAGGTGAAATCGAGCATCCCGGTGAAAGCCGGGGTCTTGTTTTTTCGGGCTGTCGGCGACACCCGCACAACGGTCGGGCTGGCGGATGTAGAAAATTTGGGGCCAAATCTTTATCTGTTAACCTACCTGCACGAAATTGCCGATTACCCACTACGTCCTTTCTCTACCATCCAATACCATTGGGAGCTGACGCTGGCAAATGGCGAAGTTGTATCCAGCCCGGAGCAAACCTACATGTATACGGATAACCGCTTCGATTGGAACACGCTTGGTGACGGCCAATTTCGCGTCCATTGGTATACGGGAGAATTACCGTTTGCCCAAAGGGTTTTAGATATTGCCCACGAAGGCAAAGAACGGATCAACAGCCTGCTGACGATCCCGATGCCTGAAATCAGTACCTGTTGAAATCTACATCTACGAGGATAAAGAGAGCCTACAGTCGGCGCTACAGACAAATGCCGAAGAATGGGTCGCCGGGCATGCTGATCCAGACCTGGGAGTAGTTCTCATGGCGCTCCCGGAAAGCCCGGAACGGCAGCTGCTGGCTGAACAGCGTATCCCCCACGAATTGATGCACATATTTCTATATAATTCGACCCCGCTTGGTTATAAGAACATCCCGGTCTGGCTCACGGAAGGTCTTGCTTCGCTTGCAGAGCTGTATTCAAATCCTGATTACCCAATCGTGCTCGAAGAGGCTGTGAAAGAGGAAGGATTGCTCCCTATGAGCGCCCTCTGCGGCGGCTTTCCGCGCAAATCATCCGAGGCGCTGCTGGCTTATGCCCAGTCGCAGGATTTTACTCAACATCTGCAGGAACTCATTCGGCCGTTCCGGGATCATGGCGCTGATCCAGGCTTATTCTAATGGGCTGGATTGCGATCACGGCGCCCAACAGGCTTTAGGGAAAAATCTTAAGCAGTTAGAGCGGACCTGGGAAGATGAAAACCTTTCGCAGGATTCCAGGCAAAACTCTCTGGACGGCCTCGTACCCTGGCTGATTATCTTGTTGGCCGTCTTTGCGGTCCCGCTCGGATTAGGACTAAGGCGAATATTCGCCTCCGGGGTTAACCGTCATAAAGATTGATAAATTGCGCCACGGCATGGAGAGATGATCGCTCACCGGCACGAAACCACTTCGGAGATCGAAAATGAACAGGATGGATCAAACACTCAGCCGGCTGCACGCTCAAGTAGAAGGCCGGGTTCAGGGGGTCGGATTTCGAAACTTCGTGGAATACACCGCTGTTCAGCTTGGACTGACAGGTTGGGTGCGCAACCGCTGGGATGGATCTGTTGAAGTCGTGGCTGAAGGCGAAAATGGGGCGTTAATCCAGCTGGTATCCGCCCTGGAGCGAGGGCCTCGCTCGGCCAATGTGACCAGGGTTGCACAAGAATGGCTGCCTGCAGCCGGCGAATTCACCAGTTTTTCCATCCACCGAACGGGCTAACCAAATCCCTTCTGCAGCTCCTTCAATGAGATAAACCGCCCGCGCCCGATAATGATGTGGTCCAACACTTCCACATCCAGGAGTTTGCCCGCCTCAACCACAGCCCGGGTCAAAGTGATGTCCTCCGGGCTGGCAGATGGGTCGCCGCTGGGATGATTATGGATCAGGATGATCGCAGCGGCATTTGCTCGGATGGCCATGGTGAACAGCTCGCCGATCCGGGCGTGGCTCGCATTCAGGCTCCCCTTGTAGACCGTAAGCACCCTGTCCACCCGGTTGCGGATATCGAGCAGGATCACCCGAAGTTCTTCATGTTCGAGGGCGCCCATTTCAAACAGGACGAGATTTGCCGCATCTGCCGGGCTGTGGATCGCGGGACGATCGTCCGGTGAGACGACTGCCAGGCGCCTGCCGAGCTCGATAGCAGCCTTGATTTGGGCAGCCTTCGCCGTCCCAAGTCCATGAAGCGCACAGATTTCCTCAAAACTTGCCCGGTGGATCCCTTGAAGCCCACCCAACTCCTGCAAAACGCGCTGCCCAACCTGGACAGCGTTTTCTCCAGGCACGCCCACTCGAAGCAAAATTGCCAGCAGCTCGGCGCTGCTCAAAGCCTGTGGGCCGTGTTTGGCGAGCCGCTCACGCGGTCGTTCGTCTTGATCCAGGTCGGTAATTCGATAAGTCGCGCTTTGCTCTCTCATGTCTTCGCTCCACCATAATGTTACCCTTGCCGACGGCGCTGCATGGAATATACATCAGCTTAGCCGGCATTACAAGGATCTCTTTTCCAACAGCCCAAAAACCTGCGATGTCCTATCCGTGCTATAATCGCCAAAATGGAGTGAGCCATGCCTTTTGATCCAACTGCCTTAAGCAATTTTTTGTTATTTCTCACAGCCTGGGGTGGGGCTTTTATTGCTGCACTCTGGCTGAGCCTGGTCATCTGGACCTATCGTGACGTCCGCCAGCACGCAAGAGACCCCTTTGCTCGCATCCTGGCAGTCCTGGTGGTCGCAGTCTTGTTTTTACCTGGGATCGTAATCTACCTGATCTTGCGCCCTCCGCATACGCTTGAAGAAGAATACCAGCATACTTTGGAAGAAGAAGCGCTGCTTCAATCTATTGAAGAAAGCGCCCTCTGTCCGGGGTGCTCACGGCGAATTAAAGAAAGCTGGATCGTCTGCCCCAGCTGCCATACAAAACTAAAAAAACCCTGCCATCAATGCGGTAAATTGATGGAGCTGCCCTGGAACCTGTGTCCATT
This sequence comes from uncultured Chloroflexia bacterium, assembly GCA_963726375.1. Lineage (GTDB taxonomy): Bacteria > Chloroflexota > Anaerolineae > Anaerolineales > UBA4823 > UTCFX2. The sequence goes on along the minus strand of CAVSCE010000008.1, from coordinate 987,307 downwards.
CTGTGGAACAGCAGCTCCAGGCATGCGCCGGGAAAACATCTCTCTGGATGAAGCGCTGCGTCAGTATACCGGTGAAAATGAGAGCGAATCCACCGGACAGGAGCCTGAGACTGTTAGATAGGCGCCAAACAATGCTCAACTCGCACGCCTCAGATCCTCAGAAAGCCGATCCACGCAGCCTCAAAACCTACCGGTTTCAAATGACGCCCCTCCGAGCAGCTGGGACCCAGCTGGCGAAGTGGCTATTCCCACTTTTTGCCCGTTTGGAAAGCGAAATTAGCAAATCGCTTCCTGCCGCAGGACCGGTTATCCTCGCGGCGAACCATGTAACCAATTTCGATGTGTTTCCGATCCAATTCTCCTTGAACAGGCTGATTTTCTTCATGGGAAAAGCGGAGCTTTTTAAAAACCCGGTTCTTGATTGGGCATTTCGCCAGTTTGGAGGGTTCCCGGTAAACCGCGGCGAGCGTGACGATTGGGCTTTAGACCACGCTGCTCAGGTGCTTGACCACGGGCTGGTCCTGGGGATGTTCCCGGAAGGGAAGCGAAATAAGGGTCTTGGCCTGCACCCAGGCAAAACCGGTGTGGCTCGCCTTGCGATCCAGAAAGGATGTTCGATCCTCCCAGTTGCTCAAGATGGAACGCAAAAGATGTTCAAAGATTTCCCGAGGCGTCCGGTCGTTCATGTCCGGTTTGGCCAGCTGATCCAGCCTCGTCCAGGCGAGACTGCGCTCAGCTTAACCGATCGGGTGATGTTCGCAATCGCAGAAATGCTCCCGTTGGAGGAGCGCGGCGTGTACCGTCTGCGGCCCTCAGGCTTCTAACTTCCCCCATTATTAAAATTTTTGGTAAAACCTCAGATAACTTCCAGGTCTTGCTGGGCGGAGAGGATTTGCGGTTCAGCCTGGTTGATCTCGGGCTTAATCCCCAACCGCTGGCGGATAGCATCCAGAAATCCCACAAACAACGGGTGCGGACGGTTTGGTCTGGAGAGAAATTCTGGGTGGAACTGGGTAGCCAGCATGAAAGGATGGTCGGCCAGCTCCACGATCTCGACCAATTTCCCATCCGGGGAGATCCCGCTGCAGACCATCCCGCCGTTTTCTAACATCTCCCGGTAAGCGTTGTTCAACTCAAAGCGATGACGGTGGCGCTCTTCGATCGAGGATTTTTGGTATGCAGCGGCAGCCCGCGTCCCAGGCACAAGCTGGCACGGATACAGACCCAGCCGCATGGTTCCTCCCATATCCGCGATGGAGCGCTGGTCTGGCATCAGATCGATCACAGGGTACTCGGTCGTGTGATCGAACTCTGTCGAGTTTGGATCATCGCTCCCAACTAAATGACGCGCCAGCTCCACGACCATTAACTGCATCCCAAGGCAAAGACCCAGATACGGCACGTGGTTCTCACGGGCATAGCGAACGGCCTTGATTTTCCCTTCGATCCCCCGGCTGCCAAAACCGCCAGGGACCAGAATCCCATCTGCTTTCTTGATGACTTCCCAGCCCCGTTCCTTCTCCAGGTCTGAAGAATGCAGCCAATCAATCTCTACCTCAATCCCCAGTGAGAGTGCAGCGTGCTTCAGCGCTTCCCGGACGCTAAAATATGCATCATGCAGCTCGACATATTTTCCTACCAGAGCCACGTGCACAACAGGTTTCGGGCGGTGGACTTCTTCAACCAGTCGCTCCCATTCCCGCCAATCTGGTTGGCGACGAGCCTGCAGTCCTAACCGACCCATCAAGTACTCGCCAATTCCCAGCTTTTCCAGAATCAGAGGCACTTCATAAAGCACCTGCGATGTGACCAGCGGGATAACCGCCCTGCGCTCCACATCGCAGAACAGTGCGATCTTTTCCCTCAGGTCATCCTCCACCGGGTAATCAGATCGGGCGACGATAACATCCGGCGAAATGCCGATCGAGCGCAGCTCGCGGACAGAGTGTTGGGTGGGTTTTGTTTTCAGCTCAGAAGTCGCGCCAATATGCGGCAGCCAGGTGACGTGGATCGAGACCGTATTTTCTCGGCCCAGATCAATCCTCATCTGGCGCAGGGCTTCCAGAAACGGGAGCAACTCGATATCGCCTACTGTCCCGCCGATTTCGACCAGGACAATCTCGGCGCCGAGCGTCTTGGAGACCAGGCCAACTCGACGCTTAATCTCATTTGTGATGTGGGGGATGACCTGGATGGTCCCACCCAGGTAGTCGCCGCGGCGCTCCTTGCTGATGACTTCAGCATAGACCTGGCCGGTGGTCACGTTGCAGACCCGGTTCAAGCTGACGTCGATAAAACGCTCATAATGACCCAGGTCCAGGTCCGTCTCAGCGCCGTCATCCAGGACGTAGACTTCTCCGTGCTGATATGGGCTCATCGTTCCAGGATCGACGTTAATATAGGGATCCAATTTTTGCACAGCAACGCTGAAACCGCGCTCTTTGAGCAGCCTGCCAATCGCAGCCGCGGTAACGCCTTTTCCAACCGAGCTGACTACACCACCGGTGAAGAAGATATATTTTGTCGCCATGCCACTCATCCAATCCGTTACGCGGGATCGATCGAAGTACCATTTTCGAGTTTACCATAATATCGCAGCGATCAGTAAAAAAAATGGATGCCACCGGTTGACCCGAACACGTGACCATGATATAGTAACAAGTTGTCATGCGAAAATTGCTAATCCTGCTCCTGCTAATTTTGATAATGATCGTTTTTACGGTTAATGTTGCCCAGGCGCGCCGGCTCGACCAGCAAGCCACCCCAACTCCTCAGCCGGACGACGCGATCCAGATCCTATCTCCGCAGACCGGTCAGGCGCTTCAGGGCAGCATCCCAGTCATCGTCAATACAACCCTCGAGAACTTCCAGACTGTAGAATTAACCTTTGGATACGCTCAGGATTCTTCACAAACCTGGTTCCTGATCAAGCAGGGGATTCAGCCGGTCACCGGGACGATGCTCGCGCTCTGGGATACGGGGATGCTGACCGATGGCGATTACAATCTTCGGATGGAAGTGACCTTCAAGGATAGCAGCCAAAAATCAGTGACCGTGTCCGGGCTGAGGGTCCGAAATTATTCGCCCATCGAAACCAATACCCCGCTGCCGCCTCAGCCAACTGCGACCGCTGCCCCTGCTCGAACGCCTACCTTCACACCGCCGCTTGTGCCTTCCCAGGTTTCGCCAGCGGCACTCCCTTCCCCAACTCCATTGGCGAGAAATCCGATAGAGCTGGATCAGCAAGATATTTTGGACTATGCGATCAAAGGCGTCTTGATCGTGGTCGGTCTGTTCGCCTTCGCCGGGATGGTTGGCGCGGTTCGCAGATTAGGGCGTAAGAATTGATGTTCAATAAATCGAGCCAAACAGCTGGCGAGATTCCCGCCTTTTTCCTGATCGCTGGATTGGGCAACCCCGGTATCCAGTACCGCCTCAACCGCCATAATGTCGGTTTCATGGTCCTCGACCGGTTTGCGGCAAAAATGGATCTCAAATTTTCCCGGGTGGAATCAAAGGCGCTGGTCACAAAGGCCGAGATCGACGGAAAAAGGATAATCCTTGCCAAGCCGCACACCTTTATGAACCTTTCCGGCCAGGCAGTAGGCGCGCTATTGAAGTATTACAAAATCCCTCTGGATCGCTTGCTCGTGGCATCCGATGATGTCGACCTGCCCTTAGGGATACTGCGCCTGCGCCCCGGCGGAGGCTCGGCGGGACAGAAAGGGATTGCTTCCATTATAGACAGGCTAGGGACTCAAGACTTCCCGCGCTTGCGCGTTGGGATTGGCCGCCCACCTGGCAGGATGGATGCCGCTGATTACGTGCTGCAGGATTTTTCCAGCAGCGAAAGGGTCATCCTGGTCGAAACATTGGATCGAGCAGTAAATTCAATCCTGACCTTTATCAACGAAGGCCTGGATGCAGCAATGAACCAATACAACGGTACGGTTATTGAGTAATGCCACAGACAGCCGGATTAGAACTCCTTATCGGCCCGATCATCCAGTCTGAGAAGAACCTTCTGGTCAGTTTGGAAGCCGGGACATCCGAGCCGCCGCTGGGATTGCGCCGTTCAGCTCGCCTGCCTGTCCTCGCCGGTTTGTATTCCGAGCTGAAGAGGTCCATTCTTGTCGTCACGGACCGGGCTGATCGCGCCCTGACGATATTCGATGAGCTTGGGCTTTGGCTGCCCGATGCGCCGCGTTTGCTCTTCCCTGAGCCAACGCCGCTTTTTTATGAAAATGCATCCTGGGGCGAGAGCACTCGCCGAGAGCGTCTGACAGCGCTTACGACCCTGGCTGCATATCATATCCCGGGCGCACCGCGCCTCGATCAGCCGCCTATTTTGGTCGCGCCAGCTCGCGCCTTAATGACACGAACCATCCCCCGCCGGGATTTCCTGAAAGCCGCACGGACGTTGAAGGTCGGTCAGGTGATTCGGATAGACGAACTATCCAGGATCTGCCTGCGGTTGAATTACGAATCCGTCAACACCGTTATTGCTCCAGGACAGTTTGCCCGGCGTGGAGGCATACTGGATATCTGGCCGACGGCCGAGGCTCAGCCGCTTCGTCTGGAATTCTTTGGCGATGAGATCGACACGCTTCGTGAATTTGATCCCAGCACCCAGAGGACTTCAAAACCATCTGATGATGCAGACGAGGCGCGCATCCTGATTACACCGGCGCGCGAATTTCTGCTGCGGGACGGCGAGCTTCCAACCGAAATGGATGAGGGCCCAAGCGAATTCTATCTGCCGCTTTTTCATCCCACGCCAGCTGGCTTGCTCGATTATCTGCCTCGTCAGGCTTTGGTTTTGGTCGATGATCGCCAGGCGTTGGAAGAGGTGATTTCCGAGATTGAAACACAGGCACGTCGAAACCCGGCGCGACTCGATCTCTGAAGGAACGCTCCCCGAAGACTTCCCAGTCCCGTATCTCACCCTCGATGAGATCAACGACATGTTGAGCGTCCATCTGACCCAGGATCTGGCCCAAAGCGGGAAAGAGCTTGAAAATGAGCTGAAAACTGAAACTGTCGGGCTTTTAAGCCAGCGCTTCCAACCTGGTGAGCGTTTCCTGGGGCGACTGAAGACTTTGATGGAGTTGTTGAAAGCACGTTTTCAAGCCGGCGAAGCGCTGGTGATCGTCTCCCGCCAATCTGCCCGCCTGCGCGAGCTGTGGCAAGAACAGCGCCTATCGAACGGTGCTGGCTGGCCGGTATTTATTGAAGGCAGCCTATCAGAAGGTTGGAGCTTCGAAACAGAAACTGGTGGTCTGATCCATTTACTGACGGATGGCGAAATCTTCGGCTGGCGCAGGCCAGAGCCGCGCCGGAGGGCAAAGCGCTATGCTGAAGCCCCAGAGAGCGGCTACTCTGACCTCCTGGTCGATGAATATGTCGTCCATGTTGACCATGGGATCGGTCGCTTTATCGGGCTGGTGCGCCGTAGCGTCGATGGGTTTGAGCGCGAATACCTGACGATTGAGTATGCCGACGATTCTCACCTTTTCGTCCCGGTCCATCAGGCCGACCGGCTTACCCGATATGTCGGCTCTGACAGCCGTCCCCCAACGCTGAGCCGTCTGGGCAGCAGTGAGTGGCGGAATGTAAAAGCTTATGTTAAAGAGTCTGTCCAGGAAGTTGCAGAGGAGCTCCTGGAGCTTTATGCGAAGCGCAGCGTGGTCCAGGGATTTGAGTTTGCTGAAGACTCAATCTGGCAGCAGGAGCTGGAGGCAAGCTTCCCTTATATTGAAACGGACGACCAGATGCGAGTGCTTTCAGATGTCAAGCGTGACATGCAGCTCGCCCGCCCGATGGACCGTCTGATCTGCGGCGATGTCGGTTATGGAAAAACCGAAGTTGCGCTGCGCGCCGCATTCAAAGCTGTCGAAAATGGAAAGCAAGTCGCGATCCTGGTCCCTACCACCGTGCTGGCTCAGCAGCATTTCCAGACCTTCACTCAGCGCCTTTCGGCTTTCCCTGTTGAGGTTGAGATGCTCTCGCGGTTCCGCTCCCCGCAGCAGCAGCACGAGATCGTCTCAAAACTGTCGAACGGTAAAGTGGATATTGTGATCGGTACGCACCGGCTGCTGTCTTCCGACGTGAATTTCAAGGATCTCGGCCTGCTGATCATCGATGAAGAACAGCGTTTCGGTGTCACCCATAAAGAGAAGCTCAAGCAAATGCGCACGGAAGTCGATGTGCTGACGCTGACTGCGACGCCGATTCCTCGCACGCTGTATATGGCGCTGAGCGGTGTGCGCGACATTTCGACCATCAATACCCCACCAGAAGAGCGTTTGCCGATCGTCACACACGTCGGTCCTTATTCTCCGCGGCTTGTCAAGCAGGCGATCCAACGTGAATTGGAGCGCGGCGGTCAGATATTTTTCGTCCATAATCGAGTCCAGACCATCGGAGCGATGCACAGCCACCTGCAGCAGATGGTCCCCGAAGCGCGTATCACCGTCGCTCACGGCCAGATGGATGAGACCCGGCTCGCCAGTCGGATGGAGGCTTTCTCTCGCGGTGACGTAGACGTGCTCCTCTCGACCTCCATCATTGAGTCTGGCCTGGATATCCCTAACGCAAATACATTGATCGTCGATCGGGCAGACACATTCGGCCTGGCGCAGCTTTATCAGCTGCGCGGCAGGGTCGGGCGCGGCGCGCAGCGCGCCTATGCTTATTTCTTCCGCCACAACCGCAAGTCACCGACCTATGAAGGCCGTCAGCGGCTGGAAACGATCGCAGAGAATACCCAGCTCGGTGCAGGATTCTCCATCGCGATGCGCGATCTGGAAATCCGCGGCACTGGCGATATCCTCGGCACCCGCCAGCATGGGCATATCGCTGCTGTCGGATTTCACCTGTACACCAGCATGCTGGCCCAGGCTGTCCACCGCTTGCGGCCAGGATCGGACCAGCAGAATGTCCCAACCATCCCCGGCACCAGCGTGCCGCTGAATCCAGTCAATGTCGAGCTGCCGCTGCCGTCCGCGATCCCGGCTGATTATGTCTCGGATAACCGCGTCCGCCTGGGGCTGTACCGGCGCATGGCCGAAGCCAGGGAAACCGCCGATCTGGAAGCGATGGCCGAGGAGTTTACAGATCGCTTCGGCCCCATACCAGAGGCGGTCAGCAACCTTTTCACCCAGTTCAAGATCAAGCTTTTCGCCGAACGCGCCGGTCTCGCCTCATTGACTGTAGAAAACGGCCAGTATGCGCTTCGCTTCCCGGATGGCGAAATCCCGGAAGATCTGCCTCCACTTGGACCACAGATGCGCCTTGGCAAGACCGCATTATGGATCCCGATCACGGATGCTGCGGGTGGGCTCGAGATGCTGTTGGAAATTCTCGACGGGCTTCAGGTCCGTGGAAAATCGCCCGTATCGGAGGCTGGCTGAGATGGCGCTTTTCCCTGCTGGAATCCCCCTCTCCAAACGCCTGTTCGACCTGCTGGCATCGGCTTCCGGCTTGCTGATTCTTTCACCTGTCTTGATCGTCGTGGCGCTTTTGGTTCGATTCAAGCTGGGGTCGCCGGTTCTGTTCAAGCAGCTCCGCCCAGGCTTGAAGAGCCGTCCTTTTTGGATCTATAAATTCCGATCGATGGCTGATCTTCGCGACGAACAGGGCGAATTGCTTCCTGATCAGACAAGACTCTCCCGCCTGGGAAGGGTATTGCGCTCCACCAGCCTGGATGAGCTGCCCGAGCTGCTCAATGTGCTGCGCGGTGAGATGAGCTGCGTCGGACCGCGCCCGCTCCTGATGAGCTATCTGGATCGCTACAGCCCTGAGCAAGCCCGCCGCCATGATGCTCTCCCTGGGATCACAGGCTGGGCGCAGGTTAATGGCCGGAATGTGCTGACATGGGAAGATAAATTCCGTTTGGACGTCTGGTACGTCGATCACTGGTCATTTTGGCTGGATCTCCGCATTTTGCTGGCAACGCTGGGAAAAGTGATCCGTCGGGAAGGGATCAGCCAACCCGGGCATGCCACAGCCGAGGAATTTATGGGCTCTTGTGATTTATCTGATGTCAAATCACCAGGGCAGGCAGGAGACCATGTCCGCTGAAAACATGATCGATAACAACGAGCTTTACCGGATCATGTTCCGGATCCGCCGTTTTGAAGAGACGGTTTTGGAAAATTTTTCCAGGGGGGTGTTTTTTGGCACCACGCACACCTACCTCGGCGAAGAAGCCGATGCTGCCGGTGTGCTCACGAATCTGAGTGAGGCTGATATCGTCTTCAGCAACCACCGCTGCCATGGTCACTTCCTCGCCTGCGGTGGAAGTCCGGGTGCGCTGTTTGCCGAGATGATGGGCAAATCCAGCGGCGTTTGCGGGGGAAGGGGCGGCTCGCAGCACCTGCACTGGCGCAACTTCTACTCCAATGGCGTGCAGGGAGGCATCCTGCCGATTGCGACCGGGATGGCAGTGGCTGAGAAGTGGAAAGAGAGCGGAGCTGTGACGGTCGTCTTCCTGGGTGACGGCACGCTGGGGGAAGGCGTTCTTTACGAATCGTTGAATCTGGCCTCGCTCTGGGGCGCTCCCATTCTGTATGTCGTCGAAAACAACCGGATCGCCCAGACCACACCGATCGAGCTGGCCGTCTCGGGCAGCATTTCCGCCCGGTTCGAGGCTTTCGGCATCCCGGCTGCAGAGCTCGAGAGCAGCGATGTGCTTGAAATCCTCCCACTTGCAAAGCGGCTGCTCGCATGAAATCCGGCAGAACTTGAAGCCGCATGCTCTCATCATCGAAACGGTCCGCTTTGGACCGCACTCTAAAGGCGACGATACTCGCCCGCCGGAAGTGGTTTCCAGGCTCCGGCAGGAGCGCGATCCTCTGGCCATTCACGCCAGACGCCTCGATCCAGTCGCGCGAGCCAGGATCGAGGTTGAGGTCCAGGCCGAGATCGGCAGCGCATTCCAGGTTGCCCTGGAAAGCCCAACCCCAAATCCAATCCTGGATGAGACGGGCGCCCTGGGACCAGGTCTGTTCGATTAAGGATAAATAATGGTCAGTGTTTTGGATTCCTTAAATTCCGCCCTGCTTCAAGCCCTCAGCGACGATCAACGGGTGATTTTGCTCGGTGAAGATGTCCTTGATCCCTATGGCGGTGCATTCAAAGTGACCCGCGGGCTTTCTGACCTCTTCCCGGGCGTGTGCTGACCACTCCAATTTCTGAAGCTGGAATCGTCGGCATGGCGACCGGGATGGCGCTGCGCGGGTTCCGCCCGGTGGTCGAGATCATGTTCGGTGATTTCATGACGCTGGCTGCCGACCAGTTGATCAACCATGCATCCAAGTTTCGATGGATGTACAACCAGCAGGTAAGCGTCCCGCTTGTCGTACGCACCCCGATGGGCGGAAGGCGAGGCTACGGACCAACCCACAGCCAGACCCTCGAAAAGCTGTTCCTCGGTGTGCCTGGGCTGCGGATACTGGCGCCTTGCGCCCTCGGCGACCCGGGCAAACTTCTCTATCAGGCAGTTTTTGACGATGATCCCGTCCTTTTCATTGAAAACAAGCTTCTTTATCTGCTCCGCACCCAAGAAATCCAGGAGGGCAGCGAGTTTGAGATCCAGGAACGCTTGCCGGAAACAGGGAATTCCAATCGGGGGATAAATCCCTATGCCCCAACCTATACTTTAAAAGTGCGTGGGGCTCCGCATGCTGCGCTGACCCTGGCGACATACGGTTATATGGTAGAGCTTGCCCGCCAGGCCGCACTCCGCCTGGCTTATGAACAGGAGATTTTTGTTGAGATCGTCGCCCCATCCCAGCTGGCTCCATTCGCAACAGCTGAAATCCTGGAGTCCGTTGGCAGGACCCGCAGGCTGCTGACCCTGGAGGAAGGAACACGGTCCCTTGGCTGGGGCGCAGAAATCGTTTCTCAAGCCGCCCAGGCGCTTGGGCCTCGCCTGCTGGCCTCCGATCGGATCGCTGCGATGGACCTGCCCGTTCCAGCAAGCGGGCTGCTTGAAGCCGAGGTACTCCCGGATATCGAAACGATCCTTGCAAAATGCCAAAAAATCGTCATCCAAAGGTAAAATAAGCTTTCAGATGAATGGTATTTTTTAGACAAAATTTATCGATATCAGAGAGACGGCAGCTATGGATCGCGACCAGATTTCCAACCCCCAACTGTTTCACTGCCCTACCTGCGGCGCCAGCCTTCCTATTCCTGACGCGCCATCAATTCGTTGCGAGTACTGCGGCAGCAATGTCCTTGTACCGCCTGAATATCTCCCGCGCAAAGAGGCTGACCATGACCATCCAGTCTCACCGGTCATCGTTCAGCTCTCATCCCCAGGTGGAAATGCTGAACCCTCTCGCCGGGGAAAAGCCTCGTTGATTCTCATCCTGATCGTTGTTTTCGTCAGCATCTGCGTATTCTCCAGCGTCATTATGTCCGCGACAGGCGTATTCACCTCGGCCGCGATATTTGGCGAGGCAGTCAAAGACTTATCTCCAACAGAGATAGGCGCGATTGTGCCAACAATGGCTGTGAATCTACCGACTTCAGTTCCTGCCGCAACCGCGCCTCCAGCCGTGAAGGTGGAGCTCTTGTTTGGCGGTGACGGCACCGGCCCCGGTCTAGTTTGACGACCCGCGCTATGTGGCTGTCGACCCCCAGGGGAATATTTTTGTCGCAGATTATTCCGATGGTCGCCTCCAGAAATTCGACCAGGACGGCAAATTCATCCAGCTGATCCAGGTTGAGCCTGACCGTAACGATAATGTTATCATCCGATCCATGGCGGCAAATTTCAGCGGCAGCCTCTATGTTGCGCGGGGCGGTGATCTTCTGATCTACAATTCAGCGGATGGCGCTTCTGCTGGCTCGATCCCCGGGCAGTTTCCGGATTTGAACCTCGATCAGGTCGCAATCGACCCGTCTAACCGCATTTTCGCGGTGAACACAGCCAGCGCCGACGATGGGCTGCTTCAATATGATTCGCAGGGCAATCTCCTCTGGAAAAAAGACTCCCTCTTGGAAGGAATCGCCCCGAAGAACGATCCATCCAGCATCAACAGGATTGCTGTTGACGGGTTGGGCAACGTGTTTGTCCTCAACACGTTCGCAAGTGAGATATACAAATTCGACGATCAGGGCAGCTTCCTGGATCGATTCGGCAGTAAGGGGGACGCCGAGCAGCAATTCAACAGCCCCGATGCGATGGCTGTAGACGGTAAAGGGCGGGTCTTCGTGGTCGATACGACCCAGGGTTATCAGCTCAAGGTCTTTGATAACAGCGGCTCATTTCTTACATCGATTCCCTGGCCAGACGAGCTCACGTTTCCGCGCATGATCCACTTCGATGTGAACGGAAAGCTTTACACGGTGACAAACACCAGCCAGGTCGCCAGGATGGCGATCCAGGAGGAGGCGCTTGGCGATTAGATGATGGCTCATCCAATCATGATTCCGCTGCTCAATCCGAACGAACCAGAAGCGCTGCTGGCTGCCCTCTATGTCCATGAAGGTCAGCGCCTCGTCTCCGGTGAGCTTATCGCGACGTTGGAAACTACCAAGTCGACCGCAGATCTGACTTCCGAAAAAGACGGCTACGTTGCTGGGCTGAGTATGGCGCAGGGCCAGACCGTCAGGTCAGGCGAAACGCTGTGCTACCTGGTCGAGCAGCCGGGTGAAATTCCCCCAAAACCTGCCCTCATCCCAATTGTCAGAGATGAAGGGCAAAAGCAGCGCATCACGCAGCCGGCGCTCGCTCTTGCCATCGAGCTTGGGATTGACTTGAGCCGCCTGCCTGCCGACCAGCTTGTAACGGAGAGCGTTGTCCGCAATCTTGCCCTATCCTTTAATGAGATTACCCGGCCCGATTTCTCTTCCTTCCCGTCTGATCCCGCTTCGATTATCATCTATGGCGGCGGCGGGCACGGTAAATCGCTCATCGACCTGATCCGTCTGCTCCAGGTCTACCGGATCGTTGGGGTGGTTGATGATGGTATCCAGCCGGGCGAGCAGATCCTGGATGTTCCCGTCCTCGGAGGTTTTAAAGCCCTGGGAGACCTTCGAGCACAGGGCGTGCATCTCGCTGTCAACGCAGTGGGGGGGATCGGCAACATCGGAATTCGCATCGATGTCTTCCGGCGTTTGATGGCGGCCGGCTTCACCTGCCCGGCGGTCGTCCACCCTGCTTCATGGGTCGAAGCGAGCGCCTCCCTGGCGGATGGCGTCCAGGTCTTTGCCCATGCTTATGTTGGCAGCGGTGTCCGGGTTGGGTACGGGTGCATCGTCAATACTGCAGCGGTCGTCTCGCACGACTGCATTCTTGAAGAGTACGCCAACATCTCCCCCGGAGCGCTGCTGGCCGGAGACGTTAAGATCGGCGCTGCGGCGCTGATAGGGATGGGCGCAACGATCAACCTTGGTGTCCGCGTGGGCGCTGGAGCCAGGATCGGCAACAGCGCCGCGGTAAAAGAAGACGTTCCTGAAAAAGGCATCGTTCGTGCCGGCGCTACCTGGCCATGAGGAAAACTGAATGACCTATCAATTTCGAGTTCCAATGTCCTCCCCGGACATAAGCGAGGCTGAGCGCGAGGCCGTCGCGGCAGTGCTTCGTACGCCAAACCTGAGCATGGGCGGTGAGATCCTCGCCTTTGAAGCTGCGTTCAAAGGCTATACCGGCCTGCGTCATGCCATTGGTGTCAACTCGGGTACAGCCGGGCTGCATCTCTGCGTGCGCGCTGCGGGAATCGGCGACGGCGATTTGGTAATCACGACGCCTTTCTCGTTTGTCTCATCGACCAACGTGCTGCTGTTCGAGCGCGCTGTCCCAATCTTTGTGGATGTCGATCCAAAAACCGGGAATATGGACCCGCTCATGGTGAACCAGGCCGTTGAAGACCTGACAGGCAGCAAGACTTCGGCAAGACGATGGCTGCCTCGGCGGAGTGTGCAAGAAGGCGCTGTTCTGAAGGCAATCCTCTCCGTGGATGTCTTTGGCCAGCCGGCAGACATGGACCCGATCCAAAAGTCAGCAGACAGAGCCGGTCTGCAGATCATCGAAGATGCCTGCGAAGCGCTGGGAGCTGAGTATAAAGGCCGTAAAGCAGGGCTTCTGGGCAATGCAGCCGTATTCGCATTCTATCCCAACAAACAGATCACCACTGGTGAAGGCGGTATGATCGTTACCGATGACGACCGGGCTGCTGAGCTGATGCGGGCGCTGCGGAATCAGGGCCGCGCTCCCGGCGATACCTGGCTCTCTCATACGCACATGGGCTACAACTACCGCCTGGATGAGATGTCGGCCGCCCTTGGCAGGGCTCAAATGCTCCGCCTGGAGGAGCTGCTCCTCAAGCGTGAGCAAGTCGCAGGTTGGTACTCGGAACGCCTGGCCGAGATCTCCGGCGTGGAAGCGCCGCTGATAGCCCCTGAGACCAGCCGGGCAAGCTGGTTCGTTTATGTCATCAGGGTCGCGCCAGAGCTCAATCGGGACCGGCTGGCAAAGCAGCTTGAAGAGCTGGGCATCCCTGCCAGGCCCTATTTCCTGCCGATCCACCTCCAACCCTATATGGTCGAGCGCTTTGGATACCAATCCGGGGATTTCCCGGTCACGGAGGAGCTCGGCAGGCGAGGCCTGGCGCTGCCCTTCTCATCGGTGATGAGCGAAGAGCAGGTAGAGCTGGTCTGTTTGGCGCTGGCAGGTGCGGTTTCTGCCCAGAAAACATGAGATCCGATAGCTCGCATGAATGACCCTGGTCCCGTTATCGTCTTCATGGGCTCGCCTGATTTTGCTGTGCCAACCCTTCAGGCGCTGAACGCCAAATATCGGGTCGCTGGTGTGGTAACCCAGCCCGACCGTCCGGCAGGACGCGGCCGGATTCTCACCCCACCGCCGATCAAAGAGCTGGCAGATGCGCTTGGTCTGCCCGTCATCCAGCCCAACCGGCTGCGCGAGCCCGAAGCGATGGACGCAATTCGCAGCTGGTCGCCCGACCTCATTGCTGTCGCCGCTTTCGGGCAGATTCTGCGCTCAGCGATCCTCGATCTGCCGCGCTTCGGCTGTATCAACGTGCACGCCTCGCTGCTGCCGCGCTGGCGCGGCGCTGCGCCGATCCAGGCTGCAATTCGGGCTGGCGATTTCGAAACCGGCGTGACGATCATGCGCATGGACGCCGGGATAGACACCGGACCGATCCTGAGCCAGCGCTCGATTTCCATCGCTGAGGGAGAAACTGCCGGAGAGCTCTCGGACCGCCTGGCAATTTTAGGAGCAGAATTGTTGATCAATACCCTCCCTGGTTTCCTCAGCCGAGAGATCCAGCCTGAACAGCAAGAGGAAAACCTGGCCACGTACGCTCCAATGCTTCGCAAAGAAGACGGCGAATTGGATTTCAACCGTCCGGCAGCTGAGCTCGAGCGCCAGGTGCGCGCCTTTCAACCCTGGCCGGGCGCATTTATGCCCTGGCAGGGCGGGGTCTTGAAAGTGATCCAATCCGCCGTCGCTGAAGGTGATCGGGCGGCTCATCAACCAGCCCAGCGTGAGGTTTACCGCGGTCAGCCGGCAGTCTGGACCAGCCGCGGCTTATTGGTTCTCACGCAGATTTAGCCCTCCGGTAAGAAACCGATGTCGGGCAAGGACTTCCTTCAAGGGGGTCGCAGTTGGATTTGACCAGGGCATCCCTCGAAGCACGATTGAGCCTCTTTCCACGCACCACCCGAATCGAAGGCGAATCCGAGAGCGGTGAATTATCGATTGCAGGGCTCCGTCTCTCCGAGCTTGCTTCTGAATTTGGCACACCGCTCTATGTATACGACCGGTCAACCCTTGACGCCGCCGTTCAGGAGTATCGCCAGGCGCTTGCACAGGCTTATCCTGGCTCCTCTGGTCTGACGTTTGCCGGGAAAGCCTTTCTCTGCATCGCCATCGCCCAATGGGCTCACGAGACAGACCTGCTGGTGGACTGCACCGGCCTGGGGGAATTGACGATCGCCAGCCTTGCAGGCATTCCGCAAAGCCAGACCCTGGTGCATGGCGTCAGCAAGAGCCTGGCAGACTTGCACCTCGCTGCTGCCCAGGCCGGGGTGATCGTGGTGGACAATCTCTCCGAGCTGGATCGGCTCGTAGATTTGCTCCAACCGGCGCGCACAGCGCCGCCGGAGCTCTGGCTGCGGTTGCGGCCAGGCCTGGCGGTCGAATCACACAGCTACATGCAAACCGGGCAGGATGACAGCAAGTTTGGGATGAGCACAGATGAGATCGAGCAAGCCGTCCGGCAGTGCCTTGCCGAAGGCCTCCCGATAAAAGGTCTCCATTTTCATCAGGGCTCTCATTTTCACGACCCATCCCCGCTCGGCCCGGCGATCGAGACTGCATTGGACTTGATCTCCAGGCTGCGCGCCACGACCGGCTGGATCCCTGAGGTCTTCTGCCCTGGCGGCGGCTGGGGGGTCCCTTACCATGAAGCCGACCTGCCGCACCTCCCAATCCGCGATTACGTGAACGCGGTTGCTGTCGCCCTCCAAAACGGCTGCCGCCAGCGGGAGCTGCCCCTGCCGCGCCTGCAGCTCGAGCCTGGCCGCAGCCTGGTAGCCAGGGCGGGCGTCGCCGTCTATCAGGTCGAAGCGGTCAAACATACTGGGCGCCGGCGCTGGCTGCTGCTGGATGGCGGCATGGCAGATAATCCCCGCCCGGCATTATACAGGGCTCGCTATACAGCGCTGCCGGTGCGCGGTCCAGCCCGCAAGCAGGCAGGGGCCGCCTGGCTGGCTGGTCCATTCTGCGAAAGCGGCGACATCCTGATTGAAGATCTGCCGCTGCCTGAAATTGAGCCCGGGGAGCTGATTGCAGTCCCGGTCAGCGGTGCTTACCATCTGAGTATGAGCAGCAACTATAACGGCTCGCGCAGGCCAGCCGTTGTCTGGCTTGAGGCGGGCCGCGCCGCGCTGATCCAGCGCCGCGAGACCCCGGCTGATCTCGTCCGTCGAGACCTTCCCCTTCCTGGCAGGATGGCACAGCCCCACAATGCTGTCGATCCTCCCAGGAGCATGGTTCACGCCCATGATGAAACCATCGTCCGGGACCAATTCTCGAAGCAGGGATTTATCTGCCCCTCCGCTGCGCCTGCTTGTGTTCGGCGCTGGCGCGATAGGGACCTATATTGGGGGGAGCCTCGCCCTGGGCGGTCAGCAGGTCGTCTTTCTGGAAACTCCCCAGACACGGCGGGAGATCGAAGCGGTGGGTTTGCATTTGGAGCTGGGAGGTGAACGGCGGATCATCCCATCCCCGCGTGTGGCTGATTCGCTCCCAGAAGCGCTTTCCCACGGAACCTTCGACGCGGCCGTGTTTGCGCTCAAATCCTTCGATACTGCTTCTGCCCTCGAATCAATGCACCCTTATGCGGACCGGCTTCCCCCGATCCTCTGTTTGCAGAACGGCGTGGAGAATGAAGCCGTCATCGCCGGACTGCTGGGAAAAGACAGAGTCATCGCCGGGACAGTGACCAGCGCGGTCGGCCGGCGAGCCGCAGGAGATATCCACCTGGAAAAGCTGCGTGGGGTTGGCATCGCCGCCGGGAATCCCTTATCCTCAGACCTGGTAAGCACGTTCAGCGCCTGCGGTCTGAATGCCCGGCTGATCCCTTCGGCAGAAGGGATGAAATGGTCCAAAATGCTGACCAACTTGCTTTCTAACGCGACCTCTGCAATTCTGGGGATGACCCCGGCGGAGGTCTTCGGCGATCCCGGCTTGTTTCGCCTGGAAGCAGCCCAGCTTCAAGAAGCTTTGCATGTGATGCGGAGGCTGAAAATCCCTGTTGTGGATCTGCCGGGGACCCCTGTCCGAATGCTTGTCTTCGCAATTCAGAAGCTGCCGCTTGGATTGGCCATGCCGCTGCTTAAGCGCGCCGTTGGGGGCGGACGTGGTGCTAAGATGCCATCATTTTATATCGATCTGCACAGCGGCAGAGGCCGTAGTGAGGTGGATTATCTGAATGGAGCGGTGGTGCGTTTTGGGGAACGCTTCGGTTATACCGCTTCCGTGAACCGGCTGCTTACCGAGACGCTGCTTGGATTGATCAGCGGCGAAATTCCGGTCGACCGCTACCTGCGCCAGCCGGAGAAGCTACTTTCTGCCTGGAAGAAAACTTAGAATTGTATTCGCGCCCCGGTACGGCGATATCCGTATACCGGATGGTATCGTAGAAAAGCGGGAGTGGTGGAACAGATGTCCTGCTGATCTCGATCGCACCCTTGAGACGCTCGCGTGCTTCAACAAGCAGCTGCGCCCGGTTTGCATGTAATGTCATCAGCGGTTCGCCTGCGTCCACCCGATCGCCAACTTTTCGGTGCACAACAATCCCAACGGCGTGATCGATTGGGTCGCCTTTTTTCTCCCGACCTGCGCCTAACCGCACCGAAGCTTCACCGACCGCCAGCGCGTCGATCGTCTGCAGATACCCTGCGGCAGGCGCAAGGACCGTTTCTTCCATGCTGGCTTTCGGCAGCCTGTCAGGATCATCTACATAAGTGACGTCGCCCCCCTGAGCTTGCACCAGCTCCCGGAAATGCTCCAGCGCCTGACCGTTCTTGATTACATTCTCAGCCATACGCGCTCCGCTGTGCTCATCATCCGCCAGTGCCCCCAGCACAAGCATGTAGCTGGCAACTTCGATGCAGTGCTGGCGAAAATCAGCCGGTCCGCCTCCGCGCAGGGTCTCCACCGCTTCACAGACCTCCAGTGCATTCCCCACTGCACAGCCCAACGGCTGGTTCATGTCCGATAGTAAAGCGATCGTGTCGCGCCCGGTCTGCCTGCCGATCCAGACCATCGTTTCAGCCAGCTGGCAGGCGCTGTCCAGGTCCCGCATGAAAGCGCCCCGACCCACCTTGACATCCAGCAGGATCCGCTGAGCGCCGGCAGCGATTTTTTTACTCATGATCGATGATGCGATCAATGGGATGGACTGGACGGTTCCGGTGACGTCGCGCAAGGCGTACATCTTGCCATCGGCTGGAG
Source organism: uncultured Chloroflexia bacterium (assembly GCA_963726375.1). GTDB lineage: Bacteria > Chloroflexota > Anaerolineae > Anaerolineales > UBA4823 > UTCFX2. The sequence goes on along the minus strand of CAVSCE010000008.1, from coordinate 969,309 downwards.
CCAGGTCTGCCGTCTGTCCAGAGAGGACCAGCCCAATCCGGCGGAGCTGATCCATGAATTCATCCGTTGTCAGATCCACTCGATAACCCGGGATCGATTCCATCTTGTCCAATGTCCCACCGGTGAAACCCAGCCCACGGCCGGACATTTTTGCAACCGGCAGACCGCATGCTGCAACAATTGGCTCTACAACCAGGGTAGTCTTATCCCCAACACCACCGGTTGAATGCTTGTCAACTGCAATAGGTACCACGCTGGAGAGGTCGATTTGATCTCCTGAAGACGCCATGGCCAGTGTCAGGTCGCTTATTTCCTGGAAAGTCATCCCTTTCAGGACAACCGCCATGGCCCAGGCGGCTGCCTGGTAGTCAGGGATATCTCCATGTGCAAAGCCATGTATGAAATAATCGATTTCCTGGCGGCTGAGCTCCTGGCCATCGCGTTCTTTAATGATGATATCGACCGCGCGGATCTTTGCTCCAGTTCTCTCTTTATTCCTTAATGTCAATTATCTCTCCGATACATTATAACCTCACAGATTATAATAAATCCTCCTGACATTCTGGTACTGAAGGGCTTTCAGCAGCAATTCGAATGACTGTTCAGAGACCAAAAACATCCAGAGCTTTCCTCGAGGCGACTCGTCTGCTGGCTTCTCCTGGCAGCGTTTCTTCTAAGCTTGCTTCAATCGCCGACTTTGCCGCCGAGGCAATCCAGGCAGATTGGGTCTCTCTGGATATCATAGATTGGGATCTCCATGAGTTTAATGAATTCTTGAGCAGTGGGGCTGTTTCTGCCCCCGAATTTAGCTCGCAGTCCTTATTTTCAAGTGCAGCTTCAGAAACCGCAATTTCTAGCCTCATCCCATCCGAAATCAGCATCTTCGATTCTGCAGCGCGTTTTCACCGCTTTTATCCATCCGTCCAGAAGAAATCAGGTCATTTCGTCGGCTTGAGTGAATGGATCGCAATGGAAGGCAGGGTCTTTGGAGTGATGAGTGCTGTCAGAGCAGAGGCGCGCGGCCCGATAGATGATGAGGACTGGCAAATGCTTGGCTCGTTGGCATTGCTGGTCAGCCAGGCATTTCATGTCGAACTTCTTGTTAAGCTTGAACGGGCGCACAGCGAGCAAGCCGCGAACTCTTCGCGAAGTCGCCCGCAACTTAAACTCCAGCCTGGACCTGCAGACCGTCCTGGAATTGATCCTGGACCAGCTCGGGCATGTGGTGGAATACGACAGTGCCAATGTTATGCTCTTAAAGGGTCCGGAGCTTCATATTGTTGCGAACCGAAAATTCCGCTCTTCCAAGCAGTTGAACGTTCAAGGTATGATGCATGAGTACGCCCATATATTCGAGGTGCTTGAAAAACAAACCCCGGTGATCATCAATGATACCCATCAAGATTCACGCTGGCGGAATTTAGATGGATCTGAGTACATCCGCTGCTGGATGGGGGTACCGCTTGTAGGCAAAGAAATGACAATCGGTTTGCTGAACCTGGACAAAGAACAGCCGAACAAATATTCCCAGGAAGATGCAGCCCTCGCCACAGCCTTTGCAAACCAGGCCGCGATCGCGATTGAAAACGCCCGCTTGTTCCAGGCGGAACGCGAGGCGGCAGATCGTCACGCGATCCTGCACCGGATCAGCCAGCAAATTGTGGCGATAAACCTGGAAGAAGAAGGCGTTTATCAGGCGATCCATCGTGCGGCTGCGGAGTTGATGCCCGTCGAAGCATTTGTGATTACCGAGTACGACGAATTCAGCCAGAAATTTCGTGACAGCTATTTAATCGATCGAAACGGCCGGATTTCTTCAGATTCCTTTTATAAAGAAGACAGCCTGAGCGGTAAAGTGATCCGCTCCGGACTCCCGCTCTTTATCCCCGATTTACTCAAAGACAAGGATCAAGACCATTACATTCATTTTGGTGAAAATGCGCATGTGCGCTCAATTGTGGCGGTGCCCATGCAGCTGCGCGGGAAAGTGATCGGGATGATCTCCGCCCAAAGCTATTCTCCTGAAGCCTATTCCTTCGAAGATCTCACCATGCTGGAGATGCTGGCATCTTATGCCGCCGTTGCCCTGGATAACGCCCATCTCTTCGAGCACATCCAGCAGCTTGCGACGACCGATCCCGTTACCAACCTGTTTAACCGTCGTCATTTTTTTGATCTCGGCCGGTTGGAGTTCGTCCGCGCTGCCAGATTCAAAAGAAGGCTCTCCGTGATCATGCTGGATGTCGACCATTTCAAAATGGTAAACGACCGTTTCGGTCACGGGACCGGCGACCAGGTGCTCCTGAACCTTGCCCAGCTGATCCGGTCAGAGTTACGCGAAGTGGATATTGTCGGCCGTTATGGGGGGGAAGAATTTACGGTTATCCTTCCGGAAACCGATCTTTCAGCTGCCGTCGGCATCGCCAGGCGATTGAGCCAAAAGATAAAGAAAACGTTTCAGGCTTCCGATTCAGCGTTTCCACGAATCACCGTCAGTATGGGTATCGCAGATAACAGTTTTGCTGTAGGTGGATTTCCTGCCCTGGTCCAGCTCGCGGATGACGCCATGTACCAGGCAAAAAGGCGCGGGCGGGACCGAATCGTCCCATACAGCCAGCCTGAACCTTCAGCTCCAGGCTGAGGCTTTCCCATTACGTGATCAACATTGCATCTCCGAATGAATAGAACCGGTATCCTTCCTGGATCGCAGTCCGATACGCGCTCAGAACTCGCTCACGACCTGCAAATGCACTGACCAGCATGATCAATGTGGACCGCGGCAGATGGAAGTTCGTGATCATCGCGTCCACGATCCGGAACTCATAACCTGGGAGAATAAACAGGTCGGTATTTCCGGTATAAGAGCCGATCGGTGATCCATTCTCTGAATTTCTAGCAGCGCTCTCCAGAGTCCGCACGCCTGTCGTTCCCACTGCGATCACCCGCCCACCAGACTCCCGGGTCTGGTTGATCGATTCAGCCGCTTCCGGCGAAAGGCTGCACCATTCGGTATGAATCTTGTGCTGAGCCGGGGAGTCTTCTGAGACCGGGGCGAAAGTATCCAGCCCGACATGCAGCGTGATCGAGCAGAAATGGATGCCGCGATCCTGGAGTCGGGCGAGCAGGTCTGCAGTGAAATGCAGACCTGCTGTGGGTGCAGCGGCCGAGCCTGGCAGTCGGGCGTAAACCGTCTGATACCTTTCCGGATCCTGCAGGGGGGTGTGAATATACGGCGGCAGCGGGGTATGCCCAAACTTCTCGATCACCGGTTCAATCGGGCTGGCAAACCGCACGATCCGCCTCGGCCCGTCCAACGCCGAGATGATCTCGGCTTCGATCCCCCCTTCCAGCTGCAAGCTCTGGCCAGGTTTAACCCTTTACCGCCGACCAACACTTCCCAGGTTCGGGCGTCTTGGCGCCTCAGCAGCAGAAGCTCCACCCGCCCGCCGCTGGGATGCTTAGATCCAAAGATGCGGGCAGGAATGACCCTGGTTTCGTTCAAAACAAGCAGGTCTCCCGGATTTAAAAAATCTCCAACCTTAAAAAAACGGGTATGTTCGATTAAACTGGTTTTCCGATCAAGCACCATCAGTCGTGAGGAGTCTCGTGGTTCAATCGGAGTTTGGGCGATCCTCTCTGCAGGCAGGTCGTAATCAAATTCTGAAGTTCGCATCGGGTTCACTTATTCATGAATCGCGCCATCAAATTGAGGATCAGCGTCAACAAAATAGAGAGCAGTAAAGAAACCCCCAGTCCAAAAACACAGGTCAGATTGCCTCGCTCGATCTGGATATTTCCAGGCAGGCGGTCAAGATTGAAACCCAACCTGGAGACCACCAGGATGATCCCCCCAACCGAAATCATGACGATCCCAACTAGAATCAGCAAACGAGCAGTCGGAACCATTTGAATAATCCTTTGGATTCAGATCAACCGGGGCTGGGTGTCGCCGGGAAAGGGTAATCCCAGGTGGTCATAAGCCCGCTGAGTGGCCTGGCGGCCCTGTGGGGTGCGCTCTAAGAAACCAAGCTGCAAGAGATACGGCTCGACGACATCCATAATAGTATCTGGCTCTTCGCTGACAGATGCCGCAATCGTGCTCAGGCCGACCGGGCCGCCGTTATAATTCTCGATGACCGTGCGCAGCACACGCCGGTCGATTTCATCCAACCCAAGCGGGTCCACATCGAGCAAGTCCAAAGCCCTTCGAGAGACATCTCGTGTGATTACGCCGCTGGCGCGAACCTCAGCAAAATCCCGCACGCGCCGGAGCAGCCGAAGCGCTACTCGCGGGGTGCCGCGCCCGCGCTGTGCGATCTCGTCCACCCCATCCGGCTCGGCTCCAATCCCCAGGACGCGCGCAGCCCGGCGCACGATATCATTCATCGCCGGAAGGTCGTAGTAATCCAGGCGGTACACAGCCCCAAAACGAGCGCGCAGAGGTGCGGTTACCAGCGCCAGACGGGTGGTCGCGCCAATCACGGTAAAATGAGGCAGTTTCAGGCGGATGGAACGGGCTGACGGACCCTTACCTATGATAATATCCAGCGCATAATCCTCCATCGCTGGATAGAGCACCTCTTCAATCACACGGCCCAACCTGTGGACTTCATCGATAAACAGGATATCCCCCTGCCGAAGGTTGGTCAGGATAGCCGCCAGGTCGCCGGGTCGCTCGACAGCTGGACCGGAGGTGATCTTGATATTGACTTCCATTTCATTCGCCAAAATATGGGCGAGCGTCGTTTTCCCCAGGCCTGGCGGGCTGTAAAAAAGGACATGGTCCAAAGGCTCGCCCCTCTGCCGGGCGGCCGCGATCAGGATAGCCAGGTTTTCTTTGATCCGTTCCTGACCGATCAAATCGTTCAGGCTCCTCGGACGCAGCGCCTGGTCGAGACGGTCATCGGATTGAGGCTGAGGGTTGACCAATCGATCAGGACTTTCTTTCATAATTGGTGATTATAACCTCGTTTATTGCTATAATTGGGGCATCCCATTCAGGAGCAGCTACCTATGGAAAATGTCTTCCCTTCACCGCATCCGCTGGTTGCACACAAGCTTGCAAAACTGCGCGATAAGACTACTGAACCCAAGAAATTTCGCGAGCTCGTGCGCGAATTGGGCGCCCTCCTGACGTATGAAGCTACTGCCGATTTGCTGCTTCACCCCTGCCAGGTAGAAACGCCTCTGGCCCTGACCAACGGGATGGAGCTTCTTCAGAAGGTTGGACTGGTGCCTATCCTGAGAGCCGGCTTGGGCATGGTGGAAGGCGTCTGGGGATTGATGCCTTCTGCAGAAGTCTGGCATATCGGCATCTACCGCGATGAAAAGACCCTGAAACCCGTGGAGTACTATAACAAGCTGCCGATCGAACCGACCGTATCCGTCTGCCTGGTGCTTGACCCGATGCTCGCAACCGGTGGATCTGCTGTGGCTACGATCAACGTCCTGAAGAAATGGGGAGTAAATCGCATTAAATTTGTCGGCCTGATCGGTGCCCCGGAGGGAATCGCTCTGGTGCACCAATTCCATCCTGAAGTGCCTATCCATCTGGCCGCGATTGATGAACGGTTAAACGAGCGCGGCTACATTTTGCCTGGATTGGGTGACGCGGGTGATCGGCAGTTTGGAACTGCATAAATCCAGTCTGAAGAATATTTCATTAACAGATTATCCATTTCTTATATGGGAGCCCTATGTCAACATCAAAAATTATCGGTCGTTATGAAGTAAAATCCGAGATTGCAAAAGGCGGAATGGCGACGGTTTTCCACGCCTACGATCCCAGGTTCGAGCGGGATGTGGCGATAAAAGTCCTGCCGACGGTCTTCCTCCACGATCCGCAGTTTCGCGTCCGGTTTGAGCGAGAGGCAAAAATGATCGCGCTGCTCGAGCACCCGGCGATCGTGCCTGTTTACGATTTCGGAGAAGAGGAAAGTCAACCCTATATCGTCATGCGCTATATGTCAGGCGCTTCCTTGACTGAGCGAATCAGGCAAGGTCCGATTTCTCCGGAAGAAACCGTCCAGATCATCGCCCGCCTGGCGCCAGCCCTCGATGCTGCGCATGCCCGAAATATCGTTCACCGAGATCTAAAGCCTGGCAATATCCTCTTTGACCAATATGGGAATGCTTATCTATCCGATTTTGGGATCGCCCGGATTGCATTAGAAGGGAGCGCCACCCTCACCGGGGAAGCCATCGTCGGCACTCCAGCATACATGAGCCCGGAACAGGTGCAGGGGGATAAAGCGATCGACGGGCGCAGCGATATCTACTCGCTTGGCGTCCTGATATACCAGATGTTAAGCGGCCAGGCGCCCTACCAGTCCGACACGCCGGCTAAAGTGATGATGATGCATATCCTCCAGCCGACGCCGAACATCCTGGACAGCAAGGCCGACTTGCCGGAGGGATTTCAACCGGTCATCGCTCGCTCAATGGCGAAGAACCCAGAAGACCGCCAGGCGACAGCCAGCGAGTTTTCCGCTGAGCTGGAAAGTGTGCTGCACGGTGGACCCGTCAGAATCTCAGGTCCGGCAGCAGCCGCGCCGGGCGACCGGTCTACGACGCCTGATTACCATATGACCACCATGATGACACCTGGCAAAACGGTCTTGGGGTCAGTTGCCGAGCTGGATCAGGCTGCTGCCGCGCCAGAAGCAGGCTTAACCGCCCCAAAGCGCCGGTCTTCCGCGCTTGTCTGGCTCATCCCGCTCATTCTGATTGCTCTGCTGATCGTCGCAGGTGGTGCTGCGGCGCTGTTTGGCAGGCAAGGCCAGGGACCGCTGGCGTTTTTAGCGCCCCCTCCGCCAACAGCTGTTCCGACACAGATTCAAGAAGTCGCGCCTGCAGCTCCAGCAACCCAAACAGCACCAGTCGCGATTGTTCTGCCAACAGAGACGGCAACCGCCGCGCCGGTCGAGCCTACCGCAACGCCAATTCAGCCCAGCCAAACCCCCACGGAAACCGCACCGCCTTCTGGACCAGTCATCGGCGGGGCGGACAAAGTGGCTTATCTGGACGGCAACGACCTCTGGGCTTCTAACCTGGACGGCAGCGAGCTGGTCCAGCTCACCGATGACGGCACCATTAAAAGCAATCTGCAGTGGACGCTCGACGGCCAGGGCGTCAACTATATATCTGGAAAATGCGTCTATTCTGTAAAGCTGGCGGATAAGCAGAAAGAGATCATCACCTGCTTTAACTTCGCAGAATACTTCAAAGCCTTCGAAATCTCACCGGACGGAAAACAGGTCGCCCTGAGCATCGACAACCAGCTTTACCTCCTGCCTTATGAGCTCGACTTGATCCGCTCGATCAGCGTTCGCGAAGACCTGACCGAGAAAGCCGAATGCAAGGATTTCGCGCCGTATACGCGCAACTTTGTGAAATTCGCGCGCTGGTCGATCCGACTCAAAAAAGCTGGCCATGGTGATCATGGGGGCTGCAGCCGGGCTCAGCTCCGCGGACATCATCCAGGTCATCCCGGTGGATCAATGCACTCCAGAACCAAAACCGCTGGACAGCTTCCCACCGCCGCGTTTCATCCCGGAAGAATATATTGCTTCCCCGGGTATCCCCGTTTTCGGTTGGGACGGACGAGATCTCTTCTCTTTTGCGACCAACGTCCGCTATTATGGCTTGGGAAACCTCTACACCTACAACATGGACACGAAGAAACCTGGCGATGAGATCAATCCGATCGATGGAGACCTGCTGTTATCGCGATTCAGCCTGGAGCCCTGACGGCAGCCATCTGCTCTTTGCTTATCAGAAATATCCCGGCGGTGATAACTCGATGAAATTTTATTTCATCCCTTACGGCACGCTGGGAACCGGCATGGTTTACGAACCGCTTCCGATCCCGGACCTGCAGCCAAAGTCAAATCCATTTCCTGCCCTGCGGCCAGCCAAGCCCTGACAGACCTCTCAGGGGTCTCCTTCGGAACGTCGATATTTTTAGTTTGACCAAAACCCGAAAGGTCATTCATGACCTTTCGGGTTTTTTTATCCTTTTACGCTACACCCCATGCCGTTCAACTTCTTGCACCTCAGCCCTCTTCAGCTTGCTGGCGCCAAGCCGTTTTAAGTCGCTCCCGGCAGCTTGAAGCCTGCTCCAGGCTGTTTCAACTGCCTCCAGGTCCTCCCTTGTTTCCGGCAGCTCGCCATAGCGGACATGCAAGTATGCCTCTGTAATTGTGTTCAAATCCTCATGATTCTTCGAGAAGAGCTCTCCCATCTCAGGCAGGAATTCGTAGGGGGTCCGTTGAGGCAGCCTGGGATAGTTCAAGGTCAGCGCAAAGTCCCATCAGCTGGGCGTAGATCCGGCGAATGCGAGCAGCAGCAAGCGCACGCTGGGCAGGTCGCAGCCGACCCACAATCCCATCCAGTGCATCCAGCAGCGCCGCCCGGAGGAGTATTCTCGCTTCGCCTTCATGCAGAAGCGATTTTGGTTTTTCAAAATCTATCTGGTGCCGGGTCTGAAGGGTTTTTCGAATGCGCATGATTAATAAAAAGACCAGGATCAGCACCAGCCCCCAGAAACACAGAACTTGAAGCGCCACCGGCAGCCCGGGCGGCTGATTGGCTGGGTCCATCTGCGGAAATGCGCCTCCGATCGGATACTCCGGTGTCTCCGTAGCCTGGGGAGCGATCAACCTGAGCTTGAGCCAGGGCATGATCGGACCAAGCAAATAGGAAAACAGCAAACCAGGGATGCTCAGGACAAAGATCCCCAGGGCGATCAAAAATTTGATCGTCTCACTGAGGAAATCCAACAACCGCCGATATTGCCCGCTGAGCAGGCTGCCGATGATCGCTGCCAGGACCACAACACCACCCAGAATCCAGCTTACGCTTATGGACCAGCGCAGGTCAAACGGATTCTTCAGGACGCCTCTGCGGATCCCAACGTAAGAGACTCTGGCAAAAACGACCGCTAATAATCCAGAGAAAATAAACAGAATAGAAACCCCGATCCCAGGGACAAAAAAACCTGATTGCGCTGCAATTAAAATGTAGCCCATGAAAAATAAAAGCCCAAGCTCGAACCGGCGCCAGGCAACCATCGGTCGGATGGCGCCGCGGGAGAGCGACACTCCCCTCCACCACAACCAGATCACAAAGAAAAGCACCAGAACGGCCCCTGGATCTAAACCGACCAGGCCAGATGTGACCTGGCGAATTGGGGTTTTCAGCAGCCAATTCTCCGCAAGGATCAGGCTGGCTGCAAGCAGAGCTCCGAGAAGCGCAAGCTGCACCCTCCTGAGCAAGCGCAGCGATTCCATCATAGTCCCCAATCCATATGCTGCCAGCATGATCCCACCCATCACAACGGCAGAGGTCCACAGCGGGGCTGTCTGCGTGATCTGCATCACCATCTGGAACCATAACAGGATCCAGCACAGCTCGACGATCACAAGCAGAACTGCTGAAATATGAGGCCACCAGAGCAAGAAATCGTGATTTACAAATTGTGTTTCGAAGGAGGATGAAGGATTCTCCGCAGTCATGCAGACCTCAAGAATAAAAAGGGATGTGATGAACGATAATCCCTGGCAGTACTGGCGGCGCCTGGCGGCCGACGCTGAGTAAGATGATTTTGCGGCCGTGGTCTTTGAGCCGGATCAATGTCTCCAGAAAGGCATCATGGATGAGCGCGGTTGTGATCATTAACGTCGCTCCATAAGGAATATGCGGCGCTTCTGCGACCAGGAAGCGCTCGAAAGTGCTGGTGACAAATGGGGTGACGCTTGCCAGCGCTGTGAGCAGGTTGACGAGCTGGTTAGGTGATCGTCCTGGCGGGACCCGGAAAGGTTGATCCGCATGAGCGAGCGAGCTGTTAGAGATCATGCCCACCCGATAGCCGTCCTCCAGGGCGTGCTCAACAATCGCAGCAGAAATCCGAACGAGATGTTCTAACATCTCGGGATCCGTTCCTTCCCAATAATGGGGCAGCGTCATCGTGTTCAGGCAGACCACGAGAACTCGCGCCGAGACCGGCTGGTAAACTTTTACCTGCAGTGTGCCGGTGTGAGCGCTCGCCGGCCAATGGATCCTGCGAAAATCGTCCTCAGGATGGTAATCCCGCACGCCCATCGATTGGGTGGGATCTTCGTACAGCCGCTGAACCGAGCGTCTGTCTCCAAAGGGATCCCCGGAGGGGAACTGCAGCGCTTGAAATGGGATTGATTCTGGAAAGACGGTGAGGTAATCCGCTGTGCTGTTCTCGATTGACTGCTCAAAAATGCCAAAAAGGTCGCCCGAATCAACCCGGGCAGGGCCTAAACGGTAGACACCGCGTTTTCGCAGAAGCAGCTCGATCGAACGGTGGTCTCTTTCGTACCAGCGCAGGCTGAAGAGGCTGACCAGGGTTCCGAGATCCGAAAGATGGGTCGGGCGAAGCATGTCCTCGTTGCGAGGGCCGACGGCGTAAGGGATGCTGTCAAGGATTCGCAGCCAGGGGAGCGGTAAAAATTTGCGGTTTTCCACCTCAACCAGCATGGATATGGGCTCTCCCGGGTAGCCGCGTCTGAAATGTAACTTTCGCCGGTAGCTCACGCGGTCCAGGGCATGGTTTTTCCACCAGAGCGCGACCGCGCTGATGATAAGCATCATGAATGCAAACCCGGCCAGAGGATAAACCCTGGCAAGCAGCCCAAGCAGAAAGACCAGTCCCAGAAAAGGCCACCAGCTCAGAGGCGCCAAATTAACCCTCCACCGGCACTGGCACGCTGTCCACAATTCCCGCCACCAGATCCTCCGGCTGGCGTCCCCGCAGCTGCGCCTGGGGAGAGAGCATCATCCGGTGCGTGAGCACATGCGGCGCAATCTGTTTGACATCGTCTGGCAGTACATAATCGCGCCCCTGGATCGCTGCCCAGGCCTGGGAAGCCTGCAGCAAGGCCAGGGTGGCTCTCGGGCTGGCGCCAAGCGCCACCTCTTGATTCTTTCGGGTCTCGCGACAGATCTTCACAATGTAATCGCGCAGAGAAGTCTCGATTCTCACCAGACGGCGTTGATCTTGCAGTTGAAGGATCTGCTCCGAATTTGCGACCGGCTGGAGCTCCGGAAGCGGATCCTTGAGCCGAAACCGATCCAGGATCGCAGCTTCCTCTGCTTCATTCGGATAACCGATTGCGATCCGCAGTAAGAATTGGTCGATCTGCGCTTCCGGGAGCGGAAATGTCCCTTCCAGCTCGATCGGGTTCTGGGTCGCCATCACCAGGAATGGTCGTGGGGTCAGCCGGGTTACTCCATCCACAGTAACCTGGTGCTCCTGCATCGCTTCTAACAGGGCGGATTGGGTTCGGGGGGTGGCGCGGTTGATTTCGTCTGCAAGCACGACCTGGCTCATGATCGGCCCTGGCCGGAACTCAAATTCCTGGGTCTTCTGATTGAACCAGCTCAAACCAGTCACATCGGATGGCAGCAAATCCGGTGTGAATTGGATTCGCCGAAATGAGCAGCCCAAGGAGACCGCCAGCGCCCGGGCAAGAGTTGTCTTCCCAATCCCAGGCACATCCTCCAGGAGCACGTGCCCTTCGCAGAGCACGGCGGCAAGTGCCAGGTTGATCACATCATCTTTCCCAACGATCACTTTTTGGATGTTCTCGCGGAGCTGGCGGGCAATTTCTTGGATCATTTCCACCTCAAGGCTTCATGGGATTTTTTGTGGTTTTCTGCAAACCCACGCGAAGTATTTTACCTGAAACGTCTAATAAGTATACTCCTACACCCTCTTGACAAGTTCACAGGTCGGTCTATAATGAGTGAGTGCTCACTTATTGAGTGAGTGCTCACTCATCGTAAAGTCAGTATTTTCCCGTTCGATCAGGAGAAGACAGTCCATATGGACGGAAAACCACAATTATCACGCCGAGAGAGACAGACCGCTGCCCGGAGCGACCAAATCCTTGACGCTGCCGCCAGCCTCTTTGCTGAAAGGGGCTTCCATCGGACGACTACCCGGGATATCGCCCAAGCCGCCGATGTCGCCGAAGGCACTTTATACAACTACTTTGCCAACAAAGACGACTTGCTCCTGGGAATCATGCACCGCCTGACCGATACATTCGATAATGATGATTCTCAGTCCAGGTCAGAGCCTGCCCAGGTCCGAGATCATTTCACCTCCCTGCTGATGCTTCGCAGCATATTCGAACCGGAAAATACCGCGATGATGCAGGCGCTCCTCTCCGAGATTCTGGCAAATTCGGAGCTGCGCGAAAGCTATTATCATCAGGTCCTCGAGCCGACCATCCTGGATCTTGAAAAGAGCCTCACGATTCAGGAGCAGGCGGGTCAGATAAAAGTAGAAGATATTTCGGCAACTGCGCGAGTGATTGCGGGGATGGTCATCGGTTTATTCTTCCTCAAAGTGATTGGGGACCCGCATGTAAAACCGGAGCCTGAATGGCTGGATCAAGTGGTCATCCCGCTTTTATTGGATGGGATTTCCGGAGACAAGCAATGACAAATCCTGGAAATTATCTGCTTGCAGAACAGCTGGCAAACGCTCGGACTCAAATCAAATAACGAAAGGCCTGTATGTTCTTAAAAAACCTGCTTCGCAGAAAAGTTCGCACCCTGCTTACGATCTTTGGGATCGCGATTGGGGTTGCCGCCATCATTGGGATGGGAGCCCTGGCGGACGGCCTGGATTCCGGCTACAGCTCGATGCTGCAGGGCAGCAAAGCTGACCTGGTCCTCAGTCAGCCGAATGTGATGGATATCAGCTACAGTGCGGTGGATGAATCTCTCGGCAAAGACCTGCTTGCTGCACCGGAGGTGAAGGAGGTCAGCTCGATGCTGCAGGGTTTCACCGCCACGGAAGGTGAACCTTTCTTTTTTGTCTTCGGTTATCCGTCCGATAGTTTTATTTTGGATCGATTTAAGATCATCGAGGGGCACGGGCTTAACTCACGCGAGGCTGCCGTATCGCGCGGCAAACCAGTGCTGCTTGGCTCGGCCGCTTCAGAAGTCTTCAACAAGACGGTAGGCGACAGCATGCGGGTGACAGGGAGCGTGTTCCGGATCGTCGGGATTTTTCAGACGGGCGATGCGTTTGAAGACAGCGGGATGGTGTTGGGACTAAAAGATGCTCAAGACCTGCTCGGCCGCCCAAGGCAGGTGAGCCTTTTCTACATCCGGCTCAAAGAGCCGGCATTGAAAAACCGGTTCCTGGAACGTGTGGAACGCCTGTGGCCGGATTTCTCGGTCAGCGGTCTGCAGGAATACGCAGAAAACCAATCCATGGCTGATATGATGAATGGATTTGTATGGGCGATCGGCAGTCTGGCGATCATCATCGGCGGCGTGGGAATGATGAACGCTCAGCTTATGTCGGTTATGGAGCGAACGCGTGAGATCGGGGTGCTTCGGGCAGTCGGTTGGAGCAGTCGGCGGGTCTTGTGGATGATCTTGATGGAATCCATCTCGATCTGCCTGCTGGGGGGAATCCTGGGTTTTGGATTGGGTTATGTGCTCATTTCCATGCTTTCGAATGCCAGCGTTGCAGTGGGAGTCAGCACCTCCAATATCACCGCGGGTCTGACAATCCAGGCATTCAGCGTGGTTTTCATCCTGGGCTTGATCGGAGGGTTGTACCCTGCCTGGCGGGCATCCCGCCTGCAGCCCGTGGAGGCTTTGCGGTATGAAGGCGGGAGTTCTGGCTCAAAAGTCCGCCGCCTGCCGTTTGGAGGCATGGCAGTCCAGAGCCTCTGGCAGCGTTCATCCCGCACGCTGCTGACTCTGGGTGCGATCGGACTGACAGTCGGCGCGATCATGGCCATTGAAGGTGTTATGCAAGGCATGAAGTCTTCGATGAGCACAATGTTCAGCGAAGCCGATGCTGAGATCATGCTTCGTCAGGCAGATATCGCCGACACCAGCCTCAGCGCCATTGACGAACGTGATGGAGCGAAAATCGCCGCGATGGAGGAAATCGAAACCGCCAGCGGGATTGTCTTCACCGGATTTACGATGCCTGAGGTGGGCGGCTTCTTCGTCCTTCTGGGGTATCCACCGAACGATTTTGCGATTTAGCGTTATCGCATCATTGCAGGCGAGCCTCTCGCCAGCAACCACCAGGTCATCCTGGGTAAGACGATGGCTGAAGCGTTAAAGAAAAAGCCGGGTGACACAATCGAAATGAGCGGCACCCGCTTCAGTGTCGTTGGGATTTACGAATTGGGGATCGGATGGGAAGAAATGGGCGGCGTTGTGACGCTGCGTGATGCCCAGACTTTCACCGGGCGGCCGCGCAAGTCCACAATGTATGCCGTAAAGCTGAAAGATCCCAAACAGGCTGAGGCGGTCGTCGAGAAAATTAACCGGGAATTTCCCGGGATTCATGCTGCGCTTTCCAGCGAGTTTGTCGATCAGCTCCCAGATATGAAAAACTCGGATAGTATGGTGAGCAGCATTTCTCTCCTGGCGATCATCATCGGCGGGGTAGGAGTCTTGAACACCATGCTGATGTCCGTTTTTGAGCGGACGCGTGAGATCGGAGTGCTGCGCGCCCTCGGCTGGCGCCGGCGAAGGATCTTGGGGCTGATCATCCGGGAAGCAGTCATGCTTGGCCTGCTTGGCGGCCTGACAGGGATCGGCCTGGCGTTTGCGATGATCTATCTGATCCAATTGTCTCCAATGCTTGGTGATTATTTTGCACCGATATGGAGTCCAGAAGTCTTTCTACGGGCGATCGGAGTCGCACTACTGTTAGGAATTGTTGGCGGAATTTACCCTGCCTACCGTGCGACCCGCCTGCAGCCCATCGAAGCGCTGCGCTATGAGTAAAAACTTGATCGGGAAAGAGATCAAATTTCGGAGGATCCGACCATGAAGCTGAAAACACAAACGACAAAAACCATCCTGGCTTTCATCTTTGGAGCCATCCTGCTGATGGGCTGCTCCAGCCTGAATCCGCAGGCTACGCCAACGCCAGACCTGGGTCTGGGAAAAGAAACCCAGCCCTTTGTCAGCGCAACTGGAAAAGTTGTCCCGGCGCAGTGGTCCCGGTTGAGCTTCTCAGCAATCGGCGTCATCCAGGAGATCTTGGTGAAGAAGGGCGATCTCGTCAAAGAGGGCGATGTCCTGGTTCGGATGAAAGGCAAGGAAGAGCTGCTTGCCGCGATCTCTGAGGCAGAGTTCGAGCTGGCTGCTGCCCAAAAAGGGCGTGATGATCTCACCAAGAACGCCGATGATGGCGCGCACCGCAACCTTGGAGAAAATTTCTGCCGCGACCAAAGCCGTGCGGGATGCCCAGTACCAGCTGGATAATTTCACGATCCCTTCCAATCAGGCCATGTATGACACGCGGGAGGCGCTGCAGGTGATGGAAAAGAAGCTCGACGAGGCTCGGGCGGCATTTGAGCCCTACAAATATTATCCGTCGACCAACGACACCCGCGAAGACCTGAAAGAAGATCTAGATGATGCTCAAGCCGATTACAACTCTGCGGTCAAGCGGCTGCAGTACGAGACCGACCTTGAGACCGCCAAGGCAAAGCTGGACAAAGCCCTTGAGGATTTTGAGATATGGGATGAGGGCCCTGACCCTGCAGATGTGGCTGTCGCAGAAGCCCGACTGGTCAATGCACAGGCAGCGCTGGCAGCGGCTCAAGCCCAATTAGATGACCTGGAGCTGAAAGCTCCCTTTGCCGGGACGGTCAGCGACGTGGACGTCCGTGTTGGGGAATGGGTGACCGCCGGGCAGCCGATCTTGCTGCTCGCAGACCTGGATCACCTCCAGGTTGAGACCACCGACCTGAACGAGATCGACGCCGCACGCGTGAACGTGAATGATCTGGTCGACCTGACATTCGACGCCCTCCCAGGGACAGAGGTCAAGGGTACTGTAAAAAGCATTGCGCCGAAGAGCTCTGAAGGCTCCGGAGTGAACTATACCGCAGTGATCATCATGGATGAAGTCCCTGAGCTTTTACGCTGGGGGATGACTGCCTTTGCAGACATCATCGTGGATTGATCCCCGCCGGGATTAAAGGGTCTGCATTTGAGGAGGCTTCAGATGAGCGATGATGAAAAATGGATGATTGAGACCCGCGACCTCTGCCGGATTTACGGAGATGGCGAACAGATCCGCGCCCTGGATCAGGTGAACCTGCGGGTATCCCCCGCTGAGCTGATCGCGATCATGGGCCCAAGTGGGAGCGGGAAATCCACCCTCCTGAATGTAATTGGCGCGCTCGACCTGCCGACCAGCGGCAAGGTCTTTGTCAACGGTCAGGACGTAGCCCAAATTCACAACAAGGACAAATTCCGGGCCTCCACAGTGGGTTTTGTTTTTCAAATGCACAACCTGCTTCCAACCTTGACAGCCCTGGAGAACATCGAAATCCCGATGATGGGGCACTTTGGACCGAATGCGCGGCGAAAGCACGCCAGGGAGCTGCTTGAAATGGTCGGACTGGGGGATCGGATGCACCATCTGCCCGGCCAGCTTTCCGGGGGACAGCGTCAGCGGGTTGCCGTAGCTCGTGCCCTGGCGAACAACCCACCGGTCGTGCTGGCCGACGAGCCAACCGGAAACCTGGATACAGTGGCAGGCAATGAGCTGATGAACCTGATCCGCGAATTGAACCGCAGCCAGAAGGTTACATTCCTGGTGGTGACCCATGATCTCAATGTTGCCCGCCAAACTCGCCGGGTGGTGGTGATGGCCGACGGAAAGATCGTCCGTGAAGA
Source organism: uncultured Chloroflexia bacterium (assembly GCA_963726375.1). Classification (GTDB taxonomy): domain Bacteria; phylum Chloroflexota; class Anaerolineae; order Anaerolineales; family UBA4823; genus UTCFX2. The sequence continues at coordinate 952,599 of CAVSCE010000008.1, read as the reverse complement.
TCGCATCGGATCTCCCATCGAAGAAGACTTGAAAGTTTGGGGGCACTCCGGTTTGGGCAGACGAATCATTAATCGGGACAATTCCGCCCTCGCCCAGCTCGGGATCAACGAACAGCAGATGGAGACTCTTCGGGAGATTTTTACCAGGAATTCGTCGGAGCTTGAAGCAGAATAACCGAAGTTAGAAATCCAAATCCAACGGGTATAATCCACCCTATGGATTCGATCGTCGCCCTGGATCTCGAAACAACCGGCCTGGACCCCGAGAAAGACGCCATCATAGAAATTGGCGCGGTCCGCTTTCGCGGTCATCGGGTCGAAGGCGAATGGAGCACGCTCGTCCACCCCGGACGCCGCATCCCGCCTTTTATCACCCAGCTGACCGGGATCACCGATCAGATGGTCCTGCAATCCCCCTCAATCCGAGATGTTCTGCCCGACTTAATCAAGTTTGCAGGTGATGCGCCAATCTTGGGACATAACGTCCGCTTTGACCTCTCTTTCTTGAAAAAATTCGGCATCCTGCGCGAGAACATAGCGTTCGATACCTACGAGCTGGCAGCAGTTCTGCTGCCGAATGCAGGCCGCTACAACCTTGGCTCTCTACTCAGGCATTGGGTGTGCCTTACCCGGCGACCCACCGGGCCCTGGATGACGCCCGAGCGACGCGTGGAGTCTACCTCATGCTGGTTGACGAGGCAATGGCCATGCCGCTGCCGCTGCTTGCAGAAATCCTGCGGTTAGGCGACCAGGTCGAATGGTCCGGTTATTGGCCGCTGCGCTGGGTGATGCGCAGTCGCTCAGGAGAAATCGCCTCCCCTGAATCCGTCCAGCATACCTATTTCGGCCCGCTCTTTGAAGAAAGGAAAATCCGCCCGGTTGCTCCCCTCCAGCCTCATGAGACGCTGGCAGCGCTGGACGAAGACGAGACTGCCGCAATCCTGGAACCCGGCGGGTAACTTTGCCGCTCATTTTCCGAACTTCGAATACCGCTCTCAGCAGGTGGAAATGCTTCGCTCGGTCACACGAGCGTTCTCTGAAGGACGCCATCTGTTGGTTGAGGCAGGGACGGGTACGGGTAAAAGCATGGCCTATCTGATCCCTGCGGCGCTCTGGGCGATCCAGAATGACTGTCGGGTGTTGATCTCGACCAACACAATCAACCTTCAGGATCAATTGATCAATAAAGACATCCCCGATCTTCGCCAGGCGTTGGGGATTGAGTTGCGAGCCGCCGTTTTAAAAGGACGATCCAACTATCTTTGCCCCCGGCGGTTGGAAAACCTGCGCCGGCACGGCCCTGAAACTGCCGACGAGCTGCGCGTCCTGGCGAAAACTCTGGTCTGGCTGCAGGCCACGGAGACCGGCGACCGGTCTGAGATAAACCTCAACGGACCGACCGAGCGCCAGGTCTGGATGCGAGTTTCTGCAGAAGATGACGGCTGCACGACTGAGAACTGCCTGAAACGGACCGGCGGCGCCTGCCCGTTCTTCCGCGCCCGCCAGGCCGCTCAGGGCGCCCATATTCTGATCGTCAATCATGCCTTGCTGCTGGCTGATGTAGCCTCGGGAAGCAGGGTTCTGCCAGAATACCAGTATCTGGTTGTCGACGAAGGCCATCACCTCGAAGACGCCACCACTAACGCCCTGAGTTATCAGGCTACATCGACCGACGTCGATCGCCTGATCAGACAGCTTGGAGGACCGGGTTCGGGCTTATTAGGCTGGACGCTCGGCGCCGCCCAAGAAATCATGCCGCCGGGCGAATTTGCGGCGCTGAAGCACATCGTCCAGCGCCTGACGGACATTGCCTTCCGCTTCCAGAACCTGAACCAGCAGTTCTTCAGCTCGATCAGCCATTTCTTGAGCGAACAGCGCGAAGGGCTTGCGGTCAGCAATTATGCCCAGCAGGAGCGCATCTTGCCGGCAACCCGGACGCAGCCAGCCTGGGAGGAGGTCGAGCAGTCCTGGGAAGAAGCATCCCTGGCTCTTAAACCGCTCCTGGAAATGCTCACCCAGCTCACCCACGGCCTCGCCGAAATCCAGGAGGCGCTGTCTGAGGAAAACGAAGAGCTCTACGGCAGCCTGCTGAACCTTTACCGCCAGATCGATGATTTCGGTGCAGAAATGAACGCTCTGGTTTTCGAGCCGGCTGCGGATCGGATCTATTGGGTGGAAGTGCAGTCAGGTGGCTACCAGATCTCTCTTCACGCTGCTCCACTTCACATCGGTGAGATGATGCAGCGGTTCCTATGGAATGAAAAGACTTCCGTTGTCCTTACTTCCGCAACCCTCACAGCCGCGAATGAGTTTGACTATCTGCGCGGAAGGCTCAGCGCAGTAGAAGCCGATGAGCTGGCGGTCGGCTCTCCCTTTGATTATGAAACTGCGGCGATGCTGTATCTCGCCAACGACATTCCCGAGCCCAGCGACCGCAATGGGCATCAGAGGGGTGTGGAGAACGCCCTGACCCGCCTCTGCCGGGCAACGGGAGGGAAAACGCTTGCGCTTTTTACCTCCTACGACCAGCTCAAACGAACGTCCCAGGCCATCGCACCTGTATTGGCAAAAGAGGATATCCTGGTCTTTGAACAAGGGGATGGGGCTTCTGCGCACACACTCTTAGAGACATTTCGCTCGACTGAGCGAGCCGTCTTGCTGGGAACTCGCTCGTTTTGGGAGGGGGTCGATGTCCCCGGTGAAGCCCTGTCTGTGCTGGTAATCGTCAAGCTGCCCTTCGACGTGCCTTCCGATCCGGTCGTCGCAGCAAGGTCCGAAACCTTTGAAGATCCCTTCTTCCAGTATTCGCTTCCAGAGGCGATTTTGCGTTTCCGCCAGGGTTTTGGCCGGCTGATCCGCACGCAATTCGACCATGGTGTCGTTGTCGTCCTGGATCGCAGGATCATCTCAAAACGCTACGGTAAACTGTTCCTGGATTCGCTCCCAACCTGTACGGTAAAATCTGGCTCGCTAGCCGACCTGCCGCGCGCAGCCGCTCAATGGCTGAACTTTTGAGCGGTTCTTAATCCTTGCAGAACTCTTCGATCAATTGCTGTTTTAATCCCACAATTTCTGTGTCAGCGAGACGTGGTAGATGTGGGGGTTCATGATCCGGCGGACTCCGGGATCCAATCGCTCAAGGTCGGCATTTCTGCGGAGTCGGATCTCATCCAGGTCGGGCAAATCATAAACCAGCTTCCCTTCGCGTAAAATCTCCACAGATAAGGGTTCAATTTCCGAAATCTCAGCCAGTTTCAAGCTGCGGATCATGGTGTGTTCGTAGGGGTGGTGCAGCGTAATGGGATCCATTCGCTCTGGCTTCTCATCGTCTAGGCCCACCAGATCGGCGGTCGCTTTTCCTCGCAGGTCGTACAGCCGCCAAACCCGCTTGTAGCCCGGATTGGGAGTTTTGGCGGGCGTCTCGGAAATCTTCAACGCCGGGATCCATTTTCCCTGTTCATGTACTGCCACGAGCTTATAAACGCCTCCCAACGCCGGCTCACCCCATGAGGTGATCAGGTGCGTCCCGACCCCATAAACCAGCCGGTTAATTAATCGATCGGCGTCCAGACCGTAGCGCGGAGCTTCCTGGCTGATTTGGGTGATGATTTGCCAGATCACCAGCTCATCCAGGTTGTTTGACAGGACGATCGAGACATCCTCGAAACCTGCTTCATTAAGCATCTTTGCTGCCTGGATGCTGAGATAAGCCAGGTCGCCTGAATCCAGGCGGATGCCGATTGGTTTGTGGCCTCCTCGGCGCAGGTTTTCAAATACTTTAATCGCGTTGGGAATGCCACTTTCCAGCGTATCGATTGTATCCACCAGCAGGACGGTGTCATCCGGGAAGACTTCTGCGTAAGCCTGAAAAGCCTGCAGCTCGCCCATCCCAAGCGCCATAAAAAGTTGGACCATGCTGTGAGCGTGGGTTCCTTTCGGGGGAAGTCCAAGCACAGCCGAAGCTCCGACATTCGATGTGAAATCGGCTCCTCCGATCAAGGCAGCGCGTGCACCCGCGTTGCCGCCTTTACCCTGGGCGCGGCGCAGCCCAAATTCCAGCAGTAAGCTCTTGCGCCCAATGTCGTGGATCCGCGAAGCTTTTGTCGCAATCAGCGTCTGGTAGTTGAGCTGGTTTAACAAGGATGTCTCAAGGATTTGGGCCAGCCCAATCGGACCGCGCACAATCGTCAGCGGCTCATTCGGATGAACGACCCTCCCTTCCGGGATCGCCCAAAGGCTCAAAGCAGAAAAATTGCCTTCACTTTTAAGCCAGGACAAGAAATCATCATCAAACATCTGGCGGCCGTCAGTCGATTTCTGGCTGCGCAGAAACTCGAGGTCTTGATCGCGGAATTTGACCCTGGACATCCAATCCAGCAGCCATTCGAGCCCAGCGTTGATGCAGTAGCCTGCCTTGTGTGTGCCGTAATCGGGATAGCTTCGGAAATAATGGTCGAACTGCACCTGCTTCTCGTGCAAGCCCATCCTGAAGTAGACCTGGGCCATCGTGAGTTGATACATATCTGTGAATAATATCCCTTCTGCAGTTAACCAATCCACCTTCTTCATGCGATCCCTTCCCGCCGGTCAAATTCGTTCTTTGATCGGAATTTGAGATTATAATTGCTGCCAGGCAGGATATATTATAAAGTCAGTGCCTGGTTATCTGAACAAATAAACTAAATATTCGAATGAATTATAAAGAAAGGTAGATGGAGTATGAAGGGAAATCCTGAAGTCATTGAACAGCTCAACGCGATGCTCGCTGATGAGCTGACTGCGATCAACCAGTACATTGTCCATTCTGAAATGTGCGCAGACTGGGGATATGAAAAGCTGCACAAACACATCGAAGAGCGCGCGATTACAGAGATGAAGCATGCTGAAATGCTGATTGGTCGGATTCTATTCCTGGAAGGCACACCTATCGTCAGCAATCTGAAGAAAATCCATATCGGACCCGATGTCAAAGTCCAGCTGGAGAACGACCATCTGGCAGAGCTCGGCGCCAGCAAAGGTTATAACGAATCGATCGCTGTCGCGGTCGGAGCAAGCGATAATGTCTCGCGCGAGTTGTTCGAGAAAATATTAAAAGACGAAGAGGATCACATCGATTGGATCGAAGCGCAGCTCGATCAGATCGAGCAGATGGGCATCCAGAATTATCTCGTCGAACAATTGGGTTGATCATCAAATAAAAAACACTGACCCTGTTAAAGGGACAGAACTGCAGCTGCCGCCAGAAAAACTCACTCTGACGGCAGCTGTTTTTTATCCATGAATTGGATGGATTTTAGGTGGATAATCTAAGAAATTCTATTTTGTACATTAAGCCGATGTTCCAGCTCATTACCCGGCTGACCCTCAGATCTTCACGACCGGGAATTTGACCGGACCGAAAGCAGGCGGCGTAAGCCTTTCCAGAGCAAGAAACCTCCCAGGATCGCCCCCAGAATCAGCACGAGGTGGGAAAAGAACCAGAGCACCGATTGGAGCGATCTGCGCCAGCCTTCGACCTGTAAAGTGGACGCCTCCGGCAGGATGATTGGGAAATCATAGGCAAACCCCTTGAGTTTTTCAATGAAACCCTGACGAACACAGCCTTCAAGGCTGAAAATGTAGAGATCGTTGCACCAGTACCAGCTCAGGCGCAGGTCGTGCGCAAATTCATCCCAGCTGAGAGGTTCAAAATCACCGAATTCCAGGTCCACGCCGCCCCCTGTGCTGCCGATTGCGATGGATTGTGCCTGTGGCGCATAGCTGGCCAGCATCCCCGCTCCGTGCGGTCGGACGAAGCTTGAGTAGATCATCCACACTTCACGATCCGAAGGCAGGTCGACGATCCCAAAAATCCTCTGAAGCATCGAGGATCTGGCGCGTCGCTCGTCCTCTAACAATGGAAATTGATAAGTCTCGACCTTGAAGCCATCCTCATGGATCCGGTCAATAAATTTCTTGTAAGATGCCAGGCCTTTCTGCCATTCCCTGCGAGCGAAAAGCCGGCGGGCGTATTCAGGTAAAATCCGCAGGTTCTTGCGTGCTAGCTCGGCAATCTCGCGCATATCAGGCTCGATATCCAGCCCAATTGCAGCCCATTTCAGGTTCTCACGCTCCGTCCATTCCAGGAAATCGAGATAACGCCGAAATGCCGGGCCGCTGTTTCGCAAGTTCAGCCAATACCCTTCATCTTTAGGTAAAAGCAGCCAGGCGATAACCGGTACGCCTGCTTCGTTCAATCGCCGTACCGCCTTCGCCCTTCTGGCGCTCAGGTCGGGCAGTCCCAGGCTGATCCGGGCATTCAACGCCCTAACATCCGAGACTAGCGATTCGTTCAATAACTCATCTAAGGCTTCTGGTTCGAGCTCACAAAAAAATGTCAGGTTTGGATTGGCCACGTGGACACCTCCTGAAAAAAGTTGTGCCGGGAAATTTCTGACTAGCGCAGCATGAGTCATTTTATCATGTCTGGTTTAGGAAAAATCGAACCAATCTGCAAAAGTGGGTAAAATATCGATATGGCGATAGATTCGACGGGTGATCTGGCAAATGCGATCGAGGACTTTCATCGCGCGCGCAGCCGGGCAGATTTGAGAGAGCTGCTTGCACGCCTGACGGGGGATTTAAACCAGCTGCTTTCATATGATGAAGTCCGCAAGATGCTCAGGCTGCAAGGTGCGGCATCTCGCGGCGTCCAGGAAATTCCCTTGAACGCGATTGTAGGCAGTGTCGGTCGTTATACGGATTTTACCCGGGATTTCTTGCCGCGCCGGGATGTCAATCCCGAGCGTTGGGCGCGGGTCAAGCTTGCAGCATCCGGATATGCCGGCCTGTCGCCGATCGATGTCTATAAGATCGGTGATGTGTATTTCGTTCAGGACGGCAACCACCGGGTTTCTGTCGCTCGTCAGCTTGGCTCAGAATACATCCAGGCTTATGTCACCGAGGTCTATACCCACATTCCTTTGACGAAGGATATCCAGCCGGATGACTTGATCCGTAAAGCTGAATACAGCCAGTTCCTGGAAAAAACGAGCCTGGATCGTTTGAGGCCTGAATTCCGATCTCAGCGCGACGATACCCGGCCAGTATCCGATTTTACTGGAGCATATTGATGTCCATCGTTATTTCATGGGCATTGATTTCCAGCGATCGATCTCATACGAGGAGGCGGTGCTCCATTGGTATGATGCCGTCTACTCTCCGGTCGTCGAGATCATCCGCAAACAAGGCACGCTCCGCTGGTTCCCCGATCGGACGGAAACCGACCTTTACCTCTGGATCGCAGAGCATCGGAGTGATCTGGAAGAAGAGTTCGGGTTCCCGGTCCGCGCCGAGACAATTTTCGAGCATTTAATTGAATCTCACTCCGAGAACTGGATCAGCAGAGTCGGAGGAAAACTGCTGAACCTGGTCATTCCTGATGGGCTTGAAGGCGGCCCCCCCACCGGGCGCTGGCGCGACCAGGTCGAGATCCGCCGCGATAACCGCCTTTTCATCGAGCTTCTCGTGCCAATTAATGGGAAAGAAGACGGTTGGTGCGCTCTGGAACAGGCGCTGGAAGTTGCGAAACGCGAGCAGGCCATCCTGCACGGACTGCATGTCGTCCCGTCGGATCTGGAAGACGCTGCCGGGCTATCAGAGCTCCAGGACAGGTTTGACGGGCTCTGTCGAGCTAAAAACATTCAAGGCAGCCTGGTGATCACGAAAGGAGAGGTCGTCGAACAGACCTCAATCCGGGCTGCAGCCACCGATCTCGTTGTCGTCAACTTGAGCTACCCTCCTGGCGAACGCCCAATCACCAGGTTGAACTCAGGCTTTCGAAACCTGCTTCACCGCAGCCCTCGACCGGTCCTGGCGACGCCTCAGACCGTATCTCAGCTGAACCACGGGCTTCTCGCTTTTGACGGCAGCGCGCAGGCTCATGAGGCTCTCTTTGTCGCAACCTACCTCGCCAGGCAGTGGTCGATCTGCCTGGATGTCGTATCTGTTGAGGATGGGAAAGGATCTGGCGAGGCAAATCTCGAGCAGGCCAGGATTTATCTGGAGGATCATCATGTCTCGGCGCGTTATTTTTTAGAAACCGGCGATCCAGGTGAAGCTCTGCTGCTCCTCGCTTCTGCAGAAGCCTGCGACCTGATCATCATGGGCAGCTACAGCCTCAAACCTGTTCTTGAAGTCGTGCTGGGAAGCACCGTTGATAAAATCTTGCGAGGCTCAAAGACGCCGACGCTTATCTGTCGCTGACGTCTCGATAGCCTTCTGGGGGAGCTTCAATTGCGTTTCACGGTACCCGTAGGTATTGATCACGCGCGTCATCGCGAAGGTGGTATCGGTGGTTGTATCGGGCCTCAGCACATGGATATGGCCATGTATGAAATATAAAGGTTGGAAGACCTCGATCAGCCAACGAAAAGCACGGATTCCCTGATGAGGCAAATCCTCCCCATCGTGTATGCCTTGCGGTGGGGCATGGCTGATGAAGACATCGACGTAGCGGCCATGCATCGTTCGGTTTCTGAAGAATGCCGGCACCAGGCTGAAGACGTGCAGCCACATCTCGGATTGGGTATATTGAAAGCTGCCTTCGCGATAGCGCACGCTTCCTTCCACTCCAGCCAATAGAAGCCCGCGATAGTGGATGGATTTCCGATGCAGATCGATCCCACCGTGGGGGAAGCTGTGCTGCCCTGCTTCAGAATATTCGACCGTTTTGTCATGATTGCCGCGCACGTAAAACAGCGGCACATCCATCGCATTATAGACGTATTCAAGATAATAATAGGGCAGATCGCCGCATCCAAGGATCAAATCAATATCAGGAAATCGGCTGCGGACCTGTGGGCTGTAGATAAAAGGAACCTGTGTATCGCTTAACGACAAGATTCTCATCTTTCCCCACGTTTACCTGCTGGTTTACCGCCTGTCATCCGGCAATTATACCCTTCGATCGATCGGTTCGACTCCACTTGACAGTCATTTTTTGGCATGCTATACTCACCCCGACGCGGTGCGTCATTATGTTTTTTAAATCGGTATTGGATAAGGAGAAATGATATGTCTGCCGAGGCAAACCAAGCTGAAACTCAAGATCAAAATACCTGCTGCCAGCCTGGACGGAAGGTAGTACTGGCTGGAATTGGCGCCTGGTCACTGGCGCAGGAAAAAGCCGAACAGGTTTTCAACCGCCTGGTCGAACAGGGCGAGATTGCTGAAAAGAACGGTCGAACCCGCCTCAATGCGCTGAAGGAGAACAGCAGGAAGCAATCCGAAAGCAAAATGGAAGATTTCTCCAACGTATGTGCAATCTGCCATGGAAAGAATGAATATCCCCACCAGGGCAGATATGGATGCGCTGAATAAGCAGGTTTCCGGCCTCTCGGAAAAAATAGACGAGCTTATAGCGTCCTGATCCTGCGATGGTAACGATAAAACGCTACCCCAACCGCAAGCTCTACGATACAGCGTCGAAGCAGTATGTGACTCTGGATGGGGTTGCTGAGCTCATCCGCCAGGGGGCTGAGGTCAAGGTGATTGACCATTCCAATGGAAAAGATTTGACCTTGCTGACGCTGACCCAGATTATCATGGAACAGGAACGCAGGCAAACGGGTTTGCTTTCCGGCAGCCTTCTGACCGGTTTGATCCGTTCCAGTGGGGACCGGCTTTCAGCGCTTCAACATGGCTTCCACTTGCCCCAAAGCATCTTTCGGACCTTTGATGAAGAGCTCCACCTGCGCATCGATGAGCTGATCTCTGCCGGCGAGCTGACCGAAGCTGATGGAAAAATCTTGATCGAAAAGCTGCTCAATCCAACCGCCCGGCTTGCCGATCAGCAGCAGCTGGAAAAAGACATCGAAGCATATCTCGAGCAGCGCCAGATCCCCACCCGAGCAGAGCTGCGAAAGCTCTCCGATCAGCTCGATCAAATTTCCAGGCACCTCTCAGAGGTTCTTCAGCTCGATGATCTTCAATCAAGCCGCAGCGTTCCTGATTATGAATCCCAATAACTTAAAGGTGAAATTTCCCATGATGCAATTTCGCATTCTCAGACTCTCACTGATCGCAGCCTTTGTGGTTTCAGGCTGCTCGATATTTCGTCCAGGAGGGATCTCGCTTCCCAATAACCCTGTCGAAGCAACATCCAGCTCGCCAATGCCTGCTCCCACCTGCCTGCCGCAGCCGTCCGGACCCTGCCTCACGCTTGGTCCAGACGAGCCCGTGCAAATCCGCGGTGATATCCCGTTTACCTCTCCATTCTTCTTGAATACGATCTCACAGCCCTTCGTCATGTTAGAAGATCAGGCCGGGTTTATCCGCAGGGACCGTGAGTTTCGTTTCCCCCTCGCGGGACAGGTAATTGGCCCGGTTGTGGTAAGTGAAGATGAAAAATTGAGCTACACCCTTCCGCTGCCTTCCGTTCCCCAGGGCACCTCCATCGATGTCGATAATGACAGCGCTTCGGATCTCGGAGTTCAGACGTTCCAGGTCGCCTACTGGTCCAACACCTGGGGAGATCCTTTCCTCGAAGAGCGCGACGGCAAAGGGTGGTCGACTGCCTATAACTCTGCGATCACGGATCCAGAAAATGACGATGAGATCGTCGGTGGGATCCTGGTTGTCTGGTCTCCCGATGAAAACCAGGGTTTCCCCGGCGGATTTGGACCCGACCGCAAGCTGTTCACATCTGACGATCCGATCGAGACCATCCCCGCTGGCTACACCCTTGTGGACTTGAATGAAGAGCCGTTTCGGTTCTATAAAGAGAGATATCCGGGTCTGACCCTGCTTGAAGGTGCAGGTGCGGTGAAGGATTATTCTGGCCTCGACTACGGGGAATCTTTCCAGACTCTATTCGCAAAAGTCAGTCGTGAATATCCATTCACCGAGCAGAAGAAAATCGACTGGGATGCGCTTCAAGATGAATATTTCCCTCGTTTTGACGATCTGAGCTCAGACCAGGAATTCTATAAGACCCTTTTTGATTTCACGCTTCAAATCCCGGATGGGCATGTCGGCGTATCGATGGATCAGGAAATATTCTTTTCCAGGTATGGGGGTGGTTTTGGGATGGTCCTGGATCGCTTAACTGACGGCAAGGTCATCGTCAAAGAAATCTTGCCTGGCCTGCCGGCAGACAAAGCTGGAATCCAGCAAGGAGCCGAGGTCCTCACCTGGGATGGCGAGCCGGTCGCACAGGCGATTGAAAAGGTCGTCCCGGGTTTTGGCCCTTATTCAACAGACCATGCCCGCAAATTGGGACAGGTGGCATTTCTTACCCGTACGCCTCCCGATACGAAGGTGGAGATCGAATACAGGAACCCTGGTGGAGCACAGCCGGAGTCCGAAGCGTTGAAGGCAGCTGCAGAATTCGACTCGCTGCTTCTTTCCATCCCGGGCTACAACCTGGACGAAGTCCAGCTGCCTCTCGACGGACTGGTCCTGGACGAGAGCGGGCTCGGTTATATTCGGATTGACACTTTCAGCGACGACTACGCCCTCATGGCCAGCGTATGGGACCGCTACATCCAAAATTTGATCGATAATGAGGTTCCCGGGTTGATCATCGATCTTCGTGCGAACCCGGGTGGATCGTTGGGACTGGCCATGGACTTCGCGGGATATTTCTTCGACCAGGAAATTGAGCTGTATGAGAACTATTATTACAGTGATGCGACTGGGAGATTTTGAGCCTACCGGATATCCAACCCGCATCCAGCCAGCTCCGCTTTTTTACAAAGGTCCAATTGCTGTGCTCGTCAGCTCGGACTGCATCAGCGCCTGCGAAGGGTTCGCCTATGCAATGCAGTACGATGATCGATCGATCGTAATTGGTCACTACCCAACTGCCGGCGCTTTTGGCGAAGTCGGGCTGGGGCAATACAAGCTGCCGGGAGACTTCACCATGCAGTTCCCGACAGGCCGCCCGGTGGCGCCCAATGGTGAGCTGGTCATCGAAGGGACCGGTGTCCTGCTGGACAAGACCGTCCCGGTCACCCTGGAAAGCTCATTGGGACAGATCGACGCCGTGTTGGAATCAGCAATCGCCGAGCTGCTCGAGAAAATTCAATGAGCAAGTTCTTGCCGTTCACTTCGCTCTTCAGGCACCCTGGCTAGAGGTTCCAGACCAGATACATCGGTGCTGATCCAATGTTGACCGTCGTATCACCAGGTTCACTGAGCTCGCCGAACACATTATAAACAGCCTCTGGTTTTCGATCGAATGGGTAATCATGTTCCTGCCCATCGATCGACCAGAGGATTTGGATTCGCTGATCCGCCCTCTGGATCTCATAACCCCTCAGACCCGGGACATCCGTGATCGTGCGGACATAGGCTGCCCCAAGCATTTGTGAAGAATTGAATTGAAATGCCTTGTAGGCCGGGAAAGGATCGCCGCGGTCGTCAACCAGGGCTGTGCCACGCCAGCCAGTCAGGCTGTACCAGATGTTCGCCCGGAGCTTCTCGGCGAGCGCAGCCAGGTTCGCCTGGGCGATATAATTCGCCTTTGTCTGTTCAAATTCGGGGGTTTGACATTCTGGCGATCCGTCTGGAAAGGCGCAAATCAGGCCGGCTTCGGTATTCATCAAATATTTTTCTGGGTGCTGGTAAGCCGCCAGCAGGCTGCGCAGGTATCGGGTCTTGGCGATCAGGACTGGACCCGTGCTGTCCCAGCTGCTGTTCCAGTTCGCATTGCCGTATTGAAACGGCCCGCTGTAGTAATCATATGCATGGAAGCTGATCCCATCAAAGAAACCGCCTCCTCCGCTGCGCAGAATCCCTTCCAAAAAGAGCGAAGGCGTGCAGTCTTTTCCTTCAGGCGGGTTGACAGGGTCGCAATCCAGCAGCAGCCCACCGACAAGAACCTGCGATTCGGGATCTGCAGCCTTGACTCGCGGATAAACTTGCTTCAGCATTTCAGCGAAGTAGCTTCCGCCGTAGAAAATGTCCGTCTTATCGCCCCAACAACCGAAGGGGCTTTCAGAGGGGACGAATTCAGGATCGATATCCGGTTCGTTCCCGAATTCCCAATATTTTACATTATAGGGTGGCGCGCTGTAGCGCTTGACCGCTTCATAAAGAAAATTGGCAAAGGCGGGGATTTTCTCATAAGAAACTGGTCCGCAAAAATCCCCGGGGTTCAATTGCGCCCACTGCGGAGTGCTGTTAACAATTAAGACCATTTCAAGCCCGAGCTCAGAGGCAGATGCGATTTCTACCTCAAGAGCCGAAACTGCATTCCAGTTAATTTCGCCCTCGCTCGGCTCAACATCAGACCATTTCAAAGAATTGCGTCGAATCCAATACGAACCCGCCTGCTTGACCAGGTCGAGTGCAGCCTGGTCCATCCGGTTGAGCTCAATCCCTGGGATTGGCTGCGGCGGTGGGACAGAAATTGGGCTCGGCTGGGCTGGCAGCTGTTGCACCGGTGAGGGCGTAGCCGCTGGGGGCAGCGGCTGCACGGATTTCACCTCGGTGGGAGCGGCGGGTGTTTGGACGACCAGCGTCGCCGGGATGGGTCCAGAGCTCTGACAACCTGCCAGAGCCAACACAATCCATAGAATAAGAACAGTCTTCCAATAGTGCCGACTGCGCATCATGTTCCTCCCCAGCATCATCTTTTATGAACCATAGTATTGCGCGACCCCGAGAATCGAGAGAAAATCGATGGTCAGAAAGAAAGCCAGATAAGCCAGATAAAAACCAGCCAGTTGGGAATCGCCCTGCACGGTCGAGCGCTCTTTATGAGTTAATCTCATCCAGGTACCGTGCACCAGCCGGAAATTTTCCAGCCATCCGCTGACAAGCAGCAGCAGCACCGGGATCACTGCCGGATACATGTAGCGAGCAGTCGGAAAATAATATGCCGCGTCAATGATATTCGGCCCGCCTCTTGTCAGCACCAGGAAGGTCGCCAGGATGACCACAGACCCGAAGGTCGCGATCACATCCCACGGCAGCGTCCTCCAGCAGCGAACCGCGCCCAGCAGCGCCCCCAGGATTCCAAGGAGGGTAAAACCGAGCAGCAGGCGGTATGCCCACACAGGCTCGAGCGGCGGGACATGCCCCCAGCCGAACCTGGCCCAGAATGTTTGGAAAAGATGCCGGGCGCTGACCGGGTAGAAATCCCGGGTGCCGCCTGTGTCAACCAGCGATCCAAGCAGAAGCGAAGGATGCACTTTTTCAGGCAGCCAGCCTGCAATGAAGTTATCAATAACCGGGTTCAGCCGGGGTCCCGGAGATTCGCCAGAAGGGTTTCGAAGCAGATTTATAAACGTCTCTCCGCCCCATTCACCGCTCTCTCCATCGCCAGAATCAAAGGACGGTGGCTCAGAGATCGGTCTGCGTCCCTCCACCAGCAAAAGCCCATCATAATATACATTTATCCCTGGCTGTTCAAGCTCAGGCGCCAAATCCACCCAAACCCGCCCACCAGCCTCAGGCAATACAGCCTGGAAAGCGTAGAATGTCGGTTCGGGCGAGACAAACAGCTGCTCGGATAAATTCTCCTGCGTTGTTCGCAGCCCAGGTCCCCGCATACGATTTTTCTGGTCCGACCAGACCCAGTATCCGAATGTGACCGGCTTTCCAGCCAATTTCTCCATTAAAGAAGCAGGCAGGTGTTGATAAGCTTCAGGGAGGTAGCTGGGATTGATGGGTAAACCAGCTTCGACCTGCAGTGCATATTCACCAACAGGAGCCTGGTCAGTCTTGACACGCAGCGCTGCCGCCTGAGGGGTGTTCCGATACCAGGCAAATGCATCGTCCCACCGCAGGCTGAAAACCATCCCTGCTCCCAGGCTGAGCGCAAGGACCAACCAGGCTGCCCTGCGCATCCGGCCTCTCGCAAGCGAAAATAACAGCGCCGGTATGGTTGCCGCCAGGGCAACCAGTGCTGTGGTTTTCGCGAACCAGGTCAGGATTGCGGTAAGGGCAAACAGGCTGAAAGTCAGCCAGGAAAATCCGCGGCGGATCAGGCGCGCGCTCATCCAGAGCAGCAGTGCTGCCGCCGCGATTGCCAGGCTGTCATTATTCACTGAGCTCATATTTTCCACAAAAGCCGGGGTCAGCGCCAGCGTCATGGGCACCATCCAGCGCAGGGGATGGCCTTTTGATACAAGCTCGCTCGCAGTCCCCCATGCAGCAAGAACAGTCAGCATCAGGAAGACCAGCGATGACAGGCGCGCCGCGTAGAGCTGGGCGTCTACTCCCCTGGAGCTGATAACCCGAATCGGTAATCCTGCGAAAAAATAATAAAGCGGCGGCTCAGTAAGCTGAGAAAATCCCGGAATCGACACTTTTTGGCTCGGCGGACCGATCACCGGTGCGGGTGCGGACATTCGCGCAAAAAAGCCGTTCTCGATCATCGATTTCAGCACCTGCCGCCGGAATTTTGGCGGAATTTCTGCTTCAGCCGGAACCTCGTCAAACTGGGCTTCCAACCAGGCGTATTCAAAATGCTTTGGTTCGTCATAATGCTGCCACGGCGGCATCAGAAAAACGTACATCAAGCCGTGTAAAAGCGCCAGCGCCAGGATCATTACGATCAGGAGCGGTTCACGCCTTTCTGAAGGACCCTGAGGCTTTCCTGCAATATCAGTCATTTTCCGCCAGGGTGGCAATCCGATCGAAACCGCTGCTGAAAATTCCCTTGATCTCGCGAGCAGTATCCAGATAGTCCAGATATTCCCTTCCAATCGGGTCCACGATATCTCGGAATTTCCCGGTCATCTCGCTCAATAGGTAAACTTTTCCAATTCGGTTTGGGAAAGCCGCCAGCAAGGCCTCCTTATGACCCTGCTCCATGGTGAGCGCCAGCTGGAACTGCTTGATCAGGTCAGCTGTTATCAGCCGCGAGCGGTGAGCCGAAAGATCCACGCCGTGTTCACGCAGGATTTGCAGGGTATACTCGGCCGCCGGATAGCCCGGCTGAGCGTAGACGCCAGCGGAGCCAATCCGCCAGGGCTGCCCCATCTCCAGGGTGAATAATCGGAATAATCCCTCCGCCATCGGGGAGCGGCAAATATTTGCAGTGCAGATAAACAGAACCGATCGTTCCAAGGATTAATCCACTTATTGTTGATTTCGAGACTTCCAGATTTCCTCCAGGGGGTGTTCTTCTCAAACCAGATGCCTGGAGATGCCAGAAAGATAGCAGCCCCAGCACAACCACCGGGAGATATGCAATGCCGTGCAAGAGTATACCGTAACTCAGCCCTGCCGATCGATCCCATCCAAAGAATTCGAAAGCCAGGACGCCTGCATATTCAAATACCCCAACTTTTCCAGGCAGTCCCGGCAGCGAATAACCGACCTGGATCAGGATCAGGGAAAACAGGGCGACATCGATTGATGCCGGGAGCCCCAAAGCCAGAAGAGCGATCAGATTGGTCAAAATCGCCGTCCCCCAGATTACTGCCGTCTGAACCAGGAGCCATCCCAGCTTTTTCGGCGTTCGAAAAACAGCCAGCGATGCAAATCCAGCCCTGGTGTGCCTTTGAACGAAATCCGCCATCCGCCTGGATAATCGCATGCTTATTTTTTCAACCAGCTTATTCAGTTGGGTTGGGAAAAGCAGCAGGATTATCAACAACACGCTCGACAATCCAAAAACCAGGGTCAGCATCGACACCGTCAGCTTCAACCACTCCGGAAGCGGTACTTTGAGAAGCATGATCCCAATGAGCAGGATGAACGCCAGGATATCGATAAATTTCTCGCCCAAAACAGTGCCGACCGCGCAGGCTGGCTCAACCTCACGCTGGCTGACCACATAAACCCGGCTGACCTCGCCGATTCTGATCGGGAACAGTGAGTTGAGCAGCTGGGCAGAAATAAAAGCTGCGGAAACATCTATGAATTTGATGTGTCGATTGCAGGATTCCAGCTGGTATTTCCAGCGGTACGATTTCAACATCAGGGTGGTCACAGAAACCGCCAGCCCTAAGAATAACAAACCGATCTTAACCTGGCTGAAGGTGCTCGCTACGACAGACCAGTCGACCTCCCGCAAAGCCAGGAACAAGAAAAAAAAGCCCAGCGCCAGCCCGAGGATCGCCCGGGTTTTCCGGGAAATTGCGGGTCTGGTAAAGGCTTTTTTCAAGCTTCTAACGCTTTCCTGTGAAGGCTCAACCTGAATCCAGCGCTCAATCAGTGGTCCATTGAAACGACCTGGTCCTCCCAACGGTGCCAGCGCCCATGGTTGGCTTCAAGGATCTTTCGCCCTTCTCCCGGGGATTGGAGCCCCACGAGCTCCAGGTCTGCATCGACCATGATCCGGACCAGATCGCAGAAGAAGACCCTGGGCTCCCAACCGAGCTCTTTTTGCGCCTTCGACGGATCGGCCTGCAGGTAATCCACTTCAGTGGGTCGAAAATAGCGCGGATCGATCTTGACATAATCATGCCAGTCAAGGTTCACGTACCCAAAGGCCTCATCGAGAAAATCACGAACTGAATGCGCCTCGCCTGTGCCGATCACAAAATCATCCGGATCGTCGTGCTGGAGCATCTTCCACATCGCAGCAATATAGTCAGGGGCATACCCCCAGTCTCGCCGCGCATCCAGGTTGCCCAGGTAGAGCGCATCCTGCTTGCCAGCCCGGATTGCAGCGACCGCCCTTGTGATCTTGCGGGTAACAAAAGTCTCGCCGCGCCGGGGGGATTCGTGGTTGAAAAGGATCCCATTACAGGAAAACAGCCCGTAGCCCTGCCGATAATTCCGAGTGATCCAATAAGCATAGACTTTTGCGGCAGCATATGGGCTTTGGGGCATAAATGGCGTCTGTTCATCCTGCGGCGGGTGGGCGCTGCCGTACATCTCGCTGGATGATGCCTGGTAAAAACGGGTCTTAATCCCGCTTTTCCGCACCGCTTCCACAATCCTCAGGGTCCCAAGTCCAGTGATATCTCCGGTATATTCGGGCAGATCGAAGCTCACCCTGACGTGGCTCTGGGCAGCCAGGTGGTAAATCTCATCCGGCTGGATGTCATAAATCAGCTCCATCAGGTTCCCGGAGCTGCCGACGTCACCGTAATGCAGGGCCAACCTGATTCCGTTTTGATTATGCGGGTCACGGTAAATATGATCTACCCTGCCGGTGTTGAAAGTGCTGGCTCTCCGGATCAATCCGTGAACCTCGTATCCCTTTGAAAGCAGCAGCTCTGCCAGATAAGAGCCGTCCTGCCCGGTAATTCCTGTGATAAAAGCCTTTTTCATATAAAAAAATCCGACCTCTAACCTTCCAATTATTGTTTCTTGTGCGATATCTGACCCGAGTTCAGCGTTAAGGCAACTTTTCGGCTGCTTCCAAGGAACTCCAGCAGAACGCGGACTCGCTCGCTACCAGGCAGACGGGCGTCGAAGATCGCTTCATACCCCCTGAACGGGCCATCGCTGATCCATACCATATCCCCTGATTTTAAGCCTGCAAAAGTCTCGCCGCCGGCAAGGTTGATTTCTTCCACGCGCTTCCGAATGGAATGGATCAGGTTATCCGGGACGGCAGCTGGTTCGCCGCCGAAGCTCACCAGGCCCAGAGTGTGTGGCATCCACTGGAACAGCGATACTCCCACCTCCTCCAGGTCCGAAAACACGAAAAGATAGCCCGGAAAATATGGTTTCAGCCGCCGGGCGCGTGGATTTACCGGTTGAACGCGGATACGTGGGTAAAATACTTCAAATCCATGCGATACCAGCTGCCGCCAGATAATATCTTCTTTTCGAGGTTTGCTGCGAACAGCATACCAGTTGCCATTCATTTATCGCCACATCCTGAGGTTTAACCTTGACCGGCAAACCTTCAACGGGATTAGGATTATAACACCACTTCCAGACCGAAAATTCGACCGAGAAATCGACGGGTTAACCACACAAAAGGAAGCAGCACCAGGTGCAGCACCGCGCTGATCATAAAAACCAGGGCAATCGCTCGGACAACCTGGTTGAAAGGTTCCGCCATCTTATCAATCATCCAGGGGCCAGCGCCTGATAGGATCGCCAGGAAGACAAGTGCTGCCAGAATCAAGCCAAGCGGCAGCCATGCCCGGCGGTCCGACGGTGATGGCAGCATGGTGCTGCTGACAACCAGAGCCAGATAAAACCACAGCCAGAAGTCAGGCAAAACCATCATTTGCTTAAATGCCTGCCCAAATGCCTCGGCTCCCTGGAGCCAGAGAGTCTGCCCCAGTTCAAGCAAATGAAGCTTGATCAATCCCGCATAGGCAACAAACGCTCCCCCCGCAAGCAGCGGCGCCGTCCCAATCAGGGCATCTCTGACCCAATCCGTCGATTCGGTTTCAACAAACCCAAGCTGGAGTTTGCCGTCTCCAGTCGGTTTCGGGAGTAGAGAAAACCTGCCCGTTCGCACTCCCACCATCCGAGCCATCAAGGTATGGCTGCCTTCGTGCAGCAGAACACCAGGGAAAAATAAAATCGAGAAGAGCGAAATCGACAGGTCTGTCCGCCGTGTCAGGAATAAAAAAACCGTCTGGATTTCTCGGTGCAGGCTGCGCTGTAAGAATATGAGCGGGACGAGTGATGCGATCAACCAGATGAGACCATCCAGACGGGCAGGCATGCCAGGATTTGCCGTTGATTATTGGGCGGCTGCTCGGACGATTTGTGTGAAATCTTCAACCTTCAGACTGGCGCCCCCAACCAGTCCGCCATCGATCTCGGCCTCACTGAAGAACTCGGCTGCGTTTTTACTGTTGACTGAACCGCCGTAAAGCACCCGAATTTTTTGAGCGGTGGACCCGCCAAATAAACCGGCAAGCGCAGGCCGGATGACATCACGAATAACTTCCGAAGCTCCTGCAGCCGTGGAGGGTTTCCCTGTTCCGATCGCCCAGACAGGCTCGTAGGCGACAACCAGCGAGGCAGAGCGATCGGGGTCTTCCATGACCTTCAAGTCGCTCAGACCGGCTCGAATCTGACGTTGGATCACCTCAGCGGTTTGATTTGATTCATATTCAGCAAGCGTTTCACCAACGCAAACGATCGGAATCAGCCCGTGTGCAAACGCTGACTTCACCTTCCGATTGACGGTCTCATCGGTCTCTCCGAAATAGGTCCTGCGCTCCGAATGTCCAATGATGATGTACTGGCAAAGCTCGGCAACCATCATCGGGGAGATCTCTCCCGTGAAAGCTCCCTTGGCTTCCCAGTGCATATTCTGCGCGCCAAGCCCAATGTCCGTCCCCTCCAACATGGCTGCGACCGGCAGGATGTCCATAAATGGCGGGCAAAGCACTTTTTCAACGTCTGGGAAGCTCTTCAAACCGGGCACAAGTTCTGAGACAAATTTTCGCGCCTCAGCCATCGTGTTATACATCTTCCAATTCCCTGCAACAAATGGTCTTCGCATATGACCTCTCCATTCTTCCATTCCATTTATGCTACTCAGCACCGAAAAGGGCGCACTGCCGTGCGCCCCAGCTGTCTGACTGATCACAGGTTCAATATTGCCAAAGAAGGCAATTATTTGTCCAGCAGCGCTGCAACACCAGGCAGAACCAGACCTTCAAGCATCTCCAGCGATGCGCCTCCACCCGTCGAGATATGGGTGATCTTGTCGCTCAAGCCTGACTGGTTGATCGCCGAGACCGAATCACCGCCGCCCACAATCGAGAGGGCGCCGCTTGCAGCAACTTCCCGGGCGACGCCATAAGTCCCTTCGGCAAAATTGGGAAATTCAAAGACGCCCATCGGTCCATTCCAAACAATCGTGCCGGCGTTATGTAAATTCTTGCCAAACGCTTCAACGGTCTCCGGTCCAATATCCATGATCCGCCACCCGTCTGGCACCGGGCCCATTTCAATCGTTTTTCGTTCCGCCTCATCGTCGAAGCGGTCGGCAATCACAACATCCACCGGCAAACGCAAGTGCTGTTTGCCTTCCGATAGAAGCTCGCGAGCGGTCTCCAATGCTTCTTCATCCACCAGAGAATCGCCGATAGGATATCCCTGAGCCTTGAAAAAGGTATTCGCCATCCCGCCGCCGATCAAGATGAAATCCGCTTTCTTGAGCAGATTGCGGATCACGCCGATCTTATCAACGATCTTCGCACCGCCCAGGATCGCGACAAACGGGCGCTTGGGTTCCGCGACCGCCTGGCCCAGGTACTTGATCTCTTTCTCCATCAGGAAACCCGCGACCGCCGGAAGGAATTTCGCAACTCCTTCTGTCGAAGCGTGCGCTCGGTGCGCTGACCCAAAAGCATCATTGACATAGATATCCGCCAGTGCTGCAAATTGGCGAGCCATCTCCGGGTCGTTCTTCGTTTCGCCCTTATAAAAGCGGGTATTTTCAAGGACCAGGACCTCGCCTGGGCGGAGCGCTTTCGCTGCAGCCTCTGCCACCGGACCAACCGCCTCTTCCGAAAACGCAACAGGTTTGCCCAGCAGACCGGAAAGGTGCGCTGCGGTTGGGCGCATGGAGTATTTCGGATCCGGACCTTCCTTTGGCCGTCCAAGATGGGAACATAGGATCACTGCTGCCCCGTGCTCCAGCAGATAATTAATCGTAGGCAAAGCTGCCTGAATCCGCGTGTCGTCTTCAACTCTTCCATCTTTGATCGGTACGTTAAAATCTACACGCACAAGGACCCGCTTGCCCTGAACATCAATATCGGTTACCAGTTTCTTATTGAACATGAATTCCTTCCACCCATTGATCTTGAGCTCGGGAGAAGCCGGCTCTCAAGATCAATGGGATGTGGGTTATTTAAGATACTTCGCCATCATCGCGGCAAGGTCAGACGTCCGAACAGAGTAACCCCATTCATTGTCATACCAGGCAACGATCTTGACAAACGTCCCGGCTTCTTTTCCCAGCACGCTGGTGAAGGGGAGGTCGACAATCGAGCTGCGCGGATCGCCCTTGTAGTCGATACTGACAAGGGGTTCGTCTTCTGCGCCCAGGATACCCTTGAGTGGACCGGCAGCAGCATCACGGTAGTCCTGGCGGAGCTGTTCGGTGCTCACCGGGTTCTCAAGCTCAGCCGTCAGATCGATGACCGAAACGGTAGATGTTGGGACTCTCAGCGCATGACCATCCAGCTTTCCAGCAAGGGATGGGATGACGAGTTTGATCGCCTTGGCGGCGCCGGTGGTGGTCGGGATGATGCTCATTGCTGCGGCGCGGGCGCGGCGCAGGTCGCTGTGCGGCAGATCAAGGATTTTCTGGTCATTGGTGTAGGCGTGGATCGTCGTCATGAAACCGCGCTTGATTTGATACTTGTCATGAACAACCTTGACAGCAGGAGCCAGCCCGTTTGTCGTGCAGGAAGCGTTCGAAACAACATGATGCTTGGCTGGGTCATACATCTTGTCGTTGACCCCCAGGACAATCGTGAGGTCCTCACCTTCGGCAGGAGAAGAGATGATGACCTTTTTTGCGCCGCCTTTAGTGATGTGATTCTCGGCGCCTTTGACAGCCTTGCCCTTCTTGTTTACGCCATCGCTCTTCACCGTAAAAATGCCGGTGCTCTCAACCACAATCTCAACCCCAAGGTCTGCCCATGGGATGTTTGCCGGGTCGGTTTCCTTGAATGCTTTAACCGATTTCCCATCAACCAGCAGCTCGCCGTCACCGACCTCAACCGTGCCGTCAAACTTGCCGTAATTGGAGTCGTACTTGAGCAGGTGAGCCATCGTCTTGAGATCACCGATATCATTGAAGGCAACAACTTCCAATTCCTCGGGATGGTAGTCGCGAATCGCCTTGATTACCTGCCGCCCAATTCGGCCAAAACCATTGATACCAACTTTTACTGTCATTTGATCCTCCATCTAAATTTGGGATTACGTATTCATTTTTGTTAACCCGTAGGTAAACCGGGTGCAATTCAATTCTAAAAACCGCAACCTATTCTACCAGAGGTCCCGTGCGTTCCTGGTATAAATCCATGATGACCTGGGCAAGTTTTTGCAAATCGTGCCGCCAGGGATAGAGCGTATCGACCAGATCGGCGGTATAAACTGCCGTTGGTTCTTCATCATCTGGGTCTGTTTTCACCCAATCGATGGACGCGGGCAGCTTGCCTTCGAAATGGTCGTTTGCGATCGATAGGTCAAACAGCTTCCCAGAAACATGGGTTTCAATTACGCGGATGTGGTCCTGGGTATTGAAATCATTCGTCTCCCCGCGCTGAGTAGCCACGTTGCAAACATACAGCTTCATTGCCCTGCTGGCTCGAATTGCCTCAAGCAGATCCGGCACCAGCAGGTTCGGTAAGATGCTGGTGTAAAGGCTTCCTGGTCCAATGATGATCAAATCCGCTGCCAGGACCGCCTGGATCGCCTGGGGAAAAGCCGGGGGGTTTCCTGGCTCGATCCAGACATGCCTGACCTTGCCGTTTGCCACCGAAATCTTGCTCTCGCCCTGGATTCGCTTCTCATTCGCAACCGAAGGCAGCATCACGTCTGCTTCCAGGGAGACATTATGAAGGGTCGAAGGTAGGACCTGACCTTGGACAGCCAGGACACGCCCAGACTCAGCAACCGCGGTTTCAAAGCTTCCGGTGATCTCGGCGAGCGCCGAGATAAACAGGTTGCCGAAAGAATGCCCGTCCAGGCCCGAATTTCCATTTGGAAAACGGTATTGGAACAGCTGCGCCAGCAGGGCTTCATCGCTTGAAAGCGCAGCCAGGCAGTTGCGGATATCTCCAGGTGGTAAAATGCCCAATCTCCTGGCGCAGTCGGCCGGACGAACCGCCGTCGTCTGCCACGGTAACGATCGCAGTAATATTATGGGTGAAGGATTTCATCCCACGCAGCAAGGTAGCCAGACCGTGCCCGCCGCCGATCGCCACCACTCGCGGCCCGCGCCCACGCTGGCGGTGTGACATCAAGGTAGATGCGACCCGATCGCCCGGGCGCAGGAAAGGTTGGATGATCGTCCGGTTTAATTCGTAAATCCCGAACATCACCAGCCCAATACCCAGACCTCCAAAAACAACCGTTCGCACTGGCCTTGGGAGGAAGCGCAGGGAGGCTGCCGAAAGTGCAGGCAGCCACCAGGTCTCCGGGGCTGTTCGATAGATTTCCAAAATCAGGATACCCAACCCGACCCCGAGTAAGGTTGTACCCAGTAAGATCATGACAAGCCAGCGCTTAACTCCCAGGCCTGGGGTAAGCCATGTGGTCAGCTCGTGCCATTTTCCCTGGAGGCGTTTTATCGGAACTTTTTGTTTATTCGCATTCATGCAACCTGAGATGATAGCAGAATTCCACCTTCTCGTCAACGTAAGAGTTTTCTGCTTTTGTATGCTATACTCGCAGGAATGTCGATCAACGCCGCAAAAACGATGGATCCTCGCCGGAGAAATCAACCCTGAAGCAGATCTGGAGCTGGGAAAATTTCCGCCCATATTGCGTCAAATCCTCTACAACCGTGGTTTGAAAACATTTGAGGCTGCAAGAAGGTATTTACAGGCTTCACCCCCAGAGGGGAACCAGCCGGCGAACATGTTGGGCATCCCCGCAGCAGTTGATCTGATCTGGGATGCAAAACAACGTGGAGAGCCCATTGCTATCTATGGCGACTACGACGCAGACGGAGTCACCGCCACTGCTCTGCTCACGGATGTCCTCCGACGCTTGAACGCCCAGGTCCGGGGCTACATCCCAAACCGGTTTGAAGAAGGCTATGGCTTAAGTAAAGAAGCGCTGCAAATCCTGGCTTCCGAAGGCACACGGGTCGTTGTCACTGTAGACTGCGGCGTGCGTTCACTCGAGGAGGCAGCTTACACTCGCCAGCTTGGCATGGACTTGATAATCACCGACCATCACAAACCCGGCTCCGAGCTTCCTGAGGCCGCAGCCATTGTTGATCCTAAACAGCCTGGAGAGACCTATCCAGATAGAAACCTCGCCGGAGTCGGTCTGGCTTTTAAGCTGGCTTCTGCGCTGATGGAGAGAGCCGGATTCGGTTCTCCCAACCCTGCATACCCTTCCCCGGCAGTGGATTACTTGGACCTTGTGGCTCTTGGCACGGTTGCAGATCAGGCGCCCCTCATAGATGAAAATCGCTCGCTTGTGCGTACCGGGCTGGAATATATCCGCAAGCCCCATCGTCAAGGAGTACTTTCATTAATGGGAGCAGCACAGGTTGTCCCCGCAACGATCTCAGCAGACAGCATCGGGTTTATGCTCGGTCCCCGCCTCAACGCAGCTGGACGGCTAGATTCGGCCGTCGCGGCGCTGGACCTGCTCTTGACCTCGGATATCAGCGAAGCAGC
Source organism: uncultured Chloroflexia bacterium (assembly GCA_963726375.1). Taxonomy (GTDB): domain Bacteria; phylum Chloroflexota; class Anaerolineae; order Anaerolineales; family UBA4823; genus UTCFX2. The sequence goes on along the minus strand of CAVSCE010000008.1, from coordinate 927,358 downwards.
TCGTCTGGCGCAGCTGCTGGATAACCAGAACCGCGAGCGCCAAGAAATCACTCGAACCATCCAGGCTCATGCCGAGGAGACCGTGCTCGCACAGGACCCGGAAGCCCTGCTGCTGTTTGCAGTAAATGAAGACTACAACCCGGGCGTCATAGGTCTTGCAGCATCTCGCTTGTTGGAAAAATACCACCGCCCGTCTATTGTCGCCCATCGAGGCGCCGAATTCACGCGCGGGTCCTGCCGCAGCATCCCCGAATTTCACATCACCAATGCCCTGGATCGATGCGCGGACCTGTTGGTCAGGCACGGCGGCCATTCTGCCGCCGCCGGCTTCACGGTTAAAAACGACGAGCTGCCGGAATTAATCGAGCGCCTCAAATCCATCGCTCAGGACCAGCTGTGCTGATCTGGACCTGCGTCCAAGTCTCACAGCCGATGCCGAGGTTTCGCTCTCAGAGCTGACTGGAGAGCTGCTGGATGACCTGGCGTATATCGAGCCGACCGGCGCGAAAAATCCGCAGGCAGCTTTTATCACTCGTGGAGTGCGGGTGTTGCGAAGCCGTACCGTCGGTAAAGACAGCAGCCACCTCAAGCTGACTGTCACCGATGGTTATATCACCTACGATGCAATCGCATTTCGATTGGGGCATCTGCAAGCAAACCTGCCGTTGGTTCTGGATCTGCTCTTTACTTTTGAGATCAACCGGTTTAATGGAAACGATATCCTTCAGCTGAACGTTAAAGACATCCACCCGGCGGATGGGCAGAGCAGGTTTTTTAATCCATATCCCTCGTAAGAATTCAATCCACAAACCGGTATTTTACGAGCGTCCAAACGGCAACAAAAGCATCCTGAAGCTTGATCTTTTTCCCCTCGCTGTAGTCTCTTGGGTTAAAGGTTATCGGAACTTCAAAAATCCGGACTTTGCGCTTCAAAATTTTCGCGGTGAACTCGGGTTCAAAATCGAATCGGCGCGCATAAATCTTCATCTCTGCAACGACCGAGCGGCGGAATACCTTATACCCGGTTTCCATATCAGTCAGGATATTGTTGTAGAGGATATTCGTCATTAATGTCAGCAGTTTATTGGCGATCATGTGCCAGAACATCGTCGGTCGCCTCGGCGCACCCAGGAAGCGCGATCCATAGACCACATCCGCAATCCCTTCCTCGATCGGTTTAAGCAGCATCGGATAATCGCGCGGATCATATTCCAGATCGGCATCCTGAATGATCATGATTTCCCCCGCAGCGTGGCTGAAGCCTGTTGTCACCGCAGCTCCCTTTCCCAGGTTTCGTTCATGCAGGACAACCCGAATGGATGGGTCCAGAGCGAGCTCCTTCAGAATCTCACGCGTACCATCGCTAGAGCCATCATCCACAATCAGAATTTCGTCTGCAAGACCGGTAAGCTTGACGCGTCTGATAATTTCTCGGATGGTATCTTTTTCGTTATATGCAGGGATAATCACAGATAGATTAATCATATCTATTCCATCAACTCCATTAGGTCCGTAAAAATCAAGATAGGTATAGATTATAATCTTCATGAGCCAAAAATATGTTCCTCTCCAATCTTCCAAAACCTGCCGTTATCGCACATCGCGGAGCATCTGCCGGCGCGCCTGAGAATACGCTTGCAGCATTCAAGCTGGCGCTGGACCAGGGCGCTGATGCGATCGAGCTGGACACAAAGCTTTCTGCGGACGGTCATCCGGTCGTCATCCACGACCAGACGGTAGATCGCACGACGATGTCCGCAGGGAAGGTCAGTGAACATACCGTGGCTGATTTGAGTAAGATGGACGCGGGCAGCCATTTCAGCAGCGCCTTTCGCGGCGAACCCATTCCCACGCTTGAAGAGGTATTTAAGGCAATCGGACAGCATGCAATTATCAATGTCGAGCTCACAAATTACGCAACGCCTGGAGACAATTTGGCCAACACTGTGGCCGATCTCGTCAGGCAGTATAAGCTCACTCAACGGGTCTTCTTTTCCTCGTTCAACTTCCATACGCTGATCCAGATCCACCGCATGCTTGCCTGAATCCCCTCTGGGTCTCCTCACCGTCCCCGGCTGGAGAGGACGTTTCTCCCGGCTGCTCGCCTCATTGACGCTTCCTTATCATAGTCTGCATCCCGGTCTAGGCGAGGCAACGGCTCGGCTGATCAAATCCGCCCATGATCATAAGCACTTGGTCTTCGTTTATACAGTCAATCGAGAAGAAGATATGGTTCGCCTGTTCGAAGCCGGCGTGGATGGGATTTTTACCGACGACCCAAAGCATGCCCGAGAAGTGCTTGAAAGAATACGCCCTTCTAACCGCTGAGTGATTTTGTCTGTGAATACTGGAACCCATCTGATCGATAATGAAAGCAGCTGCAATGAGCGAACCGACCGATATAACGCCCGATGAGATCATGGTTTTTTGCATCGCCCGCCAGGTGTGCGACGGGGAAATCGTGGCGCAGGGGTTGGCCACTCCGCTGGTGGCAGCAGGATACCTGCTCGCCAGGTCGCTGCACGCACCCAACCTCTATTTCACCTCGGCAATAGGTCAGGGAGTTTGCCGCCGGCCTGCCCCACTCGGTCTGACTCGCATTGAAGCCTTATGGCTGGACCGATCATTGAACAATGTCGGTTTTGTGAGAGCTGCAGCAGACCTGCTCCCGAGGCTGCAGCCAAAGGAGTTTTTTCGTCCCGCTCAGATCGACGCCGCCGGCAACTTCAACAATATCGCTTTTGGGCAGGATTATCGAAAACCGCGCCTGCGTCTGCCAGGAACCGGGGGAATCCCAGACGTTACGACCTATATCCACGAGATTCACCTGTACGTACCGCGCCATTCTCGAGTCACTTTTGTGGAGAAACTGGACTTCCTCTCCGGTTTGGGACATCATCCAGATCGACGCTGGGGTGCAGGGCCTCAATACCTGGTGAGCGACCTGGGGCAATTTGATTTTAACGGACAGGACCCATTTGGAAGACCGCGCCTGCGGCTTACCAGCTTTCATCCTGGAACAACCATCGAGCGAATCCAGGCGCGTACAGGTTTCGAGCTGGAGATTTCTCCGGAGGTTTGTCCCACACCGCTGCCTTCCGTTGAAGATCTCCGCCTCTTGAGAGAGGAAATTGATCCGTTGGGGATTCGGCGGCTTGAATCGCTCAGTGGAGGGCCTCGGCGACAGCTGCTTCACGAGATCATCGCAATCGAAAGCAAGATGTCTTGATCCAGAAAGGCATCTGGTCAAGAAAAATTGCTGCGTCTTTACCAGATGCCTTCCGTTCTTGAATAGAACCCTTTCGGAAATAATCCAAAGATGCGCTAAAATAAGTGCATGGAATATCGGAGGAGCCGCCCTTTCGCCTGGCTCAGAATTTTGGCTGCGGCGATAATATTGCTGTTATCTACGCCTGTTCAAATTGCCTCCGCTCAGGATAGCGGCAATCCTGATTCTGATCCATCAGAAAAAGCCAGGTTGTTGCTCAGCCAGCTCACCCCGGAAGAGCGCGTCGGTCAGCTGTTCCTGGTGACATTTGATGGCGCCTCCGTCAGCCCGGATCTTCCGATCTATGACTTGATCCACAATCATCACGTCGGTGGGATCATCCTGCTCGCCAAAAAAGATAACATCCTCCCGCTCAACAGCGACCCAGCGACCGTACCCGGACAGGTTTTAAGCCTCTCTAAATCGCTGCAGGAAACCGAATGGGATGCCTCCATCGACAGCCAGACCGACCCATCATCGGGCTTGAGTTTCCTGCCTAACTATATCCCTTTATTCATCTCGACGATCCAGGAAGGTGATGGCTCACCTTTCGACCAGATATTAAGCGGGCTGACCGAGATCCCCAATCCAATGGCTCTTGGCGCGACCTGGGAGCCCGAGCTGTCATCCCAAATCGGGATGGTACTGGGAAAAGAGCTTTCAGCTATTGGGATCAACTTGCTCCTGGGTCCGACGCTTGATGTACTCGAATTGCCTCATTTAGAAATCACAAAGAATCTCGGCACTCGCACTTTTGGTGGTGACCCTTATTGGGTTGGAGAAATGGGCCGGGCTTTCATTCACGGATTGCATACAGGAAGCAGTGGGAAGCTTGCCGTTACAGCAAAGCATTTCCCTGGACACGGTGGCTCCGACAGGCTCCCGGAAGAAGAAGTCGCTACTGTCCGAAAATCCTTGGATGAGCTTAAAAGCATCGATCTGGCCCCTTTCCTCGCAACAACCGGGAACGCATTATCGGCTGAAGAGACCGCCGATGCTCTGCTGTCTTCTCATATTCGCTACCAGGGACTTCAAGGCAACATCAGGGCAACCACCCGACCGGTCAGCCTGGATCCGCAGGCATTGAGCCTGTTGATGGAACAGCCCGGTCTGGCAAACTGGCGCGAGAATGGCGGAATCCTGATCAGCGATGATCTGGGAAACATGGCTGTTCGCCGCTTCTATGAGCTGACCAACCAGACCTTTGATCCTCGCCGGGTGACATTGAATGCCTTCCTGGCCGGGAACGACATCTTGTATGTCGCAGATTTCTCGACCAGCAACGATACGGATTCCTATTCGGAAGCGGTTCGAACTCTGGAATTCTTCGCCCAGAAATTCCGTGAGGATGCAGCCTTCGCCCAGCGAGTAGACGAATCTGTTCAGCGCATTTTGACATTAAAATACCGCATCTATCCCGACTTCGATTTAGAGAGCGTCCTCCCTGATCCGAATGGGCTTCAGGAAGTCGGGTTGGATAAGGAAACAACGTTCGAAGTGGCTCGCAGCGCAGCTACGCTGCTGAGTCCCTCGCAGGCCGAGCTGGATACCATAATTCCAGATCCTCCTAACCAGAATGACCGGATCGTTTTTATCATTGATACTCGAAATGCTCAACAGTGTTCGTACTGCCCGCCAACTCCGACGATGGGATTAGAATCCCTTGAAGACGCGGTCATCCGCCTTTACGGCTCTCAGAGCGGGGGCCTGGTGTCCCCCAACAGCCTTTCTTCCTATTCGTTTGATGACCTGGAAGTGCTTCTAAACGTCAGCGCCGACCAGCCTGACCTGGAGCGCGACCTGAAATCGAGCGAATTGGATCGTGATGGCCATGCTTGGAGACAGCCAAGACATCTCTTCTTTCGAGATATTGAAGCGATTCCTGGCAGAGCGGCCTGATCTCTTTCAGCAAAAACGGCTGATCGTCTTTGCAATGACTGCACCCTATTACCTGGATGCAACCAACATCTCGAAGCTGACTGCTTATTACGGTTTGTACAGCAAAGTCTCCCCGTTTATCGACGCAGCGGCATACCTGCTTTTTGGAGAGCTCCGGGCAACCGGCTCACCGCCTGTTTCGGTTCCTGGGATTGGTTACGATCTTAACGATGCGCTCTTCCCAGACCCGGATTTTACGATCCCGCTTGAATTTGATATTCCATCATCCCAACAGGTGATCACAGGAACGACCACGCCAGAGCCGCTCCCGCCGCCCGAGTATCGAATTGGCGACATGGTCCCTCTGCGAGCCGGGGTGATTTATGACTTTAACGGTAATCCAGTCCCTGATGGCACCCCTGTTAATTTTATATTCTCTTATGGAAATGAGCTCACAAGCGTACGGCAGATTGCCTACACCCAAGAAGGGATCGCCCGTACAACCTATGCTATTGTCAGCCCTGGGATCCTTGAGATCACTGCTGAAAGCGAGAGCGCCCGCTCTGACGTCCTGAGTTTGGATATCCCGCTTCCGAACGGTATAGTTGCTACGCTGACACCGACGGTCGAGCCGACCGGCACCGCGACTCCCCTTCCCTCCACGGCAACACCGCAGGCTCCGATCACTCCAACACCCGAACCGGAGCTTCCGCCTCAGCCCGGGTTAAATGAATGGCTTATCGCTGTCCTGATATCGTTTGGGCTTTCTTTCGGCATCTACAGGCTTGCAGCCCAGGTAGGCAACCTTCGCTGGGGGATTCGAGCTGGATTTTGTCCCTGATCGGTGGTCTGCTGGCTTACTCCTACCTGGCGGCTGAGCTCCCCGGCAGCCGGAAGCTGCTGGATTTCTCAGTATCATGGAGTATTTTTATCGTCTCAGCAGCCGGGATCATGATTGGGCTGGCAGCCGCCCTTTGCTGGCGAGCCGTTGAGAAGGTTCTCAGGCGGCGCAAGTCCAAAAAGGACTGAGCCGTATTAGCGGAATAATGTTGCTGCCAGGCTGATCAGCATTGCTGCCGCCGACAGCCAGATCAAAGCTCGCTCGACCGGGGAAGACAAAAGGTCGAGGAGCGAAGGGGACGGCAATAATTTGCCAGGTTTAGTAATAGGATCCCAGCTGCCTAATAACGCATCCCGGAAACCGGCAACGCTTTCCGGTCTCTCATCAGGATGCAGGCTCATCGCCCACAGCACAGCCCGCTCCGTCTTCTGGCTCAGCTCCGGATTAATCTGGCGAGGAAGCGTCAGTGCGTTGGGATTCAGGAAAAGCTCCCTGGCTTCCAGCGGTGGTTGGTTCGTCAGCAGGTGGTAAAGGGTTGCGCCAAATGCATAGATATCGCTGCGTGCATCGGTATGTCCAGTGTCTCCGCCGTACTGCTCCAGCGGTGTGTAGAGTGCTGTGCCTCTCCCCTGAAGGATTGTGATGGTCACTTCATCCAGTGCCAGGATTTTTACCAGGCCAAAATCGACCAGCTTCACCAATCCAGAAGGGGTAAGCTTCAGGTTGCTGGGCTTGATATCCCGGTGCAGGATCGGGGGGTCCTGGTGGTGCATGTAAGAGAGGGCATCGGCAATCTGGCTGGCCCAGTTCAAGACGTCCCGCTCAGCGAGAAAACCACCCTTCTGCCTGGCATCGTTAATCATGAGCCGCAGGTCTTTTCCTGGGACGTAGTCCATCACCAGGTAATCTCGGCCTCCGGCCGAGAAAAAATCAGAAACTTTCGGTAAATTGGGGTGATCCAATCTTGCGAGGACGGTTGCCTCGCGCAGGAACTGATCACGCGCCTCGCGCAAAAGCTCTGCTGACAGGCTGCGGTCGTGCTCGACCTCCTTAAGTGCGCATTGGCGGCCTTCCAGGCGAAGATCATCAGCCAGATAAATACTCCCCATTCCTCCCTGGCCAATAATATTTACGATTCGATAACGGCCGCGCAGGACTTCAGCGGTTTTCAGCGGCGTAGGCATATCGGTTTTTTGAAGGGCTTTCTTTCCTCATCTCCCGGTTGAAATATTCAACCAGGAGGTTGCAGACCGGCGAGAATTTATGATATTATACCCGTGGAGGCGTGGCAATGGCGAAATACAGCGATGAGGTTCCATTCCTGGTCGCCCAATCCGGCCCATTAAACGGTCAAAGATGGGCGCTGCACAAGGAGTTCGTCCTCGGCCGGGAGGAAAACTGCGACATCGTAATTTCAGATCGCCAGGTCTCCAGGCACCATGCGCGCTTCCAAATAGAACCTGAAGGGGTCTTGCTCGAAGACCTCGGTAGCAAAAACGGCACCCATCATAACGGCGCGCAATTACTTGCCCCGGTTTATCTGAAAGACGGAGATACTATCCAGATCGCGCTGGCTCAGCGTTTTGTATTCTTGAGCTCAGACTCCACCATTCCGCTTGAAAATCAACCATCCGAGATTATTGATCTCATCAACCCGCCCGGGACGGCTCCGCTTGCCGCATCGGAAGCCAGGCGCTTATTCCTGGAGAAAAAATCCCGGCGGGTGTATATCCGAACTTCGGTTGGCGAAGGTCGGATCAAAGAAAAAGAAATCCTCCCACCGCTTTCTGCATCACAGTTCCGATTGCTCGAGGTGCTGTATGACAACCAGGGCCGGGTTGTCACCCGACCGGATCTTGTCTCTGTCGTATGGGGCGATAGCCAGGCTTTCGATATCTCGGAACAGGCCCTCGATGCCCTGGTCCGGCGCCTGCGCGACCGGATTGCACGCATCGACCCGTCACACGAGTACATTGTGACGGTACGCGGCCACGGTTTACGCCTCGAAAACCCTCCGCTTTAGGATTGGTGGTCCTTCTATCCTGACCCTAAATTCCGCTTCATGTTAAATCGCATCGCCAATCGGTGGGCAGATTGTACGTGTTCGGCTAACTGCTTGTCCTTGCTGGATTGAACTTGAAGCGAGAAATTGGCCAAAAGGTCCAAGAATTCTTGCGTGATGGCTTCCTTGTGACTGTCCAGGAACGCCTGACGGGATTCGTCCGATTCTAACTCCAGGTATTCCTGAACCAGGGCGACTTCCGGTGGTTGGGCTTGTGCTTTTTCCAAGAGATCAGCAATCTTCTGAAGCTTGCCCGATCTATCAAAGTCACCTTTGCTCCTGGCTTCCTTAAGCATTGCATCCAATTCCTTGATGAAAATCTCGTCGATTGCCGGGAGGACTTGCCCGATTGCTTCTTCAAGTCGATCCGTCTTCAAAAGCGCTTCAATGAGCTCGTGGGATTCCTGCCGGTGTGCTTCAACCTGACGGTCGATTTCTTGGGTCAGGTCTAGCAGTTTCGTTCGCAGCTCCACCAGTCGATCTCTACCATCGCCGCGCGCCCGGTCAATCCGCTCGCTTAGAAGTTGAAAAAAACTGTAATCTAATGCCGGCCTGGCCAGGCTGACCAGCGCGTTCAGGCGCGTCTCGTTCGGTGCTTTTTCCAACAGCTCGAGCATTTTTTCCCTTGTGAGGTTTTGGCCGGCATCCTGCAGGTCCTTCATCGCCGCTTCGATCTCAGCTGATTGGGCTTTAAGCTGTTGTCCATAGGTCGTCGCAGGCAGCAGGCTTCGCTGCAGCTCAACGAGCTGTTGGGCAGATTCTCGATCTCCGCTTGCCATTGCCGCTTCTCCCAATTTGTTCAGGAGCATGAAGAACTCCTGGTCGATGATCTCATCCTCCTGCCTGGCAATTTCCACCCGCGTGGCTTCATCTTTCGCACTTGCCAGCCGCTGCAGCAAGCTCAAGCGTTGTTGTTGGGCCTGGATCATCTCCCTCGTGATTCCATCCGCTTCAAGGACTCGCTCAACCAGACCCTGCATCGTAAGCGTGGATTGAACGTTAAATAAGTATCCTTTGCGCTTTTCCTGCGGCAGCGCATTGATAACCTGGTTGATCAGACCACCGATAATCCGTTCCTGTTCGTTGCGCGGTAAGCCGATCTCCGCAGGCACAAAGCTGAGCAGAAGCTCTTTTTCCGGATCATGATATATCACCAGGGTGGAGAGGTTTCCCTGAAAGCCACATACCTGGCACTGGATCAGGTTGTATGCACCAGAAAGCAAACGCTGCTTTGCGGAAGGGTCAGTATTCACGTCAAAAAGCTGCTGAACATCAGCAACAAGTGGTTGACGGCATTGTGGACAGTTCACTTGCATTTTCGGCATTAGGGTCTCCCTGAAAAAAATAGATTAGTACATCTGGCTGCGCTGGTCAGTCCGTTCACGCGGCAGCGAAAAACAAATCCGGGCCCCTTCCCCCGGTTTCGGATCAACCCAAATCCGGCCACCATGCGCTTCAATGACCGCTCGGGTAAGATAAAGCCCTAATCCCGCACCCTTGGTCGTCTTCGTGGCCTCAGACGAGCGGTAAAAACGGTCAAAGACATGCGGCAGATCGCTGATAGCGATCCCTGGACCTTGATCACTCACACAAACGACAACCTGGTCCGGGCGGACCTGCCCTTGGATCCGGATCTCCCCTCCGTTCGGGGAATACTTAATCGCATTCGAAATTAAGTTGGAAAAGACCTGAGCCAGTCGATCCTCATCACCCAAGATAATCGGAAATCCGGCTGGAAAATCGACGCTGATCTTGTGGCGGTCTGATTGGGTCTGCAGCCTTTCAGCCATCCGCGTGGCAAGATGATCCAGGGCGACATCGCAAAGGTTGGTCGAAAGCGTTCCAGACTGCAGACGGGTGGCGTCCAACAGATTTTCGATCAAACCGGTCAGCCGGTCGGCTTCTTCTTCGATCACTTCCAGGCTGTCGCTGATGACTTCCCGTTCCCAGACGGCATCTTCACGGCGCAAGGTGCTTACATATCCTTTGATCAGCGCCACCGGTGTTTTTAATTCGTGGCTGACGACCGAGACAAACGTGCTTTTTAATTCGTCGGCTTCACGAAAGCGAGTAATATCCCGGACGGAAGCGATCACATTAACCAGAGAGTCTTCTGGAGAAAGCAAGGGCGAGTAAGTAACACCTACCGGCAGGGGCTGTTTTTCGGCTCGCTCCAGGTCGCCTTCTACATACAAAGTGGCATTTGGAGTTAATGGCCAGCCTCCAAATTCGGCTTGTTCCAGGGTCAGGCCATCCTTTTGAGATGCCCAGCGGATGATTTCAGAATGATTGGAACCGAGGATCTCCTGGATAGGTTTCCCCAACATGCGTGAGAGCGCCGGATTGCAGTGTTCGACAGTATGATCGGCTGAAAGGATCAGAATTCCATCTGCCAGCGAATCAAGCAGCGCAGCCAGCCGATTTTCTTCCTTCCGGATTTGAGTATAAAGCTGGGCATTTTGAACGGCGATTGCCGCCTGGTCTGCAAAACTCTGCAAGAGCGCTTTGTCGTTTGTGGAGAAAATCCCCAGATAATTGCGAAAGATGAACAGCAGCCCAATAAGCTTATTGCGAGCGATCAAGGGCAGCGCCACTCCACTCAGCAACCCCAGGCTTGCGGAACGGGTCAGGTTTTGCAGCAGCCGGTTTATCTCCGGCAGCTCGTAGCGCGCTGGCTCTTCATGCTCGGAGACGGTCGCAACGAGCGGTTCAAGCTGACGTAAAAACGCCGGTGGGATCCCCTGCGAAACGGCTACATGCCAGCCGACTTGCATCTCGCGCAATGCTATCAAGCCTGCCTGTCCTGCAAGCATCTCAATCGAAATATTTAAGATCCGCGCCAGTACTTTACTGAGGTCAAGCTCCTGGGTTATAGCGCGCGAAATCTCAAGCAGATAATCCCGTTGGCGGACGCGTAAATCAGGGAGCAAGGACGTAGGCCTCAGACGGTTTCGATTCGATGTCGGTTTCGCTTACCTGGAGTGCCTCTTCAAAGATTTCCATTGCTTCGTCAATTTTATGCCGAGTCACATTCAGAGGGGGAGCTAACCGGATCACGCTCGACCCGCATCCCAGCAGCAGTAAACCGCGCAGAAAAGCATTGTCCACGATCATATCTCGAAGTTTTAAATCCGGCTCTTTAGTATCGGGATCCTTAACAAATTCCACCCCAATCATCAAGCCTCTCCCGCGCACCTCTCCAATCGAAGGGTGCTGGAGCATCATCTCTTTAAGGATACCCATCAAATAGCCGCCCATTTCGGTGGCATTCTGCATGTAGCCGTTATCGATGAGGTCAATGGTCGCCAAAGCCGCGGCGCACGCCAATGGATTTCCACCGTAGGTATTGCCGTGGGCGCCTTTCTTCCAGGTGACCACTTCTTCTTTTGCAAACATGATACCCAGCGGCACACCGGAAGCAATCCCTTTTGCCGTGCAAACTATGTCCGGCTCCACGCCAAAATGCTCGATTGCCCACCATTTCCCGGTCCGACCCATCCCTGATTGGACTTCATCAGCGATAAGCAAGATCTTATGACGGTCGCAAAGCTCGCGCAGCGCAGGGAAGAAACCGGGCGCAGGCACGATATACCCGCCTTCACCCTGGATCGGCTCGACCAGGATTCCAGCCACATCTTCCGGCGGGAGCAGGTGACCCAGGATTTGTTCCTCGATGTACCGAACAACTGCCGCTCCATATTCCTCACCGGGTTTTGTCTCAAGGAGCGGTCGGTACGGATCAGGAAACGGCACGTGCACGACACCGCTCATCAATGGGTAAAAATCGCGATGGTAGACCGGCTTGCTGGCAGTGAATGAGACGGCTCCCATCGTCCTCCCATGAAATCCACCCAGGAAACCGATGAACTCGGTTGCGCGGGTGTGCTGACGGGCCAGCTTGATCGCGGCTTCAACGCTTTCCGTGCCAGAATTGGTCATAAAGGAGATCGCATTGTTCAGGAAAGGGGCGATTTCGTTGATCTTCTCACCCAGTTCCACCCATTTTTCATGGTAGAAATCAGAAGAAATATGGATAAATTTTTCCGCCTGATCCTGGATTGCCTTGACGACTGCCGGATTGCTGTGTCCGGTCGAAACCACAGCGATCCCGGCGGCGAAATCAAGGAAACGATTGCCGTCAACGTCCCAGACTTCAGTCCCCTTGCCATGATCCATCACAAACGGATAGCCGCGCGGATAGGACGGGGAGATTACATCGTGATCTCGCTTTACAAGCGCCCGAGCTTTGGGACCTGGTAGGTTCATAATCTCCATATTTTTCCTCCTGAAAGTGCTTTCACACAGAATGTCCCCCAAAATATGAAAGGATTGGGGACAATTCAGCCTGAGAATTATACCGCACCTTCACATCCCAAAACCAGCCGTACGGCGCCGATCATGATGAATGACAGGCGGAGAATATGATCTTCAACAGAGGTTGATCACACAAGGCTGCCCGAAAATCAGCGGTATAATCAGTCCGCCATGTCTCCGGAAGAAAGCCGACCCTATCCAACTTCAGCTATGTTCAGCTTTGAGATTCAAGCCTGCCAGGGTCGCGCTCGAGCTGGATTATTCCGAACGCATCACGGCGTGTTGGAGACGCCTGTTTTTGCGCCTGTCGGGACGCAGGCAACCGTAAAAGCCGTTTCACCAGCGCAGCTGGAAGAAATTGAAGCATCTCTGATCCTTGCGAACACCTACCATCTTTACTTGCGTCCAGGCGACGAGCTGATCGCTGAGATAGGCGGGCTGCACGAATTCATGCGCTGGCCCAAACCCATCCTCACCGATTCCGGCGGTTTCCAGGTCTTCTCGCTGGCCGATTCCCGCCGCGTTGACGAAGACGGGGTGACCTTCAAGAGTCACATCGATGGTTCCCTGCACCGCTTCACGCCCGAGAAAGCGATCGCGATCGAGGAAAACCTGGGTGCAGATATCATCATGGCATTCGACGAATGTTCAACGCCGTCGGACCGGGCTTACAATGAACGGGCTTTAGAACGCACACACACCTGGGCTGAACGCTGCCTGCAGGCGAAAACCAGACCTGACCAGGCGCTTTTTGGAATCGTCCAGGGAGGCATTTTTCCAGACTTGCGTGAGGCTTCTGCACGCTTTATTTCCAGCCTGGGCTTTCCCGGGCACGCAATCGGCGGTCTGTCGGTTGGTGAAACCAAAGCCGAAATGCACGCAGTGCTGGATGTCGTGGATCATGTGCTGCCTGAAGATAAGCCGCGTTATTTGATGGGCGTAGGAACCCCTCAGGACCTGGTGAATGGCGTCTTGCGGGGTGTGGATATTTTCGACTGCGTTCTGCCGACGCGGCTTGCACGTCACAATGCAGCGATGACCCAAAAGGGTCGCCTGAACCTGATGAATGCGACTTTCGCTCACGATCAACTACCCATTGATTCGGACTGCTCCTGCTACACTTGCCGCCAGTTCAGCCGGGCGTACATCCGGCATCTAATCGTTGGCCGTGAAATGCTTGCCGCAACCTTGCTCTCCATTCACAACCTCCATACGTTGATTGACCTTGCTCGTAAGATTCGCACAGCAATTCTCACCGGTTGTTTCGATCAATTTGCCGAAGATTTCCTGTCAGGTCAGGCTCTGGTGGACTAAAGTCCAGGTGAAATTTTTTCGAGCAAACCGCCGCGAAATCTTGCTAAAAAAATATAAAATAAAAGGCAGCCCATCATCATTATAGAGTCTTTTTCAATCCATTCTGCTCGGCGTCGTTCAGGGACTTACGGAATTCCTGCCCGTATCCAGCTCCGCCCACCTTGTGCTTGTCCCCTATCTGCTTGGCTGGGAGCTGCCAGAAGTAGAGACTTTCTTCTTTAATGTGATGGTACAAGTCGCCAGCTTGATCGCTGTGATTGCGTACTTCTGGCATGATCTGACCGATATTTTCAGTTCTGTGCTCCGCTGTTTGCTCCAGAAGAAACCTTTTGCCGAGACCGAGGCTCGCCTCGGCTGGCTGCTCATCCTTGCTACGATCCCGGCTGGATTGATCGGCCTGAGTTTGAAGTGCTTTGTCGAGCGTGCTTTTGCCAGCCCTCTAGATCACGGCGTTCTTCTTAATGATCACAGCCGGTATGTTGATTGCGGCTGAGAAGCTCAGCTCACGAGCTGCGTTGAAGGACGAGCCGGGTTGGCGCGATGCTCTGTGGATAGGGCTTGCCCAGGCGGTCGCCATTTTTCCAGGGATATCTCGTTCTGGCTCGACGATAACCGCAGGAATGCTGCGCGGTCTACCTCGTCAGGCCGCTGCCGCGCTTTGCATTCCTGATGTCAATCCCGATTATGCTCGCAGCCGGTCTGGCAGCTTGTATGGACATGGTGGACCTTAATGGGAACCTGTCGGTTCCTGCTGTTTTCATCCCCGGATTCATCGCCTCTGCAGTCGTCAGCTATTTTTCAATCCCCTGGATGCTCAGCTTTGTCGCCCGACGACCGCTGTATATTTTTGCGATCTACTGTTTTTGTTTTTCATCCCTGGTCTTCATCGTCAGCGCAGTTCGCTGAACATGTCGCTCCACTTTTTTCATCCAATAATTATAGTTAACGGCTGGACTTTCACTGGATTTCTGCCGCTGGGATCGTAAAGTGGAAAGCCGTTCCCTCATTCACCTGGCTTTCGAACCAGATCCTTCCCCCTGCATCTCGATCAGGCTGCGTGTTATCGCTAAACCCAGTCCAGTTCCGGGAGCCATATCCCTGGCGTGATCGGCTCGAAAATACAGCTGGAAAATTTTCGCCTGGTCTTCCTCCGCAATCCCAATCCCGCGATCCTAAATCCAGATATGGAGGAGCTCCAGGTTGCCGGACTCGCTTTCAGTGTGAGCATACCGCTTCGCTCCGATTGTGATTTGTCCGCTTTCAGGCGTATATTTATGCGCATTGCTCAGCAGATTTGTGACGATCTGATTGAGGCGCGACGGATCAGCCCATAAAGATGGGAGGTCGTCCTCGAGCACGATCGACAGTTGCTGATTCTTTTCTTAATCTGACTGGATAGCGAGCTGACGACTTCATCAAGAACCTGGCTTAAGTTCAGAGCCCGATAATTCAGGCTCAGGTTGCCTACCTGAATTTTTGTCAGATCGTTCAAGTCGCTCACAATGGTATTCATCCGATCGACATTTGAACGTACGGTCCCCAAAAAACCAGACTGCATTTCGTTAACTGGACCAGCCATTCCTCCTGCAACAAGCTCGGTGTAGCCTTTAATCGAAGCCATCGGGTTTTTTAGCTCATGCGCCACAAAAGATACAAATTGCGATTTCGCCATGTTCGCAGCCTTCACCTCCTCATAAAGCCTTGCGTTTGCGATCGCTATGGCGGCGTGATCGCTCAGTCTTGTTAAAGAACCTAAGAGCGCCGCCGGATCTGAAAACTTCGCCCGGCTCTCAAGAAACAGAATCCCGATAATCTTCTGCTCTCGCCGGATTGGGATCGCTAACTGCGACCGGGTGCCATCCAGCAACCATTCTGCTTCCAAAGTGCCATCAAGCTCCACGAGCATTGGACGACCAGTCTCTGCAGCTCGACGAATGATCTTCAGGCTGGCAACCTTTTCCGATTTACCTTCCTGGAAGAACCTGAAAGGCATCCATCTTTTCTTCATACCCCTGGAATGCCATCACCCGGACATCAGGATCTTCCCAGGCGCCGACCAGACCTGCCTCGGCGCCGGATTGGCGCATCGCCCATTCTAAAGTAAGCCTCATAGCCCGCTCGATGTCCAGGCTGTCGTTCAGCTCATGGTCAATGCGCTGCATGACCGAGAGCTCCTCCACGCGAGCCGCTAACGCCTGGTCGGTGAGCGTGTAGAGCCGGGCGTTTTCCATCGCTATCGTCGCCTGGCTTGTGAATGCTGTCAGCAGCTCCTGGTCTGAGTGTGAAAAAGGAGAGCCATCTGCTTTGTTGATCAGTTCAATGACCCCTATCATCCGATCCTGGATCCGCATCGGGATCCGAAATCAGGTTCAAAGCCTGAGGTTTCGTGCTTCCATCATTTTGATCGAACCAATCAATCCGTTCTCTGGTGTCATTTTCAATCACCACCTGGCCCGTTCGGAGGGCATCATAGGCTATTCTGGTGTCTGCAGGTAATCGTTCCCCGAGCTGTCCATTTTTTATTTTTCCGCATGCTGCTTCTAAGATCAGCTCATCGCTCTGAGGATCAATCGTGAACAGGCACCCGGCTTCTGTGCCGAGCAATTCTGATGCGCTGCTCAAGGCCTGGTTCGCCAGCGCGCCGCCTCCAGGGTTGAATTCAGGGACAGGCTGATTTCATTCAACTTTGCCAGCTGGCGAGCACGCCTTTCAAATTCGGCCAGCGAGCGGGCCTTAAAAGTCGCCCCAGAAGCCTGGTCGGCAATTGCCTGGAGCATACTTCTATTATCTTCTGTAAAAATGATCCCTGGATCACGGCTCGAAACGCTGATAACCCCGATAGTCGCCTCACCCGCATTCAGCGGGACTCCCATCCATGAAAATATTCCCTTGGTTAAGGGAATCAGCGAGCGCCGTCGGCATTCACGCTCATAATCATCGGTCATCATCCAGCGCTGAGTGGTTATTACTTCCCGCTCCAACCCCTGCCCTGCCGGGATCGGCCGGTTTTCGTTTTCCTTCAGCCTTTCATCATTTTCCAGATAGAAAGCGTTTCTGATCGACTCCTGTTTCGGCGTCCAGCAGGGAGATGCAGAAATTTCTTGCTGGCAGTACCTGACTTGCTTGAGTCGCAAGCATCTCCAGGATGTCATCAAAAGTCATCGTGAAGCTGACTCCCTGGGCAACCCTGGTCAGCACATTCAGTTCGCGTGCATACCGATCTGCATCCAACGCAAACTGGGCGCGCTCGACCGCTAAAGCTGCCTGGTTGCTGATGCTTTCCAGGACCTGCACGCATTGCCCATGATACGTCTCTCCGGATTCCCGCTTGCCTAATGCAATCCATCCAGCCAGCCGGTCGGCTCCTTGAAGTGGGACAAACAGGTCCGCGTTCAGCAGGTGAAGCCTGGCCCGTTCCCCCTTGGATAGCTCGGACATCTCAAGCAGATCAGACAGATGCATAGAATGGTTTTTTTGGGCCAGCGACTGCACAAGCCAGCTGGAAGCCGCGAAGCGGATATCGCTGCTTGGCCTGCCGCTTCCATTTTTCAACGCAGCGTAATATCCATTTCGCGAGTCCAGGATATAAAGATGAAAAGAATCAGGAGAAGCAGCCTTATCGACAGCTCTTTGAAGAGCTGCACTGATTTGGTTAAAGATCTGACGATCTTGCCAGCTCGCACCCCAAGTCCTGCTGAATCTGAAAAATCGGCTGGTTTTTTCTCACCAGCGGTTCAAATGTCTTTTTCAGGATATCCGGAAAAAGGAGTGAGACCAAGGGCTGCAAGAAAGGCAAGCGCCCCTGCAATCTTTAATGAAGGGTATCGAAGCGCCTGGTCAGCCAGCAGGCTTATTCCGCCAACCAGCAAGAAAAAACCAGCAACCGCAAATCCTCCCGCCAGGAAAAAAAATAACAATCGCCTGGCGGTCAATTCTTTTGCCGTGAAGTGCGCGCGTGCAAAAGAAAAGGCTGAAAAGATCGGGATTAAATCGCGCGTGAGCATGGCTCGATGATTCTAAACCGGATCATGCCCCCATCAGTTATCAGACCTGAAAGCTCACTGGACGCCGAATTTCTCCATGTAGTCATCTGTGGCCGCTTGATGACCTACATCCCTTTGGGCGCGTTCCGATAGGAACCACTTGTGCTCCAGCACCTGGCAGTACAATTCAGCGGACGTCATATTCGGATCGACGAGCGGTTGCAGCCGAGCTACCACGGGTGCATACACGTTTTCCAACCAATGATACGCCGCGACGCTCAACGGTACACTGCGGCTGCTGGATTGGGATTGGGTGGCGCGCTCTTCCTGAATCTCATTCATCATCTTGCGTGCCTGCATCTCCTCAACATCCAGTCCGGTCAGGTTGTACAGCTGTTCGCGGTGAAAGTTACGGTCGGTGACAAAGACACGCAGGCGAAGCTGGCTGCCGTTCTCGAGCTGTGCAAGCTCAACATTTCCGACGGAATATCCCAGCTCATTCAATGCTCGAATGCGGTCCTGGATATGATAATGCTCGTTCGGCTGGATGGTGTCCTCGTGGGTAATTTCCGCCCAAAGCTGCTGGTATCGCCGTTGGATATATCGGCCGGCTTCTGCCGCCGGTACATCCATATTGATCAGCAAACCGGATGCCTGCAGATCTTTTAGCTCGACGCTTAGGTTTTCAGACATGATCTGAAGGTCGTGAAACCGAAGCGTTGGGGAGAAATAACCTTCATGGTATTCTGCCGTCTCAGCGTCTACCAGATAGGCCTGCAGCGCCCCGGCGTCGCGCCGGAACAGCGTGTTCGATAACGAGCAGTCGCCCCAATAAAAGCCAGCCAGGTGAAGCTGGACCAAAAGCCCGGCAATTGCATCCAGCAGGTGCATCCGGTATCTCTCAAAACCCTGGCTCATGAAAAGCATTCGATATGGGAGCGAATTTTCGAGGAAGCGAGTGATCAGGATGCTTCGCCTCCCCAGGCGAGTGTTGGTTTCGGCAAAACCGGCTGGAACGACCGATGGGAGATGGGCTTCCTGCGCCAGCAGCAGGATCTGGTATTCCCGCTCTGCCGATCCGAGATGCAGCTCTTTTACGGCATAAAGCACACCGCCGTAATTGACGAATACGACCGGGTGCCTTGAAAGTCCTCGGGGTACCACTTCAAGCCGAGCAACTTGACCCTCCCACTCCGCAATCGGTAGGTCCCAGGGCAGATCGAGAAAATCCGGAACGCCGGGCCGCAGGGTTATTTCTGCAGGATAAGCCATCAAAGCAATATTCTACCCCGAATGGTTGCTGAGCGTGATTATTCCACCAATTCTCTTGCCTGCTCGATATACGCCAGGCTCTGGTGGCGGAAATAGGTGGTATAGAGGGAGGCGTAATTGCCGCCTCGTTTCAACAACCCTTCATGATCCCCCTCCTCAATAATTTTCCCGTCCTCGAGGACAATGATCCGGTTCGCAGCTTTTACTGTTGATAGTCGATGAGCGATCAGGATGCTGGTGGTATCCGCCAGGATCATGGCCAGCGCCTGCTGGATCTGCCATTCGGTGAATGGATCGATGCTTGCGGTCGCTTCGTCGAGGATAAAGATCGCTGGTTTTTGGATCAGAACCCGCATCAGCGAAACGAGCTGGCGCTGCCCCATCGATAGTTTTGAGCCTCGTTCGCCGACCTCGGTTTCCAGACCCATCGGGAGCGACTCCAGCCACTCTCCATCCCCGATCCGCTGGGCGATATGTTGGATCTCTTCGTAAGCAGATTCGTCAGGACACGCGTAACAGATGTTCTCTGCAACAGTTCCGGCAAACAAGAATGGGATTTGGGATACGATCCCCAGCCGGGATCGGTATTGATGCAGGTCGAGCGAGCGAATATCCACTCCATCGATGCAGATTCGTGCCTTTTTGGAACTCATAAAAACGGGCGATCAGCTTGGCGATCGACGATTTTCCAGCCCCGGTGTGCCCGACCAGCGCGATCGTTTCACCAGCCGCGATATGCAG
The DNA here is from genome assembly GCA_963726375.1 of uncultured Chloroflexia bacterium. Taxonomy (GTDB): domain Bacteria; phylum Chloroflexota; class Anaerolineae; order Anaerolineales; family UBA4823; genus UTCFX2. Next base: position 907,685 of record CAVSCE010000008.1, on the reverse strand, counting down.
GTTGAAATCGCACAGCACAGGCTCTTTGTCGGAATATCGAAACCAGATGCCATCGAAGCAAATTTCACCTTTCAGATGAGGGACCGGGCTCGAGTTGATCTGCACCACCTGTGGCTCGGCGTCCATCAATCCAAACACCCGCTCGGACGCCGAAAGACCCTGCTGCACCTGCGCCCAAAATGCCGAGAGATTTAAGACCGGGAAAAAGAAACGGTCCAGGCTCTGAATAAATAAGAACCACGCCCCGGCAGTGACCACTCCTTCGGCAACGCTCAATCCACCGACATAAACCAGCACGGCTGTAAAGATGCCTCCTAACGCGTTCAGCACCGGGAAGACCATGCCAAGCACCAACCCCCGGGTCACATTCACTCGATATGAAACCTGATTGGCGGCATTGAACTCGGTAAAAATGCTGGCTTCCTGTCGGAAATTCTTCGCCACGGCGATCCCGCTTACCGTTTCTTTGATCGTTGAGTTGACATTTGCCATGGCGCGCATCCCGGCGCGGGTTACCTCCTCTGGCCAGCTTGCGAAAGCCGATTGCAATCAAGAATACAACCGGCAGACACGCCATAAGCAGCAATGCCAGCTTCCATTCGATTGTGAATAAAATGATCCCTAAGAGGACTGCCTGGATGATCTGCGAAAACAGATCTGTGACCAGGACTATCATCTGGCCAAATTCCTGAGTATCGGAAGTGATCCTGGAAACCACTTTTCCTGAGGCAAACTCGTCATAAAAAGAAAGGTCGTGGTCGGCTGCAGCCTGGAAAGCGTTTGTTCTCAATTTCCAGACGATATCCCCGACGATCCGTACAACCATCCGCCGCCTGCCCCAATTTGCCAGCCAGGTTGCCAGACCTGCTGCAAAAACCAGCATGCACAGAAGATATTCCGTCCGAACGGCAAATTCGGCTTGCAGCTCGTCAATCAATCCGTGCGACCAATACCGGTGTCAGCGCGCCTGCACCTGCAATCACCAGCAGCAGCACCGTGATCAGGCTTAACTGCACCGTGTAAGGCCGGAAATATCCCGCAATCCGGCGGAGAAGCTGGCTGTCTGAATACTGCCGGTCGTACCGTTCGGCGTCTAATCCGGAGAAAAAACCCATAGACTACTCTCGAAAAATCCTTCGATAAGCTTCGGATGTCTGCATTAAGTCTTCATGCGATCCGAAGTCTTCGATCCGTCCATTCCGCAGGACGATGATCAGGTCAGCCCAGCGAATTTGTGATAATCGGTGGGTGATGATAAATGTCGTTCGCCCATGCGCTGCGGAGAAGATGGCCCGTTGGATTTTATCCTCCGTCGCGCTGTCGATCGCGCTGGTCGAATCGTCCAGGATCAGGATCTTTGGGTCCGTCAGAAAGGCGCGCGCCAGCGCCAATCGCTGGCGCTGACCTCCGGAAAGCGTGACGCCGCGCTCGCCGATCATGGTGTCATACCCATCATCAAATCCCTGGATAAATTCGTCCGCCTGAGCAGCCCGGGCAGCTCGCGAATTTGCTGCTCGTCTGCATCCGGCAGCCCAAATGCGATGTTCTCGCGGATCGTCCTGGAGAACAGGAAAATGTCCTGTTCGATAATCGAGATGTTCCGACGGAGCGCTTCCAGGTTCCAATCGCGCACATCGACCCCATCGATCAGCACCTGTCCGGCCTGCACGTCATACGTCCGGTTAACCAGCCTGGCAAGTGAAGTCTTCCCCGAGCCTGTCTGGCCGACTATCGCTACCCTTTGCCCCGCTTTGACTTTGAAAGAAATCCCTTGCAGGATCGGATCCCCGCTGTCATAACCAAAAGTAACTCCCCTGAACTCGACATCGCCTTTCATCGGTCCCTGTGAACCGCTAAGATTCTGATCGAGGTTGTTCTCGCGGTTGATCAGGTCCAGGATGCGCTGTCCTCCAGAGACCCCCAGCGAGATTTGAGAATATGCAAACAATGACGTGAAGGTTGGAAAACCGAAGAGCTGAAATCAGCCCAAAATATGCCACAACCTGGCCGATTTCCGACCGCGCCCTGGTTGTACAGGATCAGCGAATGGAGCAAGCCGCCTGCTTCGGCAAAACCGAGCAGCAGAAGCGGGACAAAGCGCGCTTCGACATCTCCCTGGTGGATAAATGCATCCCGAAATCGACGAGCGTTGCTCCCGAAACGTTCTACTTCACTTTGCTCCTGAGCCATACCTTTAACAGTCTCGATCCCATCAATTGCTTCAGCCAGACGGCTGTTCATCTCGCCGAATGCCTTCCGCACATCACCTGTAATAGGCTTAAGCTCGTTCAGATACTGCCAGAGGGCCAAAAAATACCCGATCATAAAGAGCAGTGGGGTCAGGATCAGGGCTGGATGATAACGCGGTGCGACTATCAGCGGCATGATCATGAAGATCGCCGAGCCAATCACCAGGTTCACCCCGGGACTGAAGAGGAAATTGACTTCCCGGACATCGTTCGTCGCCCGAGCCATGACATCCCCAATCGGCTGCAAGCTGTGAAAGGTCATGCTCTTCCCCAGCAAGCTTGTATAAAGCTCGTGGCGGATATCCCGCTCGATGCGCTGGCCTAAAAGCTCGGCGCTGAAATTTCGTCCAAATTGAAGCAACCCTCGCAAGACTTGACTGCCGGCGATGATCAAAGCGATCGGAAGCAGCTCCTCAGTGCGGGGCGGCGTTTTCAAGATCTCACCGAATGCCCGGCCTATTAAAATCGGGACCAGCGCGGCCAGAGCAGCGTTTCCAACTGCCCCGACGACCAGTGAAACATCCAGATACCAATAATGCAGGGCATATGAAAGAATCCACCGACCTGCGCTTCTCCGATCGGTCCGAAAAAGCTCGGGAGCCTTGAATTCCATTGCGGTTGATTTCGTGACAGCTGACATCGAATGGCGGCTCACCTTCAATTTTCGCGGAACGGTCGCCGGCAGATCGTTTTCTTAGTGCGGATCATTTATACTTTCGGAAATCACTTTCTTCGATTATTTAAAGGGATTCCTACCCACGGCTCAAATTCATCAGGAAATGGAAGCTGAGCGGCGACCTTATAATCTCCGAACTTGGGCAGCGTTTCCGGGGGGATTCGGCGAAGCCGCTCATGAGTCGGCGTGACCTTGTAAAAATTCCCATTGCGGTGAAGAAGCAAGATTGCCCGTCCCATTTTTCGAAAGGTCCGCCTGACCAACTCAGAATAACTCTGGTATGCATCCCGTTCCTCGGGCATCATTTCAAAGATCAGTTCGAAGGTTCGGATAAACTTCCTCTGGAATTCCTGGCTGACGACTTGCAGATTGCTGATCACCCAACACCGATCTTCGTATTCCCAGAAATTACCAAGTCCGATAAGCTCGCCCTTCCGGTTGATATATGGATAAAATGGGAACGCACGGCAGGCTAACGAGCGGAATTCCCGCTGACACTGCGGATGCCCCAGACAGGCGATTAAAACCTGGCCTTCAGGAGTAAGAGAAGCAAGCCGGGATGTCTCTGCGGGAGTCTTCCCCTCCCAGCGGTGCCAGAGGTTAGTGCTGGTCTGAAGAAATTCCCATTCCTCCAGGTAGGCAGTTGGCACCGCGTGGCGGGTGTCACAGCAAAATGGGACGCCCCGCTCGTTGTATGGGGCGCAGCGATCTCCACAATCGAATTCTGCAATCGGGGAATCAAAATCAGCGTAAAGCCGGCCAAAATCCTGGGGTGAAAATGCGGTCATAGCAGATTTGTGAAGGATACCACAGAATGTCGATCTGAAATCCAATGCGAAGCCTGCGGATCGTGCATCCATCCTGGGCTCCCCCATCCTTGAGCTCCTGCTGGCGGGAAATCCTCATCCCTGGGTCGAGTATAATTCTCAGAAGCCATGATCCGCACCCGCTACCGCCGCATCACCTGGTTTTTCGCCCGATTATTGATCAGCATCGTCCTCTGGGATCTGTTATTCCCCCGCATCGGTCTGCGTCAGTTGAGCAGAAAAACCCGTTCGGACCGCCTCAAGAAAGCTGCGATTTCCTTCCGCCTGCTCGCAATTCAGATGGGCGGTGTGCTGATCAAGGTAGGCCAATTCCTCTCCTCCCGGGTCGATGTCTTGCCGGCGGAAATTATCCATGAGCTCGAAGGGCTGCAGGACGAGGTCCCTCCTGAGGCTTACGCAAATATCCGCCGGGTGATTGAGACCGAATTCTCAGCCCCGCTTGAAGATCTTTTTAGCTGGTTCGAACCGTCTCCCCTGGCAGCTGCTTCATTAGGACAGGTCCATCAGGCGAAAATTACCAACCCGGCGGCTGACTCCCCGAATGGAGAAGGTTCATCGCTCCCGGAATTCTGCAGCGAAGTTGTGGTCAAAGTCCTGCGTCCTGACATCGAGCAGGTCATCCAGACCGATGTGGCTGCGTTGCGGACCGTCGGTGGTTGGATTAACCGTTACCCGCCAATTCGCCGCCGCGCCAACGTCCCGGATCTGATCGATGAGTTTACGCGAATCCTGTTCCAGGAGATCGATTATCTCTCCGAAGGCCGAAATGCTGAAACCTTTGCAGAGAATTTCAAAGATTACCAGGGCGTAAGGGTCCCCCATGTCTGCTGGACGCACACTACCCGCCGGGTCCTGACCTTGGAGAATGTGTTCGCAATCAAGATTACTGATTATCCGGCAATCGAAGCCGCGGGCGTCCGCCGGGAGGAAGTCGCTGGACGGTTGCTCGATACATATCTGAAGCAAATCTTCGAAGACGGCTTTTTTCATGCCGATCCGCACCCTGGCAACCTGTTTGTGCAGCCGCTGTCGGAAAATCCTGGTGTGGGGGAAAGCTCGCGGCGCGAATGGGTGCTCACATTCGTCGACTTTGGGATGACCGGGCAGGTCCCCAACAATTTGCGGATGGGGCTGCGTGAATTGCTGATTGGAGTTGGCCTGCGGGATTTGTCTCGGGTCGTCCACGGGTATCAAATGATGGATATGCTGCTGCCGAACGCGGACCTGGAATTGATCGAACGCGCCAGCTCTCAGGTTTTCGACCAGTTTTGGGGCATGGATATGACCGAGCTCACCTCAGTCAGCTACCGTGAGATGAAAGGCATGGCGGATGAGTTCGGGGAGCTGATCTATGAAATGCCCTTCCAGGTACCCCAAAATGTAATTTTTCTCGGACGCTGTGTCGGCATCCTTTCCGGGATGTGCACAGGCCTTGATCCGCAGTTCAACCTTTGGGCGCATCTTGCCCCATTTGCCAGAAAAATCGTCGCTGAAGAAGCCGGGAAAGGTTGGGAGAGCTGGTTGTCGGAAACAGGTAAGCTGGCCAGGACCTTCCTGTTCCTCCCAACAAAGCTGGATGCAGCCTTGTCCAGGCTCGAGCGCGGCGACATCGCCGTCCGCGCCCCAGAAGTGTCTCTGCAAGTGAAAAAGCTGGCGCGGCGGTGGCGCGGGCTGGCTTTCGGTCTGATCTTCTCAGCCTTTCTTCTAGGCGGGATCCAGCTCTACGTTGCCGGCAATATCGGTCTTGCCGGCGCGGCAGCGGTGATCGGGGTCATCTTTATCTTCGGTGCACTGGCCAGCCTGCGCTTCGAGTGAGCTCTTCAATTCCTCTTCATAACATTCCAGAATCCTGTGAACTCTCACAACTTCAAAGTGATTAATGTCCCTTGGCAATTGACAGCGAACAGTGTTATCCTGGAAAGTTAAGCATTTCACAAAGTCCAAGGAGACTCTAACTTTATGAGCACAGAAATTCGCATTGACGCTCTGATGCCTGCGGAAATGGCCAAGCGGGCGGAATACGTTGGTGTTCGCAAGGCCGAAACGGCTGCATCGACCCTGCTGGCGCTTTCGATCCTCGCCGGCGCTTTCATCGCTTTGGGCGCGATCTTTTCCACGACCGTTGTTGCCGGCGGGAATATCGATTAAAGACGCCGCTGGAGAGGCTGCCTTCACCACCGGTTTTCCTTATGGGTTCAACCGCCTCCTGGCAGGTCTGGTCTTCTGCCTTGGTCTTATCCTGGTCGTTGTTGGCGGAGCCGAGCTATTCACGGGCAACAACCTGATCGTGATGGCTTGGGCCAGCGGCAAAGTCACCACGACGCGCGCTGCTGCGCAACTGGGTGATCGTCTACATGGGCAATTTCGTCGGCTCGATCGGCACGGCAGCAGTGCTCTTCTTCAGCAAAGCAATATACCTTTGGCGGCGGCTCGGTTGGGATGACGGCTCTTGAACATCGCGAAGAGCAAGGTCGAACTCGGATTTCCCAGGCGATCGCGCTGGGCATTTTGTGCAATGCGCTGGTCTGCCTGGCGGTCTGGATGACCTTCAGCGCCCGCAGCACTATCGATAAGATTGCAGCGATCATCTTCCCGATCACTGCGTTTGTCGCTGCGGGTTTCGAACACAGCATCGCCAACATGTATTTCATCCCGATTGCGTTTTTTATCAAGAACTTTCGCCGATGAACACTTCTGGGAGATGATAGCGAAAACACCAGCCGACTACGCTTCATCGACATGGGGAATTTTTTGTCAAGAACCTGATCCCTGTTACGATCGGGAATATCATCGGCGGCGTGGTGATGGTCGCCGCAGTCTACTGGCTGGTCTATCCTTCGACCGGAACAATCTTCAAAATAATCACGGAGGAAAAAAATGAAAGCATATATTTTGGTCCATGTTCGTCCAGGCTCGGTCCCTGAAGTCGTCCGAAATCTGCGCCGTCTGAAGGAATTATTGAAGCTCACATGACATTTGGCCCTTATGATGTCGTCGCAGTCGTCGATGCCGGAGATGTTAACCGCCTTGGAAAGCTGGTCGCTTCCAACATCCAGCCAATCCCCGGCGTCATGGATACGCTCACCTGCCTGGTTGTCGAGCCGTAGGCGAAATCCATGTCCTTCCATTACCCCGCTGACCGACCCTTTAAAGCTTCCTCCCTGGGTTCCGGACGCGCACGTTTTGGGGGAGTGAACACATGCTTTCGCTTGCCGAGCTGGACCCGGATACCATCTTGCCCCGCCACAGCCATCCGCATGAGCAAAGCACCTATGTCCTGGAAGGCGAGCTGGTGTTCGAGATCGCCGGAGAAAACGCGCCTGATCAAGGCCGGCGAGATAGCGATCATCCCGGGTGGCGTCGAACACTTTGTGACGGTAGGGCCCATGGGTGCAAAGGTTCTTGACGTCTTTGTCCCGATCCGTGAAGATTTGAAATATTCAATCCTGGGGCGTCGGCAAGAAGGGCATTTCAAAACCCTGAAGACCCAGCCGTTCCGCCAGCGCGGCGCACATCGCCGTCCGATCATCCCAGGCATATTCTACAACCCCAAAGCACATCGACTGCTCATGGCCCTTCCCGCAGGTGATGACCAGGTCCTCCGGCTGCGCCAGTCCGATTGCGAAGCGCAGCGCCTCGCGCCGGTCCGGAACGCGCCAGAAGTTTTCTCCCTCGATGCCTCCAGCGTCCCGCGCCCCCCGCCATCTCCGCCAGGATTTCCTCCAGCGGCTCAGTGCGCGGGTCCTCGGCAGTCAAAACAGTCCGATCGGCGAGTTGGATCGATACCTCGGCCATCATCTTGCGTTTCATCCTATCGCGCAGTCCAGCCGATCCAAAAACTGCAATGACCTGGCCGGAGGTCAGTTTCCGGGCTGCCTCAAGCGACCTTTTCAGTGCGTTAGGGGTATGGGCGAAATCCACGATCGCTCTAAAATCTTGGCCGAGCTCGATGGATTCCATTCGACCTGGAACAGGGTTCATCGCCATCAGACCTTGCCGGATCGGATCGGATTCTAATCCATCAGCGCCCGGGTCAAGGTCACCGCAGCCAGGCAGTTGTAGACATTGAAGTCACCCAGCAGCCGGGATTTAACAGGGATCTTGAACCGTTTTCCAGCCAGGTCGACGCCGGTTGCGGTGAAAGCCAGCCCGTCACCCCGGTGCTCGACGTCCTCTCCGCGTACATCAGCATCTCGAGACAGTCCGTAGCTTCGCACCGGTACGCGAGTCCGGCTGGAAAGAAAATCAAAAGAGCTGTCATCCCGGTTAAGCGCCGCGCTACGCTGGACCTGAATCTGTTTTTCTGCAGTTTCCGAGAGCCCCTCGAAAAGCCTGGCTTTCGCTGCCCGATAAGCCTCAAAGCTGCCGTGATAGTCGAGATGCTCGTGGGTGATATTTGTGAGCACTCCAAAGTCAAACTCGCAAGCCGCAACCCGCCCCTGAGCAAGCCCGTGGGACGTCGCTTCCAGGACGACATGGGTCAGCCCGGCATCAGCCATCTGGGAAAGGTAAAACTGGATGCTTGGTGCGTCCGGAGTAGTGACGTGAAAACCGGTGTCCAGCACCCGCTCCCCGATGACCGCGTTGACTGTCGAAATCATCCCCGCTCTCAGACCGGCAGCCTTTAATATTTCATAAACCAGGTTGGCGGTCGTGGTTTTACCATCCGTGCCTGTGATCCCGATCATCGCCAGCTTTCTAGCGGGAAAACCATGAAAAGCTCGCGGCAAGAAATGCCAGGGCAAAACGGCTGTCCTCTACCCGCAGGTAAGGGACGGACAGCCCATCTGGAGCGATCTCCCACAGCGGGCGTTCACCAACAACTGCAGCCGCGCCGCGCCGAACCGCATCGGAGATGAATCCGTGACCATCCGCCGCCCCTCCGCTGACAGCGACAAACAAAAAGCCAGGAGCGACCTGGCGCGAATCCATCGTGACAGCGGCGATCCTGGCGTCGCTGGTAGGCAGCTCGAGCAAGCCGCTCAGCCCATGAAACATTTGTGAAAACATTGGGTTGCTGGGATTGGAAAATTCCTGCATCGGATGAATTATAAGGGAGATTTCACATCCCAGCGTGATCTGAAATCTCCCTTGTCTTTTCCAGATTCAGGAAGCTTCGCGCGCCTGAGTGGAACCTCTTTATTATTTTGGAAAACGAAAATCAAGCCAGGCGACCGCGCAAGAACTCCAGCTGTCCGGCTACGGATCCGTCAAGCACTTTATCTCCGACTTTGACCACCAGGCCGCCCAGGATATCAGGGTCAACCCGGAATGCGACCGTCTGAGCGCCCACTTTGGCGGCGATTTCGCGCCGGACGGCATCCTTCTCAGGATCAGTGAGCGGCAGGGCGCTTACGATTTCTGCAGTAGTGCCCTGCAAGTCAGAATCTTCAAGTACGATCACTTTACCCGATTTCACGCCAGAGAAGAACTGGTCGATCAGCTCATGCTGGCGCTTTTCATCAAGAGCCTCGCCGATCAGCTTCTGGGCTGCCGACATAGCCAGCGCAGCGACCTGGCCGCGCAAATCGCCAAGGATACGTTCCCGTTCAAGACTAGCGTCGGCGCTTGCCTGGTCGCGAATCTTCGCGGCATCCGCTTCAGCCAGACTTTTCACTTCCTGCCTGCCGCATCAGCCCTCTGCGTGGCTTCTCGGACACGCTCCGCCCCTTCAGTCTGGGCTTTGACAATAATTTTGCGCGCTTCTTCTTCCGCATTGGCACGCGCTTCGGCGGCTATACGGGCGTCTTCCAGGCTCTGGGCAATTTTTTGCTTGCGCGCCTCCAGGGCTTTGATCATCGGTGCATAAGCCCATTTATAGAGCAAAATCGCAACAATCGAGAAATTTAAGATCTGGAATATCAGGAAACCCAGGTTGATCCCGAGTTCTGCCATATCATTTTCCTCCTGATCCCAGGGGGACCTAACCAGCTGCGAAGATGATGATCAGCGCAACCGCCAGGGCATAGATCGCGACCGCCTCAGCAAATGCCATACCCAGGATCATGTTCGTCTGGATGATTGGGGCTGCGTCCGGATTTCGTCCCATCGCCTGCACGCCTCCAGCGGCGGCGAGACCAACGCCAATACCTGCGCCAATCGCACCCAACATCGCCAGACCAGCACCCAACAATTTCAAACCCGTTACAAACGCTACAGGATCATTCATTTTCTCATAACTCCTCGTCTCAATTTAATATGTTAGATGATCTGGATTCAACCTTCAGGCATGCGCTTCGCCATGCTCAGCGCCGCCATGGCTGACAACCGCCATGCTGATGAACATCGTAGCCAGCAAGAAGAAAACGTATGCCTGGATAATGCCGAAGAATACTTCAAAAAGATACAATCCCGGCGGGATGACCACCGGTATCAACGCACCGACAATCGAAAGCAGCAGCGCTCCGGCAAAGATATTGCCGAACAATCGGAAGCCAAACGAGAGGATCTTGGCAAACTCCAGGATCAGCTCCAGGAAACCGACGGCAAAGTCAATCAGACCGAATATGCCGCCGCTGATCAATTTCCCGAACGGAAGAATTTAGAGAAATATCCCGGGCCAAGTGCCATCGTGCCGTAAACCTGGGTCATGAAAACTGCGATGATCGCCAGCGCGATCGTGAAGTTCAAATCGGTCGCGGAGCCGCGCAAGAACGGGATCACCTGGCAGGCATGACAGAGCTCGTGGGTTTCGGCTGCCGCCTCGCCTTCATCATGCTCCTCCGCTTCGAATTCCACCGGCTGGGCTTGATCTATCGTGTAGACGGTTGCCTCGCCAATCTTGAACAGCGGCACAGGTGCATAAGCTGCACCGTTGGGAGGCTGCTCCAGATAACCGATGCTTTCGAAACCCGGCATCAATTTGATCATATTGGCGACAAAAATCAACATGAAGATCGTCGCGACCAATGGCACCACCCGCCGGGCCCATTTCCCGGTCGCCCCTTCGACCGAGCTCCACAGGAAATCAAAAATCGCCTCAAATGCGTTATAGACCCCGCTGGGTACCAGATTCCCTTTTTTCAGAGAATCGGGATGCCTTCATCGCAAGCAAGATCAAAATAATATCCGCTATCAGCGTCGCCAGCATCGTGTTGGTAAAGCTTATCCCAAGGATCTCAGCACCAGGCCAGATCGGCTCAGCCGCCAGGATTACTGCCGGGCTGACAGGTTTGAGAATCGAAGGTCCAAAAAAAGCAGCATACACGCCGAGCAGGATCAAGCCCAGCACGATCCAGCGGAAGAAACCAAAGCGTCTCTTTTTTTGTGGCTCACTCACCAGTTTTGTCTCCTTCCGAAGGTTCAGGTCCTCCCACCCGCCGTATTTGAAGTTCTTTAATCGGATTTACACGCGTTTCGCAATCCAGAATGTCAGCCCCAAAGCGAGGGGCGCAGAAGCAAGCACCAGGAAGACCGTAAAAAAAGGTTTTGTCCCAAGCAGCCGGTCCAGCCACAATCCGCCAATCACAGCTCCCAAAACGATCATCAGCGTCAGGCAGCCAACCTCGCCACCAACCGTCAACGCTTGAGTGCCAAGGGCGGCATATCGGATCGTTGTTTTTTCGACTGGTCTCCGGTCGGGCTCATGGCTCGGGAATTTTATCATATAGCCAAACACACGTCAACAAACCGATCCTGACAGACAATTTCAGCACACTCAACACGCATCTTAGAACATCGTCCCAGGCAGCTGTATTCGCCCAGTCAAACCACGGGCTGAAGACTGTTCCAACCAGGATTATTCCTACAACCAAAATCACAATTGCCACCTTGAATGACCGAGCAATTGGAACGGGCTTTGTCGTCGCCCTTCCGATCGATACAGGTAAACATATTTGAGTACTGTCAGGTAGTAGTAAAGCCCGATGATCGAATTCAAAACGCCAACAACAGCCAGCCAGATCCACTTTGGGTTCTGCACCGCTGACATAAAGACAAATACCTTTGCCACAAATCCTGCCAGCGGGGGCATCCCGGCCAGCGAAAGCAGCGCCACCATCAACGCGAGCGCCAACCCGGGAGAGCGCCGGCTCATGCCATAATAAGCAGTCAGCTCATCGGATCCTGTCGACCTTCCCGTAATGGGCGACCACCCCAAAGGCAGCCAGGTTGGTGATCAGATAAGCAAGCAAATAATAGACCACGCTCACCAGCCCAAACGCCGAAACCGAAACGACGCCTATTAGCGCATAGCCGGCATGGGCAATCGAAGAGTAAGCCAGCATTCGTTTAATATTCTGCTGGGTCAGCGCAACCAGGTTGCCGAGCGTCATCGTCACCACCGAGATCGCCGCCAGGATCGGCGTCCACAGGTCTGCCGGGAAAACAAACATGAAAAAGCGCATCAAGACCGCGAAACCGGCTGCCTTGGATGCAGTCGACAGAAAACCGGCCACCGGGGTGGGCGCACCTTCATATACATCCGGCGCCCAGAAATGAAATGGGACCGCAGATATCTTAAAGGCGAACCCGACCAGCACCAGCACAAAACTGCCGATATAAACCGGCAGGATCCCTTCGGTCTGACCCTGGGTCACGGTTTGGATGATCGAAAGCATATTTGTAGTGCCAGAAATCCCATACAGCAGCGAAAATCCATACAGCATGATTGCCGAAGTCATCGCGCCAAACAGCAAATATTTAAAACCAGACTCGGTGGACTTCTGATCATCGACAAAGAACCCTGCCAGGATATACATCGGGATCGATACTGTCTCGATTGCAAGATAGACCATCACCAGGTCGGTCGACGAAGCCATAAAACACATACCGATGGTGGATGCGATCATCAAAACGTAGAACTCGCCCCTCTCACCCAGCTCTTTATAATCCATCGCCAGCAGTGCGGTCACGCCCGCCCCAAAAATGAACAGCATTTTAAAGGTAAAGCTCAACCAATCTAGCTGATCATCCCGCCCCAGGCCAGTGAGGCTCGGTTCCCGGGCGTGGCAGGCAGGCTCAACAGGATCACCATGCCCATCCCGACCGCAGTCACCCATCCAAGGATGCGGTGGCTGCCTTTCGGCAGCGCCAGGTCGAGCGCCAGGACGACCAGCCCCAGGATCAGCAGTAAAATTTCTGGCAATATTGGATAAAACTCTCGATATTCAGCAACATGGTTAAGCACCTCCCAACAGGCGCAGAATATAATTCACACCCGATTCAACCATCGGGACCATGATGCGTGGAAAAACGCCCACGATCACCAGGATAGCGGAAAGGAGCACCACCGCGACCTTGTCCAGCGCATTGACATCATGCACATGGCCTTCAAATTCCTTCGGAAGATTTCCAAAGAAAACGCTCCCGATAATCCGGATAATATATGCAGCCGTTATGACGATCGAGATCGCCGCCACGATCGCGATCCAGGGGTATGAGCCCCATAATCCCATAAAGATCGGGAATTCTGCAATAAACCCAGAAAATCCCGGCATACCCATCGAGACCAGACCTCCGATGATGAAAGCCACCGTCACCAGAGGCATCACCTTGCGGAAACCGCCCAGCTTGGGTATCTCACGGGTATGCGCCTGATCATAGATCATCCCAACCACAGCAAAGAATAGAGCCGTCATCACGCCGTGGGAAAACATCTGGAGGCCTGCTCCAAGCATTCCGTCTTTGTTCAAGGTGGCAAAACCCATCGAGACCAACCCCATGTGGGAGACCGAGGAGAAACCGATGACGTATTTGAAATCAGTTTGCACGCTTGCGATAAACGCCCCGTACACCACGTTCACCAGAGTCAGCAGGATGATCCACGGCATATGCACCTTTGCCCCTTCCGGAAGCAGCATGATTCCCACCCGCAGGGCTGCAAATGCACCGAGCTTCATCAACACGCCCGCATGGAACATCGAGACCGCGGTCGGCGCAGCAACGTGCCCGTCCGGGCTCCAGTTATGGAAGGGGAAAATGCCGCCAAGCACGGCAAATCCGAAGAACACGAACGGAAATACGATCTTTTGGAATTCCGGTGAGAAATTTCGCCTGCTCCATCGCCAGCATATCAAATGTGCCAAGTCCAGAGGCGAAATACATCGCCAGAGCGCCGACCAGAGCAACCACTGAACCGATGAAAAGGTAGAGGGTCAGCTTCATCGCCGCATACTCTCGTGTGACCTTCCAACCCCAGATCGAGATCAGCAAGTACATCGGGAAGACTGCAATTTCATAAAAGAAGAACAGCATGAACAGATCAAGCGAAACGAAGACGCCATAAACGCCGGTTGCCAGGATGAACAGGAAGGCAAAAAACTCACGCGGTCGGTCATCAATCCCCCAGGAGATCAGAACGCCGGTGAACATCACTACGCCGGTCAGCAGGACCAGCGGGGCATTCATACCGTCCAATCCAACCTGGTAGGAGATTCCAAGTGCTTTCAGCCAGGTGTATTTCTCGATGAACTGGTATCCGGCTGCCGCAACATCATAGGAGAAATAAGCCCATACAGACAGGATCAGGGCAACCGCGCCAGCAGCCAGTGCCGCCACCCGTACTTCGGTCTTCCTGTTCAGCCGGGATCAGCAGGATCAACATGCCTGCGACGATTGGTGTGAAGACGATAAAGCTAAGGATCGGGAATTGCATTGTTCACCTCGTTACGTATACGTTGATCGTATGACGTATCAGAACCACATCGCTACGGCTTTATTGATGACATTCAGGATCCAGGCAGGCCATAGACCAATCCAGAGCATCAAAACCATCAAAGGCACGATCACCAGCAGCTCCCTGGCATTTATCTCCGTAATGTGTCCCACCCAGTGCTCGTTCAACGGGCCATGCAGCACCTGCTTGATCCCTTTAAGGATATATGCGCCGGTGAAGAATAATCCGATCATCGCCAACGTCGTGAATAGGGTGAATATCGGCCAGGAACCTCGCACAACCAGAAATTCCGAGATAAATCCGTTCAATCCTGGGAGACCGAGTGAAGCCATTGAAGTGAACACCAACACGCCGCCAAAAACTGGGACCAGCGGAAAGAGCCCGCCGTATTCGTTCAGGTTTCTCGTGTGTGTGCGTTCGTAGATGACGCCTACCAGGAAGAACATCCCGGCTGCGGAAAGGCCGTGGTTGAACATTTGCAGCACAGCCCCGTTCATCGCGATGTCGGCATCCTGCGTCCCGGCTGCATGCGCCGCCGCGGCGATCCCCAGGACGACAAAACCCATATGGTTCACCGACGAATAAGCCACCAGCCGCTTGAAATCGGACTGACCGTAGGAGGCCAGCGCCCCAAAGATGATCGCCATCACCGCCAGAAAAGCCAGCGCCCCGGCGTAATATTTCGACTGCTCCGGGTAAAGGGGCAGCACCAGCCGCAGGAACCCGTACGCACCCAACTTAAGCAGCACGCCCGCCAGGACCATCGAGCCTGCAGTCGGCGCTTCGGTATGGGCATCCGGCAGCCAGGTGTGGAAAGGCCAGACTGGGACTTTAATTGCAAACGCAATCGTGAACGCCCAGAAAGCAAACGCTTTTACCGTTTCGATCGGGAAGCCAAATAGCGACCTGTTCAAGTGAATTCCAGCGCGTGTAAAGTTCGGGGATGTCGAACGTCCCTGCCACGACACCCAGCATCTGGATCGCAAGCAGCAGGCCGAGAGAACCCGCCATGGTGTAGATCATGAATTTGAATGAAGCATAGGTCCGGGCAGGAATTTTTCGTCCCCCCAAATCTCACGTTCGCCCTTTTCGCTTCCCCACTGGTTGATCAGGAAATACATCGGCACCAGACCGAACTCCCAGAATACGAAGAAGAGCATCAGATCCAGCATCATAAAAACGCCGAGCATTCCCATCTCGAGCAGGAAGAACAGGACCATGTAGGACTTCACTCGTTCTTTGATTGAAAACGAGGCCAGGATCGCAAGCGGGGTCAGCAGCGTTGTCAGCAGGATCATCGTCAGGGAAATCCCGTCCACCCCGACGTGGAAAGACGAATTAATCGGGGGATACCAGATCACCTTCTGCTCAAATTGAAAACCTGCTTTCCCAGGGTCAAAATTCACCCATAAGACGATCGAAAGCAGCAGGGGGATAAAGCTCAGCGCAAAGGCGACCCACCGGATAAGGTCTTCCTGATCGTGCGGCAGGATCATGATGATCACCGCTGCCAGGACAGGCATAAACAAAATCAGGGTCAGAATATTGCTCAAAATAAATTCCATCACTCGCTCCCGTTTAGAAAATTCCCATCCATTAGTCTCTTAGCGCACGATGAGCAAGTAATAAAAAACTGCGCTGAAGACCGCCAGGCTCACCAGAGCCAGGATCATATACTGCTGAATCCGGCCGGTTTGGATGGTCCGGAATACGCTGCCCAACTTTTTCGCACCTTCTCCCACCAAATCTCCGCCGCCGTTGACGATAGGCTTGTCAATATAATCCCTCAAGAAGTTGCCGATGATCCCGGTTATGTAGGCGAACCAATGCAGGATGCCGTCAATCACCTTACGGTCCATCCACAAAGAAGTGAAAGTGACAGCCAACCAGGTTGCCGGCTGGACGAAGATGCGGTCGTAGAGCTCATCAAAATAGTACTTATTTTTCAGCCAGCGGTAAACCGTCGCTCCAAGCGCCTTTTCCACCGGATCCTTCTGATCCTGCCTGACATCCCTGTAAACATAATAGCCGAGCGCCAGCCCGCCCAGTGAGACAACCAGCGATGCCAGCAGGGGGATCCAGGAGAATGCAACCGGCTCAGGGTGCTCCAGCAGTGTGCCGCCGACAAATTCATGGAACCAGTTGGGGATCAACCCGCCAATCACTGGGAACTCCTCTGGGATCCCCACCCAGCCGATCGTGACCCCAAAAAAGGCCAGCACCACCAGCGGGAAGGTCATCGAGAGTTTTGATTCAACCGCGTGCCCCGCTTCCTTCGTGCGCGGTTCGCCCAGGAAGGTCATCGTAATCTGGCGCATCGTGTAGAAGGCTGTCAGCAGCGCCGCCAGTGCCAAAACGATAAACACTGCCGGCATGTGCGCCCATGCATCTGCCAGGATCTCGTCCTTCGACCAGAAACCTGCGGTCAAGATTGGGAACCCGGAAAGCGCCAACCCACCGATCAGGAACGTCCAGAATGTCACCGGCATCTTCTTACGCAAACCACCCATGTTCTTCATATTTTGGGGATCCATTTGGTGGTCCCCGGTGTGCAGCACGCCGTGTTCCATGCCGTGGATCACCGATCCCGAGCCCAGGAAGAGCAGCGCCTTGAAGAATGCATGCGTCACAAGGTGAAAAGCGGCGGCGACATACCCGCCAATTCCGAGCGCGGCGATCATAAAACCCAGCTGCGAGATCGTAGAATAAGCCAGCACGCGCTTGATGTCATTCTGCGCCACCGCGATCGTCGCTGCGAAGATTGCAGTAAATGTCCCAATGATCGCCATGAAAGCCAGCGGTGGGGTTAATCCGTGACTGTGATCCATCCCGGCAGCCATAAGCGGGTAGACACGGATCACCAGATACACACCAGCGGAGACCATCGTTGCCGCATGGATCATCGCCGAGACCGGCGTCGGTCCTTCCATCGCATCCGGGAGCCACACGTGCAGCGGCCATTGAGCTGATTTGCCGATTGTTCCAAAAAACAGGAGGATACCGATCAAACTGGCTGCAGAAAGCCCGGCGATATATGAAGGCATCCTCGCCAGCTTCTCCAGCATTTCTGGATTGTAGAAAATCTCGCGGTAATTCAGTGTCCCGGTCACCGAATAAAGGTAAGCTATCCCCAGCAGCATGAACATATCTCCAACCCGGGTTGTCATGAATGCCTTGATCATCGCGGCGCGGGCTGAAGGTTTTCCATACCAGAAACCGATCAACAGATAAGAGCACAGGCCCATGATCTCCCAACCGATGAAAAGCGTCAGCAGGTTGTCCGAAAGCACCAGCAGGTACATCCCGGCGGCAAAGAGCCCGATGAATGCAAAGAAGCGCGAGTACATCGGCTCGACCGAAGGGACGCTGCGCTGGCGGCCGTGGATATCCATCACGGCAGCGCCGTGCGGCGGCAGACCTGGCCGGTCGTGCTCACCTTTTGGTTGTTTGTAATTATGATAATCCACGCTGTAGATAAAGATCATCAGCACAGTCCAGCCGACAAAGAACAGCGTGACAACTGTAAGCGGGTCAACCAGCATCCCAATCCACAGCCAGGTATCGCCGGTCGGCAGCCAGGGGATGGAAGTTTCAAAAGGATGCGCACCAAGATGTTCCACCTGGATTGCACGGAAGATAATCACCATACTGCCTAACCATGAAAGCAGTGCCGCCCCGATTGCAATGCCGTGGCTGAGCCCTTTGCGCCGGTGCGTAAAAAGCACGATCAGGAAAAACGCCAACACGGGCGGAAGCGGTACAAGCCATAATAAGGTTTCTGTCGACATAGTGTTACCTCTCTAGCAGGTTCCGGGCATTCTTAATGTTTCGAATCCCGCCGCGTTTACCATTTCATCAGGTCGATCTGATCGGCAGCGATGGTGTCTCGCCTGCGATAGATCGAGATGAAAAGTGCCAGACCAACGGCTACTTCTGCCGCCGCTACCGCCAGGACGATCACGGCAAAAACCTGCCCGCCGATCATCTCAGGCGATCGGTAGCGCCAGAATGCCACCAGATTTACGTTGACCGCATTAAGCATCAGCTCGATGCCCATCAGGATTGCGATCGCATTCTTTCGGGCTAATACCCCATATAACCCAATCGCAAAAAGTGCAGCCGCAAAGATCAATATCCAGGAGAGTGGGATCATGATGGCCTCTTACTTCCTTTCCCAGGCGATGACGAGAGACCCGATCAGCGCAGCCAACAACAGCACCGACGCCAGCTCAAAAGGCAGCACATAGCCGTTTTGTGAAACCAGCGCCGTGCCCAAATCTTTCAACGTGTCTGCTCGCGGGTCCAGCGCTTGGGCTGTCACAGAAAATCCCGGCCAGCTCGCGATCATCCAGACAGATGCGCCAAACAGGATCACTGCAATCGCGCCCGCCCAACCCCAATTCTCGTTGAACCGCGGGCCAGCATCCTGGGCGAGCTTTCGGGTGAGCATGATCGCAAAGATCATCAGGATCGCAATCGCACCGATATATACGACCACCTGAACAACTGCCAGGAAACCTGCCTGCAGGATCGCAAAGACAATTGCGATCCCAAAAAGCGCCACGACGAGCCACAGTGCTGAATGGATCAAGTTTGGTGAAGTGACCACCATCAGCGCACTCCCCAGGGTGATCAACGCAACAAAGATGAATACGATTTGAAGGACCATCGATACACTCCCACAATCACAGCTAATCCGGTCGGGCTAATCGCCGCCCACCCGGCCAAGGTCTGGCGAAGCAACCGGACGTACTTCGCTCACCCGCTTTCGTTCCAGCTTGAAATATTTACGTACCAGCGAAATGGCAATCCAGGCGATCACGATATTTGCAATCAGCATCCCCAGAGTATAGGTCAAAGTCCCCGGCGCTCCCAGCAGTTTATCCATCACCGCAATCGTAAGCATGACGGTCAGGGCAAGCGGAGTTAAGAATTTCCAGCTGAACTCCAACATATGGTCAATTCGGATCCGCGGCAGCGAATATTTGACCCACATGATCACGAGGTAGAGCAGAAACGATTTCATGAAGAGGTATACAACTCCCAGCAGCGGAAATTGTTCAGCGCCCGGGCCTCGCCAACCGCCAAGAAAGAAGCACGAGAATAGCGCCCCCATGGTTAAAGCGTGCAGCAGCTCGCCGGCGTAAAACATCCCGAATTTCATCCCGGTGTATTCGATGTGGAAACCGGCAACGATTTCAGACTCCGCCTCATTCAAGTCGAATGGGGCGCGCCCAAGCTCGGCAATCGCCGTGATCAGAAAAATCAACGCCGCCAGCGGTACAACCACGATATACCAGATGCTTTGCTCGTTGACGATGTCATTGATCGACATCGAACGCGCCAGAATTACCGGGACGAGCAGCGTAATTACCATCGGTACTTCATAGGAGACCATGTTAGCGACCATCCTGAATGCACCCAGCAGCGCATACTTATTATTGGATGCCCAGCCTGCCATGATGATCCCCAATGACCCGATCGCACCGGCCGCTATAATGAACAGCACGCCTACATTAAGGTCGGCTCCCAGCATCGTGGACGAGAAGGGTATCACTGCCCAAAGGATCAGCACCGTCGCCAGGGCCAGAATCGGGGCAATATTGAAGACCACCCGATCGGCTCCTTCTGGTGTGATATCTTCTTTGATCAGAAGCTTGATGACATCGGCGATCGGCTGGATCAATCCAAACGGACCCAGACGGTTGGGACCAAGCCGATCCTGGAAGCGCGCAACCACCTTTCGCTCCACCCATACCAGGACAATATCCACAAGCAGCACAAACACAGCCACAAGGACTACACCGAGCAGAGACATGATGAATACTGTCAGGCCAGAAGATAAGCCCCAGCTTGTAAATAATCCTCTCAGCCATTCTGCTATTAAGTTGATCGGATCAGACATTCCTAATCTCCTCTATCGTTCAGCAGTACCATTGTCTTCGCCAATCATCCCGGCGATTAACAACCAAAAGGCTGAGGACATCTCCTGCAGCCTTTTCAATTTTGGATTTCCCAGAATCAAATATCCACCAGCCTGGCTCAATTCCGGGTCTAATTCCATTGTAGAGCGCCTTTACGCCAGGCGTATATCAGTCCAGCAACCAGGATCAAGACGAATAATACACCCTCAAACACCGCATACAATGGTAATTGGTCAAATGCCGCTGCCCACGGAAATAAAAATACCATTTCCACGTCAAAGATCAAAAATATCAGTGCAAAGATGTAATATTGAGCTTTAAATTGCACCCAGGAAGCACCGACTGTCTCAATTCCGCACTCATACGTCTGCATCTTGATCGGGTTTGGTTTTCTGGGAGCAATCAACCGCGGGATCAGCAGGGCGATCGCTGGTAAAGCTGGAGCCAACAGCAAGAATATCCCTACAAATAACCAGTCTTGTGTAACCATTTATTCTCCTGTCGGGGCGAGATTTTTGAAATTTGAAATCAAATCCCCTTCTTTTGGGGGGCAATTTTGGAAATTTTACCATATTTTAATCGTTCCCTAACATAATCGGGCCCCAAGCTCTCTTCACCTTCTCTGAGCGGTTGTTTACAATAAAGGATAATCCGACCGCGATCTTTAGACCTGGGTTAATAACCGATTTCTATTCTATGCAACGAGCCTGGATTGCGGTAGACTCTGGAATCGCATCGGTTTTCTCATGCGAAAAAAGTCACCACCAGCCGCATCTTTACTGCCTGCAAGTCCAGCTGGCCAATAAAGCCTTTCCCTGTTATGAGATAGTGTGTTATAAACTACAGCAGAAGGACTAATGTTGGTCTGTTTTGTCTGATTATGAACAACTCTCGATCTAATCCAATTCGATGGTGGGATGCCGCATCCGCGCTGCTGCTGATGGCAGCCATGCTCATTTCTGCATCCCGGCTTGTAGCAACGGATTGGACCGGCCATCTTTCTATCGTCCAGACCCTGGCCTTCTTTGGCGTGATCGCTGGTTTCTTGCTTGGCTTGAGCAGATTTTCACCAAGAACAGCAGTCATTTTTGCCTTCATCTATGGGCTGTTTGCGATTCCGTGGCAGCTGGGCCTCACCCTGCCGGCTGCATATTCGTGGTCGGAGCGGATCATCATCCTGATGGATAGGCTGCAGATCATCCTCTCTCAGCTTGCCTATCGAGAACCGGTGAGCGACTCTCTGCTGTTCCTGATCATCTTTTTTTTACTGTTCTGGGTGATCGCAGTCTTCTCCAGTTATATCCTGGTTCGGCGCGGAGACCCATGGCTGGCTATCCTCCCCGGCGGATTAGCCCTGTTTATCATCCATTCGTTCGATTCGGCTGTCGCAGATCGGGTCTGGTACCTGGCAGCGTACCTTTTCTTTGGGTTAATCCTGGTCGCTCGGATGACATTCAACCACCGCCAGAGCCGCTGGCGTGAAATCCGCACCACGCTGCCTCCTCACATCAGCCTGGATTTTGTACGGTATACCATATTCATTGTATTTGTGATCGTGATCCTCGCCTGGACTGCGCCTGCCATGGCCAATGCCCTGCCTGAAGCTCGCCGGGCATGGCGACCAGTCCAAAATGCCTGGAATGAAACCATTAACAACTTCGAAAACGCATTCGCTTCATTGAAGGCTACGATTTTCTCTTACACAACGGTTTACAGTTCCACTTCCACCTTAGGACGCGGCGCTCAGCTCAGCGATAATCAGATTTTTCATGCCTTCGCTCCTATCACAACACCGCCCGAAGTGCGTCTATACTGGCGGGCGCGGGTCTTTGACAGCTATGAACAAGGCCTTTGGCGATCGACCATGGAGAAAAGCCAACCGTTTGACCCGGCGATCGAGGAAATGCCGGTTGAAACCGGGGTGGAGCGTTGGCTGGCTCAGTACTACATATACAGCGCAACCAATCTCACCACGCTTTTCATGCCATCCCAACCCCTGTGGGTCAGCCGCGCCGGCGAGCTGGAATATGGAGAAAATCCAGATGGGACGATTGATTTCGTGACTTTTCTGGCAGCTGCTCCGGTAGGACCTGGCGAACGGTATGATGTCCTCACATCGGTCAGCGCCGCACCGGTAGAGTTGTTGCGCCGGTCGGGATCTGATTACCCGGAATGGATCCGTGACCGTTATCTACAGCTGCCGGATTCGATCACTCCCCGCACCATAGCCCTCGCCCAACAAATCACCGCAGGGTTGGATACCCCTTATGATAAGGCAGCTGCGATAACGCGCTATTTGCGCGATAATATCCGCTACGTTCCTTTCCTGGAAGAAGCCCCGCCTGCGCGGGTAGAGCCGATCGATTGGTTCTTGTTCGAATCAAAATCCGGTTTCTGCAATTATTACGCGTCAGCGCAGGTCATACTGCTTCGATCGGTCGGGATCCCGGCGCGGTACTCGGTCGGTTTTGCCCAGGGTGAGCAGATCGTCGAAGACGAAGGTAAAAAGCCTCCAGAAGTGAAAGTATTCATCGTCCGCCAGCGCGATTCGCACGCCTGGCCGGAAGTCTATTTTCCTGACCTGGGTTGGGTGGAGTTTGAGCCGACTGCCTCACAGCCGGACATCGCCCGGCAGCGAATCAACGCCGGTGCTGCAATGAGCAATTTAACCGAAGCGCAGGAGCTGGAAGCTCTTCGGGAAGACAAGCGCCAGCAGATGGAGCTCCTGCGAAATCAGGCGGCTCAATCGACCTCAGCTTCGACCCGGCCGAACTTGCTTCGCCAGGTCACCTGGTTCGCCCTCCTTGCTGCCGGGATCGCCTTATTGGCTTACAGCCTCCGGTTTCTGCCTCTTCTGGGTCTGCCAGATGCTCCCACAATTCTCGAGTCATTCTTCGTTAGATTGGGCATAAAGACCCCGGCGCCGGTGAAACGTTGGATTCTAAAACTGCAAGCCGCCCCAGCACCTAAACCCATAAGGTTGCCTGCCTTACCGCTCTTGATAGAACGCTGGATCTTAAAACTTGGTCTGCAGCCTCCCCATTTTATCCAGCGTTGGGCTCGCCGCTCGGAGCTTCCGCCCCTTTCGCAGGCATACCTCGAGATCAATCGAGGTTTGACGCTTTCTGGCAGCCCCCCCATGCTGACCGATACCCCTTCTGAACGGGCTGAAACGCTGGGCCGGATCCTCCCGCCAGCGGACGCTCCCGCCAGAGAGCTCGTGCGCCAGTACCAGATCGGGACTTTCAGCGAAAGACCTGTAGATTTGTCCATTGCTCAACGTTCCGCAAGGGATATCCGCATGCTTTCATGGAAAGCGTTCTTGAAGAATTCACTCAAACGGTTCCAAAAACCAGATCGCCCGGATTGGCTCGTCCAATCCGATCTGAAGCGGACCCGTACTAACTCTTGAACGAAGGTGTAGCAGAGATGTTAACAACTGAGAGACAATCAGCGTTGAATGATGTGATCCAGGCGATCAACTCCACCCTTGACCTGGATGAAGTCCTGCGCATCGTGATGGATAACATCATCCGCTTGATGCAAGCAGAACGTGGATTCTTAATGCTTCGCGGCGAAGACGGCGAATTTGTCACACCTATCGCTCGAAACTGGGAGCAGAACTCTCTCGATCCTTCCGAGTTTGCGATCAGCCGGACGATCATTGATCGAGTGGTCAGCGATGGTCAGCCGGTGTTAACGACGAATGCCCAGGAAGACCCCCGCTTTGACGGCCACCAAAGCATCATCATGTTTAACCTGCGCTCTATCCTTTGCGTCCCGCTGAAAGTGAAAGGCGAGCTGACGGGTGTTATCTATGTGGATAACCGCATACGAACGGGTATCTTCTCCGACCCGGAGCGCGATCTGCTTACGACCTTTGCCAACCATGCTGCGGTCGCATTGGAGAATGCCCGGTTGTTCGAATCAGTCCGCCGCACCCTGGCGGAGGTGACTGAGCTCAAAAACCTGATGGATAATGTATTCGCTTCAATTGCCAGCGGAGTGATCACCACGGACACCAACCATAAAATTTCGCTCTGCAACCGGGCGGCAAAGACGATCTTAGGAGAGCTGAACTCCTCCGTCGCTGTCGGGCATAACCTGGAAGATGTTCTCTTTCCAACTTCTTGCGACAACTTGACCCAGGACATATTTTCCGAGATCGATTCTGTCCAGCTGACGGATGAGATCGTCGTCGGCCGAGAGCTGAACATTTGCTCGCCTTCACGCGGAGATATGTCGCTGAGCATCAACCTTTCCCCGCTTAAAGATGCCTCGCATACAACCCAGGGTGTGGCAATCGTGCTCGATGACCTGACTGAGAAAAAACGTCTGGAAGCGCAGAGACGGCTGTTTGAGCGGATGGTCTCACCTGCTGTGATCCGCCAGCTCAACCCGGATCAGCTCCAGCTCGGCGGCACCCGTTCGCAGATCACAGCGCTTTTCGCAGATATCCGCGGATTTACCCATTTCAGCGAGCAGGTAACTCCTGAAGAGCTGGTTTCAATCCTCAACCGCTACCTGGCTGCCGCCGCAGATGCCGTCCTGGCCCAGGAAGGCACGATCGATAAGTTCTTGGGGGATGCGGTCATGGCCTGGTTCAACGCTCCAATTCCCCAACCAGATCATACCCTCCGGGCTGTTCAAGCAGCTTTGGACCTGCGCTCCAGGATCGAGAGCCTGAGCCAGGAGCTGCAGCCGGAACAGCGGCTTTCCTTTGGAGTTGGGATCCACTTTGGCGACGCGGTTTTAGGCCTGGTCGGGACTGAAAAAAGGCTTGAATATACCGCGATCGGCGACAGCGTCAACACCGCCAAGCGCATCCAGGAGAACTCGAAAGGCGGGCCAGATCCTGATCAGTGAGTTCGCATACCGGCTGGTAGCCGATCAGATCGACGCCAGGCCGGTTGAGTCCATCGTGGCCAAAGGCAAGCGCGAGCCGGTCGTCGTGTTAGAAGTGCTTGGCTTACGGTAATGTGCTAGCTTAGCTGTTCGCGGTAAGCGTCTGCGAACAGCGCCGGCGTGCCGCCGGTATGCCAGAACAGCACCCTGTCTTGAGCTGAGAAAAAACCCTTTCGGACGAGGTCGATCAGTCCTGCCGCAGCGCGTCCCGTGTAAACCGGGTCAAGCAGCAGCGCTTCCTGGCGGGCAAACAGGTCGATCGCCTCCCGCTCGGCCGAGCCCATCACGCCGTATCCACCGCCCAGGTAGTCAGCGTTGACAAGGATATCGTCCGGGTTCAGTTTCAGGCTTTCGCCAAGAAAATCCGCTGTCTCTGTAGCCAGCTTGGCCACACGCTCTTTCAGCACATCCCTTGGCTCATCCACGCTGATGCCAAGGACTTTGCCCGAAAACCCAAACAAGGTCGCCCCCAGCGCCAGGCCCGCCTGTGTTCCCCCAGACGACGAAGGGAACACGATCCAGTCGGCGGTGGGTCGTTGGGAAAGAAATTCCTTCATCGCATACACATAAGAAGCTGCACCGGTGACGTTCGAGCCGCCGTATGGGATCATATACGGCCGCCGGCCGGCATCCCAGGCTGCCTGAAAGACCTCCTTCAAAGTCTGGTCGCGTTGATTGCGTCTGGTGTGGATAATTTCCGCTCCGAGCAAACCATCGAGGAGCAGATTGGCCGATCGGTGTGACGCCTGATCAGCCGAGTCTGCCTGGTCGCCCGCAGGATACAACACCAGGATGCACCCGAAACCATATCGGGCTGCAGCGGCAGCCGTCTGCCGGCAGTGGTTGGACTGTAGCGCCCCGGCAGTGATCAGCGTCCGGGCGCCATTTGCCTGGGCTTCTGCGACGAGGAACTCCAGCTTGCGAGTTTTATTTCCACCCATCGCCAGCCCGGTCTGGTCATCCCGTTTAACCAGAAGTTTTGGCCCGCCAAGCAGCGCCGTAAGCCGGGGCATCGGCTCCACCGGTGTCGGGAGATGGGCAAAATTCAAGCGAGGTATTTGTTTCATGTCAGTCCCTTCTAATCATGTGAAACTGGATTCACCTACACACCCACCGTCCTGCGAGTGCTGGCTGCACCCCTCCGGCGCATGATCTCGAGCAGGCGCGGCAGGATCTTTGTATATATTCTATAAAGCGCCAAAGACCTCGGAAAATCCCAGGCTCCCAATCCGCACGTTACGGTAGCTCCCAGGCTTTCTTTAAATCGATATACTCCCCAAAGGGAATTGCTTTCGTCAAATATATCTGGCGCACCCCATAAATCATAAGTCTCCACCTCAAGCGCCTTTAATCGGCGCATGGCTTCCCACTGCAGCAGGTAGTTAGGCATCTTTTCGCGGTGCATGGCTCGCGACATCCCGTGCATGTACCAGGCCTTACCTGCAAAATAATAGGCGATCATTCCTGCAACGGCTTCACCATCCACTTCAGCGATCAGCGGCAAAGCCATTCCCGACCCATTCATGGTCGTCCAGGCGGTGCGGTAGTATCCTTCATCCCGGATGATAAAACCGTCGCGTACCGAGGTCTCGGCATACATCCTGAAAAGCTCGGGGAAATCATCCTGCCCAGCAAGCGCGGATCGAGACTCCTTTTCGCTCGGCCAGGCGCAAATTATAGCGCGCCTTCTGCTTCATTCCGGCCAGCAGCAGCTCTTCTGAGCGATTCAGGTCGATCAACATCGTGTTGCGGAACTGGATTTGCTCCTCAGAAAACCTCCAGCCTCCGTCTTTCAGAATCTTCATCAGGTCCAGGCCAACAGGTTTTCCAATATGATCTTCAGCGCCGGGGATTCCGGTTCCCAGCGAGACATCCGGGTCAATCTTGATAAACAGCGCCCTGCGCCTGTGGGTCAGTTCCCTCAGATCATCCAGAACCTGGCTGCGTAGTCTGGCGTCCTGCCATTCCAGGAGCGGACCGCGCGGGACATACAGCAGGCGCAATCCTGAAGACAGGCTTCGCACAGCAGCGCTGCGTTCCAGAACAAGCGCTGCTGCTCTAGCCTCACCACTGTTCTCGCTCCAGGTGCAGAAAATCGGCCGCCAGCCGGTCCGAGCTTTAACCTGACCCCACTCATATGTCTGAAGCACATGCGCGCCAGGCAGCCTGGCGGCCGTTGCGTTCCATTCTGAAGGCGAAACCTGGGTCTCGGCGCTGAATTTCATCCCGTCCGCCGCGACCATCTGAGATAAAGCTTGTAGAGCAACGGCCGGTAGACCCTGTCCCACGGTCCTGGAGACCGGCGCAGCTCTCCTCCAAAGCCTCGTTTGAACCGATAAACACCCCACAAATCACCGCTGCGAGTAAGGAAATGATCTTCGAGCACCTGCTCTTCTTCGTCCGGGACCCCCCACAAATCGTACGTGCTGCATCCATGGCCGTGCGCCCAACGCATAGCTTCCCACTGCAGCAAATATGCTGGCATCAGCTCACGAAATTCATTCGAAGAAGCGCCATAAAAATACCATGCCCGCTCCCCTTGCCGGAACGCCATTAATCCAGCCAGTGGAAGGCCATCGAGCTCAGCAAGCAGCATGACGCATTTCTCTTTCTGCCGAAACAGCTGGTAGGCCCGCTGGTAGTAATCCAGGCTGTGAACGCCAAAGAGGTCCCGCTCCCCGGTCATTGTCATCAAGCGGTGAAAGGTCTGCAGGTCCTCGCTGCTGTGCACCGTCACCCCCTTTTTTATAGCCAGGCGGATGTTGTAGCGCGTCTTCTGCTTCATTCGCTCCAGCAGCTGGTCTTCGCTGCCTTTCAAATCTACAACCAGCGTGCGAGGCGGCTGGATCGTCTGCGAGCTGGGTCGAAAGTCAGGGGGCGGCTGAAGTCGGACTGATTCTATAGGTTGGGTGGACCCAGCGGAGGGCTCCCAAACATCTGGCTCGACTTTCAGAAAGACCGCTCGCTCGCTTCGGCAAAGCCGGTCAATTTCCGCGATGAACGAATTCCAAAGGTCAGGGCCGGTTCGATCCGAAGTTGGATCGAAGCCGGGCGGTCCCTTGGCAATATAAGCCGCGCTGAAACCAAATCGCGCTCGCCGGAAAAGGACCTGTGCTCCAAGGCTGGCTTCTGGCTTCGACCTCTCACAAATCACATAGCGGGCTTTCCAACCAAAGCTGGATTTCAGATCACCCCACCGCCGGGTCTGCAGGATATGCGCTGCCGGAATATTTTCGAGGTATTCTTCCCATTCATCGGGCGATACTTCGCTCATCCAAAACCTCGAAACGATCCTCGTCGTTGGGATTCAATTACGTTTCTGATTAGCTGATCAAATGTAGGATGTGATGTCTGGCATCGGCATGCTCCGCACAGCCGAACCCGGGATGCATCCGTCCAGGATTTTTACAATCGAGCTAGAATCGCCTTCTCGGGCCAGATGGAGCAGCTCGTCAACCGTATCCTGCAGCTCAACCCCACTCAATAATTGCTCCTCAGTCAGCAGTACGATATCCGGGTGATCGGTGGATTCAAAATGTGCCCACTGATCCCAGAGCTCTTCGCTCAATTTTTCTCCTGGTCGGATCCCGGTATATTCGATCTCGATGTCCTTGCCAGGATCCAGGCCGGAAAGCCGGATCAGGTCTTCCGCCAGGTCAAGGATCCGCACCTGCTCCCCCATGTTCAAGACGAAGACTTCGCCTCCCTGGCCCATCGAAGAAGCCTGCAGGACCAGATGAACCGCTTCGGGGATCGTCATAAAATATCGCTTCATGTCTGGGTGAGTGACTGTTACCGGGCCGCCGCTGGCAATCTGACGTTTGAATTTTGGCACAACGCTGCCCCGGCTGCCGAGGACATTGCCAAACCGCACGACAGAAAAGGCCAACCCCGATCGGTTCGCCGCATCCAATACGATCATCTCGCCCAGGCGTTTCGTGGCCCCGTATACGCTTGAAGGCCGGATCGCCTTATCTGTCGAAATCAACACGAACCGTTCCACCCCGTCATTCAGGGAGACTTCGACGACGTTTCGAGTGCCCTGGATGTTGTTCGTGATCGCGTCCTCTACATTAACTTCCATCAGTGGGACGTGCTTGTGGGCGGCGGTGTGAAAGACGACCTCCGGGCGCAGCTCATCAAATATCAGGCTCAACCGGTCCAGATCTCTCACGTCTGCGATCACCGGATGAACAGGCAGCACAGGAAAATTGTCCTGGATTTCCAGCATCGATTCCACGATGCTGTTTTCTCCGTGCCCCAGCATGATCAATGAAGTTGGACTCCAGCGGGCAACCTGGCGGCAAAGCTCTCGTCCAATCGAGCCCCCGGCGCCGGTGACCATCACCCGCCGACCCGTCAGGCTTGATCCAATCAGCTGTTCGTCAATCCGGGTGGGTTCGCGCCGGAGCAGGTCGGTGATCTCAACTTCCCGGAGCCGGTTGACGTTGACCTTCCCTCCAATCAGCTCGTAGATGCCTGGCATCGTGCGGAAGGGGATATTTCGTGCCCGGCATACTTCCGCCACCTGGCGGATGACCCGACCTGGTGCGCTCGGTATGGCGATGATCACTTCCTGGATGCGCCGGACCATAACCGTCCGGGCAAGTTCATTGATCTTTCCGATCACAGGCACGCCGTGGATTTGCTGCTTTTGTTTATCTGGATTGTCGTCCAGGAAGCAGACTGGCGTGAGACGTAAAGCTTGATTTTTCTGCATTTCGCGCACCACCAGCGCGCCCGCATCTCCTGCGCCGACGATTAAAACCCTCCGGGCTGCTTTTCGTCCGTCCACCGGCGTCTGCTGCGCATCAGAGATCAGCCTCAGCGAAAACCGCAATCCGCCGATCAGGATCAAGGTCAGCAGCCAGTCGATCGGAAGCGTGCTGCGCGGATAAAACGGGAGTAATTCGACTGCCCTGAGGATCACAACGACGAGCGATACTGCGACGGATGCGGTCGAGACGGCCGCTATGATTAACTTAAGCTCTTGAATGCTGGCGTATACCCATAGCCGCCTGTAAAGCCCATATGCATAGAAGATCAACGGCTTGATGATCAGGCTGATCGCAACCAGCCAATAGGCTTGAGGCAGATAGGAGATAAAAAGCGGGCCTAAATCCGTCCGCAGCGCAAAGCTGCCCAATGCCGCAATGATGATCAATCCCAGATCCATCACGAACAGCGTCCTGCCGCGCAGGATGATCCGTGACTTCATCGCTCAGCGTCCCCTTAAACCTAAGACTGTGGACGGCGTCCGGAGAAGGATGACCATGTCTGTCATAAAACTGCGGTGTTTAATGTAATACAGATCATATTCGAGCTTGATGATGGTCTCATCGATGGTTGAAGCATATCCAAAATTGACCTGCGCCCAACCCGTAATCCCCGGCTTGACCAGCAGGCGAGCCCGATAAAATGGGATATGTTTCTGGAAATATTCCACCAGCTCAGGCCGCTCGGCGCGCGGGCCGACCAGGCTCATCTCTCCGCGCAGGACGTTAAGAAACTGCGGCAGCTCATCCAGGTGCGTCTTTCGAAGCACCTTTCCAACCCGGGTAGCCCGGTCGTCGTCTTCACGAGCCCAGCGCGGTTTGCCGTCCGCTTCTGCATCCCGGCGCATGGTCCGGAATTTTAGGATCTCGTACGGCTGCCCGCCCCGGCCGCAGCGCGTCTGGGTGTAAAACACCGGCATGCCGTCGTCGATGATCGTTAGCAGCGCAATAAAGGGCATCACCACCAGCGTGATGATGCTGCCCACCAGACCCCCGAGGATATCCAACAGGCGTTTTACAAGCAAATAAAAACCGCTCACTCGCAGCTCGTCCACGAATGATCGCAGGATCCAGTTCGCTTCCAGCATCATGATCGGGACCCGACCCATAACTTCTTCATATGCTGTCGGCATCCGCACGATTTCCACCCCCAGCTCCTGCACGTCCAGCAGCACCTGGAACATGCCGCCCTGCATCTCGCCGGAGATCGCAACGATGATGTCAGAAATCTGGTTCTCACGGACCAATTCAAGCATCCCCGCGCTCGCGCCGATTACCTGCAAACCCTCGACCTGCGTCCCTAGCTTGTCCGGGTCATCGTCGATGATCCCTGCCACTGTAAATGGTGGGTTGGGCAGGCTGTTTATTTCCTTAAGCAGGATCTCACCGCTTTTTCCGCCTCCAACCAGCAGGACCCGGCGCCTGAACTGCGAGCCGGTGAAAACCTTGATATAGATCCACCGCCAGAGAAGCGTCAGCAAGAAAACAGCAACCAGATAGGAAGCCACACCCCTTCTGGGGAGAAGCGAAGTGGGAGGGTTGAAATAATAAAAATATAAAGCCAGATAGAGCACAAATCCGATCAGAACAGCGCCTGCCACACCGCGCACCGTCTGCCCCCAATCTGCGGCCCGATGGACATCGTACAGCTCGACCATCAACACGAGCCAGATAAGCGGGAGGAAAAAAAACCAGGTCGGGACGCGCTTCTGCAGGAACTCCAGTGAGAAACCCAAGAATTTCTCGCTTGTACCCCAAAAATATAAAGAAATCCCCAAAGCGGCTATCGCAGCCGCAAGATCGCCAATTAAAAGCAGGCTGCGGCGTTCACTGACCCGCAGCTGCCAATGATAAGTGCGAATATTTTTCCTGGCGTTATTCATCGAAAGATAAGGCTCCAAAGAAAAGCGCCGCCCCAGGCAAAATGCATCGTCGCAATCGCTATGGGGATGCCGGGGATCATCGCGATATCACGGCGCTTCAAGGCTGCTTGTAATCCTGAGGCCAGAAGCAGGAGGGCATAGAGGAAGGATTCTAACACGATTATCCAGCCTGCGAGGGTGCACCAGGGGGCGATCAACACGCCCAGGAGCAAGGAAAGGATGAATAGCGGAGGCAGTGCCTGGCGCCAACGCAGCGAACCCGGGTAGCGGCGCAGCATGCGCGCCTTCCAATACCCGTAGCGGGCATACTGGCGCCCCAGCTCAAAGAAATTTTGGCGAGCATAATAGATCGATCGGATTTCCGGGTTCAGCCAGATCTTCCCTCCGGCCTGGCGAATACGGACGTTGAATTCATAGTCTTCATTAGAGAGCAAGCTTTCATCAAAAGGTCCAATTTTTTCGACTAGCGCGCGCTGAAATGCGCCAAATGGGACCGTATCGACCAGCTGGGCCGTTCGTGTGTAGCGGTATTGAGCGTCCCCAACTGCCAGCCGGTTGGAGGCAGCCGCGGCAATCGAGCGCGCCTGCCAGCCTGGACCGCGCGGCTGGATTTCCCAAACTCCCCCCACCGAATCTCCCAATCCCTGCTCGAGATCAGACACACAGGTTTGTATATAATTCGAGGCCGGAACGGAGTGTGCGTCAAGCCGGATGATCACATCTCCGCAGGCAGCTTCGAGAGCCCGGTTCAGTCCGGAAGGGATAGATCGCTGAGGGTTCTCAACAAACCGGATCTGCAGGTCGGGATGCGCAGCCTGAAATTCCGTGATCCGTTGGACGGTTGCATCCGTCGAGCCGCCTTCGGCGATGACTACCTCAATCTGATCGCGCGGGAAGGTCTGGCTCAGCAAGGCTTCCAGCAGTTTTTGGATCGTTGTTTGCTCGTTATAACACGGGACGATCACAGAAACGTTCGTCATTTGGCGAAGCATTTAGATAGGCTGACGCTCGCCAGGTCTTTCTTCCCGGCGAGATCTTGAAGCACCAATTTGATTCCGCCGGATCAGTCGGCCATGCAGGCAATCGCTTCGATCTCAACAGCGCCGCCCTTGGGCAGGGCAGCCACCTGAACGGTCGAGCGAGCCGGAAAATCTTCGTTAAAAAATTCGCCGTATATCGCGTTCATCCTGGCAAAATCACCCATATCGCGCAGAAAGACCGTCGTTTTTAGGACATTTTTCAGCGAGGTCCCCGCAGCTTCTAACACGTTCGAAATATTCGTCAAAGCCTGACGTGTCTCCGCTTCGACGCCGCCCGGTACCAGCTCGTTGGTCGCCGGATCCAGCCCGAGCTGTCCCGAAGCAAATACCAGCTCGCAGTAGCGGTTGGCGACATTATATGGACCCAGAGCCTTAGGGGCTTTCGATGCGACGATGATTTTTTTACCTGCCATTTTTTACCTCATTACCTAGGATGCACCCATTGTATCAAAGGTTCGCTTGATTCGGAAACTGCCTCATTCAAACCGCAGCAGCCGCTCCACATCGGCCAGCGTCTCTGCAAACAGCTCTTCCATGATAGCCGGATCAGCCTGGTAGAAGCCGCCGAACATCCCATCGCCGTAGACCTGGCGCGCTTCATCCGCCCCCAGAAGTCCTGGAACGTGTGGGGGGGTCTTTTGACCTTCTGGCAGCTCGCAAACGCGCGTGAAAGGAAAGGCTTCACTCCAGCTGGCGTGGCTGGGTTTAAGCGCATGCTTCCTTGCGACCTGCTCGGCGCTGGCTGAGAGCCACCAGGCGTACCATGCCAGGCGGAGGTCGGGCAGCTCGGTGGCAATCTCATAAAGTCGGCCGCGGATTGGATCGTTTCCCCCGTGACCGTTCAGCACCAGGATCCGCCGAAAGCCGTGGCGGTAGGCGGAGCGAACCAGGTCTTCTGCCGCATCGAGCAGCGTGCTCACCCGCAGGCTGAGTGTGCCTGGATAGCCCATGAAATAGCTCGAGCAGCCAAAATTCAACGGAGGCGCGACCAGCACTCCCGTTCGGGCGCTGGCCGCATCCGCCAGCGCAAGCGGGATTTTGACATCGCTCGTCAGGCTGAGATAGGCATGCTGCTCGCAGGAGCCGAACACCAGGATCAACCGGTCGTCTTTCTTCAGGTAATTCTCGACGTCGAACCAGTTTAACTCTTCGAAGCGCATAGGTTTTTCTCCACATCAAGATAGCTGCGGATATTGTACAATAAAGTAGTTCTACGGTAGAAAAATGAAGAAAAACCGGGTTCATAAAAACCCTCATGCAGCTTTACTTGACTTTGAAAACCAGCAAAATAGATCCTGAGATTCAAGAAGCGAGGTGCTCCGGATGTCAGACCAGGCCGTCTCTCTGTTGACCATCTTCGAAGGCTGGGACACCTATCAGGCCAGCCTCGTCCGCTCCATCCAGGCTCTCAGCCCTCAGCAGCTTGCCTGGAAGCCCGCCTCCGGCCTCCGAACGGTCGGGGAGATCGCCAGCCACATCTGCGAAGGCCGGGTCACCTGGTTTTACCATATGGAGGCGCCGGGAAGCAAAGAATTTAATGATCCATGCTGCCGCCCTGCCCTCAGTGGATGCTATTGCAATTGATCCCGTCGAGCTGGTCCGATGGCTGGAGGCGTCATGGGCGATGATTGCTGAGACGCTTCGCACCTGGACCGTCGCCGACCTGGCCCTCACATACCGGCATAGCTATCAGGACCAGACCTA
Organism: uncultured Chloroflexia bacterium; assembly: GCA_963726375.1. Taxonomy (GTDB): domain Bacteria; phylum Chloroflexota; class Anaerolineae; order Anaerolineales; family UBA4823; genus UTCFX2. The sequence goes on along the minus strand of CAVSCE010000008.1, from coordinate 873,087 downwards.
TGCAGTCTCCCGCCAGTGGACGATCTGGCGGATTATCGCCCACGACCTTCACCACGGCGGTGAAATCGCCTGTCTGTCTCGGCATTCAGGGGATCCCGGCGCCCGAGCTTGGAGACCTGGGAGGCCATTTAAACATGCCTTCGCTGGCCGATCCGCTTTAACCAGGATGACCGCTCTGCTGATACTCACACCTGCTGTGTATGAGCAAGGCCTGGCCGAATTATCCGATCGCGATCCGGACCTCGGCAGATCCTGGAAGCGCTGGGTGCGCCGCCGATCTGGTGCCGTGAGCCGGGCTTTCCTACCCTGGTGCAGATCATCCTGGAGCAGCAGGTCTCGCTTGCTTCCGCCCGGGCAGCATTCGACCGTCTGGTTGAAGCGGCTTCTCCGCTCACTCCGCAGAAATTCCTCGAGTTCGACGATATCGAGCTTAAGTCTATCGGCTTCAGTCGGCAGAAGATCCGCTACTGCCGGGAGCTTTCCCGCGCTATTCTGGACGGCAGCCTGGACCTGGATCGGTTAGAATCGGAAGATGATCTTGCTGTCCGAGAAACCCTGCTCCACGTCAAAGGTGTTGGCCCATGGACTGCAGAAATATATCTGTTGATGGCGCTTCGACGCCCGGATGCCTGGCCTGCTGGCGACCTGGCCCTCCAAAGCGCCTTCCAGAAACTGAAGAAGATCGCCCAGGAGTCCATCACCTGCAGAATTTGATGCTGCCGGTGCTTCCTGGCGGCCGTGGCGGGCGGTGGCTGCCCGCCTGCTCTGGCATTTTTACCTGAAAGGAGGATAAGAAGTATGATTTGCCGGATCTGGCACGGATACACAACCCCGGAAAACGCTGATGCATACGAAACCCTTCTAAAACAAGAAATCTTCAGCGGGATTCAGGAAAGAAAGTATACCCGGCTATCATGGCATCCATCTGCTTCGTCGAGAGTTGGCTGATGAAACCGAATTTATCACTGAGATGTGGTTCAATTCGCTAAATTCCATTCGCATCTTTGCGGGAGAAGATTACGAAACCGCGGTCGTCCCTGTAAAAGCACAAGAGATCCTGAAACGCTTCGATTCTAGATCACTGCATTACGAGGTTCGGGTGGAAACCAATGCATAACATCTTGAAATTGAAAATTCAAGCTGTCTGATCCATCTTCAATTTCAACAAGGAGGCTGGCTTGTCGAAAAAATGTGAGTACGGTATGGTGATGACAACAATCGACGATCAGGATGATGCGAACCAATTGGCAGCAGCGATCGTCGAAGAAAAGCTGGCAGCCTGCGTCCAGATTATGGAGATCACCAGCCATTACATCTGGGATGGCGATAATCAGATTGGGAAAGAATACCTGCTCCTGCTCAAGACCCGGCGCAGCCTTTACGACCGAATTGAAGGTTTCATTCGAAACCGCCATGGCTATGCCGTCCCGGAAATCATCCTGGTCCCGATTGAAACTGGTTTCGATCCTTATCTCACCTGGATCCGGGAAAGTACGGCATGATCAATTCCCCATTCTCCCTGAAGTTTCCTGGAACCTTTCAGGTCTCTGCCAACCAGAGGAGGTCATCATGGCGTTAATCGAGTTCTTCAATCCTATCTGAAATACAATGACGGGATGACCCGTGATGTGTGGGAGAGCATCCGTCAGATCACGGACACGCAGTTTACGGCATTGAGCAAATTCCGCACGGGTCTATTCGGGACTTGATGATCCATATGGCGGTCGTGGATAGTCGCTGGCTGCTCGGTCTGGAAGGACAGCCTGATGCTCGCACGTATAACGTCGATCCCACCAGCTTCCCAACCATTCCAGGCTGCATTTGAGTTCTGGGATTCCAGCGCCAACCAGCTGCTCGAGTATACGCGCACAATGGACGAAACTCAAGCACTGAGCACGCCACCAGGGATGTTCGGTCCAGCCTGGCAGGTCTTGCTCCACCTGGTCAACCACGGCACAGACCACCGCGCCCAGGTGCTGCGGGCACTGCAGGACCTCGGCGCTCCGACTTTTGATCAGGATTACATCCTTTATCAGTGGTTCAGGAAAAAATGATGGGGCTTAAATTGCAGCCCTAAAATGAAAGGCGGATTGAGATGGATGAACCGGCAAACACCCCTTCTCAGAGCGAGAAATATTCGGATGCTGCTCTTTTGGTGATAGACGTCCAGCGCGGCCTGTTTGAAAGATCCACCCCGCTCTACCAGGCGGAAACGCTGCTAAAAAACATCAATATGCTGATGGAGCGCGCTCGTCGGGCAAAAGCCCCTGTCGTAATCGTCCAGCACTCGAATGAAAACCTCTTGAAGGAAGACAGCCCCGATTGGCTCCTCCACCCGGCTTTGGTCATGCATGAAACTGATCTTCATATCCGCAAACGTCACGCCAGCTCGTTTGAGAAGACTTCCTTAAAAAGTCAGCTCGACTCGCTGGGCGTTAAGACGCTTGTGGTGTCCGGGCTGGTATCGCAAGGTTGCGTCAAGGCCGGCTGCCTGGACGCAGTCAGGCTTGGATACCGGGTCATCCTTGCCCGTGACGCCCACAGCAATTACCACCGTCAAGCAGCACAGATCATCGCGGAATGGAACGAAAAGTTAAGCGCAGCCGGGGTTGAGCTGCGCTCGACCGATCAAATTGATTTTACAGGTAGATGAGGATTTGGTCCGTCTTCTCCGACCAGATTATCTGCTGAATACGATCTGGTCTTCCCCGATCCGTTGGGCGTTTCCCATCGCCCGGGAGGCGGCATCGATCAGGTCTTTCGGCTGGTAGTAATCAGCGTTGTTGACGGCTGCTCCTACGGTGAACTGGACGGCGAAGTTGTGGTCGCCCACACTGAACGGCGGGGACAGGCTTTCATGCAAACGGTAGACGATTACGCGAATATCGTCCGCATGTTTCAGGTCCTCGTGCAGCGTGATGAATTTGTCCTTGTCCAGCCGGGCGATCGTATCTGTCGGGCGGTAACACCTGCGCAGACGGTCGGCAAGCTGGCGCAGCACGGCGTCCAGGTCCTGCTCGAGGAAATTTCCGTTGTTCAGGGACTGCACTCTGACGGTGAAGACTTGCAGAGCAAAGATAAAATCTGGCCGGCGGCGGAACCGCTCAAAAGCCAGCTCCAGTCGGGTGAGGAAGAATTCCTGGTTGAAGAGATCGGTCACCGGGTCTCGGAACATGTTTCGCCGGGCCTGATCACCGCGCAGCGATAGGCGGCTTGCCAGAGTCTTGAGCTGGTCCACTTCGACCGGTTTTAACAGGATCAGGTCCGCCAGGTTGGTAACCGGTTCAGCCATCGAGGGATAGGCAGTGATCACGATCACACGGGTTTGATCCAGGCGCGGATTGGAGCGGATTTGGTAGAGGATATCCTCTCCGCCGATCTCAACACCCAAACGCATATCCAACAAGATCATGTCTGGTTGGGTCGCAGCGAGGCGTGAGAGCGCCGTTTTTGCGGAATGGACGATCTCGCATTCAAAGCCTACCAGGCTCAGCACTACACTGAAAAAGTTTGCAGTGTCTATATCATCTTCGATGATCAAAACCTGTAAGCTTTCCAACGCTTTCCTCCGATGCGAATAGGTTTACCCCCAGCTTTTCCGGGCGAATTTCTGCCCACAATCCTTTCATTTTTATTATACGGGTAGTCTTCAAGAGATGGTAAGAACTGGGGCTCAACCTTGCATTTTTCATAATCGCGAGGTTGCGGGTTGGAGCAAAAAATGCTCCAACCCGCCGAATATCACAGGACGATATTGACCAGCCTCCCTGGCACCAGGATCACCTTGCGAGGCTCTTTTCCGCCCAGGTATTTCTGGACTGCCTCGCTTGCGAGGGCGATCTCCCTGGTTTTTTCCTCGCTGATATCGGCCGGCACCTGGATCCGGTCCCGCACCTTGCCGTTGATTTGCAGGACAAGGATGATTTGCTCTTCAGCCGCGGCCGCTTCGTCCACCACCGGCCAGGGCTGCAGATGGATGGAATATCGCTTTCCGATTCGTGCCCAGAGCTCTTCGGAAATATGCGGGCAGGAGGGAGCCATCATGCGCAGGAACAGGTCCTGGGTTTCCCGCCATTCGTCCGAGCCAGCTGCCCCAAGCTCGCGCGCCTTATACATTTCGTTCAGCAGCTCCATCAAGCTCGAGATGATCGTGTTGAACTCGAAAGTTTCATAGTCATGGGTGACGCGGCTTGAGCGTCTGGTGAGTTTTTCGACGCAGCCCGCGCAGCAGGTCGGCATCCGGTCTGCCCTGTGGGGCAGGTTCGGTAAACAGTGCCCAGACCCGCCGGACCCAGCGGGCAGATCCTTCAATCCCGCTGCTGTTCCATGGCCCGCCCATCTCCCAGCGCGCAAAGAACATCAAATAAGCCCGCACGGTATCCGCGCCGTAGCGGTTGACCAGCTGATCTGGTGCAATCACGTTGCCGCGGCTCTTGGACATCTTTTCCGAATCCTCGCCGAGGATGATGCCCTGATTTCGAAGCTGGGTCATCGGCTCCGAGCCCTTCATGATCCCCATATCCCGCCCGGCTTTGTGGAAGAAGCGCGTGTAGATCAGGTGCATCGTGGCGTGCTCGATCCCTCCGGTGTAGGTGTCGACTGGCATCCAATAGTCATATTCGACCGGGTCAAACGGCCCGAGCTCATAATCCGGGCTGAGATAGCGCAGATGGTACCAGGAGGAGCACATAAATGTGTCCATCGTGTCGGTTTCACGCTCTGCCGTCTTCCCGCAGATCGGACAGGTCGTTATCTTCCAGCTGGGGTGGAGCTTCAGCGGGCTCTCCCCGGTTGGACGCCACTCGACATCATCCGGCAGCAGAACCGGCAGCTGATCGTCCGGGACCGAAACTGCGCCATGGTCCGGGCAGTAGACGATCGGGATTGGCGCGCCCCAATACCGCTGTCGGCTGATCAACCAATCCCTCAGGCGGTAGTTCACCGCTCCCTTGCCAATCCCCTGGAATTCCAACCATTCCGTGACATTTCGCTTGGCAGCATCGCCCGGGGTGCCAGAGAAATCCCCCGAGTGGATCATCATTCCATACTGATTGTGGTAGAGCGCATCGCGATACCAATCATTTTCCCAGAGCATTTCCATCACAGTCCGATGATCGGCCATCCCCGCCATCAGATCCCGGCAGCGGCTGATGATTTTCTGGTCGGCACTGATCGAATTCCAGCTCCAGACCTCATCGGAGAAGATGAATTCCCAACCGGTGCCAACGATTTCAATCCAGGCCTCCGGTTTCAGGAACCGGCGTGAAATCTCGATAAACTGGTCTTTCCGGTCGTGTGGAATGAGGATCCGGGTGCCATCCCCGACCGTTTCCGGCTCAAATCCTGCTTCTTTCAGGGTTTCAACAAAGCCGGATTGCGTGGATCCGGCTCGGACGAATGATTTAGTCAGGTGGTCTGGGCGATCGATCACAGGGATGATCGGCAGTCCGAATTTCAACGCAAACGCAAAATCCCGCTCGTCGTGTGCGGGAACAGCCATGATCGCACCCGTCCCATAGGTCATCAGCACGTAGTCGGCAATCCAGATCGGGATGCGCTGCTGGTTCACAGGGTTGATCGCATAACCGCCGGTGAAATACCCCGTCTTCTCTTTCTCAGCCGCCTCGCGCTGGATGTCAGTCTGGCGGGTTGCCTGAGCGATGTATTCCTCTACACCAGGTTTCTGCTCCTCAGTCACGATCTTGCTGACCAGAGGGTGTTCCGGCGCAAGTACCATGAAAGTCGCCCCCCAAAGGGTATCAGGGCGTGTTGTGAAAATCTCCAGGGGATCACCCTGTTCAGATGTAAAAACAACCGACGCCCCTTCCGAACGTGAAATCCAGTTGGTTTGAAGCGTCCTCACCCGCTCCGGCCAGTCGATCTGGGAAAAATCCAGCAGCTCATCTGCATAATTCGTCGTCCGGAAAAACCACTGCACAAGGTCTTTCTTGATGACCTGAGTCCCGCAGCGCTCGCAGTGCCGGTCATCCCCCCACACTTGTTCGCGAGCCAGTGTCGTGTTGCAGTTCGGACACCAATCTACCGGCGACAGCTTGCGGTAGGCCAGGTTGTGGCGGTAAAGCTGCGAGAAAAACCACTGCGACCAGCGGTAGTATTTCGGATCGGCAGACACAGCTTCCCGGCGCCAATCAAACATCGTCCCCATCGTTCTGAACTGGACGCGCATTTTGCTGATATTTTCATAAGTCCATTCCTTGGGGTGGATTCCACGCTTGATGGCTGCGTTTTCTGCAGGCAGGCCGAACGCGTCAAACCCCATCGGAAAGAGCACATTGTAGCCGCGCATCCTCATAAATCGGGCACGGGCATCGGCAGGAGCCATCGCATACCAGTGACCGATGTGAAGATCACCCGAAGGGTACGGCAGCATCGTCAGCGCATAGTGTTTCGGCCGGGTGAGGTCGATGTTCGAGTTGTATAATCCATCCGCCTCCCATCGTTTTTGCCAGCGGGATTCAATGTCGCTAAATTCATATTGTAGTGTCGTCATTCTGTCTCCATATTCAGTTCGTTCAGCGTTTCTATCCGAGTTCGAAATCGCTGGGATGGCGTTGTAGCTTAATAATCATAAATTCCCATGATGCAGCCGCATTGCGAAGGATTGGCCGCGCTCCAGTTCAAGCAAGCCTCGCCAGATTCCATGCATATCCTGCTCTCCCAGGCTGATATGCGCAGAACATGCACAGCGCGGGTTATGAGGATCGGGGCAGGAGAGCATCGCTTCAAGGATCGTATCAACCGCATCGCGGCTGATCCTGAAACCCAAATGCCGCCAGGATTTGGCTTCGGACCCGTGAACCAGCTCTTCGTAGACTGCCAGGGCGTGAAATGAACAGGCAGAGCAGCCTACGACCTGGAGCGATATCTCATCATACTGCCTGTCTGGAGGCAGCTCCATGGATTGAACGATATCAAGAGAGTCAGGAGTTTGGCATTGCGGACATCGAAAAGGCATATTTTATGATTCTCCGCTTTAACCCAACAAATCCAGGCGTGTGACAAAATTCAAGATTTTTCCAGGCGAATATACCACGCGCTCCACATTTCGACCGGCTAACGCTTGCTGCAATCTGGGCATTGCCAGCGCAGCCTGTTTGATTTCATCCTGCTCGGCATCCTGGGGGATTTCGAGGACATCGCGGAGCCTGCCGTCGACCTGCACTGGCAGGCTGATCATGACGTCCTGAGCCAGTTCAGCGTCCCATTCCGGCCAGGATTGCTGGTGGACGCTGCCTTGTTTTCCAATCAGCGACCAGATCTCTTCAACGAGATGGGGTGCTGCCGGCGCCATCAACAAGAGCAATACATCGAGAGCCTGGTGGAATGTCGCAGTCTGCCAGCTTTCCGTGCGCTGGCGCTCGCTCAAGAAATTGACGAATTCCATCAGCGTCGAAACCATCGTATTGAAGCGAAATCCTTCGATCCGCTCTTCTGCACGACGGATCGTTTTATGGATCCGCCGCAGCAGTTCTTGATCTTCACCGTTGAAATCGGCGCCTGCAGAATACGTCTCACCAAACAGGTTCCAGACCCTGTGCAAGAAACGGGAGGCGCCGCTTATTCCTTCAATTTTCCAGGCGACATCCTGCTCGAAAGGTGCCATGAACAGCTCGTAGATCCGCAGGGCATCTGCCCCGTAAGATTCGGCAATGCTGTCCGGGGTGATCACATTCCCGCGCGATTTCGCCATGCGCGCCCCATCTGCTCCCTGAAGCTGGCCCTGATTGATCAGCTTCTTGAAAGGCTCTCGAAATGGGACCAACCCGGCATCGGCCAGGGCTTTAATCCAGAAGCGAGCATAAAGCAGGTGAAGCACTGCGTGTTCTGCGCCGCCGACGTATAAATCGACCGGCATCCAATACTGCATCGCTTTGGGCTCAAATGGACCTTCGGAAAAATGCGGGCTGGTGAACCTCAAGAAATACCACGAAGAGCAGGCGAAACCACCCATGGTATCCGTCTCCCGCTCGGCTGGACCTCCACATTTCGGGCAAACCGTATGCAGGAATTCTGGAAGCCGCGCCAGAGGCGAGCGCCCGCTTCCATCCGGTGTAAAATTTACCATCGGCGGAAGCAGCACCGGCAGCTGGACTTCAGGGATAGGCTGCATCCCGCATTCGCTGCAATGCACCATGGGGATAGGCGTGCCCCAATAGCGCTGCCGGCTGATCAGCCAGTCGCGCATTCGGTAGTTGACCTGCGGACCACCCAAATTACGGCTTGCAAGCTCAGCGCAGATCGCAGGGATCGCCTCTCGGGAGGGCAGACCATCGTATATTCCCGAATTGACCAGCCAGCCGTCCCCGGTAAAAGCAGTTGTTCGGGCTTCATCGATCGCCTGGAGATTGTCTGCGCGGAACCACCACAGTCCGGATATCAAGGCCATAATGACGGGCAAACTCGAAATCACGCTCATCGTGTGCCGGAACGCCCATTACTGCGCCCGAACCGTATCCAGGCAGCACATAATCGGCAATCCAGGCAGGGATGCGCTCGCCGCTCAGCGGATTCATCACATACCCGCCGGTGAAAACACCGGTCTTCTCGCGCCGCTCTCAGCATCCGCTCGACTTCTCCCTGCCGGGCCGCCTGGGCGATATAGGCTTCCACATCGGCTTTTCGGTCTGGCGTCGTCAGCTTCGGAACCAATGGGTGTTCGGGGGCCAGGACGAAAAAGGTTACTCCGAACAGGGTGTCTGGGCGAGTGGTAAAAACAGGTAGCGGATCCTCAGCCTCGCTGCGAAAAACGATCTCGCAGCCTTCCGATCGACCGATCCAGTTGCGCTGCATCGTCTTGATCGGCTCTGGCCAATCGATCGTTTCCAGCCCCTCCATCAGTTCATCGGCATAGGCGGTAATCCGAAAATACCAGGCCGGGATTTCACGCCGGTAGATCGCAGTGTGACCACGCCAGCAGATCCCGCCGGCGACTTCATGGCTCGATAGCGTAGTCTGGCAGCCGTCGCACCACCACTGCCAGTTCGTATCCCTGTAGGCCAACCCCGCCCGGTACAGCAGGAGGAAGAAATACTGCGTCCATCGGTAGAACTCCGGATCGGACGAATCGATCTCGCGCGACCAGTCGTAGCTGGTCGCCGATCAAAGCCATCTGGCGGCGGAAATTGGCGGTATTGCGGTCGGTCGTAATCCGGGGATGCACCCCATGCTTGACGGCGTACTGCTCTGCCGGCTCGCCAAATGCATCCCAGCCCATAGGATGCAGCACGTTGAAGCCTTTCATCCGCTTATATCTGGAAATCACATCTGTCGGTATATAGTTCCGGCAGTGTCCCACATGAAGTCCGTCGCCGGAAGGGTATGGGAAAAAATCCAGGCAGTAGAACTTCGGTTTTTCGCCTGTCTCGCGTGCAAGATAGAGCCCATTCTTTTCCCACTGATCCTGAAGTTTCGGTTCGATCGAGCGAGGATCGTAATCCGGCCAGGAATTTTTCTGATTCATCTTGCACCTCCTTGCAGACGTTTAAACAAAAAACCTCCATCCCTCAGGGACGGAGGAAATCTCCGCGGTACCACCCTGCTTGCCCTTTGAAACCAATCAAGTGGATTAACCCGGGCCGCTCTGGTTCGCGCTAACGGGCGAAACCCGCCGCTGGCTATACCGTCATCAGAAACCTGAAACCGTTTTCACTTGCGGAGCCTGCCCAGGTTCCAATTTGGATAGGGCAGCAGGCGAGTTCAGCCTGGATCGAGCGTGTGCTCTGCGTGCACGTTTCCGGGTTCGCACCTGATCCCCCCGGATCTCTGGCAGATGGCTTAGTACTCCTGCATTGGCCGTAGAATCTTCTAGCGGTCAGCCAAAAGCTGACCGCTAGGGTTGGATTGTGTGGACCCAGAGGGATTCGAACCCTCGGCCTTCTCAATGCCATTGAGACGCGCTCCCAACTGCGCTATGGGCCCATACGCTTAAGTCAGCCCCGGTATTGTACACTTATTCGAAAAATCCGTCAACTCAGGGGCTCGTGCGCCCTGTATGTTTTATTTTGTGAGCTGAAACGAGTCGATCCGTTCGCCCTTCGTGTTGAAGAATTCTAATGTAATCTGCTGTGCATCCGCCGTCGCCAGGATTGCGCCGTAATCATCGTTGTAGCGGAATTGGCTGCCTTCAGCAGCGCCCAAAAAATCGTAGATTGGGCCGCCGCCTGATGCGCTCACGATATAGGTCAGCCCATCAACCAACAGCCGCTCGTAGGCGTGATCGTGCCCGCTCAGCACCACCGAGGCGCCCCATCCAGCAAAATCCCAGCGCATCCAATCCACCGGTCCATGGTATCCAGATGAGTAAGGCGCAGCATGGAAATAAACCACTTTCCAGGGGGATTCGGCCTTTTCCAGTTCGGCTTGCGCCCACTGCGCCTGGGTGGAGATGGGGGAAACGCCGTCTGGCTCGCGCGAATCGCTGTTGATCGCGAGGAAGAACACCGGTCCCCAGGTGAACGAATAATAGCGCTCGTTTCCTGGAAGCTCGAAATAATCCAGGTACGGCTGTCCTCTATCAGTGTCCACGTCATGGTTCCCAAGGGTCGGGAAAAACCGCAGCTGGTCAGCTCCATCTCCGTATGCGCCTCGATAAGGGTAGATAAATTCGTGGTAATACTGTCCGATATTTGCGTCGATCGTCTCTGCCGAACCGGATGGGTAGTTGTTGTCCCCAACTGTGATGATGAAATCGGGATTCCAGCTTTTTACCAGGCTGGCCACGTCCGCTTCGGCTTGGTTTCCCTGACCGAAATCGCCGATAACGGCAAATCGAACCACCTCCAATGAAGTCGGGCTGGGGATGGGAGTCTCGGAAGCCTCTGGCGTTTCGTTGGGTGCAGATGTAGATAAACCCGAAAAAGGTGTCGCTTCTCGGCTTGCAGCTGGTGGATCCGTCGGGATTGTGCTGGTGCTCGGTTGAGGCAGTGTCGTCAAGGGCTCACAGCCTGAACAACCCAATGACATTAAGCTGATCAAGGCAACATTAAGAAGTACAATCCAGATAGATCTCATTCGTCTGCTCAATTCTTGGAATACAGCCAATCTTGAAAAAAGTCGTCCAGCTCTCGACCCGCGGCACCCTCAAACGCTGAAAGCAAATCCTCCGTACGAGCAACCTGCAGATAATTGGCTTGATAATAATTCTGAAGCGCCTGAATGAAGGCTTCAACACCGATCTCTGCGCGCAGAGCATGAAGGAACAATGCGCCCTTAACGTAAACAATTCCTCCGTAAATACCCGGTTTCCCAAGGTTCTCAAAATAGTCCAGGCTGTTGGTGATGCGCTCATCTCCGGATTCTTGAACGAGACGGTCGTAGCGGCCTTGCAGATAATCCTGATAGCCTTGCATCGCTGCATTTCCCAGGCTGAATTCATAATACAGGCTCGAGCTGTATGTCGCTAAAGCTTCATCCAACCAGGGCTCGTCGAAGACATCATTTCCAACAACGCCGTACCACCACTGGTGTGCAACTTCATGCGCTACGGTCGTCTCGAATTCGGGTTTTTCCGGCGCCTCATACAGGTCTGCAGCGACCACGAATATTTCGGGGAATTCCACCGCCAGCGCATAGCGCAATGGGGTTGCGACGACATCTAATTCCGAGTATGGGTACTCGCCGAACGTTTCGTTGAAAATCTTGAGGGATTCAGCTGCAGTGGTTAAAGCCTTTTTGCCTCCCTCTTCATACCCTTCGAAGAAATACGAATTTACAGAAGTCGCTCCTACCTGCTGGCTGGCTACTTCGAAATCCGGGCTGGCGATCAGGAAGAAATCACGGGCAGGACCGCTCTCAAAATGGACCGTCGTTCGGCCGTCTTCCGTCCGTTTACCGGTTTCGTTGCCAGTCGCAGCAATCACGACATCCTCCGGCAGGGTTATATCGACGGAGTAAAATGCTGTTTCACTGTAGACCGAATCGCCGATTTGTGAAGTTGGGTCAAGGTTCCAGCCGTCATCATCATTCACGGCTAAAATCGGGAACCAACCCGAAAGTGCCAGCACATCATCGGACAGGTTATAGATCCCATATCCAGCCGGCGTTTTCGTCCCACCAAAATCAAGCGGTACCTGACCTGCGAATTCGAGCCGGATTTCAGTCTGTTCCCCCGGTTTCAGTGGCGGTTCAAGCGCTACTCTCAGCGCAGTATCTTCCACCGAGAGCTCAGTTGCTGCCTCTAAACCGGAGACGGTGGCGAGGTTAACGCGCAGCGAGCCGTCGCCATAGCTTCCACCCCCATTCGGCAGCAAGCGGAAATAAAGCCAATCCAGCGCTTCAGCCTCAGTGTTGGTGTAAGTCACAACTGCAGTCCCATCAAAGCTCTGTAAATCATCGGCAAGCTCAAGCGATAGGAGGTAGCGTGGTAAAGATTCCAGTATGGATAAATCAAAACCAGTCGGGGTTTCCAGGACAGCGTCCGGCGTCGTACCAGGGCTTGCGTGCTCAGCTGTTGCTGGAGTCGGCGCTGGAACAATCCCTCGTGAAGGTGGTGTAGCAGTGGGTGGGAGCGGGATCGGGTGAAATGCCTCCCCTGAAATTGGCATGCAGGTATTCAAGGACACATTCCCTGTATCATGCAGGATGCATTTTACCTGATCCATCTCCTGGTCCTGCACGACCGCCAGGACCACACTGCCGCGCTGTCCAAGGATCCCATATTCCAACGGGGGTGAATCCAGCTCGTCGAAAACTCCCGCCGGAATGCCCGGATTCTCGGGTTCCGGGTGCAGCTTGCAGTCCTCTGGAGTCCCTTGCTTAATCAGGCATTCCAATTTCTTCAAATAACGCTCGGAGCTTAATCGGCAGTTCATCGGTCGATTAAGAAGGACTGAACAAGAGCCCCAGTCTCCAGAGAAGTCCGTATGGACAATTGTTTCTTCGAATGATTCGGGGTCATAGCTTCCCAGGATCAACCTGTATGGAGCTGTGATCCGATCGCCGAAAGGCGTTAATGCACGGACACCCATATCTCGCTGGGTTTCTTTAGAAATCGTTCCCTGGCGGGCTTCGACGCCAAACCGAATCAGGTCGTCTGTCCCGACAATTGGACTTCGCAGAGATTGATTGATCAGATTATCGACCAATAACCCGATCGGTAAAAAGATAACCAGACAGGTTGCCAGCGAAAATATCCGCCCCCCAACCACTGAAGCGCGAGTCGCTGATTCAACAAAAAAAAGCTCAAGGCTTCCTCCAATTGCAGTCAGGGCTCCAACCACAACATAGAGCAAGTTCATCCGGATCCGTGCGCTCTCGACAAATGGGTAGATTTCCATGCCGGCAAATTGGGGGTCCAAAATACCGATCATTTTGGTTTGGCCCTCAAAAGGGGTATGGCTGGAAATCCAAACAAAAGCCATCCCGGCAAACAGCCATAAAACCGCGCCGATCGCTGCGTTGTCGAGGCGAACCGTCAGCCAGCCGACTGCGCCTCCGATGATCAACACGAAAGGCGCCCCGATCACAAACTTCAACCAGGGAAGATCTGCGCTCGCCCTCGCAAGCAGCGCCCAATCAAACGCCCAAACGCCTGCACAGAACCAAAAACTGGCAATTAATCCAAAGAGCAATCCGTTGAATTGCTTTTCTCGCAGGTATTGCTGGTATTCATCAGGGTTTTTAGAGTTCATGTTTCTCTTATATGTGCCGGCTTTTTCCCCGGCATCAACTCAACAGGGATGATCTTTATGTTCATTAATGGGAAAGAGCGCTTTCAGATCAAAAAATGTCGTTCAGCGCATGCAATTAATACTCAGGAGGAGCAAGCTGCGTTCAAAAATCCATCAATTATCTTTGTTTTCCCAGAACTCCCCCTCGATAACCTCTTCATCCCGTTCTTTCGGCTTTTGAGATGCTCCGGGAGCCAATCCTTTGAGCGCATCCATGTGTTCCTGGACGACTTCCGGAGGACAAAGCTCGACGAACAAATAGCTGCCCAGCCAGACTACTGCCACATCATCGATCGGTCCAATCGCCAGGTCGGGAACAATGAAATAAATCAATGAACCTATCGGCAGAATCTTAACCCAGGGACTGACCCGCGGATCGCCGATCAGGCGGACAACCAGCTTGATCCGGTTCGTCAGGTCATTGAAAACACCCCCCTTGGTGGGTATCAATCCACGATCCTTATCGTCGGTCATTTCGCCTCCAAACGCGAGGGATTATACTATATCCCCTATTCCGGCCGCATAAATAAAACGGACGGTGTGAGGACAATTGCTCACACCGTCCGTCGTTTGAAAAATATCGGGGTTTATTCCGTCTGAGCTGTCTTAGCAAGGCTGACGACTGCTGAGAATGCCTGCGGATCCCGCACCGCCAGATCGGCCAACATCTTGCGATTGAGGGAAATCCGGGTGGATTTCATATCGTGGACCAGGCGGCTGTATGTCGTGCCGTTCAGCCTGGCTGCGGCATTAATTCGGGTGATCCACAACCGGCGAAGGTCGCGCCTGCGCTGCCTGCGGTCCCGGTATGAATACCACAAGCTTTTCAGCATTGCCTCATTGGCGCGCCGGAACAAACGGTGGCGAGTGCCAAATTGGCCTTTTGTGAGCTTGAGGACCTTATTGTGATGTTGACGGCGGTACGGTCCAGTTTTTACACGAGTCATTTTCTTCCTCCTGCGATCCCCTGAGCGCCGGTAAACAATTTACCTGTTGAATGCACCCAACGGTCGCAACTTTCCTGTGTTCTAATCGATGGGCCTGGCCAACTCAGCCAGAATGCCCTTTTCCAATGTCCACTCCAGCGACGGCTAATCCTTCTTACCCAGATAGGGCGCCAGGCGCCGGACGGTCTTCTTGATGCCGCGGCCTTTCACCGGCTGCATCTCCATGAATTGGCGCTTGACGCGCTTGGAAGTGCGGCGGCGCAGGTGGCTCTTGCCGATCTTTGTCCGCATCAGCTTGCCCGAACCGGTCATCTTGAATCGCTTCGCTGTCGCTTTGTGCGTCTTGATCTTTAGCTTTCCATCCGATTGCTTGCGTGGCACAGTTAATCTCCTTTCAATCAAAATTCCGCGGACCAAACCCACATCCGCGGCTGTCGACTTAAGCTTGAACCTCAAATCCAATCAGCGCAGCAGTTTATTTCTTCTTGGCTGCTTTTCCGGGCGCAAGCACCATCAACATGGTTCGCCCTTCCAGAGCCGGGGCCTGCTCAACAATTGCGACGTCGGCCAGATCCTCGGCCACTTCTTTCAGGTCATTCAAGGCAATTTCGGGATAGCTGATCTCTCGCCCTCGGAAGCGAATTCTCACTTTGACTTTCATCCCGTCTTCCAGCCATCGCCGGGCATCACGCACTTTCAGGTCGCGATGGTGCTCGTTCGTTTTTGGCCTCAGCCGGATTTCCTTGATTTCGATCTTCGTTTGTGCCTTCTTGGCTTCGCGTTCTTTCTTTGCTCTCTCGTAAATGAACTTCCCAAAATCCATCACCCGGCATACCGGGGGATCGGCGGTGGGAGCGACCTCGACCAGGTCGAGCTCAGCATCCCGAGAGATGCGTTGGGCCTCATCGATAGACACAACTCCAATATTCTCGCCGTTTGGTCCGATCAAACGAACCTGGGGAACGCGAATGGCTTCATTGACCCGATATGTAATTGCGCTGATATTTTGCTCCTTCTAAAGAACCAAGTCAAACTGGTTTATCTAACAGCCCAACGATAATACCAAAGAACGCGCGAATTGTCAACGTATCGCTTGCATGTCATGTATACTTCAGGTCCCAGGGGTCAAACAAACCCCTGGGATCTGATAACCGGTCAAAATCCTAGTTGCGCTGCAGGATATCTTGAGCTGCTTTTTCCAGGAATGAATCCACCGACACAGGTCCAGGGTTTTCACCGGAACGCATCCGCAAGGAGACCTGGCCTTGATTGACTTCCTGGTCGCCCACCACAAGCATGTAGGGGATCTTCTGGTTCTGAGCGTCCCGGATCTTCGCATTCATCCGCTCGCTGCGCTCATCGATCTGGACGCGCAGCCCAGCAGATCGCAGCTTCTCTGCTACCTCACGGATATATGCCAGGTGCCTGTCCGCGATCGGAATCAGCACAGCCTGCACTGGAGCCAGCCAGACCGGGAATGCGCCCGCATAATGCTCGATCAGCACGCCCATGAACCGCTCCATGGAACCCAGCAGCGCCCTGTGGATCATGTAAGGTCGGTGCTGCTGTCCGTCTTCGCCGATATATGTCAGGTCGAACCGTTCTGGCAGGTTGAAATCGAACTGGATCGTGCTCAGCTGCCACTCACGCCCCAAAGCATCCCGCATCTTGATATCGATCTTCGGGCCATAAAAGGTCGCTTCGCCTTCATCGACCTGGTATGGGACCTGCGCCCGGATCAAGGCGTCTCTCAGAGCTTCGGTTGGGGCCTCCCATAATTCCTCCGATCCGGCTGCTTTCGCCGGATTGCGGGTCGAAAGGTAAGCCTGGAAATCCTGAAAACCGAATGCCCGCAGCAAACCCAGGCTGAACTGCAGGACGCGGTCGATCTCCTCGGCCATCTGGTCCGGCCGGCAGAAAAGATGGGCGTCGTCCTGGGTAAATCCGCGCACCCTCAGAAGGCCGTGAAGCACACCGCTGCGCTCGTAGCGGTAAACCGTCCCCCATTCGGCAAACCGCATCGGCAGATCCCGGTAAGATCGCACCCGGCTTGTAAAAATCTGGATGTGGAACGGGCAGTTCATCGGTTTCAAGTAGTATTTCTGCCCGTCAATCTCCAGGGGAGCATACATATTCTCCTGATACCAGCCCAGGTGCCCGCTGGTCTCCCAAAGGTTGGCCTTCCCGATGTGCGGCGAATAAACAAACTCATAACCGCCTTTTTCGTGTTCGGCGCGGCAAAAATCTTCCACGATTTTCCGAACCATCCCACCTTTCGGATGCCACAGGATCAGACCCGCGCCTACATCCTCAGAAACGCTGAAAAGGTCGAGCTCGCGCCCCAGCCGGCGGTGATCCCGCCGCTTTGCCTCCTCCAGCTTCCACAAATATTCTTCAAGCTCCTGCGGATTGTGCCAGGCTGTGCCGTAGATCCGCGTCAGCATCTGATTGTGCTCGTCTCCGCGCCAGTAAGCCCCGGCCAGGCTCATCAGCTTGATCGAATCCGGGTTGATCTGATTTGTGTTCTCCACATGCGGGCCGCGGCAGAGGTCTACAAATTGATCGTGTTTATAGATCGAAATGTCAACCGCCTGTTCCAGCGGATTGCCGTACTCGTCAAAACCGCCTCGCTCAAGCCCTTCAATCAGCTCAAGCTTATACGGCTGGTTTTGGAAGATCTTGCGCGCCTCGTCGCTGGAGACGACTTCCCTTTCAAATTTATGCCCGCCAGAGATGATCTCCCGCATGCGTTTTTCGATCACTGCCAGGTCATCGTTGGTGAGCGCCTGCGGCAGCTCAAAATCGTAGTAAAAGCCGTCCTCCACCGGGGGTCCGATGGTGTACTTTGCTTCTGGAATCATTTCTAAAACAGCCTGAGCCATCACATGCGCGGAGGAATGGCGGATTCTGTACAGTTCGCTGTCTTCATAACGTTCTTTATCGGATTTTGCCATTGGATTTACCTCTTTCTAAATAAAGAACTCTCGCCCATCCTGGGGCGAGAGTCAACATCACTCACACGGTTCCACCCAGATTGCTCGTGAAAGAGCTTCTCTGTATGACCGATAACGAGGTCAGCCGCTCACCATACTCGAAGCCGTTTTAGACAAGCTTCTTTCCGGATCGCGCTCACGGGGGGTTTTGTTCCGAATGGCTGCCGAAGGAGATTCTCAGTCATGGATCTCCTTTCCCTGTCAGCTCCTGATTCGGCTACTCGTCCCGATCATCGCGGATGATTCAATTGAGTGGGCGGAATAGGGCTCGAACCTACGACCTCTGCGATGTCAACGCAGTGCTCTAACCAACTGAGCTATCCGCCCGAACGTCCAATGATTATACTCAGACAACCCCAAAACGGCAAGATGTTTTTTACAAATACTTGATCGAGGTAAGGAACTCTCTTGTCAAATCAGCAACCGCAAACGGTTTTTCAAGCTGCACCATGTGTCCGGCGTCTGGGATGACCCTTAAAACCGCCCCCGGGATTTTCTCTGAAAGAAATTGAGAATAGCGAAGCGGAGTCATCCGGTCCTCCCGTCCGCACAGGATCAATGTGGGCCGTCGTATTCGTTCGATGCGGTTCGTTTCGTCGAACTCGTCACAGGCGTGCAGGTCATTGCTCAGCACGCTCAAGCGGGTCTCTGCCATCCGCTTCTCAGCCAGCTCTTTCATTCGGATTGGGGTATGCTCGCTGAACGACCAATCTATCAGCGTCTTGATGGCCGTCAGGTATGTCGTCGGGCTGTCCGTGTAATCTAATAATTGGCTCGAGACCTTCAATCGCACGCCGCCGCCAATCAGGACTAGTCCGGAAACGTGCTCTGGATGATCCAATCCCAGAGTCAAAGCGATCGCGCTTCCCATCGAATGCCCAATGAAAAACGCGCTGTGGATGCCCAGCTCAGTCAGCCAGTCGATCAATACATCAGCATAATCGCCGATTGTCTGCCTGCTTCGGCCGTCAGATTTCCCGTGGCCGGGTAAATCCGGCGCATAAACCAGACAGCCCCGTAGTCTCCGCACCTCTGCCGGCCAATGCAGGTGCGAGCCTCCAGCTCCATGGATCAGCACCACCACGGGTTTGTGGCCTGATCCGCCTTCGCCGCTGAAATGGTAATAAATATCTCCAATAGATGGCATTCGTTCATCCTGTGATCAGATTCCCCGGCGCAGCTGATCCGCAGCTTCCTCAGTCAAAGGAATGTAAACTTGGACGCGTGTGCCGCGATCGTTAGCCGAATCAATTTTGAGCACACCATTTACAAGTTCGGTGCGCTCTCGCATATTAAGCAAGCCCAGGCTGCCTCGCTTCTCATATGAGGCATCCACTTCGCCTTTATCAAATCCCACGCCGTCATCTTCGATCTCCAGAAGGCTTAAGCCTTCCCGCAGCATCTTCAGGCGGACCCAGATATTGGGCGCTTTGGCATGTTTTCGGGCGTTATTGACTGCCTCCTCAATGATGTAGAAAATTACCCCTTGTTTGCCCAGCTCCAGAAGCTCAACTACATGCGAGTCCACCTGAATGTCGACCGTTTGATTGAACGTCTCTCGCATTTTCTCCGACATCGATTCCAACGCCGCCTCAAGCCCCTGTGATTCCAAAACCAGCGGTCTCAAGGTGAAGAGCATGTGCCGTATTTCTTTCGTCGTCCGGCGAGCCAGGTCTTCAATCCTGAACAGCTCCTCCGATGCCTTCTTCGGGTCTCGCTCCATCAGTCGGCGAGCAAAATTGACCCGCATTGCAATTGCCGATACAGATTGCGTGGGACCGTCGTGCAGGTCTCTGGCCAGCTTCTGGCGGGATTCCTCCTGGATTTCCATCATCCGATTCTTTTCTTGTTCTATCGCCTGGTACAGCCGAGCATTTTGGATCGCGACTGTGGATTGATTGCGCAGGATATTCAGCAAGTCGCGACGATCGGCACTGAAATAGTCGGGATCGGGATGGGCAAAGAGCAGGACCCCGTAAGTGTCGAGCCCGGTCCGTAATGGCAGCACGTATGCCGAATGACATTCGTGCAGTGCAATGATTTTGCCCAGCTCCGGGTCGTTCTTGGGATCCAGCATGTGGATGGTTTTTCCATCCTCAATGACCCGCCGGAGGGCGCCTCGCTCCCCTGGCAGCGCAAGAATCTTGTCGGTGCTCAGAATATGCCGTGAGGAAACAATCCTCAATTCAGGCAGGCTGGAATCCTTGCCTGAAAAGAGCAGCATTACACCCACCAATCGATCAACAGGTGCATCCAGCTCGGCAAGTGCGTTTGCAGCAAAATCAAGCGATGTGTCCAGAATGGTCTGATAATTCAGCGTCGAGCTCAGCCGGGAGACAAGCGCGTAGAGAGTTCTGCCTCTTGTTTTTATCTTTCTTTTCATAAAAACTGCCTCGACCGCCGCTGGGTATCCGGTTTTCAGACTGCAGGCGGGTGCCGAGAGTTGCCGCGCCAAGCCCAACCAGGCAGTATGCGAGTAGGGCTGTTCCTGCTCCGATGAGTGCGTTTGTGTTGAAAGCAAAAGGGAAAGCCAGAGCTTCACGCCCAAGCAGGCTGATCAGGATTCCGATCAATGCCCCAATCCAGCGGAAATAGAAGGCAGCCGAAATCAACGGCAGAAAAGCCATCCATTGGACCCCTGACCCGTTGCCTTTTGTGAACCATAACAACAAGTAGATAAACACAAAATCAAGAATGACGCTGGCTGTACGCGTGATTGGATTCAGGCTGGATGCAGAAGCGAGAATGCTCAGCAAAACATTGCAGATCCCCACCAAGGCCAGAATCGCCAGGATAAAGCCATCATCCTCACCATTCCAGGCCAGCCAAAGGCTCGCGGACGCTACAAAAGCCCAGCGCACCGTAATCACGGCCCAATCGATAATTAATAAGGATCCGTGCTTATTCATACACAACTATCATATCGTATCCTGAAAATATCACAAGCTATCCTGATCATTTTGCGAGGAATCTCCAGATCAGCGGCACAGCTGCCTTTATAGCAGCCGCCCGGTGGCTTATTTCGTTTTTTTCCAGCATCTCAAGCTCTGCCATCGTTTTTCCCAGGTCTGGGATCAGAAAAATCGGGTCATAACCAAACCCATTAACGCCGCGCTCTTCTGGGATAATCTCACCTTCGCAGACACCTTCAGCGAATTCAGTCCTCCCGCTCGGATCAGTGAGTGCCACCACGCACCGAAATCTTGCTGTCCAGGGTCGTGGGAATTCTCTAAGTCGTCCGAGCAGCAGCTGGCGCCGATCGGCATCTGTCGCCCCGGGCTTCGGGATCAGCCTGGCTGAATGTAGTCCCGGCTCGCCGTTCAGCGCATCGACCTCCAAACCGGAATCATCTGCAAGGGTCGTCAAGCCCGAAGCGTCAGCAAAGGCCTTCGCCTTCAACTGTGCGTTCTCCGCATAACTGCTGCCTGTCTCCTCTGCCTCCAGGAGCAGTCCGATTTGTTCCGGCGACAGCAGGGTCAGGTTTTCGAGCTCAAGCAAGCAGGTTATTTCTTTCAATTTCCCTGGGTTATTGGTTGCGATCAGGAGTTGTGATTGTGTTTTCATCGAGTATTCTCTCTACCCATGTCGTTTTTAAGAAAGAATTTAGTTTTGTGCAGCACATAAGGAGCGAGCAGCAGTTTACCCTGGAAGTCGGTATGTTATAATCAGCCCACCTGCAGAAATAATCCAAATTATTCTTGAAGTTGAATTCAGCCGTCCTATTTGCTGATAATGCTTCAGGCTATCACAACTGATCAAGCTGGTGTCTGACTCAAACAATCCCTTTCTCCTCAACGTCGGCTTTATCGCACATCAAACGGTCGGATACGTCCGTGAATTCCCGTTTGACTTCCGTTCGATCCTTCTGCCTCCCGAGCTCAGGCTTGAAGATCTGCTGGGCAGCGTGCGAGTCACCCGCACTTCCCAGGGCTTGCTGCTCCAGATCTTTATGGAGGCTGATATCAACGCCGAATGCGCTCGCTGTCTGAATGAGTTCAAGCAGCACCTGGAGACCGATTATACTGACCTGTATGCTTTCACGCCGAACTCCGCTGCAGAATCGGGTTTGCTCCTGCCGGACAATGGCAAGATCGACCTGGCCCCATCCCTCAGGGATGAGATGATATTATCGATCCCGATCAACCCGGTCTGTAAGCCAGAGTGTAAAGGCCTCTGCCCGGTTTGTGGTGAAAATTGGAACGAAGCTTCATGCGAACACGCCGGGGGAGTCTCCGATCCACAGCAGGATTCGCTCGAGTCTCTTCTCGATTGAGATGTGACGCTTCTTTGTTGAATAGAATATGCGCTCGAGTGCCATCATCACCCGATCGAGGAAGGCGCTAATTGGTCTACGAAGATAAAGAATCAAACCAATCTTTATCCCTGAGATCGCTCCTGGAACGGGCGGAATTCCAAGGCTTCATCACATCTGAAGATATTCAGGAATTATATCCTGCGCTGAATTCCAAGGATGGGCAACTTTCACGCCTGATTGCCCTTCTGGTTTCGCAGGGGATTGAAGTCACCAGGAGCGAGGAATTCATGGAACCACCCGGCGCACGCCTGCGTTCGAGTCCAAAAGCAAAGCTCGCTTCTGAAACCCTTTCAAATGACGACTCCGTCAGCATTTATATGCACGAGATGTCATTGACACCGCTGCTGAATATGGAAGAAGAACGCAGCCTGGCCACCAGGATCGACCGGTCAGATATCGCTCGGGATGAGCTTGGCCCGTCTGAACGGTCGTGATTTGGAAAAGCGCCTCGAGCTGGAGACGATCGTCCAGGATGGTCAGCTCGCTCGCGAAGCGCTGATCAAAGCCAATACCCGCCTGGTTGTAAGCATCGCACGGCGGTATGTCGGCCACGGCGTTCCTTTTCTCGATCTGATCCAGGAAGGGAACCTCGGCCTGATGAAAGCTGTGGAGAAATACGAATGCGACCGGGGGTTTCGCTTCTCCACCTACGCCACCTGGTGGATCCGCCAGGGTATCATCCGGTCAATTGCAGACCAGGGCCGCACGATCCGCGTTCCGGTTCACATGGTCGACCGGCTCCGCCAGATATACAAGGCGTCACAATCGATGGAACAGACCCTCGGCAGGCCTCCCAGCTCCCAGGAGTTGGCCTCTCAATTAGAGCTCGACATCACCAAACTGCGCTGGATCCTCCAGGTTTCCCAGCCGCCTCTCTCGCTGGAAAGCCCTATCGGGGATGACGAAGACTCCGAGCTTGGGATGTATGTCGAAGATAACAGCTCGCCCAGCCCGGCCCAGGTTACATATGAAAATATGCTGCGCGAGCGCGTAGAAGAAGTGCTGTCAACCCTGACACCCCGCGAAGCGCGCGTTCTCCGGCTGCGCTTCGGACTGGGCCAGGATCGGGCATATACGCTTGAGGAAGTCGGCCGGAAATTCGGCCTGACCCGGGAGCGCATTCGCCAGATCGAGGGAAAAGCCCTCCGCCGGCTTCGCCAACCCTCCCGCGCCCGCCTTCTGCGCGAGCTGCCGTGATGCGGGCTTGACAAATCCTATTTCCAAGATTAAACTTCGTGAATACGATGAAAAAGGTCTGCCGAAAATGACTCGCCCGGGTTCTGACTACGGAATCATTCGTTATTCGATGGCCATGATGTGCAGCATGGCGATCTTTCCGCGCCCCTGAGAACGGGCAGCCCTCCCGGAGATTTTTTCTGAGACCTTTCGGATAATGTGGTTCAACTGCAGGCTGTCCCCTTCCGGGCAGCCTTTTTTGTCGCCTAATAATAGCGTCAAACCAAATATTTTTTCGTTCAGGATAATCTCCTGAGACAGTTTTTGAAAACTAGACCGGAGGTCTTAAATGTCCGCAAACATCCTTGTAGCCGTTGCCTGGCCGTATGCCAACTCCCAAATCCATGTGGGGAATCTGACCGGTTCTTACCTGCCGGCTGACATTTTTTCCCGCTACCAGCGCCTGATCGGGAATAAAGTGATCATGGTCTCCGGTTCCGATGCTCACGGTACGCCCGTCCTCGTTAGTGCTGACGCAGAAGGCACCACTGCGGTGGACGTTTACCAAAAATATCATGCCGGTTTTATCGAGCTCTATCAGAAGCTTGGGCTGAGCTACGACCTGTTTTCTTCGACTCATACCGAGAACCACTTCAAGGTGTCGCAGGATATTTTCCTGGCTCTGCTGAAGAACGGCTACCTGTATTCCGAACGCGAGAAACAGTGGTTCGCGCCGTCCCAGGGCCGTTTCCTGCCGGATCGTTATGTCGAAGGGACTTGCTATATATGCGGATATAAGAATGCACGCGGCGACCAGTGCGATGGCTGCGGCAGCCTGCTCGAGGCCACCCAGCTGATTGAGCCGCGCTCTAAGATCGACGGTTCCACCCCCGATCTGCGTGAAACCGAGCATTTCTACATCGATCTGGGCGCGCTGGAGCCGGCGATCGTAGAGTTTCTCCATCAGCGCGAGGCTTACTGGCGCCCGAACGTGCTCCGCCAGTCGCTCGGCCAGATCCTGGCAGATGGGCTGCACGGGCGCGCGATCACGCGCGACCTCGAGTGGGGCATCCCGGTCCCGATCTCCGGCTGGGATGGAAAATGCCTGTACGTTTGGTTCGAAGCGGTGATCGGTTATCTCTCGGCTGCGATCGAATGGGCTCAAATCTCCGATCAGCCTGAAGCCTGGCAGGAATGGTGGTTCAATCCGCAGGCGCGCGCCTACTACTTCATCGGTAAAGACAATATCCCTTTCCACGCCGTCATCTGGCCGGCCCAGCTGATCGGAGCCGGTGAATGGTTTGGCAAACTCTTTGCTGGCTGCGAGGATACCCACCTGACCCTGCCCTACGATGTTCCTGCAAACGAATTCATGAACCTCGAAGGCCAGAAGATCTCGGGCAGCCGCAACTGGGCCGTCTGGGGGCTCGATTTCCTGACCCGCTATGACCCCGACCCGCTGCGCTATTACCTGACGATCAACATGCCGGAGAGCAAAGACACCGATTGGGACTGGAATGATTTTGTCCGGCGAAACAATGACGAGCTGGTCGCCACCTGGGGCAATCTGGCCAACCGGGTGCTTTCATTCGCATATAAGAACTGGGACGGCTGTGTCCCGCCCGAGCCAGGCGATCTGCGCCTGGAAGACCGTCAGATCATCGAAACGATTGAGTCGGGCTTCCAATCTGTCGGCGAGCAGCTCGAAGCCGTCCACCTGCGGGCTGCACTCAACGAAGCCCAACGCCTGGCCTCCGAAGTAAATAAATACCTGGACCGGGCTGCGCCCTGGTTTGAGATCAAGCAGGACAAAGTGGCTGCCGCGAAGACGATCTACACCGCCCTGCGGGCGATCGACTCCTTAAAGGTGCTGTTCGCACCCTTCCTGCCTTTCTCAAGCGAGCGGCTCCACTGCTTCCTGGGCTACACCGAGCCGCTCTTCGGGGAGCAGTTCGTCGAGACCCGCCAGGACAGCCTGGGCGAGCACACCGTCTTACGCTACAAACCAGCAGCGTCGACGGCGGGTGGTTGGCGTCCGAGCCAGCTGCAGCCCGGTCAGCGCTTGACCCAGCCCGAGCCGCTTTTCCGCAAGTTGGAGCCCTCGGTCGCTGAAGCAGAACGCACCCGACTGGGCTGAAAGTTCCGGATTCGGAATAAAAACCTCACAGGTCCTTCGAGACCTGTGAGGTTTTCTTATTAAATTTTGCGTTCTCTGACGCCGAGCTGCCCCCACTCAGAAATGCAGCGCTAGAACGTGGCTTCAACGACTTCCTGCGGCCCGCCGGCCTGGTTATATGCCTGCCCCCAGAAGTGGGCGTTGACTGCCATCGCGTAGGCGTAGGTGAAAATCATGCCGATCACGCACAGGATCACACCCAATGAAGCGACAAAGCTCGAAACGATGCTTCCAAGCAGGACGATCAGGTAAGCCTGAGGCGCGCTGCGGACCAGACCGATGACTTCCCCGAACTTGAAGGCTGCCTTCATATCTCCGGTCGCTGCAAACCGGGCGAATGCCGCCGGGAGCACAAAACCGAGCACGATTCCAAACAGGATCATCACGCAAGAAAAGCAGAAAGTTAATACGCCAAGCGCGGCTACCACTGTGTCGTCGCCGCTATCCTGCAGGAATAAGAGAGGCACCTGCTGGCAGATGGAAAGCAGAATAACCGGCAGCGAGTAGACGAATGCGATCACCCAGAGCTTCAGGCCCTTCATAAAGAAGTCACCCAGGCCGCTCCATTCGGGGAGCAGCACAGCTTCTCTTTGGATCACCCTGCGGGTGATTTCGACCGTCCAGCCCATCACCGCCAGAATCCCAAAAATGGGGATGAGCAGAAGCAGCCCTGCTATGCCCAACTTCTTCAACCAATCTTGATCTTCAAAAGCGTATGTAAAAGCTTTACCGAAATCCATGTTGATCCTCCTTGACGAATGACTGCGAAAGATTCTGGCACTGCCAGCTGAAAAAGTGAAACAAAAATGCCTTTTGATTGTACCAGCTTTAAACTAGGACGAAAAGGCTCGTTTTCCTGTCTTTAAAGGCTTATTCAGGTACCAGCTCTGCTCTGCAGGCGAGAAGACGAGCTCGTAGACCTGCGCCTTGTGATCCATGACAAGCATGTGCTGTCCGTCCTCTGAGTCCCAGCGCCTCCCGTACGAAGCAACCAGGAAAGTCGCTCCGTTCCAGATGAACTGCTGTGGGATCATCCGGCCGTCCTTTTCCAACCTGACGGCTGCTTCGACCGCCTCACGGGCGGGCTTAACTTTTTTCCGCACCTCGGCCTTTATCCCGGAGCCCGGTTCCAGGAACTCCAGCGCCAGCTGCAGCGCCGTGGTCGCAGCCTGCTCCTTCACCTGCCCGCGGTTGCCTGGAAACACAAAGGTCCAGGCCTGCTCATCCTCGGCTGTGCTTAACCCGATCCAGGTCAGCCCGACGGGCTTGTTCGGCATCCCGCCGCCGGGTCCGGCGATCCCGCTCACCGCCAGCCCAAAGTCTGCGTTCAACCGCTCCCTCGCCCCGTTTGCCATCTCCAGCACGGTCTCGCGGCTGACCGCTCCGTGCGCCTCCAGCGTTTTCCAGCTCACGCCGAGCAGCTCCACCTTGGCTTCATAGGCATAAGAGACAACACCCCCGAGGTAGTACTGGAGGAGCCGGGCACGCTCGTGATCTTATGCCCGATCAGTCCCCCCGTGCAGGACTCAGCCGTCGCCAGCTTCAAGCCTCGCGATCGGAGCAGCACACCTAATCTGACTTCCACTGGTTCTTCAGTCATCCGCTGATTATATCCGAAATGTTTTTGTGCGGTTGAGCATTGCGCTCAATGCGTCTCAGTCACTTTTTGGATCGCACGCGGCGCCTCTGCGTCGTAGCCTTTCGCCCGGGTCAGGTGGTAGGCAAACAGCTGAGCCGGCACGATCGCCGCAAGCGGCGAGAGCCACTCCGGAATCCCGCTCGGCAGCCGCAGCGGCGATTGGGCAATCTCAAGCGCTTCAGACCGGTCCGAGATCACCAGCAGCTCGGCCTTCAGCTCGTCTCGCAGCCGCTCCATCAGCCTGAGCACGTCGTCATAAACTCGCCCATCTGGCGCGACCACCAGTACTGGGAAGCCCCGGTCGACGATCGCGATTGGACCGTGTTGAAAGTCCGCGGTCGAATAGGGCTCGGCCACGACATAGGTCAGCTCTTTAAGCTTGAGCGACCATTCAAACGCGGTGGCGTAGTTGTAGCCGCGCCCGATCACCACGCAGCGGCTCATGTAGCGGTAGCGTTCCGCGATCACAGCGATGTTTTCATCCAGCTCCAGCGCCTCTGCTATCCAACCAGGGACGAACTCCAACGCTTGTTGCTGCCCGGGGTCACCGTGCAGCGCCGCCGACAGCATCGCGATCGCCATCAATTGTGCGCTGTAAGTCTTCGTCGCCGCCACCGCCCGCTCCTCGCCGGCCTGGATGTCGATCACACAATCGGCTGCTGCCGCCAGCGGCGAATTTGCTGCGTTGGTGATCGCAAGCGTCAGGCTGCCCTGCCGCCTCCCCTCTTCCAGCACGCTGACGATATCCGGCGACTGCCCGGACTGCGAAATCCCCACCACCAGCGCACCGCTCAAGCTGGGCGGGCTCTGGTAGTAGGTGAACAGCGAAGGCGCCGCCAGCGCTACCGGCAGCCGGTTTATCGAGCCCCACAGGTAGTTGGCGTAGCGCCCGGCGTTGTCTGAAGTGCCGCGCGCCGCAAGAAAGACATAGGCGGGCTTGGCTTGCTCGATCCGGCGGGCGATCCGCTCGATCTCAGCCTTCTGGCTGCTCAGCAGGTTGGAGAGCACGCTGACCTGCTCGAAGATCTCGTCATGGAGAGACACAGGAAGCCTCCTGGAGAGAATTTTCACTCACTAAATTATACCCTCCGCCTCATGTCTCGAGATAATCGGCGGCTCTGCGTATCTGGTTTATTCGTACAAGATCAGAACCATTAATTCGCTGGAATCCCGAATCTCGATCCCAGCCTGAATTTTTTACCTTCAACATTTGGGGGGTTACCGCCAATCCGGCTCGACAAAGACATCTGCCCAGGGGAGGCGGAACGTGAAAACGATATAAAGCAGGATTGAAACCAGGAAAAGAGCAATCAGGACTGTTTTGATCGATCTATCGTATGGGATTTTTTCCAGCCCACCCTCCAGGATGACCGTAAAAACACCGACGATCATGACAATGATGTTGGAAAACACGATTTCATACACATTATTCGGCCATCGCTCGATCACCGCAGGAGCGACATACCAAAGCAAGAAGATGATCCAGGGCAAAAATACAGCTGCGGCAAGGCGCGAATAGATAAAGCCATCTCGATCGCTGATTTTCCGGCGGCACCAGCCGTATTCTATTAGGCTTACGATCAGGTAAGAGAAAAAACCTGCTTTATAGTGCTGGAAGTTCGATTCAGTCACACTGCTGATGAGCGATAACGGAAATACTGGAAAGAATTTATATACACCGTAAAGAAGCAGAAAAACAAGCCAGAACGCGAACGATTTCCATAGGACATTAGTTTTATATGAATTCTTCATATTTCCCACCCTATTTTAACCCGTAAACGAAACGGTTTTTCGATAGTAACAGGTAGCATCCCAAAGCGAATGCAATCTCCCCTGAAGCATTGACGATTTCTTCCGCCCATTGCTGCCCGATAGTCTGCTCACCGCCTGCCATCCCACCTAAAGCTAGAAGCAGGAAAAACGCGCCAGCAAATCCAAAGCTGGCAGCGATCGCACGCCTTCGTATTGAAATAAAAAAAAGCATCGCCATCGTCCCCAAACTGGCAACGACCATAATCACAAGGAATGGGATTTTCCAAAGAGCAAGAGCTAACAAGGGTGTTGATATCCTTCGATCAGAGGTTCGTGCAAGAAAGTTGACAGAAACGAATAATATAACAAACCCTGGTGCGATCAGGATGAACTGCAGGTTGCTTAGGAACCGAATATCCGCAGTACCTGTTATGAAGAGTATTTTCCATATTGCCTGAGATACCCCCCCTATCAGGATGAGCGATCCTCCGATGACAGCCAATTTACTGCAAGCGTCACTGCATTTCAAACGCATGATCTTGACAAGGTAGACCAATCCGAACAAGAAGGCGATATTCGGGACAAAATCAAATAATGCCAGGTAGATCAATGGAGACTCCTCGCCGGTTGTTGGATTTTATTGTTCACTCGGATTAATGACTCGTTGCTTATTATTTTAACAATTTATTTCATTTAGGCAAATCCATTAATAGATTGATTTTCATGTGAAAGTTATCTTAGATAACCTGACATGATTCGCGGAATTGGGTACAATTGCACAATACCTTATCCGTACGAATTCGGGCTGTTTGTTCGCTTAAGAGGTAAGACTATGGGTACAATCTCTCGACGTGCTTTTCTCAAATGGGCCGGTGTGACCGGGTTGGCGCTCGCAGGCGCCAGCTGTACCACACAACCTTCCTCCCCACTTCCGATGGAGACGGCTGCTCCAGAAATATCCCCTTCACAGCCGGCAGCTCCAAAAAGCGATCAGGCTTATCTCTCTGTGGCGCGCGGTGAAGACCCGGCGGCGTTGGTGAGCGCCGCGGTCGCAGCGCTGGGCGGAATCGAGCGCTTCGTCAAGCCGGGCAAGGATGTGATCATTAAACCCAATATCTGCACCGATTACCATCCTCCCGAGTACGCCGCCACGACGAACCCGCAGGTGGTTGCGGCGCTCGTCTCGCTCTGCCTGGGAGCGGGCGCAAAAAGAGTGCGCGTGATGGACAACCCCTTCGGCGGGTCGCCGGCATCCGCATACGCCATCTCCGGGATCGAAGCAGCCGTCCGCGCCGCAGGGGGTGAGATGGAGCTGATGAGCCCGGTCAAATACGCCAGTTTCGATATCCCCGACGGTCGCGACATCCAATCCTGGGAGTTCTACCGCGACATCCTGGAGACGGATGTGCTGATCAACGTCCCGATCGCCAAGCACCACGGGCTGGCCCGGCTGACCCTGGCTGGAAAGAACCTGCTCGGGACGATCCAGAGCCCCAACCGAATCCACGCAAACCTGGGGCAGCGCATCGCCGACCTGGTCAGCCGCGTGCGCCCGACGCTGACTGTGATCGACGGTTACCGCATCCTGATGGACCACGGTCCCACCGGAGGCAGCCTGGATGATGTCAAGCTTGCACAGACGGTGATCGCAAGCCACGACATCGTCGCGGCAGATGCCTACGGCGCGACGCTTTTCGGCTTGAAGGGCGAGGATATCGGTTACATTAAAAAAGCGGCTGAGATGCAGCTGGGCACCCTGGACCTGAGCAGTGTGAAGGTCGAAGAAATCCGTGTCTAGTCGATGGATGCACAAATGAGACGGACCGTCCCCTGGAAGAGCTGGCGCCGCCTCCGCCAGATCAGCCAGGTCGCATTCTTCGCCCTCTTTCTCTATCTCCTCTTCGCTGGAGCCGTGGGACATGCATCCGGAGATCCGCACCCGCTTGCAGATGTTTTCTTCCGCTTCAACCCGCTTTCGGCTTTGACCGCGAGCCTTTCAAGCCGTGAATGGCCCCGCGGCATGGGTTGGGCGCTGCTCACCGTCCTTCTGACCCTGCTGGCAGGGCGCATCTGGTGCGGGTGGATTTGCCCGCTGGGGACGCTCCTCGAATGGACCCGCTTTCGAAAGGCAGCCAGAACGGCCCGGCATATCCCCCAAAATCTGCGCACCGTAAAATACGTCTTGCTGGCAGCGATCCTGGCGATGGCGTTCTTCGGCAGCTTGAGCCTGCTTGTTCTCGAGCCGCTGGGGTTGATCACCAGGGTGTTCACCGTGGCGGTGATCCCCGGCCTGAACTACGCAGTCACTTCCTTCGAGGGGGCGCTCTACGAGATCAGAGCGCTGCGCCCTCTTATAGACGTCCTGGAATCCTTCCTGCGCGGGGCAGTGCTCCCCGCTCGGCAGCCGGTTTTCACCTCCCCGCTGCCAGTCGTTCTGCTTTTCGCCGGGATCATCGCCCTGAACAGGCTGGCGGACCGCTTCTGGTGCCGCTACCTCTGCCCATTGGGGGCGCTGCTGGGCTGGTTGGCAAAATTTTCGCTGTTCCGACCATCGCTCAGCTCAACCTGCAGCGGCTGCAGGCGCTGCTCGCTGGCATGCAGGCCGGGAGCGATCGAAGTCAGGCAGGCTCCCGGATCGACCGGTCAATCAGCAGAGCTCACAGTGCTTCCGACCGAGTGTACGATGTGTCTGGACTGCCTGGCGAGCTGCTCGAACGATGGAATATCGCTGAAACCTTCCTTGAAACCCGCAGCTGCGCAGGATTTTGATCTGAGCCGGCGGGGCTTTCTCCAGGCGCTGGCTGCCGGCGCGGCTGGGATGCTGGTGCTGCGCGTCGACGCAGGGCTGCGGGTAAAAAAATCGTCCCTGATCCGCCCACCGGGCGTGCTGGATGAGACCGAATTCCTGTCCAGATGCGTTCGCTGCTCCGAGTGCATCAACATCTGCCCGACCGAAGCGCTTCAGCCCGCGATCACCCAGGCGAGGCTGGAAGGATTCTGGACACCCGTTTTGATCCCGCGCATCGGGTACTGCGACTACGGCTGCAGCGCATGCGGCCAGGTATGCCCGACCAAAGCGATCCCGCTTCTGAGCCTGGAAGAAAAGCGCCAGCAGGTGATCGGCAGGGCAAGCGTGGACAAGGATCGCTGTCTGGTTTGGGCTTATAACACGCCGTGCATCGTCTGCGAGGAGATGTGCCCGACCCCTCAGAAGTCCATTCGATTAGAGCTGGTATCTGTGGTGGGTGCTGACGGGGAGATCGTTGAGCTGCAGCGGCCTTACGTGCTGAGCGAGCTGTGCATCGGGTGCGGGATTTGCGAAAACCGCTGTCCGGTGGATGGAGATGCGGCCATTCAGGTGTACGGTGGGGTGTAGATTTCTCATCTCCCATCCCGCACGCATCTGATTCTTCAGGAGTGATTTGATGACCGTCTCAAAAATGACTTCGCGTTTACGGATGCTCGCGGCGCTGAGCTGCCAGGAAGCGGACCACACCCCGTGCAGTTTTATGCTGTTTGGAGGGCTGTGGAAAAGCTGCGGCAGCTATGCAGAATTTGTCGAGCGCCAGGCCGCGCTGGGGCTGGACGCTTTCGTTGAGCTCCCCCCTCGCCCGCCGGGTCTGATGAATGATTATTACAACCTGCATGGGATCCCAGTTCACTTCGATCCGCGTGTAACGATCAGGGAATGGACCGAGCATATCCCGGGTGAAAAATGGCCGGTCCTGGTCAAAGAGTACCAGACCCCTGCCGGGACCCTGCGCGCCGAGGTCCGCCGGACCGAAGACTGGCCTCGCGGCGACCATGTGCCGTTCCTGGACGACTTTATCGTCCCCCGATCCAGGAAGTTCCTGGTCGCAGGGCCTGCGGACCTGGAGCCGCTGAGCTTCCTGCTTGCGCCGCCCTCACAAGAAGAAGCAGTCCAGTTCATGTCAGGATCTCAGGCGGCGGTCGACCAGGCTCGCCGAATCGACCTGCTGCTAACCGGTGGCTGGGGTGTTGGAGCGGACCTGATCGGATGGATCTGCGGGCTTGAAAACATGGTCTTCATGGTCTACGACCGCCCCGGCTTCTTTCAGGACCTGCTGAACCTCATCGCCCGCTGGAACCAGGTGCGCATGGAGCTGGTGCTTTCTGCCGGGATCGATCTGTACATCAAGCGGGCCTGGTACGAAAACCTGGATTTTTTCACCCCGGCATCCTGGAATAAATACCTGCTTCCGATCCTTAAAGCCGAAGCCGACCTGGCCCACAGCTTCGGGTCGAAATTCGGCTACCTGATCACCTCCAGCTGCATGCCGCTGCTGGAATCGATCGCAGAGGCCGGTGTGGATGTATTGATTGGGGTAGACCCGCAGCACTGGGATTTAAAGCTCGCAAAAGAGAAGCTCGCAGGCAAGGTCTGCCTGTGGGGAGGGGTAAACGGCCACCTCACCGTGGAGCAGGGGTACCCCGGAAGAGGTGCGCGCAGAAGTCCAACATGCGATCGAGGTCCTCGCACCGGGTGGGGGTTTTATCCTCTCGCCCGTGGACAACGTCCGTGAGGACACACCCCGGGCCGAGGAGAACACACAGGCGCTGATCGACGAATGGAAGCGGCTGGTCGGATATTAGACATAGGGTTCCCGCCCTGCGGTCGGTGACAGGGACCTGACGAACTGCCGCCTGGCGGTTGGGAACCTTTGAGAATGGCTTGAATACAGTTTTGAGCAGATTGGTTGGAGGGATAAGGGGGAATGACAAGAAGCTGCTCAGTAGGTAAGGTGAGTTGTCTGACAAATCAAAGCGCATGCCGAGATGGTTAAACTACCTTTAGCAACTCGCCCATCCCACCCAACGACTGTTTTTGTACGGTCCTCCGCATCCCACTGTCATCACCTCAGCTTATCCGCTTCCCCCAGCGCCTTCATCACCCTTGCATTCGACTGGTTGTCCTCATCCGTGTAAAATCCATACGGGCGATTGCTTTTTGAAGGTGTCCCCACTTTCGTTAAAAGACAAAATCGTCTTGTTGCGTGCGTGGGGGTACGGACAATTCGTACCAAAAAAATTGGGTAGCCTAAGCGTGCGGAGTACCTTTTGCTTCTAACTTTGAATTAACAGGAATGTTTAAGAATTCGGTGGTATGAAACTACCACTTAAATTTTAATTCTTTTACCTGTTAGCGGAATTACGGCTTACGGATGATGATCTGCGTGCCGTTACTGTCACCATCTGGATCGTGATTAGCCACGGAGCTATATGCCCAGCCTGTTTTTATCAGGCTGCTGATAGTGAAGGTTACGTTGGTAATCTTGTTAGTGATATTACTCTTACTGATCGTGCATTGGCCATTCGTCCCGGTGGTACAACTGGCGCGGCCGCTGGCACCATTACTCCAGTTTCCATTTGCAGCGACCCCCGAAACGGGCTTATGGGCTGCATCATGGATGGTAATCGTGATACGCGCCGTCCATTTGCTGCCGTTCAATGTTGTTGCTCCGTCCAGGTCGCCAACATGCAGAATCTGGGGGGTAGGTGAAGAGGTGAACGTGGCAGTCGGAGTGTGCGACGGGGCGGGAGAGGTGTTAGTCGGGGTCGGAGTGTAAGTAGCTGTCGGCGGCAACAGCGTGTTAGTAGGTGTATGGGTAGCCGTCGGGGTAAAGGTAACCGTTGATGGTGGTGCTGTAGCCGTTGCGGTATCAATTGGGGTGGCGGTGGGAGTGGAGTTAGGTGGGGGGAAGTAGCGCACCAACAGTCTCGGGCGGTTGGTGGCGACTGCAGCAGCGGAAGAATCGAAGTCGACTCCATCCGTATTGCTGGTATTGGCAATAACTAGGCCGTGGTTGTTGACAGGGTCGTCCACCCAAGACTGCACCAGTGCCACTCCGGTAGCGTTCAGGTTTGTAGTATAGAGGCCCAGGGTGTTAGCAGCCAGCGCGCCCAGCACGACACTGCCGCGATCGTTAACACCCTGCGCCCCCGCTGCTTGCCAGGTGTTACTGCTGGAATATTGGATCCAGGTGGACTGTGATTCAACCCAATCTTGTTTCATCTCGTAGAGCTGGTAGCTGTTGCCGGTTGCATTGGTAATATTGAACGTAATGCTAGCGCTCTGCAATTGGCTACCCGCCGGGATCTGGCTGAGATCCCAGCGTAGGAGTGAAGACAAATCATTTCCCGAGCCCGGCGGGTCGTCGCCATCCACCAGCAGGGTGGTCGAACTGCCATAATTCAACGCCGGGTTAACCTGGGAGATATAGGTATCAGTTGTGCCGTTATAACTGGCATCCGGAAACACCCCATCCTGAAAGGAAAGGTCGCTCACCGGGTCCGGGGTGGCGGTAGCGGTCGGGGTTGGCATTGGCCCGCCGGCGGCAACAGTGTAGCTGTCTACCAGCGTGCCGTTGTTTGTAATCGAATAAAATTCGAAAGTAATCGATGTATCGGAAGCGACGACCTTTTGAGCGCCATAATCTGCCGAATAGCGGAAAACACTGCCGGTGATCGGCGTGCCGAAGTTATACAGTCTGGCGCCGCCGGAGCCATTCACCAAGTAGGTGATGCCGTTTAGTAAAATTCTCTCGTAGTTATGCTCGTGCCCATTGAAGACTGCGTCAGCACCCCATTGGGCAAACGGCCACTGCATCCAGGCGCTGGAACCATGAGTGGTGCCGGATGAATATGGCGGGTGATGGAAAAGAACGATATTCCAGGTGGAAGTCGGAGGCCGCTAGCTGGTTTTGAAGCCATTGTGCCTG
Source organism: uncultured Chloroflexia bacterium (assembly GCA_963726375.1). Lineage (GTDB taxonomy): Bacteria > Chloroflexota > Anaerolineae > Anaerolineales > UBA4823 > UTCFX2. The sequence continues at coordinate 837,661 of CAVSCE010000008.1, read as the reverse complement.
GACAGATGTACTTGTAACACCGTCCGGTTCCTGACCAGCGCCATTGTTACTGTTGATAATAAAGAAATGCACTGATCCAGTGACAAAATCATAATAGCGCTCGGTATTCGAAGTATTTGTATAATCCACTCCGGGCAGGTTGAAGTAAGTGGTATAGGTGCTTGGCAGGCTGTTAGTCGTGCCGGCGTCGGAATAATCATGGTTGCCGAGCGAAGGGAAGAACTTATTAACCGGAGCGAGTCCCAGCGGGCAGCGTGTACCGCTCGTGCTGATGTCCTTAAGGAAATTACAAAAGTATGCGCCGGTCGATTCATCAAATTTACCAGTGTCAATACCACCGGCCGGGGCGTAGTAATCGTCTCCGGTGGTTAGGATCAATTCCGGGTTCCAGCCATTAACCATATTTGCTACATTCAGCTCCGGGGTATTGTCCATTCCATAGTCGCCGATGACCGCAAAGGTCAAACTTCCCGATTGAGCCTGAGTCTCTGCAGGAGAAAAACCGCGCGCCGCGCAAAACAGCAGGATTGCAAGGATCAAGACAGGGAGGGTGCGTTTCATGCTTTGTCTCCATCAATTTTTATTAATTCTTATTTGTTTTTGGCAATTCCCAACATACTCTAACACATTTCACAAATCTAATGAAAAGAATTAACAAGGATACTATCTACACACCATACACTTTTGCAAAAAAGGATTGATTGACACGATAAATAAACTCCTGAATTTAGTTCAACATGAACAGGAGGAAACCATACCGTTTAACAATCTCTATCCTACTTGGAACATCCGAATTTTCCAATTGCAGTCGCGGAATGGATCACCCGCATCAGGAATTTTGCCCGGCTCATCGTTGGGATTCACCAAAGCCATTCGATTTTCCTGAGCTGGATTGCCGTGAAGAAGGTTGGTGAAGAGAAGTTGCTTAGATTTATTCAACGACTGAGTCAATTGCCGACCAACCCGGCGATTTAGGATTGTTTGCGGTCCGCCCTTTGCAGAACCATTTGGCAAGTCGCCCATGAAGATGTCTTGGTTTTCGCTGAGTGACTGATCCATGACCCTGATCTGCTTATTCATTCTGATAGCAGGCGATTGACAGGTTGGCAGATGTAAGCGAAATCGACGGACTGACCGCTTTTTGTTCGCCCCAACCAAGGGAGAAGCAGCTCAAAGTACGGCAGCTGTTAAGGTTATTAAGCAAAGCAGCGCAAATCAGGGATCCTCGATGGGCACAAGCGAAGCATTTCGTCTGAATATTCACTTTCAAATTGAAAATTACCGGGGATCAACCAGGCATAAATAAATTGGGCTGGCGAGTGTGGAATCACTCCCAGCCCGTGACCGTCAGTGGCGACGGCATGCGGATTGTAACACGCTGACACGTACCCTGGCTGATGAACTGACCAATTATTTTCTTGGAGAACTTTAATAAAAAAATGAGCAAGAACTTATCAAGCATTTCTTGCTCATCACCAAACAACACCCACCACATATAGGGGTGTTCGAAGATGGTTTCCGCCACATATAGTCAATGAGTGCGGAGAGGCTCGAACTCTCAACCAATGGCTTAAAAGGCCACTGCTCTACCATTGAGCTACGCACCCGTATCAATTGCGGGTTGCATTTTATCACGCCCACCCCCTCCCGTCAACGTTTACATCACCAACCGTTTCTGTGACATTCGTACTACCCCCGTCACTTGACTTTTCTCCCGAGCCTTGTTACCATGTGTAAGCGAGATAAGAATATACCTATCCTCAGAAACGAGAACCTCTTGGCAGATATTCAGAAAACAAGCGAATCCGCCTTCCAGAAGGAAGTGCTTGAAGCCGCCGCCCCTGTCCTGGTCGATTTCACGGCGACATGGTGCCAGCCGTGCAAAATGCTCGACCCGATCGTCAGTCAGCTCGCCGACGAATGGGCTGGCAAGCTGACTGTTTTCAAGCTTGACGTCGACGATAACCCCCAGCTCGCGATGGATTACCAGATCATGGGAGTCCCGACTCTGATGCTCTTCAAGGCCGGTCAGCCCGTCGAGCGCCTCTCCGGCTACCAGCCGAAAGATCGCCTCGTGAAAAAATTCCTCCCCCACCTGAGTTAAAAGCTGTTTTTCATCCTGAAGGACCAAAAAATCTGGCTGCAACTTGTCGCAGCCAGATTTTTTTATAATTTCGATTGCGATGAAATCATTATTATAGTATACTACTTGTTGTGACTATTCTCAATAAGGACTGGTATGAATAACGAAGCATTTCGTTCCATCCTGCAAGCCCGCGGCTGCCGGATGACCCCCCAGCGTCTGGCGATCCTGCGAATCATGAGCGAAGCAGACCGCCACCTGACCCCGATCGAGGTCTACCAGCGCGCCCAGGAAATCCTCCCGGGGATCACGGAGGCCACCGTATACCGCACCCTGACGTTTCTCAGCGAGATGGGTCTGCTGCTGGCTGCTCACATCGGCGGCGGGCAGATGGTCTACGAGATCGCCAACCACGACCACCACCACCTGATCTGCCGCAACTGCGGCCTTACCTGCGAGATCGGTCACGAGCGGCTACAGATGCTCTACGACCAGCTTAAAAACTTCACCGGCTTCCAGGTCGACAGCATGCACTTAACACTGTTCGGTTTGTGCCCGGCCTGCCAGAGATTATGAAAACATTCTTCTCATGAATGAAGGGGAGTTGAAATCATAATGTACGTCAACACACTTTTTTCACCAGACCCGATGCATATCCCGGATGGATTTCTATCCGTTCCGGTGTCAATCGTGTTGTGGATTCTCTCCATCATTACGATCGCCTATTCCCTCCGCCGGGTCAATGCGGATCTCGGCGAGCGTCAGGTCCCGATGATGGGTGTCCTCGCGGCCGCGATCTTTGCCGGGCAAATGCTTAATTTCGCCGTTGCCGGCGGCACCTCCGGACATCTGATGGGCGCCGCCCTCGCCGCAATCCTGCTCGGTCCGTGGGCGGCTGTCCTCGTGCTCACCACCGTCGTCGGCGTCCAGGCGCTGATCTTCCAGGACGGCGGGCTGCTGGCCCTGGGGGCTAACATCTTCAACATGGCTGTCATCGGCGTCGCAGTGTCGTATTTCGTTTTTCAGACTGTCCATCGCCTTTCCGGCGGACGGCGCTGGGGGATTTTCGCAGCGGGTTTTCTGGCCGCCTGGGCGTCGATTTTTATCGCTGCGCTTGCGGTGGCTCTGGAGCTTGCGCTATCTGGCACGGCCCCCGCAAACATCGCCGTCCTCGCGATGGGCGGGATCCACGCCTTGATTGGGATCGGCGAGGGGCTGATCACGCTCGGCGCGCTAGCTTTGATCTATGCAGCCCGCCCCGACCTGCTGACAAACGATGCCCAACAGAAATCCGGCGGAAAAGGTTTTTATCTGGTCGGTCTGCTGATCGCCGTCGCGCTGGCGGTCCTTTCACCTCTCGCATCCTCTCATCCTGACGGCCTGGAATGGGTCGCCGGGCAGAAGGGGTTTCTGGAGACTGCCCAGGAGCCTGGCTTCCAGGTCATCCCTGATTATTTGTTCCCCGGCATATCGAACGAGGCTGCCGGTACGATCATCGCTGGCGTCATCGGCGCCCTGCTTGTATTTGGGGTCGCGCTGGCTGTCGCTCGCTCGCGCCGCAACCGTTCTCCGAGCGCCTGATCGATGCACGCTCATTTTCTGGACCCCTACCGCTCTGGAGAGAGCCCAATCCATCGCCTGGACCCGCGGGTGAAATTCGTGATCACGATCGCGTTCATTTTCTCTGTAGCGCTGTCGCCGGTTGGAGCATGGCCGGTTTACATCCTGCTCTTCGCACTCGTGCTTGCGGCAGAAATCCTCTCAGAGCTGGGGGTGGTCTTCGTGCTCAAGCGAGCCATGCTCGCATTTCCATTCATCCTGGCTGCCCTGCCGGTCATATTTACAATTCCCGGACCGGCGCTCTTCACCCTTTCGCTTGGGAGCTGGACGCTCACTGCCACCCTTCCCGGGGTCGAACGCTTTGCAAGCATTGCGTTAAAATCCTGGATCTCGGTCCAGGCGGCGATCCTGCTTGCGACAACCACCAATTTCCCGGACCTGATGCTGGCGATGCGCGCTGTCCGCATCCCGCGCCTGCTCGTCTCGATCTTCGGTTTGATGTGGCGCTATCTCTTTGTGCTTGCCGATGAGGTCATCCGCCTGAACCGGGCGCGCCAGTCTCGCAGCGGCGTTTCCGATATTCCCGGGCTGAAACCGGGAGGCAGCCTCAGCTGGCGGGCGAGAACCACCGGCGGGATGGCCGGAAACCTCTTCTTGCGCGCCTTCGAGCGCAGCGACCGCATCTACGTGGCGATGCTTTCGCGCGGCTACGATGGCGAGGTGCGCAGCGAACCCCTGCCAGCTGTCTCTCCGACCAGCTGGTTGATCATGCTCATCAGCCTGGGTTTCCTGGCTGCAATATTGATAATTGCCCTGTTCTTGTGGGCTTAGACCGAGTATTCGCATGCATCATTCAATCGAGATCGACAACCTTTCTTTCGCATATCCTGACGGCCACCAGGCCCTGAACCAGGTTTCGCTCCATATCCAGCCCTGCGAAAAAGTTGCCCTGGTTGGCCCAAACGGGGCCGGGAAATCCACCCTGATCCTTCATTTGAATGGGATTCTGATTGGGAAAGGCGAGCTCTCCGTCGCCGGTCTGTCGGTTTCACGCGAAAACCTGGGAAGAGTGCGAGCCCGGGTTGGGCTGGTCTTCCAAAATCCAGATGACCAGCTGTTTTCACCGACAGTTTATGACGACGTGGCTTTTGGCCCGCTTTACCAGGGACTGTCGCCCGCCGAAGTCCGCAACCGGGTGGAAGAAGCGCTCGCGGTGGTAAATATGTCCGAGTATGCCCGGAGGGTCTCTCACCATCTTAGCATGGGCGAGAAAAAGAGGATCGCGATCGCCACGGTCCTCTCAATGAAACCGGAGGTGCTCGTCCTGGACGAGCCGACAGCTGGGTTGGACCCGCGTGCCCGCCGCGCTTTGATCCATTTGCTCGACGAGCTGCCGATCACCATGCTCGTCTCATCTCACGACATGCTGCTTGTCCGCGAGATATTTCCGCGCATGATCATCATGGATGAAGGTCGGATCGTGGCGGACGGTCCGACCAATCAATTGATGGACGATGAGCCGCTTCTCAACGCCCATGGGCTGGAAAAACCCTGATCCTTCTCGCTTGTTCTAATCAGCCGGGGCTGCCGTGTTCACCTTCAGACCGGCTGCCTGCCGCAGCAGTTGGGCTTTATCCGTCCGTTCCCAGGGCAAGTTAAGGTCGTCCCGTCCAAAATGGCCGTAGGCAGCCACCTGGCGGTAAATCGGGCGCCGCAGGTCCAGGTCGCGGATGATCGCGCCGGGACGCAGATCAAAATGGTCTGAAACCAACGCGGCGATATCGTCTTCAGGTACAAGCCCAGTCCCAAACGTCTCAACAGAGATGCTCAATGGGTACGCCACGCCGATCGCGTAGGCGACTTGAATCTCACAGCGTTGGGCAAGACCTGCAGCTACGATGTTCTTCGCGGCCCAGCGGGCTGCATAAGCAGCCGAGCGGTCTACCTTCGTCGGGTCCTTCCCGCTGAAAGCGCCGCCGCCGTGCCGTCCCATCCCGCCGTAGGTGTCCACGATGATTTTGCGCCCGGTCACTCCGGCATCCCCCTGCGGCCCACCGATCACAAATCTGCCTGTTGGATTCACAAATATCTTTAATGTCGTCCTCCACCATATCCGAAGGCAGGATCGGGGTGATCACATGTTGCAGTAAGGCCGCCCGGATCGCCTCCTGGCTGATCTCCGGAGAATGCTGTGTGCTCACCAACACCGTGTCGATCCGCTTTGGCCGTCCAAAAGCATATTCGACGGTCACCTGGGTTTTCCCATCCGGTCGCAGCCAGGGCAGCGTGCCGTTCTTTCTGACTTCGCTCAGCCGGCGAGCCAGTTTATGCGCCAGATAGATCGGCATCGGCATCAGGGTCGGGGTTTCGTCGCAAGCATACCCAAACATCATCCCCTGGTCGCCCGCCCCGATCGCGTCAACCTCCGCCTCGCTCATGGCCTTTCCTCGGACTTCCAGCGCATGGTTGACGCCCTGGGCGATGTCCGGGGATTGCTTTGCAAGCGCCAGCAGCACGCCGCAGGAATTGCCGTCGAAGCCTTTTTCGCTCGCATCGTAGCCAATCTCCAGGATCACCTTTCGGGCCAGCTCGTCAAAATTTACCTGGGCGTGGGTCGTGATCTCGCCTAATAGCAGGACAAAACCGGTCTTGGCAGCCGTCTCGCAGGCGACGCGCGAGGTTGGGTCCTGTTCTAAGCAGGCGTCCAATACCGCGTCGCTGATCTGGTCGCAGAGCTTATCGGGGTGTCCTTCGGTCACCGACTCGGATGTAAACATCAGGCTCGGTGAGTTCATGAAAGTAGTATTCATGTTTTACAAATGCCTCCTTAAAAAAGATTGCCCCATCTGGTACAGAAAGGGCAATCCGCGATCATCTTCAATGTCGCCCTCTCATCTTCCAGAACTTCCATCTGCCGGAATTGGCACCGATAGCTGCTGACCAGCGGTTTCGCGCATTCTGCGGCTTCATGTTTTCCGCAGTCTTGGCGTCCACCGCTGATCCACGCTCGGTTGTCGAGGCTTCACAGGGCCGGTCCCTCCACCTCTCTGGATAAGAGCGCCGTTCAGGGGCTGTTTGATTTTTGTGCCGGGGATGATACCATGACGAAGAAAGGTTGTCAATCGGGGCTAGACGAACAGCCAGGCAACCAGGTAATATCCGATCGCCCCACCCCACAGCCAGGAATTGATCCTGTCAAAAATGCCGCCGTGGCCGGGCAGCAGGTGGCCTGAGTCCTTGACGCCGACCTGCCTTTTGATCATACTCTCTCCCAGATCCCCTAAAATCGTCAGCGAGGCAAGCGCTGCCGCCAGAAGCGCCCCGCGCCAGGGCGTGATTGCCGGTCCAGCGCCCAGCGATCGCCAAAGCAGCGTCAGGAGCATCGTCCCCGGGATCGAGAATAAAATCCCTGCCAGATATCCTTCCCAGGATTTCTTAGGGCTCAAACGAGGGGTGATCTTGTGCCGGCCTATCCGCCTCCCCACGAAATAGGCTGCGGTATCTGCCAGCCAGGTCGCAGGAAGCGCGGTCAGCACCCACCACATCCCATCCGGCAGCATCCGCAAAGAGATAAGATAAGCACCCAGCCAGCCGATATAAATGATGCCAGAGCCAGTCACCGCGAAATCGGTACCTGCCTGGTCCCGGCCGCGCTCGAAAGCAATCAAATGGTAGGCCATGACAGCCATGATGATCAGTCCGAGCACCCCAAATGCCCCGTCCGGACCATTCAGAGTTCGCTCGGCGGCGAGGATAAGCGTGCCCGCTACAGCGAATGGAGCAGATGGCTCCAGTCCGCCGGCCTTGAACAGCTGGACATACTCATAAACCGCAATCCCCAACAGCAGCATAATCAAGCCGCTGTAAGCCCAACCTCCCAGGTAGATAGCCAGCAGTCCGATCGGAAGCAGCACGGCTGCGACCATCACGCGCCTGAGCAGAGTATCAGGATTGGCCGTTTTTTGCGGTTGAGATCCGCCCATAACGCCTTTCCCGGTGGCTGAATTCTTCCAAAGCCAGTCGGAGCTGCTCTTTATCAAAATCCGGCCAATAGACCGGTGGGAAATACCATTCGGAATAAGCGCCCTGCCAGATTAAAAAGTTGCTTCCGCGCAGCTCCCCGCTGGTGCGTATGATCAGGTCCGGATCCGGTACGCCTGCTGTGAATAAATATTGACTCACCATGTCCGCGGTCACGTCGTCTGGGGAAACGCCATCGCGGATCATATGCTGGATTGCATTGATGATCTCATCCCGCCCCCCGTAATTGAAGGCTACATTCAAAACCAGCCGGGTGTTTTCCTTGGTGTAATCAACTGCGCGCAAGACCTTCTCACGGACAGCTGGGTCCAATCGATCGAGTCGACCGATATGGCGCAGCTGAACGCCCTGGTCGTGCAGCTCCTGCAGCTCGCGGTCGATCACGTCTTCGACGATCCTCATTAAGCCGTGCACTTCTTCTTCCGGCCTGCCCCAATTTTCTGTGGAAAAAGCGTATATCGTCAGGTATTGAATGCCAAACTCAATGCAAGCCTCAATGATCCGCCGCAGGTTTTCGGTTCCCGCCCGGTGACCCGCAAGACGAGGCAAACCGCGCGCCAGCGCCCAACGACCGTTCCCATCCATGACGATCGCGATGTGGGTGGGCACCACCTCAACGAAATCGGGGTTTTCAATTGGATCCATAAATCATCCTCAACCGGCTCGCTCAGACCTCCAGAATCTCTTTTTCTTTTTTCTCACCAACCATATTGATCTCATGGATGTAATGGTCAGTGATCTTTTGCAGCTCTTCTTCGCCCTTTTTCAGCTCGTCTTCAGAGATCATTTTTTCTTCTTCAAACTCACGCAGGTCTTTAATCGTATCGCGGCGGACATTACGGATTGCCACGCGGGATTCTTCCAGGCGGTTGTGCACCATCTTCACCAGGTCCCTGCGCCGCTCTTCTGTCAGTGGGGGTAGATTCAACCGAATCTGCTTGCCATCGTTGTTAGGTGTCAGCCCAAGGTCCGAAGCCATGATGGCTGCGCTCGATAGTCTTCAGTGTGGCTGCATCAAAAGGGCGAATGACGATTGACCTTGCTTCAGGCACATTGATGGTCGCCAGCTGGACCAGGGGAGTCGGCGTCCCATAATATTCCACCATCAGTCTCTCAACCAGCGCCGGGTGAGCGTGACCCGTTCGAATCCCGGCTAAATCATCTTCTAAAGTGATTGGATCGCGCCCTTCATCCGATCTTCCGATTCTTTATAAACTTCTTTCAGCATCGACGCCTCCATGACTGTTAGTTTCCATCGCCGGATTACTGTTAAAGCATACCCGAAAATGCACAGGGAGGAAAGGGTAAGATTCTAGCTTGTTACCAGGGTTCCGACTTTTTCCCCATGCAGTGCCTGATTAAGATGGGTCGGATTCCACAGGTTCAGGACCAGGATGGGGAGGTTGTTGTCCATGCAAAGCGATATCGCCGTGCTGTCCATGATGGTCAATCGGCGATTAAGGAACTCGATATAGGTGAGGTGATCAAACCGGACAGCATCTGGATTGGTCATGGGATCGGAGTCATATATCCCATCCACTTTTGTTTCCTTGATCAGCACATCTGCCCCAATCTCCATCGCTCGCAGCGCAGCAGCTGTATCCGTCGAAAAATAGGGGTTGCCTGTACCGCCGCCCAGAATGACAACCCGCCCCTTTTCCAGGTGTCGGATCGCGCGCCGGCGGATATACGGCTCAGCAACGGCGTGCATTTCCACAGCCGACTGGACGCGTGTGACCAGCCCGATGCTCTCCATCGCATCCATCAAAGCCAGAGCATTCATGACGGTTGCCAGCATACCCATATAGTCAGCGGTCGCCCGATCCATCCCGAGGTCAAGGCCGCTGCGGCCTCGCCAAAGGTTGCCGCCTCCGATCACGATTGCCACGTCCACTCCCAGGTCATGGACCCCCTTCACCCGGTAGGCGATGTTTTCGGCTTTATCGGGATCAATCCCAAAACCACTCTTACCGGCCAGCGCTTCGCCGCTTAATTTCAGCAGGATGCGCCGATAGATTACATCTTCTCCCATCCCGACCTCCTGATCCGTTATAAAAAGACCAACCTGTCTGGTTGGTCTTTTCGATTGTCTATTTTTCAATCCCCTCGCCCAGTTCCCAGCGGGCGAAGCGCCGGATGAAGATATTTTCACCGATCGCAGCGATGTTCTGCAGCAGGAGCTGTTCGATGGTGATCGATTCGTCTCGGATATAGGGCTGCCGGAGCAGAACGACCTCATCTTTGAATTTTTCGATCCGACCGTCAACGATCTTATCCAACATCGCTTCGGGTTTGCCTTCTTCACGCGCCCGATTGCGCGCGATCTCGCGCTCGATGTGCGAAAACTTCCTCAGGGATGTGTTCAACTTTGATGTATTTCGGCGCAGCTGCTGCAATCTGCAGGGCCACCTCGTGAGCGAATGCCCGAAACGCCTCAGAGCGGGCTACAAAATCGGTCTCGCAGTTGACCTCGACCATAACGCCAACCCGGCCGTTACCATGCGAGTACAGTTCAACCATCCCTTCGGACGCCTCTCGGTCGGCTCGTTTTGCTGCCGTCGCCAGGCCTTTCTCGCGCAGAAAATCTACAGCCTTGTCAAAATCGCCATCCGCCTGTTCCAGTGCTTTTCGGCAGTCCAAAATGCCGGCGCCAGTCGCCTCGCGGAGTTCCTTGATCTGTTGAGTTGTGATCGCCATGATTATGCCTCTTCCTCATCGCTGGCTTTTACATCAATCACTTTCAAGTCTTCGTCAGCTTCTTCTGTTAATTCAGCTGCCAGATCTTCGACCGCGACATCATCTAACTCAGCTTCTGGTTTCTCCGCTTCTTCCTCAAGCTCTTCTGCAACGAGCAGTTCATCATCTTCCAAGATCGGAAGGTGGGCCGAGATCTTGGCCAGCGTCGCAGCGCCTAACAGCTCTTCGTCCGAAAGCTCGGGCTCTTCTGCCCCAGCCATGACGGCTTTCTTCGGAGCAAGCTGCTCTTCGGGCATATCCTTGCGCAAGCCTTTCCCTTCGATTGCGGCGTCAGCGATCTTACCGACCAGAAGCTTGATCGCGCGGATCGCGTCATCATTCGACGGGATGACGTAATCCACATTCCGAGGGTCGCAGTTGGTGTCGACCAGCGCAACGACCGGGATGTTCAGCAGGTTGGCTTCATGGATCGCAGTCTCTTCACGGTGGACGTCGACCACAAACAGCATTTCCGGTACATCGGTCATGTGGCGGATCCCGCCCAAAAGCAGCTCGAGCCGCTCGATTTCACGTGAGAGGATTAAGGCTTCCTTCTTCGTGATCCGGCCGAAATCGCCCCGATCGCGCATCCGCTCCAACCGCTCCAGCTCGTTGATCCTGGCCCGGATCGTTCGCCAGTTGGTCAGCATTCCGCCCAGCCAGCGGACGGTGACAAACGGCATACCTGCCCGGATAGCCTCTTCCTCGATCGTTTCCTGGGCCTGGCGCTTCGTCCCTACAAACAAGACCGTCCCACCGTCCGCTACTGTGTCGCGGACCATGTTGTACGCCTGTTGCAAGGCCTTGACGGTTTTTTGAAGGTCGATAATGTGGATGCTGTTGCGCTCGGTGAAGATGTACGGTTTCATGGCCGGGTGCCATTTATGGGTCCGATGCCCGAAATGAACCCCGCTTTCAAGCAGCGCTTTCATAGATATTACAGTCATACGTATTCTCCTTTGCGTTTTTCCTCCGCTTCCTTCATCCCAGATCGGCGCCGGAAACCGGCACGCCCCGACTGGTCGAGAAGCGTGTGAGATGGGTGCTCCCGCACGGGAGCTGAACAAATTGCACAAGTTCTCCCGCCAGGGGCGGGAGCGCGGGCAAGTATATCACATACCGCAAGAATTCGTCCAGTGATTTAAAGAAATTACAGATTCTTCAGGCTCGTTAGCCGTCCTGACCTTCATGTATAATATCCATCAGGCAGCTTTTTAATGAAACTCACCGAGATCCGAAATCAGCTCAAAGACCTTCCATTGGGTGGAGTTCGATTCTATCCCAGGATCGACTCGACCAACCTGGAGGCTGCCCGCTGGGCAGAAAATGATGCCCCAGACCTGGCGCTGGTCATCGCAGAAGCACAATCGGCTGGGAGAGGCCGCCAGGGCCGCACCTGGTTCACACAGCCTGGTTCCAGCCTGGCGTTCAGTGTGCTCCTGCGCGGGCTATCTCCGCAGATTGCAGCGCCGGAACCCCTTCAATTCTCCACTGAAGCGATCATGCGCTTCACTGCGCTGGGAGCAGTTTCCATCTGCGATGCGCTCCGATCGAGATACAGCCTTACAGCTGAGATCAAATGGCCAAATGACATCCTGATAGATCGAAGGAAAACCGCCGGAATCCTGGCAGAAGCGCACTGGGATGGGGATCGGCTCGCAGCGTTGATTTTGGGCATCGGGATCAACATTTCGCCTGCCTCAGTCCCGCCCGATGAAGATGTGGACTTTCCGGCGACCTGCCTCCAAAACGCCTGCGGCAGACCCATCCAGCAGCTCGAGCTGCTGCATGCGGTGCTGGAGAGCTTAATCTGCTGGCGGGAGCGCCTGGAGCTGCCCGAATTCCTTGCTGCTTGGGAGCAGAACCTGGCTTTCAAAGGCGAATGGGTGAATATCCATGATCCTGGCAAATCATTAAGCCCGCCCTCACGCCAGGGTATTGTGCTCGGGCTCGAATTCACTCGGTCGGCTCAAATTGCAAGATTCCTCCGGCGAAACTTTCTTTCTTCTAACCGAAGAGCTGAGCCTGCGGCCGACAACATAAAACCCGGGTATACAAGGCTACTCCGATTGTAAAAATACATGTGTCAGGCTCAGAAAAGAACTGAGGAACGGTTATGATCGAAGAATTACGTGAACAGGCGAACGCAAATTATGATGAGGATGAACCTCTCCCTGCTCCAACGCCTCCGGCTCCGGCTCGTTTTCTGGGCATGACGCCTTTTCAAACCTTCGTCGTCGCCCTGCTGCTCCTGCTCATCACCTGCTTGCTCAGCGCGGCTTGCTTGCTCGTCACAGGCCGGATTGCACTGCCGCTCTAGTTTTCTTTATATACGTCAATTATTCTCCCCAGCCGTCAGCAATTACGCCTGCACAACCCGAGCCATCGAGGCAACCATATCCCCGGGCTGAAGATGCATCAGTAAAACTCCCCGCGTTGCCCTGCCAGTCCGAGAGAGCTTATTTACTTTCATGCGGAGAACGACTCCATTGGCCGATATGATCGTCAGGTCATCGCTTTCCTGCACAACCCGCGCCGACACGATCGTGCCAATCTTGTGGAGTGCTTTTTGATCGATCGTTCTGACCCCACCCGTCGCCCGGCTTTTGACCGGATATTCACCAAGCGCTGTGCGTTTCCCATACCCGGCGGTGGTGATCACCAGTAAATCACCATCTTCCTGGATCACTTCCATGCTTGTTACGCGGTCGCCTTTCGAAAGCTTGATCGCGGTCACCCCGCCTGCATTTCGCCCCATCTGCCGGACTTCGGTTTCTGGAAAACGAAGCGCCTTACCTTGCTCGGTCACCAGGATCAGGTCATTTGCGCCGTTGGTCAGCCGCGCCCAGTTTAGCTCATCCCCTTCATCCAGGTTGATTGCGATCAATCCGGACGGCCTGACCGAGGCAAAATCCGCCATAACAATTCGCTTAATCCTGCCGCTGCGGGTGGCCATGGTGCAGAAATGCTGCGCGTCAAACTTGGGCACGGCAACTGCGGCGGTGATCAACTCACCCGCGTCCAGGGAGAGGATATTAACAATTGAAATCCCTTTTCCCGTCCTGTCGGCATCTGGGATCTGGTAAGCCTTCTCCGAGTAAACTTTACCCCGGTTCGAGAAGAACAGCACCGTGTTCAAGGTGCGTGCCGGGATCACCATCAACACTTCGTCCTCTTCTTTTGTCGTGTGCCCGGTGACCCCCCGCCCTCCCCGGGTTTGCGCACGAAACGCAGTGGCTGCCACGCGCTTCACATAGCCAAGCTGCGTGATCGTGATCAGGACGGCTTCGTCAGTGACCAGGTCTTCTTCATGAAGCTCTTCGCGCGCCTCGCGGGCGATTCGGGTTCGCCGGTCGTCGCCGTATTTCTCTGCCAGCTCCTGAATATCCTCACGGATGACCAGCAGGATCTTTTTTGGGGTAGCCAGCAGGTCTTCCAGGTAAGCGATCCGCTCGAGTAATTGCTGCTGTTCATCTTCGATCTTCTGGCGCTCCAACGCCGCCAGCCGGCGGAGCTGCATGTCCAGGATCGCCTGGGCCTGGCGCTCGCTCAACGTGAAGCGTTCGATCAAACGCTGCTTGGCGGTATCCGCATCTGGAGAGTTGCGGATCGTCGCAATAACTTCGTCCAGGTTTTGGAGCGCGATCAGCAGCCCGGCCAGGATGTGCGACCGCTCGCGCGCCTTATGCAGCTCGTATTCAGACCGGCGCTGAATGACATCCCTGCGGTGCTCGATAAAGAGCTCCAATGCCCGTTTGAGCGAGATCAAGCGCGGCTCATTGTCGACCAGCGCCAGCATTTGAACCCCAAATGTGGATTGCAGTGGGGTGTACTTGTAAAGCTGGTTCAAGATCTTTTTAGGCTGGGCGCCGCGTTTCAGCTCAATTACGATGCTCATCCCGCGCCGGTCGGACTCATCGCGCAGATCCGAGACGTCATCCAGCCTTTCGGAACGCGCCAGGTCAGCGATGCGCTCGATCAGGCTGGTCTTGTTCAGCATGTAAGGGATTTCAGTGATCACGATCCGGTGCCGGTTCGTGCCCATTTCCTCGATATGAGCCATCCCCCGCAGCACAATTCTGCCTTTTCCAGTGCTGTAAGCCTGCCGGATTCCCTCGTCTCCAACAATCAGCCCGCCGGTTGGGAAATCCGGTCCAGGGATGTATTGACTCAATTCCTCGACCGCCATATCTTCAATGCGCTCATAATTGTCGATCATATGGACGATCGCGGCCGAGAGCTCGCGCAGGTTGTGCGGGGGGATGTTGGTCGCCATCCCAACTGCAATCCCAGATGAGCCGTTGAGAAGCAAATTGGGCAGTCTTGCTGGCAGGACAAGCGGCTCTTTCAACGTTCCATCGAAATTATCGCCGAAATCGACCGTATCCTTTTCGATATCCACCAGCATTTCTTCAGACATTGGGCCAGGCGGGCCTCGGTGTACCGCATCGCCGCAGGCGCATCCCCATCGATCGAGCCAAAATTACCCTGCCCGTCCACCAGCATGTAGCGCATCGAGAAATCTTGTGCCAACCGCGCCATCGCGTCGTAAACTGCGACATCGCCATGCGGATGATACTTGCCTAACACCTCTCCGACGATGCGGGCTGATTTTTTATGCGCCGTATTCGACCGGATCCCCATATCATGCATCGCATAGAGTATCCGTCGGTGAACTGGTTTCAAACCGTCCCGGGCGTCGGGAAGGGCGCGCGCCACGATGACGCTCATCGCATAATCCAGATAAGCCGCGCGCATCTGCTGATCGATATCCACGGGTTGGACAGCGCCGATATCCATTGTCAATTCAACTCCAATTTCCAAAAACAGATAAAAAGGTGTGCGGCAAACGCACAGCCTTTATTATACCCCAGCAAGAAGATGATCGTTTTCTTTACAGGCCCGGCTTACAGGTTGGTCAGGTATTCATCCATTGCGTTGGCTGCTTTTCGCCCAGCTACCGTCGCTGTGACCACCAGATCCGGCCCGCTGACATCATCGCCGCCGGCGTATACACCAGGCCGGAGGTGGCGCCTGTTGCCGGATCTACAACGATCAATCCGTATTTATGCGTCTTGAGGTCAGCAGTCGAATCGCCGATCGTCGTGTCCGGCCAGTAGCCCAGGGCAAGCACTGCGCTGTCAGCTTCGACCATAAAATTGGAACCTTCAACCGGGACTGGCTTGCGGCGGCCTTTTGCATCCGGCTCTCCAAGCACCATGCGGATGCATTCGATCCTGGCAAGCTGGCCATCTTCCCCGGCGATGAACTGCACCGGCTGGGTCAAAAACTGGTACTCGGCGCCTTCCTCTCGGGCCAGCTCGCGGTCGTGCCGTCCACCCGGCATTTCTTTTTCCGTCCTGCGGTACAGGCATACCACTTCATCCGCCCCCATCCGCAGCGCTGTCCGCAGGCAGTCTGAGGCAGTATCTCCACCCCCGATCACCGCGACCTGGCGCCCGATGGCTGGCTTCGATGGAGCTCGGCAGGCAGGTATTCAGGACCAACGTTGCAGCGCATCAGGAATTCCGTCGCCTTGTACACGCCCGGCAGGTCCTCTCCCGGAACTTCCATCGGTGCGTCGATCTCGGAGCCGACCCCGACGAACACCGCCTGAAAGCCCTCAGCGAACAAGTCGTCAATCGTCTTGTCTTTACCAATCGTGATGTTGTTAACAAAAATAACGCCAGCATTCTCCAGGTCCGCGGAGCCGGCAGAAGACTACCTGGTTCGGAAGCTTAAAACTTGGGATCCCGTATGTCAGCAGACCGCCCGAAGCAGGTCTCATCTCAAAGATCGTAACCTCATGACCCTTCTTCACAAGCTGCTCCGCACAAGCGATCCCTGCTGGACCTGAACCGACGATCGCGACCTTTTTTCCAGTCGGCGCGCCACGGAATGATCTCTATCCCGCCGTACGTCATCCTTTCAAAGTCGGCAACAAATGCCTCCAGCGCTCCAGTGAGGACCGGCGTCGTCGACTTCAGTCGAGAGCATGAACCCTGGCAGAGCTGTTCCTGCGGGCAAACCCTGCCGCAAATCTCCGGCATCGAGCTGGTCTGGCGGTAGATTTGCGCTGCTTCCAGGAATTTCCCCTGCTCGATGAACCACATCGCCGAAGGTATGTCGTTATGAACAGGGCAAGCCTGAACACAAGGTGCCGGGTCCGGACACTGAACACAGCGCGAGGCTTCAAACATCGCCTGTTCTGCGCTCAATGGAATCACAACGTCCTCAAAATCACAGATCCTTTCCGCTGCTGGACGGGTCTGGATATCCAGACTTTGAGTGCGCGCCCGTTCTTTTCGATCAATGGCAAGCGAATTCGCCAGAAATTGACCTCATACCGATTTACCTCCAGGCTTATTAATTGTCGCATAACCTCTGTATTAGATAATACCGACAAAAGTGGTTTTATTTCAGTCTCAGATGTCATGTATTTTCGTGAGAAATGTCACTCCAGGGGCTCGACACATAGGTTTATTTAGTCTCTCTCTATGAAAATCTCATCCGGCTCTTTCCTACTTAGTGTAAAATTATCTGTTTCTGACCATCATCTTGTAGAGGTAAATAATGAAACGATTTCTCATCTGGTTCCTCATCGCCGCTGTTCTGGTTGGAGGGATTTATGGCTACTACCGCTGGCGCCAGGCTCAGCAATCTTCTTCCCTGGATGATCTCCAGAAAACCCCGGCAGTTCGTGGGGGATTGACCGCGACGATCGGCGCAACCGGCCAGGTCCGCTCAAAACAGACTGCTTCGCTGTCCTGGAAGACATCTGGAGCGGTGGAGGAAACCTTTTTTTCGGTCGGCGATGAGGTCAAGGAAGGCGATAAACTGGCAGAATTGGTCCAGACTTCTCTGCCTCAACCCGTAATCCTTGCTCAGGCCGACCTCGAGACCGCCCAAAGAGCGCTCGATGATTTATACACCAATGCAGAGACGGCGAGGGTGCAGTCGCTCCAATCCATTGCCAGCTTCGCAAGAGCGGTAAAAGAAGCTCAGTATCAGCTTGATAATTTCACCGTTCCAGATGAGCAGGCCCGGCTTCAGCCGATGGAAGCATTTGATGAGATGAATGCCCGCCTGGACCAGGCCCGCCAGAATTTCGAACCCTACAAATTCTTCCCATCCGGCGACTCTACCCGCGAAGACCTGAAAGAAAAGCTGGACACAGCCCAGTCAGAATTCAACGTAGCCGTCAAGCGCCTGGATTATACTATGCGCTTGAAATGGCAAAGCCAATCTGGACAAAGCCCGCAAAGATTATGAACGCTGGAAAACGGCCCGCAGCCCGGAGGAAGTCGCCGCCGCCAAGGCTCGGATCAGCGCCGCCCAGGCTACCCTGAGTCAGGCCTGGATTGAAGCGCCTTTCGACGGTACCATAACCGATTCGTCGACCCCAGACCGGCGACCTGGTGGCACCGGGCACCCCGGCCTTCCGCCTGGATGATCTGGGCTCGCTCCTGGTCGACCTGGCGGTGTCTGAGATCGACATCAATCAGATTGAAGCCGGCCAGAAAGTTACATTGTCCTTCGATGCTATCCGCAACAAGGTCTATGATGGCGTCGTCACATCAGTCGATCGTGTTGGCAGTCATCAACCAGGGCGTGGTTGACTTTAATGTAACGGTCGGCTGACCAACCCTGACGAGCAGGTAAACCAGGGATGACCGCCGCAGTCAACGTCGTCGTCAGCCAGCTTGTCGGATGTGCTCCTGGTCCCCAATCGTGCCGTCCGGTTTAAGAGACGGGCGATCAGGTCGTTTATCTACTGCGCGATGGTCAGATCGTCCCAGTTGTGATCCAGCTGGGCGCTTCTCGGACACCGACAGCCAGGTTATTGATGGCGAGCTTAAAGTTGGGGATCGAAATCATCCTGAACCCTCCGACCGAATTTGAAATCCGATGGGCCGCCCGCCCTTCGTGCATGGGGGAGGGTCATGAGCGAGAGTGCGATCTGAAGCGCATGACTTGACAAAAGTCTACAAGATGGGCGAAGTCGAGGTCCATGCCCTTATGCGGCATCACGATCCTGTATCGCCTCGAGCGAAGTCGTCGCGATCATGGGACCTTCCGGTTCGGGAAAATCCACCCTGATGAATATCATTGGCTGCCTGGACCGCCCGACTTCGGGAAAGTATATCCTGGATGGCGAGAGTACTGCACAAATGAAAGATGACCAGCTCGCCTCGATCCGCAACCGAAAAGTGGGGTTTGTGTTCCAAAGCTTCAACCTGCTGTCTCGGGCGATCAGCCCTGCCGAATGTCGAGCTGCCGATGCGCTACGCCGGCATCCACCAGCGGACGGAAGGAGCGTGCCCGCATTGCGCTCGAAGCAGTCGGCTTGGGAGACCGCATCCACCACCGCCCCAATGAGCTTTCTGGCGGGCAGCAGCAGCGCGTTGCGATCGCCCGCGCCCTGGTAAACGATCCCGCGATCATCCTGGCGGACGAGCCGACCGGCAACCTGGACAGTCGAATCAGGCGACGAAATCATGCGGCTGCTGCTCAACCTGAACCAAGAGCGTGGCACTACCCTGATCATCGTCACCCATGATCCCGAAGTCGCCAACCTCACCCAGCGCACCATTCACCTGCGCGACGGATCTCGTGGAGGAGCAGCCATGATCATCTTACAGTCGATTATCGAAGCCTTGCAGAGCCTGGCATCAAATAAGATGCGCTCTGGTCTGACGATCATCGGGATCGTGATCGGGGTCGCAGCCGTCATCTCCATCGTTTCGATCGGCCGCGGAGCCGAGAACACGATCACCGGCTCGATCCAGGGCATCGGCACAAACCTGTCTTTGTTTTCAGTGGCGGCTCCGGAAACGTCCGCAACCCGAAGCCGATCACGCTCAGGACGCAGACGCGATCGCAGATCCATTCCAGGCGCCCTCGGTTGCAGGCGTCGCCCCGATGTTGATGGGGCAGGCAGAAATTTCAGCCGGCGGGGAAAGCACCACAACATCGATCGAAGGCGTTACGCCAGAATACAGCCTGTTCGAAATGTGAATGTCAATGAAGGCGAATTCATCCAGGAAGAGCACATCCTCGGGCGTGCTTCCGTCGTGCTGTTGGGGACGGATGTCGCCGAAGAGTTCTTCGACCGGGCTGCAGGTCTGGTTGGAGAGACCGTACGCATTGAAGGCCAGCCGTTCAGGGTCATCGGTGTGCTCGAATCAAAAGGCGGCTCAAGCTTCAACAATCAGGATGATCGGATCATCATCCCGCTGACCACTGCCCAGACCCGTCTGATCCGCCGCTCCTCGCGTGATAGGATCGACATGCTCGCCGTCCAGGCAGTCAGCGCAGATTCTGTCGTCGGCTGCCAGCAGCGAAATCGCCCAGATTTTGCGCGCTCGCCACCGCTCCGCGATCGGAGCCGATGACTTCACGGTCTTGACCCAGCAGGATTTTCTGGATACCGCAAGACCATCACGAACGTGCTCACCAATTTTCCTGGGCGGGATCGCAGCGATCTCGCTCCTGGTCGGTGGGATTGGGATCATGAACATCATGCTGGTCTCAGTCACCGAAAGGACGCGTGAGATTGGGCTGCGAAAAGCGCTCGGGGCTCGCCGGATCGATATCATGGTCCAGTTTCTAACCGAATCGGCCCTGCTCAGCATGTTTGGCGGGCTGATTGGAATCGGTCTTGGCGCTGCGATTGCTTTCGCCGTAGAAAGGATCGCCGAATCGCAGAACACAATCATCGTCCCGGCTATCGGCCTGGATACAGTCCTGCTTGCCACACTTTTTTCAACCGCCGTCGGGCTCTTCTTCGGATTGTATCCCGCAAACCGAGCAGCCAGCCTCGAGCCGGTAGAAGCGCTGCGTTACGAATAAAACCGGTCTGAACGTCGGCAGGCGGAAAAAACTGCGGTAAAATCGAAGGGGTTTCCATCATGGCTTCTTTGCGCCCCATTCTCCCTCTTCTGCTTCTGGTCGGATTACTGACAGGCTGCATGAGCCTGCTTCCACCCAGTATTTCGACGGCTCTTCCTACCGAATTTCTCCCCACTGCGGCAGCTTTGACGCTTGCAGCAGGGGCGGTTAATCTGCCCTCGACGTCCACCCCGGCCGATCCGCTGCCTTCAGAAACCCCTCTCCCCGCAGCCGATATTGCTCCAACCGAGCCAGCGCCCACGCAAACCAACCTTCCTCCATCAAAAACACCTGCCAATTCCCCAACCAACACCCTGTCTCCAGCTTCAGCGCAGCCTTCTGAGACAGCTGAAATTCAGCCCCAGCCATCCCAGGGCAGCCCAATCCCTGGCGAGCCGACCTGGACGCCCGCTCCCCCGATCCCAGAGGCGAGAATCCAGATTCTTCGAATGGGCGACCTTTCGAAAGTCATCTCCCCGATCGACGTCTCCAGCTGGCTGACCTGTGGAGATGGAAAGGTGGTCCGGATCGAGCTGTACGGTGAAGATGGTCGCTTGCTTTCCCGCCATGTCCGCACGTATGACAATGTCCCCTGGAAGAACGCCCGGCTTGCGGTTCCCTTTGAGTTCGAGATCACCGCAGCCGCTGAGCTTGGCCGGCTGGTCATCAGCGCGGAAGACTCATATGGACGTTTGATCGAGGTCAATTCTGTGAACATCATCCTCCTTTCCCAGGGTATGACAGAGCTGAACCCGCCAACCGCGCTGCAGCAGCAGATCATCATCCAGGAGCCCCAGGAAAAAGCATTAATCCAAAATGGCCGGCTGATCGTTTCCGGTCGGGCCCGCCCGGTAGCCGACCAACCTCTGCGGGTGATGCTGGTTGGCGAAGATGGTCGCATCCTCGGCCAGCGCCTGGCTGGTGTCCCGGTTCCCATTCCGGGTGATTTCGGAACCTATGTCGCTGAAGTGCCCTATGAGATCAAAGAAATCACCCCTGCGCTGCTGGTCGTCTTTGAGGAAGGTGCGCCGATTTCCGAAAAAACCTATCTGACGAGCATCAACGTCATCTTAGCGCCTTGAGGGCCTGGCTGGATTTGACCGCCGCGGAATTTTCATTTACAATCATTCTATTGTTGGCAAATCTTTTGTAGTTAGCTACTCGCAGATAAGAGGAGGAAGTTCGATGGCAAACACCCCCTTTACTTCCAGGCGTGCTCCCGTCTTTGCAGACATCCCCGATGAAAATTGGTTCAACTGGCGCTGGCAGCTGAGCAATCGCATTAACACCGTTGAGGAGTTCGAGAAAGTCATCCCTTTGACCGAAAGCGAGCGCAAGGCGCTCTCTGCAGCGAACCTCTTTCGGGTGGATATCACACCGTACTACATCTCATTGATTGACCCGGATGATCCTGATGACCCGATCCGCAGGCAGGTTGTCCCGACGGATACCGAGCTTCGCCCCTTCACAGCGATGATGGAAGATTCGCTTTCCGAAGACCGCCATTCCCCGGTTCCCGGGCTTGTCCACCGCTATCCCGATCGGGTGCTGATGCTGGTCACTACCCAATGCGCCTCGTACTGCCGCTACTGCACCCGCTCGCGCATCGTCGGCGACCCGTCCGCAACCTTCTCGCGCGCCGAGTTTGAGATGCAGCTCGAATACCTGAAAAACACTCCCCAGGTGCGCGACGTGCTGTTGTCCGGCGGTGATCCGCTCGTCCTGGCCCCCAAAATCCTGGAAGAGATCCTCAGCCGCTTGCGCGAGATCCCGCATATCGAGATCGTGCGGATCGGCTCGCGCGTCCCGGTCTTCCTGCCGATGCGTGTAACCCCCGAATTAACCGAAATGCTTCAAAAATACCACCCGCTCTGGATGAACATCCACGTCAACCATCCAAATGAAATCTCATCCGAGCTCGCTGGCGCTGCGGACAGGCTGACTCGCGCGGGAATCCCACTCGGCAATCAGGCCGTGCTGCTTGCCGGCGTGAATGACAATGTCGACGTCCAGCGCGAGCTTGTTCAAAAACTGGTTCGCATCCGCGTCCGGCCGTATTACCTCTACCAGTGCGACCTGGTCGAAGGCGCCGGGCACTTCCGCACCCCGGTCGGCAAGGGGATCGAGATCATGGAAGGGCTGCGCGGCCACACCTCCGGATATGCGGTCCACCAATACATCATCGATGGCCCGGGCGGCGGCGGCAAGATCCCAGTATCGCCAAATTACCTGCTCAGCTATTCGGATCACAAAGTCGTGCTGCGCAACTATGAAGGCTTTATCACCACTTATGAAGAGCCGCAGGAATACCGCGCCAGCGACGCCGCAAAGTTCAAAGGGTCCAAACGTCCCGAACCGGGCCAGGCTGGCATCCACGGCCTGCTTGCCGGTGAGCAAATGTATGTTAAGCCCGAACATTTTGATGAAGTCCATGAGCGCGGCGGTATCCAGCACCGCCTGAAAGACCCCGGCAAATGGGTGCCGCTTGGAATTGGTCCGGGTAGCGAGGTACCCGAAACTAACCCTTGACAAAATTCTGCCTTTATGTAGATTTATTATATAGTTTATCCTATTTATCCGTACTGGAGATCGCTCGAATGTCTACTTGCATGTGTCCGGGGCGGGGCTCGTAGCTGCCGCCTCGTCACTGAAACCCGGTCTGAGAAGATCCTCACGGCTGATCGACAGCCCGCTTCCTGCATAGTTGCGACCCCGCTTGCGCAACCTGTTTCGCAAAGCGCCTTTCTTTGGGTCAGCGCTGCCCTTTTTTGTTTGTCATCAGTCGTTTTTTCGTTAACAGTAACTGGAGTCATCAGATCGGACTTAATAACATTACCCAAACTGCAGCTTTCCACGCCGACCAGCGCCGGTCTCGCTGCCCATGTCGGCAATACACCCCTGCTCCCCCTCCGCCGGGTCGCCTCAGATCTGCCCTCGCAGGTGCAGGTCTTCGCCAAGGCAGAATGGTTCAATCCCGGCGGTTCGATAAAAGATCGCCCTGCGCTGAACATCCTGCGCTCAGCCGTCGCTTCAGGCGAGCTAAAACCCGGCAGGAGCCTGCTGAATTCGACCTCCGGCAACATGGGGATCTCCTATGCCACCTTTGGCCCGGCTTTGGGTGTGCCTGTTACTCTCGCCCTGCCGGCGAATGCCAGTCCGGAGCGTATTAAAATGCTCAAAGCCCTCGGCGCCGAGTTGATCCTCACCGACCCGCTCGAAGGATCCGACGGCGCGATCCTCGTCGCCCGCAGTCTGGCTAAGGACCATCCCGAGCGCTATTATTATGCCAACCAGTACGACAACCCTGCCAATTGGCAGGCCCACTACGCCTCTACCGCCCCTGAAATTGTCCATGAGACCGGCGGCAAGCTGACACATTTCGTCGCAGGGCTGGCACCACCGGTACGCTGACCGGCGTCTCACACTATCTGCGCGAATACAATCCCGAAATCAAGATCATCGCCGTCCAGCCGGATGCCCCTTTCCATGGGCTGGAAGGTCTGAAGCATCTCCCGACCGCGATCCAGCCCGGGATCTACAACCCAACCCTTACCAACAGCATCGTCGAGGTCCCCACCGAAGAAGCACATGCAATGGTCAGGAGGTTGGCTCGAGAGGAGGGTTTGTTTGTGGGTATCTCTTCCGGCGCGGCTGCGTTCGCAGCGCTGAAGGTCGCTGGCGAGCTGGATCGAGGGCTGGTCGTGACCATCTTTCCGGATGCAGGCTACAAATACCTGAGCGACGACGCTCTCTGGACAGAACCTGCCTTGACTTCCACCTTCCGAGCGGACCGATGAACCTCTATCTTTCGGATCAAATCCTGCGGCAAATCCATTCGCATGGCGAAGCGTCTTACCCGGAAGAGGGTGCCGGGCTGCTCCTTGGCAAGCTCCTGGATTCTGACCGGATCGCGACCCGATTGTTGACCTTCAATAATGTCCAGCGAAGCCACCGCCCGCCGCAACCGCTACCTGCTCGCCCCTCAGGACTATCTGCACGGCGAACAGGAAGCTGATAGGCTGGGATTGGAGCTGATCGGAGTTCTTCCATTCCCATCCGGATCATCCCAACCAGCCTTCCGAGTTTGATCGGGAGTGGGCGATCCCCTGGCTTTCCTACATCATAACCAGCGTCAATTCTGGAAAGCCGCCGGCAGCCGCTCCTGGTTTCTCAGTGAAGATCGGAGCGGCTTCGAAGAACAGCCGATTCTCAGCAGTGGTATCTGAAACTGGAACTCATTTCGCGATGCCATTTCAATCAATGCTTCTCCCAGCATATTACAGCTGTTCTGTATTCAGATGGAACATGATCGACTGATCAGCTTGGAGGCATTATTGATGGAAACCCTGGAAAAAATCGATCATTCTGCGATTAAGGTCAGTCAGATCACTATCATTGGATTGAACATCCTGGCTTTCCTGCTGGACATTCCCTGGCTTGCCGCCCTGGTAGCGGTTAATCATGCTCCTGGGAGTGCTGTTCAATCGTCCGGGGTTCGGCTTCATTTACCGTTTCTCTCTTAAGCCGGCTGGGTTGGTCAAACCAGACCTTTTGATGGATCATCGCGAGCCGCACCGCTTTGCCCAGGGATTAGGCTGCCTGTTCATGGCTGCAGCGAGCCTGGCCTTATTCTTCGAGCTCCCAGTTCTTGGATGGGGTTTGGTCTGGCTGGTCGCAGGGCTGGCGGCCTTGAATGCGTTCGGCGGTCTCTGCGTCGGCTGCATGATCTACTACTGGCTCGGCCGCGTCCGCATCCCCGGTTTTACCAAGTCTCCACCCGGAAAAGAATTCCCTGGAATGAAACCCAGGACGCAGGTGCCTCATGAGCCATGATTTATTCAGCAATCCTTTTTTTCCTGCGCCTTTTGACAGCCGCTGGCAGTCGTCATGATCAGCCTGCTCGCCTACCGTTTGGTGAATATCATAACCCTCAAGCGCCTGCACGGCACGCCCACATATAGATGCGGGCTTGCAAACATCGCTGCAAGGCATTCCTGTTCTGTTATACTTCACAACACCCACCTGTGCGCCCTGCAAGACCATCCAGCGCCCGGCGATCCGTCGTCTGGCAGCGCTTTTCGGTGAAAAGCTGCAGGTGGTCGAGATCGACGCATCTACCCAGCCGGAGATCGCCGGCCGCTGGGGCGTTATAAGCGTTCCGACAACTTTCATCCCAGTCTGCGCCGGCGCCTCGCCTGTCGACTAAGGTGTGGCCGGCATCGGACAAGCTGATAAACCAGTCAAAATGCTCGCGGAGTTATCATGCCGATCGTTACGCATCCCTACCCCTTTACGCGCCTACACGACCGGTCAAAACGAGATCCCCGTCCAGGGGAGGAACGTCTCAGAAGCCATGCAGAGCCTGGTCGCCCAGCACCCGGCCCTTCAGCCTCACCTGTACAACAGCCAGGGAACGCTGCGTCCGTTTGTGAATCTCTTCCTGGGCAGCGAAAATATCAGAGACCTGCAGGGTTTAGACACGCCGCTGGCCGAAAACGACCGGATCCTGCTGATCCCAAGCATCGCCGGAGGCTAAGAATTCTATGCTGCCAGATCTCTCTCGTGAAGAAATCCTGCGCTATTCTCGCCACCTTCTCATCCCCGAAGTCGGGCTCGACGGGCAGCGCAAGCTCAAATCCGCATCCATCTTAGTCATCGGCACCGGCGGCCTCGGGTCTCCTGTGGCGCTCTACCTGGCTGCAGCCGGCATCGGCCGCATCGGGCTGGTAGATTTTGACACGGTTGATTCCTCCAATTTGCAGCGCCAGGTGATCCACGGTACCGCCGCGCTTGGGACGCTTAAAGTCGAATCAGCCCGCCGCCGCATGCTCGACCTGAACCCGACCATCCAGGTTGACGTCTACAACGAGCCTTTCACCTCTGCAAACGCCCGCCAGATCGCCGAGCCCTACGACCTCATTATCGACGGCACCGACAACTTCCCCACTCGCTACCTGTCGAATGATTTATGCGTGCTGACCGGTAAGCCAAACGTCTACGGTTCGATATTCCGCTTTGACGGTCAGGTCAGCGTCTTCGACGCGAAGCGCGGTCCCTGCTACCGCTGCCTGTTCCCCGAGCCGCCTCCACCCGGGCTGGTCCCCTCCTGCGCCGAAGGTGGAGTGCTCGGCGTGCTGCCCGGCACGATCGGCACGCTCCAGGCCACCGAAGCGATCAAGCTGATCCTCGGCATCGGCGACACGCTGATCGGCAGGCTGCTGCTCTATAACGCGTTGGACATGTCCTTCGAGTTCGTCCGTCTGCGCAAGAACCCGAGCTGCAAGGTCTGCGGTCCAAATCCTGAAGTGACGGACCTGATCGACTATGAAGCCTTCTGCGGCGTCCCGATGCAGAACCACGCCGCCGGATCGGTCGGCGGGGATTGGGACATCACCGCCCCGGAGCTGGCCGCCCGCTTGAAAGAGAGCAGCCCTCCGCGCCTGCTGGATGTGCGCGAGCCGCACGAGCAGCAAATCTCCCAGATTGCAGGCGCCGTGCTGATTCCGCTCGGGCTGCTGGCTGCCCGGCTCTCGGAGCTCGACAGCGCAGAGGAGATAGTCGTCTTCTGTAAAAGCGGTACCCGCTCGGCTCGTGCCCTGGAGCTGTTGGTAAGCGCCGGTTTTCGTAAGGTCAAAAACCTCCAGGGCGGCGTCAACGCCTGGGCGGAAAAGGTCGATCCAAGCCAACCGATATATTAAAAAATAAAATGCCACACCGCGGTCTTTGAGCATTCACCGCGGTGTGGTTATCGTATGAAGTTGGTTTTTCGCAGATTCTGTCCCGATGGTTCTGCAGAAAACCACTTATTTGTGGTTGAGGTACTCATCCGCCTGACCCTGGTATCTCGCAGCCCAGGCATTGAGTGCCCTGGCTGTTGCCCAGGCATTGTAGCGAGCAAACCAGGCATCCAGCGCACGAGCCGAGAGCGGCTCACCGTCGGCCAGCGCATCCGCCTGTCCCTGGTAGCGGGCTGCCCAGGCCTCCAGGACGCGAGCAGAATGGTTGCGCAAGGCAAGCGCCTCTGCCTGGCCTTGATATCGAGCTGACCATGCATCTAATGCGCGTTCTTGAGCCAGGACTGCTGAACCCCTTGGGCTGATCAAATAAATTGTTGCGCTGATTGCAGCCAGGAACAGGCTTTTGTGACTGAAGTCACAGACCTGAGATATAATCATCGATAAAATGAGCGCTGGATGAGCCGGAACTCTAGAGAAACCCTGACCCGGCAAAGATCATCAATTCATGGAGAAGCACATTGAAAATCCCTCTCCTGATCGGATTGGCTGCATTACTCCTCGTCACTGGCGTCGGAATGTACGCTACCGATTTCACGGCCTACCTGGGCAACAATCCATCAACCTGTAATAACTGCCATGTGATGGATAACGCCTTCGAAGGCTGGTATCATGCTGGGCATAGCGAGTGGACAACCTGCAATGACTGCCACACCCCTCACGCTCTAATTCCAAAATATATCGTTAAAGCCCAATCTGGAATGCATCATGTCTCTGCTTTCTTGCTGGGGGACATTCCACCTGCGATCCGAGCCAAGGAATCCTCCCGGCGCACGGTCCAGGAAAACTGCATTCGCTGCCATGAAACCACGATCATGAGCCTGGATTGGCAGATGAGTTATACCGGTCAAGATGAAGAGCGGTTTTGTTTTGAATGCCACCGCAGCTCTGCCCACGGCGAGCGCGGCCTCTCAATCCTACCTTACCAACATTCGGAGGAAAACCAATGACCCTGGAAGAAAAACAAAAAACGCCGAAAACGATCTGGATCCTGACAGGCATAATTGTCCTCCTGGCTGTTGGCCTGGCTGGAGTCCTGCTCTATTTAAAAAACCAACCCCCTCCCACGCGCGGTGTCGTGCCGATCCAGGAGATTGAGCCGATGGACCCCAACTCGGCCAATTGGGGCGTCAACTTCCCGAACCAGTATTCCACCTTGCAGATGACCGAAACAAACGACACCCCGACCACTTTCGGCGGATCCGCAAAGACATCAAAGCTGGAAGCTGATCCTCGCCTGAAGACGCTGTTTGCGGGCTACAGCTTCAGCAAAGAATACAATGAAGAGCGCGGCCACTTAAACGCCCTTACGGATGTGCGCGCAATCGCACGCATCGACGAAAAATCGCCAGGCACCTGCTATTCCTGCAAGTCATCGAACAATCCCAGGCTCTGGGATGAAATGGGGATGGCAGAATATGATAAAACGCCCTTCAGCGAGCTCGGCAAGCAGATCTTCGAGCCAATCGGCTGTGCCAACTGCCATGAAGCAAACACGATGAAGCTCATCGTCACAAATCCTGCTCTCGATGAAGCGCTTCAAGCCCAGGGCAAGGATTGGAAAACCTTCACCCGTCAGGAGATGCGCACCATCGTCTGCGCGAATTGCCATGTCGAGTATTATTTCAAAGGTGATGGTAAATACCTTACGTTCCCCTGGGAGAAGGGCACAAAGATTGAAGACATCATCGCCTATTATGACGAGTATGGCTTCAAAGATTGGGAATATCCTGACGCGAAGACCCCGATGCTGAAAGCCCAGCACCCGGATTATGAGCTGTTTTCTGGCGACAGCACCCACTACAAGGCTGGCGTCGCTTGTGCAGACTGCCACATGCCATATACGCGCGACGGTTCGGCGAAGTTCTCTACCCACAACGTCCACAGCCCGCTGCTTGCGCCAGAAGCCGCCTGCGGGCAGTGCCATACGGATGTCGAATATGTTGTCGAACGTGTCGCGACGATCCAGGGCCAGGTCAACGAGCGGATGCTTGCTGCAGAAGATGCAATCATCGCAGCGATCGAAGCTATCCAGGCTGCCGCAGCACTCCCTGGAGTGGATGCAGCCGAGCTTGATGAAGCCCGCCAGCTTCACCGGCATTCCCAGATGATGTGGGATTTTATCGCCGCCGAAAACAGCATGGGTTTCCACAACCCTGAAGAAGCCCTGCGCATCCTGGCAAAATCAGCCGATCTCGCTCGCCAGGCACAGCTTAAAGCGGTTCAAGCCGCCGGGACTCCGAACATCCTGGCCAGCAGCGAGTAAAGAAAATTCGCTGAAAGAATAGGATTGAAATCCAAACCTTCATCCGGCGGAGATCTCCGCCGGATGTCTTTTATGTGCTGCCGTCCTGAGCCCAATCGCGCAGCAGGTCACGGTCTGCAATCTGGATTTGACGCCGGACAATCCGGATCGCGCCGCTTCGCTCCAGATCACGCAGGCTCCTGGCCACAACTTCACGCACAGTTCCAAGCCGCGCCGCAAGCTGGTCTTGTGTGATCCGCTCCTCCAGCTGTTCAGCCGGCATCCGGCTGAGCAGGCGCGCCAGCCGGTTCGTCACCTGGAAAAAAGAAAGTTCCTCGACGACGTCCACCAGCGTTCTGAGGTTAGCCGATAGGTTCTGGATCACCGCATCAGCCATACCAGGATTCTTATCCATGCAGTTTCTGATCGCCTCTGCCTTCACCAGCCAGACCTGGCATTCCCCGAGCGCGGCAACATTGATTGGATTGACCCCCTGGTCAAAAACCGGGACTTCGTTGAAGGTCGATCCTTCTTCAAAAATCTTGATGATCAGCTCCCTGCCCTTCGGCGACATTTTAAACAGCTTCACTGCACCGCTGTTCAGGATGAAAAGCCCTTCGCATGGCTCTCCCTGCCAGCAGATCACCTCGTCGGGTTTATAAGCCCGGAGCGACATCTCCTGCACCAAATCGGACAGCGCTTGCTGATCCAAACGGGCAAAATATGGATTCTTCTGAAGCGCTGCTTGATGCTCGGCTTGGCTCTTTGTTATCTTATGCACATCCATATTATAATAAATGAATATCTTGAGGGCTATTCATTTAATTTTTTTCTGCCCGTTTCTTCCATGGAAGGATGGATTGCGATGCTGGATAAATTAGACCTCGACCAGTCTGTCGACAAGAAGACCTATAAACGGATTGCTCCGATTCTCACCGAACGCTTGTACAGCCTGCAAAAAGCCTCCTGGGACGCCCGCATCCCGGTCGTTATCCTCTTCGAAGGCTGGGATGCAGCCGGTAAAGGCACATCAATCCAAAAGCTGACGAGCCCGCTGGATCCGCGCGGCTATAAACTGTATCCCATCCGGGCAGCCCGCACCTACGAGAAGAAACACCCCTGGCTCTGGCGGTTCTGGCTGAAGCTGCCGGCACGCGGCGAGTGGGCGATTTTTGACCGCTCCTGGTATGGTCGGGTGCTCGTCGAGCGGGTAGAGGAATTGATCCCTGAGGCAGAATGGCGGCGAGCCTACCGCGACATCACCGATTTTGAGCGCACCATCGCAGACGATGGACACCTGATCATAAAGTTCTTCCTTCACATTGATAAACAGGAGCAAAAGCGCCGCTTCAGCAAGCTTACCAAAGATCCCTTGACTGCCTGGCACGTCACGCCGGAAGACTGGGAACATCATTACAAGTACGATGAATGGTATAACGCCTACGAGGAGGCTTTCGAGCGGACTGAAAGCGAATGGGGTCCCTGGACAATTGTTGAAGCCACCGACCGGTATTTTACCTGGGTCAAGATCTATAAGACGATCATCAGCTCTCTGGAAGAACGGCTTGGCTGGCCGCGTCTGGTCATCCCGGCAAACCCTGAGCTGGTATCCGAGGAATCTGAAGAGACCATTGAAGAACCAACCGCTGAAGAAGATGACAGCGGGCAGGCCGAGATGATATCCGTTGGGAAAGAAGACTAAAGAGGAGGCAGCCGTGTTAAGCACCATCGATCTTTCCCTTACCCTGACTGAAGAAGAATATGATAGCTCGCTGGTCAAGTACCAGGTTGCCCTCTTTCGGCTGGCTTACCAGGTCTACGTCCAACAGCGTCCGATTGTCGTTGTATTCGAAGGTTGGGATGCAGCTGGAAAAGGCGGCGCGATTCGGAGGATGACGGAAAAGCTGGATCCGCGTGGATTTGTGGTTTATTCCATTGCAGCCCCCAAAGGAGACGAAGCCACCCATCATTATTTATGGCGTTTCTGGACGCGCCTGCCCGAAGGCGGCCAGATCGCGATCTTCGATCGCTCCTGGTATGGGCGGGTGATGGTCGAACGCGTCGAAGGTTTCTGCACGGAGGCGGAATGGAAGCGCGCTTACCGTGAAATCAATTACTTCGAACGCCAGCTAATCGATTACGGTACGATCCTGTTCAAATTCTGGATCCATATCGACCAGGCCGAACAGCTTCACCGGTTCGAATCCCGCTCTGATGACAAGCTTCGCTCCTGGAAGCTGACCGATGAAGACTGGCGCAACCGGGAAAAATGGGGGCTTTATGAAGACGCTGTGAACGAGATGCTCCTGAAAACCAGCACCATCTCTGCCCCCTGGACGATCGTTGAAGGGAACTCAAAACCGTATGCGCGGGTCAAAATCCTGCGTACGATGGTCGAAAAGCTCAGCAGCGAGTTGAAATTCGATCCTTTCCAGCTCGAAAAGATCACCGAGAAAAACGAGAAGAAAAAGAAGAAAGGCAAATCATAACCCCATCCATGAGATCAGGAGCATAGAATGACCGATATCCAACGGCCCACCGACAGCCAGGGCATTGAAATCGAGGGAAAAATCGACCTCCATGATCCGAGGTATTACGCCAACAGAGAATTAAGCCTGCTGGATTTTCATCGCCGCGTCATGGAAGAAGCATGTGATGAGACGAACCCCCTGCTCGAGAGGGTGAAGTTCCTGGCGATTGTCGGATCCAACCTGGATGAGTTCTTTATGGTTCGGGTGATTGGTCTGAAGAAACAGGTGATTGCCGGGGTTGTTGAAACGCCGGCAGATGGTACTCCTCCAGCAATGGCGCTGGCTGAAATCCGTAAAGTCGCCGCTCGCTTGATGACACAATTGCGAGAGCTGTTCCGAGACGAGCTCCAACCGGCCCTTAAAAAAACCGGCATCCACGTTCTGGATTATTCTGCCCTCACCGAAAGGCAGAAAGAGAGCGTGGACGGCTATTTCGACGAGATCGTCTCCAAGGTGGTCACTCCGCTGGCGGTCGATCCTGGACATCCATTCCCCCATATCTCGAACCTCAGCCTCAACCTCGCCGTTATGCTCCGCGACCAGAATGGAATCGAGCGTTTTGCTCGGATTAAAGTCCCCACGAACAAGCTCCCCAGGTTGGTGCCGATCAAGCGTTCCTCCGGCGGGATTAAAAAAGACGGCACCCCTCCGCAGAACCATTATTTCGTTTTTCTCGAACAGCTCATCGCCGCCAACCTTGACAAGTTGTTCCCGGGTATGGAAATACTGGCCGCTCACCCGTTTCGGATCACGCGCGACGCCGACATGATCATCCAGGAGCTGGAAGCGGACGATCTGCTCGAAACGATGGAGCAAAGCGTCAGAATGCGCCAGTTTGGATCGGTCACCCGCCTTTCAGTGGATGATCAGATGCCCTCCCGCCTGCTCGAAATCCTGATCGAAAACCTCGAAGTAGACCACCGGGACGTGTACACTCCCAATGGAATTCTCGGCACCTCCGATCTGATGAGCCTCTATTCGATCGACCGTCCAGATCTAAAAGATCCACCGCTCAGGCCCTCGATCCCTGCCCCGCTTCAAATTGAACCGCATGATGGAAACTTCTTCGACGCCATCAGTCAAGAGGACATTTTACTTCACCACCCCTACGATTCTTTCAAACCCGTCGTTGATTTTCTTCAACAGGCTGCCTGCGACCCGGATGTAATGGCGATCAAACAGACCCTTTATCGGGTTGGTCGAAATTCCCCGGTTGTCGAAGCCTTGCTGGAAGCACGCCAAAACGGAAAAGAAGTCGCCGTCCTGGTGGAGCTCAAAGCGCGATTTGACGAAGAAAGCAACATCAGCTGGGCAAAGATGCTGGAAAAAGAAGGCGTGCATGTCATCTACGGCCTGCTTGGATTAAAGACCCATTCTAAAGTCGCCCTTGTAGTTCGTAAAGAGGGTGAGCACATTCGACGCTACTTGCACCTGGCAACAGGGAACTACAATGCAGTAACCGCTCAGATATATGAAGATATTGGTATGTTCACCTGTGATGAAGATATAGGGTCAGACGCGACAGACCTCTTAATTATCTGACGGGATATTCGGCTATGTACGATTATCGCCGGCTGCTGGTCGCACCAGTAAACCTGCGCTCCGGGATGGAAAAGCTGATCGATCGAGAAATTGAGATCCAGAAGCGCGGCGAATGCGGGCATTTGATATTCAAAATGAATGCCCTGGTAGATCCAAAAATGATCCGCAAGCTTTACACTGCCTCTCAGGCAGGCGTCAAAATCGATTTGTTAGTTCGTGGAATTTGCTGCCTCCGTCCAGGTATCCCTGGTATCAGCGAGAACATCCGCGTGATCAGTGTCGTTGGCCGGTTTCTGGAGCACAGCCAAATCTACTATTTCTGCAACGGCGGGAATGAGCAGGTTTATCTGGGCAGCGCTGACCTGATGCCCCGCAACATCAACTGGCGGGTGGAGGTGCTCTTCCCAGTTCAAGACCACCGCCTGGTGAATTACCTGCGTAATGACGTCCTTGATACTTACCTGAAAGCTAACAATAAGGTCCGCATCATGCAGCCCAACGGATCATACCAGTACCTGCAAGCCCGGCCCGAGGACCCAATCATCAACCCTCAAGAATGGTTGATCCAGGGTCATCAAAGGACAAAACACCCATGATCGCCGACTTTGAAACCAGGAACCCTCTGGAAGATGATGACCTCCTAGATGAAGGCTTATTCTCGTCGCCCTCTATCCCAAAGCGTGAAACGATCCTTGATCAGGCTCTAAACTTCTTCCACAGCACCCAAAAACTGCATGGGCTTGGGCTCGAAAGCCAGGAAATCCTCGAGCAAGCCGTGCGGTTGCGCAAGATACCGCTCCCGCGCCTGAAAAATAAGCCCCACCTGGCAGCGCTGCTGCTGATCCAATCCCTTCCCAAAGGGGATCTCAGCGAAACGGGTCAGCGCGAGTTGGCGGCAATCCTGGCCTTCTTGCATGGCAAGCTGGAGTACGATGAGCTTGGAAAGCTTGAGCTTGCCCCCGTCCAACAAAGGGAAGCGCTCACGATCACCGCAATCCTGCAAATCAGCGAAACGCTGGCGCCCGCCCGTCGTGCGGGTCTGACGATTCTGAGCGTTGAGCCGTCCGAATCGGGTGTGTGGATCATCCTCTCCGGTCCGGCGCCTTCATTCGACCACAAAAAGATATTGCTGTGGCATAAGATCGGCTACCCGGAGGTCGATATCCTGGATACCACGGAAGCCGAGCTCCGCAGGCTGCCGTATCCCCAACCGATGGAAAAAATCGGAATCCTCCCGGACGATTTCCTCCAGGAAGCCGGGCGCAAAGTCATGCGTTATCATTTCGCCCAAATGCTTCGACACGAAGCGGGCACGCGCCTCGGCGAGGATATCGAAGCGCTCCATGACATGCGAGTCGCCACGCGCCGCTTGCGCGCGGCTTTCGAGGTCTTCGGCGGCGCTTTTCCCCGAGACGTGCTCCGGCCTCACCTGAAAGGCCTGCGAGCAACCGGCAGATCCTTAGGCGCCGTTCGTGACCTCGACGTCTTCATGGAGAAAGCTCAGAAGTATATCAAATCACTCCCGGCGGCAAAACGAAGCGGTCTGGATCCTCTTCTGAACCATTGGAACGAAGAACGCCTTCAAGCCCGCTTCCTGATGGTGGAGTACCTGGATAGTCCGGAATACGCCCGCTTCAAGCGAGATTTTAATACATTCCTGAACAGGCCGCTTCCAAATCCAGAAAACATGCTCGATGGTGAGCCTCTTCCAACGCTTGTCCGGCAGCTTGCCCCATCCCTGGTCTACGAGCGAATGGCGTCTGTCCGGGCATTCGAAACCCATCTTCAAGATGCTCCCATCGAGCGCCTGCATATGCTCCGGATCGAGTTCAAAAAACTGCGATACACAGTCGAATATTTCCGTGAGGTGTTGGGGAAGCGGTCCTTTCAAGTGATCGAAGATGTAAAACAGCTCCAGGACCACCTCGGGGATTTGAACGACGCTCAGGTTGCGACGCTTATCTTAAGCGATTTTATCGCAGCGTCTGATCAGCGTCAGCAGGACGTGCCAATTCAAAGCCGTGAAAATCTGGAAGAAGTAGTCAATTACATGGCGGCGAGGCATGCCGAGCGCCATCATCTGCTGGTGACCTTCGGCCAGGCCTGGGACCAGCATTTCAACAATCTTGGTTTTCGGCTCAACGTCGCCCAGTCCGTCTCGGTGCTTTAAATCCAACGCTAAGTTCTCAGAAACCCTATGGTTTCAAGCTTTGCGCAGGTCGATTCCCTTAATCCAGGGTGAGCCTCAGCACTCAGGAAAATCCGATAGCATTGCTCGGTCCGGGCCGCGATCGATCTCCCAGGGATAAATGATGTGGGCGTCGGTAATGGCTGCAAAATAATCCGGGCGGCTGGTGCCAAAAAGGTTCCGGTACGGATTGAAATGCAGCACGCATGTGTGTGCGACCGCTCCAGCCCCTGCAACTCGGATCTTTACCGAGGTGATCGTTCGTCCTGAGCCCCAGACGTCGTCAACAACTAACGTGCGCTTCCCGCGCAGCGCCGTATCGTCAGGAAATTGGATGAACTGGGGCCAGGCCATCAGCTTGGCTTTTTCCATCTGCGTTTGGGTCGGAAAATCAACTGCTGCCGTCAGGATATGCGTGATCCCCATCGCCTCCGCCAGCATCCCTCCCGGTATGATTCCGCCCCTGGTGATCAGGACCATCGCCTCATATTCGTCGTCGAATTGCGGAAGTAAATGATCGATTAACCTGTCAACTTCATCCCAGGTCAGTATTTCATTGCGCTGTGGCAGCATGGGTATCTCCTGATGGGTTTGCCTGGCTCACCCAAACCATAAAGATGAACGAAGGCTGTTCTGGACCACATTATAGCAAGTTTGGTGGATTAACTTCAATCTTCCACTCGGACAAAGGGCGGTCTTTCAGCAAACCGGCGGGGTCCGGCCCGCATAACACGAT
Source organism: uncultured Chloroflexia bacterium (assembly GCA_963726375.1). GTDB lineage: Bacteria > Chloroflexota > Anaerolineae > Anaerolineales > UBA4823 > UTCFX2. Next base: position 801,314 of record CAVSCE010000008.1, on the reverse strand, counting down.
TTGCCAGCGGTAATAACCGCTCATTCGAGAGAAAAAACATGGCGCTGGACCGATCATCCTTGTCGCACGACTGCCTTCCTGATTCATCCAGGCCTGGATTTGCCCGCCAAGGTTGTGTGCAGCCTGCTCTGCTTTCGATGGATCATAGCTGCGGTATTCGAGCCGGACCAGGCTGCTGAAAGGTGGATAGCCTGCCAGGCGGCGGAACTTCAGCTCCTGGTCGTAAAACGCCTGGAAATCATGTCCTGCCGCTGCCCGAATGACATAATGGTCAGGCTGAAAGGTCTGTAAAATGGCCTCTCCTCCCAAAAGGCTCCGGCCGGCTCGACCGGCAACCTGGGTCAGAATCTGGAATGTCCTTTCGTTCGCTCGAAAATCCGGGAGGTTCAGCCCCACATCGGCTAGCACAACCCCAACCAGCGTCACCAGCGGGAGGTCCATCCCCTTGGCAAGCATCTGCGTCCCAACCAGGATGTCCGCCTGATGGGCCGCGAACTGGCGCAGGATCGCAGCATGAGCGCCTTTCTTTCGCGTGGTCTCGTAATCCCAGCGCAGCGTCCGGACCTGTGGGAAAAGGGCGTGCAGCTCGGCTTCAACCTTCTGAGTGCCGGTGCCGTACTGGCGGATGCGCTTCCCTTTGCATTCAGGGCAAAGTTCCGGCATCTTCCTGCGGTAGTTGCAGTAGTGGCACAGCAGGATGCCCTCTGATTCGTGGTATGTCAAAGGGATTTCGCAGCGCGGGCAGCGCAGGGTGTGCCCGCAGTCCCGGCAGAAGACGTATGTGGCCGAGCCGCGCCGGTTCAAAAAAAAGATGGCTTGTTCGCCCTGGTCCAGCACGGCGGCAAGTGCGCCGGAAAGCCTCCGGCTGAAGATTGAGCGGTTGCCGTCCTTCAGCTCTTCGCGCATATCTACGACTGAGACTGGTGGCAGGTCTGTCGTCTCTGCCTGGCCTTCCAGCGCTCTATAGCGTGAATGGGTCAGCCCTGCGGCGCCCTTCCGGATGCTCAGCCGCTCTAATTGAGCCTGTACGGCGGCATGGTGTGCCAGGATCCTGGCAGGCAGTTTCAGGACATCGATCCTCTTCTGTTCACCTTGATAAATGCTTCCCACATCAGGTGTCGCTGAGCCCATCAGGCAGACCGCCCCTGCAATCTCAGCATAGCTCACTGCCGCCTCACGGGCGTGGAAATGTGGGGCTGCCTCGGCCTGGTAGTAGGAATCGTCATGACATTCGTCTACTACAATCAGGCCCAGACTGGAGAACGGCGTGAACAGCGCGCTGCGCGGCCCAACGACCACGCTCAGCTCGCCTTGACGCGCCCGCCTCCAGGTGTCGTACCGTTCTCCGGCGGAAAGGCCTGAATGGACGAGTCCAACTTGGCCGGGGAACCGGCCGGCAAACCTTTGGATTGTCTGGGGCGTGAGCGCAATCTCGGGCACCAGTACGATCGCCTGGCGGCCGAGCTCGAGAGTCTTTTGGACTGCTCGCAGGTAAATCTCGGTCTTGCCGGACCCGGTCACTCCGTGCAGTAGGATCGGCTGGACGCGCTGACCGGCTGCCGAGTGATGCAGCTGAGCGTCTACCACTTCCCAGACCTCCCCTTGATCCCTCGTGAGGGCTGGGACTTCATAAAGTGGATAATCTGCCTTCTCGAGAGGATCGCGCCAGGTTTCGCTTTGGCTGAGTGAGATCAGGCCTCGCTGTTCCAGGAATTTCAGGTCGCTTGCGTTCCCACCAAATTCAGCATAAAGCCAGCTGGCTTCGACCGCCTCGCCTCCCTGAATCAGGTACTGGATGATTTTCTGCCGGCGGCTCAGTGCTTCTGAACCAGCCCGGCCAAGCAGGTCAAGCTCCGCCTCAGCCTGGGCAGGCGAGCACGCCAGGTTGACCATCTTTATCAGCTTTGGATGAACGGTCGGGCTTGGAAGAACCCGCTCGGTCCGGACCAGACCGCGCCGCAGGAGTGGCCTGGCGGCTGATCTCCAATTCACCCGCCGCATCGCGTGTGTTCGATCTGCTGGCCGCGCAGCGGGCCGCGCTGCTCCAGCAAGTTCAACAGCCGTGTTTGGACAGGGCTCAGCCCCTCCGGGCGCTGTCCCTGGCGAATGTAGAGCAAATCCGCCTGTTGGTCCACTCCAGGCGGCAGCATTAACCCAATACAGGCTGCCAGCGGCGCCAGGCATTCCCTCGCGAGCACCTGCGCCAATTCTATCTGCTCCGAAGTCAGCGCCACGCAGGGATCGACCAGCTCGATAACCGCCTTGGTTTCAACCACGGATGGCTGGTCAGGAAACCTCACGACAACCCCCTGCACGGTCTGCACCCCAAACGGCACGAGAACCAGATGCCCGCGCTTCACCTCGCCTTCCAGCTCTGGCGGCAGATGATAATGAAAAACCCCCAAAATATGGGGGAGGTTTACGGCCACTTCAACAAAGGTTGGCATCATGCAGCAGGGTTATTGGATTTATCAGCGGGCGTCTCGCCAGTCACCGTCAAAGAGACGCGCGCCACGCGCAAGCCGTCCATCTCGATCACCCTCAGCCGTATCCCATCGCCTTCGATCAAATCGTTCTGGCGGGGAATCCGCCCCAGGCGGCCCATCACGTAGCCTGCGATCGTGTCATAGTAAGGCTCGATTAATTCAAGGCCCAGCTGTTCGTTGACTTCTTCAACCTGCGTCAACCCGTCGACAAGAATCGAGCCGTCTGGCATCGTCTCAAATCCCGGGATGCTGATATCGAAGAGGTCGCTGACATCGCCCACAATCTCCTCAAGCAAATCTTCCAGCGTGGCCAATCCGGCTGTTCCTCCAAACTCGTCCAACACGATTGCCAGGTGCTGACGGTTAACCTGAAATAAACGCAGTAAATTGCTCACCGGTAGAGTCTCCGGGACGAACAGCGTGTCGCGAAGGAAATCGCGCGCAACGCAGTTTTCGTAATCTCCCGACCGGATTGCGTTCAGCAAGTCCCGGACGTGCATGATCCCGATCACCTGGTCGAGAGAATCTTCATAGATCGGAAATTTTGTAAATGTATTCTGCATGACCAGCTCAACAATATCGTTCAACGGCGCATCAGCCTCCACGCTGATGATCTCGGTGCGAGGCACCATCACCTGGCGGACGACCAGCTCGCCGAAGTCAAAAACCGCGTTGAGCATCTCCCTCTCGTCAGCCTGGACAACTCCTCCATCTGCGCTCGCGCTGACAATCATCTTTAATTCTTCGACGGAATGAACCAGCTGGTGGCCGCTGGCAGGCCGGATATTGAGCATTTTCAGCAGCAGGTTTCCTGCGCCGTTGAGCAGCCAGATTGCAGGTTTAAAAATTTTCTCGGTCAGCAGTACCGGCCTGGCGATGAACAGCGATGTCCGTTCGGGGTTCTGCAGCGCAATCGACTTCGGCGCCAGCTCCCCAACCACAACATGCAGGAATGTGATCAGGGTAAACGCAATGATCGCCGAAAGGCTGTGCGAAACCTCCTCCCGGATCACTGTTGGAAACAGCGAGACTACCGGCAGGATCAGGTCGCTCAACGCCGGCTCGCCCACCCAGCCCAGTGCCAGGCTGGAAAGCGTGATCCCCAGCTGGGTAGCTGCGATCACGCGATCAGGGTTCTCTATCGCTTCGTGGACAGCCGCAGCCCCCGTTTCTCCGCGTGCGACCAGCTCGGCGATCCGGGTCCTCCGCACGCTGACCAGCGAAAACTCCGCCGCAACAAAAAATGCATTTGCAAGCACAAACACTGCAATCGCAGCCAGACCAATCACATCGAATAACATGCTTTCATTCATAAATTGTCTCGACCTGGCGCGTCATCACTGCCGCTCCGTAGCCTACAACTCGATCATAATCTCCCCTCGCCTCGCCTGAAGTCGCATATTTCAGCACCTCGGAATGGTTCGCTCCCAGCGCCTTGGCAGCGAAAAGCACCGCCGCCAGAGCGCCGCGCCCGCAGGCAAAGCCTTTTGCTTCTTCTTCCACCCGGATCACCCCTTCAGGATCTAACGTCTCTACCACCCGCAGGACCTCGGAATCCAGCGCTACCGCGGCCCGCTGCGGGTAGAAATGCGAGAGGTCCGTGCTCGCCACAAGCAGGACGCGCTTGCCGGAAAGCGAATGGCTCTCTGCGACCAGCCGCCTGAACGCTTCACCCAGGCTTCGCGCCGTGCGCAGGCTCTGATCTCGCACCATGATCGGGACCAGCGAAAACGGCCCGGGCAGGGCTCGCTGGAGAAAGGGCAGCTCGATCTCCAGTGAGTGTTCCATATCATTGCGAACGCGCCGCAGTCGGACCCCCAGCAGCTCTTCCAGGCTTGCATCCAGCTCTTGTAGTGCTTCTATATCGATCTTCACCAGGCCAAGCGGTGTTTCGTATGCCTGGTGGGCGCTGGTCAGCAGAGGCTCATAATAGGGTTGGTGCATGGGTGAGGCGATGATGACTGTCTGGATATCCAGGCCGCGCAGCACTGCAAAAGCAGCTCCGGCGACCAGACCGGAAAATTCATACCCGGCATGCGGCGCCATCACTGCGACTATTTCCCCGGTTAATTCGACCGGTTGGGCTTCATCCATGCTACGATCAACGAAAGCCGCCAAGATGTGCGGGTCGCCCGGGTACCAATGCCCGGCGATCGGTGAGGGGCGAACATCAGATCCTCGGCTCATCGCCCACCTCCTGTTCTGGTATCGTGTGATCAGGCGATATGGAACATTGTAGCATAATCTACCGTCCGAAATATGTTATACTAAATTTATATATACAGATTTAAGGCTGTGAAGAGGAATAGTACGCCTCGAAATGGCAGTCCAGAGAACGGGTGTCGGTGAAAAACCCGTCTGCACAGCGAAGCCGAATGGCCCTCAGAGCTGCAGGGTGAACGGTTTGATCATACCAGGCCCATTAGCCCGCGCCGGCGTTGCCGCCGTTATCCAGGCAGGTGGTTCATCAATCCCTTCCCAGGGAATGGTCGACCAATCTTCAGCAAGTGAGGCTGGCTCAAAATCCCCGTCGCATCACCGGCGGGGTTTTGTATTCTTAAATCTGGAGGAACAAGATGTCATTAAAAATCGAGATTGTTTACTGTGCTGTCTGACACTATACAAACCGGGCCGTCAGTTTGACGGCAGAGCTCTTCGAAAAGTTTGAGCCGCAAATCGAATTGATCACCCTGGTTCCCTCGTCCGGAGGGCGCTTTGAGGTGACCGTGGATGGACAGCTGATCTATTCAAAACTGAGCACAGGCCGCCATGCCGAGCCGGGCGAATTGGTCGAAATGATCCAGAAGCTAATCTAGGAGGAAAGATGGCGAATCAAAAGAAAGGCCGGGTTTTTTCAGGCGCTCGTCCAACCGGCCGACAGCATTTGGGCAACTATCTGGGCGCGATTAAGAATTACATCGCCCTGCAAGATGACTACGAATGTGTTTACTGCATCGTCGATGTTCACGCCCTCACAACGATGGACTTCACCGAGAACCTGCGTCAAAACACCTATGAAATGGCGCTCGATTGGCTGGCGCTCGGCATTCGTCCCGTTGAGACGATCCTCTTCGTCCAATCTCAGGTCCCGGAAGTCATGGAGCTGCATACTTACCTGTCGATGGTGACCCCGCTTGGAAAGCTGACCGATCTGCCGACCTTCAAAGAGAAGGTCCGCGAGAACCCGAACAATGTCAACTACGGTCTGGTCGGCTATCCGGTCTTGATGAGCGCGGATATTGTCCTCTACAAGGCCGATCTCGTCCCGGTGGGCGTCGATCAGCAGCCGCATATCGAGTTTGCACGCGAAACGGTGCGTTCCTTTAACTATCAGTATAACACCAGCGTATTGATCGAGCCTGCGATGAAGGCAACCGAAGTGCCAAAAGTGCTGGGCATCGATGGTCAGCAGAAGATGAGCAAAAGCCTGAACAACCACATCGAGCTGGCTGCCTCGCCAGAAGAAACAGCACAGCGCATCATGCAGATGGTCACAGACCCGGCCAGGCAGCGCCGCAGCGACCCTGGCAATCCGGACGTCTGCAATGTGTTTTCGATGCATAAAGTATTTACACCAGCCGAAGAGGTCGCCTCGATTAACATCGAATGCCGGCGAGCCGGGATCGGCTGTGTGGACTGCAAGAAGATATTTGCCCGCAGCTTGAACAGCCACCTGGCTCCCTTCCGCGAGCGTAGGTCAGAGCTTGCCCAGGACCTTGGATATGTAGACGATGTCCTTGCAGACGGACAGCAGCGGGCCTCAAAGATCGCCCGGCAGACCATGTATGAGGTCCGGCAGGCGATCGGTCTGCCGCTTCCAGGGCGCAAATGAGAGCCCTGATCCAGCGCGTTCGTCGCGGCCGGGTGTCGATAGAGGGTCAAACCATCGCAGATATCGGGCAGGGCGTCGTGATCCTGCTGGGCGTCGGCCCGCAGGATGGTGAAGATCAGGTCGCATATCTGGTGGAGAAGATTGTCAACCTGCGCATCTTTGAAGATATTGACGGGAAATTAAACCTATCGCTGCTTGATATTGGCGGTCAGGCGATCGTCGTTTCGCAGTTCACCCTATATGCGGACACGCGCAAAGGGCGGCGCCCCTCGTTTACGGACGCAGCGCCTCCAGAAATTGCCGGACCGCTGGTAAATCGATTCGCCGAATTGGTGAGGAGTAAGGGCATTTTTACCCAGACCGGAGAGTTCGGTGCACATATGCTGGTGGAAATTGACAATGATGGTCCTGTGACGATCTGGTTGGAGCGCTGAACCGACTTGAGGTTATAATTCAAATTCGGTATTAATGATAAAAAAATTAACCGTGGAGCTTGAACATGAATATCACTCTCGTCCTTGATGCGATCGTCAGCGTGCTTTGGCTCGCTACCTTTGGATTGCTTGCCTTGGCGGTCGTCCGGGCATCAAAAGGACATAAGTCAAAAGGCCTTTCGGTTGCCATCGTGGTCAGTGCTGTGGCCGCCGGGATTCTCACCTCGATCAGCGCCGGACTCGTATTCATCCAGCCGGAGGAGCGCGGCGTGGTCATCTCTGCCGTCGCCCCAAAGGGTTATCGCGAATCTGCCTTACAGCCGGGATTAAACTGGATCATTCCGTTCATGGAATCGGTGCGCGTTTATCCGATCTCTCGCCAGACCTATACGATGTCAATTGCGCCCAATGAGGGCCAGATCCAGGGCGACGACTTCGATTTCAGCCCGCACTGCTGACGGCCAGGAGGTCCTGATCGATTCCTCTGTGATCTATGCGGTGGATCCAAACCAGGTGATCCAGATCCACATCGATTGGCAGGATCGCTATTCCAGCGACCTGATCCGACCCCTCTCGCGCGGTGCGATCCGGGATGCAGTATCCCAGTTTGGGATTGAGGAAGTCTACAGCTCAAAGCGCAGTGAATTACGGGCGATGATCAGCGATGAAATGTCAAAAAAAATGGAAGAAAATGGATTGGTGCTGGTCGATTTTGTGCTCCGCAACATCACTTTCTCGCCTGAATATGCTGCCTCGGTCGAGCAGAAGCAGATTGCCGAACAGACGGCGCAGCAGGCCCGCTTTGTCGTCGAGCAGCGCAAGCAGGAAGCCGAGCAAGCCCGCCAGGTAGCCCAGGGTCAGGCAGATGCCGCGGTGATTCAATCGAAGGGTCAGGCGGAAGCCCGGCTCATTCAGGCGAGGGCCGAGACCGACGCGCTGAACCTTTTCTCTGCAGCCCTCAAGGACAATCCCGAGCTGTTGAACTACACCTTCATCAACAAGATTGGCGCCGGTGTCCAGACGGTATTCTTGCCCAACGATGTGCCCTACCTGCTGCCGCTGCCCACACCCAACGCGGCCCCCGCCCCGAAGGTCCAGGAATTGCTCCCGAGCCTGCTGCCAACCCCGCTGCCGACGCCGACCGTCATACCTTAACCCTACCTGGAGTTTTGAATGATCCAAGCGGACCCACCCAGCGGCCGTCAGATCCGCCTGACCAGCCTCTCCAGCTGTGCTGGCTGAGCGTCAAAGCTGAGCGCAGAAGCGCTGGCGCAGGTTCTGCGTCCCCTCAATGGAATTTTCCCTTCCGAGGCTTACCCGGACTTGCTGGTCGGGCTTGGTGATCCGGATGACGCTGCCGTCTGGCGTCTTGATGAAGACCGCGCCCTGGTCATCACCACCGATTTCTTCACCCCGGTGGTGGACGATCCCTATGATTACGGCGCGATTGCAGCTGCCAACGCTCTCTCGGATGTATACGCGATGGGCGCAAAACCCTTCCTCGCGTTAAACATCGCCGCACTGCCTCCCAAGCTGCCCGTCGAGATCAGCGCCGAGATCCTGCGCGGTGGCGCAGAAAAAGCCTTTGAAGCCGGCGTGGTCCTTGCCGGAGGCCACACCGTTCAGGATCAGGAGCCTAAATATGGGCTGGTCGTCCTGGGTTTTGTCCATCCTAAAAAATACTTCAGCAAAAGTGGAGCGCGCGTCGGCGATCGGCTCATATTGACCAAGCCGATTGGTTTCGGGATCGTTACCACTGCCTTGAGAAGCGATCAGGCTGATCCGCTTGATGTCATGGAGGCAGTCGATTGGATGAAACGCCTGAATAAAACCGCCTCCGATCTGGCATCTGAGTTTAACCTGCATGGGGCGACCGACATCACGGGCTTCAGCCTGCTTGGACACGGGATCGAGGTTGCCAGCTCCTCGCAGGTCTGTCTGCGTCTCTTCTTCCGGCAAATTCCGCTTGTTCGCGGGGCTCAAAGCTATGCAGAACAGTGGATCTTCCCGGGCGGTGCGTTCGATAACCGCTCTTTCTATGGGGATCAGGTTCGATTCGCGCCGCACATCGACGAGGTCGGCCAGACGATGCTTTTTGATCCTCAAACCAGCGGTGGCCTGCTGCTCTGTGTGCCTGGAGACCAGGTAGACCAGTTTTTAGCGGCGGCAGCCGAGGCATCTCAACCAGCCTGGGAGATCGGAGAGGTCGTCTCAGGCGAAGGGATCGAAGTCCTGGATTAGCCTTGCTGACCCGAATCTCGCGATGAAGCCAAGCCGTCCTCAGCCCTCGCTGCTTCGTATCTTGTGGACAGATTATTCCGCATTTTATAGCTGGCTTATCGTCGTCGTTGTGTGGATCGTCTACGCTGCCTGGGCTCCTGCCTGGAGCTCCCGCGGTGCCGTGATCAAACCTCAGGCCCAGCCCGTGTTTCTCGCCGTTGCAGTCCTGGTTTCTGCGGTCGGGCTGCTCCTTACTTCCTGGCGGTCCTGGTTGATTATCAAGACATACCGCTCCGGAATGGAAATCAAGGGGAAAATCACCCACTTCGAATTAAAGCGTGATCGCGGCCGCGTTGAATATGTGTATATCTTCGAACATAAAGAATATTTCTCTGGAGTTGGGGTCCATCGCAACGCCCGGACAAAAGCCATAAAATCTGGAGATCACGTCATGCTGGTCGTTGACCGCTCGAAACCATCCCGAGCCTTTATTCGAGATCTGTATACCCGTTCATGAGCGCCAGTTGGGATCTTTTACCACTTCCCTGGCAGGCTGGCCTGGAAATGACCTGGGACGCTGCTCGAGCGGGATGCGTCCCAATTGGGGCGGTCGTCACCGATTCAGGAGGCAGCATTCTTACACGTGCCAGAAACAGAATTGGCGAGACTGTACAGAAAGATGAGCACACTCTCGGCAGCGCCCTTGCGCACGCTGAGCTGATCGCCTTGATCCAATTTCCATACGGAGAAATCGATCCTCATACTATGCACATTGTATGCGACGATGGAGCCGTGTCCCTTGTGCATGGGCGCCCTCTATATGTCCGGGATTCGTCATCTTTGCTTCGCATGCCGCGATCCTTATGCCGGCAGCACCGACATGCTTGGAGCCACTCCTTACCTTTCTCGGAAACCGGTGAAAGCCGTAGGGCCGATAAATCCAGACCTGGAAAATGTGCTGGCAGCATTGCATACGGAATTCATGATAAGAAGCGGTTCGCCAGCCGCAAAGCAGGTCGTTAACGTCTGGCAAGCTGCGCTGCCACTGGCAGTGCAGCTTGGGAGAGAACTCTTCGAGAATCATGAAGTCCTCGGGATGTGCGAACAGGGATTAAGCGCCGGTCAGGCTTTCGATCGACTCCTGAGATTGTTGTCCGAATACCAGCAGCGTCCTTCATCCATATAGAATTTCGGAGGTGGGATAAACAATTGATGGCCAGGATTGAGTTCAACTCACGCCGCTCGCCCGTTTATTCCAAAACCGGGATGGTCGCCGCTTCCCAGCCGCTGGCAGTTGCGGCGGGTCTTGAAATTATGCGGAAAGGCGGCAACGCCGCAGATGCCGCAGTTGCGGCTGCAGCCGCTCTGGGGGTGACGGAGCCCTTCTCCACTGGCCTGGGTGGGGATTGTTTTGCCCTTTACTTTGATTCCATAACAGGACAGGTCAGCGGATTAAACGGCTCCGGCCGTTCCCCTGAAAAGCTTAACCTGGAGCTGATAAAAAAAGAAGGATTTTCTGACGAGCTGCCTCCCCAGCACCCGCACACCATCACAGTGCCGGGCGCATGCGCTGGTTGGTGTGACCTGATCGAACGGCACGGCAGCCTCGATCTTACCGAGATCCTCGCGCCCGCCGTCCAGCTGGCCGAAGCGGGTTTCCCGGTTGCGCCTTGGACGGCCCAGATCTGGGAAGAGCAAACCGATGGGCTCTCAAAGAATTCGCCCGGTTGGAGAGAATTGACAGTCAATGGCCGGGGGCCGCACCCAGGCGAGGTTTTCTCCAATCCAGGTCTGGCTCATGTCTTGAGACAGGTCGCAGCCGGAGGGAAACGCGCCTTTTATCAGGGTGCAATCGCCGAATCCATCATCAGCGCTGTGAGGCATGCAGGCGGAGTGATGGATGAAGCCGACCTCGCTCAGCACCACAGCACCTGGGAAAAGCCTATCAGCACAACCTATCGCGGCATCCGGATTTGGGAATGTCCGCCAAACGGCCAGGGTCTGGCTGCTTTAATTGCGTTGAACATCCTTGAAGGCTTTGACCTGGCAGCTCTCCCCGCCCTGTCTTCCCAGCGCCTCCACCTGGAAATCGAAGCGATGCGGCTTGCATTTGCTGATTCCAAATGGTTTGTCAGCGATCCGCAGTTCAATCAAATTCCTCTCGCCGAGCTGCTTTCCAAAGGATATGCTGACCGCCGCAGGGCGCTCATCGATCCTCGCTGTGCAGCTCTGGATCAGTCCCATGGGTCGCCTTTGTCCGCCTCGGATACGGTTTACCTGAGCGTTGTCGACGATCAAGGCAACGCCTGCTCGTTTATAAACAGCATTTATATGGAATTTGGGACTGGCATCGTCCCTGAGAGCTGCGGCTTCTCGCTTCACAACCGCGGCCCCTGCTTCAGCCTCGATCCCGCGCACCCCAACGCTCTTGCTCCTGGCAAGCGGCCTTACCATACCATCATCCCAGGCCTCGCAACGATCCCGCGCCCTGACGAAAATGCAGTTGAAAATCAGGCCGAACAGCTCTTCGCCTGCTTCGGTGTGATGGGTGGTTTTATGCAGCCGCAGGGGCACATGCAGGTTGTCTCAGCCCTGGTCGACGACGGCCTGGACCCCCAGGCAGCCCTGGATCGACCGCGTTTCTGCATCCACGATGGCGATTTAGGTGGGATTGTCTCGCTTGAAGAAGGGATCTCGCTGGGCGAGATGTCCAGATTGGCCGAGATGGGTCATACAGTCAGGCCGGTGAGCGGGGCAGGTCGCGAGGTCTTCGGGCGCGGCCAGGTCATCCTGCGCGATCCGCAAAGCGGGGTGCTATGTGGAGGGCAGCATCCGCGTGCCGACGGCTGCGTGATGACTTACGCCTGAACCTCTGGATAAACGAGCACGATGCTGGTATGATCAAATCCAGATAAATCACGCATCCAGGGAGAAAATCGCCGTGAATAGTCCTCACTCAGGTGAAAAAGTCAAGCTGGCTTCAGGCTTCATCGGGGTTAAGGGCGCACTCTTCGCTTTCAATCCCAATACCCTGAAAAAGAGCCTGGTCCCGAGCTTCGAGGGGCTGTCATTCGATTTGCAGGTTTTGGGCGTTCAGCTCAGCACTGGGACCAGGCAGACTGCATTCGGACTGTCGCCATCCATACTGCTCGGAAGCCTGCTCATCATTGCGATCATGGGATTGGTTCTTTGGAGAATTCGGTGGCGCTGGACCCATTCACTCGCCTTGAAAGCAGACCTCTGTCCGAGATGCGGAGCCTCAATCTACAGAATCCACCGCAGCCCCATCGAACATCTCCTTTCAAAAACACTCCTGCCAGACGCGCGTCGTTATCACTGCTCGAATTCTACCTGCAGTTGGAAAGGATTGCGCAAGCGCCGGCATCATGATAGCGCTCGTCATAACGAACCAGATGTTGAGAGCGACCGAGCTTAATGAAATTGGGCTGAAGAATAATTAGGCGAGCGCATCCACGACTTCGAGCTCAGGGAAGAACTGGTGGACAGTCCCAGCAACCCATCCGTGCAGCGTTGATGGGCGAAAGCGGGCACCCCAAACAGGCGCCTCCCAGCTTCACTTTCAGTACATTCCCTTTCAGCTCAATCATCTCCACCGAGCCGCCGTGGTAATGCTCAATATAGGCATTGATCCGATCCAACAATGCCTTGACCTGCTCTTCCTTCGAAAATTCCTGCGCTAATTCCGCCACTTTTACCTCCACGTTGTAGCCGAATATACCACAGTTTCAGCTTCATCTCGCCAGGACCGGTCGGTCGAGCTTGACGGACAATCCTTGCTCCAGAAGTGCCATCAGCTGGGGATGCTTGCTCCTCAGCCGGGCTTCTATCAGAGTGGCCAGCCTTTCAAGAAACATCGCGCCGGTGTTCGGATCGGATTCATGAAGCTGGCGCAGCGATGTGGCCTTCACTCGTAATACCTGGCAGTTCTTAAGGCAGACTGCGGATGACGTGTATCTCGATGTGCCGATTGCAGCCGACCAACCCACCACCGCCACCGGGCGCACATGCGTGACATCCAGCTGCGGACCGTCTTCCGGCTTGTATCGAATTGCTACTTCGCCGTCCGTGAGGATAAAAATACATTCGGCCGGATCTCCTTGTTCAAAAAGTGAAATCCCGGATGGAAAATAGAACAGCGTGAACAGCGGCCGGAGCAGCGCCAGCTGTCCCGTGCTGAATCCATTAAAAATCAATAGTTGTCCCATCAAGTCATCCAGCATGAGCTTTCTTTCTGCTACGAATTTACCGTAATTGTTTTTGAAGTCCTAGTGGCAAATGTCATATAACTTTAGCTAAATAATAATACTGGCATGCGCTGATCGGCATGTGACATCCTTGAGGTTGATGTCGCCAAAATAAACATGGCTTCTGGTCAGGCCAACAACACCACAGTATTTATTGGTGAATTAAAAGGGTCTGGAGAAGGGTGCTACGCTTCTCCAGACCCTCGTTCAGCAGCTCAATCGCTGGTTTTTACCGGCCGGGATTATTTGCCGAGGCGCTTGCGAAACGCTTGAGATAGAGCAGGTACGATCTCATACAGGTCCCCAACAACGCCAAACCGGGCTAATTTAAAAATCGGCGCTTCGGAATTTTTATTAATCGCGACGATCACCTTGCTCGAGCGCATCCCGGCTTGATGTTGAATTGCCCCTGAGATTCCACAGGCAATGTACAGGTCAGGCGAGACGATCTTCCCCGTCTGTCCAACCTGGTGTTCATAAGGGACATAGTTCGCGTCCACGGCTGCACGGCTTGCGCCGACTGCCGCGCCTAAAACCGCAGCCAGGTCGCCGATCAGCTTGAACCCTTGTTGGGCTCGCCAGATTTCTGCCTGCTTTTCATCCAATCCCCCGGGTGGAGACAGGTTTGGATTATTGGACACCCCCCTCCCACCCGATACGATCACATTTGCATCGGTCAGGCTCACGCCCGATTCGGGCTGGTTGTAGCCAATGACCTTGATCCGGATATCATCCTCCCGGACAGCTGCGTCTGCTCGCACTGCGGTGCCAGTTCGGCCTGGATCAGCCTGGGGTTTCTTAAACGCTCGGGTTCGGGTGGTGATGACTGCCGGGCTGACGTCACAAACCGCTTTTGCCAGGAGTTTTCCGGCGTAGACCGGCCGCGTTGCCACAATTTTTCCTTCGACAACCTCAAGGGCTGTCACGTCAGGCATCACCCCACCCCCCAGCTCGATCGCGCTCATGGCTGCCAGCTCTCGGCCGCGCACGGTCGTTGGAAAGATCAATATCTCGATCTTTTGGGTGCGCCCGATCACCGCCAGGGCTGCCGCATAAGGATATGGGCGATAATCATTCAGAGTTGGATCGTCGCAGTAAAATGCCTGGTCTGCACCAAACTGGAACGCCTGCTCGGCCACGTCTTTCGATTTGGCGCCCAACGCCAGCACGCCAATGTTGCCTCCAGTTTTCTCGCCGATCTGTTTGGCTGCGCCAATCGCTTCCCACGAAGCCGGGAGAACCTCTCCTTTGAAATGATCAAGGTAAACCAGGATGTTCCCGCTCATCACAGCACCTTCTCTTCCAGGATTTTGTCTGCCAGTTTTTCAGCAATTTCTTGCGCGCTGCTCCCGGTGATCATTTCGGTCTTTACCTCCCTTGCCGCTGGAGCGGTTAAATCAGGCCACCTCACCACTGCTCCAGGAGCACTTATTGCCAGTTCAGCGAGATCCCATGTCGGGATCACGGCGCGCGATGCCTTGCGGATCCCCATGAAAGAGGGGTATCTGGGTTCACCGATGTCCTTGGCTACACTTACGACCGCTGGAAGCTCGCACTCGACGATCTGCCGACCCTCTTCAAAGGACCGTTCGAGCGCGCAGCTTTCCCGCTTCGAATTTCAGGCTGGAGACCAATCCCAGCATCGGCCACTGCAGCAAATGAGCTGCCTGTGCTCCGGTTACTCCCATATCCCCATCTATTGCCTGGCGGCCAAAGAAAGCCGCCTCTACATTTCCGATCTTCCGAATAGCTGCTGCAAGTACTCTTGCTATTGCCTGGCTGTCAGCCTTTTCCAATGTCGGGTCAGAAACCAGGATCGCCTGAGTGCAGCCCATCGCCAGCGCTGTTTTAAGCGCATCCTTGGTGCTCTCCCCGCCTACACTAATTGCGGTAACCTCGCCGCCTGCTGCTTCTTGCAGAACCAGGGCTGCTTCCACAGCATACTCATCCCAGGGGTTCAGCACCAGTGGCGCATCTCCCCAGCTAACCTGCCCGCCCTCTGCGACCACTTTGGCTGCGCTGTCAGGAACCTGCTTGATGCACACGACGATATTCAAGTTAACCTCCTTCTTTGCTCTCAGTGGTTAATTTTACACGATCCTGCTGGAGAAAGCCTTGATTGAACATCTCACTTGGAATCCTGCAAGACTTTCTCCAGTTCCATCCTGCTCAAGCTTTACCGGTTTTAATTCGCTATAATCGGCAGGTACAGGGTGTTTTCCGGGATGCCGTAGCGAGCAATGTAGTTGGCAGATGGCTCTCCACCAGCTTCTGTGAAATCTCCGCCTGCATAAACATCGCTGCCATCGACAGCTATCGCCCAAACCCAATTATTTAATCCACCATCCAGGGCGTTCCAATTGCTTCCATCCCAGACAGTGATCCGGTCGGAGTCGCCGAAATCATCCCAGAATATGCCTCCCATGGTAACGTTCGGCCCATCAACGACCATGGAGACGACTGTGCCGTTCCGCCCGCCGCCTACCGCTTTCCAATCACTTCCATCCCAGAGGGCGAGATGGTCCGCATCTTCCAATCCACCTGCGTTAAAGAAATCCCCTCCTGCATAGAGGCTGGTGCCTTGAACAGCCAGCGAATAAACCGCCCCGCTCAACCCGGCGTCAAGCGCATGCCAGTTGCTGCCGTCCCAGCGAGCGACATTATCCGCCCCAACGATGCCGCCAGCGCCTGTATAACCGCCGCCCACATAGACGTCCGTTCCAATTATCTCGATGGCTCGAACCCAGCCCGGAAGACCAGCTCCCAAAGCCTTCCATGCGCTCCCATCCCAGCGGGCAATACAGTTGGTATTCGGTACCCCGCTCGCGGAATTAAAATTTCCTCCTGCATAAATATCGGAACCGGCGACTCGAATAGCATAGACGATCCCGTTCACTCCGTTCCCGAGCGCGTGCCAGCCGCTTCCATCCCAGCGGGCAATATAGTCCGCTGAAGGGTCGCCGCCGGCGTTTGCGAAATTCCCGCCTACATAGATGCTTGTGTCTTCTACTGTGATGGCGCGCACCACGCCATTCATCCCATTCCCAAGGGCGTTCCAGGAGCTTCCGTCCCAGCGGGCGATATAATCCGCTTCGTCAATCCCGCCTGCATTCGTGAAGGCGCCTCCGACGAAGACGTCTGTCCCTTTGACAGCGATTGCGAAGACCTGTCCATTCAGCCCATTTCCAAGAGGGTTCCAAAGGGCCTGAAATTCATTTGTAGACCAGAGTGCTTTGAGATCGTAAGCTTGAATGGCATCCCAGCTGTTCGCCTCCCTGAAGAATTCCGGCATCGATGTCGAGGCGTAAGTGGGCTGAAACGCCAAAGCCATGGTTAGGCCTGTGCAAAGGATAGCCACGAATGCCAACCGGACCAAATTATACTGGGTTTTCATCTTCTTTTCCTTTACTTTAGTTTTTTGAACCTGGATGTTGGATTTCCTGCACAATATCATCTGCCAAGTTGTTGCTTTTTTTATCCTCCCATTTACACATCCTTTCCTGTCAATCCCCTTCGTCAGTACAGTGGAGAACGATCGCACACCTTAAAATTTATCTTGATTCTGCACCGTCTTACCCCAGTTCGGCCTGCCAGGTTTGAGGATCGTACCGAGGCAGCTCACAGCGTAAGCGTAAATCAACCCGGTATCCCAGGGCATAACCTGCTTGCATGAGTTGATGGATTTCGCTTGTGCCTTCGTAGATGACCGCGCCTTTTGAATTCCGCAGATATCGCTCGACGTCATACTCATCGCTGTAGCCGTATGCGCCGTGCACTTGTACGGCTTCGGAAGCTGCCTGAAAAGAGGCGTCAGTGGCAAACCATTTCGCCAGTGACGTTTCACGTGTGTTGCGCTGCCCCTGATTTTTCATCCACCCAGCTCTTAAATATAGAAGCCGCGCCGCGTCATAAGATTCTACCATGCCGGCAATTTTCTGCTGGATCAGTTGAAAGCGCGCGATTTCGCGACCAAACGCCTTGCGGTCTTTTGCATAACTGATGCTCGCATCCAGGCAGGCGCGGATCAAGCCAGTCGCGCGGCCGCGACCGTGTAGCGCCCATTATCAAGACATGCCATTGCAATCTTAAATCCTTCACCCTCCTCTCCAATCCGGTTTTCCTCTGCGACGTGCACGCCCTGCAGTGCGATCCAACCGGTGGAACCGGCGCGCATCCCAAGCTTGCCGTGCAGATCGCCGCGCTGGACCCCTGGACTGTCCAGTTCGACCAGGAAGGCGGAAAGGCGCTCGTGAGGATCGCGTGCCTCCGGATTTGTGCGCGCGAACCACAGGCAGTGGTGGGCTTTGGTCGCCAGGGAGATCCACATCTTCTCCCCATTCAAAATATAATCCGCACCGCTTCGAATGGCTGTGGAGGAAATCCCGGCGACATCCGAACCGGCCGCAGGCTCCGTCAATCCAAAACACCCGATCTTCTCGCCGCGCGCCTGCGGGATCAGGAACCTCTGCTTTTGATCTTCGTCTGCCCACTGAAACAGGCCCAGGCTGTTCAGGCCCATATGGACCGACATGACCACCCTTAAGGTCGAATCGACCGCTTCAAGCTCTTCACAGGCGAGCCCGAGTGAGATGTAATCCATCCCCTGCCCCCCGTAGCGGACCGGCAGGCAAATCCCCAGAATACCCAATTCACCCATCCGCGGCAGCACGAAATCAGCCATCTGTCCTGCTCGATCGCACTCTTTTATGACAGGAGCGACCTCCCGGCGTGCGAAATCCCGGACCATTTGTTGGACCATGAGCTGCTCTTGAGAGAGTTGGAAATCCATTAACCCTCCTGTGTTTTTTCGAATGATGGATGGATAGTCTCACCCAATTATAGCCTCGCAGCAAGAAGAGTTCAACCAGTTTAATAAAGATATAATCAGGTTCGTGATGCCTCTTGAACAAACCCGCACCTTGCTGCACAGTCTTTTGATCCTGGTGCTCCTGCTGACACCGCTGGTCGGGCTTCAACACAGCCTCTCCAGCGAATGCCATGCGGTTCTTTCAGGCTCTTCACCTGACCCTGGATCTTCACCCATTTCTGCCCCAGCTCCCGGCTTGGCAGCATCCTGCCTGCCCTGGAGGATCGAATGGTGGGAAGAGGCAGCCCGCCTTTCACTTCTCGCCGGGAATGCCGAAGATGCATTTCGATACCTCGAGCGTGGAAAAAATGAAGCTCGGCGAATCGGACGCGAAAATGGCGCGGAGCTGTCTGTTAATGCTGAGATCGACCTGGCTGTTTCCCAGCAGGCTCTGGGAGAACCCTTGCAGGCGATTGAAACCTGGAAGCGAATCGCAGCTCGAGTGGGTCTGACGGAACAAGTCGCCGCCAGGCTTGTTGAGCTGCACATCTTGCGTGGGGATTATCCCGCTGCGATCGCAGTCCTTCAGATGCTGTCTCATGCCCAGCCAGAAAATGCGGAGGTCCATTCCAGGTTGGGTTTTCTGCTTGCCACACAGGATCCAGAAAAGTCGCTTCCGCACTTTGAAAAAGCTGCTGAATTAAATCCTTCTTTAAAGAGAGCGCCTCAAGGTTCCAACAGGCAATCCTGTCCAGCAGGGTCGCCGCCGATCCAGCCTACACGCTTGTAAGTGCCGGACGGGCTCTCGCTTCCTTGGATCAGTGGGAGCTGGCCGCGGAAGCGTTTTACCAGGCCGTCTTAAAACGCCCGGATTTTGCCGATGCCTGGGCGTATCTCGGGGAAGCCCGCCAGCATACCAGCCTGCCTGGCCTCGCCTCCTCAGACGGCCAGCGTCAGGAGTCAGATGGCTTTTCCGAGCTTCAGACCGCATTGCAGCTTGATCCCGGCTCGGTGGCTGCCCATACATTGCTCGCTTTTTATTGGATCCGTCAATCCCGCTTTGACCAGGCTCTCGAGTCGCTGGGGAAAGCAGTTGCGCTCGCTCCGGATAATCCAATATTGACGTCAGCTCTGGGAGAAATTCAGGCTTCCTCGGGCGACCTCGACGGAGCGTATGACTTCTTCTGAAAGCCGCCCGCCTCGCGCCCAATGATCCAGCCTATCAGCAGAAAATCATCCGCTTTGCCCTGGATTATCATTATCAAATCGAATCGATAGCCCTGCCGCTGGCTCTTAAGCTTCTCACGACTAAACCAGAGGATCCGATCTATTTAGATCTGATCGCCCAGGTGATGATCGCATTAAACGATATCCCAGCCGCAAAAAAATACATCTCTCAGGCTTTGCAGGTCGATCCAGGATTGGCCTCCGCTCACCTTCACCAGGGAATCGCCTGGTTGCTCGAGGGCGACATTGCTGCAGCCCGGCAGAGCCTGGAACGAGCCTCTTCCCTGGACTCACATGGACCGGTCGGTGAACAGGCTAGACGTCTGCTCAATGGCAGCGCACCGTGAAGCGAGGATTTATAAGTGCTTTCGACCTGGAAAATTCAGCCCCTGGAAGATATGCTACAATTAAATTTCAATCATTCTTGAGGATTTTCTCGTCATGAGCAGACTCTTTCCGCGCTGGGTGCTCCCGCTTTTCTTAATATTGGCAGTGACGATCTCCTGCCAGATGCTGTCCGATCAGCCTGCTGGGGAGCTGGCGACTATTCGCTATCGGGACGACTTCTCAGATCCATCCAGCGGCTGGAACCGGATCGAAACGATCCAGGGTCAGACGGATTACGCCGATGGAGTTTATCGGATTCTTGTCAATGAGCCCAACCTGGACATCTGGAGCCTGGCTGGGCTCGATTTGAAGGATGTTCGGATCGAAGTCGATGCATTGAAAGTGGGCGGTGAGCGCGATAACCGCTTTGGGGTGATTTGCCGCGCCGCCAGCAAAGATAATTTCTATACGTTCATCATCAGCAGCGACGGGTATTACGGGATTGGTAAGATCGTCGGACAGGATTACAGATTGATCGGCATGGATGCGCTTCAACCTCATGAAGCGATCTTGAAAGGCTCGGCTGCAAACCATATCCGGGCTGACTGCATCGGCGACACCCTGACGCTCTATGTGAACGGAGAAAAATTGGCCGAAGTTCAGGACACCGATTTTTCCTCCGGAGACATCGGCTTGATAGCAGGAACCTATCAGACGCCCGGGACGGATATCCGCTTCGACAACCTGGTCGTGTATTCACCATGAAGATCTACCTGGATACTATCGGATGCCGCCTGAACCAGGCAGAGATTGAGATTTATGCCCGGCAGTTCAGGGCAGCCGGACATATCCTTGTCTCTGACCCTGCCGAAGCAGAGCTTGCTGTCGTGAACACCTGCGCGGTCACTGCCGCAGCTGTCTCCGATTCCCGCCAGAAAATCCGCCAGATCCATCGGTCCGGCGTGCAGTCGATCACAGCCACCGGCTGTTGGGCGACGCTTCAGCCAGCTCAGGCTGCAGCGGTGCCTGGGATCGCGCAGGTCATCCCAAACCCTGAAAAAGACTCGCTGGTCTCCGAAATCCTCCATATCCAGCCGGAATGTTTCGATCGTGAGCCGCTGGAGCGCCAACCCCTTCCAGGGACTCGCCGGCGAACTCGCCTTTTCATCAAGGCTCAGGACGGCTGCGATAACCGCTGTACCTTCTGCATCACCACGGTTGCCCGCGGTCCTGCCCGCAGCCGGCCTGTAGAGGAAGTCCTGGCGGACCTGCGTACCGCCGGGTCGGTCAAGGAAATTGTGCTTACTGGCGTCCATCTGGGTTCGTGGGGTCGCGACATCTCACCTTCCCTGCATCTGCGCGATCTGATCCAGGCGGTCCTCAGCGAGACGGACATTCCGCGCCTCCGTTTATCGTCGCTTGAACCCTGGGATCTCGATGAGGATTTTTTTGGTCTGTGGGAGAACCCCCGTCTCTGCCGGCATCTTCACCTGCCTCTCCAATCAGGTTGTGATGCAACCCTGCATCGGATGGCGCGCAAGACCAGCGCTGCATCGTTTTCCGCTCTGGTGCACGCTGCCCGCCGCTGCGCCCCGGGTATCGCCGTCACGACCGACATCATCGCAGGATTCCCGGGCGAGACCGACGCTGATTTTGAGGAAAGCGTCGATTTCATCCGCTCGATAGATTTCGCCGGCGGTCACGTGTTTACTTACTCCCCTCGACCCGGCACTGCGGCCGCACGCATGCCCGGCCAGGTCCCGGAACCTTTGCGTAAAGCACGCAACGCACGGCTCCGGCTCTTGTTTTCTGAAGCAGTCCGTACCTATGAAAGCCGTTTTCTCGGAGAAATTTTGCCGGTGCTTTGGGAAAACGGACTGGCCCTCGGTTCGGATGGATGGGAGATGAGCGGGCTTACTGGAAACAATTTGCGTGTTCGCGCCGTCTCGCCGCACGGGCTTTGGAACGAAATCACACCGGTCCGGCTTACCGGTCAGTGCAGCGATGGATTGTTCGGCCAGATTCAAAATCGAAAGGGAAGCCTTGATTCAAAACAAGGCGGCAGATCAGGTTTTTAGCATGAGCAGCTGTGTATTCTGCAGGATCATTGCCGGTGAGCTGCCCGCGGAGATCCTGTATTCCGATGGACAGGCAACCGCCTTCAGAGACCAACACCCGGTAGCTTCCACCCATGTTTTAATCGTCCCTGACGAGCATATCGCTACAATAAACGATCTGACAGAAAAAGATGAACCGCTGATCGGGCATCTCTTCAGGGTCGCCCTCGAGATCGCTCGTCAGGAAGGGATCGCCGAAACCGGTTACAAGCTGATCGCTAATACGGGCCGAGGCGCCGGACAAACCGTTTTTCACCTGCATCTGCACCTGATCGGCGGGCGGCGGATGCCTCACCTCTTTGGATAGCCGTGATTACATCGACTCAGAACGACCGGATCAAATGGCTGCGCCTGCTCCAGGGTCATTCTCGCCGCAGCCGCCAGGAAGGTTCCATTATCGTCGAAGGGGTGCGCCTGGCAGAAGAGGCTCTAAACAACGGATGGAAGGCCAGGCTGGCAATCTACACCGATCAGCTGTCCGCGCGCGGTCAGGTCATCCTGGAAGGTTTCCAAAGCCAGGGCGCTCAGATCGAAACCGTGTCGGAAAACGTCATGCGCAGCGTCAGCGACACGCAGTCCCCTCAGGGCTTGCTGGTTGCGCTCGAGATGCTGGAACTTCCACTGCCCCCGCAGCCGGATTTGATTTTTATCCCTGATCTGGTCCGCGACCCGGGCAACCTGGGCACGATGCTGCGCACGGCAGCCGCAGCCGGCGCGGACTCCGCCATCATCCCACCCGCGACGACCGACCCTTTCGCTCCAAAGGCGCTTCGCGCAGGGATGGGCGCTCAATTCTGCCTGCCGATTCGTGAAATGGACTGGGATTCCATCGGAATCTATCTCAAGGATCTTCCGGTTTTTCTCGCTGCAGCCGGCGAAGGCAGCCCATACACCTTGGTTGATTTCCGCTCGCCGCTCGCCCTGATCGTAGGCGGTGAGGCGGAAGGTGCAGGCGAAGATGCCCGCCGTCTTTCATCCTCCTGCGTGCAGATTCCCATGCCAGGCGGAGGCGAATCGCTCAATGCCGCGGTCGCCGCAGGAATCCTCTTGTTTGAGATTGTGAGACAACGCAGACTATGAAAATCCGCTCGATCACCTGTTTCATGAACCCGGGCTGGCCGTTGGACGAAAACCGCCTGCAGGGCTGTGCCGATCTGATTCGGGCCGCCCGAGCAGCGTTTTCTGAAGCGGGGTATGAAGTCCAGACCGCAAGGCTGGCAACGCCGCCTTTCTCCAACCTCCTGCCCGTTGTAAACCCAGAGGCGCTCGTCCGGTTGGCGCTCGCGCTCGAAGAATCCGCCGGGGCGCTTGGAATCCAGTACGTCTCGCTCGGACCGGCGTTCCCCGATTTTCTCCCCGCTTTCGAAGCAATCCCGGCTGTGATTTCCGCCACAAGTTCTGTTTTTCATGACCGGCGTGATGGCAGATCCTGCCCAAGGCGTCTCGCTCCCCGCCGTACACTGCTGCGCCGAAGTCATCAAGCAAGCCAGCTCAATCTCGCCAGATGGATTTGCCAATCTTCGCTTCGCCGCCCTGGCAAATGTCCGTCCGGACGCGCCGTTCTTTCCGGCTGCATTTTCATCTTCAGACAGGCCGGGGTTTGCCCTGGCATTGGAAGCCGCGGACCTTGCAATCGAATCGGTTGCCCATGCTGCCACCTTAGAGGAAGCGCGCTCGTCCTTGGTCAACCTTGTCGAATTCCATGCCTCCAGGCTCACGGAGGTTTGCACTGCCCTCGAAAAAAGCCGCCATTTTGAATTCAAGGGCCTCGACTTCACCCTGGCGCCGTATCCTGCCGAAGAATTCTCCATCGGGACTGCCCTGGAGCGCTTGGGCGTCCCAGCCGTCGGCCTGCACGGCTCTCTTGCAGCAGTGGCTTTCCTGACCGACGCACTGGACAGGGCGAAATTTCTGCGGACCGGCTTCAACGGCGTTTTTATGCCTGTGCTCGAAGATTTCAGTCCTGGCTTTACGCGCTGCCGAAGGCGTCCTTGGCATCAAAGACCTGCTTTTATTGTCTGCAGTCTGCGGCACAGGGCTGGATGTCGTCCCCCTCCCCGGCGATATCTCCGTCGACCAGATCTACGCCCTCCTCTTGGACCTGTCTGTGATGGCGCTGCGCCTGGACAAGCCGCTCACTGCCCGGCTGATGCCCATCCCGGGCAAGCGCGCCGGCGACCCGACCGGCTTCGACTTCGCCTTCTTCGCCAACAGCAGAGTGATGCCAGTAGAGGCCAAACCTTTAGTCGGTCTTCTGGCCGGGAACGAGACTTTTCAAATAAGGTCTCGATATCGGTCCAATTCCTTTTTAGGCCAATCAATCGGAGCTTTTCTCCGCTGCGTAATAAGGATACGATCAAGGACTGGAAACAGAGAATCGTAGGAGAGCAATCATGTCCCAAATCTCACCTCAGCTTGAAGAAAAACTGCGCCAGGGTTTCAAACGATTCAATCCGTTCATGGTCTTGATGTGGCGGCTTGGTTTGGGCCGGTGGGTGAACGCCTGGCCGGATGTCGGCGGGCGGATCATGGTCATCACCCACATCGGCCGAAAAAGTGGGCTTCGCCGCAAGACGCCGGTCAATTACGCCATGGAAGAAGGCGATATATACTGCACGGCAGGGTTCGGTCCTGCGACCGATTGGTACCGCAACCTGCTCGCAAACCCGCAGGTCGAAATCTGGCTGCCAGATGCCAGATGGAAAGGGATCGCAGAAGATTTTAGCCGTGATGAAAACCGTCTGCCTTTGCTCCGTAAGGTGATCATCGCCAGCGGCTTTGCAGGAAAAATGGCCGGGCTTGACGCGCGCAAAATGAGCGACGCAGACTTTAACCAGGCTACCTCCGAATACTGCCTGGTGCGAATCCATCGCACCGAGCCGCTGAGTGGGCCGGGCGGGCCAGGCGACCTGGCCTGGCTCTGGCTGCCGATTGGATTTATTGGCATCTTGTTATTGCTGGTTAAATTGCAGAAAAGGTTGAACCCTCGACCATAAAAAACAGCATATTCCCGAATTTTATCCAGGCGTTCATATCTGCGTTTATCTGGGGTTATCTGGGTTTATACCTATCGGCGGCGGCTTTCAAAACGCGCAGCGCCCGCAGCGTCACCCATTTGTTCGGTTCCTTCTTCGAGCCAAAATTGACCCAGGTCTTGCCGCTGTAGTCGTATTCCAGCGCCCATCGACCGTCCCCATCCTGTTTTTCCCTGATCAGCCGGATCGTATTCGCCAGCCTCGGGTCGCTCCCGTAACCCAGGCGGACCAGCGCCTCGGCGATCTGCAGGATATCGGTCACATAAAATACCGGGAAGCCAAATTTCCACCAGTCGCGGCTGGGTTTTTGGGTGCCCCCCTCAGGATGTATCGAGGATGGACGTACCCCCGATGGGTAGAGCGCCTCTGCCGGATCGCAGCTGAAAAGAAATTCCACGCCTTGCTGGATAGCTTTATTAATCAATGCGGTTCGCCGCTCATCTGGCCATTGAGCAAACGCCATCATAACTTTCACCGCTCCCCAGGCGCACGGCAGCTTGTTGTTCGCGCCGCAGGCAAACAGCGGACCGCACTGATAAGCATAGTAGCGCACCGTCGCCGATTTGTCCGATGCCGGAGCGACTCCATCCCCCGTGACCGAACGCGCCATCCATTCATACGCGCTTTCAAGTCGCGGATCAGTGCAGCCGAGTGTCGTCAGCGCCCAGCACATGTTCCCCTGCAGGCAGTCGATCGTCCCGGAAGGTGCCCCGTTGTAGCCGAACTGCCCCCCGGATGCCAGTGCTTGATCTAAATAATATTCACATGCTGTTGCGATCCTAGCATCATCCGAGATCGAGGCGCCCAGCTGCGCCAGCATCAGCAGCGACCAGACCGCCGAGCGGTACTTGGGGTTGTACCCCGCTCCTGGTTTGGACCAGAAGCCTTCTGGTTTCATCGCCTCCAGGATTGTGTGAATGGGTCCTGGCGGTATGCAATCCGGCGCGCAGCCGTCAGCTCCGGATCGTCCATCGGGATGTCCAGCAGGTCCCGCATCGCAAGATAGCGCACGCCTGCCGGTTCCGGTTCAAGCAGCCATGGGATTGGATCAGCATTCAACTGGTTTTTCCACATTGCATCCTCGCAGCTTCTACCGCTATTTTCAAAGAACAAAAGGGACCGGCAGCGGTCGATCGTCCCTCATAAACGTTATAATAAATTATAGTACGATCGACAGGGAAAAGGATCCAACTGGTCATATGCTTCATTGGGATGAAATCGGTGATGGACCCCCGCTGGTCCTGGTGCATGGGTTGGCGGCCTCGGCTCGGGATTGGGAGGGATTAGGGCCTGCCCTGTCGCAGGCCGGTTTCCGCATCCTGGCGGTTGATCTCCCGGGACACGGCGCAAGTCCAAAATCCCCCGGTTCCTCTGACTACAATCTCACCTCCCTCTATCAGTCCTTTGAAACCTGGCTTTTAAAAGCTGTAATCTACCGATCAGGTAGGTCTGGTAGGCCACTCGTTGGGCGGATATCTCTGCCTGAAGTACAGCCTGCGCTGGCCGGAGCGTGTTCGGGCGCTCGTCCTGCTGGATCCACTTTATAAGAAAGGCCAACTTTCTTTGCCTCTGCGCTTTCTGCACTTGTTTCCTTCCATTTGGGGGACTTTATTAGAGTTCACGCCCTATCCGATCCTGGAACATTCGTTGAAACGGGCGCCCATGGTGTTAGGTGGCCTCTCCGACCAGGTCCGGAGGCAGGCCGTCGTAAGCCTGAAGCAGTCCTCACCGCATATTTTGCACTCTGTCCGGCATATTTCAGATCTATCCCCTCAGCTCGGGAGGATACGCGCTCCAACGCTCATCATCTGGGGCGAGCAGGATCATACGCTTAAGCCGTCATCATTCCTGGAGCTATCCAGGCTTGTCCCAGGTGCCCAAAAGCTGGCTATCCCTCACTGCGGTCATCATCCCCATTTCATCCGTCCAGATCTGGTCATGGAAGCGGTATCAAAATTCTTAGAGAAGAATTATGGCGGTGAGTGAAAAACCAATTCTCAGTGATTTTAAAGGCTGATAGAATTCAGCGAGAATTTCTTATCCTGGCAATCGATTCGACTCAGGTGGAGCATGCAGGAAAATACCTTCAAAGTTTACCCCTACCGCTGGGTGGTTCTTGCGGTTTTTATGTTTATCAATCTCACGATCCAGACCCTTTGGATCTCGTACGCGCCGATCACCAGCATTGCATCGGAATTTTACGGCGTATCAGAGCTCAGGATCGGCCTGCTCGCAATGACGTTCATGCTTGCTTTCATCCCGCTGTCTATCCCGGTTGCCTACGTGATCGATACCTTTGGATTCCGCAAAGCCGTCAGCATTGGGGCAGTCATCATGGGGGTTTTCGGGATCGTGCGAGGCCTGGCAGGAGAGAACTACAACCTGGTCCTGTGGAGCACCGTTGCCATCGCAGTGGCCCAGCCATTCTTGCTGAACGCCTGGACAAAAATGCCCGCAAACTGGTTTTCGATCGAACAGCGAGCGACTGCTGTCGGACTGATCACGCTCTCAAACCTGGTTGGGACGGCGCTGGGCCTGGTCCTGACCCCAATCCTGGTCGAGCAGATCTCGATCCCAAATATCCAGCTGATCTACGGCGGGTTTGCAGCGTTTTCGGCAGTTCTCTTCATCAGCCTGGCGCGCGAAAAACCGCCTACACCGCCCTGCCCTCCCGGTATGGAAGCGCGGGCGTTGATGCTTGACGGGCTGAAACATGCCTTCAAAGTCAGGCCGTTCTGGTATTATCTGGCAGTTTCGTTTATTGGCATGGGAATCTTCAACGGGATCACCACCTGGGTCGAAAGCATCATCCGGCCGCGCGGCTTCTCCCCCACGGATGCCGGGACGCTTGGAGCCCTGATGCTGGTTGGTGGGCTGCTGGGAGCGGTGATCATCCCGCCTTTCTCGGACAAACAGCACAAGCGCCAGCGCTATCTGATGCTCGGATTTGCGCTCGCTATTCCAGGAATGGTGGGGTTGACGTATGCACAATCGCTCCCCGTGCTCTTCGCCTCCGCGTTCAGCCTCGGATTCTTCCTCGTGAGTGCGAACCCGGTCGGGATGCAGTACGTCGCAGAGATCACCTATCCCACGCCGGAAGGGACATCAAACAGCTTGATCCAGCTTTTTGGACAGGCTTCGGTAGTCTTTGTATATGTTATGGAAGCGTTGAAGACCGGAGATGGCTCTTTCACGCCGTCTCTCTGGCTCGCGATCGTGCTGATGCTCCTGAGTCTGGGGCTCATCACGCAGATGAAGGATCCGGATTTCCGAGGATAATCCTGCTTTTTTATTTGCTGCAGATAAATGGGCGCAGGTGCTGGCCGGTGTAGGATTCGTCATTTGCGCAGACCTCCTCCGGCGTGCCTTCGGCCACAATTCTCCCGCCCCGGTCCCCGCCCTCCGGGCCCAGGTCAATCATGTAATCGGCTACCTTGATGATATCCAGGTTGTGCTCGATGATCAGCACGCTGTTTCCGGCATCCACCAGTCGCTGCAGCACCTCGATCAGCTTGTGCACATCCGCGGCATGCAGGCCAACCGAAGGCTCATCCAGCACATAAAGGGTCCGCCCGGTGGCGCGCTGCGACAGCTCGCGGGCCAGTTTGACCCGCTGCGCCTCACCACCCGAGAAGGTCGGGGCCGGCTGGCCGATCCGGATATAACCCAAACCGACATCCTGGAGCGTCTGCAGCTTGCTGACCATCGCAGGGAATGCGGAAAATATCTCCAGCGCCCGGTCGACTGTCAGATCGAGCACATCCGCGATGGTCAGCTCTTTAAATCGCACCTGGAGCGTTTCGCGGTTGAACCGCGCCCCGTGACACACATCGCAGGGAACGTAAACATCCGGCAGGAACTGCATCTCGATCCGCAGTTGGCCCTGCCCCTGGCAGGCTTCGCAGCGCCCGCCGTGCACATTGAAGGAGAAGCGCCCGGCTTGTACCCGCGCATCTTGCTTTCGGGCAGCTCGGCAAACAGGGAGCGGATCTCATCAAACAGCCCGGTATAAGTGCCCGGGTTCGAGCGCGGGGTGCGTGCCGATCGGCGACTGGTCGATATTGATGATTTTATCCAGATGTTCCAGCCCATCGATCCGGTCGTGCTCGCCCGGATGGGTGTGCGCCCGGTTCAAATCTTCGAGCCAGCGCCTTGTAAAGGATTTCGACCATCAGAGTGGATTTTCCAGAACCGGATACCCCGGTGATGCAGACCAAACGTCCCAGCGGGATGTCGCACGTCGATGTTCTTCAGGTTGTTCTCGCGCGCGCCAACGACGTTCAGGTGTCTTGCCGTTGCCACTCCGGCGCTTTTCCGGGATCGGAACCTTAAGCCGTCCGGAGAGGTATGCGCCGGTCAGCGATTCGGGCGCCTTGAGGATATCTTCCACGGTCCTTCGGCGACCACCAGCCCGCCATGCTCGCCGGCCAGCGGTCCCAGGTCGACAATCCAATCCGCCGAAAGGATGGTCTCGTTCGTCGTGCTCCACAACCAGCACGGTATTGCCCAGGTCGCGCAGCCCCTTGAGCGTGTTGCAGCAGGCGGGCATTGTCGCGCGGGTGCAGGCCAATCGAAGGCTCATCCAGCACGTACAGCACGCCCATCAAGCGTGAGCCAATCTGGGTAGCCAGGCGGATGCGCTGGGCTTCGCCGCCGGAAAGTGATGCCTGCCGAGCGCCGCAGGGTCAGGTAATCCAGTCCTACATCGACCAGGAAACCCAAGCTGAGCCTGAATTTCTTTCAAAATTCGCTCCGCGATCGCCTGCTGGCGGGGTGTCAGCGGCGTCTTGGCGCTAGCCAGCTGTTGCGACCCATTCCAGGGTCTGTAGGACCGGCCATCTGGTGACCTCGACGATATTCGCCTCGTCTACTGTCACCGCCAGGGCTTCCGTGCGCAGGCGCGCCCCATTGCAGGTTGGGCAGATCTGTTCGCTCATCAGCTCTGAGATTTTGTTCGCGGATGTATTCGGAATTTGTCTCGCTGTAGCGCCGCTGCAGGTTGCCAATCACCCCTTCAAAGGCGCATGTTCCAGGTCGCCGGTCGCGTCCATCTTTATTCTGGTAGTGGATGGTGACTTCTTCGCCCTGCGTGCCGTATAGGATCAGATCGAGTCTTTTCTTGGGATAGACTCCGCACCGGCGCATCCAGGTTGATGTTGTATTGCTTGGCGACTGCTTCGAGCGATCTGCCAGTAATACCCGCCTTCTTCGCGTGGGCCGCGCCACTCGCTGGCGACGATCGCCCCCTCATTCAACGAGACGATCCGGGTCCGGGATCAGCAGTGTCGGGATCGATCTCAAGCTTTCCGCCCAATCCCTGGCAGTCAGGGCAGGCGCCATGCGGTGTGTTGAAGGAAAACGTGCGCGGCTCAATCTCAGGCAGGACCGAGCCGTGCTCGGGGCAGGCCAGGTGCTCGGAAAAATGCAGGTCATGCCCCGCTTCCGGTCTTTGCTTCTCCTTCCAGATCAGACGGTACCTCGAAATCTGCGCTGGGTTAAGCAGTGGACGGTCAGGTATCCTTCGCCAAACTTCAGCGCCGTTTCGACCGAGTTGGTCAGGCGCGAGCGGGCTGCATCGGCATCTTCTTGGATCCTCATTGCCGCGGATTACCAGCCGATCCACCACCGCTTCGATCGTATGGATTTTATAGCGGTCCATCTGGATCTCGTCATCCAGCTCGAACGACCTGCCCATCAACCCGCGCGCGCACAAATCCCGCCTTGCGAATCTCTTCAAAGCACAGCCTGGTGGGTTCCTTTGCGGCCGCGCACCAGCGGGGAAAGGATCAACAGCCGGGCGTCCTGCGGCAGGCGCTCGATCGCATCGACGATTTCCTGGGCAGATTGCTTTGCCACCTCGCGTCCGCAGACCGGGCAGTGCGGAATCCCCACCCGCGCAAACAGCAGGCGCAGATAATCATAAATTTCAGTCACCGTCCCAACGGTCGAGCGTGGGTTATGCGAGGCGCCTTTCTGGTCGATCGAGACCGCCGGAGAAAGCCCCTCGATATAGTCCACATCCGGCTTTTCCATCTGTCCGAGGAACTGGCGGGCATAAGCCGATAGCGACTCGACATAGCGGCGCTGCCCTTCGGCAAAGATCGTATCAAATGCCAGCGAAGATTTTCCGGAACCCGATAGCCCGGTGATGACGACCAGCTTGTCGCGCGGGATCTCAACTGTGATATTCTTAAGGTTATGCTGCGCGCTCCGACGACCCGAATAATATTCTGAGACATAAGTTCTTCCGTTTTTCGTGAATGACGACAAGTGTTCAGCAAACAAATGAACCGGGCGGGGGTGAAAAGCAGGGATGTTCAGCCCACATTATAGCACAAATGTTTTAGAATGCGCGTTCTGTTAATCGTGGATGATTCCATTGGTCCTCGCTTGCAGTTGATGACCCGAATTGACATCCACGTTCGCCGCATTGCGAAAAGCAATTATACCAATTCACATGAGCAGACCAGGCACCGAAAAGTACTGTTCCTGTTATCTAATTCATTTTTCTTCGGCATATCGCCTCGCTGGGATCTTGTCAGTTGGCGGCCTGGTTGCGTTATAATTCTTCTCAGGTAGCTATGGGCTTTCTTAAAAAATCTCGAGTTTGATTTCACCTGCCGCACCAATAGACGAAAATGCGTTCTGGATCACGGTAAAATGCCATCGCTGCGGTGAGAACATCCGGTCCCGCATCGACCTGCGAAACGATTTAAGCCTCGAATTCAGCGAGCAGGGCTCTGCCTCGACCTATTTCTGCAGAAAAATACTCATGGGTGCGGGCGGACACTGCTTCCAGCGCGTTGAAGTGGAGCTGACTTTCGACTTCGAACCGGCGTCTGATCAGTAAAGAAATCCACGGAGGCCAGTTCATCGACTGAAAGCCCGGCTTGAATTGAAGGGATAAATCTATTTCTCGAAGGATTACAGGGGGATTGAAAGCAGCTTCGCACTCGAAAAATCAAAGTCGCTCAAACTTAAAATCTCGATCGCCTGATCTGCGAGCACCATCCGCAACCAGCGTTCCACGCGCTTTTCATCATAAATATTTAATTTTCCAACCAGCGCAATGGTGCCTGAATCAACGCAAATCGACAGGGATGGATGGATGCCGCCGCCGTTGGCTTTATTCGAACGGCTCACGCTGCCGTTGCCGTTTGTTCCATTCATCCGGTTGATGGCGAAATCTATTTTCAGGGTTCAACAGCTTCTGGTGAGATAACTCCTCAAGCAGTTTTTGCCCCTCGCGCCAGACCGTCATGCGGTTTATGCTGACTCCCAGGGTTGCAAAAATGTCTTCTACTTCGCGGGTGCTTACCTCCATCAGCCAGAGTACTGCCGCCAGACGGCGCATCCTCCTGGACAGCTCGAGCGCGGTCCACCCCTTGCGGATAGTAGCGGAAAGTTCGGCTGCAATCCACGCAATAGAAACGGTGAATCACCGCGTTGATCGTTTTCGTATCGTGAACGCTTCGCTGGCCTGACCCCCAACGCCGAATCGTCGAGCTCCCGCAGTATGGACAGCGTACATCATTCCCATTAAGCGGGGCCTCGACCTCGTTCAGGCAAAGAACGATCCCACCCATATTGTGATTATATAGTGGGATGTCCTGTGACGACCTAACAGAATAATTAGGTCAAGA
Source organism: uncultured Chloroflexia bacterium (assembly GCA_963726375.1). Taxonomy (GTDB): domain Bacteria; phylum Chloroflexota; class Anaerolineae; order Anaerolineales; family UBA4823; genus UTCFX2. Next base: position 768,921 of record CAVSCE010000008.1, on the reverse strand, counting down.
GAGCAGAATCGATCAGTTCTTAGCGCCTACCTGGCCAAATTCCTCGGCAGGAATCCCCTGGCCTACCTGGTGAAAGAACAGCTTCTCTGTGGTTTCATCCACATCGACGATGATCTTGTCGCCTTCGGAGAAATGTCCTTCCAGCAAGTTAATTGAAAGCGGGCTTTCGACGTGCTTCTGCAGGGCACGGCGCAGCGGGCGCGCCCCGAAGGCAGGATCAAATCCTTCCTTCGATAGCCATTCGCGCGCCGCCGGCGTTAACTCGACCCGCAATCCGCGCTCTTTCATCCGCTCCTGGACCTCTTTCATCTGCAGATCGACGATCTCGCTCATCTGCTCCAGGGTTAGCGGAGAGAAGGTGATGATCTCATCGATCCGGTTGAGGAACTCCGGACGGAACGTGCTCTTGAGCGCTTTCTCGATCTTTTCATGTTCCAGGCGCTCCTCGGTATCGTTTCGATTATGCAGAAAACCCAGGCTGCCGGAGTGGCGGACATATTCAGTCCCCAGATTGCTGGTCATGATCAGCACGCTGTTGCGGAAGTCCACAATCCGCCCCTGACCGTCTGTCAGGCGGCCGTCATCCAGGATCTGCAGCAGCGCATTCCAGACTTCAGGATGCGCCTTTTCGATCTCGTCAAAAAGGATCACCCTGTATGGCCGGCGGCGGACTGCCTCGGTCAGCTGGCCTCCTTCTTCGTACCCAACGTATCCGGGCGGCGCTCCAAACAAGCGCGAGACGGTGTGCTGCTCGCGGTATTCGCTCATGTCTATCCGCACCAGCGCGTCTTCGTCGTCAAACATAAACCAGGCCAGCGCCTTGGCAAGCTCTGTTTTCCCTACGCCGGATGGGCCAATAAAAATGAATGATCCGATTGGCCTTCTGGGGTCTTTCAAGCCAGAACGCGCCCTGCCGGATCGCGTCCGAGATCGCGTGAATCGCTTCCTCCTGCCCGATGATCCGCTCGTGCAGCCGTTCTTCCATGTGCAGCAGCTTGGTCGCCTCAGTCTCCATCATTTGCGAGACCGGGATCCCTGTCCATTGGGCCACAACTTCTGCGATGTCGCCTGAATCCACCATCTCATCAAGCTGGTGATCAGCTTCCCACTGGTCGCGTTGAATGTTAAACTCGAACTCTATCCGCAGCCGCTCGGATTTTTTCTGGGCGGCTCGCTCGTAATCGCGCTCCTGCCCGGCTTGTTCTTCTTCTGCAGCCAGGCGGTCGATCTCGGTCTTGCGGGCTTTCAGCTCTGGCGGCAGAGAATACAAGGCGACGCGCAGTTTTGCGGCGGCTTCATCAATCAGGTCGATCGCTTTATCCGGCAAACGGCGCTCGGTGACATATCGAGAAGACAGCCTGGCCGCATCCACCAGCGCCTGGTCGGTAAAACGCACCTTGTGGTGCGCTTCATATCGGTCGCGCAATCCTTGCAGCATCATGATCGTCTCATCGACGTTTGGCTCCTCCACATACACCGGAGCAAATCGGCGTTCCAGCGCGGCGTCTTTTTCGATGTACTTATGGTATTCATCGAGCGTGGTCGCCCCGACGCACTGAAGCTCTCCGCGCGCCAGCGCCGGCTTCAGCATGTTCGATGCGTCGATTGCACCTTGCGCAGCCCCAGCTCCCACCACGGTGTGGAGCTCGTCGATAAACAGGATCACCTCCCCCTCGGCTCGCTGTATTTCTTCCAGGGCTGCTTTCAGCCGCTCCTCAAATTCGCCCCGGAACCGCGACCCGGCGACCATCGCTCCCAGGTCTAGCCCGATGACCCGCTTCCCGGAAAGGATCTCCGGTACATCGTTGGTTGCAATTTTCTGTGCAAGCCCTTCAACGATTGCCGTCTTTCCTACGCCGGCTTCACCGATCAGGACCGGGTTGTTTTTCGTACGCCGGCACAGGATTTGGATCACCCGCAAGATTTCGGTGTCTCGGCCGATCACCGGGTCAAGCTTGCCCTCGCGTGCCATCTGGGTCAGGTCGCGGCGAAATCGTTCCAGCGTGCGGTAGCGCGTCTCGGCCTGAGGATCGGTCACACGCTGTCCGCCGCGGATTTGCTGGACTGACTCATACACCCGCTCGCGGGTGACGCCTGCGCCTTCGAGCAGGCGAGCCGCCGGCGTGCTGCGCTCGCTTAGGATCGCCAGAAAAATGTGTTCGGTTGAGATATATTCATCTTTTAGCTTGTTCGCTTCCTCGTTTGCCAGGTCGATAATCCTTTTAACACGCGGTGTGATAAATACCTGCCCCGCTCCTCCGCCAAAAATGTTTGCCTTTGGGCTCGTGCGCAGGATATAATCCAACCGTTCCGTCAAAGCATTGGAATCTACCTTTAAGAGATCCAGGATTTGAGGAATCACACCTTGCGGCTGTTCGATCAAAGCCAGCAAGATGTGCTCCGTATCAATCTGGTTATGACCATATCGCTGAATGATCTCAGCAGCCCGCTGAGCAGCCTCCTGGGCGCGCTCAGTAAATCGGTCAAAACGCATCATAGCAGTTCCTTCCTTCTAAATTGAGCCGATCGAAGGGAAATTTCCTGAGAAAGGAGATAATCCCGGAACGGGAAAACCTCCCTGAGAATTTCTGGGATGATCAAAATTCGCTCTGCGGGATTGAACCAATAGTTTTTCCATTCAGCAGAACTCCGTCCGAAAATTATAACACCGGGAGCGTGATCTCTTCCTGCGCTGGGTGTTAGAAATATATATAATTTCTGACTGTACCATCATTGCAACTCTGGTGCCGCAATTTGGGAACCAGGATTAAGCTTTCGTCGTCTACAGACCTGATCGAACATATACAGAGGAGAAACCCATGAAAACTAAGTTGTATTACCCCATTGCCTTGCTTGCCGCAGCAACGTTAATCACCGGCTGCGCAAGATCAGCCTTTGCCCAATCAGAAGCCCCCTCAGAAGGGGATTCCAGGCAGCCCGCCCGAACGCTGAACGTGAGTGGAAGCGGAAAAGTCTTTATGACGCCCGATCTGGCCTATGTGACCATCGGAGTTCACACCGAAGGCTACGAAGCGTCTGCAGCCGTGGAAGAGAACAATCAGAAGTCTCAAGCTGTTAATGAAGCTCTGAAAACGCTCGGAATCGCCCCGAAGGACATCCAGACGACCAACTTCAGCATCTACCCTCAGCAGGAGTACGATAACGAAGGAAAATCGACCGGCAAAATCAAATATATCGTCGACAACTCGGTGCAGGTGACGGTCCGGGATTTGGAGAAGATAGGCGAGGTTTTGGACAAATCGGTACAGGCCGGTGCGAACTCGATCAGCGGGATCCAGTTCGATGTTGCCGATAAGACTTCTGCGCAGTCTGCGGCGCGCAAAGCCGCCGTGGATGACGCTTACGCCAAAGCAGTAGAGCTGGCTGAAGCCGCTGGCGTGACCCTGGGTCCCGTCCAGACCATCAGTGAATTCACCAGCACCAGCCCAACGCCGATGTACGATATGCGCGCTGCGGCTCCTATGGCAGAGAGCAGCGTTCCAGTTGAAGCCGGTCAGATGTCCCTGGTCATCGAGGTAAATATCGTCTATCAAATCAAATAGTGGTATAAATCACCCATGCAGGACGAGATCGCCTTTCGGCCGGACCGTCGCGCTGGGCTGATTTTCCACTCGATCATATTTCTGCTGCTTGCTGCCGCCAGCCTGGCTGTGCTCTGGCAAGCAGCAGAGGCCAGGATAGACCCGGCGTACCTGTTGCTTGCTTTCGCAGTCGTGATTACCGGGCCGATCCTGGCTTATCGATTCTATGCCCTTCAAAGCGCCGCGTACACCTTGATGCGAGAAGGTATTCGACTGCGTTGGGGTCTGCGGGTCGAAGAAATCCCCATGGATCATGTCTTATGGATCCATCCTGCCTCTGATCTGACTTCCCCGCTCCCGCTCCCTTGGCTGCGGCTCCCCGGCTCACTCCTTGGTAAACGGCATATCCCGGGCGGCGGGATCGTCGAATTCCTTGCAGACGGCACTCGAAATTTGGTGTTCATTGCCACACAATCGGGTGGATTTGCAGTATCGCCGTCGAATCCAGAGCGATTTATCGAAACCTACCAGCGCATAACGGAGTTGGGTTCCCTTTCTCCAGTTGCTCCCCGCTCGGTTTATCCCAGCTTCTTGTTGTATCGATTATGGGCAGATTGGCCTGCCAGGTTTTTTCTGCTTGGCGATATCCTGCTGAGCCTGGCATTGCTGGCCTGGGTGAGTCTATCCATCCCGGCTCAAAACCAGGTCCACTTCAGCTTCTACCCGGACGGCTCACCAGGTGAGCTTGTCCCTTCAGAACAATTAATGCTGATTCCAATCCTCAATTTTTTCTTTCTGATGTTAGACTTGCTCGCAGGTCTGTTTTTCTTTCGACGTGACGACAGCCGGTTTTTGGCTTACCTGTTGTGGTCTGCCAGTGCCGTCACAGCCGTCCTGTTTTTCTTAGCAGTATTCTTCATTCTGCGAGTGAGTTGATTGGATTTCTTCCATCAAGGATGAATTAAGGCGCTTTCATCAAATAATCTTCATCGATAAGCTTGAGGCATATGGATCTTATAATCGGATTTTCCCTTGGAATCATTGTCGCTGCGCTGGCTTTTCGGGCTGGAGCTCTCAGCCGCAGCGGCGCAATCGCTGCGGCTGTCAGCGGTGGTTTGATATTCGGATTGGGTGGATTGCCGTGGGCAGTGCTTTTGATGACGTTTTTTATCTCTTCCAGCCTGCTTTCACGGCTCTTCACCAGACAAAAGAATGCCTTAAGTGAAAAATTCTCCAAAGGCAGCCGCAGAGATGCGGGTCAGGTCCTCGCCAACGGCGGGCTCGGAGCCCTTCTTGCAGTAATGCATTCCCTTTTCCCTTCCGAATCTTGGCCCTGGTTTGCATTTATAGGGGCGATGGCTGCGGTTAATGCGGACACCTGGGCGACCGAGCTGGGAGTCCTGAACCCCACTCCCCCTCGGCTGATCCGCAATTGGAAACCGGTCGAGCGCGGCACCTCTGGCGGCATCAGCCTGATGGGCAGCCTGGCGGCGTTCGCCGGGGCTTTCTTGGTAGGATTGATCGCTGCGCTGTTTTCCCCTTCGGATCCAATTATTTTAGTGATCACTGCCGCCGTGCTGGGTGGGCTGATTGGCGCCTTTTTTGATTCCCTCCTCGGGGCGACGATCCAATCAATCTACTGGTGCCCGAGCTGCAGAAGGAGACTGAGCGCTTCCCGGTCCATCTTTGCGGAACGCCCACCGTCCCCTTGCGCGGTTGGCGCTGGCTGGACAATGATTGGGTCAATTTTCTGGCCTCAATTGCTGGCGCGCTGGTAAGCCTCGCTTTCATGGCCGGATTGGCTCTGTAGTTCAGGATATTCAATCCTGAACAAAACCGGTCGAACAATTCCCCCGGCTTACATCTCTTGTTTGATCGCAGTCACGATCCCATCTGAAATCTTCAGCAGGTCTTCCGCCGAAAGCCTGAACACCGCGTTCGGAGTCCCGGCCGCTGCCCATAATTGATCGTACTGGAACAGGTCTTCATCAATGAAAGTCTGGATTTTTTCGGTATGACCGACCGGCGGGACTCCGCCGATCACAAAACCAGTATGGCTGCGGACGAAGTCTGCGTCCGCCTTGCCGAGCGGTTCCCCGATCAACGCCTCAATCCGCTTTTCGTCGACCCGGTTGATCCCGCTGGCGATCACCAGGATCGGTCGCTCGCTCCGTTTACCCTTAAAAACCAGCGATTTGATGATCTGCCCAACCTGGCAGCCAACCGCCTGCGCAGCGTCGAGGGCTGTACGGGTGGAGGCTGGCAGCTCTACTACGATCAGCTGCACTCCGCAGCTGTCGAGGGCCCGCTGTACCCGCTGGGCGCTTGGGCTTAATTCTTCCATTGTGGTTTCCTTGTCTACATCCATCTCCTGCGGCGCATCCACATGAACATCCCGAACGGGGTTAACACGACGATCAAAAGGGTGATGACAAATGCAGGGAGGCCGGTCCAGATGTTCAATGGTGTCGTCGGTTGAAAGAAATTCATCCCAAAAAAACTGGCAATGAATGAAATCGGCATGAACAATGTGGTGATGATGGTAAGAGTCTTCATCACGTCGTTCAGGCGGTTGTTCATGACAGATAGATAGATCTCCAGCGTGCCGCTAACCAGATCGCGGACCCCCTCGATAATATCGTACAGCCGGACCATGTGATCGTAGACATCTCGAAAATAGACCCGGTCGACGGCATCGATCATCTGGTAATCATCCCGCGCCAGCTTGTTCAGCACTTCCCGCTGCGGCGCCAGGATCCGCCGCAGGTACAGTACCGATCGTTTCACAGAAAAGAGCTTTGTAAGCGTGCCCACTTCCCGGTCTTGAAAAATCTCCTCTTCCAGACCATCGATGCTCTTATCAAGCTGATCAACCACCCCCATAAAGCTTGTCGCGATCTCGTCGACAATCAAATAAAGCAGATGGTCGGGACCGTTCTTCAGGTGGCGCTCGTCTCGCTGCAGCGCCTGCCAGACCCGCTCCACCGCATCAATCGGCTGGTCGTGGTGGGTAACGAGATAGTTTTTCCCCAGAAAGATATCAAGCTCGTTGGTCTCTACGTCCCCTTCCGCCTGGTCGAAAAGAACGGCATGGATAACGATGTATAAGAAAACTCCCCCAGTCATCCAGCTTTGGCACATGAATTTCTCGCAGGGCGTCATCAATCGCGAGCGGGTGAAATCCGAAAGTCTTTCGCAGGATGGGCTCGGATTCCTCGTTCGGCGCATCAATGAAATCCATCCAGACGAGGCCGTCTTGATCGTGCAGCGCAAACGCCGCATCGATCTGGCTGATTTCAGTTTGCAATTTGCCATCTTTCGAGTAATAGATTGTACGGATCATGTGTACTTCCTCGTCAATTATCTTCGCCAGGCTCTCTCGATCCAATCCTGGTTTTCAACGATCCAGCCCTGGAATGTTTCTGACGAGTCCCGGCTGAGGCGAACTTCCCACCATTCTAATCCATTTGCTTTCACAGGACCGGAAACAATCTCCAGGTATTCCCCAGGCACGGCAAGCTGAACAACGCGGGCATCTCGGAACGGAGAGCTGCGCAGTTGAAGCATACCTGCTTCAGGCAAGACCCGATAAACATCGCCTATCCGGTAAGCCAACACTTCTACAGCTGTCCCATCCGACAAAAGCGATTTTTCCACCCAGGCTGGCCGGTCCGGCGGCGAATGGATCAGCATCAAGCGCCAGGATTCATCGTCCATCTGCCGGTCGCGGTGCGGCGAAAACTCGTAATAAGAGTACACCCCTCCTTGGGCAATATAGACCCCATCACGAAGCGGTATCAGCATATAAATCCGGTCAAGATCACCAGTAGCCACCTGAAGGATGCGATCTCCCCCAAAATCAAAAAATGCAGTCCCGGCTAAAGAAGAGGGTTCCGGATCCTTTGCACTGCCTGCTGAAGCGCTGCTTTTCAGCCTCTGGTCTTCTGCAATTCCAAGTGGAGCCTGGATCAGGGCATAATCTGCTTCATTGGGCGGTTCCCCGGTTAACTCCCTTAAAGCGATGTCGCCCAGCCGCTGCAAGCGGTCAGCGAGATCCAGCAGTTCGAGTAGCTGCCCGTTCAAGCTGAGGCGTTCCGGTCGAGAGCTGAAAGATTCCGGTCAGGTTTCGTTCCCGAAGTCCTTCGGCAGCCATAAACGCAATTCGAGACAGCGTGTAGAAATACAGCGGCTCTGGCTCAACAAATCCAGGGGATGGGGGAAACCTCGAATTGATCTCCTCAATCTCTTCACCCCCGGTCTCCTCAGCTAATAATGAAGTTTCAGCCGATTCGGACTGCAAATCAGCCCAGCTGCCCAGGATGCTGTTAAGTTCTTTCTCTGCCCAAAGCCCTGCAGCCTCGCCGGGAAAAACAGAATCCGCATGTTTAGCCTCTGAAATTCTTAGCCGGTCCCGAAAGCCGTCCAGCCACAGGTTGCCCATGGAGGCCTCCCAATCCGCCTCGGGCTGGTTGAGGATAATTTGGCTCAAATTCTCGACGATTTCGGGATCGATCCGCACCTCCGCCCCTTCCTGAAGCCTTGCTTTCATCGCCAGATCTGAGCCAAGGACTCCCATCAGTTCCAGGCCGCCGGGAAGCAGGAATGTGGAATCTGCATCCGGAGGGAGCTCCTGTGCAAATCTCTGCATGGCTAACGAATGGATCGAATAGTGCATCCCCAGAAGGCTCCATGATTTTTCCCGGTCCTCACCGGAAGGCTCCAACACGAGCACCGGGTCTGTTTGGGGAAAGGGGAGATCGCGAACCAACGAGCGGAAAATATCCAGCTGAGGTTGATCTTGCAGCCCGAGGATCGTCGCGCCCACTCCGTAAGCCCGGTCCATTAATATTGCTGTTTCAGGAGGTCCGCCCCCGTAGCGGACCCCCTCAAAGAAATTCAGGGTCTCGACAATTCGGGTCCATTCATGGGTTGAATGTCCCATCTCTGTCGCTGATTGGCGAAGTGCAAGGGTTAATATCAAGGGCACAAATTCGGTACCCGTTCCTGAACCAGCTTCTCCCATCGGGAAATAAATCCGTTCCAGCCAGGTCTTACCGCGAAAATACGCCTCCAGGCTTGAGTTGCCGCGATAATGCCCCTCAGGTTGATAAAGCTGGAAATTTTCGCTCAGGCCTGGGAAAAGCGCCGCTTCTTCCAGCCCCCTGCCTGCGAGTATCTGCTCCACCTGTGGCATGATCATCGCTTCCAGTTCAGAATCGAGCGGCGCCGCCGGGTCCAGCAGCCGCAGGCCGACGCCCAGATATGCCGCTGCCAGGCGGGCATCGTCTTCAAGTTCTGATCCTGCCAGTAAAGGAAAATAAGATTCCACCTGGCGCAGAGTTGTCTCGGTAAGCATGCGCAGCCGCCTGTTCAGCTCTTCACGCTCCAGTGCTTTCAGCAGCTGGTCTAGGGATACCTTCAATGCGTGGCTTGCAGCATCAGCTGTCAGAAGATACGGTTGTCCGTAAGCCCAGGAGACATTCCTTTGGATTTCGCTGAACTGTGGTTCATGGCTCCGGATGATTAAAAAACCTTGTTGTGCCAGCAGGTCCCGCTGGCGCAGGGATAACCCATCTGCCACCTTAATATTGCGAATTTCTGCCATCGGAACCGGTAGATCGATCGGCCAGCTGTTCGTGAGGGGATCGATAACCTGGTTCGTTCGCTCGATCGCAGCAAAAGGGAGGTCTCCTCGATAGGGAAATTCAGCCAGCCCACCAGGGGAAGGTGTACTTGGCGATGAAGCGGTCGGGTTGGAGACTGCCGTGGCTGTTGTCGTTGAGGTTGGGAGCCTGGGTGTAGAGCTCTTTTTGACCTCGATCGGTGTTGACGTGCTCCGCAGCGCCGGCGGTGTTGGCACGACCTGACAGGCCAGCATCAGGATTAGGATCATCAAGGGTGGTAGATAAGACCTGCGCATTATCTAATTGTCGCTGCTGGGCTTCCCAGATGGTGGACCAGACAGTTTTTCAAAAATGATGGGAAGCCATCTGAAGTGCAATCCATTATACATCTCAATCCCATCCCTTAACCTTGCCAGCGTGCTGGTCCTGGTTTATCATTCGACCATTCTTGCCCGGGAAAAAGCCGAGACAATCGGATGGTTCTGCAAAAACAGCTTCTGGTTCACTTCGAAGTGTCCAGGGTGACGGTTGTTGTCTCACCGGGAACCAATTTATTAGGCGCTGCCTCGAAAGCAGGCATCTCGCTGCGGTCAACCTGCGGCGGACAGGGCGAATGCGGCGAATGCCGCCTGATGGTCCTGGATGGTCTGGTCTCCCCGCCAACGAGCGACGAGATCAGCGCAATTTCTGAATCAGATCGTTTTTCTGGGATCCGGCTTGCCTGTACGACGAGGGTGTATTCTTCGGTCACAATCCGTGCTTGAAACGATGAACGAAATGACAGATCCTGTCAGGTCCTGAGAGTGGTTATGGGCTTGGAGTAGCTTTATTCTTTTTATTGGGTTTCGGGGTTGCCTCCGCCCCTCCGCCTCCCTCGCAATTTTTTGCAGCTAGCTCGCCTGCCTGCTGAACGCTGGGGTCCTGAGCGATCGCCAGGGATTGCTGATATGACCTGACTGCCTTGCAGAACTGTCCGTTGCTCGCCTGCGTGTTGCCCAGCTCAAAAAGCGCCTGGCGCAGCCGCTCGGTGGCGGTCATCTTCGAGCCGTCCATCAGATTCGGCAGCTGTGGGGCGACCTGCGAGAAATAGTTCACCGCTTGTTCCCAATCGATCCCCCAGAAGCTCGCCCCGGTGATATAAAGCTCGCTCCAGCTCAGCAGGCCGGAAGCTTCGGCATCCAGCGGGCCGAATTTGTTCGCCAGGGTCAGGTCGTACATTCCGCCTTCCAGGTCCGCTTCTTTGAGGATCTTATCGCGCCCCTGATTGCGCAGAGCCAGGAAGAGCATCCCATCGACATCGATTGCTCGGAAAGCCGCATCCGCTTTGCGCAGCGCGAGTAGGTTCTCGATCGCGCCGTTCCAATTGCTCGCGGCCAACGCCTGCTCAGCCTGGGCAAACAGCTGCTCGCTGTCGCGTGTGTCTGGGGTAGGAGTGAGCGTCCCGGTCGGCAGCAATGTCGGTGTGGCTGTAGTATTGATCTCGAGCATCACTTCAGCAAGCTTTTCGGTGATCCCAGGGTAGCTTGGATTCAGCTCAACCACGTATTCGAACCTTTGCAGCGCCCGTGAGTATGCGCCCTGTTCCATGTCTTGCAGTCCGAGCTGGAATTGTTCATCCATCACCAGAGCTGCCTGCGTTTTTTCAGCGCTTTTTCGCTGCCCGATCCCGGACGTATAACCCCCAAAACCGCTCAGCAGCAGCACAAGCAGTAAGAATGCCAATCCAAGCAGCGGTATGATGAACCAGGGCAGAGGCTTCCGCCCGGAGGGTTCCATCCGGGTCTGCTTTTTGCTTTGGCTCAGGCGGTTGGGCTTTATCAGGTACGGCCGGAAACCCTTCCTTTGCTATGATGACCGGACCCGTCGTCTCATGTCCTTTACCCTCAGAAGACTCCGCCTGCAGCTCAGCCTGCAGGTCAGCCGCAGTCAGCCGGCAGGTCTGATAATTCTTCGGGCTTTTTTACTCCTACCAGTGTTGCAGCGGTCGCACCGAGTTCGTTGTTCTGATCTGCCGCATCCAGTCTGGATAGCATCGGGATAGTTTCTTCAATATTCTGTTTATTGTCTTCAACCGGATCGATCGCTGGATCGGTTTGTTGGTTTTCGTCATGATTGTTATTTTCCATGCGGCACATTATACCGCAGCGGATTCCCTGATTCACCCAAAACACGAGATCCGAAGAAGACGATGTCTTTCGAAGTCAAGAATTCTCCCATGAAAGGTATAATCGGCTTGTGAGCTCATTCCGCTTCTACCACCCAATCGAAATCCGCTACAGCGACCTCGATCCTCAAAAACACGTCAACAACGCTCGCTATCTCACCTATTTTGAGCAGGCTCGGATCGCCTACATCCGCCAGCTTGGCCTGTGGGATTTTAGATCTTTCATGGATATCGGGTTCATCCTTGCTTCTGCCGAGCTGACTTTCCTGGTTCCGGTGGAGTTGGGTTGGTCGGTCGAAGCGGGGGTGCGCGTGAGCAGGCTTGGAACCAAAAGCCTGACGATGCAATATCAGCTCGAAGATGCCAGCGACCGCCGGCCGCTCTGCACTGGCTCATCCGTCCTCGTGGCGTATGATTATCATGCCGAACAAACCATCCCACTCCCCGACATCTGGCGGGAGAAGATATCCGCCTATGAGGAGCTGCAAAAAAGCAGCTGATCCATCCCTGACGAATTCCCCTGGAGAACACCATGGATCTTCCGCCCATTGATACCCAAAGTCTGCAGGAATTCCTGGTTGAGCTGTTAAATATCCCCAGCCCAACCGGCCATGCCCACTTCGCGGTCGAATTCACCTGCCGTGCCCTCAGGGCTTTCCCCGAGCTGGCTCTGCAGATCAACCATAAAGGCGCCCTGACAGCCTCCTGGACGGGTGAGAAGCAGACCGCCCCGCGGGCGCTTACCGCCCATGTCGACACGCTGGGCGCGATGGTCAAAGAAATCAAACCCGATGGCCGGCTCAAGCTGACCCCAATCGGCGGCCTGGTCTGGAACGCAGTCGAGACGGAAGGCTGCATTGTTCTTACAAGGAACGGTAGTACCGTGCGCGGCTCTCTCTTAATAGAAAAAGCCTCGGCCCACGTCCACAGCAAAGAGACAACAGAAACCCCCCGCGACTCGAAAACGATGGAAGTCCGGCTTGACGCTCGAACCGCATCCATCGCAGAAACCCGCAGCCTGGGGATTGAAATCGGCGATTTTGTGGCCTTCGATCCGCGCGTTGAAGTGACCAACCAGTTCTTCCGCTCGCGCTTCCTGGACGATAAGGCTTGCGTGGCATGCATCTTTGCCGCTGTCAAAGCCGTCCATGATGCCGGACTTAAACCGAAACAGACCACCTACCTCCACATTAGCAATTTCGAAGAGGTCGGTCACGGCGCCTCAGCGGGCATCCCGCCAGATGTCAGCGAGCTGATCGTCGTGGATATGGCCGCGGTTGGCCAGGGCCAGGCATCCGATGAATTTCACGCCACAGTTTGTGTCAAAGATTCCGGCGGTCCTTACCATCATGGGCTGAGCAATCACCTTCGCGAGCTGGCGGAGATGTACCAGATTCCCTACAAAGTGGATATCTATCCCTTCTACGGATCCGATGGTGGGGCTTTTTGGCGGGCCGGAGCAGATGCAGCCGTAGCGCTGATCGGTCCGGGCGTCGACGCCTCGCACAACTACGAGCGGACGCATCTCGAAGCGCTGCAGGCTACCGCCCGCTGGCTGGTCGCCTACCTTCTATCCTGAACATTATGCTTTTTGATGTCTCGCTTCCACCTGTCTCATTACATGCCGTACCGGAGATTGCCCGGACGGCTGAAATCCCTTGGCGTCGACTGCATCTGGACCTCAGAGACGATGCACGACCCTTTCCTTCCAGGGGCGCTGATCGCGGAGCACGCTCCAAATATTCATTTTGGGACTGCTGTCGCAATCGCCTTCGCCCGCAGCCCGGCGACCCTCGCATACACCTCCTGGGACCTGGCGCAAAGTTCAGGCGGACGTTTTATCCTCGGGCTAGGCACTCAGGTTAAACCGCATATCGAGAAGCGCTTTGGGATGCCCTGGCCGGATTCTGTTACTGGCAAGCTGGGAGAGCAGATCCAGGCAATTCGCGCCTTCTGGCAGTCCTGGCAAACCGGCAGTCCCCTGAACTTCCGTGGCGAGTATTACAGGCTCAGCCTGATGACGCCGTTCTTTAATCCTGGTCCGATCCCCCATCCAAACATTCCGATTTTTATCGCCGGCGTGAATACCGGGCTGGCGCGCCTGGCCGGCGAGCTGGCTGATGGTTTCGTTGTCCACCCCTTCCATTCGCCTCGCTACCTGGCAGAGGTCCTGACGCCCGCTATTCAGGCAGGCCTGAAAAAAACTGGCAGGAGCCGGGATCAGATCGCAGTCTCGGCCACGGCCTTTGTGGTCACTTCACCTGAAGAAGACCTGCTGGTCCGCGCCCAGATCGGTTTCTACGCTTCCACGCCTTCCTACCGCGCCGTCATGGCCCTCCACGGATGGGAGGCGGCTGCAGATAAGCTATCCGGGCTGGTTCGTGCTGGAGACTGGGGAGGCCTCCCTGCTCAGGTGAGCGACGAAATGCTTGGGACATTTGCTATTGTGTGCAAACCCGAACAGATTGGCGAGCAGCTGAAACAGCGCTATGCAGGCCTGGTCGACCGGATAAGCCTCTATCTCCCTTTCTACCCCGGTCAGCGCGATGAATTCTGGAAGAGGTTATCCGCTGAAATAAAGCGTTAAGCAGGTGTTCCCTTCAGGCTGGTCGATGGACGAAGAAGACACTTACGAGTCGCTCTGCGACCGGATGATCGAACAGCAAATTGCCCGGCGCGGCGTCAAGGATGAGCTGGTATTAGGGGCTATGCGCTCCGTGCCGCGCCATGTCTTTGTGCCCGAGCAATACCGTTATGCCGCCTACTCGGACGGCCCGCTCCCGATCAGCAGCGGCCAGACGATCTCCCAGCCGTATATTGTCGCACTGATGACGGATCTGCTCGAGCTGAAAGGTGGCGAGAAGCTGCTCGAAATCGGCACAGGTTCCGGCTATCAGGCCGCAGTTCTTGCCCAGATCGCCGCTGAGGTATTCACCATCGAGCGGCACAACCTGCTGGCACAGGAAGCCGAAACCAACTTGAAAAATATAGGGGTGGATAACGTTCGGGTGCTTGTTGGCGACGGTTCCAAAGGTCTCCTGGAATTTGCACCTTTCGATGGGATTATCGTGACGGCCGCAGCTCCAAATGCCCCAAAATCGCTGCTCGAACAATTAGAAGACGGCAAATACCTGGTCATCCCTGTCGGCAGCCGGGGCAGCCAGTACCTGGAGCGCTGGCAGCGCCAGGGAGAGTTTTTCAGGACCGAGACGATCCTTGCCGTTGCGTTTGTCCCATTGATCGGTGCCGAGGGCTGGAGCGAGTAAAACCGTCTGATATCTCCCTTAAGAGTTTACGGGGTTTCGCACCCCAGTTCATTCTGGAGCTCTCGAAGCGTCTGCTCTTTTGCCGGGACCGTCGCAAGGTCAGGGTTTACCCGCTCCCAGATCCCGCAGATCATGCTTGCCAGCATCGGTTTCTCCTTGAAAGCCCTCCGGCTGAGGATAAAGGCTTTATTCCACTGCTCTGTTCGGGCATAAGCCTCGCTGAACACCAGCAGCTCCTTGGTGCCTTGTGAATCTTCGGGCAGTCCAATCGCCAGGTCAGCCAGCCTCGCTGCCTCTGTCCAATTATTCATCTGCCCCATCAGGTCAGCTTTCTGGAAAAAATAGCACCAACCGTCCTCATCCAACGGCCCAAATAATTCTTCGTATGCTTTTTGGACTTCAGGATCGGGTTCGAGACGCACCTGTTCGAGGTTGGATCGTGGGATGGCTCTCTCGATATCAGGCGGGTATTCTTTAAACTGCGTGTCGATTTGTGGATCAAGCACCCTCAGGCAGTTCGGCTGCGAAGAATAGACTGCCACCGCCTGATCAGTCGATCCTTGAAATAGCAGAGATCGGAATGGCTTAAGGATCGCCTTCGCCCGGATCCAGGGATGGCAGGGTCATCCCAATCCGGTCGGGGATGTTCAGCCAGACATATTCCAGCTCAGGATAAAGGGGATCGCGATCATACAGCCAGTTCAAGATCGCCGTCGCCGAATTATCTCCGTCCATGAACGAATTGCTGGGGTTTGAAAGGATCATCGTGTGGGGTTCCAATCCCGGTATTCTCCAGATCAGCTGGGCAAACCTGGATTTCTGATCCTCATAGATCAGCCGGTATGAATTGGCAAGCCGCAGCTGGAAACCGGCCGCCAGCCCGACAAAAACGCTGACCAGCACGATCTTCTGCAGCCTCTTCGGCGTCAGCCACTCGACCACGCCAACCCAAATGAGGCTGGCACTGAACATGAAAGCAAGTGTCACCCGGTCGTAGGGCATATCCAACTTAACGTTCAATCCCACAATCCAGAATGGGATCCCTACGAAGAGCAAAGAGAGCCCACCGATCCAGAATGCCTCACGATGCCAGTTCTGATCCTCAGCTTCATTTTCATCGTGCAGCCGCCTCAGATAAGCATAAGTCCCCACCGAGACCAGCACAGCCAGACCAAGAGAAGCCCAGACGATCGGGCTGAGCTCCTCCGACTTCGTAAAAGGCTGCCAGGTCTTCTCCCAAACCAGAATTGCCGCTTCCACAGAATCCAACAATATTGTCTTGAATAAATTCAACGTCGCCAGGATCGGATTATTGATCAATCGCCGCAGCAGCTCCGGACCATAAGTTTGAAACTTAAAAATGAATACTCTCCAGAAGAGGAATCCAACCCATAGCAGGAAATAGGGAAGCCAGGCTTTCAACACCCTCTTCAGTCGTTTCTTCCAGCCGCTCGCATCCTCAGGGATGCAGAACCAGAATAGAAGCGGGCGGATCAGCTCCATCCCAAAATAAAACTCGATCGGAACCAGTCCGAAAAAAGCCGTGAGTAGTCCGGCGATCGTGAAGAGCGCCGCTTTTTGCGGGAATCGCACGGCGCGAACGCTCAAGCCAAACGAGACCAGCAGTGCTGCGAGATAAAGGTAAAAATGCCCGTATATCATCGCGACGTAATGCTGTTGAAAACCAGGATAGACCACGAAAAGAAACGAGATCCAGGTCACAGCTTCAAGTCGCTTTGGCCAAACCTGCCTTAATGTCCACCACAGCGCCGCGGCCGAAATCCAGCGAGCCAGGATGGCGAAGAGTTGCCATCCCAGCGGTGAATAGCCCAGAAGCGCCGATGTCAGCACGAGCGAATATCCAAAAAGTGGTCGCTCATGCGCAAAGAAAGGGATGAAGACGCGCGGGCCGAACGCCTTCAGGAACCAGGCCTGGTAGCGATCATCTTGATAAAGCCCAAGCGAAGGCGCCAGCAGCCCATAGCTGATCGTGCTTAAGATCAGCAGGGCTATTGGCACCGTCCATGATTTTAGGGTTGACTGAATGTGATTGGAGAACCTGGTTGAGTGGCTCACAGCAAGTGTGTTGGACCGGGAGAGTAATCTTAGCTTCGACTTATAGTAATGAAGACCATTGGACGCCGGCGGGTGCGGTTGAACAGGAAGGATTTCATTGCCTGTTGAAGATCGTCCTGCAGGTTGCCGTTTCCATTCTTCACTGCTTCC
Source organism: uncultured Chloroflexia bacterium (assembly GCA_963726375.1). Lineage (GTDB taxonomy): Bacteria > Chloroflexota > Anaerolineae > Anaerolineales > UBA4823 > UTCFX2. The sequence goes on along the minus strand of CAVSCE010000008.1, from coordinate 752,099 downwards.
CGGATCATCTGCCTGGCGGCTTCCAGCAGGTCGTCGCCGGCCCCGCTTTGGATGAAACCGCGGGTGATGATCTCTGGCTCTTCGCGCAGCCGCCGGCTGCTCATATCGAGGCTCGAGATTGACCAGCACAAACCCATCGCGGCCCAGCGCCTCGCGCTCTCGAACCTCCGTCAGGCCGATATCGCCTACACCCGACCCATCGACGAACACATATCCGCCAGGGACGCGCTCGCCGATCGACATTTGCCCGTCATCAAACTCAACCACGCGGCCGTTTTCAATCACCGCGATGTTCTCGTCGGGGATCCCGACCTGGCGGGCCAGGTTGGCGTGCTGGTGAAGGTGGCGCAGCTCACCGTGGATTGGGATAAAGAACTTCGGCTTTACCAGGTGCAGCAGCAGCTTCATCTCTTCCTGGCTGGCGTGCCCTGAGACGTGAACAGGAGCGATATTCTCATAAATGACCCTGGCGCCTCGCCGGAAGAGCTTGTTTATCGTCCTGTAGACGCTTTCTTCATTCCCAGGGATCGGGTGGGATGAGAGCACCACCGTATCCCCCGGCAGCAGGTCGAACTGGCTGTTTGTGCCCATGGAGAGCCGTCCAACGATCGAAGTGGGCTCTCCCTGTGTGCCGGTAGACATCAGCACCACCTCTCTGGGGTTCATCTTCAAAGCCTGTTCGAGGCTGACCACCAGGTCCTCCGGGAAATCCAGATAACCCAGCTTGCGGGCGATCTTCATATTATCAACCATGCTCATGCCGACGAAAGCCATCTTCCGCCCGTGTTCGATTGCCGCGTCCCCAACCTGCTGCATCCGTGAGATCAGCGAAGCAAAACTGGCGATGATAATCCGTCCTGGGGCATTGCGAAAAACCTCACGGAAGGCGTTGTCGATCACTTTTTCGGAAGGGGTCCATCCGGGTCGATCGGCATTTGTCGAATCGGAAAGCAGGACAAGCACACCCCGGTTCGAGAGCTCTGCCAGCTTGGCATAATCGGTCGGCCAGCCGTCTACCGGTGTATGGTCGAACTTGTAATCGCCGGTATGGATTACCAGCCCTGCCGGGGTGGTGATCCCCAACCCCACGCCGTCTGGGATCGAATGGCAGACGTGAAAGAATTCGACCTGGAATGGTCCAATCCAAACCGTATCTCCGGGCTGGACAGTGTTCATGTGGATTTTATTGATCTGACCCCCGCGCGAGAGTTTGGCTTCAATCAGCCCGCGGGTCAGCGGCGTCGCATAGATCGGCACGTTGAACCGCTCAACGACATGGGCGATCGCCCCGGTGTGGTCCTCGTGACCGTGGGTGATCACGATCCCTCGGATCAATTCCGCCTTATCTTCGAGATACGCAAAATCCGGGATGATGTAATCGATCCCCAGCATATCGTTTTCGGGGAACATCATACCGGTATCTACGATCAGGATGTTCTGGCCGTATTCATAGGCCATCATATTCTTGCCAATTTCCCCCAATCCCCCGAGGGGGACAATTCGTAATTTCTTGTTGCTCATTTTCTACCTTACATTCTTATCGGATTTCTTGCAGGAACAAAAAATCCTGGGATTGATTAGATTCATAAAAAATACCCCGTCCAAAAGTTCGCTGGTCAGGGGCTGGGAAAGAACTTTTATTCATGCAGCCTGGTTGATTCAGGGGGGTATTCCCTTGCTCAAACTTGCCTGTACTCCCGAGCAATTTTAGCATAGATGACAGGTTTTGTCAAAATTATGGTGATACTTCTACCACCCTGGGAAGAATTTGCGCCCCGCCGATCATCCAATCCAGCGGGATGACCGCCTGAAAATCGCTTAAGCGCTTGCCAAGGGTTTTATAATAAGCTTCCATCGCTTTTTCCATCTCAGCAAGTTCTGCTCCTGCAATTTTTCCCAGTGTGTCATATCCACCCCCGCACAAATGCATGACGGTCTTTCCGCGCACATAGGCTAATCGGGAGATATCTGCCTTATGGACAAGCGATTCGATAAAACCCGCAGGTATTCCGGTCGAAGCGCAAAGCTCGGCTCTTCCTGAGGTTTTCCTCCCTTTTTCTAAGATATCAAGGTTTGACCGGAGCTTCTCGCGTTTGGTGAGTTCATAATAGCTGTTCTGCTGCTCGCTGGCGAGGTCGAAAAGCTCGCGCAGCGGGAATTTGAAAGGCAAAACCAGCCGGAACAGGTAGTTTAATATCTCGATCAGGTCTTCAAAGGAAAAGCCCGTCTGGGTAAGAAAACCTGTGCATTTTTCCTTGCTTTCTACCCGCCTGACCAGATCAAGATAACCTCCGATCCCTGAATCATTCAATTTTTGAAAATTGGCAGAGATCATCTGGATAGACAGTGCCTCGCTGCGCCCTCGCAGGTAGCCGACCTGTACTTTTGCAGCAAAGTCGATCGCTTCCGCCATCGTATGATTGTAATGTTCATTCACCAGGTCGTAAGCCAGTACCTCCAGCAGCTTCCCGACCAGGTCATCGTAATCCCAGAGGGTCTTTTTCTTGACCAGCTTCCAATCTATCTCCATAATTACCAGCGTCTTTAGGGTTCAATCATCCGGAATTATATAATCCACTGCATTCCCGGGATTCTCGTTAACGATCAGTTGAAAAACATCGGGGCGGGCGTAATGGCCGGTCACATCCATGTCAAATTTGCTGCGCGCAACCTCCGCCAGGTCCAGGTCTGCAAACAGGATCCCTTCCTGATCATAAAGCGGCCCGGCCAGCGCCTCACCCATCGGCGAGATGATCGCGCTTCCGCCGCGGCACATGATTTCAGGCTGGTTTGCCAGGTCTTCGGCGCCGGGCAGCCCGGTCGGGTACATCGCCTTTGTCACAAATTGGTTGCAGCCGAGCACGAAACAGCGCCCTTCGCAGGCGATATGGCGCAGCGTCGCCTGCCAGGTCTCGCGCGAATCGGCGGTCGGCGCCAGGTAAATTTCGACACCCTTACCGTAAATCGCCATCCGAGCCAGCGGCATGTAGTTTTCCCAGCAGATTAGCCCCCCAATCTTGCCAAATTCGGTTTGCACCACAGTCAGCGTGCTTCCATCGCCTTCGCCCCAGATCAGGCGCTCAGCCGCAGTCGGTTTCAGCTTGCGGTGCTTTCCGACCAGCCGCCCATCTGGAGCGAAATAGAGCATCGTGCAGTAAAGCGTGCCGCAGCCGAGCTCGCTGTCGCGCTCGATCACGCCCACCACCAGGGTTGCATCTGCCTGGCGGGCCGCCTCTCCCAGCGCATCGACTTCCGGTCCGGGTACCGTGATTGAGTTCGCCCAATACCTCAGCCAGGTATCGCGCCCTTGCGAGCTTCGGCTCCCGACAACGGTCCCAAAACTCAGCCCGCGGATATGCCGGGATGAATGCTTCCGGGAACAGGATTAACTTCGCTCCTTCGGCCGCTGCCTCAGAGGTCAATCGGCAGGCCTTCTCGAGGCTCGCTCTGCAGTCGAACAGGACCGAAGCAGCCTGCACGACAGCCGCTTTTACCTTTGGGAAGTCACTCATTTAAGAATTCTCCATTCTTCCAGCTCGATTCATCCTAGTGCAGGCCATACCGGGTGCATGGATCGGATGATTTCTGAATAGGTTTGATATTTTTCAGATAATTTTTCCTGTTGAACACGATCCGGTCGATGGGTCCGCAGGACTCGCACGGTTTTAAAACAGCATCCTCCAATCCGCTGTACAGTCCTGCACCAATCCCCGCACAAATTGCCGCTCCCAGCGCACCGGCTTCATTGGCGTCGGTCACATCAATAGTCAGGTCTAATGCGTCCGCAAACATCTGGCTCCACAACACGCTTTTTGCGCCGCCGCCTGACAGGCTTGCCTTCTTGATCGGAAAACCTGAGCGCAGACGGTCGACATGGGTCTTGTGGTTGAAAACGACCCCTTCATAGACAGCCCTCAGCATGTGGGCGCGCCGATGCCAGCCGCGCAAGCCCAGGAAGGCTGCGCTGGCCTGGTCGCCGTGCGGAGAGCCGTAGATAAAGGGCAGGAAAAAAACTCGGCTGTCTTCATCAAGAATCCCTTCAATCTCACGGTTGACAAACTCAAACGGCGAAAGCCCTTTTGCTTTTGCCAGGTCTGCTTCAGCCGCACAAAGCTCACGTACGAACCACTCCAGGTTCGCAGCAGAAGCTGGGGAAAGGGACATGCTCATCCACTGCCCTGGCAGGATGAAATTTCGGCACGCCCAGCCCGGGTTCATCACAGGCTCGGCAGAGATTACTTCGTTGATGCTGTACGTCCCGGCGATCACGGAGAGGTCCCCGGGATGGATGCAGCCCGTCCCCACTGCGCAGGCATCTACATCGTGCAGCCCGGAAACAACCGGCGTTCCCTCGCAAAGCCCCGTTTCCAGGGCTGCCTGCCCGGTCACAAAACCCGCTGTGCCAGATGAAGGGATAATCTCAGGCATTTTTTGTTGAATCTCTTCCAGACCGTATATCTCAAAAGCGCTCGGATCGTAAGTCTGGGTCCGCACGTTGGTAAATGCGACGCTTGCCTCAGTTGGATCGGTTGAAACCTGACCGGTCAGCCTGTATTTGATCCAATCCTTGCAGAAAATCGCCCAGCGCGTCCGGTTTAAGACTTCAGGCTCGTTTTCTTTGATCCACCTCAGCAGCGCGCTGGGGTTGGCGGCAAAAGGCTGCTGACCCGTGATCTCCAGGGCAGTCTTCATGAGGATTTCATCTGCCCGCCATTTTTCCATGATCTTCCAGGCGCGGCTGTCCAGTGAGGTGATCCCCCTTCGAACTGGTGTGCCGTCCTCTTCGATCAGGTAAATTCCATCGCCGTGCGCAGTCGCCCCAACGCCCGCAATTTGGTCTCCTTCGATCATAGCATGTTGGATTGCCTGGCGGATCGCATCCACGCATGCCGCCCAGGTTTCTTCCATCCCGTGTTCCACCCAGCGCGGGTTTGATGTATAGGTCGGCTGCCGCGTCGATCCAACTCCGATCGGATGTCCGTAAAAGTCAAACACGACCGCCTTCGTGACGGTCAGGCCGCTGTCGATTCCCAGCAGAAATTGACGTCGATTGGTTTTCATATCGGCTGCTTGAGAACGCCAGATCACTCCAGCCTCTGCGCCTCCATGGCTCTTGGACGGTACCTTCGAATATAGTCCCGGTAGTTCGCAATTTCGGATTCGACTCTGCCAGCATCCCATCCCAGTTGTCGGCCGGCAAGCTCCGCTGCCGCCTGGAGCACCTCCAATCCAACCTGCGAGCCGTAAGCGGACATCGTCCTGCGCAGGAGGACGTCGTTTATGGTCTCGGCCATCTCTTTCTCAAAAGCAAAGACGACCTCAGCTCCCAGGGTAGGACAATCCGGGTGGAGGCGGTTTTTCAATTCAGGCGAGCGCTTGGCAGTTTGAGCCACTTCTTCTGCTCTCACCCCGTACAGTTCCATCAGGTGAACGGCAGCATCCTCCGGCAATCCAGAGGAGCCCAGGAACTGCTTTCGAAAAGCCTCCAGGTCGCTCCTCGCCCCTGGCAGCGCCAGATTCTGCGTTCGGCAATCCGGCGGCTTCCTTCCCAACTTCTTAAAATATCAAGTCAACGGTCTGCTCAGCCAGGTTGCGGAAGGTGGTCAGCTTGCCTCCAACAATCGAGACCAGACCATCCACATCCGGAGAATGATCGTGGATGATGTGCCGCCGGGTGACTGCTGCGGTTGTCTTCCCCTCGACGAACGGCAGCGGGCGGACACCCGAATAGCTGTAGAGGATTTTTTCTCTTGAAAGATCTGCAGAAGGGAAGAGGATGTTGGTCTCCTTGATCAAATAATCAATCTCGTCATCGTCCATGCGTACATAATCAAGATCGTCCTTGTAAAAAAGGTCCGTGCTCCCGACCAGATACATCCCGGTCCATGGCAGCACCATGATCGCCCGGCCGTCAGAGCGCGCCTCATAGTAGACCGCGGTTTTGGGAGCTCCAGGGAATGGATCGATGACGAAATGGCTTCCCTTGGTCCCGCCAATCAGGCGCTTGAGTGGTTTTCCCACTCCCTTCAGCACTTCATCCACCCAGGGACCCACGACATTGATCACCAGCGGCGCACGAACCGCGTACGACTTCTCTTCGAGCAGATCGCTGAATTCCACTCCCTGCACAGTGCTGCCTTCCAGGATGAAACGATCTACTTTTGCATAATTAATGACTACCGCGCCGTTTTCCTGCGCCGAAAGGACGTTCTCCACGCTCAGACGCTCGGCGTACTCCGTCTGGCAGTCGTAATATGTCGCGGCGCCTCGCAGGCCATCCGGGCTGAGCTTCCCGATCTTCTCAAAAACTTGCTGATTGGAGAGAACGTGATGGTGGTCCAGCGATTTATCGAAGGAGAGCACATCGTAAGCCAGCATACCCATCCGGAAAAGCAGCGGACCGCGCCGGTTTTGTTTGTAAAACGGGATCGTAAACTTGAGCGGTTTGACCAGGTGGGGCGCATTTTTGAGCAAGCGCTCCCGCTCCCGTAAAGATTCGCGCACGAGCGAGATTTCCATGTACTCAAGATAGCGCAGGCCACCGTGGATCAGGCGAGACGACCACGCCGAAGTTCCGCTCGAGATATCTTCCTTCTCGAGCAGCAGCACTTTCAAACCTCGCAGCGCAGCATCTCGGGCAATTCCAGTCCCGTTAATTCCTGCCCCAATGATGATGATGTCCCATTTCGTATCGGATAAGTTTGAAGGTATGGCGTGTTGTCTCACGAGAATCTCCTTATAGGAAGTTGCGACGTGTCGCTCGAAATCCGACCCGACGATTCGATTGTACCATTACTGGAAATTATCCAGACTTCTTAGAATAAAAAACTGGCCCCGAAAATTCGAGGCCAGTTCGTCCATCAACTTAGTTCTTAGGTGCCTGAGCACGCAATCTTAATAATCGGGCATCTGCGGAGGAGCCGGCTTATCCTTCTCAGGAATGTCCGTTATCAAAGCTTCGGTCGTCAAGATCATTGCTGCGATCGAGGCAGCGTTCTCCAGCGCGCCGCGGGTCACCTTCGCGGGGTCGATCACGCCGTTGCTCACCATGTCCACATATTCTTCAGAGATGACGTCGTAACCGATCTTCAGGTTCTTCTTTTCCTTCTGCGCCCGGCGAACACCTTCGAGCACAACCGAGCCATCTTTGCCAGCGTTCTCGGCGATCTTGCGCATCGGGACTTCGAGCGCCTTGCGGACGATATTGACGCCGATCTGCGCGTCTTCGTTGTCCATCTTCAGCTTCAGCAGGTCCGGGACAGCGTTGATCAGAGCCACACCGCCGCCGGGCACGATGCCTTCTTCCACCGCAGCGCGGGTCGCCGAAAGGGCGTCCTCAACGCGGTGCTTCTTTTCCTTCAGCTCGGTCTCGGTGGCTGCGCCGACGCGGATGATTGCTACGCCGCCGGAAAGCTTCGCCAGCCGTTCCTGAAGTTTCTCTTTGTCGTAATCGCTGGTGCTCTTGTCGATCTCGACCCGAATCTGCTCGATCCGGCCCTTGATCTGGGGGGAATCACCCTTGCCGCCGATCACGGTGGTGTCGTCCTTGTTGACGACGACCTTTTCGGCGCGGCCGAGGTCGCTGATTGTGGTGCTTTCCAGCTTGCGGCCGGTTTCTTCAGAGATCACCTGCGCGCCGGTCAGGATTGCGATATCCTGCAGCATCGCTTTGCGGCGGTCGCCAAAGCCAGGGGCTTTGACTGCGACAACGTTCAGCATACCGCGCAGCTTGTTCAGGACCAATGTTGCAAGTGCTTCGCCGTCGATGTCCTCGGCGATGATCACCAGCTCGCGCTTGCCGATCTGGACAAGCTTCTCGAGGATCGGGACAATGTCCGTTGCAGCAGAAATCTTCTTATCGTAGATCAACAAATAAGGTTCGCTGATTGCAGCTTCCATGTGGTCCGGATCGGTGATGAAGTAAGCCGAGATGTAGCCGCGGTCAAACTGCATACCTTCGACGTATTCGGTCTCGAATTCCAGGCCTTTGGACTCTTCAACTGTGATGACGCCGTCTTTGCCAACTTTGTCCATCACCTCAGCGATGAGCTCGCCTATGGTTCGGTCCTGGGCAGAAATGGATGCGACGTTTGCAATCTCGGCTTTTGTGGTGAGCTCGATTGCCTGCTTGTTGATTTTCTCGGATACAACTTTTGTCGCCGCTTCGATGCCGCGCTTCAGCAGCATGGGGTTGTAGCCAGCCGCCAGGTTCTTCATGCCTTCCATGACGATCGCATGAGCCAGCACCGTTGAAGTGGTCGTGCCGTCGCCGGCGATATCATTCGTCTTGGTGGCAGCTTCTTTCAGGAGCTGCGCACCCATGTTCTCAAAGGGGTCCTGAAGCTCAATTTCCTTCGCAACGGTAACGCCGTCGTGTGTGATTGTGGGGGAGCCAAATTTCTTATCAAGGGCGACATTGCGTCCCTTCGGTCCGAGGGTCGTGGCGACTGCTGTTGCGAGCGTCTCCATACCCTTCGAGAGTTTGTGACGTGCATCTTCCGAGAAGATTAATTGCTTAGCCATATTTCTATACTCCTTTAGGTTAGGGATTACTCAAGAACAATAGCCAGAAGATCAGTTTCGCGCAGGATCAGCAGTTTTTTGCCGTCCAGCTTGATCTCAGTGCCAGCGTATTTAGCGAAAAGCACCGTGTCGCCTTCTTTGACGTCCATCGGGATATAATCGCCGTCCTCATCCCGGTCGCCAGGACCTGCGGAAAGGACTTTGCCTTTTTGCGGTTTCTCTTTCGCTGTTTCTGGGAGAACGATCCCACCAGCAGTGACTTCTTCCTGCTCGAGGGGTTCGACAACTACACGATTGCCGAGTGGTTTGAGCTTAAGGGACATACGAACCTCCAGTTATGGTATGGATTAATTACGAATTAGCTCTTTGTTACTGATTAGCACTCTACTCTATTGAGTGCTAAACTGCCTCCGAATAATACTCAGGTTTGAAGGGAAAGTCAAGGGGTAAGAATGCCGATTTGGGTGGATTCTTATAAAACGCTTACAATTTCAGCCTGATTCCCGCAGGGCCTAACCGGGGACAGTCGAACCGGCCGGGGTTTCCGTCGGCATCGGGGTGATCGTCGGCACAGCCTGCCCGGCAGCCAGGTTCCGGCAGATCCCCTCGCTGTCCTCGACGATTCCCATCAGCACCGGGTCGTCCCCATAAGACGCCCGCACTTTAGAAAGGACCTCAATTGCCTGCGGGCAGTAGTTCTCATTCGGGCGGCTGAGGAAAGCCAGGTTTGTCCCGTACTCCACATAATAATACGCAGTCGTGATGCTCGAGAGCGGCAAGCCTTCGATTGCAACTTTCCCCATTTCGTTTTCCTCGGCGGTGCAGCCGACGACCGCGCACTGCAGCAGCGACATCGCGCCTTCGTAGTTGCGCGCCCGTCTGAAAATGATCCCCAGCTGGCCGTATGTTGTCGCGCTGCTGGGATCAAGCTCAAGCGCTTTCTCGGCGTTGATCGATGCAGCAAAGAACTGGCCGATCTGCGTGTAGGTTCGTGCAATTTCGATATAAGGGAGAGAATTCTGCACACCCAGCGCCTGGTTGATCTTGGCCGCCCGGTCGAAGTACTCCAGGGCGCGGTCGGGATTTCTGATCCCCTCGCGGAAATTCTGGCCGATTCGCAGGTACAGGAAAGTCATATTCGGATTAATGCGGGCGGCTTCCTGATATTGTTGGATCGCGCTGTTGTATTTCCCCAGGGTCTCTAATACATATCCATAAACCCGGTGGGTGTCCATGGATTCAGGATCAAGCGCCACGGCCTGGGCGGCGTATTTCTCAGCCTGCGTCCATTTTTGCTGGTCGGCGAGGATTTCTGCATAATACGCCAGCGCAAGCGCATTCTCCGGGTCGAGCTGAAAGGCGCGCGAGGCTTCCCGCTCGGCTTCTAGCAGCAAATCCACCTGTTCTTCCATAGAGACAAACGAATTATAGGCATACCAATCCAGCACAAATGCCCGGATGGCATGGATGGCGCTGTCGTCCGGAGAGATCTCCACGGCTCGATCCGCTGAAGCCTTCGCTTGCTTCAGCCTCTCCAGCCGCTCTGTGTCGTTTCGGAGCATATTGGAAGAATAAGCCTGGATCCGGGCTAGCTCAGCCCATGCGCTGGCGTTCTCTGGATCGCCAACCAGCGCAGCTTGATAGGCGTCGATCGCATCGTTGATAACAAAATTATCTCCGCTGCCGACAACAGCCGTAGGTGTGGTCGGGTTATCCAGCACGCCTGCATCAAAATAGGCCTGGGCTTCTAAGAAGTAGGACTCGGCAATCCGGGTCGGAGTCCGTGTCGGCTCAAGATGGAGAGATGATCTCGCGGCGCTGGACCATCCCCAAAACCCAGATGCCGGCGACGATCAAGCCGAGCAAGATCATGATCCGATAAAAGCTTGTCCCCCGCTGTTCACGGTGGAATGTTGGGCCCTTCCCGCTTATTTCACGCTGCATTCTTATCCTTCGGGCGTAGGGGTTGTCTCCGCCGGGGGGGTTTCGGTCGGAGGGGCAGGCGACTCGATGCTCCGCTGGCACATCGCCAGCCCTTCTGTCGCGTTATAGATCGCGATCTCATCGTTAGGGACGCCTGTCAGCAGCGCCTGAAATACCGGCACCGCTTCTGTGCAGAGGTTGCTGCGCGCCAGGGCAAAACCGTAGTACCAGTAGTACTCTTCTACTCTGCCGTAATCCAGCGGGGCCCCCTCGACTGCTGTGCCATCCTCGCTCATCCCGCCGCGGACAGCCAGCTTGAGCGACTCGATAGCCTCGGCATATTTCTCCTGTTTGTAGTAGATGATTCCAAGGTTGCCGTGCAGCCGCGGGTCAGCCGGATCGACTTTGACAGCCTCTTCGGCGTACTGTGCGGCTTGTGGAAAACGGCCGTCCCCAAAAAACGCTCGCGAAAGTTCTGTCAGTGCGACGGTGTCCGTCGGGTCCAAGGCATAAGCCGCCAGAAGCGCTTCTTGAGCCTGGTTGTAATCGCCCAGCGCCTTATAGGTGATCCCCGCATAAAGGTTCAGGTCGGGGATATTCTTGTTGATCGTCATCGCAGTCTGGAATTCTTGCAGGGCTTCTTCAAGGTTCTGGGTATTCAATAGGACGATCCCGCGGGCGCGATGAGATTCCATCAGTTCCGGTCCATATTGCAGCGCCTTCTGCGAGGCTTCCGCAGCTCTATCGTAAAGGGTGTAATCTCCTTGCACCATTAATAATTCCGCAAGATATGCATAAGCCAGCGCGTTGTTCGGATCAAGCGAAAGCGCTTTCTTGATCGCGATTTCAGCTTCACCGTATTTCTCCTGGAAGCCCAATCCCCAACCCATGACCGCATAAGCCATTGGATTATTCGGATTCTTCAATAATGCATTCTGGGAATTCTCAACAGCCTCCTCATAATCTCCGCTGATCACCTGCAGGCGCGCCAGCGCAACGTAGTTGGATGGATTGACAGGGTCCGAAGAAATCGCATCCTTGTAAGATTTAACCGCCAGGCTGATTTTGCCCGTGTTGTAGTATTCTTCTGCCTGGTTGACAAAAAATTCAGGGCTGCGCGTCGGGGTCGCCGTCGGAACAAAAAGCGGTGGCGTCGCAGGCACGACCACCTGGTTAACGTAAAACGCCGCGCCGATCAGCCCGACCAGAAGAAAAAGCCTCCAGATCGGGGCGCGCCTCGTCCGCCTCGTCATCGTCCACTTATTGCCGCGCAGGTACATGAGTACTATTAAACCATTCATTTCGACTTGTCGTCAAGCGATCCGGGTTAAGCCGAGGTTATTAACAGGTTATCAAAATAATAAAGTCAACTCATCTGATTCTTCCTCTGACCTTGTCAGCCTTCAGCCTCGCGGCTAGAATGAAGTTATGGCTCTTCCTGCCGTTCACTTTCATGTTTTCACCCTTCTTCCCGAGGTATTCGGACCCTATCTCGAAAGCAGCATCTTGCAGCGCGCCCGTCAGCGCGGGTTGATCGTCGTCGATCTTCATAACATTCGCGATTATGCGATTGACCGCCACCACATCACCGATGACGAGCCGTATGGCGGCGGCGGTGGGATGGTGATGAAGCCCGAGCCGATCTTTGCCGCGATCGAAGCTGTCCTGGGGATTCCGCCTTCATGTCCGGTAATTTTGCTGACGCCGCAAGGCCGCCAGTTCACCCAGCAGGTTGCAGGGGAGCTGGCCTTTGGAGACCCTCCCATCCGCGATGAGACGCGCCACCTCGCCTTGATCTGTGGTCGTTATGAAGGCGTGGACGAGCGTGTTCGCCAGTACCTGGCGACGGATCAGATTTCAATCGGCGATTACGTAATCACCGGGGGGGAATTAGCCGCCCTGGTCTTGATCGATGCCGTCTCTCGCTGGATTCCCGGCGCATTGGGGGATCCGGAAGGCGCATTGGACAACTCGCATGCATCCGGCCTGCTGGAATACCCGCACTACACCCGCCCGCCTGATTTTCGCGGCTGGCAGGTCCCAGAAATCCTGTTGTCCGGAGACCATGGGCGCATCGCCCGCTGGCGCAGAGAGCAATCTTTGCTGCGCACCTGGGAAAAGCGCCCCGATTTGCTCAGAGTCTGCTTCTCTGAGCAAGGTAGACGAGAAATTCCTGGCGGCAATCCAGAGCCCCAGAATCAAAATGACGAAAATTCCTGATCACGGAGACAACCATGCGGCTTAACTATGGAAAAACCTTCTTGCTCGGCTTTGGTTTTTTTGGAGTCAGCGTAATCTGGGGTGTCTACAATGCATTCGTGCCGCTCATGCTTGCCAATAAATTCGGCCTGGCGCCGGTGTGGATCGGTTTCTTCATGACCCTGGATAATATTGCTGCGCTGCTGATCCAACCTCCGGTCGGCGCCTGGTCCGACCGCCTGCGGACCCCGATTGGGCGGCGCATGCCGTTCATATTGGTCGGCGCCCCGCTTGCTGCGATTGCTTTCGGATTGATCCCGCTCGCCGGCAGTCCTGCCCCTGTTTGTCGCCTGCACCACCACGCTCCTTCTCAGTATGGCCCTCTGGCGCACGCCTGTCATTGCCCTGATGCCGGATATTACCCCTTCCCAATTCCGATCCCAGGCCAACGGGATCATCAATTTCATGGGTGGAGTTGGCGCAATCGTCAGCTTTCTGCTCGGTGCCCGTCTTTATGAGATCAATACAGCCTTCCCGTTCTGGCTTGGCTCAATTCTGGTCATCCTTGCCAGCCTGCTCGTCCTTGTCTTTATCAGGGAACCCAAGAATTACGAGATCGGCGCCGAAAAACCCAGCATGATTGCCAGCATGAAGGAAGTGGCCTCGGACCCGGACCGCAAGCGCGCTGCGCATGTTGATGGCGATCTTCTTCTGGTTTGTCGGTTATAACGCCGTGGAAGCGTTTTTTACGCTCTATGCCCAGAAGCACCTTGGACTGCCTGAAGCCAATGGGGCTCGTCTGCTCGGACAGCTCTCCTTCGCCTTCGTCCTGATGTTCGCTCCCATCCGGTTATATCGGCGCTCGGATCGGCCGCCGGAAAACGATCATGATTGGTTTGGTCTTCATGATGGCGGTGCTGCTCGCGATCGCTTCCCTTCCGGTCGCCACGCTGGTCCAGCCGCTCACGAAGCTGCCCGTGCTGGGCGTCGTCCCGGTAATTGGGCTGCTCTTAATGGTCGCCGGACTTGCCTGGGCGCTGATCAACATCAACTCGCTGCCTATGGTCGTCGATATGACAGATGCAGTCCATCTGGGCACGTTCACCGGTTTATATTATTTATCCTCCACGCTCGCAGCAATCGTCGGCCCGAACGTCAACGGCTGGATCATCCAGCTTTCTGGAAGCAATTACAGCGCAACCATGATCGCTGCTCCGGTCTTTATGCTCGTCGCCTTCCTGATGATGATCGGCGTCCACCGCGGCGAGGCCGTGCTCGCCTCAACATCAAGCTGATCACAGCGCCAGCCGGATGATCCTTTATATCGATGAGCATCTGCTGGTTGTTAACAAACCCGCCGGTCTCCCGACCCTGGTGGACGGTTACAACCCGTCCGCCGCGTACCTGCTGGGCACCTTAAGGCAGAATATTGATCCTCTCTGGGTCGTGCATCGCTTGGATAAAGAAACCAGCGGGGTGATCCTCTTTGCCCGCACGGCTGAAGCGCATCGCATCCTGAACACCCAATTTGAGCAGCGGCAGGTGCAAAAGGTCTATCAGGCTGTGGTTGAAGGCAGTCCAATTTGGACCGAGTATGAGATCCGGCTTCCCCTTCGTCCAAACGGTGACCGGCGGCACCGCACGGTTGTAGATCCCGGCGGCGGTAAAACAGCGCTCACCGAGCTGCTCCTCCTGGAGCAGCTTTCAGGTTTTGCCTTCATCCGGGCAACGCCTCGAACCGGACGCACTCACCAGATTCGCGCCCATCTTTCCGCCGTAGGTCACCCAATTGTTGGCAATTCGTTGTATCGGGGTAAGAAAATAGCTGGATTTGAGCGGCTGGCACTCCATGCCTCAGCGCTTCGGTTCCGCCATCCAGATACCGAAGAAGAAATCGAGTTCACTGCCGAGCTCCCCGCAGATTTCAAAGCCCTGCTCGCCAGATTGCGCCTCGGCGCTTGATTTTCACTCCCTTTACCAGGGTCTCTGTTAACTTCGTGTTAGAGTTTTTCATCCAGCTCTATGGATTCTTGACGTTCCATCCTCGCCGTGGTATCATTTTACCCGTGATTTTAGCACTCTCGCATCGAGAGTGCTAAAAATTCAAGGATTTGATGAGCGATCTGAGCGAAAGACAGAAATTCATCCTGGCGCTTGTGATCAGGGATTACATCGAGACAGCTCAACCTGTTGGGTCGGTCGCCCTGGTCGCGCGGTATTCGCTGGAAATCAGCTCCGCTACGGTCCGCAATGAAATGGTCGCCCTCACGGAGCTGGGTTATCTCCGTCAGCCTCATACTTCTGCCGGGCGCGTCCCGACCGAAGAAGGGTATCGCTACTTCGTCAGTCAGCTGATGGTCCACACGGACCTCCCCGCTCCCACGAAGCGTACGATCATCCATCAGTTCTACCAGGCAGGCATGGATGTTGACCAGTGGATGCGTTTGGCTGCCTCCGTCCTCGCCCACCAGGCTCAGGCTGCCTCGTTGGTCACCGCACCTCACCCTGAGCGCGCCGTCTTCAAACATCTCGAGCTGATCGGCACCCACGGTCGTCAGGTATTAATGGTCCTTGTCCTGTCCGGTGGTGAAGTCTCCCAGCAGATGCTGAACCTGGCCGAACCCGTCTCGCAGGAGCAGCTCAGCGCAGTCGCCGATTCGATTAATCTGATGTTCCAGGGGCGAACCGGCGAAAGCATCTCAACGCTCAGCCAGCCGGAGTCTGCCCTCGAGCAGGATATCCGCAAGCTTGTGATGGGAGAATTGAAACGCTCGACGGCTGTCGTCGCTGGCGAGCTCTATCGCGATGGTCTGACGCATGTCCTTGCCGAGCCCGAATTCGGTGAAGTAGACCTTGCCCGCCGCGCCCTTCGTCTTCTCGAAGAACGCCCGCTGCTCGAAGACTTGCTTGCCCGGACGGTGTTATCCAGTGAGCCGGGCGGTGTCCAGGTGCTGATTGGCGGTGAAGGGACCTGGGAAGAGCTTCGGGACACATCCATCGTCCTGGCTCGTTACGGGGCTCCAGGGCTGGCAACAGGTACGCTTGGCGTGTTAGGACCGATGCGGATGCCTTACGGTCGCACCATCTCCACAGTCCGCTTCATGGCTGGCCTGCTCAGCGACCTGGTTGAAGACATGCTGACCGATGAATGATCCGGGACTTCCCAATGTTTCATTCATCCGAACTCAATTCACGAGGAGTGCAGATACAAATCATGACCAAGAAAAGCAAAGAAAGCATCAAAGAAATTTCCGCAGAGCCGCAAGAATTCGTGCCCGAAGCAGATCAGGAAGCGGAAGGAGCCCCGATTCCGCTTCAACCCAGGTGCAGCTTACCGATTCTCAAATCATAGAAGCGCTTCAGCGAGAGCTTACCGAAACCCACCTCAAATCCGAAGAATATCTGGATGGTTGGCAGCGTTCCCGGGCTGAATTTACAAATTACAAGAAGCGAATCGACCGCGAACAGGCCCTGACTTACCAGCAGGCTGCCGGGACGGTGATTAAACAATTCTTGGGCATCATGGACGATTTGGAGCGAGCTCTGAAGACCCGTCCAAACGACGGCGAAGGTGCTGCATGGTCCAGCGGAATCGAGCTCGTTTACCGCAAACTGGTCGCAATTCTAGAAAATGAAGGCCTGAAAACGATCCAGGCCGAAGGTCAGATGTTCGATCCCAATATCCATGAAGCGATCCTGATGGAAGAAAGCACTGATCACGAAAGCGGTCAGGTGATCGAAGTGCTTCAGCAGGGTTACCTTCTGGGAGATAAAGTGCTTCGTCCGGCCAGGGTGCGTGTTGCGCGTTGAGGCCGCAGCCGTCAATGGATAATTTTCTTGTCAACAATCAATCTCAATATAATGGATTACAACTGGAGGAATCATCATGGGTAAAATCATCGGAATCGATCTGGGAACCACAAATTCGGTCGTCGCAGTCATGGAAGGCGGAGAGCCGGTCGTCATCCCCTCCGCAGAAGGCGAGCGCCTGATCCCCTCGGTCGTTGCTGTCAACAAAAACCACGAGCGCCTGGTCGGACGCGTCGCCCGCAACCAGTCCGTGGTAAATCCCGAAAATACGATCTTCTCGATTAAACGCTTCATGGGACGAAAATTCAAGGATCCCGAAGTTCAGCGTGCGATCGAGCGCATGCCTTACCGCGTCAGCGAAGCTCCCAATGGGGACATCCGTGTGACCCTGGATGGGAAGGAATACTCGCCCCCTGAGATCTCGGCAATGATCCTCGGCAAGCTTAAAGCCGACGCAGAAGCCTACCTCGGCGAGCCCGTCACCCAGGCTGTGATCACGGTCCCCGCTTATTTCAACGACGCCCAGCGTAATGCAACGAAAGACGCCGGCAAGATCGCCGGTTTAGAAGTGCTTCGAATCATCAACGAACCTACCGCTTCATCCCTCGCATACGGCCTGGATAAGAAAAAAGATGAAGTGATCGCAGTATACGATCTGGGCGGCGGCACATTCGATATCTCGATCCTCGACGTCGGCGACGGGGTCTTCCAGGTCCGTTCGACCAGCGGAGACACCTTCCTGGGTGGAGACGACTTTGACCAGCGCATCATCGATTACATCGCAGACGAATTTCAGCGCTCCAATGGCATCGACCTGCGTAAGGACCGCCAGGCGCTGCAGCGGCTTAAAGAAGTCGCCGAGAAGGCTAAAATCGAGCTCTCTTCGCTGATGCAGACCGAGATCAACCTCCCATACATCACCGCCGACGCCAGCGGACCCAAGCACCTGGTGATGCCGTTCACCCGGGCTAAATTGGAACAGCTGACCGGTGAGCTGATCGAGCGGTCGCTCCGTCCGGTTCGAAACGCGATGAAAGACGCCACAGTCGAAGCCTCACAGGTGAACGAAATCGTCATGGTCGGCGGGATGACCCGCATGCCTGCCGTCCAGGATGCAGTTCGCAAGCTCTTCAGCAAAGAACCCCATAAAGGCGTCAATCCGGATGAAGTTGTCGCAATCGGCGCTGCGATCCAGGCAGGCGTCCTGGGTGGTGAGGTTAAAGACATCTTATTGCTGGACGTCACTCCCTTGACGCTTTCGGTGGAAACTCTTGGCGGAGTTGCCACCCCGCTGATCGAGCGCAACACGACGATCCCAACTCGCAAGAGCCAGGTTTTCTCCACAGCCAGCGATATGCAGTCGCAGGTCGAAATCCACGTGCTTCAAGGTGAGCGGCCACTGGCGACGGATAACAAGTCGCTTGGGCGCTTCGCCCTGGACGGAATCCCACCCGCCCCGCGCGGAATTCCTCAGATCGAAGTCACCTTCGATATCGACGCGAATGGGATCTTGAATGTAACCGCCCAGGATAAAGCAACCGGGCGCAGCCAGCACATCACGATCACCGCCTCCTCCGGTCTCTCAGACTCCGAAGTCGAAAAGATGCGCCGCGACGCCGAGCAGCACGCCGAAGAAGACCTCCGCCGTAAAGAGCTGATCGAAACCCGCAACCTCGCGGATAGCACAGTCTATACTGCCGAAAAGCTGATCAAAGATATGGGAGACAAAATCCCTGAGGATCTGAAATCAGCAGGTGAATGAAAAAACCGCCCATGTCCGGGAAGTGATGACCCGCGAAGATCCGGAAGCGATCCGCAAATCGGTCGACGACCTGAACCAGGTCCTGCAGCAAGTCGGCGCCGCTGCCTACCAGCAGCCCGGTCCACAGCAGGAAGCGCCTTCCGGTGAAGGTCCGTCTGAACCCGGTCCTCAGGAAGGCGAAGACGTCGTGGACGGCGAGTATCACAGCGCATAATCTCCGCTGCTGAGATCCTGACGTTCAAAATTTTGAACGTTTTTACAGGAGATCGATGACACAACGCGATTATTACGAAGTCCTTGGTGTCCCGCGCAACGCCTCGAACGATGATTTGAAGGCTGCCTTCCGAAAGCTGGCGCGTCAATATCATCCGGACGTCAACAAATCTCACGATGCAGAGGAACGCTTTAAGGAGATCAACGAAGCTTATGCCGTGCTCTCCGATCCGGAGAAGCGCTCAGCTTATGATCGATTTGGTCATGCCGGTGTGCGCGGTCCGGGTGGAGCTCCCGATTTCAACGTGGACTTCGATTTCGCAGATATATTTGGCGATCTTTTTGGTTTCGGCGGCTTTGGACGCAGCTCGGCCCGCGCTCGCAATGCTCCGCGGCGCGGCGCCGACCTGCAGTACCGCCTTGAGCTGACCTTCGAAGAAGCCGTATTTGGCATCCAGAAAGAAGTTGAAATCACCCGGGATGAAATCTGCAGCACCTGCGGCGGCAGCGGTGCGAAACCAGGCACTTCGCCGACCCGCTGCTCAAGCTGCAACGGCAGCGGTGAAGTCCGCCAGGTCCGCCAGACCATCCTGGGTTCGATGGTGCAGGTGGCGACCTGTCCGGCTTGCCGCGGTGAAGGGGAAACCATCTCCTCGCCTTGTTTGACCTGCCAGGGCCGTGGGCTGGAGCGCCGGACCCGCCGCAAGGTCGTCGAAATCCCTGCAGGCGTGGACAGCGGCACCCAGATCCGCCTGTCTGGTGAAGGCCAACCCGGCGAGAACGGCGGTCCAAACGGACATTTATTGATTGCAATCCAGGTCAAACCCCATAAATTTTTCCGCCGCCGCGAATACGATATCCTGCTCGACCTGAACGTCAATATCGCCCAGGCTACACTCGGCGCAGAAGTGGAAGTCCCGACGGTCGACGGACCAACGACCCTGCGCATACCCAATGGGACTCAACCGGGTAAAGTCCTGCAGCTCAAAGGCAAAGGCGTTCCCAGGCTGCGCGGCAGCGGGCGAGGTGACCAGCTCATCGTTGTCAATCTCGAAATCCCCACCCGCCTGAATGCCGAGCAGCGTGAGATTTTTGAAAAACTGGCGATCAGCCTGGGAAGCGAAGTCCACCCTACCGAGCGCGGTTTTCTGGACTGGCTTAAAGAGACCCTCGGCGTCTGACTGATCCGCTATGCCTGATAACTCCCTCCTTGAAATCTCCCTGACCGTCGAAGACGAGCTTGTTGAGCCGGTCGCTGAAGTGCTCGCCCGATTTGTCAAAGGTGGCGTCGCGATCGAATCCACCGCAGTCACCAACACCATGGACGGGTCAGCCGGTCAGCCGATCGGTCCGCTGCGGGTCTTCGGTTATCTGTCGATGGACGAACGCCTGGAGGAGAAGCGCCAGCGTCTGGAAGAAGCGCTCTGGTATCTCGGTCGGATCCGCCCGCTCCCCGAGCCGCAGTTCAAGACGATTGCTCGAAAATGACTGGGCAGAAGCCTGGAAGCTGCATTACCATCCCATCCCGATCGGAAAAAGGCTGATGATCATCCCTGCCTGGCTGGAAGTCCCTCCCCATGGGCGGGAACCCATCTGGATCGATCCCGGGATGGCTTTCGGCACAGGCACTCACCCGACCACCCAGCTCTGCCTGGAATTGATCGAAGAAATCCTGGAGGTCCGGCCGGTTGGATCCTCTGCAATCGATGTGATCGACCTCGGCTGCGGAACGGCGATCCTATCGATCGCTGCCCTCCGGCTTGGCGCCTCTCGGGCTCTGGGCTTGGATATCGATCCTGATGCTGTCCGCGCAGCACTCGAAAATGCATCCAGAAACAATCTGTCCGACCGGCTCGATCTTGCCGTAGGCTCTCTATCGGAGGTCTTGAGCGGATCCTATCCCTTAACTCGCGCCGGGCTGGTCCTGGCCAATATCCTCGCCCCAGTCTGTATCCGCCTGCTGGACGAAGGTCTGGCACGGCTTCTGACACCGGATGGAAATCCTTGTGCTTTCTGGGATCCTGGATCTTCAAGCCGCCGAGGTCGAAGCCGCCGCGCTTCGGAACGGTTTGCGGCGGCTGAAGACCATCCAGTCCGGAGATTGGGTCGCGTTGGAATTCGCCAATTAAGATTAAGGCTCGATCGGCAGTTTCCAGACCGAAAAATCCTTGTACTCGGTCAGCTTTCCGGTCTTCTCGGTGCCATCATAAAATCCGATCCCAAGCATGATCCCGCCCGAGTAATGGGTCGAGATGTCCAGCTCGGAGATGAATTCCTCGTTGAAATAGAGATAACCTTTACCTTCGATCGCATAGAGCAGCACCGAGTTAGACTCCCCGGCGCCGGTTTTCATACCCTCGATCACCCCCTCGGCCACGGTCTCGCCGGAGGAAGAGCCGGTATGGTTCGTCAGGATCCAGCTCTTGTCAGACAGGAACACCAGCCGGTATTGAACGTTTGATTCTCCCCTTCGAAAAAGAACCCCGAAATCCCAATCTCCTTCTTCTGCCGAATAGGGTGTCACAAAAGTGACGTCCGTGATGAAATTTCTCACGCCAACGGAGGCGGAGATCGTCTCGATAAATCCATTCTCGGCTTTATGCAGGATTCGGCCTGATTTTGGGCCGTAAATGAGTGCCGCGCTCTCAAACAGATCAGTAAGGGTTTTTTCCCGGGCTTTTTCCGTCGCGCTGCTGCCTGTCGGTTGAGTTGCGGTCGCCTTGTTGGGGGGCGGGTTGGTGGCCGGATTGGTTGATGCTGGAGCCGCAGCGGTCGGGTTAGCTGCAGAGGGCGGCCTGGTCGAGGTCGCTTCAACGCCTCCCGCCGCCGATAATGTCGCCTGTACCCTGGCCGTCAGCGTCGCCTGAACCGGGTCGTTCAGCTCTACCCGTGCTGTCAGCGTTTGCTCGACCGGGTCGCCCTGGTCCCTGAAGAAATAAGTCGCCAGGACCGCTGAAAGACCCAGGCATGCCACAATGACGAGGACTCCCCCGATCGCGATTCCCAGCCACTTTGTGCCTCCTTTCGCCGGTTTGACCACGCGTTCTGCAGCCGGAGGTGCGGCCGGCCCAATTACCGTCGTCATCGGGATATTTTCCGCCATTCTTTCGGTACGAAGGGGGACCGGTGCCGAGGGTTTCCCCTTGCGAGCGTCTTGCTGTGGCGGGACAGGGACCTCGCCTGCTGGTTCGACCAGCACGGTAGCAGGATCCTTTTTCCGACCGGCCTGTGCCAGGGCAGATTGAGCGGACTGCAGCGTGCGCCGAAATTCGGCGACGGTCAGGAACCGGCCGGCTGGATCCAGGGCCATGGCGCGTTCGATCGCATCGCTTACCGGCAGCGGCACCTCAGGATTGACCGAGTGCGCGCTCGGCAGGTGCTCTCCGACCATGCGCCGTACGCTTTCCAACGGCTCGTGCCCGGTCACAAGCATATAGAGGGTTGCCCCGAGCGCATAGATATCCGTGCGCGCATCGGTCCCGCCGCGCCCGTACTGCTCCGGCGGCGCGTATCCCGGTGTGATCGCGCGCGCCCCCTGCGTCGTGAGGTTGTGCGCATCGAACACTTTGACGAGCCCGAAATCGACCAGCATCGCCTGGTCGTTCGGAGTCACCCGGATATTCGCAGGCTTGACGTCGCGGTGGAAGATCGGCGGCTGCTGGCGGTGCAGGTATTCCAATCCATCAGCCACCTGTAGGATCCACCTTAACGCTGTATCCACCGGGACGATTTCATCTCGAGCCAGCATGCTCTCCAGGTCCTCGCCCGCGACGTAATCCATCACCAGGTATTGACCCCGCTCGGGGACGATGAAGTGATCGATCACGCGCGGCAGGTTTGAATGGGAAAGGTTTGCCAGCACCGTCGCCTCGCGCATAAACTGGCGCTGCGCATCCGCCGAGACCGCAAGGTTCTCTTTAATGGCGCAGACCCGGTTCAGGTTGAGGTCCCAGGCGCGGTAGACCGAGCCGAAGCCCCCCTGCCCAAGCTGCTCCTCAATCCGGTAGCGGTTCTGGAGGATATTTTCTCTCCGCTGAATCAGCGTCTCGTCTTCCGGGGCTGGAGCGGGTCTGGCGGGGGAAGTTTCTCTGGGTCCGGTTCCGCTGAGCAGCGGTGTGCCGCATTCCGAACAGAATTGGGCAGTCCCCCGGTTGGGCGATTTGCATTTCGGACAGATGATCTCAGCCATTCCCTCACTCCTCAGAAAGAAAAATAGGTTGAATTATTAATAACAGAACTCGTCGACCAGCCTTCCGGTCGAATCCTTTAAATAGGCACAATCTCCGTTGTTATCCCAGATCGGCGATGCCCGATAAAAGCTGAAACCGCATTCTGTTGGCCGATAATAGTTGGTGTAGACCCGGCAGAAGCCGCCTTGCTGTAGGACAAATTTGGGGAACACAAACGTGTGGTTCTCGATATCGCTCACCGACCAGCCTTCCAGCTGGATCGGTTGGGTGCCCGAGTTGAAAACCTCGACATATTCTTCCGGCTCCTGCCAGATCGTGCCTTTATAGGCGACGTTGATGATCACCAGCGCTCCGCTCGTCGGGACGGTCGCAGTCGCCGGCGCCAGCGTGCGGGTCGGCGTGGGCGCCGGCGCCCACAGACCTCGCCTGGCCAGGATCGCTTCAGCCTGCTCTGCCTCGGAATGTCTCGGCGCAGCTCGGGTCCTCTGGCTGGTTTTGGGCGGCCGCGTAGCCGCTCTCGATCAGCTCCTGGTTGACAAAAACGCTCCCTGCCATCACGAAGCGCAGCAGGCGTCCCTCTTCGTCGCTGTCCCGCAACCCCTCGATCAGCAGCACCTGCTCGCCTTCTACCAGCTCCTGGTTCTTGGCAGTCGATCGCTCCCAGACTGTCCAATCGCTCTCGTATTCCAGCATGTCGATCCCGATATAGCGCACCTCCAGGGTCTCTCCTCCGACCAAAGCCTCGATCGTCACGCCGTCGATCACCCGTACCACGCTCGCTCGCTCCGTCGGAGAGTTCCAGGGCACGCACCAGGCATCCTGTGCGACCGAGGGAAAAGTCGGGCTGGGTCCGGGTAGGACTTGAGCTTGGGTCGGCTCAGGCGCCGGACCCTCCAGCGGGACTGTGGGGGAAACAGACGGTTCCAAAGCCGTCGGCGGTATTAAAGTCGTCGTCATTGTCAGGCTGGGGGTTTGGGTCAAGAAATCGGTCGATCCCGGTGTTGGGCTGCCCTGTCGGCAGAGTCGTCAGCGCTTGTGTCCCGGTCGGCGCCGCTGCACTTGTATCGTTCAGCCTCGCAGCCCTGCGCAGCGCCAGCGCCCCCGTGGGCAGGCTGACAGCCAGGCAGATCGCTCCCCCACAGAGGAGCGTGAGCATAGCAATGCCGATGAACAGGAGTCGATTACCTTGAATTTTCTCCATCTGGAGCTGATCTTTGCCGTGAATGCCGCCAGCCTGATCTTTCAAATTATACCCCGCCAGCCGATCCAAAAACTCCATTGCGCCTTTCAAATTAAACAGCCCCGACCAATTGGGACTCTCATTCGTTCCCTGGTAAAATTGGACTGCCTATGTCCACACCATATAAAAACTACTCCAACCTCCAGCTCGCCGAGATCTTCACGAAGATCGCCGACCTGCTCGAGATCAAGGGCGAGGTCATCTACAAGATCCTCGCCTACCGCAAGGCCGCCGACAGCCTGGTCAACCTCGGCCGCGAGGCCGTCGAATACTGGAAAGAAGGCCGCGCTCACCGAGATCCCCGGCGTCGGAAAGGCGATCGCCGAGAAGATCGACGAGCTCTTCACCACCGGCCGGCTTGAATTTCTCGAGCGTCTCGAAGCTGAAGTTCCTCCCACCCTTGTCGACCTGCTCCAGGTGCCCGACCTGGGGCCCAAGAAGGTCGCCCTTTTCTGGAAGCAGCTCAATATCACCACTTTAGCCGAGCTGGAAGCCGCTGCCCGGTTCGGTCAGCTCCGAAGCCTCCCCGGCATGGGCGAGAAATCCGAAGCCCGCCTTCTCCTCGGGATCGAAACGCTATCCCGCCGCTCTGACCGCATCCCGCTCGGCAAGGCCTGGCCGTTCACCCAGCAGATGCTCGCCTTCCTGAGGGGCATTCCCGGCGTTGAGAAAGCCGAAGCCGCCGGCAGCTTGCGCCGCATGCGATCTACGGTCGGCGACATCGACCTGGTCGTCGCCGCGGCCGATTCGGCCTCCGTGATGCAGGCCTTCACGACCCACCCGGACGTCGAGCGTGTCCTTGGCAGCGGTCCCACCAAGGCGAGCGTCGAGTTCCGCAGCAGCCTTCGCGCCCAGCTCTGGGTTCACCCGCCCGAGCGCTTCGGCACCGCCCTGCAGTTCGCTACCGGCTCGAAAGACCACAACGTC
This sequence comes from uncultured Chloroflexia bacterium, assembly GCA_963726375.1. Taxonomy (GTDB): domain Bacteria; phylum Chloroflexota; class Anaerolineae; order Anaerolineales; family UBA4823; genus UTCFX2. The sequence continues at coordinate 727,312 of CAVSCE010000008.1, read as the reverse complement.
CGCCTGCGCGAGCTCGCGATCAAGCGCGGCCTCTCGCTTTCCGACCAGTCCTTCCTGCGTCCAGACGGAAGCGAGATCCTCTGCGCCAGCGAAGAAGAAGTGTATGCGCTGCTCGGCCTGCCCTGGATCCCGCCGGAGCTGCGCGAAGACCGCGGTGAAGTCCAGGCTGCCCTGGCAGGCGCGCTCCCGCGTACGGTCGAGATGGCTGACCTCCAGTCCGAGCTGCACTGCCACACCACTTGGAGCGACGGGCGCCTCACGGTCCGCCAGATGGCGGAAGCCGCTCTGCGGCGCGGCTTGAAAGTCCTGGCGATCACTGACCATTCCGCCAGCCTCGGAGTCGCCGGCGGGCTCTCGGTCGATGAGCTGAAGGCCCAGCGCGCCGAGATTGATGCGGTTCAGGCCGAATTGGGCGATTCGATCCGCCTGCTGCAGGGCTGCGAGGTCGAAATCCGCGCCGATGGGACCTTAGACTTCCCGGATGAAGCGCTCGAAAAGCTGGATATCGTGATCGCCGCCCTCCATTCCAGCCTGCGCCAGCCGCGCCAGCAGGTCACTTTACGCGCCCTGAACGCCCTCCGCAACCCGCACGTCGACATCCTCGCTCACCCGACCGGCCGGATGATCCCGGGTCAGCGAAGGTGCCGACCTGGATATGGACGCTCTGATGGAGGCTGCCGCCGAATTTGGTGCCGCCCTGGAGATTAATTCTCACCCTTCCCGCCTGGATCTGGACGATATCCATGCCCGCCGGGCGGTCGAAACTGGGGTCATGCTGGCGATCAACACCGACGCCCACAGCGAGGGCGACCTGGACATGCGCTTTTTCGGCGTCTCAACCGCCCGGCGCGGCTGGGTTTCTGCTCAAAACGTCATCAATGCCTGGTCCGGCGAGCGGCTGCTGAGCTGGCTGAAGGACCACCGCTAGGGCTGGTCGCTCAGCTCTCGGTCCAGGAACCAGGCGCCTTTTCTCTGGTCGACATCCTTGGGAGCCCGGTCATAATACAGGTCGAAGAAATAACCATCCTCCGTCCGCACCCGGTAGTAGTCTTGGCCTACCCCCCACGACCCACTTTGCTGGGCCGCCTGGGAATGTTCTGTGCTCATGTTTCGCGCCATCCTGCCGCGCCGGCGGTAATCGTGCCACTCGCTGATCACTTCCGCGATCCTGTACTGCTGTCCTCGCCAGTGAAAGGCGTTCGGCGGCCCGGGCTTTTTCTCGAGCGTCGGCGGCTTGTTGAATGACACCTCGATCGGTTCTTGTATGAAACGCAGCGGTCTGAGCATTTTTCACCTGTCATGATTCTACACCAACCCTGAGAAACTCTCGATGCCTCTCAATATTTCCCGGATCCAGGCAATTTGCTTCGACGTCGACGGAACGTTGCGAGATACCGATGACCAGATGGTCGCCCGGATGACCGCAGTTCTCGGGCGGTTCCCCGCGATGCTTTTGGGCGGCAGCCCCGCAGAGCTGGCCAGGCGTTTGGTTATGAAGATGGAGAGACCGGGAAACCTCCTCCAGGCATTTTTTGACCGCCTCGGATTCGACCAGCATTTTTCCAGTCTGCTCGACGATTTCTCGGGCGGAAGCGCCGCTCACCGATCCGGGGCGCAGTCGATGATCATCGGCGTCCCCGAAATGCTGGCCTCATTATCCAGCCGATATCCCCTGGCTGTCGTAAGCGCCAGCAGCGCTCGAGCTTCCCAGGTTTTTCTGGAGATGCATCAATTGAGCCGCTTTTTCAAGGTCGTCGTCACCGGCGGCACCTGCCGTCGGACCAAACCGCACCCGGAACCCGTTCTTTACGCCGCCCGCTTCCTCGGGGTCCCCCCGGAGAGCTGCCTGATGGTCGGAGACACAACCGTCGATATCCGTGCCGGCCGGTCGGCTGGCGCTCAAACCGTCGGGGTGCTGTGCGGTTTTGGGGAGCCGGATGAGCTGGCGCGCGCCGGGGCAGATCTGATTCTTGCTGCTACCCCGCTGCTGATGGATTGTTTCAACACCGCTGGAGATAATCATGCTGCCCTTCAAGCCGCCGACTCCGGGTAGCCGGATGTATAGAAGAAGCATCTGTGACTTGGCTTGAAATTTGGATTGCATTATAATCAACCCATGCGCACGCGATTGTTTGCCTTTTTCGTCCTGCTGTCGGTTCTGGTCACTTGCGCAGGCTGCCAGGGCAGTCAGTCCCCTCCTGGGATCCAGAAAAGCACACCCCAATTCCTTACCTCAGCCACCAGCATGCAGGTGCGTGCCTATCCAGCTCAAGCAGTCACCCCGCTTGAAGGCAGCCAGACGATCAACGTGATCGTCCAGGATCAATCCCTTCAACCCGGTCGAATCTGCCCAAATCACAATGGCGGTGCAGATGCCGAACGGCGAGAAAGCCCTCTATATCGTGAAGGATCTCACCGATGCTCAGGGCATTACCCATTTCACCTTCGAATACGCATCGCAAGACGTCGGTCTGGTCCAGGTCGCCGTCAAAGCCACCCATTCAGGTCGTGAAGCCAGGACGAAAACGTCCTTCCAGATCTGGTGGTAATCCCTGGTACTCCTATTCAGTCTGCAGTCGGCTTAATAGGGATCTGTATTCCGTCCGATCAGGCGGCTCCAGGGTGAGGATTCTTTCAATCAGCTGGATCGCGCCGGCGCGGTCCCCGGATTGCAGCAGCATTTCTGCGATCCTATCCAGCTCCGCGACGGCTTCTGTCTTCAAACCCGCCGCCGTATAAGCATCTACCAGCCTGCGCCGGATCGAAATCTGCTCAGGGTTTTCCTGCGCCAGCCGCTCCATGAAAAAAACCAGTTTCTTGGGTTGTTTGCTTTTTGTCAGAGCAGCGATGTGCTGATCCAGCTCTGCCATGGCGGTCTGTTCCTGCCCCAGCCTCAGGTTGAGCTGGATGATCTGCCGGCAAGCTTCTTCGTCCTCCGGCTGGATCGAGCGGATTTGCTGATAGATGCGGGCAGCCTGGCGCCAGTCCAGGATCTGCATATCAATATCTGCGACGCGATGGAGCAGCTTAACTTTCAAAGCCCGGTCTGCGTTGGCCTGTTGCGCGGCCTGGTATTGCCTCCAGATAAGTCCGTCTCGCAGTGGCGCGATCCGCCTGGGAGTAATGCGCTTCTGCCAGACGGGCATATTCTTCTATCGCTTCTTCAACTTGCCCGGATGCAAGCAGCTCGTCGATCAGCTTCGTTCGCGCCGCCAGGTCCGCTGGTGCCAGTTCGACAACTTTTCGGAAATACTGAATCGCCTGCGGCATCTCGTTCCGGACCGCATAGGCGCGCCCCAATACCTGATATTTTGCCACGGCTCGCTCGTAGTCCCCCTGTTTAAAAAGCATATCGCCCATTATCGCATGCATCGGCAGATAAGCTGGTGCAACCTGAAGGGCAAAATAAGCCTCTTCCATCGCGGAGCTGAACTGGCCGCGCTCCACCATCTCGTATATTGCCGAAACCGATTCAACCACCTGGCTGCTGCGCGCCTCTAAAAAGACCTCGCCGAGCGGGATCAGCAGTCCTTTTTCACCCTGGCCGGGGAGCTGCTTCCGGGCTCGCTGGAGCTGTGATCGCCAGTCAGGTCGGGCAAGCATTCCCTGGATGTTCCCGCACAACCGCTCCTGGACTTGAGGGTCATTCTGCTGGCGCTGCGATTCGATCAAAAGCTCATACAGCTGCAGCAGTTCCTTCCGTTGTTTCAAGGGAGTGAGCTCGATATCAGCCAGCTTTAATGCCTGCAGGTATTCGAAAGAAGCATCGTCAGTCCGGCCTTTTTTTAGCAGCAATTCTCCCAGCAGCAGCCGTGCCCCCAGCGCATAATCGGCGTTTTTGACTGCAATCTGTAGATTTTTTATCGCCTTCTCCAACCGATTTACCTGCGCATGCAGGTATCCAAGATCGAAAAAAGCCGCCGGGTGCTCTAACCCCACTTCCACTGCCCGCTGAAGCTCGTCCGCAGCCCTGCCGTAATCGCCTCGCGCCTGCAGGTCGATAACTTGCGAGAGGTGGAGCATCAGCCGGGTGCGGTCCTTCGGTCTGGACGGCAATCCAGCTGCTCCAGAAAGGATTGTCTGGTGGTCGCTTCTCCTGTTAGCAGGGCTTTCGCCTTCGTCCATGTCAAACAGGACTCCTGCCAGTATTGCCAGGGCGTTCTGGCAGGCCGAGGAGATCGGATCAAGCTCCGGCTCTGCCTCGATTTTCTCGGATTTCGCATCTGGCTTCAGGTGGTATCCCGATATTCCGGCCGAATTTTTCCTGCCCTGCGGGGGGGTAACTTTCGGCAGCGGCTTGAAATCTTTCAGCAGGTTCAGGCAGCGTTGAGCTTCTGCACTTTCCGGCAGGACTTTGAGGGCCCCTTCCACCGCCTGGCGGGCTTGATCCAGCCTTCCAGAGCTCTGCAGGATGCTCGCACAGGCCAGGTACTCCGCAGCCGCCTTCGGCTTTTCACCCAATCGTTCGTATACCAGTCCAAGCCGAGCATGCGCTTGCAGGTTCTCCGGATCGAGCCGGGCGGCGCGCTCCCAGTTGTCGATCGCCTTTCGAACTTCACGAGTTTTCAGATATCGCTCAGCCGCGCCCAATGAAGCCTGCACGGCCTGGTTCGACTTTCCCTGCTGTTCATAAAGCTGAGCACATTTTTCCAGCGGGAGCGGATCGTCCGGGGCAATTTTCGCCGCCTTTTGATAGCACTCGAGCGCTTCCTCATATTCTTGAAGCTCGATCAAGGCCAATCCCAGGTGGGTGAGCCCCTGCGGGTTATGCGGTGAGCTCTCCACAGCCTGACGGTAAAGCTCTGCCGCCTCCTCCCAATCCTGGTCCCAGGCAGCAGAGTGGCCCTGGTCCATAGCCTGTTGAAATCGCTCGTCTTCCTCAGCCATCGTCTCTCCTGCCAGAACCTGCTGCTACCCTGAAAAGGTTTCCATCTCACCCCAATTTCGCCCATAACGGGCTTCCGTCGAAAGCGGCACGCTCAGCTCGTAAGCATCTGCCATGACGGTTTTGACGAGCTCGGCAGTTCGGGCGAGCTCTTTTTCCGGGCATTCTAGCACCAGCTCATCGTGTACCTGAAGGATCACCCGGGCGGATAACCCGCGATCTTTCAGTGCTTGCGGGACGCGCAGCATTGCGATTTTCATGATGTCTGCTGCTGATCCTTGGATCGGCGCGTTGATCGCTTCGCGTTCCTCTCGGCTGCGCTGGTTGAATCCTGCCGATTTGAGCCCCGGGAAGTAGCGCCGTCGGCCCAAGAGCGTCTCCACGTACCCCTGGTCAGCTGCCAGGCGTCTCATCCCATCCAGGTAGCGCTTCACTCCCGGGAACTGCCTGAAATATTCGGCGACAAAATCTTCAGCCTCTGCCAGAGTCAGCTCTGCGTAGCGTGTCAGTCCAAATGCGCTCATCCCGTAGATCAGCCCGAAATTTACACCTTTCGCCCGCCGGCGCTGCTCTTTGGTCACTTCGGCCAGCGGGACACCGTAAATAGCAGCCGCTGTCGTCGCGTGGATATCCTGCCCCCGCCGGAATGCGTCGAGCATTGCCTGGTCGCCTGCCATGTGGGCGACGATCCGCAGCTCAATCTGGGAATAATCCACCCCCAACAGGTAGCTCCCCGGCAAGGCGACAAAGGCGTTTCGCACCCGGCGACCGATCTCGGTCCGGATTGGAATGTTCTGCAGGTTCGGATCCGAAGAAGCCAGCCGCCCGGTCACCGACCCCGTCTGGTTGAAGGATGTGTGCACCCTCCCCGTCTGCGGGTTCACCTGCCCGGGCAGCGCATCCAGGTAGGTGGATTTGAGCTTGGAGAGCTCGCGATAAACCAGCAGTGAATCCACGACAGGATGCTTGCCCTGCAGGCTCTCCAGCACGTCTGCCGAGGTGGAATAATGCCCGCTGGCAGTGCGTTGGGTCCGGTCCGGCGCCGGGATTTTCAGGCGGTCGAACAGCGCCACCGACAGCTGTTGTGTCGAATTTAAGTTGAACGAATACCCCACGGCTTGCTGGACATCATCCTCGATTCCAATCAGGCGTTCGTGCAGTTCCTCGGACATCCGGTTAAGAAATCCAACATCCAGGGCCACCCCTTCCATCTCCATATCTGCCAGGATCGGTACGAGCGGCATTTCCAGCTCATCGAACAGCCGCTTTGAATGTTTCTGCTCCAGCTCAGCAGTCAGCTCGGGTTCCAGCATCAACACCGCCCGGACGTCCATCGCGGCGTAATCAGCCGCCTGGCGCACCGGCGCCTGGTCCATCGTGATCTGGCTGCGGCCTTTGCCGATCAATTCCTCGATATGGGTCATCTGGATGCCGAGCCGGACCCAGGTCAGGTTCTTTAATCCGAGGTTTCGCGAAGCCGGATCTGTCAGCCATTCCGCGATCATGCTGTCAAACGCCAGCGGGGAGGCGCGCAATCCGTGCCGCGCCAGGAGCACAAAATCATATTTCAAATTGTGGCCCGACTTCGGGATGGTCGGATCCGTCAGCGGCGCGCGCAGCGCCTCCAGCACTGTCTCCACCGGGAGCTGCGGGGTCTCGGACCGAATGTGGCCCAGCGGGATATAATAACCAACTTCTTCATCCACTGCGAGCGCGATCCCAACTAGATCGGCGCGCATCTGGTCAGTCGAAGTCGTTTCTGTGTCAAACGCAATCTCGTGCGCCCCATTCAGCCGCTTGACCAGGGCTTCAAGTTTCTCCGGGGTATCTACAATCTCAGCTGGTCGATCGGGTCCTTCCTCTAAGCCAGGCCGCGGTTCGGCCGCTGAGATGGGTGCCTTTTTTGCCGGCTCGAATAGGTTCAGCTGCATGCCGCTTTGCGGGACAGCTTTTCCGTAGTAGCGCGCCAGCTCTGTCAGGCGCGTCATCAAGGTCCGGAACTCCAGCTCGCGAAACAGCGGCTCGACCTCCCCAAGGTCAAACTCCGAGCTGCGCGCCCGATCCAGGTCCAGGGGGATCTCCAGGCTCGTGACGATTTCCGCCAGCCTCCGGCTGAGCAGCGCATTCTCGCGCCCGGTTTCAAGCTTCTTCTTGACGCCGGCTGGCAGCGCATCCAGGTGGGCGTATACCCCCTCCAGGTTGTCGTATTCTTTTAGTAAATTCGTGGCGGTCTTTTCGCCAATCCCGGCGACGCCCGGGATGTTGTCCGATTTGTCGCCAACCAGCGCCTTGTAATCCACCACCTGGTCCGGGCGCACGCCGAGGTATGCCAGCACGTCCTCCGCCAGGTAATCTTTTGAATCGGACAGGCTCTTTCCGGGCAGGCTGACGACGATCCGCTCATCCACCAGCTGCAGCAGGTCGCGGTCGCCTGTGATGATTTTTACCCCCAGGCCTCGCCGGACTGCATCCCGCGCGACCGAGCCCAGCACGTCGTCTGCTTCGTATCCTTCCGCTTCCAGCCGCGGGATGTTCAGCGCGTCCACCAGCTGCCGTATGCGCTTCATCTGAATCTGCAGGTCGTCCGGCATCTTCTCGCGCGTCCCCTTGTAGTCGGCAAACAGGTCATCTCGGAAGGTGCGTCCAACATCGAATGCAACCGCGAGGTAGTCCGGGTGCTCTTGTTCCAGGATCCGCAGCAGCACGCTCATGAAACCAAATACACCGGCAGTCGGTTCTCCGCTGTGCGTGCGAAAACCGGTTCCCGATCCGCTGGTCAGGGCAAAATAGGTGCGGTAAGCAAGCGCGTGTCCATCGATCAGATACAGAATAGGAGGCATTTCCCTTGCTCCAGGAGTCAGGTTAAGCTACAGTTTATCACGCCGAGGGTCGGGAATCAATACAAAGCCGTAAGGCCAGTATGTTGACATTTTTTGACGAACATGTTATGTTTGCGTTAAGATGCGGGCAGCCTATCGGGTCTTCGGCGCGGTATGCTTGCTTGGGATTCTCTTTCAAACCCAGGTAGGTATGAGAACTGTTGCACGCGCCCAGGACTCGTCCCGCTTTACAACGATCATCCTCCCCTACACGGAATACGAATGGTGGCTCATCGAATGGGCCAACAACAGCGTGATCTGCCGGGTCTTCATCGACCACGAAGGTCTGCCGTCCGTAGATGAAGTAGCAGCCGATTGCGGTTCTGCCATCGCCGCTGCCTGGGTCAATACGCCCTCCTGCAACAAGGATGTTCCGACCGAATGCTCTGGAGTGTATATGCTGCTGTTTGCTACCACACCCAAAGAGCGCGAAGTGATCGTAGAGCTGCCCGAGTCGGCTGTTTGGGTGACTCTGGAAGGCTGCTCTCCGACGCCGCCCACAAATTTCTGCCCATCCCTCCCGACCTTAGTCCTCACCGGAGAAGAACCGCTCCCAGATCATTCCATCCTTTCTATCCAGGGGACCTATGACGCTGAACCCTTTGCATGTGCAGGCGATGTCTGCAAAATCCCACTCCATACCTCCCCGATCTTAGGGTCAACCGTTGAGTTTTGGGCGAGCTCGAGTTACGGAGACGAAAGCGATCGGTTTACCGCACAGGTTCGGGTGGTGGACACGGGCGTCTCACCAGAGCCAGGCGGAAGCGGCTGGTTTGTGGATGTGATCAGCTCCCAGTGGCAGGGTCCTGCGCTGGCAAGCTGCGCCGCCATCTGGGAATCTTTCCCCCCTGTGGGCGATCCTCCGACCTGGCTGTCCTCGCCGGACCACTTTGAGCTGCTTGCTTCCGAAAATCCATATTACTATCTCGCCGGTCGCTTGATTGTGCAGGACCTCGTCGATGTATCCGCCTGCCCCAACGGAGGGATGCTCTCGAACGGCTACGCCGATGCCTGCGGCCTTGAAAAATCCCGCCCGATTATCGAAGAGTGGCAGAACCAGTTTGATCAGCGCATCATTGAGGTCGGTAAACAAACCGGCGTGCCGGCTCAATTGATGAAGAATCTGTTCGCCCAGGAAAGCCAGTTCTGGCCGGGCGTCTTCCGTGTGCCGTTCGAGTTCGGCCTGGGACAGATCACCGAAAGAGGCACCGATGTGGTCCTGATGTGGAACAGCGAGTTTTTTAACCAGTTCTGCCCGCTTGTGCTCTCAACCGAAGCCTGTGCTCAGGGTTATTTCGGGCTCTCAAGCAAGGATCAGGCGATCCTGCGCGGCGCCCTCGCCTTGCAGGCCCGCGCCGACTGTCCGGATTGCCCGACCGGGATCGATCTGAGCAACGCCCACGTCACCGTTTCGCTTTTTGCCAACACCCTCGTCGCAAACTGCGCCCAGATCGCCCGGACCATCTATACCGCGACGAATCAAATGGCAGGACGCGTCGCAACGTATGAAGACCTGTGGCGGCTGACGATCGCCAATTACCACGCCGGTCCTGGCTGCGTTTCCTACGCGATTCACCAGGCCTGGACCACCTCCACCCGCCTCACCTGGTCGGATGTCTCTGCAGCGTTCACCGAAACCTGTAACGGCGTCGTCCCTTACGTCGATCAAATCACCCAGTAAGCCTCTTAACAAAAAAGATGCGAGCTGATCAGCTCGCGCTCTTTTTTAGATTAAATGGGTAACCGACCACCCTCCCCGCTGAGGTCTGGTTGACCTCCAGGAGGTTAAAGATTGATTCGGTCTGAGCGATGGATCACTCGGTCAGAAGCTTGACCAGGCGGAGTAGCTCTTCCCATTCCTCGCGAAAGAAGTGCACTGTCACGTTGCCCAATTCCAGATGATAGGTTGTCTCTCCATCCGGCTCGTCGGCCTTCCAGGCCATGTAGCTGTCAGTCTCGGCGATTACATCCGTTTTGGGTTCAAATTCGTCTTTTGCCACCGTATTCTCCTCTTTCCTATTTCTCTTCGGTCAGGGTTTCCAGGAATTCGATATTGTCTGCTGTCCGCTGCAGCCGCTGCAAGATTGCCTCAGTTGCGGTCGATGGATCCAGGCCGGCGCCGTGCGGCGGTGCCTGTACCATCTGATCGTACATTCTCCGCATCGTCCAGACGCGCGGGGTGATATCCGGCCCCAACAGCAGCTCTTCTCGCCGGGTGGATGAGCGCTCAATGTCGATTGCCGGGAAGACGCGCCGTTCCTGGAGCCTTCGAGAAAGGTGAAGCTCCATGTTGCCAGTGCCCTTGAACTCCTCATAGACGACATCGTCCATTCGCGAGCCGGTGTCGACCAGACAGGTCGCGATGATCGTCAGCGAGCCGCCTTCCTCGATGTTGCGGGCTGCGCCAAAAAAGCGCTTGGGCGGGTAGAGCGCCGAAGGATCGATGCCGCCGGAAAGTGTTCGACCCGATGGCGTGACCACCAGGTTGTAAGCCCGTGCCAGGCGGGTGATCGAATCCATCAAAATGGCCACGTCCCGGCCGATCTCTACCAGACGCTTGGCTCGCTCCAATGCCATCTCGGCGACGCGGACGTGCGAGGTCACCGGCTCATCAAATGTCGATGAGATCACCTCAGCCTCCACCGAGCGGTCCATGTCAGTCACTTCCTCCGGGCGCTCGCCGATCAATGCGACCATTAAGTGCACTTCCGGGTATTTCGTTGAGATCGAGTTCGCCATCTGCTTCAAGATCGTCGTCTTGCCCGCCTTTGGAGGCGAAACGATCAAGCCGCGCTGGCCGCGCCCGACAGGGGTTACCAGGTTGATCAGGCGAGTTGCCAGGGTGTGTCGATCGGTCTCCAGATCGTAGCGTCGGTCAGGGAAAATCGGTGTCAGCGATTCAAAGGTCGGCCGGTATTTCGACTCCTCGGCATTGATTCCATTGACCGATTCGACCTTGAGAAGCCCGTAATGGCGCTCTGATTCGCGCGGCGGCCGCACCTGTCCGATCACCAGGTCCCCGTTTCGCAGGTTGTAGCGCCGGATCTGGGATTGAGAGACGTAGACGTCATAAGGTCCCGGCTGGTAATGACCTGAGCGCAGGAAGCCTATCCCTTCGCTCATGATTTCCAGAATCCCGCCGCGCAGCTCCAGGCCCTGGCGCTCGGCTTCTGCCTGCTGAATTTTTAGAATCAGGTCTTCCTTCTTCATCCGGTTGGCGTTCTGGACGTCCAGATCACGTGCCATTTGGCGCAACGCGGCGAGAGATGCATTTTCTAATTCAAGTACTTTCATATTAACCTGTTAATCTATCTGAAGGGGTATAGGGATCATCCCAAAGAATTTATGATTGGATCGGGTATTTATCGAAAATAACCAGCGCGGAAAAACGCCGGGAATAAGACGAGCAGAATGTTTGGCTAGAAAAAGAAAACAAGATTAGAACACCGACCGAGGGAATTCAATTTATCGAGATAAATGGAACGCTGAGTGTAAAACGAGCTAAGCTCGACAGAAAATCAGGAGCTTCCCCATTCCTGCACATTATACCACAATAAAAGATTTATCCATCTTCTCGCTTAAGCCAGCGGTCCAAACCCGCCGGCGGGTTGTAGCTTGACATCGCATCCAGCAGCGCTTCGGGATCCTCCTGGCACAGGAAAAGGGCTCGGTGCTCGTCATAAATAAAGCCGTGCTTCCGGGCATGCTCGACCATTGCGAGCAGTGGTTCAAAATACCTTTCAATATTCAAGAGCGCGACCGGCTTGCTGTGCAGTCCGATCTGTGCCCAGGTCAGGATCTCGAACAATTCCTCAAAGGTCCCATATCCACCCGGCAGCGCAATAAATCCATCCGCGCGTTTCGCCAGGCGAAGCTTGCGTTCGTGCATCGAATCGACCACTTCCAGGCGGCTCAGTCCCGTATGGCAAAGCTGCGGCGTGTTGAACATCCTCGGGATCACGCCGATCACCGTGCCGCCAGCCTGGATCGCCCCATCGGCCACCGCGCCCATCAATCCGGTCGACCCGGCTCCATACCACAGCTCCAGGCCCCTCTTTGCGATCGCTGCACCCATCTGCGCAGCCGCATCCAGGAAAGCCTGCCCAATCCGGTCCGATGAACCACAGTAAACGCAGATAGATTCCATTTTCTGAGCCTGTAAACCCGGGATGATTTCCGCCTATTATAGTTTAATTTTCCTCGATTGGAGCCCGGCGTATAAAATATCCGCCTCCTCTCAAACCCCAGCTTCCCATTCCAGCGCATTCCCCGCCCCGCGAAAAAATAGATTCACAAAATAATCAGCCGCCTCGTCCCCGCTGTAGGGCAGCTCCTTTTCCAGCCACCATGTGATAAAACCCAGCATCGCGGCTCGCGAAATACCCCGCCACCACATCCAGCGGTATTTCCGGGTTTTCAATCGTTCTTCCCCCCATCCGTCGGATAAAAAACTCGACCGCCGCCTCGTGGATGATATCGCGCATCCGGCTGGTCGCCCGGCTGCCAACCTCTCCTTTCAGGATGATCCGGTACAGGTCGCGGTTCTCCGCAGCATGGTTGAAGGCGATCGAGACCGGGTGCGTCCGGCTGCGCCATCCCTCAGGTCCCTCACCGAACATCCCCGCGATCTGGGACTTCAAATCGGATGCAATCGCTTCCAGGTTCTCGACCAGCAGCTCTTCCTTATCCCGGTAATGTAAATAAAAAGTCGTTCGACCCAGGTCCGCCTTCTCGGTGATGTCCTCAATCGTCACCGCGCTGTAGCCTCGTTCAAGGATCAGCGCCATCAAGGCTTCGCGCAGCTGGCGGCGCGTCCGGCTCACTCTTCGATCTGCCCTGGTTTTCTCTGTCTCCATAACATCATCCTGTACATCTGTTCATAAATGGACATTCACTTCCAACTCTGAATTGACAGTTCGGATCTTCTGTTTATAATCAGAAGATCATCAAATGAACACGATGTCTATTTTATTACAGATTGTTCAACACTTCAAGCTGCTGTCTTTCGTCGAATAAATCGGTTTCCCATGGCGCTAATGCTTCAAAATTCCTCCCTCTCGGCATTTCCCGGATCCATTCCTCCGCTCATCCGGCTGGAGCATGTAGATAAAGATTACCCCACGCCAAACGGACCCTTCCGCGCCCTGAGTGATGTAAATGTCGAGATCGAGCCAGCTGAATTTGTCGCGATCGTCGGCAAATCCGGCTCCGGCAAAACAACATTAATCAACATGATCACGGGCGTGGACCACGCAACCAGCGGTGAAGTGCTGGTCGGCGGGATCCATTTGCGCCAGATGAACGAAACCGAGATCTCGCTCTGGCGCGGCCGGAACCTTGGCGTCGTTTACCAGGCTTTTCACCTGCTGCCAGGACTCTCACTGCTCGACAATATCATGCTGCCGATGGACTTCTGCGGTCTTTACCAGCCTCGCCAGAGTCGCGAACGCGCCATGGAGCTTCTTCGCCAGGTAGACCTGCAGGACCACGCCGGCAAACGCCCTGCTCAAATTTCTGGAGGCCAGCAGCAGCGCGTGGCAATCGCCCGCGCCCTCGCCAATGATCCGCCGCTCATCGTCGCCGACGAGCCGACTGGACGCCTGGATTCGCTGACAGCCGAATCCATATTCCGAATCTTTGAAGCGCTGGTTTCACAGGGAAAAACCATCTTGATGGTCACCCACGACCAGGTCTTGTCTCAGAAGGTTTCCCGCACGCTTCAAATCAGCGACGGCAGAGTCACACCCTATGCCAGCTGACTCCTTCGACCTGCCTTCAGCATTGGCTCAACCAGGGGAGCCGGTGATCCAGATGCGCGCTATCACCAAAGTCTTCTCATTCGGCGGCAGGCCAGGTCGCTGTCTTGAAAGGCATTGACATCGACGTGCGCCAGGGCGAGTTCGTCTCGGTGGTGGGGCGCTCCGGAAGCGGTAAATCCACGCTGGTCAATATGCTCACCCGCATCGACCGTCCCACATCCGGGACCGTCCAGGTCGGCAGTGTCATGATCAAAGAACTGACTGAAGGAAAAATGGCGATCTGGCGCGGCAAAAACATGGGAGTCGTGTTCCAATTCTTCCAGCTCTTGCCCATGCTGACCCTGGTCGAGAATGTGATCCTCCCGATGGATTTCTGCAACGTCTACCCGCCTGCCAGCCGGGAAAAACGGGCCCTTGAGCTGCTTGAGCGGGTCGGCCTGGAGAAGCTGGCCTACAAGCTGCCGGGGGCCGTCTCTGGCGGCCAGCAGCAGAGTGCTGCCGTCGCCCGCGCCCTTGCCAATGACCCCCCGATCCTGATCGCAGACGAGCCGACCGGAAACCTGGATTCGAACACTGCCGAACAGGTGATCGGGATTTTTGAAGAGCTGGTCGCCCAGGGCAAGACCGTCCTGATGGTGACCCACGACCAGGTTCTGGCGCAGCGCACCTCCCGCATCCTGCTGATCTCAGATGGCGAGCTGGTCGACGAGGCGGTCGCCAGGGCTTTTCCCAGGGGGGCCCATCCCAGCCTTGCTGCGCCTGAGCAAGCTGGCTCAGCGGGTTCATCTGCCGCCAGATGCGGCGCTTCCGGATTTCATCGACCCTTCAAACGCCCAGATCTTGATCGTCTCAAAAGGGGACCTGTTCCAGACCGGCTCCAATCCCAAAGCCGTCCTGGGTCCAGGGAGTGTTTTGGACCCTTCCACCTGCTCAGTCGAGCGCCTCCGCTCGGCTGATCAAGGCGCGGCAGCTCCTCGTCCTGCCGCGAGCCGAAGTTCAGCCTCTCCTGGATTCTGCTGATCCATCGCCCAGCATTTCAAGATACCTCAGGCAGAGAGCGCCTCCGCTCAGGTCTCGGCTGACGGAGCAGGGGAGGATCAATAATGCGCCCGCGCTGGAAAAAGGTCCTCTCTGACCTGTTCAGCCATAAAATCCGCTCGCTGCTGGTGATCGCTTCGATTGCTGTCGGCCTCTTCGCGGTCGGCATGACGACCACGACCTATGTGATCCTGGCTGCGGACATCCGTTCCGGCTATCTGGACGCCAATGCCGCCAACATCCAGATCGTATCGTCGCTTTTCAACGACGAGTTCGTCGAGCGCATCGAGCGGGTCGAAGGCGTTGCCGATGCTCAGGGCGCATATAACCTGAACCTGCGAGTACGGGTGGCCGAAAACGAGTGGAAGCCCATCAGCCTAAAAGCCCTGACTCTCGATGATATGAAGGATCAGGCCGTCAACAAGGTCAGGCTGGTAGAAGGCGTCTGGCCGCCTGAAGATAAGCAGATCGTCCTGGATGTCAATAAAATGGCCGAAACCGGGGCGAGCCTGGGGGATGAGCTGGAAGTCAGGCTCCCCTCCGGGGTCGTGCGGCCCATGCAGGTGGTCGGGATCGTGCGCGACCAGACGATCGGCGCTGACAGCGGCGAAGGCGGTTTCTTCCTCGCCCCGATCCAGGGTTACATCACCACGGATACCCTGCCCTGGCTGGAAACCCCAAAGGATTCAATACGCTCTATGCAGTCGTCTCCAAGGATCAGGAAGATCGTGCCAGGATCCGCCTGACTGCCGATGCGATCCTGGAGGAATTCGAGCAAAATGGAGTCGCGACCCTCGAGCTCAGTCGTCCGCCGCAGCACCGACCACCCCAACCTGCCCTATGTGGATGCGATGGTCGCGGTGATCTACTCGCTCGGCTTGCTGGTTGTTTTTCTCAGCGGCTTTCTCATAACCAACACACTTTCTTCCCTGCTCAACCAGCAGATCGAGCAGATCGGGATCATGAAGACTGTCGGCGCGAGCCGCAGGCAGATTGCGCTCATCTACATGCTGCTGATCCTGGTGTTCAGCCTGATCGCGCTGGTCATCGCTCTCCCCGCCTCAAAGCAGGCCGCCTGGCGCTGCTCGAGTGGTTGGCCGTGAAGATCAATTTCGACACTGCAGGGCCTCCGGCCGGTTCCAATCTCTGGCCTGGTCGTGAGCTCTGATCGCGCCTGATTGTGCCCCAGATTGCGGGCCTCTTCCCGATCCTGCAGGGGACGCGCATCTCCGTCCGTGAAGCGCTCAGCGGGACGGCTTCCACCCGCAAGGAAGGCAGCGGCCGGATCTTCCGGCTTTAGCGAAAGTCCGCGGCCTCTCCCGCCCGCTGCTGATCTCGCTCAGAAACACCTTCCGCCAGCGCCTCCGCCTGGCGCTCACGCTGCTGACCCTGTCGCTGGGCGGCGCGATTTTTATCGCCTCCTTCAATGTGCGCTTCTCTATCGAAAACTATATCGACCGCTTGGGCCGCTATTTCGTCGCAGATGTCAACCTGACCTTCGACAAGTCCTACCGGATCGAGCGTGTGACGAACGATTTAATTCAGCTTCCCGGCGTAGGGCGGGTCGAAGGCTGGGCTGGGCGCTGGCGCAGGTGGTTGGAGACGACGGCAAGCCCGGCGAGAGCATCCAGATGCTAGCCCCCCCTGCAGACAGCGAGCTGATCGAGCCGATCCTGTTGGAAGGCCGCTGGATCGAGCCCGGCGATGAAAACGCCGTGGTGCTCAGCGAGCTTTTCCGGACTGATTATCCTGAGATCAACGTAGGAGACACAGTCCGCTTGAAGGTCCTCGGCGAGGAATCCGACTGGACCGTGGTGGGTTTCTTCCAGTTTGCCGGCAGGAGCGCCGGTCTGTTCGCCTATGCGAGCTATGATTATCTGGCCGAGCTAACCGGCACGCTCGGGCGCTCCGGCTTCTATCGCCTCGTGGCCGCCGATCCGGACCTGAGCCAGGACGACCGGGAGTGGCTGGGCAGGCAGGTCGAAGCGCATCTCAACAGTCTGGGATACGAGCTCAGCGAGGTGTTCTGCCGGTTCTGCGATCAAGGACGATACTTCCAAAGGGCTGAACATCCTCACGACATTTCTGATGATCATGTCGCTGCTGATGGCTGTTGTCGGCAGCATCGGGCTGACCGGCACGATGAGCCTGAACGTGATGGAGCGCACCCGCGAGATCGGCGTGATGCGCGCCATCGGCGCCTCCGACCGCGCGATCATGAAGATCGTGTTGGTCGAAGGCACCCTGATCGGGCTTATCTCCTGGCTTCTGGCTACGTTGGCCGCCCTCCCGATCAGCAAAATGCTCGCCGACCTGATCTTTCAGATCATCTTCGATAATGACGCCATCCTGGCATTCACCCCCACCGGCACTTTGATCTGGCTCGGGATCGTGCTTGCCCTGTCGGTTGTTGCCAGCGCCCTCCCGGCCTACAACGCCTCCAGGTTGACGATTCGCGAGGTTCTTCATACGAATAAGACCTGGCCAAGCAGGCGTTTTACGCTCTCCGCCAGGATCGCCGTCCCCACCCTCAAGCATCCCTCGTCGATGTCGAAGCGCGGGTTGTGGATCAATCGCGGCTCCTCCTCGATCCGGCAGCCCAGCGAGAACATCGCCCCCGGCGCGAGCTCCGAGAAGCAGCCGAAATCCTCCGCCCCCAGCCCGTTCAGCGGCGGCAGCACCGCCTCGCTTCCCAGCAGGTCCACGGCAGTCCGTCGGATCAATTCAACCACCCCGACGTCGTTGATCATCGGCGGCGTGCCGATCTCGATCTTCAGCTCATAATCGCCGCCCAGCGTCCTTGCGATCTCAAACGCCCGCCTGATCTCGGTGTGGATCTTCTCCTGTACCGCCGGGTCCATGAAGCGGATCGTCCCGTTCATCTCCACCTGGTCCGGGATCACGTTCTCGGCCTGCCCGGCGTGCACGCTCCCAACGCTGACCACCGCCGGCGCAAACGGGTCCAGCCGCCGCGAGACGATCGCGTTCAGCGCCAAAATCACGTGCGCCGCGATGTGGATCGGGTCCACCACGTCGTGCGGCCTTGCGCCGTGCCCGCCTTTCCCCAGAATCGTCGCAAACCACGAATCGACCCCGCCCGATGCCGGGCCGCTCTCCACCCGGATGCACCCCACCGGCGTCGCTGGGTCCACGTGCAGCGCGATGATGCGGTCCACCCCTTCCATAGCCCCGTCCCGGATCATCATCGGCGCCCCGCTGACCCCCTCCGGACCGTTTGCTTCCTCTGACGGCTGGAACAGGAAACGCACCGTCCCATGGAGCTCTTCTTTCGCAAGCAGCATTGCCGCGCCCAATGCCATCGCCGTGTGGGCGTCGTGCCCGCAGGCGTGCATGAACCCCGGCCGCTCCGAGGCGTAAGGGGTGTCGTTGGCCTCCAGGATCGGCAGCGCGTCCATGTCCGCCCGGACTCCGATCACGGGTCTGCCCTGCCCCAGCTCCGCAGTTACCCCTGTCTTCCCGACCCCTCGCTTAACCCGATATCCCAGCGACTCCAGCACTTCCGCAACCCTGGCAGAGGTATGGTGCTCCTGAAAACCGGGCTCCGGGTAGCGGTGGAATTCCCGCCTCCATTTGGACAGTTGCGCCTCGATCTCTTTTGCTTTCTCGATCATCATGATTTTTCCCTGGTATATGCTCGTTAATGGATAGTTCTTTTCTTCTTTTCGTTCTTAGCGTTTCAATCTTTTTCTTCGCGTCCTTTGCGTCTTTGCGTTTCAATCTTTTCCTTCGCGTCCTTCGCGGTTCAATCTTTACTCCCTCCCCAGCGCCCTCTCCGCCTCCCTCAGGATCGCATCCAGCTCACGCTCCTGCTCCGGCAGCAGCGGTTCCACCGTATGCTCCCGCAGAATCCGCTCGGCCTCCGCCTGGGCTCGCTCGGCCATGTTCTCGCGTCCCTCACGCTCCCAGCTCTCCCAGGTGCGCCGCTCTGCCAGCTTGGTGGACAGCAGCTCTCCCGCCCGCAGCGTGCGCATCGTGTGCCGCTGGGTCAGGAAATTGCGCGACCCCTCCATCGCAGCCGCGATCACCTCCACCGCCAGCGTATCCTCATCAACCAGAAAACCTCGTTTCAAGCGCCTGACGCTTGCCGCGATCTCGGAGTCGATGACCATCTGGGCGTGCGATCCCATCACGCCGGCCTCCATCTCGCCGATCCCGGAAAGCTCGTCTGCGCCTGCCAGCGCCGGGATCGTCGCGTTCAAGCTCCGCTCGAAACCGTTCTGCAGGTCGGGCACATGCGAGTTCGTCGAAAAACCGTACACGTTCACCGGCAGCCCGTAGCGGTGTCCGATTGCGACCGTCCCGGCCGAGGCCAGACCCAGCTCGACCCCGCCCCAGACCGAGATCCCTGAGCGCGGCTCCATCATCGCCAACCGGCCGCAGTACACGATCGGCAATCCGGGTCGGGCTGCCTGGGCCAGCACGATCGTCGCCAGCACCTCGGCATTCTGCTGCGCCAGCGCTCCCGCGATCGAGAGCGGTGCGGTCGTCCCGGCCGTCGGGCAGGGCAGAGGCGTGAGTACAACCCCCGCCCGCGCCACCTCCAGGATCGCCCCCACCGCATCGTCGGGGAACGTCAGCGGGCTGACCGGCGAAATCCCCAGCGAAAGCACCTCCTGCGCTGATCCGACCACCTCAGCCATCCGGATCAAGAATCTCGCCTCCGCGGCGGTCTGCAGCCCGGGTCCCTGGAGCGGCTTAACTGTATAACCGAGGGCGTGGCGGTACATCGCCAGCGACATCACACTTCCAGGCACATCTTGCGGTGTGTAAAATGGCGTGATCGTCGTCGCCCCTTCGAGCGCATCCAGTAGCAAGGTGCTGTCGCTCACGTCCTGCAGGACTGCCCCCCGCCGCTTTTTCGTCCTGTGGTCGTAAATGTCCCGCGCACCGCCCAGGTTGTGCCAGTGCAGCCCGCCGTCGCCGAGCGTTTTTACGCTCCCGCCTCTGCCGCGCAGCCTGACCTGCCCGACGCACTGCGCCAGCATCCCCTCTACCAGTTCCGTCGGCAGCAGCACCCTGTCTGCCTTCACCCTTGCCCCGAACCCGGTCAGGATCTCCCGCCCCTCCGGGTGGCTCAGCACGATCCCGGTCTCGGATAAAATCCGCAGCGTCGCCTCATGGATGGCTTCAACATCCCCAGAGCTCAACAGCTCGATTTTCATCATATCCCGCTCTCTTCCCTCGGTTCCAGCGCCTGAGCGAGAAAAGCGACCCGCCGCAGCTCGTGTTCGACGATATTCTCGATTTTCAGGAAAGTATGTCCTTCATCCGGGTAAAGCAGGAAGTCCACCTGCCTGCCCAGGTTTACCAGCTCATCCCGCGCCGCGATCGACTCGCTCGCCGGGCAGCGCGGGTCGTTTGCCCCGCAGATCAGCTGCACCGGCGCAGTGATCCGATCCAGCTTAAAGAATGGCGAGCGCTCGCGCCACAGCGCCGCGTTCTCCACCGGGTCGCCCATGTTCTCGATGTCCCAATGCTGCAGGTCCGCCCTGGATGCGGCGTTCGACGTGAACCAGTTCAAGAACGGTACGACCGCCGAGCCTGCTCGCCAGCGCTCAGGATGCTCGGTCAGGCAGGACATCGTCAGGAAACCGCCGTGGCTGCGCCCGGTCACCGCGATCCGGCTCGGGTCCGCCAGCCCCTCTCTGACCAGGTAATCTGCGCCTGCTGCCACATCCATCGTATCGCCGTGCCCCATTTCAAACCGGTTCGCCAGCTGCCATTCGCGCCCGTAGCCTGTTGAGCCGCGGTAGTTCGGAGCCAGCACAACCCAGCCGCGGCTGGCCATGTGCGCCATGATCGGGTACCACAGGTACTGGAACAGCCACTCCGGCCCGCCGTGGATCACGATGACCGCCGGGGGCTTCCCCTCGGAAGGCTTGTCCGCATCAGCATCCGGCTTGAAAAAGCAACGCGGGCACGCTCCGCCCGTCCAGGCTGGGATAGGATATATGGCGCGGCAGGATGAAGTCCTCGGGCGCAAATTCCTCCGGCATCGAGTTGGTCAGCTGCCGCCAGTGCCTTTGATCCAGGTCGAACAGCCACAGGTCTCCAGGGCGGCGCGAGCTGTCAAATACCACCGCGATGCTCCGTCCATCAGGCGTGAACTTCGGTCGATAATGCACCCCCGGCTCGATCTGGAAAAGCTCAGGTTCGGCCTTTCCAAGCTCCAGCACCGCCAGCCAGCTGTCCGGCCCCTGGCTGAAGATGTACGCCAGCCTGCTCCCGTCCGGCGACCAGTCCGGCTCGCTCTTATCCCCTTCTCCGTGCGTTGCCCATCCGATTCCACCGTCCTCCAGCTCATAGATCCCGAGTTCGTGCCAGCCGGAAAAATCGGACACAAATACCATCCGCTTCGAATCTGGCGACCAGCATGGCTGCTTCGCGTTCAGCAGCACCCCGTTTTGGGAGAGAAACCGCGGCTCACCTGCTGGCTCTCTTTCCTTGACTTGGATCAGCGCAGTCGTGTGGTCCTGGCCCGCTCCTTCGGCAACCACCGCCAGCCACTCTCCATCCGGCGACCAGCGCAAATCCCAATGCGGTCCCCCCTCTGCAAAGACCAATCTCGGCTCTGCGCCAGACCTGAGCCCGCTCTCAGGGTCAAGCGGCAGCAGATACGTGCTGAACCGCCCCGAAATGTTCGAGCTGAATGCGATCCAGCGCCCGTCAGGCGATTCCTCCAGGTTGGGTTGGATCGTCTCAGGCGTGTCCGGGGTCAGGTTGATCCCAATCCCGCTCCCAGGTTTACCAGCCAGATGTCATAGGCTTCGCTTCCGTCCTCGTCCTGCAGGTAAATCAGGTTATTGGCCGTCCTTGGAGAAGCGTGGGCCGAGTTTCGCCCCTGGCCCGCTGGTGATCTGGCGGAGTTCCCCTCCTGGAGCCAGATCCAGCAGGTAGATTTCCCATTGGCCGCTGCGGTTCCACGAAAAAACGACCTTCTTGCCATCCAGGGAAACGTCGTAGCCGGCATATGGATCCACGCCAGGAATTCGCAGGAGTTTTTCGTAATCAAGAGTTCGGTGCGGCATAGGTCAAAAGTCCCTTTTCTCACTTTCGATCAACAATCCACAAGTTTCACGTGCAGTTCGCAATCCTGTCCGTTCATACCCAATAACCGAAGGTTGTTCTTCCCCTCATACACCTGGAAGCCCCGGCATCCCTGCATCCTCTCCAAGCCGGCTCACCATCTTCGTCAGTTCCTCCAGCTGGGCGGCAGATAGCTCTGGACGCCGGTAATCCTTCAGCAGTAACTGTGTCCTCGTTTTTGCCCGCTCAAACGCATCCGTCTTGCCTTCCTCCTGCCAGCTTCGCACCGAGCCCCTGTCGATGACCGCCGACGGCAGGTGCTGTTCCACGGAAAACAGCTGGCGGGTGGCTTTTTGCTTCAAGAAATCACCCTTAAAGCTGATCCCCTCAAACATCTCCGTCGCCAGCGTCTCGGTCCGCGACCTGAACGCCGTCCAGCAGCCTCTGGACCATCCCGATCGCCTCGGCATCCATCACCAGCTTTTCCGGGCTGAAACATGCCAGGAAATCGAGCATCCCCGCTCCGGAGATCATATTGATCCCCGCAAGTGCGCCCACCAGCGCAGTCATCCCGCTCTCCATCCCGGCCTGGGCATCCACCAGCTTCGCATCGCTGGCGCCCAGATAAGTATGAGTTGGCAGCCCGAGTGCCTTGCCCACCTGGGCATTGCAGCCGCCGATCATCGCCGTTTCGATCGCCCCCATCGGGGTCGTCCCTTTGCGCATATCAAAGATCGCCGGCGCCCCGCCCCACACAATCGGCGCGCCGGGTTGGGCTGACTGGTGGATCACGATCCCGCTGATGCTTTCAGCGGCGTGCTGCACCACTGCTCCCAGCAGGGTGACCGGCGCAGCCGCCCCTGCCAGCGGCATCGAGACCATCTGGGCAGGGACCCCCGCCCGGGCCAGCTCGATCAGGTTCTCCGCCCCGAACTCGCTCCAGATCAGCGGAGGCGATGGGCAGACATCGAACACCGCCTGCGGCTTCTCCCGCAGCGCCTTTCTGCCTCCCGCAAAGATCGCCAGCATATCGATCATTTTCTGCAGCGTGCCGATCGAGAAAGCGCCGGTCACCACCGGCTTGGACGAATAATGGAGCACCAGGAACAGCCTGTATAAGTCGCCAATCTCCTTCGGCACATCGTTGCAGACCACCGCCGTAGATTGGGCGGCGTACTGCGGCAGGGTCTCTGCCAGCTTGATGATCTTCACCAGGTCCGCCGCGTACGAAGGTCGATGCTCGAGCGTATCCGGGTCAAGGATGTGCACGCCGGACGAGCCGGGATCGAAATGGACCGCACTACCGCCGTAATGAACGGCTGGATTGCCGAAACGATCGTACAGGATAAATTCGCCTGGCACGGTCGCGAGGCACCGCCTGCCCAGCTCCTCAGAGATATGCGCGACTTCCTCCGCCGCATCGATCTCTGCGCCTGCTTCCTTCAGCAGCTTCCGCGCTGCAGCCGATTGGACCTTGATCCCAGGCTTAATCATCAGCTGGAAGGCCTCGTCCAGGACTCGTCCGACCAGTTCCTTACTGAGTAGCTCTATGCCCGCTTGCGCCATCATTTCTGCTCCTTGTTCGCAGTTGCGATGATTTTGGTCAGCTCGTCAGCTAGCGCCGGATCAAGTTCTTCCGGCTGATGGGATCCCAGGATCTGGCGAGCTTTTCCCAACGCCCAATCCACCGGTCCGTCACGCTTTTCCTGCCATTCGTTGTAGGGTCTGCGGTCCATGAACTGCGGCAGGAAGACGTCTCGCATATGCTTGCGTGTATGTTTTTCCTTCAAGAAATTCCCACCTGGTCCGACGGCCGCAATCGTGTCCAGCGCAATCGTCTCCTCATTTACCACGATCCCTTCAAGCGTTTTTCGAACAATATTGAAGATTTCCGTATCCAGCAGCATCTGGGCGTAGGACCAGATCCGGCTGCCGTGCAGAAAGCCAACCCCAAGCAGCATATCGGACATCACGATCGATGCCATCAGTGTCGACAGGCTGTTGTCAACCCCGGCCTGCCAGTTCGGCTCTTTCGCGCCGGTAGCAAATGACCCCATCGACAGCGGGATATCATAGAAATCGGCCAGCAAGTTGGTTGCGGCCCCGAACAGATAATCCTCCGGCCCGCCGCCGGTGTACGCCCCGCTGCGCAGGTCGGAAGCCGTCTGGGCAGCCGCGTAAAAGACCGGCGCCCCTGGATAGGCAAGCTGGATCAGCGCGGTACCTGCAATCACCTCTGCGTTCCCCACCACCAGCGTCCCTGCTGTCGTCGCCGGTCCGGTTGTCAGGCAGGCTGCCATCGTCATGAAACCGACCGGCAGCCCCGCCTCAGCCCCGATCAGCGCCGCATCCAGGCTTCCGCCGTCGTGTCCCAGCGGCGGCGCCGAGCACTGCATGATCGAAAGCACCGGCCTCTTCCGGAGCGCATCCCGCCCGCCGGCAATCGCCGACGCCATCTCGACCGCAGCCCGGGCTTCGTGTACGGAATAGATGCTCTCCGTCTGGACGTGTTTGGTTGAATTTTCCCAGATCGCCTTAAGCTCGTGCAGGCCGCGCGTCTCCGGCGGTCGGTCCTGTGCAGAAACTGCCACCCAGTGGAAGGCAACCTCCTCCAGGAAATCTGCCACCCTGGCGATATCGCCGACGTCCTGCAGGCGCGAGCGCCGCCTTTCTCCGCTCTCGATGTCGATCACCTCGACGCCGCACCCGTCAGTGCCCAGGTGGACGTGGTTTCCATCCAGCGGCAGGTCCTGGCTCGGGTCGCGCCCTGCCAGGCTGTAAGCCGGTGGAGCGCTTCTTCAGATGCCCCCTCGATCAGAGACCCCGGCGCCTTTACGATCATCGACTCCCGGTCCACATCCGCCCCAAACGCCTCCCATATTTCCAGCGCCCGGGGAGAAGGGAAACGTACCCCGACGTTTTCAATCACATCGAGGGTTGCAGTATGGATCCGCCTGACGTCCTCGGGAGAGAGGATATTCAGGCTGAGCCTGGGATTGGTAATTGAACGTATGCTGCGTCCCATCGCCTTCTCCCGCTATTTCCCGACCAATTTGCGAGCGACCTGAACCGCTCCGATTGCGTCTTCGCTGTAACCGTCCGCATTGATCTCTTTCACCCATGCCTCCGTTACAGGCGCGCCGCCGACCATCACCTTCACCTTCGGGCGCATCCCCATATCGTCCAGCATTTCCACGACATCCCGCTGGCGCACCATGGTCGTCGTCAGCAGCGCGCTCACGCCGATGATATCGGCGTTCACCTCGCGCGCCTTCTCAACCAGCTTCGCAACCGGAACATCCACTCCCAGATCGTATACCTGGAAGCCGGTTGCGGAGAGCATCGTCCCCACCAGCGTCTTCCCAATATCGTGGATGTCGCCGTGGATCGTCGCGATGACGACCCTGCCCAGCACTTCCCGCTCGGTTCCCCGCCGGGCCATCTCTGGCTCCAGTGTGCTCACAGCGGTCTTCATCGCCTCTCCCGCCATCACCAGCTCCGGCAAAAAGGCGTTCCCGCAGCTGAACTCTTCCCCTACATAATTCACGCCAACGACAAAACCCTTGTTGATCGCATCCAGCGGGTCGATCCCCTGCTGCGATCGCCTGATTGGCGAGCTTTTCAGCGGCCTCAGTATCGCCCTCGATGATGCTTTGCGCCATGGCTTTAAACAATTCTTCTGACATAGTGATCTCCTTGTGTAGCTTAAAAATGTTGAAGAGTTCCGAACTTCAGGCAATCCTCGTGCCTGTGATTTCAATGCTGAATGCAGGTGTGGTCATTTTTCGGCTCTTGTGCCTCAAACCTCTCATCCGGGATCCCCAGGAATTCCACCAGCTCCTTCCTCAAGTTGCAGAGGTGGGCAACCGTGCACGCTTCAGCCGTCTGCGGGTCGCCGCCCTTAATCGCCTGCAGGATCGCGAAGTGCTCGTCGTATTCACGCAGCAAGCTCGCTTCGAGCAGCTCAGGATGGCGAAACATATATTCGTACAGCAGCCAGTCGGGGAACTGGTTCGAGGACATTTCGCAGAGCTTACGCAGCAGGGAGTTGCCGCTTGCATCTGCAATCAAGAGGTGAAATTGGCGGTTTAACCGGCGGAGTGCAGACATATCCTCCAGGGTGGTTAGCCCTCTCGTTTCCTCGACGATTTGCTGCATGCTTTCCAGGTTCTCTTCCGAGATATTCAGCGCAGCCATCCGAGCGGCAGCGCTTTCCAGGATCAGCCGCAGGGTATAGGCTTCAACAATCTCCTCGGGGCTCCTCTCAGGGACTCGTACGCCGCGATACGGTACGCGTTCTGCCAGCCCAACCGAGACCAGCAGGTCCAGAGCCTCGCGCACGGGTGTCTGGCTCACCCCAAGCTGGGAGGCGATTTCTTCCTGCCGCAGCCATTCTCCAGGCGAACATTTCCCCGCCACAATCCGCTGATGCAGCAGGTCAAAAACGCCCTCCCTGAGCGATTTTCTGCGAATCCATTCCCCCTGCTCGCCTGGACTTATCTCAAATTCCGCCATGAGCTAGGACCTTTCTGGCTGGCCAGTTTTTCAACCTTCCAGCTATATGTATAATACATTATATATAATTTTCCTGGTCCGGTAAAGGGTTTGCACGATGCCGAGGCACGGCCATTGCTTTCTGGCCTGATCCTGAGCGCTACCCCATCATCTCCAGGTTTTCTTTACCCCGCGCGATCGACGATGTGCTTCCCGGCAAAAGATCCTGTCTCCGCTGGTATCTGGGGTTATTCTACCTTTCCAAAGTACTTCGCTTGAAGAGCCGCAAGTTCCAGCCCCGGCTGATCGCCGAAAATTTCCCAAAACCCCCTTCCATTCGCCTGCCGAAACGCGTAGCGCCTCGCATACTCCCTCAGCGCCGCAAAAAAAGCTTCGTCCCCCATCGCATCCCTCAGCTCCTGCATGAAAAGCGCCCCCCTCAGGTAAACCGGGTCCCGATACATCCGGTACTGGTTTGCCGCCTGCGGGGCGTCATAAATCGCGATATCCACCCATCCCTCCGGCTCGTAGTAATTCACCCGGTAGGTCCACCACCAGTCAAGCGCCTCCGGATAAGCTTCTTCAAAAAACAGGAGCTCGCTGTAGGTGCAGAGTGCCTCATCCAGCCAGGGCTCCAGTGCCTGGTCGCTGCCGACCAACCCCATCCACCACTGGTGGGCGGTCTCATGCGCACCAAGGACTTTCAAGAAATCTTCCGCTTCGTCCTTGTGCCAGTTGTAGTAATCCGTGCTCAAGAAATACAGCCCGTCGTATTCCATCCCGTCGATGAAATCCGCCTGCACCCCCGCGACCAATTCGTGTGGATAAGCCCCAAACAGTCCGGAGTAAATCGTCAGCGCCTTTGCCATGCTGTCGAGCAGGCTCTTACCGGCCTCGGCATGAAATGGGAAAAAGTAGCTCGCCGCGAGCACGCTCCCGCCGCCGGGGATCTGCACGGTCTGTGTCAGTACCTCATAATGAGGGCTGACCGACCAGGCAAAATTGCGCCTGGCCTCTTGCTGGAAACGGAGAATGCTCCCGTCTGGGATTCCAGGCTCTGGCGCCGCGATCACCAGATTCCCTTGGCCTTCTGGGATCTCAATCGCGACTTCAAAATCTGCAGGTTCATAAACCAGGTGCTCGCCGTAGACGGCCGGCTCGTGAACCAGCCATCCGTCAGTGGGGTCATAGGGCGGGATGAAAGGGTACCAGTCTCCAAAATTAGCCTGCAGGTCGTTGTAGCCGAGCGGGTAGGGGCGCAGCTGTGGAAGCTCGTTGATGTCCAGCAGTTTCAACCCGTAGTTAAGTGAAATACTTGTCTTCTCACCAGGCTTCAATTCCGAAGGTAGAACCACGGTTAATGTCGTCCCCTGGATCCGATACTGCAGGATCCGCTCTCCATTTGCATCGTACATCTTCCCCGGCACGAACGTCCCTGGATAGCGCAGCGCCTCCACGACAAGCGGGATTTTCCCAAGGGTTTCCGGGGTCGTGTTTGTATAGCTGATCTGTTCTGCTACCTCGAGAAAATGGCCGCGATAATCCAGGCTTGCCTCGAGCCGGTATCGGGTGCGGTCCTCCTGCGGGCTGGCGAAGTGAGAAATCTGATGTTCCGGCTCATCCGGGCTTTTTGGCGTACGAGAAGCTGTGGGAGCCGGGCTGCTGGGCGGTAATCCCGGAACTCCTCAGGGCATTTTCTGTTGCTGGAGCTGTCGTGGCGGTGATGTGCGGCGTGGCGGTCGGAATGGGTCGCTGTCCGCCGCAGCTGGTTGCAGCCAGGATCGTAAATAACAGGCCGTGAAGAAGAAGATTTCTTATCATAATAAATATTACGACCAAATTCCGCGAATTTCTCGATCAGAAGAGACGAGGATTCAAACCAATCTTACCATGTCTCAAATTCATAAATTACTCATCAGGTATTAAGATAATTAAGAGTATAATACTCGTGTAATTACTAGTCAGGAACTCCGGGCTTTTCAGAATTTATTCGTGTGAATTGGAAGATCCTACAATGAATGTTGAAATACATCTCTATGGACGGCTTCTTCGCAGATATCATCGCCATACTTCTCAAATGGGCCAAAATGTAATTCATGTAGATTTGCCATCCTCAGAAACGTTGGCATTGATGTTGGAACGTCTTGAGATCCCCAGGGAAGAGATCTACCATGTCTTTTATAACTCCCGTCTTTTAGCAACCCGCCATCTGCATCCAGATCTGTATGACCTGCCACAAGCAGGCTCAAAAGTGGATGATTGGGATTTGAATTTTGAGCTGAATCACGGCGATCGTATCGGTTTGTTCGGCCTGGACATGCCTGTTCTCAGCATGTAGCTGGGGTTTTCAAGTTTCGCTGGATTTCCCCGGTCCGGATTTTGTTCATCCATAAATTAGATTATTAACCCATCGGCTCTGCAGGACAATTCATCCAATTTGCTGTTAGAAATTGGATGCATTGTTGTTCCCATATCCCCAATTTCGCGGGATCATGGTTTTCCTAAGCATTTAACCAATGTTGATTTTCAAATTGGGGGTTGGCTGCTTGACATCATCTGCTTATACTTGTATTGAATATGCCTTCAAGATAGAAAAATGGGAAGTTAGGACATGCGCAAATTATTGATGGATGGGCAGGATGTGAGCCGGGATCTCTTGAGTTTTGCGCAGGACCTGGTCCGAATTGAGAGTTTTTCCGGGCAAGAAGCTCAGCTTGCCGGGTTCATCGCGTCCAAAATGAATTCTTTAGGTTATGAGGACGTCAACATCGACCGTTTTGGCAATGTCGTCGGGCGCATCGGTAAAGGTGAGCGGACCATCCTTTTTGATTCACACATGGATACGGTCACAGTCAACGATGCTGACCAGTGGGCGGTGCCGCCCTTCAGCGGGGAAATTCTTGACGGTTTTCTCTGGGGTCGGGGCTCAGTCGACATGAAGTCCAGCATCGCAGCTTCAGTTTATGCTGCGGCGATTGCGAAGGACCTGGATTTGCTCTCTGGGAAAACCGTCTTCGTCTCCTGTACCGTTGACGAAGAATATTGCGACGGCGTCGGGTTGGGGCATTTGCTCGCCGAAGCCGGCATCCTGCCGGATTTCGCCGTGATCTGCGAGCCCTCGTACAATCTCATCACCACAGGGCATAAAGGCAAAGCTCAGGCGACCATCAAAACGAGAGGCGTCTCGGCCCACGGCTCCGCCCCCGAAAAAGGGGTTAACGCGATCTACGAGATGGCCGAGATCATCCAGCGCGTCGAAAAAACCAACCGCGATCTGATGCTTCAGGGCGGCATGAAAGGCACGCTCGTCCTGTCGCGGATCTCCAGCAGGAGCGCCTCCCTGAACGCGGTCCCATCGGAGTGCGAGGTCTACCTGGACCGCAGGATGGTCCTGGGGGAAACGGTTCAGGCTGTTGAAAACGAATTGAATGGGATTGTCGCAGGGAAAAACGCTGCCTGGGAATTTGACACACTCCACCGGAAGACGTGGACAGGCGAAGAGTTGGTTTATCATCCGCTTCACACCGCCTGGGAGATCGACCTGGATCATGAGCTTTCCAGGCTGTTCATCGCGGCTTTTATGGAGACGTTTGGGCGCCTCCCTGACCAATTCGATTATTGGGATTTCAGCACCAACGCCGTAGCAACCGTCCGCTTGGGCATCCCCACGATCGGCTTTGGCCCCGGCGACCACAAACTCGCCCATATGCTCGACGAGAGATGCGAGCTGAGCCAGATTGTTGATGCGTGCGCGATGTATACTCGGGTCATCGCCAGGCTTTAATCGGGCGGCTTGCTTGATCCTTTCCTGACCATCATCCAGCATCCGCCTCTTAACCTTGAAAACTCAGGTAAAATTGTCTGGCATTTTCAAGCAGATAGATTGCAGCGGTCTGCAGTTAGCAGTTGGCAATTGGCAATGAGCCATAGGCATAAAGCAATTACCGATCAGCAAATAGCACCCAACGCAGGGGACAGCCAATGGCCAACAGCTACCAGCTAACAGCTAACAGCTAACAGCTAAATGCTAACTACTAACAACCAACCACCAATAACCAACCACCAACAACCAATAACTAACCAACCACCAACAAACCGAAAGGTACCAACCAATGCTCAACAAACTCAAGCTCATCAACGAAATGGCCGTCGATAACGGCACAAAAGTAGTCTTACTGGTCATGGACGGCCTTGGCGGGCTTCCTCTCGAGCCGGGCGGTCCGACCGAGCTGGAAGCCGCGCACACCCCCAACATGGACCTCCTCACCGCCCGGTCCTCGCTCGGATTATCGGAAGTTGTCGCCCCCGCCTTCAGTCCCGGCAGCGGACCCGGTCACCTGGCTCTGTTCGGCTACGACCCGCTCGAATTTCTGATCGGCCGCGGCGTCCTCGAAGCCCTCGGGATCGGCTTCAAGCTCGGCCCGGACGATGTCGCGATCCGCGCCAACTTCTGCACGGTGGACAAAGCCGGGAACATCACCGACCGCCGCGCAGGCCGCATCCCGACCGAAGAATGCGAACAGCGCGTGAAGATCCTGCGACAGATCCGGGTCCCCGGTGTCGAGATCTTCGTCGAGCCGGTCAAAGAATACCGTTTTGTGATTGTCCTGCGCGGCGAAGGGCTTGGCGCCTCGATCCCGGACAACGACCCGCAGCTTACGGGCGTCCCGGCCCTGCCGATCAAAGCCGAAGATCCCGCCTCAGAAAAGACCGCCGCGATCCTGCGCCAGTGGTGGACCGAAGCCAATCTCCTGCTCGCAGACCATGCCCCGGCTAACTCCTGCCTGCTGCGCGGCATCTCCAGGGATCCCGGCGTGCCCCGTTTCCCCGAGGTTTTTAAAATGCGTTCTGCCGCGGTCGCGGTTTACCCGATGTACAAAGGTGTCGCCCGCCTGGTTGGGATGGACGTCATCGAGCATGCCGCCGAGACGCCGGCTGAAGAGTTTGAAGTCGTCAAGAAGCTCTGGGACGATTACGATTTCTTCTTCATTCACATCAAGAAGACCGACAGCTACGGCGAAGACGGTAAATTTGCCGAGCGAGCCCATGTGATCGAGACAGTTGATCAGGCATTGCCGATCCTGCTCGATCTGAAGCCGGACGTGCTCGTGATCAGCGGCGACCACGCCACCCCGGCCAAGCTCAAACGCCACACCTGGCACAAAGTCCCCGTCCTCCTTGCCGCGGACAGCGCCCGCTTCGGTCCGTCCGGGAAATTCGGCGAGACCGCCTGCCTCACGGGTACGCTCGGCTCAATCCACCACGTCGATATCCTGCCCCTGGCCCTCGCCCACGCCGAGCGGCTGGGTAAATACGGCGCATAAAATAAACAAAAGGTCCCTCACAGACTGCGGGAAAAAGCAGTCTGTGAGGGAATAAGACATGCCCCACCCCTTAGTCAATCAGTTACGTTTCACCCGCACCGAATTCAAGCGCGCCCTCCTCGGTTTGACCGATTTAGAGGCTCGCCAGCGCTTCCTCCCGCTGAACTGCATCAGCTGGAACGTCGGGCACCTGGCCTGGCAGGAACAGCGCTACTTCTTGGTTTACGCCCAGGGTCGGATTTTATACCCCGATATCGACAGCCTGTTCGCCTACAAGGCTCCCGCCAGCACGCCGCCGCTGGACGAGATGCTGGCTGCCTGGACCGCGATCACCGCCGCTGCAGATCCCTGGCTCGAAACCCTCGAATTCAAAGAAACTGCTGGAGCGGGTCTTCCGAGAAGGCCGTCTTTCGGACTACATCTACGGATCGCTGCTCCAGCGAGTGATCTATCACTACTGGTACCACACCGGCGAAAACATGGCCATCCGCCAGAACCTGGGGCATGCAGACCTGCCCGAATTCGTCGGCGATCTTGACGAGCAGGCCCCGTATCGACCGGAATAAACGTTAATGCTATGGCGCGCAGGTCGGCGCGATAGTCGTTGGATTTCTAGGGCCCACACCCTTGGGCGTCGCAGTTGGGACGAACTTCGGCTTGCTGAACGTATTATCTCCGCTGGTGCAGATGGGTTCCCCGCTGGCATCCAGTGCGATGACATGCCAGGCATAGTCTCCAGCCCAGGGCAGGGTGTCCAGCCAGCGGTTTAAGCTGGTTTCCGTGCTCTCAAAGCTTTGATTGAAATGATATGGAGGCGGCTTGATCTCCAGAAGGTATTGCGAAGCCTGTGGATGCGCTTCCCATTCGAAATTTTGATTGCCGGTTGCGGGCAGGCTTGCCCCGTTCTTCGGCTCGATCAGCTTCAAACAGGACGGCGCAGCAGGTTCAGAGATTGTTGCCGATGCAGCCGGCGTCGCCGTCGGGGCTGGGGGCTCGCTCGGGAGGGCCGTGGCGGTCATCGTTGGACTGGGAAGCGGGACAGCCGTGCTCGTGCTGGTGGGTTGGTTGTAAGCCACCGCGGTCAGAGTCTGCGCCACGCGTTCCACCACCTGTGCTTCTAGATCTGCTGTCGGCGGCACTTCCACCTGATTCGAATTGCATGCCGCCGCGGATGCGATGATCAGGATAAGCCCCCCAAGCAAAATCCATCGGTTTATTTGTTTGTCTTTTTTCATCAGATGCCCTTTCGAATTCGGTTTTTTTAACACAACAATAAATCACCAGGATGAGGGCGAAAACTTTGGGCATTATATCACGTGCTGAAACCCCCCTTCGATCTCCATCAAATGCTTTTACTCCTTCAAAATGGTGTAATCAGCCAATCATAAATATATATTATCCTGCTATGGTCATATGATTGAAGAAAATATCATTGTGATTTCACCCAGACACGTCTTTGATCTTAGATAATTGGTAATCCAATTAGCTTTAAGTATTCGTACGTGCCTTCATAGAATATCGGCAGACGCGTCGGATCCCCTGCGTCACCTTTGGGGATAAAAATTATCATCCCCTGTCGTGCACGAGTAAGCAGAACCCTGTACGAATTCTTCAAATACAGCCGACGGGTTGTGTCATTTACAGTTTGCCATTTGCTCCCTTTGAATGACCTGTATTGCCATTCGTTTATAAAGTATCTTAAATCCGCATCCCAAGCGACAATTGTCCAATCCAATTCCAACCCTTGGATATCAAATTCTGTGGCATTTCCCTCTAAGGCAAACGATGAACGGACGTCATCACGATCGTTCAGGAACCATTGTTCAACTTCAATATCAGCTTTCACAAAAACACCTTCTGGTCGTAATCTTAATCCACCAGAACTTGCCAGCAGACCAAAGCGTTCACTTCCTCGAGCCCTTTCGCGAACCCAATTCCTGGCAACAGATATGTCACACGTTAAGTAGATAGGATAATGAGGTTTTACTAGAGAATATAATTCTTTTGCGTGATCCAATTCACAGTCAAGCACCGCTTTGATCAAAGCTGAGACTTTTTCAGATCGATAAGACCGAACGGATACAGCAAGATGCAGGCGATCCTCTATTTGTAATTGAGTCGATAAGATGATATCTTCAGGATCCTGGCCTGATAAGTATTCAGCATCTTTGAGTTGCCTTGACACATACACCTTCCATTTTGGGAAATGCTGCTGCAGCGCAACAAACCACTCTTTCAAGCCAGCTTCTCCTGTATTGATTTCTTGCCCTCCTCCTATCAGACAGATGATCACTGCCCAATCTGGATGTCGATCCATCACATGAATTAAGAACTCAGGTTCTGACATCGAGAAATCAACCACTCCACGCTTCTTTTTCATGAATTGTGCTGTCATTTCACCGGTCCAGGCACGCTGGGCTTCGTCGAATACAACAACTCGATCAGGTGGGGCAATAGGTTTCTCATAATATTCGTCACGGAAGTGGTGGATATTCTGTATAAACACCTCTGCTTTGCGAGCTGCATCTTTTCGCTTTATGTCTTTATCCATTTCCTCTCGTACCAACGCTTCTCGAAGAACATTAACTAGCGGGCCATTGCCAGACAAGAATACGGAGTGTTCATCTTCACCCATTTGTAATTGGCTGTTCGCAATATTTAACCCCGCCAAAGTTTTCCCTGCTCCCGGGACACCAGTGATAAAACAAATGGCTTTCTCGCGGTTCCTTTTTGCTTGGTTTATGATCTGATAGACTGCTTCGGATGTTTCGCTCAGGTTAATTGCACCCGCATCAGATCGTGAAATTTCCTTGATATTATGGCCTTGATACAACGCTTGAGCAGCCTCAATTATCGTCGGGGTAGGTTTATACCGTCCATTCTCCCATTCATCAGGAATTATTTGGCTGTTTGGGATTTTTCGCAAACATAGATCCAACTGCGGTCTTAAAATCGATTCGTTTGATTTTATTGGTTGGAATACATCATCTTGAAATCTGGTTATTACACATTCTTCAGGCTCAGCATGAGTGGCTAATAAAATCGGTACGATCGGAAGTCCATGACTGGTCTCATGGAAGTTCTTCAGGTCTAAAGCATAATCCATTACCTGTTCCAAATCCTCCCGGGAATAGCCGCTTTTTCCAACCTTAAATTCGATAATAAAAACAATACCGCTGGCTAGTAGGATCGCGTCAACTCTCTTCCCCATCCTGGGTATGCTGAATTCTAGGTATACAGTTCCGATCAAACCTTCAAGTGTCGTTCTGAGAATTTCAATAGTCTTTTTCCATGAATACCTTAATAAATCGTCAGCAGCAAAACCAGGCTGGTTGGTTAATTTCCCCATGATAATGGAAGGGTCTTGTTTCAAAAAAACCGGGATGGACGCTGAATAATATGCTCTGCTCACAAATTGCTCCAATATTCTTTGTCGTAAATTCAGAAATTTATTTTATCAAGACCTAATACTTGACCAGTATTCTTAACTGACTCACAATTTAACATCCTTTTAGATAATATCAAATATTGTGGGTTTTTAAATAATTCTGTGTCCATCAGCGTTCATCTGCAGCTGATCTTCCCTTCTCCCCCAAATCAAGATAGACTTTCTCAACTTTGCTCGTATAATTAATCTGGATGCGCTGCCCGACCTGTTCCTCTGAAAATCCTCCCGATTCCCGCTTCTGCCAGAGCTGCGGGCAGCCGTTCAGCATTCCATGCCCAAAATGCGGCACCCCGAACAAATCTCAAGCGAAATTTTGCCGCCTGTGCGGCTTTAAAATCTCTCCCGTTCCGATCCCCATCCAGGCTGAAACTCCGCTTGACCAGAAATTTCACCCCTCCTCCGCCCGGCTGGAAGGTGAGCGCAAACCAGTCACGATCCTCTTCACCGATATCGTCGGCTCGACCGCGATTGCCGAGCAGCCTCGACCCCGAAGAATGGAAGGAGATCGTCTCAGGCGCGCACCGCATCGTCAGCGAAGCCGTCCGCCGCTACGACGGCACGATCGCCCAGCTCCTCGGTGATGGCGTCCTGGCCTTCTTCGGCGCGCCCATCACCCACGAAGATGATCCGCAGCGCTCCGTCCACGCCGCCCTCGACATCCAGCACGAGCTGGAAGAATATCGCCTGAAGCTGCGCAGCCTGGTGGACGATTTCCAGATGCGGATCGGGATCCATAGCGGACTGGTCGTCCTGGGTGGGGTCGGCGATGACCAGCACCTGGAATACCTCGCCGTCGGCGACTCGGTCAACCTCGCCGCCCGGCTTCAATCCGCCGCCCGTCCTGGCGGAGTGCTGATTTCATCCACCACCGCCCATCTGCTCGGCGGCGCTTTTGACCTGATTGACATGGGCGAGCTCGCTCGTCAAAGGAAAAACTGAACCGGTCCATGTTTATGAAGTCCAACAGCTGGCTCTCATCCGCATCCTCCGGGCGCGGCCTGGCTGGCCTGCATTCGCCGATGGTCGGGCGTAAGTCAGAGCTGTCTTCGCTCGCATCCGCAATCAACCGCCTGGATCAGGGCAGCGGCGGGATCGTCTTCGTGCTCGGCGAAGCCGGGATCGGCAAGAGCCGCCTCGATCGAAGAAGCCCGCCGCCTGTCCCCTGCACGAGTGCGCTGGCTGGAAGGCCGCAGCCTCTCCTATGGAGGAGCGCTGTCGTATTGGGCGATCAGCCAGCTGATCCTGGCGGATCTCGGGCTCTCGGACGGCGATCCGGCTCTGCGCCGGCGGGTCGCCCTCCGCCGCCGGGTCGAAGCCCTCCTCCCGGAAAAAACCGAAACATTCCTCCCTGTCCTGGAATATCTGCTCGGGAGTCGGTGAAGAAGGCGATGCTGCCGCGCAGATGTCCAGGCTCGGCGGTGAAGGTTTCAAATACCAGCTCCTTCAGGCAATCAGCGCCTACTTCCAGGCCCTGGCTGCCCGGGCAGCCGCTCGTCCTTGTCCTGGATGATTTTCACTGGGCAGACGCCTCGACCCTGGAAGTCGATCGAGCAGCTCCTCCCGCTCACAAACCGTGCATCCATTTTGCTGCTCCTGGTCGGGCGTCTCGACCGTGAGCACGGTTCCTGGCGCCTCAAGTTCAAAGCCGAGACCGATTTTGGTCATCGCTATCTCGAGCTCCAGCTTGCGCCCGCTCGGGGAGTGCAGAATTCGCAGCAGCTGGTCGAGGACCTGCTCACCATCTGCGACTTGCCTGAAAGCCTCTTCGAGCTGATCGTCGACCGCTCCGACGGCAACCCGTTCTACCTGGAGGAGCTGCTCCGCAGCCTGATCGACCAGGGCGACCTTGTAAAAACAGATGGGAGCTGGCGGCTTACCCGAGAGGTGGACGATCTGGAGATCCCTGAAACCCTCCAGGGAGTGCTGCTGGCGCGCCTGGACCGGCTGGATGAGGACATCCGCCGCACTCTTGCAGCTCGCCTCGGTGATCGGCAGGAGCTTTCTCTACCGCCTGCTGGAAGCGATCAGCGAAGCCGAGCTGCGAGCTGGACCGCCACCTGGATGAGCTCCAGAGAGTCGACCTGGTGCGACGAAAAATCCCGCCTGCCGGAGCTGGAATACATCTTCAAACATTCGCTGACCCAGGAGGCAGCCTATCAATCCCTCCTGCTCGAGCGGCGCAGGGAATTCCACCGCCGCGTCGCCCTCGCCCTGGAAGACCTGTTTGCCGGTCGCCAGGAGGAGTATGCCGGGCTGCTCGCTCACCACTACGACCTTGCCGGAGAGCAAGAAAAAGCACTTGAATACCTGCTCCCTGCCGGAGATAAAGCCCGCCTGCTGAATTCCTTTGAAGAAGCCCAGCGTTTCTATCACCGGGCCCTCGAGCTTCTTGCCGGGCTGGGAGACCAGGACCGCGAAGCCCATACCTGGTTAAAGCTTGGCCTGGTGCATCAGGCTGAGTTCCAA
This sequence comes from uncultured Chloroflexia bacterium, assembly GCA_963726375.1. GTDB lineage: Bacteria > Chloroflexota > Anaerolineae > Anaerolineales > UBA4823 > UTCFX2. The sequence continues at coordinate 689,972 of CAVSCE010000008.1, read as the reverse complement.
TTTGAGCAGTCCCATCATGCCTTTGAAAAAGCCTTTGAGCTCCAGCGTAAGGTTCGCCAATTTACGAAAGCACCGTCCCCGTATGTCTTATCCAGGTGCCCGGCCGTGTCTCATTCGGGTCGGCACTTATGCCAGTCTTCCCCGGTCCTTGATCCAGGTTTTTCGGTTTCTTCCTTCGAATGGGAGTTTATCAACGCTACGTTTGCAGGGTTGGTCGAATATGATCACGAATTGAACATCCTCCCGCATATCGCCCGTTCGTGGGAAGTCTTGGATGCTGGTCAGCGCTACCTCTTTCATCTGCGCGACGATGTCCGCTGGACGGATGGTCAGCCGGTCACAGCTTCCGATTTCGAATGGGCCTGGAAGCGCAACCTTGCTCCCGGCGGTCCGGACTACCCGGCCAACCTGTTGGACGATATCCTGGGTGCACGGGCTTATCGCCTCGGAATAAACCCCGATCCAGACCAGGTTGGTATTCTCGCTCTCGATCCTTTGACCCTTGAGGTCCGCCTGGAAACTCCGATTGCCTATTTTATATACCTGATGGCGCTCCCGGTCGCTTTCCCGCTCCCCCGTCACGTCGTCCAGCAGGTTGGTGATGAGTGGTGGAAGCCGCCTCACGTCCAATCGAACGGTGCCTTCCGCTTGGTCGAATATACGCCAAACCTCATTCGGTTCATCCGAAACCCGGATTATTTCGGCGAATTCCCTGGCAACCTCGATGGTATTGATCTGCACTCTTTTCAATATCATGACCCGGCAATCGTTCAGCAGTTCTTGCAGGATGACCTCGATGTCTGCGTTGCAGTCAATCTGGCAGGAATGCCCCTCTCGGTCCCGAAAGCTATGCAGTTTCAAGAAAGAACTTTGTCGATAAACGCCCTGGTGTTCAATCCAGCCAAACCGCCGCTGGATGACCCGCGTATCAGGAGGGCAATCGCCCAGGGTCTCGATTATCAGGTTTTCATGGAGATGATCTTTCAAGGCCGCGACATCCAGCGAAACGGCGGAGCAGTCCCGAGCAGGATGGCTGGTTACTCCCCAGAATTGGGATTGCCTTTCGACCTGCCGCTTGCCCGCCGCCTGCTTGAGCAAGCAGGTTTTCCCGAGGGTAAGGGGCTCCCTGTGCTCAGGCTCGGTTTTTGGGCCAAACCTCCAGGGATGGATGAAATGTACCGCCAGTTTGAAGCGAATCTCGGCATCCACGCCGAGCATATTTCAATCCCATTCCCGGCTCGAACGGAGACACTTCGCGACCTGCACATGACGATCAAGAATTGGGCTGTGGACTACCCCGACCCGGATAATGTTCTGCGCCAATCCGATCTCGTCCGATTTCCGAAGGATTTTGGCTGGGTGCATCCACGCTTCGACCAGCTGATCGAAGCTGCCGCAAAATCCAGGGATCGGGTCCAGCGTCTGGCGCTCTACCGGGAAGCTGACCGCATCCTGGTGAACGAAGAAGTCATCGTCGTTCCAATGAGCCGCGGCATCAACCTCGGCGCGAACCTGATCCATCCCTGGGTCCATGGATTTGAGCCGCACCCCCTCGGCCTTACACTTAACCATCTCATCCGCCTGGATAGACCCTCCTGATCGGACCGGTTCAGGCAGTATAATAACCTTCCTCATAACCCATGGTTTCTCCATAGGACCTTTTCCAGGATCAATCGCAGGCTCATATGGACGCAATCGAAATCGAACATCTCCGCCGAGTCTTCCGCCCCACCATCGGCGTCTTCCGGCGCACCCGTAAAGAAATCGTCGCCGTCGACGACATCTCCTTCGGCATCGAAACCGGCGAGCTCTTCGGCCTGCTCGGCCCGAACGGCGCCGGCAAGACCACCACCGTCAAGATGCTCGCCACCCTGCTGCTCCCCACCGCCGGAAAAGCCCGCGTCCTCGGCCTCGACGTCGTCAGCGCTGCCCGCCAGGTCCAGGTGCAGATCGGCTTCATCTTCGGCGGCGAGCGCGGCCTCTACTGGCGGCTTTCCGGTCACGACAACCTGCGCTACTTCGCCAGCCTCTACCATGTCGACCCCGACCTCGCCAAAAAGCGCATCCCTTACCTGCTCGAGCTGGTCGGCCTGAAGGACCGCGGCAGCGAGCGCGTCGAGGGCTACTCTCGCGGCATGAAACAGCGCCTCCACGTCGCCCGCACCTTGCTTCACGACCCCCCGGTATTATTCCTCGATGAGCCTACCATCGGCCTGGACCCTGTCGGGGCGCGCGAGTTCCGCCAGGTCATCCGCGATCTGCAGGCCGAGCGCAAGACCATCCTGCTGACCACCCACTACATGTTCGAAGCCGACATGCTCTGCAACCGGATCGCAGTGATCAACCAGGGCAGGCTCGTCGCGCTGGATACACCCGCGTCGCTGAAAAAACTCGCCAGCGACCTTTCGGTGATCGAGGTGGAGGTCTACGGTATCCCGCAACAGCTCTACGAGACGATCAAATCCCGCCCGTACGTCGATTCCATCGCGATCAACACCCAGGATCAGAAACAGCTGCTCCTCATCCACTCGCTCAGCGGCGCCGAAGTCGTCCCGCAGCTGATGGCGGACCTGAATGAAATCCGGGTGGGCAAAGTCCTGGTCCGCGAGCCCACCCTCGAAGACGCCTATGTGCGCCTGGTGGGAGGCGAAGTGGGAGGCGATGGATGAGCCTGGACTACCTGCGCCGCAACGGCCGCGCCATCCTTGCCGTCGCCGAGATGACCTTCCGCAATAACGTGATGGACCCGTTCATCATCTTCACAATCATCGTCCAGCCGCTGATCATCGCCCTGCTGGGATTGTGGATGCTCGCTGCGCGCGGCGAGGAGGCCGCCATCTTCGTCGTCGTCGGCAGCGGCCTGACCGGCCTCTGGTCCAGCATGCTCTTCATCAGCGGCAACAGCATCAACGTCGAGCGCTGGTCCGGGACGCTCGAAACCCTCGTCGGCGTCCCCACTCCGCTGACCGTGATCGTGCTCGGCAAAAACGTAGCCAACGTGATCCAATCGCTCTCCTCGATGATCGCAAGCTACATTCTGGTGTCGTTGCTTCTGGGGTATGACCTCGTGATCAATTACCCGTTTCTGTTCTTCATATCCCTGATTATGACGGTCATCGCCTTCATCAGCTTTGCGCTGATCATCTCCCCGATCTTCTTGATGAACCCAGGCGTTCAGAGCTTCCAGAACTCGATGGAGTTCCCGGTCTACATCCTTTGCGGGTTTCTCTTCCCGATCGCCCTGCTCCCGGTTTGGACCACGCCCATCAGCTACATCCTTCCGCCCTATTGGGCTGCGCAAGCCCTGCATATGACCTCCAGCGGGGAATTCGACCTCGAATCGCTGCTCCTTTCCTGGGGATTGCTGCTGTTCTTCAGCGCGATCTATGTCTTCATCTCGCGCTGGCTTTTCGAGCGCATGCTGGATAAAGCCCGCCGCGACGCCACGCTGGACATGGAGTAGCCCCAGGAGACCTTCGATGAAATCCCTGATCGCAAACCTGCGCATATTCTGGCAGGGCACGCTGTTATCCTACATCGCCCTGTTCCATTGGCTTAACCCGCCGACATATGTGGCGTCCAAAATCCTGATGCCTCTGGCTCAAATCCTGTTCTTCACCTTCCTGGGGGTCTATGCGACTGGTCAGGACAATGCCAGCTTCTATGTGATCGGAAATGCCGTCCAGATTGCTGCGGTCAGCGGAATCTACGGCGTCACGATGAGCATCGGTGGCGACCGCTGGAACGGCACCCTGCCGTACCTTTTCGGCACGCCTGCCAACCGGCTGGTTTTGTTCCTTGGTCGTTCGTTTATGCACATCATCGATGGGATGCTCGGCGTCGTGATCGGTCTTTTATGGGGCGTCCTCCTGCTCGGGGTCGATCTCTCGCAGACCGACCTGGCTGCCCTGGCCCTCACCATCCTGATCACCACCTTCAGCACATCCGGTCTCGGGCTGCTGATGGGCTGCCTCAGCCTGGTGACCACCAACGTCATGTTCATAAATAACTCCGTCTACTTCTTGCTGTTGCTCTTCTCCGGGGCAAACATCCCGATCTCCCAGCTCCCGCCTCCGCTTCAGGTGGTCTCCTGGGCTTTACCGTTGACCCGCGGCATCGCTTCTGCCCGGGCGCTGATCGCCGGCGCCAGCCTGAGCGAAGTAGCCCCGCTCCTTATTGGAGAATTCACACTCGGTGTCGTCTACGCCTCGAGCGGATACTGGATGTTCCGCTGGTTTGAAAAACAGGCCAAAGCTCGCGGCACGCTGGAGACAGTCTGATCGTATAATAAACCAATCTAAACAGCATGAATGAAACCACATGAACCGGTTCAGTTCCATTTCCACGATCTGGCAGACCCTGCATGAGACGGACATCAGTCCGCTCCGTCAGCAGGCCCTGCGCGGCATCGACATCGCCATCGTCGGAGATCCAGGGGTAGGGCGATCCGCCCTCGCGGATCAAATGCGTCGCGACCCCAATCAACTCCATCTCGTTAGTGAAGCGCCGGTGCGCATTCTTGACCTGGATTCGGCCGAGCTGGCTTCCTCCGCCGATCTGATCATCATGATCGTCCTGGCGCACAAACCGGATCAAACCCGCGAGCAGGAGCTGGCGCTGAAATGGCAGGCAGCCCAGAAACGCATCCTGATCCTCATCATCCCGCAAGCAGAACCCGGTTCTCAAGCCATCAGCCTCTGGACGAGCAAAGCCCGCCGCAGGGTTCTTCTCGGCTCCATTTCCGACTTGAATTTCTTAATCGAGAAATTCGCTCCAGCAGTGATTGATCTCGTCCCAGAATTAGTCCTGACTTTAGGTCGCTACTTCCCCCTCTTCCGGATTCCGATCGCCCAATATTTGATCAAAGACACCAGCCTGTCCAACGCAGCCTACTCAATGAGCACCGGCCTGGTGCAGACGGTCACCATCCTGGACATCCCGATCACCATCACCGATACGATCGTGCTGACCAAGGCGCAGGCCTTCCTGGTCTACAAGCTCGGGCTTGTCTTGGGCTATTCCACCCGCTGGCAGGATTACATCGCCGAGTTTGGCGGTGTGCTCGGGAGCGGTTTCGTCTTTCGGCAGACCGCTCGCTCGCTGATCGGCTTGATCCCTGTCTGGGGCATCATCCCCAAGACCGCCATCGCGTACGCGGGCACCTATGTCGTCGGCAATGTCGTCCTGCAGTGGTATCTTACCGGCCGGCATCTCACCAGTAGCCAGATGCGCCAGCTGTACACCCAGGCATTCGGTCGTGGCCAATCCCAGGCGCGTTCGCTGTTCGCTCGGCTGCCCCACCCGCATATCAAATTAAAACTCCCCCGTCTGCGTCGCCGGGCGAAAGCTCAGCCTAAACCAGCCCTGCCTGCCCCTCGCCAGCAGAAAACACACAGGCGCATCATGGTATGCGCGCGCTGCGGGAAATCCAGCGCCCCGGACGCCGGCTTCTGCCAATACTGCGGAGCTCCTTTCGAAAAGGTAGAAAAAATCAGCTGATTTTCACAAGTACCACGCTGATATTGTCTTCGCCGCCCGCCTCGTTTCCCGCCGCTATCAGAGCATCGCACGCCGCCTGTATGCTGGGCGACCCCAGGATAAGCTCAATCTTTTTCTCGTCGGATTGAACGGTCTCCCACAGTCCGTCAGAACACAGCAGCAGGATATCGCCTGCCTGAAGCTTCAGGTGGAAAACATCGACCTCAACAGCCTTTTTATTCCCAAGATAACGGTAAATAATGTTTCGGTGAGGGTGGGTGAAGACCTCTTCGGGTGAAATCCTGCCCTCTGCAGCCAGGGTCGCCACCAGCGAATGATCGCTTGAAATCTGGACCAGCTTGCGGTCCCGAAGCAGGTAAGACCTGCTGTCGCCCACATTCGCAATCACAGCATTTTCCCCTCGCACGACGGCCATGGCTGCCGTCGTGCCGGCATTAGCAGCCTGCCTGGGCTTATGTTTTGCGTAATTGAAGACGACCTCGTTGGCCTTTTGAATTGCTGAAAGGCTGAGCTTTTCAAGGTCGGTTTCAATCGGCTGAGGCGCCTGGTAAGTCCCTGCCCGAATTGCCTTGACATCTTCGGACCTCAATATCAGGGTTGCCCGCGGGTCGCCGGCCTCCAGCAGTGCTGCCGAACTCGGATTTGATCGCTTCCACTGCCCAATAGCTGGCGTATTTTCCGCCCATGTGCCCGCCCATGCCGTCGCACACGATGAACAGCCCAATCGGCGCGTACCCCGGTTGGTCCAGCACCTGCGCCCACACCGAGTCCTCATTTTCGGTTCGCAGTCGACCGACATCGGTCCTTTCGCCAGCCTGCAGTTTGATCATGTTCTTCCCTCGCTTGCTTCTATACCTGCCCGATGGATGCCCCCAAGCATAATTCCTGTCCCCTGCCTGCTTAGTTGCCGCCTTCGGAATCCCATTCCGCCGCGTTGAAATCGACTTCGTCTTTCCCCATCAGCTTTTCATCCACCTTGCAGAGGATCAGGTCCAGATGGGCAGGGATGGCCACGTAATCCAGGTCATCCGCCGGCACAGTCAGCACCGGGCATAAGCTGAAATTCTCAATCCAGCTTTCGTAGAGCTCATTCAGCTGGAGCAGGTAATCGGCAGTGATCTGGCGCTCATAGTCTCTCCCGCGGAGCGAATCCGCCCGAGCAGGGTCGGCACGGAGGCTCGCAGGTAAATCACCAGATCGGGCGGCGGCAGGAATTCGATCAAAACCTGGTAAAGGTCCCGGTAAGACTTATAATCGCGCTCCCGAATCCTCCCCTGGCGGTAAAGATTGTGGGCAAAGACTTCAGCATCTTCGTAAACGCTGCGGTCCTGGATGGCTGAATGATCGTGATCGATCAGCTGGCGGTGAATCCGCAGCCGCCGGGTGAGGAAATAAATCTGGGAGTGAAATGCCCATGCGTTCATGTCCTGATAAAAATCAGCCAGGTACGGATTTTCCTCCACCGGCTCAAAAAAGGTTTCCAGCCCAATCGTTCGGATAGCAGCGAAACCAGCGTCGATTTTCCCACCCCGATGTTGCCAGCAACCGCAATAAACTTCTTCATCCGTCCACCTCCAGGTAGGCTGCCAATTTTCCTGCTTGATCGTCCATCACCAGGTCGAGATGATGCCCGGGTCGAAAGCTGTCCACCCGAATCAGCCGCAGGCAGCCTTCCATCCCGGAATATTCGGGGAGCAGCCTGGAGAGTTGGTTGGGAGTGTCATAAAAAAATCCTCGATTAAAAATCATATCCTGGTCATCGAGATCGATCGCGAGCGGATAGATATTCGATTCCACCAGGTCTTGAAAGAAATGCGTCCCAAAGGATGGCTCGGGGCGGCCTCGATGAAACTCCCCGTCAGCTCAACCAGGGCGCGGGTATGATAAATATCCCCGTACCCGATCGGCACTCCCAGGTCCGGATTTGAAGTTCCCCAGCGTCCTGGTCCCACACAAATAAACGCCTCGTTCTTAAGCGCTGCGTTGAGCTGGCCGATCGCTCGCCCCAGCTCGGCTCGGGCTGCCGAGGTCGGGAGTGAAAAATAACCCTCAGGCGGCACAAACAGCGCGTATTGGATGTCATTCACCCTTCCTTCCGGGGCCATCCTGCTGCTGGAAAAAATGATGTTCTCCATGGATAAATTCTTGGGAAGCCGCGCCTCGCTTTGTTTCAAATGAGACTGCGGCCTGCACTGGAGCAGCGTGATTTCAATCTCTGGATGCGGGCTTTGCGGATCGACGATATGGGCGGTGAACTCGGTGTCCACAGGCGAGCCGTATTTCATCTCCAGGATCTGGAGCATCTGGCTTAATCGCTTCGCCAGCGGTGTCCGGCGGAGCATCTCGTCGAACGTGACGACCAGGCTGCTGCTGCCCGATTCATGCAGCATCATCCGTACCGGCGACAGGTAATCCCCCTGATCCACATTCACAAGATAGCGCAGGCTCGGATATTTTGGATCCATCACTTCGCCGACTGGAACCGTCCGAAAAGCGTTTTCTTCCAGGTCGATCAGGTCGATATATTGCTGGGAGTAGCGCCGAATGGACTTGACTGAGGACTGTGGATGCAGGAGCGGATGGCTCAATGCGATCAAGCGCGGGTAGTCGTTGCCAACCCGGTCCACTGCCCGGGTCCCTAATCCCCACACCATCCGCACAAATCCATCCTCTCGCCGAATCCGCGGAGACCAGCGGTACATGTTCCGGCTGAAAGCAACTCCGGCTGCTTCCGGCAGATAGTATTTCCCAAACGCTTCACCCTCCACTGCCTGCACGAGCACTGCCATCCGTTCGTCGTAATCTTGCAGCCCTTTCGCGCGGCGGTAAAGCAGCGCATCCGGATTCAGCATGCTGGCATAGATCCGGATGATCGCCTGGCAAAAATCGCTCAGGTTTTCCTCCCCTGTCCCCTGGTTTGGGCAAAAATGGCTCTCATATTTACCAGCAAAAGATGTGCCGAAATTATCCTCTAGCAGGCTCGAGGACCGGACGATCAGCGGTTTCCTTCCCACCGTCTCCAGCAGCCCGCGGAATTTATCCAGCACGTCCTCAGGGAACTCACCCTTTAAGAATTCCTGCTGAATGCGCGGATAATCTGCCCTGATTTCGTCATCGAGCTTGTACTTCTGGTCGGCCCATGGGATCAGACCGTTGAGCGCCATAAAAGTGTAAGTCAGGTCTGCTCCAAGGAAATACGATTCCGGCAGGTGCAGGCACGAGCGGATCTCTTCATCGCCCTCCTCGATCAGTATCCGGGCAGCCAGCAGCATCCCCGCCGATTTGCCCCCGATCTTACCCTGCCCAATTTTGTGAGCCCTGATATCGCTCAGGTCTGCGATCGTGAACCAATCCTTGGCAATCTTTAAGTATGCGAGCTGGTCGCTGATCAGCGTCCGGATCAATACCACCTTTATTTCTTGCAGGCGCGCTTCATGTTTTGTTCTTTCCGTGGCGGGCATTTTTTCGATCATCTGCGCCTGCTCGAACAGCAGGTTCTGCGGGGCAAGCTCGGGATTAAAAGAAAATTGGGTGTCGATCATCCCGGCGCCGCGCTCGTTCAGCGTGTCTCGAACGATCTTTTCGAACAAATCAAACGGCAGGTTGTAGGCAAAATAAAAGTCAGTCAGGTGGTCGCGCACCCGGGTCAGGCGCATCTCCCAAATTTCTGCTGGTTCCTCGGAAAATGGGTCGTGCAGACCCTCCAATGCCTGGGAGCGGATTGCCTTTTCTCGGACCTCGGATTCAAATGCCTGGGGGGTGATCACGCCGCGGCGATAGAGCTCTCTTCGCATCCGGGCGCGCATCTGCGCGCTTAGAATCGGATACTGAGCCAGCGAGAGATAGATGTGCAGCGTTCGGTCTGAAGGTGCTGGCGGGAGCGTCATATTTTCTACTTCAGGGCAGATCCAGCCCTGCCGTTGGATCAGCTTCCCAGGTGCATGGGCATGATGACGTGCAAGAAATCACCCTGGCCATCTGAAGCGCCAACGGGTCGGATCACCCCCGGAAGCGTGTCAGCGGTTGTCTCAAGCGCCACGTTGGGGGTTTTAATCACATCCAGGACCTCGCGTAAAAAGCGCACATTGAACGCGATCAGCAGCGCCGGACCTTCGATGCTCGCATCGACCTCATTCTTGTTGTACCCCGTCTCTTCCGATTGTCCGGATATCTCGACAGTCCCGGACTTCAGCTCACCGCCGGGGCTGATATTCAACCGGGCAATATGCGAGCCTTCCCGGGCAAATATCTCGGCCTGCTTGCACGCCTTCAAAAAAGTGGAAGTGGAAAGGATCGCCCGCGTTTCACACCGCCGTGGGATAATTTGCTCGTAGTCCGGGAAGTTGCCTTCTATCAGCTGGGAGACCAGCTCAACGTCGCTCAGTCGGAAGATCACTTGCCCCCGACCGGCCGGCAGGACCATCTTAAGCGATTTATCTCCGTCGCTGGTTATCCGGGCAAGCTCGCTCAGGGCCCGCGCCGGGATAATTGCGCGGATCGGTCGAGCCACCGGGCCGGACAATCGCCCTTTTCGCACCGACAATCGAAAACCATCTGCGGCAGCCATCGTCGCCGCTTCACCGCTGATATCCATCAAAACGCCGGTCAGCACCGGTCGGGCGTCATCCGTCGAGGCGGCAAATACAACCTGCTGGATCATCTCTTTAATATCCACCACGTTGATCTCTAAACCTTGTGAATAATCCACCACAGGCATGGGCGGAAATTCCTGCGCATCGATGCATTTCAAGTTGGTGTCTGATGCCCCGCATCTCAAATTTAGCGTTTGCGTGCGCACCGTGAGCGCCATCTCAACCTGCGAGTCCGATAAAGTGCCCACCAGATCGGAAAAAGTGCGCGCCGGCACGGTGGTCGAGCCATCCTCGTGGATCTTCGCCCCAATCCAGCAGGTGATTCCCAGCTCCAGGTTGGTCGCCGAAAGCCTTAGACGCCCTTCATCTGTGGCGATCAGGATATTCGCCAGCACGGGCAGCGTGCTGCGTGGAGAGACGGCGCGAGAGACGATGTTCAGACCGCGAGCTAAATTTTCCTGCAAAACGGTTACTTTCATTGTGGCAATCCCTTCCTGAGATTCGATGATTTTGCAATCACGCCGCCGATTTTTGCTGCTTTTTGCTGGTCCCAGGTCGCAGCAAAATCGCAAGAAATGATCCCAGCACCGGCAAAAAGATGACCAGAGCTCCCCAGGCGAAAGCCTCGATGACAGAAAGGCTGCGTCCTCGCAAGAAAAACGCAGCCAATACCGCCATACCGATCATGCCTGAAAATAGAAGCCGAAACACAACTTCTGGATTGGTTAACATATTGAAATTATAAACTATTTGAAGAGCAACAATAATGACATTACCTGAAATATCTTCAGCCGCTCGTTCGATTCTCATGAGGTCATCCGTTTCCCAAATCTTTCCGTTCCCAGGCATGCGTCGCGGCCCGACCATTCTCTGGAATTGATATCCACACAATAAAAAAGGGGCATCTCCAGCAACCCATTTTGGAAAATGCCCCAAGGGGATCCGTTGCTAAAAAATCTAAATCCAGCCGCGCAGCTCCATCGCAGTGACGACCCGCTTGATTGCCACCATATACGCCGCATCGCGCATATAGACTTTCTCGCCCTCCGACATCTCGAGCACGCTTTTGAATGCCTGCGGTCATCTTCGTATCCAGGCGCTCCAGCACTTCCTCGCGCGTCCAATAGTAATTCATATCATTCTGGACGCCTTCGAAATACGAAACCGTCACACCGCCGGCATTGCACAGGAAGTCGGGGATCACAAAAACGTTGTTCCGCTTGAAGATTTCATCCGCTTCGGGAGTGGTGGGACCGTTTGCGCCTTCCGCAACGATCTTCACCCGGTCGCTGACGCGCTTGACGCTTTCAGCATTTACCTGGCCTTCCAGCGCGCCAGGGATGAGCACATCAACGTCTTTCTTGATCCAGGCTTCAGCATCTTCGATAACATAACCTGCCTGGCGCGCCTGATCCTTATCGATCGTGCCATACTGGTCGGTGATCGACTGCAGAATAGTGCGGATCCACCCCATTGGGATGGGAAACTGTATACGGCGCCCGGTCTGCCGCGGTCCCAATAGGAGACGCAGACCACCTTGCCACCCAGAATCTCCGTAAAACCGATCGCGGCATACTGGGAAACGTTGCCAAAACCCTGGATCGCTGCAACCGATTTCTTGGAATCCAGCTTGAGATGCTTCATCGCCTCGCGGACGGTGTAGATCACGCCGTAACCGGTCGCTTCGGTGCGGCCCAGCGAGCCACCGCCGCCCACCGGCTTGCCGGTGATCACGCCGGGCGTGTACTGCCCGACCAGCTTGGAATATTCGTCCATCATCCAGCCCATCATTTGCGGCGTCGTGCCGACATCCGGCGCAGGCACATCCTGGCGAGGGCCGATATTCCGCCACATCTGCTGAATCCAGCCCCGGCACAGGCGTTCTTTTTCATTCACGGAAAGCAGGGCTGGATCGACCGGGACGCCGCCTTTTCCTCCGCCAAGCGGGATATCTGCAACGGCGCATTTCCAGGTCATCCACATCGCCAGCGCACGGACGGTGTCCAGTGTCTCCGATGGGTGGAAGCGAATGCCGCCCTTTGCATGGGCCGCGCACGTCGCTGTGCTGCACCCTGTAGCCTAAGAACAGGCGGATCGAGCCGTCATCCATCCGCACCGGCACCTGGAACTTGAACTCGCGCGAAGGCCACCGCAGGAGCTCTGCAATCTGCGGATCCATGTTCAGCTGTCCGGCAACATGATCAAACTGGCGCTGCGCCATCTGAAAGGCATTGATTGTTTCTGTCATTTTGAAATCTCCTTCGATAACAGTTTTTATTATCCGCTGATTTTCGATTTTGATAAGATCAAGGCAATTCGGTCGTTGGAGCCCGCTCTGTTTCATGCTCGTTTTTCATCAATGTAAGTCATGGAGATAGCCGCATCCATACCCAAGGGTAACAGACGGCAGACTTTCGTCAAGGGAAATGCAGCACCTTCGCATGTGATACACTTCATATTTATTAGCCTGGTCGAGCTTTTGTACTTAATTTCCCTGAGCCGCTGTTCTAGCATCCTGCCGATCAACCTTGGGGTTCGCCTTTCCGCCGGCCTGGCGCATCACCTGCCCAAACAACCAGCGCCGAGCACCGGCTCTTTACCCGTCCAGCTAGCTAGCTACCTGATCCGGGTTTTCTTGCCAGCACCTGCTCCACCATCTCCGCACACCTGTCCGCATCCGAAACTTGGCTTCAATCCACGCCGGCGACGATCTGCTCCGGCGGCTCCCCACTTTCAAACATCTCAGCCAGGACTGATTTGGCCGTATTCTGGTTGATCTCCTGCCCAGACGCATCTTCACAAGCCCGGCCAGGGCTTCAGGCTTCACTCGGATCCTCGATCCCAGTCCGGCCTGGTTGAGCAGGCCGAAAAGATCGCCGCTGATCCAATTGGCAATCGATTTTCGCTGGGCGTCGCTCTGCGGATTTCAGCCGGCTTTCGAAATAATCCGCCGCATTTGGCTCCTCGGTGAGCACGGCTCGCATCATAAGCTCCCAGCCCATATTGCTCCTGAAATCGCTGATACCTGAGCCGCGGCAGCTCCGGCAGCGCCCGGATTTGCTCCAACCATTACGGCTCGATCACCAGCGGTGGGAGATCCGGCTCTGGAAAGTATCGGTAATCCTCATCTTCCTCCTTTACTCGCTGGGAAAACGTCTCGCCGCGGGCTTCGTCCCAGCCACGCGTCTCCTGCACTGACCTTTCCGCCCTTTCGGATCAGTTCGCTCTGGCGCTCGATCTCAAAAGTCCACCGACCGCTCCAGGGCACGAAAGCTGTTGAGATTCTTGATCTCTGTTCGCGTGCCGAGCTCCCTCGCTGCCCAGCGGGCGCACAGACACGTTCGGCTCGATCCGCATGACGCCTTTCTGCATATCACCTGAGTTCACCCCCAGGTAGCGCAGAATCGAGCGCAGCGCCACGCGCATATGCCCGCACCTCTTCCGGAGTGTGCAGGTCCGGCTCGCTTACGATTTCCAACAAGGGGACGCCCGCCCGGTTCAAGTCGACCAAGGAGTATGACTGCCCATCCTCGGATGATATGGGTCAGCTTGCCGGTATCTTCTTCCAGGTGCACCCGGCGGATCCGGACTACCCGCTCGCCCTGAGGTGTGCGAATCTCAGCCGGCCATTGCGCGCCAGCGGCTGCTCGTACTGCGATATCTGGTAGCCCTTTGGGCAGGTCGGGGTAGAAATAGTTCTTGCGGGCAAAAATGCTGGATGCAGGGCATCTCACATTCCAGCGCCAGCGCTACCCGCAAGCCATACTCCACGGCGCGCCGGTTGACCACCGGAAGCGCTCCGGGCATTCCCGGCACACACCGGGCAGACGGCACTATTCGGCTCGGCGCTGGTCAGATCGACCACCGGGCAGGCGCAGAACATTTTCGACTGCGTCTCCAGTTCGGCGTGGACTTCCAGCCCGATGACCGCTTCGAACTGCATTGTCTTTCATGTTTATCCGTAGCCGCTGCATGAATCGCTCCATGCCGGAGCAGGGCTTCTTCGATTTTCTCATAATGCCGTTGCATACGAGCAGCGCACGAAGCCTTCACCGCCAGAGCCAAATGCCGTCCCCGGCACCACCGCCACCCGCTCCTCTTCCAGCAGCTTCTGCGCAAAAGTCTCGTCATCCATACCAGTGACGGCGATCTTTGGGAATGCATAAAAGGCGCCGAGCGGCTCAAAAGTGGGCAGGCCCAGCTGATTCAAGCCGCCGACAATCAACTTGCGCCGGCGGTCATACTCTGCAATCATCTCCTGCAACATAGTCTTCTCCGCGAAAGCACCGCTTCCAAGGCGGCAGCCTGGGCCATCGTTGGCGCAGACATGATCGTGTACTGGTGGATGCGCAGCAACCCAGTCATCATGCCGCCGGCCCGGCTGCATACCCAATCCGCCAGCCGGTCATGGCATAATCCTTGGAGAAACCGCCCAGGGTCAGAGTGCGCTCTCAGAGCCCCGGGAAGAGCGGCAAAACAGACGTGCGGACCGCCGTACACCAGCCGGTCATAGATTTCGTCGGAGATCACAACCAGGTCGTATTTCTCCGCCATCCGCAGCAACTTCCAGCAGCAGTCTCACGAGAAGCCACTGCCCCGGTAGGGTTATTAGGATAGCCAATCAAGATCGCCTTGGTCCGTGGGGTGACCGCGGCTTCCAATACGCTCAGGTTGGGCTGGAAATTGTCTTCCATGCGGCTGGGGATTTCCACCGGCACTCCGCCTGCCAGGATCATCTCGGCCTGATAGGCCACAAAACAGGGTGTTGGAACCAGCACTTCATCCCCGGGTTCAAGGATCGCCGTCAAGGCCAGGTAAAGCGCTTCAGAAACCCCCACGGTTATCACGATTTCGCTCGCCGGGTCGTAAGACACCCCATACAGCCGTTGAGCTGCGCAGCCAGCGCCTTGCGCAGCTCCAGGATGCCAGAGTTCGAGGTGTAGTGGGTCTGGCCGCGCTTTAACGAGCGGATGCCCGCCTGTTCAGGATCCGCTCCGGGGTGGCGAAATCCGGCTCGCCAATCCCCAGAGAAATCACATCTTTCATAGTGCGCACGATATCAAAAAACTTGCGGATGCCGGAAGGCTTCAAGCTGGCAACCCGGTGGGCCAGATAAGTTCTTGTTCATTTCATCTCCTTTTATCGACCTTTATTTTGCTTTTAAATTTCATCAGATTTCTTCTACTGTCCAGGCCTCGTCATTCCAGTAACAGGCAATCGAATCCTTCCCACTGCAGGCTCTCCACCCTGAAATTTTTCCCTTCCGGCGTGCGCCAGCTGGCAAGTACAGTCTTTTACTCAATCGCGCTCCCCTGCCAGTGGATCACCAGGGGACGCCCGGCATAATCGCCATCCGAGCAGCATTCAACCTGAGCCGTTTCCGGCCATAGTGAAATGAGTCACTAAAAAGTCACCTCGGTATTATCACCGGCGTTGATGACACCCGGCTCGCCGCTTCAGCTCGCCCGCCGCCCGACCAGGATCCCTCCAGGATCACCCCGCTGATCTCGGCATCCTCTTCCAGGATCGAATCCGCGGATGATGCTGTATTCTACCCGGCAGCCAGCCCCAGCGAGACATCCGGACCAATGATCGAACCCTTCACCAGCGCAGTGGGATGGATGTAACACCGGCGGGATGATCACACTCCCATGGGTTTTCGCTGCCTCGACACTCTTATCCTTCCCGTTTCCAGCAGGTAGCGGTTGGTTTCCAGCAGTGCTTCCGGTGTACCTGCATCCAGCCAGATATCCACCTTATGGGTGCGCATCTGCAGCCCGCGCTCCAGCATGATATTGACGGCATCCGCCAGGAAGAACTCGCCATTCAGCTGCAGGTCGCGCTTGATCTGCTCGTCAATCGCCGAAAGCAGCGCTTCCGCTTCCTTAAAGTAATAAAAACCAACCACTGCCAGGTTGTTCTCATGTCCTGCGGTTTTTCGATCAGCCGGTTGACCCAGCCATTCGGTTCCAACTCCAGCAACGCCAAATCGCCGCGGGTCCGGCACCGGGCTTGCACCCACACGACCGCTTCAGCAGTCTTCATCCTTCAGGAAAGACAGATCGGTCTCGATCAAAGTGTCCGCAAACACCATCAGCATCGGGCCATTCAGATATTCCTCCGCCAGCTTGATCGCGTGCGATTGCCCGCGCGGGTTCTCCTGAAGGACAAAATGGGACTTCAGATGCGGGTAGTGCGTCCGGAGATGATCTTCGATTTGGTCGCCCAGGTAACCTACGATATTGACCAGCTCGATATTTCTCGGGTCGGGCAGGGACGACAGGCTATCCAGCACATGGTCCAAAACCGTCTTTCCTGCCACGCTCACCAGCTGCTTTGGCTTGCTCCAGGTCTGCGGCCGCAGGCGCGTACCTAACCCCGCCATTGGGATGACCACTTTCAGGTCCGTCTTACTCATTCATCTTCTCCGTAATTACCCACCATCGCAATTGGGGCGTCCGCCAAACCTGTTGAACCCGCCCGTTCATAATTGTAGAGGCAATCTAAATTTGCGTCAAGCGACGGACGTCATACCTTCAGCCGTACCAAAAGTCCTTTGCCGCGTAATCTCTTCGTTCAAAAAACCCAGGGAGCCTAAAATCCCTGAACCGGATGGGGCGCATAATCCGCTTCCAGGATTTTCGTCTCCTCAGACGAAAGATGGAATCTCAACAGCTGCGACCGCCTCTTCCAGGTGGCTCATCTGCGTGGCGCCGATAATTGGAGCGGTGATACCGGGTTTCTGCAGCATCCAGGCCAGGGCTATTTGCGCAGGTTTGACCCCGCGCTTGCGCAGCCAGATGGACGACCCGGTTCACGATCTCGAAGTCCTTCTCGCCGTCGTACAATTCGACCGCATACGCGTCGGTATGCGAGCGCCTCGTCGGCCCTTCAGCAGCCGCTTGCCGGTTCCCCGATAACAAGCCCCGCGCCAGTGGACTCCAGGGGATGATCCCGATCCCTTCTTCGATACACAGCGGGATCATCTCGCGCTCCTCTTCTCGATAAATCAGGTTGTAGTGGTTCTGCATGGAAACAAAGCGTGCCCAGCCGTGGCGCTCCGAAATGTAAAGCGCTTTTGCAAACTGCCAGGCATACATCGACGAAGCGCCAATGTATCGCGCCTTCCCCGCCCGGACAACGTCGTTTAACGCTTCCAGTGTCTCCTCAAGCGGCGTTTCGGGGTCATATCGATGGATCTGATACAGGTCGACTGATCCATATCCAGCCGCCGCAGGCTTTGGTCGATTGAGCGCAGGATGTTGGCTTGGAAGACCGCCCTGGTTTGGTCCTCTCCCATCGGGTAAAATACTTTCTAGCCATCACTACTTCGTCCCGCCGGGCATATTCCTTGAGAGCCCGTCCCGGTCACTTCTTCGCTCATACCATTCGAATACATGTCCGCGGTATCGAAGAAATTGATCCCCAGCTCGAGCGCTCGCTTGAAAAATGGCCTGCTCTCAGTCCTCGTCAAGCACCCATGAGCGCCATTTTGGGCTGCCGTAGCTCATCGCCCCCAGGCAAATTCGAGATACCTTCAATCCGGTTTTTCCCAGCCTCGCATATTCCATCGCTGTCCTCCGAAAGTCCCCTGTTTCCCTTGTTCAATTCGCTAAATAAAAGCCATATTATGGATCTGCTGATCCAAAAAATCTGCGTCTATCTGTGTCCATCTATGGCTGATTTTAATTCCTCGATCGTTTTCATCCCCAAATCCACTGCTTGCCGAAGGGTTCCCGGGTCGAATGCAAACTGCGCCCCTGCTGCCTCGAAAAGCTGCGGTAACGGGACCGTGCCGCCAAGCGATAGTCCCTTCCGGTAAGCGGCAACCGCCGAAGATTGGTCTTTCAAAGCGTTGTCCCACACCTGGAATGCTCCCAATAGAGCGAGACCGTATTCAACGTAATAGAAAGGATCCTGGAAGATATGGCCTTTCCGCTGCCAGCCGGTGACCCGTTCTTCTTCAAAACCGCTCCAATCGATCCCTGACATGAAGCGATCGGTCAATTCCCCCCATTTTATATCGCAGTTGGAAGGGTCTGCCGCCTGGAGGGGATTAAGATAGACCCAATGCTGAAAGGCGTCCACGACCGCCATATAAGGCCAGAAGCAGATCGCTCCTTCAAGATACTCAATTCGCAGCCCGGGCAGCATCACTCGGCGAATAAAAGCCGCCCTGATCTCGGGTCAGATAAGGTGCTGCCAGCAGCTCCATAGCCATGGAGGCGACCTCGGCGAATTCATTCCCTACCCTTTTTTGCTGAAAATAGGGCAGATCGTTCAACTCAAAAACATGGAAAGCATGGCCGCCCTCATGCAGCAGCGTCAGGACATCCTCATGCAGACCTACCGAATTCATCAGGATGAACGCTCTTCCGGAGACCGGAAAATCGGTGCAGTAGCCTCCCGTAGTCTTATTCTTGCGATTTTCCAGGTCCAACAGGCCTTCCCGGCGCATCACCTCAAAATACTCGCCTAGCTGTGGATCGACGCGCTGGAAAATCCGCGCTGCCCCTTGTTCCAGTTCTTCAACGCTTTCGTATGGCTTCAAAGGTTTCCTCGCCGCAGGATCGACGTGTAAGTCCCACGGGCGTAGTGTCTCCACGCCAAGCTCTTTTTTGCGAATTTCATAGAGCTGCCTCGCCGCCGGGACGACAACCTCTTCGATCGCCTGGTGAAACTGGATGCAGTCGTCCGCTGAATAGTCAAATCGGAGCAGCTTTTTCCAGCGGAAATCCCGGTAGTTCGGCTGCCCCGCGTTTTTCGCCAGCTGCATTCGGGTTTCCAAAAGCTTGATCCACAGGCAGCTGATCGGCTGGCGGTCCTGCATCCAGCGCTCGGAAGACAGCCGCCACGACCGCTCCCGAACCGACCGATCGGGGTCTTGCAGAACGGCTTGAAGCTGGACAAGGGTTTTCTCCTCTCCCTGCCATTCCACAGTTTGCTCACCGAGTATTTGATCGTATTCGGCGCTCAATTTCAGCTCTTCTCCCAGCAGCAGCAGGTTTTCTTCACGAAAGATCTCTGCCTCTGCCCGGATATTGCGCAGCGGAATTTCAAATCCGGCCGGGTCCAACCCGGAGCTCAGCAGTTTTTCCTTCAATTTCTGCTCAGCCGCCTCAGCCTGCCCGAAGATCTCGTCAAGAAACCGCTCATAACCTTCCTTCGCCTGCTGGTCGTTAGTGTGCTTCGTGATCGCAACAAAATGGCGCTGATACCGCTCGTATATCAACCCGCTCAGCCGCGACCATTCGCCCAGCCAATTTTCAACTGTTTCTTGATTTAACGGGTAGTCTCGCAGGCTTATAAAATAAGGTTCGATCTCCTCCCACGACCAATCCAGAAATTCCTTCGGCTCATCCGGTAAATTCTTTTTCATGGTTCCCTGCTTTTTAATGATTTTCTTCGCAATGCTTGGGATAATTTCTATCATGAGATTAACTCGGGTTTCCGCGTACTGCCAGTCCGTGATCTGCTGGTAGGCGTGTGCAGTCCGAATGAGCAGGTCTTCTCGGTAATGCGGACCCATCAGCTGCATCCCAATCGGAAGGTTCATCCGGTCAAAACCAACCGGGAACGCAATCCCCGGGACCCCGGCCAGGTTTGCCGGCAGGGTGAAGATGTCTTCAAGGTACATGGCCAGCGGGTCATCCGTGTGCTCCCCTAATCGGAACGCGGTCGTTGGCGCCACCGGCCCGGCGATAACGTCCACCTGTTCGAAGGCAGTCTGATAATCTCGGTTGATCAGCGTCCGGACCTTCTGTGCCTGCCCGTAGTAGGCGTCATAGTAGCCGGCAGAAAGAGCATAAGTTCCAAGCATGATCCGCCGCTTGACTTCTGCCCCAAATCGGTTTCCCCGGGTTTTAAAGAACACATCCCGCACCGTTTCAGCTTCGTGGCGAGGCCCATAGCGCACGCCGTCAAATCGGGCCAGGTTGGCAGAAGCCTCTGCCGGGGCGATTAAATAGTAAACCGGGAGGGCATATTCGGTGTGCGGCAGGCTGATTTGACTGCTCTCGCCCCATATTCCTCCAGCATCCGCACCGCTCCAAGCACGCTGGCCTCGACTTCAGGCTGGATACCGGAGATAAAAAATTCGTCCGGGATCCCGATCCGCAGCCCCCTCAGCGCCTTTTCTGGCGCTTGATTGAGCTGGACCTCAACCAGGGGAATGTCCATCGATGTTGCATCAAGAGGGTCGTATCCGGCTATTTCGAAAAAAACCTTGCTCGCGTCTGCTGCGCTTCGCCCGAAGGTTCCGACCGTGTCCAGAGAAGAGCCATAGGCGATCAAGCCGTATCGTGAGACCCGCCCATAGGTGGGTTTGATCCCTGTCACCCCGCAGAACGACGCCGGCTGCCGGACGCTTCCGCCTGTATCTGTGCCGAGAGCCAGCGGCGCCAGGCTCGCCGCGACCGCTGCCGCGCTGCCCCCGCTCGATCCGCCGGGGGCGCGTTCGATGTCCCATGGGTTGTGTGTCGGTCCATACGCTGAGTTCTCGGTCGATGAGCCCATCGCAAATTCATCGGTGTTGGTCTTCCCCACAATGACCACCCCGGCAGTCATCAGGCGTTCTACGACCGTAGCGTGAAATACCGGTCTGAAATTCTCCAGGATCCGTGATCCGCATGTGCAGCGAACATCCTTGACGCACAGGACATCCTTGACTGCTGTCGGGATTCCGAGCAGCGGCGATGCTGGATTGGTTTTATCCCGCCTGCAGGCAGCCAGCAGTTGGTCCGCTTTTTCCGCCTGCTCCACCGCCAGGTCAGCAGTCACCGTTAGAAATGCATGCAAACGGGGGTCGAATTCCTGGATCCGGTCAAGGGTTGCGAGGGTCAGTTCTCTGCTGGTGAGTTCCCCGTTGCGCAGAGATTGGGTCATTTCATCCAGCGAGAGATCGAGCAGTTCTGACATGCTCCGCTATTCCCGTTCCATGTCAAGAATCGGAAGGACCTTAAACTGCCCCCCTTCCTGGTTCGGCGCGTTTTGCATCAGCGTTTCCAATGCCAGGCCAGGGTGTGGGATATCTTCCCGCAGAACACTCCTGGCGGGTAGGACGCTGATGTAGGCTGGATGGAAGATGTGTCCACCTCTTCCAGACGCTGCGCGTAATCCAGGATCTTCGAGAGCTGCTCCCGATAGAGTTCCAGCTCTACCTCTCCCAGCTCCAACCTCGCCAGCTCGGCGATGTGATTCACTTCTTGCAGGCTCAAGGTCATGGTTGAGATTATATCACCCCGGTTTACCAGCCCTTTGTGTACCAGCGCAGGTATTGTTCCATATGCTCTGACCAATAGTCTTCGTTATGGTAGCCCGAGAATAGATGCCATTCGTGCGGTAGGCCTTTTTCATTCAGCAGCCCTTCAAACCAGATCGCCGCGCGCAGGATTTCAGGCCGGTCTCGCTCGCCAATATCGATGTACATCCTCGGAATGAATTCGGACGGCAGCGCATCCAGCAAACTCCGCATCTGCTCGGCATCGCTGTAAAACACCGCCGGGCTGTGAGCCCCCATCACGCCAAATTGATCCCAATGGGAAAGCGCGAAATGGATCGCCCAGCCGCCGCCTCGCGATAGCCCTCCCACCGCCCTGTACCGCCGGTCTGGTTTTGTGCGGTAAGTCTTATCGATCCACGGGACCAGCTGCTTGACAAGCGCATCAGAGAAACGGGTCTCGGAAGGCTGTCCACCCAGCTCGTCGTAAGGCATCACGATCAGAAGGGGTGGAATATCTCCCGCCGCAATCAGCCTGTCCGCCGTCTCGTCTGCCCCAATTCTGTCCCATTGGTCGGATTTAAAACTTTGCCCGTGGAAGAGGTAAAGCACCGGGTAGCGAGCCTTGTGCATCTCGTCGTAGCACGGTGGCAGATAGATCCGGTATTTCAGCGTTGTCCGCAGCAGCTTGGTATCCAGGCTGCCCGTCTCGTAACGCCCTCCTGCTTTCAGGCAGTCCAGGTTCGCTGCGGTCGGGCTTCCTTTTTTCAAATCTCGGGGCGTCTGCGAAGGCGTCGGCGTGCCGGTCGACATCGGCATTAATGTCGGGGTTGGAGAGCTGGTTCTCGTAACCGCTGTCGGTCGATTTGCTGTCGCACGTATGGTTGCACTGGCTGTAGCCTCCGGGAGCTGACCATTGGGGTCCCAGGTGTTCCACGGGTGGATTGTCTGCTTGATTTCAAAATGTGCAGCTCCATCCACCCCGCACGCGTTCAAACCAGGGACCAGGCTCAAAAAGAAGACCAGCCAGGCGATTTTTCTTAAAACCACTCGCACCTCAGCATAATGAGTCACATATGAAAGAATGCGCCGCAGGAACCTCAGCTCCTCCGACGCAGTCGAATCCGGTTTACCCGGCGATCAAATCCTGTATTTGAAAACGAAATCTTGATCAGCGCTGCTCTACGACGAACTTGATCGCAGTGCGAATTTTACCATCGATTTCTACATCGACAAATTCAGGGATGAAGACGATGTCAAAACCATCTTCTTTCAGATAACCTTTCGCGAGTGCGAGCGCTTTGATCGCCTGGTTAACCGCAATCGCTCCGATAGCCTGGACTTCGGCTCGCTTATTCTCACGAAAAACACCAGCAATCGCGCCTGCCACAGCGGATGTCCGTGAAGTCCCAGAGACCTTTATGATGCTCATAGTGGTTCCCCTTGTCGGCAGTTGCCGTACTCTGATCGAAAGGTACAATTCCTACAAAGTTTGTACTAATTATTGTACTAAATTTCGGACTGCAAATCAAGCACTTCTTACCAATATTTGTCACGAAATCGGTTGAATTTACCGAGAATACAGCCAAATTCCTCTCTAATTTCCACCGCCGCCGAATTTAGCGGGCTTTATCAGCGCAGCCGGCTTTCGCTCTCCCTCTGCATTTGTGAAATAGAATCAATAACCTCTTCTGGAAAAAAGCCAGACAATATTATTGGCTGCAATCCGGAAATATTACGATATAATTAGTCTGATTAATCGTCTTTAACGCTTTGTTTCACAGGTCTTCTATTTTTTTGACAATATAGGTGATCCGATGCAGAAAATTACTCCCTTCTTATGGTTCGACGACCAGGCTGAAGAAGCCGTAAATTTTTACTGTTCCATTTTCAAGGATTTAAGGGTTTTATCTATTTCCCGCCAGGTCGAGGCCGGTCCGGATCGAAACCAGAAAGTGGTGATTCTCAATTTTGAGCTTGACGGTGAGGAATTTATTGCGCTCAACGGCGGTCCGTACTTCAAATTCTCGCCTGCAGTGTCGTTCTATATTAGCTGCGAGGACCAGGAAGAAATTGATCATTATTGGGAGAAACTCTCCGCAGGCGGCGAAATTGAGATGTGCGGTTGGCTGAAAGACAAATACGGGGTCTCATGGCAGGTTGTCCCATCCATCTTAAACGAATTGATGCAGGACAAAAACCCTGCGAAATCTCGCAGGGTCATGGATGCCTTGCTGGAAATGAGAAAAATCGAAATCGCTGGATTATTACAGGCTTTCGATCAGGGTTGAGTTCCAGTAGCCAAAATATGAAAATCAAGAAGCTGAAGAGGCCATGGATCGAGTTTGTGCGCTGCTGATTCCTGCAAGCCCTTTCGAAACGCAGGCAAAACCCAAAACTCCTGGCCCGATATGCGCTCCTAGCACAGGATTGATGATCTCAATCCAGGTTTCTCCTTCCGGGAGAAGCTCTTGCACCGCATCTTTGAATGCCATCGCATGCTCGATCGCCCCAGAATATAAAATCGCAGCTTTTTCATAAGGGCTGTGCAGGCGCAGGACTTCCACAAGCCGGTTGATCGCATTTTTCCGAGTGCGAACTCTTTCCGCCCCGGAAACCCCGTCATACATCTTTCAAGATCGGCTTGATCTGGATGAGCTCGCCGATCGTAGAAACCACGCCGTTCATCCGACCGCTTCGCCGAAGGAACTGTAGCGTATCCAGCGCAGCCCAGACATGCGTCCGTTTGATCTGATCCTCAAGGACAGGCAGGATTTCCTTTACGGTCTTACCTGCAGCTGCCAGCTCGGCCGCCGTTTCCGCCAGAAAGCCCGTCCCAAGGCTTAGCTGCCGCGAATCCAGGACCGTAACCGGCACCGACTTCGTCTCGGCTGCAGCAGTATGGGCAACATTTACGGTGGCGCTCAGCGATTCAGAAATATGAATGGATATGACTTCGCTGGCGCCTTCATCCGCGAGCGAATCGTAAAGCGCCCGAAATTTTAATAGCGACGGCACTGCCGTGGTAGGATGGGAGCTGAAACCAGGCAGTTGCTCGTAGAAATCTTCGCGGGTCATCTCGATCCCATCCAGGAAATCTTGGTTCCCAACATGGATGTAAAGCGGGATCACGCGAATGCCCAGTTTCGAAGTGATTCTTCCTGGCAGATCGCACGTGCTGTCGGTGAGGATTCGTACGGTCATCTTATCGCCTCACAATGAGGATCAGCCCAAACACGATTTCAATCCCAAGGCTGATCAGGTTCGATGAATCCATGGAATGATCGAGGAATACGGAAATAAGTCGCGCCGCAGCGATCGCAAGATAGCAGAAACCAAGCACCTGGTAGGCTGTCTCGCCAAAGATGAACGGCGCGAAACCGAGCGCGATGAAAAGCCCGCCAAAAATCGCCCGGACCTCCGAAACGCCGCGCACCCCCTCCGCCGTCAGCCCGGTGAATCCGTAGACTGCCGTGGGCTTGATCAGGGCAAGAAACCCTGTTGCCGCAGTCGACAGGGCTGCAAACATCTTCAATACCATCAAAATATTCATCCTTCTTCTCCAATTCCATCATCCAGCTGATCTAATAATTCTAAGACTTCACTATTCTCAGGGATATCATACATCGCATGACCGTAATGCACAAAACGAACGACGCCTTTACGGTCAACAATCACCTGAGCCGGCATCCGTCCCAGCTTGAAAAGGTTGACTTCCTGTCCGTATAGTTTTAACACGCTGGCCTTCGGATCGGGCAGTCCAATAAACGGCAGGTCATGCTCCTTCCAGTAGGCTTTGAATGCGCCGGCGCTTTCTGGGCCAAGAACGATCACCTTGGTCTGCCGTTTTTCAAATTCCTGATAGTCCTGGCGCAACTGCGCCATATGCTGCTGGCAGAATGGTCAGGTAAACCCGCGGTTGAATACCAGCAGGATATTTGACTTGCCCCTTAAATTCGGAAAGCCGAACTGTCTCGCCGCGAAAGTCCTTCAGCCTGAAATCTGGTGCTGGTGTGTTCAATGCTACTCTTGGCATAGTTATCTCCCTGTGATCAATTTTAATGCTTTATTGCGCGAAATCAAGTTTTTGATGATCACGGATCAAGAATAATCTGGCCGCCAGGGTCAGCGCCACCAGCCCAAAGGTGATCCAGGTTGGGATTGCTACAGCTGCCACCTCGGAAAACTTGATCGCAATCCCCGCCAGCGCCCACAGGATCACCAGTGTAAAAGCGACATCTCTGCGCCTCCAGACCATCAAGACCGAAATCACCAGCACCGCTCCAAGCATGATCCACATCCAGATTTCGGGGGCTATCCCAAAACCATCCCAGTTCAGGATAATCGAGCAGAGATGTTACGTTTGCGATCGTTGCGACGGTAATCCATCCCAGGTAGATGCTGAATGGGATCCGCACAGCCCATTTCTCTGCCGGACTGACCGTTGTTCGGCCGGTCCCCAGGCGCAAATAGGTCACGATCAGAGACGCCAGCAGCACCAGCATGGCAGCCAGTGTTGCCGGGAACTGCTCATAGTGCCAGAGGAAGATCCAGACGGAGTTCGCCAGCCCGGCCAGCACAGTCCACCACCCCGTCGCACGCAGCCGGGGGTTTTGCCGCTGCGATGGCAGCGCCTGGAAAACCGCATAAGCGATCAAACCGATGTAAATCAATCCCCATATCGAGAAAACATAACCCGCCGGCACAAAATAAACCTCGAAACGGTCCGATATTTCGCCTGTATTCAGCCCGTTCAACGGCAGGGCATTCGCCAGGATGTTGACGATCACCGTGACCAGCACACTCAGGACGACTGCAATTTGTCGAATAATGTCTTTCATATTTTTTCTCCTCGTATATTTTAGGTATTATTTTTGGCTGCCTGTTCTTTTCTTTTGGTCAGGACTTGTAAGCCAGCAGCACTCGCTCGCGCGCCATGGAGTGGTCCACGATCGGCGCAGGATAATCCTTGCCGATCATGCAGCCCACCCTGTTTTGAACCTCCGCCGGCATCTTCCAGGGGGTGTGGATAAACTCTGCTGGCACGTTCCGAAGCGCCGGGATAAACCTCCGGATGTATTCCCCATCCGGGTCGAACTTCAAGCCCTGCAGGATGGGGTTGAAGATCCGAAAATACGGCGCTGCGTCGGTCCCTGTTCCAGCCGTCCACTGCCAGCCGCCGTTGTTAGCCGCCGGATCGCCGTCGATTAAATGCTGCATAAAGAACCGCTCTCCCCAACGCCAGTCGATCAGCAGGTCCTTCGTGAGGAAGGAAGCCGTGATCATCCGCGCCCGGTTGTGCATCCAGCCGGTCTGCACCAGCTGGCTCATCCCTGCGTCCACGATTGGAAAACCGCTCCTGCCTTCTGTCCACGCCGCAAAATCCTGGGCATCATTGATCCACGGGATGTTCCGCAGCGCAGGGCGAAAGGCAGTCTGGCGTACGAAAGGAAAATGAAAAAGGATCGCAACGTAAAACTCACGCCAGATGATTTCATTCAACCAGGTTTCCGCAGATCGGCGGGAGACGCCGTCCTGAGCCAGCTCATCCGCTGCCCACGCAGCAGCTGCCGCCTGTCTCGCAGAGACCATCCCAAAGCGCAGGTAAGGCGACAATCCAGACGTTCCGGATCGATCCATCCGGTTGCGCAAATCCCCATAGCCGAAAATCGCCTCGCTCGCAAAGCTTTCCAACCTCCGCTGTGCTTCTTTTTCACCCGCAGGAAATAGGGCCTGCTCGGGCAGCCGCGCCCTGGTTGGAATTCCGATCGCTTTTTAACCCGGCGGGAGTGGTTATGCGCTCTGGAGCTGGGTGCGGCCTGCCGGGTCGGGTCTGCTTCAGCCAGGCTTTGCTGAATGGCGTAAAAACCGTGTACGGCTGGCCGTCGTCCTTGAGGACCGCATCCGGGGGATGCACGGTCAAACCCGGGCTGAGCTGCAGCGGAAGCTCCCTTGCAATCTTCTCGTCCCTTCGCAGGGCATACGGCGAAAAATCCGCCTCTGCAAATATCCCTTCCCCGCCGGTCTCTCGGAGCAGCTCCGAAAGGACCTCGACAGGGTTGCCGCTTCGGACGACGAGCGCGCTTCCCCGCTCAATCAGGCTCGCCTCAAGCGCATTCAGCCCATCATAAAGAAAAGCCCGGCGCTTCTCGCCCGCATACGGCGTTTCTGAGAAAAACGGGTCCACCACAAAAACAGGGAGCACTTGTTCGGCCGCGCTGAGCGCCGCCGTCAGGGCCTGGTTGTCGCTCAACCTCAAGTCCCGTCGAATCCACCACAATGCCGTTTTCATCTGGCCTCTTTCAGTTGAGCGTCCCATTCAGGCAACGGGATTTTGTGCTCCTCAAGGATCGCCCCGGCCACCCGCATCCCTCCCAACGCAGTCGCAGCTACCGATTGCCCGGGAAAAATGCTGTCTCCGACCAGCCATAAATCTCTCCCCAGCCGTGGTCCCAGGTTCCGCAGCAAGCTGGTCTGCTGAAAACCGCCTACCCACCCCATCGCCCGCGAAGTGAACCGCTGAAAAGTGAGCGGTGTCCCGGGTAAGATCAGTTCAGCCGCTTCTCTCAAGCCTGGAATCACCTTCTCGGCCGTTGAGAGCAGGCTGTCCGTATACCTCGCCTGGAGCGCATTATAAGCACTCAGGTCGTCCTGATAAAGGCTCCACCACGAATCCAATTCGGTGTGCGTGCTGATCGTGAGCGCCCGCTTTCCAGCAGGCGCCCTTGTTTCATCCCATTCCGGGCTCAAGGAGAGGAAAACTGTATTTCCCTCCCCAATCGGGCGGCCAAGGATCACCTGGTGGTGCAGGGGAAGACCTTCTTGGATTCCCCTCCCATCCATCCCAAGATAGACCACGAATGCGCCCCATTTTTTCGGAGGACGTTCGGGTAAGCGGCGAGAGAAGGATGGCAATTTCGAGCCTGCTGGTCCACCAACCAAATTCCTCACGTTCCAGGGAGTCAGGTTAGCGACGACCATGTCCGCCTCAAAACTTTCGCCCTGGCGGGTATCAACTCCGCTTGGCTTGCCTCCCTCCATCCGGATTCTGGAAGCTTCCTGGCGAAAAACAACCTGCCCGCCGTGGCGGCGGATCGACTGCACCAGCAGATTCGAGATCGTTCCCATCCCGCCTTTCAGGTGCATCACGCCGCTTGACGGCAAATCAAGCGCCGCAGCCCCATACAAGGCATTGGTTTTATCGCTTTCAGCCTGGGCCGAGATCAACAGCTGCCCATCGATAAATAACTTCATTTTCTCTGAAGAGCCCCGCATGTGTGATCCAAGCGGCCGAAATGCATCGAAACCCAGCTCTGGCAGCTGCTTAATCCGCCCTGCGCCGGGGGCCATCAACCAGCTCAATCCCTTTCCTGTCAGGTTCTGAAAATCCCGGAGCTGCGGCGGCCAGGCCGGACCGCGCACCGCCAGGTCCCACATGGCACCTGCTGTGCTCTCCTGCCAGCGCCAGAAACGGAGCGCATCTTCCCCGAACGCCTCTCGATAAGC
This sequence comes from uncultured Chloroflexia bacterium, assembly GCA_963726375.1. Classification (GTDB taxonomy): domain Bacteria; phylum Chloroflexota; class Anaerolineae; order Anaerolineales; family UBA4823; genus UTCFX2. The sequence goes on along the minus strand of CAVSCE010000008.1, from coordinate 661,157 downwards.
ATCCCAGCGCCGCTCGTCGCCCCAGCGCACAACCTGCTCTCCATCGGGAAGGTGCACCACCATCGCTGGTGAAGCAGCTCTGCCCGGCCATTCTCCGATCCCGGCCGATCTGGCCAGGAGATCCATCGGTCCGCCTGGATTGAACCCTCCCGCCAGCGTTGCGCCTGCGTCAAAATGGTAGCCTTGGTGGAAAAAAGTGCCTGCGCAGCCTCCCGGATATATGTGCGCTTCAAGCACAGTGACATCAAAACCCTCGCGCTCCCAGCACCGCCCCTGCGGAAAGCCCTCCAATCCCTGCTCCAATGACGACAACTTTCTTCATTACCCGAATCCCATTTCAGACGGTCGATCCAATTTTTGCCTGCAGCGAGCGGACCGCCTCATCTCAGCAGATCCATCAGCGCTGCTTCTGCGTCCGGGAAGCGGAAGCGAAAGCCCAGATCGGTCAGCCGTTTTGCAGAAACCGCCTGCCCTTCCAGGACGACGGTTCCCATCTCACCCAACAACAGCCGCAGGATGAAAGCCGGGACAGGGATAAATGCCGGTCTGTGCATGACTTTTCCGATCTTCCTGGCCAGCTGGCGATTGGTCAATGGTTCGGCGGAGATGTTAAACGCCCCGCTCGCTTCCGGGGTGTCGATCAGAAACCGTATGGAACGAACAAGGTCATCGAGATGAACCCACGATAGGATTTGTCTGCCCGTTCCCAGCGGACCGCCGACAAACAGCTTGAATGGCAGCAGCAGGCGCGGCAAAGCCCCAGATTGGGTGCTGAATGCGACCCCCATCCGGAGGACTACCCTGCGCACGCCCATCTCCTCAGCTGGCTTCGTGCTGGCTTCCCAGGCCTTGGCCAGGTCTCCCAGGAAATCATGAGCAGCCGGAGCGTCTTCAGTGAAAACGCCAAGCTCGCTCGTACCGTAGTAGCCGACGCCAGAGGACTGGATCAGGATTTGCGGTTTTTTTGCCGCCTTTTGGATCGCTTCTGTTATTGCCGTTCCAGCGTTGACCCGGCTTTCGACAAGGACCCGCTTTTGTTTTTGGGTCCAGCGTCCTGCAGAAAGGTTCTCCCCCGCCAGGTTGACGATCACGTCTGCCCCGTCAGCCAGCCATCCCCAACCTTCCGACGTGCATCCGTCCCATTTTTCCAGGCGGATGCCGGGCATAATAAACGCATCAGGTCGCGGGTTGCGGGAGAGCAGGATCACCTCGTGCCCATCATTGGCCAGGTCTTTCGCCAATGCTTTTCCAATTAAGCCTGTTCCTCCTGGTATGATCACACGCATAGGTTCTCCTCCCGCCCGCTGCTGTTCGAATTAATTCGAAATCTGAGACACAACGAACATCTTGCTGACTGATTATGTTACTTTCAGAGAATTATTTTAACACCATGTCAATAATTTGTCAATATAATTTCCAGATATTTCTTGACAATATATGGACATTCTGATAAAATAGGAATTACTTATAGACTGACCGCATCCAGGGCATGTCATGACCGATCAATTTCCCACATACAATTTAAAAGCCGTTCTGAAAGAGACCGGCCTCAAAGCAGATGTGCTGCGTGCCTGGGAGCGCCGCTATGAGCTCCCCAAACCCGTTCGCACATCCGGAGGCCATCGCATCTACTCGCAGGTCGACATCGAAACCGTCAAATGGCTGCGGGCACGCCAGGTGGAAGGTCTCAGCATCAGCAGGGCAGTGGAATTGTGGAAAGAGACGGTTAAAAAAGGGCTTGATCCGCTCCAGGGTTTTTCATCCTGCGGCAGCCGCTCGGGTTCCAGCCTGGCATTTCACAGCAGTCGCCTCTCTGGATTTGCTTCGTCAAGAATGGCTGGATGCCGTCCTTGCTTTTGACGGGGCTGCGGCAGACAGGGTGATCAGGGTTGCGTTTGGGATTTATCCGGTGGAGATGGTTTGCACGGAAATCCTCCAGGTGAACTTAAGCCGGATCGGTGAGGATTGGTATCATGAAAAAACTACGGTTCAGCAGGAGCATTTTGCCTCTGCTGTCGCCGCAAGACGGTTGGAAATCTTGATTGCGGCGGCGCCCTCGCCAACGCCGCCGGCAGACCATCTTGATCGGCTGCCCGCCGGGCGAACAGCACACATTTTCGGTCTTGCTGCTCAGCCTGTTCCTGCTCAGGCGGGGGCTGCATGTGGTCAACCTCGGCGCTGACATCCCAGTCGAGCAGTTTGACGCAACCGTCGCCTCGGTCCATCCCGATTTGATCATCCTCGCAGCCCAGATGCTTCCGGCTGCCGGCACCCTCCGACAAACCGCTCAGGCTCTAAAGGAAAGCGGTATTCCATTAGCATACGGCGGGTTGATCTTCAACCGTACTCCAGAATTGCGCAAGCGCATCCCGGGGCATTTCATCGCTGAGACACTCGACGAAGCGGTCGCTCAGGTGGAGCGCCTGCTGGTCGACCCGCCTGCTGCAGTTGATATGCCAGAAATAATTCCTTCAATCCAAGAGCTTGCCGAATTGTTTCGCCAGAGCCGCCCGCAAATTGAGATCGCTGTGTTTGAAAAACTAAAAAAGGACGGTCATGAAACCGAATTCACGACCAACGCAAATTTCTTCTTCGGGAATTCCCTTTCTGCCGCTCTCGAGCTGGGCGATCCCGCTTTTCTGGCTGATGATCTTGGATGGTTGCGCGGCCTGCTCATAGGCCGTCGCCTCATTCCCGCCCGGCTCACACCCTATCTTGCCGCCTACAGTTCTGCCGTCCACAGTGTGATTGGGCAGGCTGGAGCGCCAATCACCAGCTGGATCGATTCCTTTATAACCGATCGTAATCTGCATCCAGCCGAAGAATAGGATTAATAATGGCCAATAAATCGCAAATTAATTTCAACCACCCTGCCCCTGATTTGATCCTCCAGAGCTCTTCAGGGGATCCGGTCCAGCTTTCCAGCCTCTGGGTCGACCGGCCTCTGATCCTGGCGTTCACCAGGCACTTTGGCTGTACCCAATGCAAAGAAATGCTTCAAGAGCTGGTTGCAGGAAAAACCCAGATCGAATCTGCTGGGTTGGGAATCGCAGTAGTCATGCAGGCCTCTCCCGAGGAAACTGCCCGGTTTGCCCAAATTTACGCCCCGGGACTGTTCTGCCTGGCCGATCCGGAGAGAATGGCCTATCGAGCCTTTGGCCTGGAGCGCGGCGACCTGTTTCAAACCTTCCTCAATCCCAGGGTCTGGACCGCTGTCTCCCGATCCCGCAAGAAAGGCTATGCCGTCGAGCCCCCACCCCCCGGCCAGGACGCGATGCAGATGTCTGGGACCTTTATCATCACGAAAACCGGCCGCATTGCCCTTCCTTATTACTATGATCACATCGCCGATCATCCCCCTTTGGATTTGCTCCTCAGCGGTGTGCTTTCAACCCCCTGGACTGAATCCTTTGACGGTCCGATTGGGTCCGGGGTAGATTAATTTCTTGAATTGATTGATCTCATGCAGATCAGAAGGCCTTATAAATGAAAAAAATCTTGTCAATCTCGGCATTTCTGGCGATCAAAGAAATCTGGCGCAACCGCGGCCGTTTTCTGCTTGTAAGTATGGTGATCGGCCTGATCACCCTGCTTGTGCTCTTCATTGCCGCCCTGGGCGAAGGCCTGGGCAATGGCAACCGCGAGTACATCTCAAACCTCGATGCGGATCTGATCGCCTACCAGGATAAATCGGATTTCTTGATCTCGGCCAGCCGGCTGAGCCGCGATCGCCGTAATGCGATCCGCCGTGTGCCGGGCGTCGCAGACGCCGGTTTGCTCGGCGCATCTTCTGCCAACATCATCCTCTCGGACAGGCCGGAGCCGTTGAAAGTATCGATGCTTGGCGTCGAGCCCGGTCAAACCGGCGAGCCTCCGGTCGTCCAGGGCCGCCAGCTCGGTTCGGACGAAGCCAAAGAAGTGATCATCGACCGGAACACGGCGCTGCGCAGCAATCTCGCTCTGGGAGACGACCTGGTTTTGCGCGTCACCCAGGGCACGGAAGACGAGTTCTACGAGCTTGAAGTGGTGGGCATCGCCGATGGGCAGCAGTATTCGCTCCAGCCGTCAATTTTTGTCCCGTTTTACACCTGGGACCGCATCCGCCCAAAATCCGAAGCTGAGATAAGAAGCCCAAATCCGGTCGCAAACGTGATCCCGATTAAGCTGGATGATCCAGCCCAGGTCGAGGCTGTCAGACAGGCGCTCGAAACACAGGTCGAAAAAATCGAAGTGGCGACGATCGATGAAGCGATCCAGGCCTTGCCCGGTTATTCTGCGCAGCAGAGCACGCTGAACACCCAGGGTTTCTTTACGCTCTTCATCGGCATCCTGGTCATCGGCGGGTTCTTCCAGATCCAGGTCCTGCAGAAAGTGTCGCAGATTGGCGTCCTCAAGGCCATTGGGACTGCCAATCCGCTGGTGGCAATCGCATCCGTGATCCAGATCTTCATCGTCACGGTCATCGGCGTGGCGATTGGCGGGTTGCTTACCTACTTGTTTTCGCTCACTTTCCCCCCGACCATCCCTATCGTCTTTAACGGCGCTACCTCCGCATTGGCTCTGGTTGCCTTGCTCCTGATTGGACCGCTGGGTGGTCTGGTTTCGATACGCTACGCGGTCCGGATCGAGCCGCTCAAAGCCCTTGGATTATCATCATAATGGACTCGACGATGTCAACCTACGCCCTCGAAACCAAATCAGTGATAAAGACCTACCAGAGTGACACGGGCCCCATCCAGGCCGTTGACGATGTCTCCCTGGAGGTTGCGGCTGGCGAGTTTGTCGCCCTTGTCGGCCCCAGCGGTTCAGGCAAGACCACCATGCTCTCCATGCTCGCCGCGCTGCTCATGCCTACCTCCGGGCAGATCATCCTGGACGGCCGGGATTTGGCCGTTATGAGCGACCGGGAACGCGTCGCGATGCGCCGGGAAAAAATTGGCTTCACTTTTCAGGCAAACAACCTTGTCCCATATCTCAGCGCGGTCGAAAACGTGGAATTAATGCTCCGCCTGAACAACCGCCTCGATAAAGCCGGGAAGCTGCGCTCCCGCGAGCTGCTTGCCCGGCTCGGATTAGGCGAGCGGCTTCACAACCTGCCCGGTCAGATGTCGGGCGGCCAGCAGCAGCGCGTCGCGATCGCCCGAGCCCTGATCCACAACCCCAGCCTGGTTCTTGCCGACGAGCCCACCGCCAGCCTGGACACCGAGCGCGCCTACCAGGTCGTCGAGACCTTCGCCGCTCTGATCCACGAGCAGGGGCGCGCCGGGATCATGGTGACCCACGATCTGCGCATGTGCGAGTTCGTCGATCGCGTCCTTCAAATGCAGGACGGCAAGCTGGTGAACGTCTATACCGGACCGGATCAGATCATGCCGCTCATCAATGGAAGCCGATACGCCGGGAATGCAGAAACGATATCCGGGAAGAGGGCTGCGGCGGCGGTGAACAATTAGCAGTTGCTGAATAGTATGTAGTCGAAGACATCCGGTTTTTTCTGCCGAGAATGGATGATTTTTCGGAATTTCAGGTCAATTCCTTAGGTTGAATTGCTGCAGGCCTATCCCTGGCAGTCTGATGCCGAAGGCGCTAGTAGATCCAGGGAACCAGCCGGTAGCGCACGCGCCGTGCATATTCCCGGTATCCAGGCAGCTCTTCTTGCAGGGTCCGGTCTTCCATTGCAGTCCTGATGACGGCGATGATCAGCGCCGCGGCCGCTGGGACGAGCGTCCACACGGAGCTCAAAGCCAGCACAATTCCCGGCAGCGCCAGGATATTTCCGGCATAGCCCGGATGCCGTACGATTCGGTAGGGTCCGCTGTCGCAGACCGCGTGCCCCCGGTCCGTCTGGATCCGCACCATGCTGGAGAAGAAGCGGTTCTCCACCATAGCCCACACTGCGAAAGCATATCCTGCCGCAATCAAGAACAGGCCAAAGATGTTGAGCCATAACGGGAATGCCGGCGACCACTCATAGCGGTGATCCAGGCCTGCAACGATGACCAGCGGGAAGCCCACGCTCACCGCCATCAGCGGTGCGAGGATTTTATCCCAGGGCTTTGCGTCGGCAAAAGTTTCACTGCTTTGCCGCTCCGCCAGCAGCCCCGGATGCCGGCGTTCTGCCCAGATGCGCCCGCCGACGCCGGCTGCGACGACCAGCAGTGAATAGACCCACGCCTGCCACCAGCCGAGCTCCCCTCCAAAACCAAATAGCAGCAGGGGGATGATGAGATACGTCCCGACCAAACGAACCCACTGGCGGGGCGACAGGGTCTGACCGTCCTTTTGATCGTCAGTTTTTACTGCCAGGTTTCCTCCGAACCACAGTTTTGCCTTAAGTTTAGCATCATTTCCTATTTCTTTATAATCATCCATCGCGCATCATTTTTTTGATCCACTTTTACAATTTCGTGGATTAGATCTGATTTCTTCTGGCAGGTTATAAAATAACGCGCTGAGCCATGAAGGTTGATATTTCTTAGACGGGCAAATTTGCTTGGTATCTTTTCATGCCCCCTCCTGATGACCTTCGACATTTACCGGCACTGCTGTCAATACCAAAGCAGCAGTTTCAGCCGTTCCAGTTTGTCAATTTTGCGGTTTTCATTTTCACCCAATGGGTGAAGACATAGACCGTACGAAAATCTCAAGAATATCTCAAAAACAAAAAAAGGCAGCTGCTGGATAGCACAGCTGCCCTGTATTAAATCTGCTTAACCTTGCAAACAATGATGGTTGGCGGCGGCAAGCCCGGATTGGTTCGCCTTACCTCATATTCGGAAATACCAGCCCCAGATGAGTGCGTCCAGGATGACGGTCTGAAAAGTGAAGGGTATGGTCCCAACCAGCGCAAGTCGGTACGCCCGCAGTGGTTCCCGTGGGGTAATTTTCAGCAGCGCGGCGATCAATCCAATCGATGCGGCGCCCACCACCGCCAGGTCCAGCCGTACCACCCACGCCAGGAAGACGCTGGCTTGGTCCACCGCCAGGAAAGTCAGCGGCAGCCAGAGTGCCGATGGGAACAGGATGGCAGCATAGATCACATGGAACAACCCGTACCCATATCGGTCCGAAATCCGCGTGACCGCAGGGTCCAGCCTGAACACGATAAAATAGGTAAACAGGAAGAACCCCGCCGCCCCAAGGAACATGTTGATCGAGATAATAGATTGGATGCCCTCCGGCACCCCGCCCCAAAGGGCTCTTGCCGCCTCCGGTCTGGCGAGGACGCCAAGGACATAGCTCCCAACCACCGCTAATCCCCCAATCAAGATAATGAATATGAGCAGCCGCTTCTGTGGGTGCATGATACCTCATCAACCTTCTTGGTACCGCCGGCCGTACCAGACCCGCTTCCAATCCCCCCCGCTGGTCTGCAGCGCGATAAATGTGTAGAGCGCGCCCGCCCAGAAACCCAGCACCATCATCAGGATCACCCATATGACCGATGGCAGGAGTTTCACCTCGCGGAATACGATCCAGCACGAAAACAACGCAAACCCGACGTACAGGTCAACCAGCGAAACGATCCCCCACGGCATCGACATCAGCTCCGCCCCTTCTTCGGCAAAATTGCCCACCGTGAACCCGTAGATCAGGACGATCGTCATCGCCAGCAGGCCGATCAGCGATATGATTTTTGCGATCTTCATCGATTTTCCTCTCTCTAATCATCTATTTCTTGCGCGGAAACCAGGGGATAAATTCACTGGTCGATTCAACATATTCTTTGTATCCAGGTTTTTCTTCCTTGAGCGATTTTTCGAGCAGCCTGGCGCCGGACACACGCGTCAGCAAAAAGGTCATGATGGCCGGGCTGAAGATCGTCCACCACCCCCCGGCTGCCGCCGCGATCAGGTAATATGCCCACCACTGCGTCGCGTCGCCAAAGTAGTTCGGATGGCGCGTGTACCGCCAGACTCCCCGGTTCATCACCTTGCCTTTGTTCGCCGGATCAGCCTTAAAGCGGGTCAGCTGCCAGTCCCCGACGGCCTCGAAGAAAAAGCCGATCAGCCAGACTGGGATCGCCAGGTAATCCAGCCAGGTCAGGTGGTCTGGCTGCGGGCTGAATTGTGCCGCCAGCAGAGGCGCCGAGATGATCCAGAGCAGCACCCCCTGAAGTAAGAAAACTTTGAAGAAGCTGCGCCACCACCATGCCGAACCGGTTTCATTGCGCCAGGCCTGGTAGCGAAAATCCTCAGGTTTACCCCAGTTCCTGATGAGGATATGGAGAGAAAGCCGCAGCCCCCAGATTGTGACAAGCCCTGCGATCAGCAGCTTTCGCTGGATAAATCCCTCCGGCGTCAGCAGGAAAGCCGCCCAGGCGGCGATCACGAACCCGGTCCCCCAGAAGATATCCACGATGCTCGCGTTCTTGAGCGCAAGGCTCAGAAGCCAGAGCAGGCTCATCAAGACAAGGATGACAAGCCCCAAAGAAAAATATATAGAAATGAAATCCATGTTCTCCCTCCCAAAATGTATGTCAGGCTTCGGTTGCAGCAGCGGTTTGTTCTTTGCTGCCAAAAGTGCTTGAATAGGTCAGGCGGTTCTAGCTCCTGGGATATGCCGCAGAAGGCTGATACATCTTTCCTTGCCCGCCGGTTTTTCTTAAGACAGTCTGGACTGTCAGGAATTCGCGGATATTCTCCTCTGTCAGCAGACCGACCAGCTTGTTCTGGAAGGTTACCGGTACCGTGTTAAGATCGGTTGTTTGCATCCGGATAAAAGCCTTTTCAAGCGTTTCGTTGGCATCTACCACAGGGTAATCTCTGCGCATGATGGTATGCACCGGCATTTGCTGCTGCTGGCGCGCAAGCGCCGCGAATGCGTCGCTGCGTGTCACCATCCCGACCAGATAGTCGTTCAGAACGACCGGGAAATCCCGCTGCGACCCCGTCAGGATGAGCTCAACCGCGCGTTCGATCGAGTCATTCGGCGATAGCTTTTGAAAATCGGAAATTGCTGCGCCGCTCACCATTAAACCAGCAAGCTCTGCCTTGTTCTTCTCCATCGATGCTTCCTGCCCTGCGCCGAACCAGATGAAGACCGCAATAAACACCAGGACGGGATTTGCGAACAGGCCTGCGATGCCGAGGATCAGCGCCAGGCTCTGGCCCACTGCCGCGGCAATCTGGGTCGCTTGAACATACTCCAGGCGCATCGCCAGCAGGGAGCGAAGGACGCTGTCCGCCGTCCATCGGAAAAGCCGGGATCAAGTTGAACACTGCCAGCGAGAGGTTGACGATCATCAGCCGCTCTAAGAACGTCCCGCCTGCCAACCCTGAGCTTCCATCCGAGCTCAACGTCCCGCTGATAAGAAGCCATAAGAAGAGCAGCGCCGATATAACCAGATTGACAGCTGGCCCGGATACCGCCACCCAAAACTCCTGGATCGGTTTCTCGGGCATCCGCTCGAGCCGCGCAATCCCTCCGATTGGGTAGAGCGTGATATCCCGTGTCTTGATCCCATAACGCCGTGCTGCCAGGGCGTGCCCGAACTCATGCAGCAGCACGCATCCGAACAAGATCAGCGTGAAAAGGATTCCTTCCATTGTGCCGCCTGGTTCGCGTGTTTGCTGCCAGTAGCTGAAACCAGCCCATCCGATAATCAGCAGGAATGTCGCATGAATAAATACGTCGATTCCCGAAATCTTACCAACTCTCCATGACCATTTCATCGTGATCACCTGTAATTGTTACCCAGAATATGTATAGTTATTGTATAGTATATATTACACATTATTATTAAAATTACCCTAATGATACGTGATTTTTCAATGAGAAATCGTTTACCGTGCCGACTTCCGCCTCAGCCATTTCTCAACTTCAATCAAGATGTATGCTGCGATTCCAACTGCCAGCACATCCAGCCAGAGTACAAACGGGATTGGGGCGCTTCCAAATAGGCTGTTCATAAACGGGACATAAGTGAACAGCAGCTGGAGTATTACCATCAAAATTGCTCCACCAATCGCCCATGGGTTGGAGAGAAAGCCCATTTGAAATGGAGAGCGGGTGAGGGAGCGGGCGTTGAAGAGATAGAAAATCTCAACGAAGACGACCACGTTCACGGCCACCGTCCGGGCTTCTTCTACCGAAGCCCCGCGCCCCAGCTCATATTCAAACAAACCGAAGGCGCCTGCGAGGATTATGAAACTGACCAGCACGATTCGCCAGATCAATATGCCGGTAAGAATTGGCGCTTGCGGATCGCGCGGTTTTCGCTCCATCAATCCAGGTTCTTTTGGCTCGAGCGACAATGCCAGCCCTAATACTCGCTGCCGTGATCATGTTGATCCACAATAATTGGATCGGCAGGATGGGCAGGATCGCGCCAGTCATGATTGCCGCCAGCAGCACCAGGCCTTCGCCCAGGTTGGTCGGCAGCGTCCAGGCGATGAATTTGGTCAGGTTGTCAAAAACACCCCTGCCTTCCTCGATCGCGGCCTCAATCGTCGCAAAGTTGTCGTCGGTCAGCACCATATCTGCCGCTTCCTTGGAAACGTCGGTTCCGGTGATCCCCATCGCGACCCCGATATTGGCCTGTTTAAGCGCCGGGGCGTCGTTTACGCCGTCTCCCGTCATCGCAACCACGTGGCCGCGCGTCTGCAGCGCCTCGACCAGCCGCAGTTTCTGCTCTGGCGCCACTCTTGCAAATACATTTACCCTTTCAGCCTGCTCGATCAGCTCGGAATCCGACAGCTTTGACAGCTCCGCGCCGGTGAGGACCGCATCGCAGTCTTCCAGGCACAACCCGATCTGCCGCCCGATTGCAGCAGCGGTCAGCGCGTGGTCGCCTGTTATCATCTTCACTGTGATCCCGGCCCGCTGGCTGGCCCGGATCGCCTCCATCGCCTCAGGGCGAGGCGGGTCGATCATCCCCTGCAGCCCAAGCAGTGTCAAACCTTGGATATCCTCGAAGTCGATTTTTTGAGCGTCGGGCTTCTCTGCTCGGGCAAATGCCAGCACCCGTAAGCCGCGCGAAGCCATAGTCTCCAGATATGCTCTGAATACTTCGCTCCCGCACGGCGCCTTCTGTCCGTTCGGATCCACCGCGCCCGCGCAGCGGGCCAGCAGGACCTCTGCTGCGCCTTTGACGTACACGATCCCATCTGCGTGCAGCGTCGCCATGTATTGGTGCAGCGAGTTGAATGGGATCGAATCCAGCCGGGTGGAAAAGCTCGAGGTCAGGGTCCAGCCCGGCTTTGCGAGCGGCGGTCAACAGCGCCCCTTCTGTAGGATCCCCCTGCACGGCCCAGTTTCCATCTGTCTCAACCAGCTGGCTGTCGTTGCACAGCAGCCCGGCTTTGAGCGTCTCATAGGCGGCAAGATCCTGCTCCCAACCTCCTGATATTTCTCCTTCAGGCTGATATCCAACCCCGCTGACGGAGTATGCTCCGCCGAGTGTCCGGATTTCTTGTACGGTCATCTGATTCTGGGTGAGTGTGCCGGTCTTATCCGAGCAGATCACCGTCGTCGAGCCCAGCGTCTCGACTGCCGGAGGTTGCGGATGATCGCTCGCCTCTTCGCCATGCGTGAGACCCCGATCGCCAGCGTCACGGTCAGCGCTGCGGGCAGTCCTTCAGGTATCGCCCCGACCGCCAGGGCGATCGCTGCCATCAGCGTATCCACGACGGTCTGACCTCTCGCACAGGCCGATCCCAAAAGTGATCGCTGACAAGATCAAGATTGCGACCAGCAGCACCCGGCTGAACTGGCCAATTTTGCGCGTCAGGGGCGTTTCCAGCTCGGTTGCGCTTGAGATCAGCTGCGAGATGCGCCCGATTTCGCTTCCATCGCCCGTCGCCACGACGATCCCTGTAGCCGTCCCGTATGTGACGAGCGTTGAAGCGTAAGCCATGTTGCGGCGCTCCGCCAAGACAGCCTCCGGCGGATTCAATTGGGCTGCGTCCTTCTCTACCGGTATAGACTCGCCAGTCAGCGCTGCTTCCGTCACTTGAAGATCACGCGAAGCGATCAGGCGCAAATCAGCCGGAACGCGGAATCCTGCCTGAAGCTGCACGATGTCACCTGGCACAAGCTCTGCAGCCGAGATGCGTTTTGTCTCTCCGCTCCGGATTACCAGCGCTTCTGCGTTCATGGTTTTTGCCAGCGCAGCGATAGCTTCCTCGGCCTTGATTCCTGAATATAACCGATCACCGCGTTGATCAGCACAACCCCAAAAATCACCAGGGCATCGGTCGGGTCTTTCAACACAGCCGTTACTGCGCTGGCAACGAGCAGAATAATCACCAGGGGATTATTGAACTGTTGAAAGAAAGCGAATGAATGGGCTCTTGCCTTTCTTCGGTGTCAGCTCATTCAAGCCAAAATGCTCCTGGCGGTGTTTGATCTCGAAGATATCCAGCCCCTGCTCGCCGTTGCTGTCCAGCAAAGTTATGACCTCTTCTGCTGGAAGATGATGCCAGTGATTGCCGACTAAAGTATTCATCTCATAATCTTCACGTGACTTACGAAAAATGACTATAGAAACCCATCAAGATATTGACCATAATGGAACTTCAATCTCAGTCTCATTCATTTCCTGCAGGGCTGCCCGCTTTTTTCGATATTCGATGATCGGCAGGTCGCCCTGGATCAGGACCTCTCCAATCCTGAGCCCACTTGCTTTTGGTTGCTGTGTGATGACAACCTTTCGGTCCTCGTGGGCGATATACAAATTGCTCGGCATCGCCATCCGGGCTGCCAGTTTGCCCAGGATGGGCAACCGCAATGACTTTTGGTAGAACCGAAGGTACAGCAAGCTGTGGTCATCGTCGACCGGGACGAAAGCAGCCAGGATCCGTACCCTCTCGCTGATGTAATTCTGCCACAGGTTAGGAAAAATAAACTCCAGGTGTACGCTGATGGCGTCTTTTGCAGAAAGATCGCCCGGCTTGAGCGGTGGTCTTCCATCATCGGATCGGTTAAAACATAGATCGAGCATCTTATCGCCGACCCATTGCACGACAGGACCGTCGACCACCGTCTTGTTTCCGCGCCCGATTGTCTTTGCATGAATGAACGGGAGATGCACCACATCCAGCTGGTTTTCAATCACGCGCGAATAGTGCGCATCCCAGGGATCATATGCTGAGCTAAAATGGAAAGTTTCGTCCAGGTTGTCAAAGAATTCAGGCGAGTGGCAGCTCTTCAGGCGGTTGATCACCCCACCAGAGCCAGACCAATCCGTGCGCTTCATAAGTCCGGTAAGAGTTCAATTTCATGGCTTTCGGGATGACCCCGCCTCGCCCGTTCGCCGGGATCAAAACGCATTTCCCCGACGCATCAAACTCAAAACCGTGGAATGGGCATTGGATTCCTCCGGGCTGGACTTTCCCAAGGCTGAGCGCGACGCCCCGGTGCGGCAGCGGTCCACAGCCGCACAAATTTTGCCGTCCTGGTCGCGCCAGTAAAACCATTTTTTCGCCCAGGCGGGTGACTCCGATCGGGCGCATTTACAACCTCTTTTGATTCCAGCACCACATACCATTGCTTTCTTATCACAGCAAAGATTCTCCTGTTTTTGTTAGGCGTTTTTTGCGTCCTCAGACAGTGCATACATGTTTATTCTATTCGCTTCAGCAAAGCCAGCGTTGCTGCAACGATCTGATTTTGCTGTTCGATCCGGGAAATTGCGGCAGGATTGTCGCCTGCCTGGTCGCCGTACCAGCCAAATTGGGCGTGGTTCCCGCCGGCGATGGGTGCCCAGGTGGTGTCTGCCGGCAGCAGCGCTCGCGACGCTTCAATCTTCTCCCCGGTCGCCAGCCCGTCGAGCGTCCCATAAACCGACACGACATCCAATCCCGTGGCCGCTAAGATCGTCGCTCGAAGCAGGGTATGCCGCCCAAAGCGCCAGCCCGGAAATTTCGTCGCTGTGGTCCTTCGCAAAGCTGGCGGCCATCGCGCCGCCCAGGGAATGACCGCCAATTGCCCAATTCTGGATCTCCGGGTAAGCCTTCATGACATCAGCCGCGGCATCTGCACCGAAAACAGCCAGGTTGAGCGGCATGGGGACGATCGCCACGAGGTAGCCTTCCGCTGCGATCTGCCGTGCCGCCGGGGCATAGGCCCTTGGGTCCACACGCCCGCCGGGATAGAAAATCAAGCCTGTTGTGGGCTCCGAGTCAGCCGGCGTGAAGACGATCCACCGGCCGTCCATTTCAACCCTGACATCCCCCTCAGATTGTAAGGCAGCCTGCGCCTCAGGCATCGCTCCGGCAGGCGTCTCGGCCCACAGGATAAAACCTGCCGCGCCGACGATCAGCATGATCCCAATAAGAAACAGGGCAATCCGAAAGCCTTTACGCATGACCGGCCTCAATATCTGCCTGATGGTTCAAGCCGCTGGACGGCCTGATAATCCGCCGGTAAGCAAAGCTGACCGCCCATGCCATCAAAAGCGCCGTGAACACCCCGGGCGCCCAGCGGCCGACGTTCCCCAATAAATACCCCCCCACTGCTGGAGCGATGACCCGCGTGAACGCCTCGAGCGATCCGGCGATGCCCAGGATGCCGCCCACTTCTTCGACCTTGGCCGATTTGCTGATGCTGCTCTGAATGACAGTGTTCAGCACGCCGCCTGAAAGCGCCAGGGGGATCATGATGACGAGTAGCAGCCACAGCTGAGATGTAAAAGCCCATGCCAGCAGGGAAATAGACATCAGCCACAGGCCTGTGATTATGAGCCAGTTATCGTTGAACCGCCGCGTGAGCGGTCCAATCAGGCCAGCCTGGGTGATCACGCTCAACACGCCCACGTAAGCCAGCACATATCCAGTCGTTTGCGAGCTCAGGCCGATCGACTGAGCAAACAGCGCAAACATGCTTTGGAAGGTGGCAAAGGCGAGCCCATAATACAGGCGCACTTGCAGCAAGGGTCCGATCTTAGGACGTCCGAGCGCTTCCATCAGCGCCTTGAGGGTGAAGGGTGGTCGTTGGGAGTTTGCCAGGGCGGCTCGTCGCTCTTCTGTCAGCGACTCGGGCAGGAAGAAGAAAATCGCAGCCAGGTTCAAAAACGAAACCAGGGCGGCGGCAAACGCCGGGACGCTGTACCCATACTGGCTTAGGGCGCCGCCGACGGCAGGACCGATGATAAAGCCCAGGCCAAACGCAGCCCCGATCATGCCCAGCCCTTTCGCTCGGTTTTGCTCGTCGGTCACGTCTGCGATGTAGGCTTGAGCCACGATAATATTTCCGCCGGTCAGCCCGTCGATGATCCGGCTCAAAAACAGGATCCCAAGGATGATCAAATTCGCAGCCTGGGGAGCAATCAAACCGGCCAGCATCCGGCCCACGGGCTCAGCAAGCCCCAGCAGCAGAAACCCGATAAAGGTGCCAGCCACAGACAGCAGGAGTACCGGCCGGCGGCCGTATCGATCCGACAATCGACCCAATATCGGCGCCCCCAAAAGCTGCGCGGCCGCATAAGCGGCAACGAGCAGCCCGACAATCACCGGCGTCGCCCCAAAAGCTTCGGCGTAATAGGGAAGCAGCGGCAAAATCAGGCTGAAGCCGAGTAAGTCGATGAAAACGATCAGAAAAATGGTCAGTAAACGTGAATTCTTCAAAATGCCACCACCAAAAACAGTAGGATACAGAGCAGCTCGCCTTATCCAGCCTTCTCAACTTTCTCAAACCATTCGAGCACGGGTTCAGCATGGCTCCCGACTTGCTTTTGAACAGCATTACGGTACACCGAAAAGAACAGTCGCTCTGCATCAGGTTTCCCGCCGTTCTCTTTCAGCAGGATCCTCAACCAGCCGACGGCCTGATCAAGATAGTGCATCTCCCCAAGCGAAAGAGCTGCCATGATCCACCGGGTAAAATAAAGGATCGTTTCCTCCAGCTCTCGAGATACCTCCTGGTTTTTTTGAAGCTCGGAGCTGGCAGCTGCTATGATCTCCATTTCTTTCTGCTTGAAACTTTCCAGCGCAGCGGCAGTCTCGGGCGGTATCGACCTCGGAGTTGGCAGGCATTGGCCGGCTCGCAAGCAGGCGCTCCACCCTCTGCGGCACAGCTCCAAGCTCGGAACCGAGGTAATGACCCGGGATCTGCTCTGTAAGATCGGGGATGCGGTCGAAAATCCCTCCGCCGTATGCCAGCATGATGTCCTGGGCGTTTACAAAATCTGCCAGCTGGCGCAGGGATGCAGCCCCGGTCAGCGTCTGGGCGACGGAAAGCGCCAGTCCAGGCCTGATCGCTCGCACTGCCACGTCCAGTCGAGCGAGCGGGACGTCAGGCCCAAGGTAGACGACCTCCCAGCCGTGCCAGCGCAGGATGAATGCCAGCATCAGCAAAGCCAGGTCGTGCGTCTCGCCCGGAGGGCAGGCAGCCAGCAAACTCACAGGTCGTGTGGGAGCCGGCGCGCCGGCGATTAACGTGTTTAATCGCCGCACAACCAGCGCAGAAGCGAAGTGCTCTTGTTGGACGCTGACCGTTCCTTTTGCCCAACCTTCCCCGATCTCTGCCAGCCCTTTCTGCAGAAGCTCGCTGCAGACCGCCTCAGGGGAAGCAAGCGCCATCGCCTGCACAAGCGCCTGTTCCGCCGCCTGTTCATCATATGCCAGACAGGCCGTGACCCAGCTGCTTCGAAGTTGATCCAGCATCGTTCCGCTGGTGGGGACAGGCATGAGTACAGAATAGGATGGGGTTCTCAAAGCAGGGCTGCCATCCTGCTGGCGCCACATCTCAATCGCATGGCTGATGCTCAGGCCTTCTGCCTGGCGCTCCACCAGCCATTTGAGCATCTCGATCTCAGCTCTGGTGTAAAGCCGGTGTCCGCCGGGCGAGCGCTGCGGCTTGAGCAGTCCATACCTGCGCTCCCAGGCGCGTAAGGTCGCCGGTGTAAGCCCGGTCTCATAGATCACGGCTTTTAAGTTGTAAGTAGGAATTTCTTCATTCGCATTTTTCATCACTGTTCTCCAAATCGCCGGGCGTTGCTCCATCCCTGGATATTTGAGCGGCAGAAGCTACCCAAAGCTATGCACGCGGCAGTTGCAGTCGATAATAGCTGTTTGTAAAGAGTATACTATCATATTGTCCATGAATTGTATAGGTATTCAGGGAGATCCGGGCGGCTCTGTGATCGCCAGGGTTTTCCTTCGCCTCCCTGTTTCAAGTCATCCCTCCCCGCTTTCCTCTTGGGGACAGGCGCCCCTGACCCAGGAAGGTTCCCTTCAGGCAAATTCCTGCTCTGTCAGTTGATCAGCGGCCTTGTCTCATCTCGACCAGTATTTTCTCGATCTTCTCCCCCAGCTCCAACCCGATGTTCGGGATCTTCTGTAGCCCTTTCAATCCCATGGTCTGGTAGATCAATCCAATATCCTGCTCCAGGTCCTCGATCGCCCAGGTTGCCTTGCGATAAGCCCAGATCCGGTCGTCCTTCTCTTGATGGATTTCCATCGTATAAACGACCTCGGCCAATCCTTCGACGATGCGCTTGTTGAGCTCCCGCTTGTCCCCGGGGATGATCGGGCGCGGGATCCGGTCGCGGATCCCGTATTTTTCGCACAGCTCGCGGATCCGCAGCGCAGTCCTGTTCCAGGGATAAAATCTTGGGCCGTAGCTGCCCGGGGGATACAATCCCCGATACAGATCCACCAGCTCCGGGAATTTTTCACCCAGCGCTTGAAAATAGTAGCTCTTCTGCTGGTCCGCAAGCGTCAGGCCGCTGGCCAGGACGAACTTCCCACCATGATCAGCGGTCCAGCGGATTACGGCTTCCAGGTTGGCATCCTCATCGCACAGCCCGGGTAGCACCGGCATAAAACAGGTCCCGGTCAGGATGCCTGCCCTGGCGAACGCCTCCATCGCCGCAAAGCGTTTTTTAGGCGCCGGCGCAAGATGTTCCATCTCCTGAACCCGGGCGTGGTTCGGCGAATCCGGCGTGCTGATGATGCTGAAAGCGACCACCGACGGCGCCTTCGCTGTTGATTTCCAGCAGCAGCTCCAGATCGCGCACCACAAGCGGCGAACGTTCCAGCACAAAGACCGGAAAACCGAGCTCTCGGCAGACCTCCAGCATCAAGCGTGAGATCCCAAATTTCCGCTCGGCCGGCTGGTAGTCTCCCGTGAAGACCAGGTCCACCTCCGTCCGGCTCAAAGCGCCTCGCAGCAGCTCGGGAGCGTTCTCCTTGACCCGTACGTGATATGCGAAGTCGTAAGGATCGTCATATGGGGAGTACTTCTGCTCGCGGCAGTAGCAGAACTCGCAGCCGTGCTGGCACCCAATATAGGGATAAGCGCTGTAGCGCGCCCAGAACCAGGGATCGGCGCGCTTGTGCTTGTTGAGGATCGTCCTCGGCTTGTACGTCTCAAATCTCAGGCGCCGGCTTATCGCGCCGCTTTGATCACTCACTGGGGTGTTTCCGAGGGTAGCTGAGTGGTTGCTTTTGGCATCATACCTTGTTCGGGTGGTTGTCGCTGATCCATTCAAGCCCTCTCAGGTGCTGCCTTTCTGGGCGCATATATTGCCAAATTGTCACAGCTGTACATCGTCTATACCTGTCTGTTTTTTGTTAAATCCCATTATAATTAAATATCTCATCAAATCTAACATAACAAGAAGAAACATAAGGCTGACGGATCAAAGGAGTTGTTCATGAAAACCAAATGCAATTCTCTGATTGTCTTGATCTTGATGGCAACGTTGCTGGTTGGTGCTCCTGGCCAGGTTCAGGCAGCCAACCCGACAAGCGCACCTTACCTCATCGTATTCAAAGATACGATCGATCCGAATGCTGAGGCGCCGGGATTGGCCAGGGCTTATGGGCTTCAGATCGGCTTTATCTACCAGCATGCCCTGAAAGGCATGTCCGCCCTTGTTCCGGAGGGGCGTCTGAATGCGCTCCAGCATGATCCGCGCGTCGCCTTCGTCGAAGAAGATCTGATTTGTAGCATCAACCTCCAGTCGATGCCCACCGGCATCCAGCGTATCTTTGCCGATACTAACCCCGGAATATCGATCGATGGCCGGGATGACTACCGTGTGGACGTGGATGTGGCGGTCATCGACACCGGTGTGGATTTTCAGCATCCGGACTTGAACGTAGCAGGTGGTGTTAACTGCTACAGCTTCTTGCCCTGGAGTGCTAGCTGCACGTCCGGCGGCGACGACGACCATTTCCATGGCACCCACGTGGCAGGCACCATCGGCGCATTAGATAACGGCGTCGGTGTTGTTGGCGTGGCGCCCGGAGCACGTATCTGGGCAGTTAAAGTTCTGAGTTCCTCAGGCAGCGGCTACAGCTCCCAGATCGTTGCGGGCATCGATTGGGTTGCCGCCAATGCTGCCACGATCGAGGTCGCCAACATGAGCCTGGGTGGCAGCGGCTTCAGTCAGACTGAATATAATGCCATTCAGGGCGCGGTCAACAAGGGTGTCGCTTTTGCAGTCGCCGCCGGTAATGACGACGATGACGCCAACAACTACAGCCCGGGCGGCTTTGACAACGTCCTCTCGGTTAGCGCGCTGGCTGATTTCAACGGCCTGCCCGGTGGAGGTGCCGCAGCTACCTGCCGAACGGATGTGGATGATACCCTGGCTGACTTCAGCAACTGGGGTCCCGAGGTTGACATCGTCGCTCCAGGCGTCTGCATTCTTTCTACCTATCCCCTCGAGCAGGGCGAATACGGAACAATCAGCGGTACCTCAATGGCCAGCCCGCACGCAGCCGGCGCGCTTGCTCTGCTCGCCAGCGCTGCAAACCCGGCAAATGCGACGGACGTTTACAACTTGTATGCTGCGGTTAAAAGTTCAGGAAACTATAATTGGGCTGACGACTCGGGGGATGGGATCCAGGAACCGCTGTTGGATGTGAGCAGCGCTTCCATTTTCCACCCGGCTCTGGTTCCTGGCCTCGGAGGGAATCCCCCGCCGCACCCACGAACCTGGCAGCTTCAGCCGTCTCCAGCAGCCAGATCAACCTGACCTGGACCGACAGCGATAGCTTGGAACAGGGCTTTAAGGTCGAGCGCTGTGCTGGCGTGTCCTGCTCAGACTTTACCCAGATCGCGACCGTCGGCGCAAACAGTACCAGCTTTTCAAACACCGGTCTCACCGCTTCCACCAGCTACAGTTACCGCATCCGCGCTTACAATGCGGTCGGCGATTTCGATTATTCGAACACTTCCAGCGCTGCGACCCTGGCAGCCCCGGCTTTGCCCGCCGCGCCCACCAACCTGACAGCTGCTGCGGTTTCCAAGAGCCAGATCAACCTGAACTGGACAGACAACGCAACGAATGAATCTGGTTTCTACATCGAGCGCTGTAAAGGATCCACCTGCACCAACTTTTCCCAGATAGCAGCCGTAGGTGCAAACGTTACGGCCTATTCAAGCATAAAGCTGAATGCGAACACGACCTACCGTTTCCGGGTGCGAGCATACAATCCCAGCGGGACATCTGGCTACTCGAATATCGCTGCGGCAACGACACCGAGGCGCTGATCGGGATGCACCGGATCCTTTTTGACAGCCACAAGAAGGCTGGCGGATTAGTGCCGTAGCAGAGCATCATGATTGACCTGAGCGGTCTTTGCGATCTCTCTGGTCACCCAACAGGGTGAAAATACCGGAGAAAATACCACAGCGCAATTCGGTGTACCACTCTTGCAAGGCTTCTTCCAATTCAAAAGGGTGACAGGTGCCTCGAACACACCTGTCACCCTTTTCGAACAGCTTTCCCCCACAAAAAAAACGTGCTTCCGCGGAGAATTTAGGAATTGTACTCGTGGTGGAACCAATCTTCATACACAAAATGCCAGCACAAACCCTGAAAGAGGATCTGCTGGTTTATCATGGAGTAATAATATCGGTGTACATGTGTCAAGTAAAACCCCGCCGGCATGGTTTATTGGATTAATGGTCGGTCTGTCCGCTCAAAACCAGGTGCAGTGATCCATTCCATCAAGTTTTGCTTCGCTGTGAGTATGTATAATTAGCCTCGGAAGATTTTTAGAAAGAATGGCGATCGGTAAATCATGATCCAGACCCAGCCAATAGTTGTGACCACCCAGGGCGTGAAAGCTCGAGACCTTCTTGCATTTTCCCAACAAGCGCTTATCGTCGGCTCTGCATCGCGTGGGTTATTCATCCGACTCGACAGCGATTGGGTCTTGTTTTTATCCTTTGAGAGCTTTCATGGTCCGCTTACCCTGAACCTCTCTGGGGGGAAGGACACCCTGAGAAGTATAGAAGTCAACGACAGGGTTGTTATTCAGGGCGATAAAATTCTATTCCCATCAACCGGGATCGAGATCGATTTAAGCCGGGCTGAAACGTGGGAAACACCGCCTCGACCGGCCGCTCTGCTGTCCGCCGGCGATCGCCTCGGAACCTTAAAAACGACCGCCGCATACATTTTGTCTCAACATGCAGAACCGGGTCTCTACTTCGTTCTGAAAGATATCCTGGATATTGAGCTGGATGACCTGCCGCTGCCGCCCAGGCCTTTTGAAGGAGCTGCCTTCGTCCGGCTGCTCCAGCTTCTCAAGACATCCAGTCTGGATGCGATATGTTCGGCTTTGACCCCTCTATTAGGATCAGGCGCCGGTTTGACGCCTGCCGGGGATGATCTGATCCTCGGCCTGCTCCTGGCTTATCGTCGTTGGGGTTCCGTATTAAAGCCTGCCTTCGATCTGGCGGAGATGAATGTTCTTCTCAACCAGGCAGCTTCTCAGAAGACCACCTTGATCAGCGCCAATCTGATTGCCTGCGCTTCCCAGGGGCAGGCGGATGAACGGCTCATCCATGCTCTTGATGGAATAATGACCGGGAATTCCTCCCCGCAGCAGTGCGCCCATGATCTGTTGGGCTGGGGCAGCTCATCCGGGCGTGATGCCCTGGTCGGCATGGCATTGGCTGTCCTTTCCGCCTCAGGATGAGCTTTGCCAGAATCTAAACCGGGGATGGAAGTATCCGCCCATCCCCGGTAATATGGTTTTACCCAATTGTGCCCTTACAGGTACTGGTCAAGCAGGTCGATCATCTCTTGGTCGCCTCCAGCCGCAGGGCTCCATTCGACGAAGACGACCTCGATACCTTGCTCTCCCGATGTGCTTCCGCAGTCTTGAATGCATACGTTGATCGACACGATAGGACCATCAATGATGTGGACGCGTGTACGGTCGCTCGTCGCTCCAATTAGATTGGAAAGGTCGGATGCGATTTCAGGGGTGACGGTCTATTTGGTCATAAAACCAGGCGAAGGAAATGGGCAGGGCGATTGATATTGTTTTATTTCTGCTTGATCAGCCTGGCCGAATTACCCATAATGCCGATATCGGGCAAGGATTGTGCGGCAGCTGCCAGCACCGGCGGCAGGAACCCAAGCGCAGCAAGGGTCAACCCGATAACATTGTATAACGCGGTAAATCCCAGGTTCATTTTCACTACACCCATTGTGCGCCGGGCAATGATAAGCACTTCAGGGACAAGCGTCCAATCCTCGCGCATCAGGACTATGTGTGCGGCTTCAATAGCAACATCTGTACCCGCCGAGCCCATCGCAATCCCTACATTTGCCTGCGCAAGGGCGGGCGCGTCATTTACACCGTCGCCAACCATCACGACAATATGGCCTTTCGACTGGTACTCCTTCACAATCACAATTTTGTCTTCCGGCAGGAGGCCGGCGCGGTAAGAAACGCCCAGCTTTTCAGCAAGCGCAGCAGCGGTACGTTCGTTATCGCCGGTTAGTAGCTCCACGTGGCGGATCCCCAACCCGCGGACCGCTTCGACTGCAGAGGGCACTTCGGGGCGCAGGGTGTCGATGGCGGCAAAAATGGCTGTGAGCGCGCCGTCCACTTCGAGAAACAGCAGGGTTTTCCCTTGCGCTTCGAGTTCTTTTGATTGTTCGAGGTTTTCAGCGGCGGGAAACAAGCGGCGGTTGCCGATTACGATCTTGTGTCCTTCAACCTGCGCCTGCACTCCCTGACCGGGAATGGCCCGGAAATCTTGCGTCTCGTGGATAGTTAAGCCTTCAGCTAACGCCAGGCTGCGCACGGCTTCCGCAAGCGGATGTTCGGAGTAACGCTCGGCAGACCCAGCCAGCGACAGAGCATCGGAGCGAGAAACATCCGTAAGCAGTACGACGTCCGATACCTGCGGCCGGCCCAAAGTGAGCGTGCCGGTCTTGTCTACCAGTAACACGTCAGCTTTCGACAGAATCTTCAAGATATTTCCCGCCCTTGATCAGCAAACCGCGTTTGGCGCTGGCGCCGATAGAGGCCAGCATCGCGACCGGCGTTGCCAGGGCAATGGAACACGAGCAGGCAACCAGCAAAACCGATGCAGTCGAGAGCGGGTTGCGGCTGAACAAGAAGGTCAGTGCCGCCACGCCAGCCACAACAGGCAGGTACCAGGCGCTGAATTTGTCGGCAAAACGCTGGACTTCGGCCCGGTTCGCTTCAGCTTCTTCCACCAACTTAATCACCCGACCAAATGTTGTCTCTGCCCCAACTCGCTCGGTGCGGATGCGCAGGCTCCCGAGTTTGGCAAACGTGGCTGCATATACCTTCATGCCGGCTGCTACTTCGACAGGCATGGACTCACCCGTAATAGCAGCCTGGTCTATGGTTGCCTGCCCGGAAACCACCTCACCATCTACCGGGATTTTCTCACCCGGGCGAACGATGGTGATCTCTCCCGGGATAACCTGGCTGGCCGGGATTTCTTGCTCTACGCCATCCCGTTCGACGCGGGCAGTTTGGGGTGAAAGGGCGGTCAGATCCTTCACAGCACGGCGAGCGCTTTCGGTGGTGAATTTCTCGACATAATCACCCACGCGCATAAAGATGACTACGATGGCTGCTGTCACCCATTCACCTACCAGCAGGGCGGCAATAACGCCAATGGTCATCAGTGTGTGCGAGATGATTTGCCGTTTCAGCGTGGCGCGGATGACATTGTGAAAAACCGGATACCCGCCTGCCACCACAATTGCCAGCCCGATGACAAAGGGAATTCGCGCATTGAGTATCTCAAACAACCCCATCCATTCGCCCACGACAATGATGCCCAACACGCCCATGAAAAGTCCTGCGAGAAGGATGGTCAGCTTGCGGTTGAAGTCGCCTGTCGATATAGGCGCGGACGGTGGAGAGGCCGATTCGGGTACGCGGTATCCAGCGGCAGCTACGGCAGAGCGGACGGCAGTCAAATTCACCTGCCCAGAATCCATCTAAATCAACGCTTTTTCAGAACCGAGAAAGACATCTACCTTTTGCACACCGGGCAGTTTCTCAATGGCGTGCTGCACATGAAGTGTACATTCAGCGCAATCCATCCCAGCAATCGGGACTTCAAAGGTGCGTATCTCACTCATTGGAACGCTCATCCACACTGTAGCGGGTGCATTCATACACACCCCGCGCCACATCAGCCAAAAGGCTCTCGGCCAGCGTTAGCAGTTCTTTCACTCGCGGGTCGCTCAGCTGGTATTCGACAAACTTCCCTCGTTGCTCAGTGGTCACCAATCCGCAATCGCGGCAGGCAGCTTAAATGGTTGGAAACATTCGATTGCGATAACCCGGTCCGTTCGACAATAAGGCCCACTGTCTGCCCGCCGCCGCTCAACGATTCCAGGATTTTCAGGCGCGATGGATCGCCGAACCCGCGAAACAGTCGAGCCTTCACATACAAATTGGTCTTATCAGTCGTTGCGTACATGGCAGTCTCCATATCATATAATCATATCAACAGATGATGATATGATAACAAATCAGCCTGTTTAAGTCAAATTGTTCCATGAGCAATAATAAAATTGAAAATTCCTGACAATGACATTTCAATATTTAAAGTTTAATATTGGGAGATCCTTCAACCAGCGGAGAGGGTGGGTTCCTTACCCACGGTGGGTAAAATTCTCAGCCCATGCCTGTATTGTCCAGTTTTTGGACGGATGCAGGCTTTTTATATGGTTCACCCTCAATTGGCTTGCGTTCCATCGCCCGCGAGCTGAACATTACTGCCCCTTCAATCTATAACTATTATTCCAGCCGCGATGACCTGGTGACAGCGCTGATTGTGGATGCATATAACTCGCTGGCAGATTCCCAGGAAGCCTCGGTTGAAAGCCTCGCGGCAGATAATCTTTCAGGACGATTGTCTGTATTAGGACTTGCCTATCGACAATGGGCTGTTACCTATCCCCAACGTTACCAACTGATATTTGGTACTCCGATCCCACGCTATCATGCTCCTGACGAGTTGACTCTCCCCGCAGCGACGCGAGCTTTGGTACCACTGATCAAGACAATCCAGGAAATTTTCTCTGCAGGAAATCTGCGAACCGAAAGGTTGTCCTCAATGACTCCAAAGCTGAAATCGATGCTGAAAGCGTGGCAAAACATTGAAGGCGGCTCCGGGAAGGGCAAATTTACTGGTCCGGCTTAAGGCTATATCCTGACGAGAGAGCCAGTTGCGCCCTCTGCAAGCTTAATCCAATTAGCCAGAGCGGTAAGTAAACCTTGAAGATAGCCGCCCGTCGCTGGATCTACTAGTTTTCCTGCAGCGTTGAATACCTGCTCGGCACGCATAACCAATACTTCGGGCTTACCAAGCGGTAAAGCGCCAACGTGTGTCAATATCTGGCGCAGATGCAATTGGGCTCTCAGCGTACCAAATTTGCCTGTGCTGGCTCCCATAATTGCTACAGGCTTGCCGTTCAATGGATTCTGCGGCGGACGAGATGCCCAATCGATAGCGTTTTTTAAGACGCCGCTGATCGAAGCATTATACTCAGGTGTGGCGATCAATACAGCATCTGCTTGTGCCAGCCGGGGCGAAAATGGACCACTGATTCCGGAAATGGATTCTCGAGTTCTTGGGAGAACATTGGCAAGGGCGAAAGGTCATAAATTTCCATAGACATATTGGTACTCATAAGCTCTTCAGCCGCCCTCAATAGAGCAGTGTTGTAAGATGCTGGGCGTAGACTACCCGAGATTCCTAGTATATCGAATGTGCGGGAATAAATCATTTCAATTGTTCCTTATGGTTGTTCATTGCGTCGTCTTAAATCCTGAAGGGCAATGTTAACTTTTATTGCACCAACGCAAAACGATGTGCATATCGCCCTTTATATGTCCAGTTGTCCCTGGTGTCCCTCGGTATAAGCTTGGATAATCCGGGCGGCAACTTGTTCAGGTTTCAGGTGGTGGGCAGGTAGTTTGAAAGGGACCTTGCTCCAAAAGCGGGTATCTACCGCCCCAGGACGGACAATGTAACCTTGCGCCGACCTTCCTTGCGTACTACCTCTGCAAAAGCCTCCAGACCGGCTTTGGACGCGGCGTAAGCCCCTAACCCGGGTAAGCGCATCCTTTCGCTGACTGCTCCCAGGTAAAACAGGTGTGCCTGTTCCGAGAGCAGCGGCCAGGAAAAATGGGTGGCCAGAAACGCCCCGGTCAGGTTGGCCTGTATAATCCGCTGCCAGTCGCGTGGGCTCATCTCATTGACTTTCAGCGAAGCGATATCGCCGGCGGCATACACCCACAAGTCCACATCACTCACCTCTTGGCTGAAAGCAGAGATGGCCGACTGGACCGAAAAAGTGTCATCCAATTCGACTTCATAGACCTGCCCGGTGAGCTCTGTATAGAGATTTAAATTGCGGCCAGCTGCCAGGACTTGCCAGTTTTCTCTGGCTAATTGTTTGGTGATAGCCCGGCCGATGCCGCCACCCGCGCCCCAGATAAGTGCAGTTTTCATAGTCACACCCTATTAGTCATAAGAATTTTGCTGCCATTAATATTATCGCATTTTGCCCGATTTGTCAATATTATTTATATTATATATATACAATATATCGACATATCGGCGGTTATGGATTTTATTATCGTATGATAAATTTGTATACGCTTTTATATTTTGAACTGCATATTCATAGGACCCAAAACATCACCCCTCTCTTTTTGTTGTTATTGTTCCTTCAAATGCTCGGAACCATCTCGCCTATATTTCTCTTTCCACAGGAAGTGTGTACCATATATCCCTATGCGCCGACCCTGGAAAGGCAGTACATCTATAAAAATATGGTATTAATTAGTGCAGGATTTTTGGTCGTTGCAACCATGCTCGGCGGCAAGTTCGTAGATGAACCGGCTGTTGATGACCGGCATGTGGGTTAGTTGGCGCTTCAAGTCCTCTTGATGGATAGCAGGGAAAATGATCGTGCCACCGTTTGGATCCTTGGTGACCAACTCATAGAGCAGCATCCAGCCCTGATGGCGGCTCTGTCAGAAGTGGGGCGTGATTTATTGCATGTACTGCTGGTGGAGAGCCGTAGCCGTGCTAACCCGATTGCCCTACCAGCGCAAGAAGCTTGTCCTTCTGTTCAGCGCGATGCGCCATTATGCCGCCACCTTGCAGGAACAAGGGTATGATGTGGAGATCCTGCGTGCCGAAGATATGCTCAGTGGTCTGCGCCAGCATATATCCGCCTGGCGTCCTGATAAGATCTATTGTATGGCTGCCAGCGAATACGCCGGGCGGCGCTTTCAAGAGCGACCTCCACGCACATCGGAGTTCCAGTCGTTGTATTGCCAAATACTCAGTTTCTCTCCACTCTGTTTAATCCAATTCCGGACCCCCAGCCTGGCAAGCATTATACGCTGGAGACCTTCTATCGCGCCATGCGGCGCCATTTCAATTTGTTGATGGAGCCGGGTGGTACCCCAGTTGGAGGGAGATGGAATTACGATGCCCAAAACCGGCGCCCGCTGCCCAAAGGTATCCTGCCTCCGGGAAGCGTGCACTTTGAACCCGATGAGATCACCGACAGGTGATGCGGGAGGTTGCCAGTTATCCTACCGGCATTGGTACCACGCAAGGATTTTATCTGGCAGTCACACAACAGCAAGCTTGGCAGGCTCTGGTTGATTTTTTGGATTTCCGCCTGGAAAATTTCGGGCCCTATGAAGATGCGATGAGCAGCCGTTCAACGGCACTGTTCCATTCGCTGCTCTCCCCCTATATAAATATCGGCCTTTTGGAGCCGCTTCCCATAGTCCGTCTGGTCGAAACAAGATACTGGGAAGGACCGCGCTTCATTACCTTCTGTAGAAGGTTTTATCCGTCAGGTGATTGGTTGGCGCGAGTTCATTTATTGGCAGTACTGGCGCCAGATGCCCGCATTGAAAACAGTCAATTTCTGGAATGCCCTTCGCCCATTGCCTGGCTTTTTCTGGGACGCTGATACAGATATGAACTGCTTGCGACATGTCATCGGGCGTGCCTTAAATCATGGTTATTCCCACCATATTGAACGGTTAATGGTAATTAGCAACTTTTGCCTGCTGGCTGGTATTTCACCGCAGCAGGTCAATGATTGGTTCACCACTTGCTATATCGATGCCTACGAGTGGGTTATGCTGCCCAATGTGCTTGGCATGGGATTGTACGCCGATGGAGGTGCCACTGCTACCAAGCCCTACATCGCCTCAGCCAGATACATCAACAGAATGAGTGATTATTGCGCTGACTGTCGTTATGATCCCGGTTTGCGTTATGGGCAGGATGCCTGCCCGTTTAATTTCCTGTACTGGAGCTTTCTTATCCAGCGCGAGCAGCTCTTGCGTGGCAATCCACGCCTTGGACCCAATGTGCTCAATTTACGGCGGATTAACGAACAGGAGCAGCGCTTCATCGTAAACCAGGCGAACGATTATTTAAATCGCGGAGCGACAAATAAATCTTGATCTTGCAACGGAAGGCAATGTTTTGTGGTGCACAGAAGGGGCTTACTCCCAAGAAAAGGGCGAAGCTCTCTTGAACACAATCCAGGAACATTCCGCTAAATATTAGGCGGCAAGCTCATAGCGCACAAAGATCGTTATAGCGGCATATCCCTTTAGCTGAAACAGTCCCAATCACCTGGCTGCACCACTTTACCCAAACGCGTTGCGCGCGCCAGCGGCCAGGGTGGATCCATCCAAACTACCACAACAAGACGCAGTCCACCGATTGGTTGTTTCAAATGATCGATCAAAAAAGCCTTATCTTGGTGATTTTAGGTTTCTGTGATCCTATTCATATCATCCAGCACCATAATGACTCGCTCTCCGAGGATGGAGAGACTGGTCACCAGTTTTATAAGCTTCGCTTCCATTGTTGCTGGTGGGGAAGATTCTAAAACCTGGAAGATCGCCTCTCCAATTCCCGTCATATGAATGGCTCATCACTGCTCTCGACGGAATAATGACTGGCAGCTTCACCCCGGAACAGTTCGGCACAGTTCTGATGAGTTGGGGAAATTCATCTGGTCGCGATGCCCTTGTGGGTATGGCCCTGGTAACCTTTCCGCTTCGAGCTAACTTTGCCAGAATCTAAACCGGGGTTGGAATTATCTGTCCGATCCCCGTATTTCGGGTATATCCAATCGGGTGATTACAACAGCTGGTCAAGCAGATCGATCATCTCCTGGTCGCCTCCTGCCGGAGGGCTCCAATCTATATAGACGACCTGGATGCCTTGCTCTTCCAACGCGCTTCCGAATTCCTGAATGCCCACGTTGATCGCCACGATAGGACCGTCAATGAGTTCCATGAGCTCATCCATCTTACCGTCCTCCTGCCATCTGAAGTAGATCCCGGCAGAAACCGGCTGCCATTGCGCTGCTTGGGAGTGTAAATACCCCGGCTTCCTGCAGGCTTGATTTCTGTTTTTCCAGGTCCTGCGGGTCTTGATCAGTCCCGCAAACGGAAGCCGCCACAGTCAGGCGTCCGCCGCGCTGGGCTGCCCTGGCTTGCGCCAGCCTGATCGCCTCGATCAGATCCCCGACCGGGTCCGAGGATGAAATTTCTCCCAGCACAAAGTCGAGCAGCAGGATTGCGACTTCAGGATCATCTGCTTCCTTCAGGATGCGCTTATACCTCTCCCGGGCATCGATCATGGGGTGAGGTTTACCTTGGGTGAAATAATCATCCCCTAAGTCGAGAATGCTGTGCTCCAGGCTTTCCTCGGGGTTTTTAAGTTGATATCGGGGGTCCAGGGGGCTGTTGGAATAGACCGGGATCCCGGCTCGTTGCAGCAGTTGCTGCGCCTGGTAGCAAAATGTGCCGCCGGAAAAAAGCCCGCGCAGGTAGCGCTGTTCTGGCAGCCAGCCTTGGACTTCCGATTCAAGCTGATGAGCGTCAAGCTGCCCCTGTCGCAGGAATTCGACGCCCGTGCTCGCTCCCATGACGCTCAACGTCTGTTCCACAGCCTGGTCAATCGTGCTCGCCTGGTAGAAATTGGGTCCGCAGTCCAGGTTTTTTTCCAGGCCGAGCAGGCATCCCACCACCGGTTTCCGCGATCTTCGGATTCTCTCCTGGAGTGTCGCCAGCGTCTTTGCCCCGGAAGGTTTCGATATCAGCGCAATCACCCGGGTTGAGGGGTCTGCTTCCAGGATGTCCAGCCCCATATGGGTAGTGACCCCCTCCACTGCGTCTAAAAGGTCGTGGCTGCCGGTGCCAAGAGCATGCGAAATCCCGCTCCCTGCTTGATGGATCAGGCTGGTGAGCTCCTGGATGCCGGTTCCGGAAGCTCCGACCACTCCCACCGCCCCGCGACGGACGCGGTTGGCAAAGCCAATCCCTGTCCCTCCAATCAGGCTGGTTCCGCAGCCTGGACCCATCACCAGGCGTCTGCGGGCTTTTGCCAGCTGCTTGAGCTCCACTTCCTGCTCCAGGGGGACATTATCGCTGAACAAGAATACATGCTTCCCCAGTTCCAGGGCTCTGCGAGCTTCTCGGGCGGCATATGCTCCGGGTACTGTGATCACAACCAGGTTGGACTGTGGGTAAGCTTTGCTGGCGTCCTCGACAGAGCGGTAGACCGAGGATTTTGCCAGTTGCGGCCGGCTCGTCAGGCGAGCATCCATCTCACCCAGCAGCCCGTCAATCCGGGACCTGTCCTCAGACAGGATCCCGATCACCAGGTCGTTCGCCGTAGCGTTCGTCACTTCCTGCGAATTGAATCCTAATTCCGTCAAACGCTCTTTATTGGCCTCGGTCGCCATCAGGACCACACATTCTTGGACCCCGGGTTCTTCTAACAGGGTCTTGGCAACCCGCATTAAAAATATTAAATCATAGTACTGGTTCTTCCGGATTACATATCCTGCAGCCATGCCTCATCACCTTTAATTTGATCATCTACCAGCATATTTTTGGCCGAAGCGGGCTAACGCCTTCTTGAAGCAATCCAAAGGCGCCCTGACCAACCCACCGCCGATCTTCGGGTAGCCTGGGTCTTTGTGCGCAATGGCGGTATCGATGATAGGTGTGATACCAGTCTGCACCACCTTGCGTATATCAATTCCAAGCGCAGCGCCTTCAAAGTTTAATGCAGGCATCACATATTGGGGGTGGCGCGTGACAGTGATATTCCACATCTCCCGGCTGTAGGCCAGCGCTTGTTCGGGCGTGCCGCCCACCAGCGACAAAATCCCGGGAGCGCCGCCTAAGACAAATCCACCCCAACCCACGGTTTCGGTGATCGCCGAGTCGCCCATATCCAGCCCGGCGTCTTCATCCTTAAAACCAGAGACGTAAAGGCCGTCCACCTTGGGTGAAGGGGCCGTAAACCACTCGTCACCCAGCCCGCTCACCCGGATGCCGAACTCGACGCCGTTTCGACACATGGCGGTTACAACAGTCGAGTACTCGATATCTCGGGCCGGGTCAGCGATGGCTTTTCCAGAGGCCATAGCCACGCCCAGAAAATGCAGGTTGTGCCCGATCAGGTAGCCCAGTGTCTTAATCAGATCGGGTTGGGGGACTCCGGCAAGGATCATCGGTATGGCAAGCGCGTTCGCATTCAAGCTGGATGCCGCAGTATGCCGGTTATGCAGCTCGTCGCCCATCTGCAGCGCCTGGGTAATAATGGGTTTCAGGCTGATTCCTCCGGCCTGACGAAGACCGCCGCGCATCGTTGGAGCGGCTGTGTCGCGCCAGAACCGCAAACCATTCAGCGCATTCTCCGAAAAATCGCCGAACTGCTGCAAGCCCTCAACATTCCGGCAGTAAGCCTGGTTTCCAAAGGTTTTGTTCTCCACGACGAATACCGGCAGAGAAGGAGAGATCGTCCCGGCCATTGGACCGACAGCACGGTGGTCATGGTTGGGTTCCAGCCGAACCTCTCCTCGCCCGAGCATGATCTCCGCTTCTTCAACGGTGTCCGCCCAGCCTTCAAAGAGCACCATTCCAAGTATTGCCCCGCGTTGCGCGCCGCACATCCCTGCCCATTCGATGGGCGGTCCGGCGTGCGTGATCATTCTGCCCTGCAATCCAGGGATCACTTCCCCGGCTGGAGCAACATCCACCAGCACAGGATCGCCCTGAACCAGCCGGTTGGCTGCTTCCTGGTTTGCTGATTCGATCTTTTGTTTAATATCCATTCGTGAGCCTTTCGATCTCCATCTGAGCTTAGAATCCGCCTGCACTCCGGCAGGCATCAAACGAATAAGCCTGCCGGAGTCTGTTCATCTTTGGTGACGTCCAGGTCTATTTGGGCGAGCCAACCACGCCCTCGACAAACCAGTCCAGAGAGCTCATCATATCGTCTGTCAGGGTTTCGCCCTCGGCAATTCTTACTTCACCTGCCTGATCCTTGATCGGGCCTGCAAAGACAACGATCTTACCATCATCGGCGTCCTTCATCGCCTGGAGGACCTTGTCCTGAACTTCCTGAGGCACTTTTGGACCGAACGGCGCAACGGTGATGCATCCATCCGCAACTCCGCAGCGCAGGAAGATCGGCTCCCAGGTTCCATCGATAACGGTCGAAGTGAGCCAGGTCACCTTGTCTCCCAGGGTAAAGCCGGTGCCGGTCAGCCAATATTCCGGCGCAAACTGCTGGGCTGCCAGGTCCTGGAAGCCGATCGAATAGACGCCGCGCTCTTCTGCCGTCGAGATGACCGTCGAAGGGGAATCGACGTGCATGGCGATCACGTCAGCGCCTTGATTGATAAGAGAGTTGGTCGCATCTGCTTCCTTGGCGCGATCGCCCCAGTTGAAGGTGTAGGCGACATTGGTTTGGATATCAGGATTAACCGATTGGGCGCCCAGGGTAAAGGCGTTGATGAAGGTGGTTGTCCAGCCCAACGGGAAGGCTGCGACAAATCCCAGCTTGTTTGATTCGGACATCAAACCCGCAGCTACCCCCATCGCATACCAGGAATTGGGTGGTGCGCCGTAGTAATTGGCAAAGTTGTCGCTCATCATCCAGCCGCCTGCATGCTCGAAGATCACATCCTTGTGCGTCTCAGCCAGCTCAAAGGCCGGGTTCTGATGGTTGAATGCTGTCGCAAAAATCAACTTTGCTCCCTGCTGAATCATGTTTTCCATGGTCGTCTTCGCCCCAGCTTCGTCGGGCACATTTTCAGCCTCGATCAGTTTCACGCAAGGGATATTCTCGCTCATCGCGACCATGCTCTCGTGCATCGCCTGGTTGTAGCCCGCATCGTTCATAGGACCGCCGTACAGCGCCCCGACGATCAGGCAAGGCTCTTCCGTTGTCGGTTCTTCAGCCGTCGGTTCTTCAGCCGGCGCTTCCGTCGCTGGAACCGCAGTTGGCTCCGCTGCCTTCGTGGGTGGGACCTCGGTAGGTTGTTCGACTGCCGGGGCCTCAGTGGCTTGGGGTGCCTGCGTGGGGGTTGCAGGCGTGGCGCAAGCTGTCAACACCATCATCGCCGCCAGAATAATCAACATGCTGAGATAAAATTTGTGCTTCATCTTCTTCTCCTTGATTTTCAAATAGAGTTGGTTAAGTTGTTATTGGATTGACCTTTTTAGATTGGCTTCTCTCGATCGGTTTTCCTCCTACTCAGTGCCCTGATAAACGCGTCCCAGGCTGGCTGGCGCAGATTGCCTGCGGTTGCCTCCCCAGGCGATCAGAACGATAATGGTTAAGACATACGGGATCGTGTTTAACAAGAAAGGAGATACCTGCACACCGCTTGCCTGCAGCAATAGCTGAAAGGCGACAGCTCCACTGAAGATCAAAACGCCTGCAATCGCCCGGAGCGGATTCCATTTCGAGAAGATCACAAGCGCCACGGCGATAAAGCCGATCCCGCCGGTCATATATTGGGTCCAGCTCATCGTGTAAGCGATTGCCAGGTGCGCCGCCCCCATTCCAGCCAGAAGCCCGCTGAGAAATAGTGCCTGGTAGCGCACCCAATACGGATTTCGGCCGGAAGCGAACGCAATATCCGCATTCTCTCCCACTGCCCGCAGTACCAGACCCCAGCGGGTCCGGAACAGCAGCCACCAGACCAGGAATGCCATTGGGACGACAAGCAGGATCAAGATGTCAAATTTAAAAAGGGATGTGTATAACCTGGGTAAGCTCGAAAAGCCGGGGAGAAGCAGCTTGGGCAGCGCATTAATCTTTACGCCGACAAAATCCCTGCCAATCAAAGCGCTCAATCCAAAACCAAAGAACATCATCGAAAGCCCGCTCGCAAGCTGGTTGGCTTTCCGGGTAATCACGAGGTAGCCGAACATCAGGTTCATCAGCCCGCCTGCCAGCATCGCGGCCAGGATGCCCAGGTAAGGATTGCCGGTCATGCTTGCGATCGCCACCCCGCTCGCCGCGCTGACCAGCAGGATTCCTTCCAAACCCAGGTTTACGATCCCGGACCGCTCCCCAACAACCTCCCCTAAGGTCGCATATAAAAGGGATGTGCCAGAGTAGATGGCGCTCGAGATGACGCCAAGAATGGCTAACAGGGTCATTGTTTCGCTTCCTTGAAGAATTTGGGTTTGGCAAGCACGATATAAAGAGATAGTGCCAGCAGGATGTTGATGACTGCATACGGAACGCCCTGTGTCAATTGCAGCATGTTCCCGCCGGTTGTGATAATAGCCACCAGGAAGGAGACCAGGAGTATTCCGATCGGATTTCCAAACGAGAGCCAGCTGATCAGGAAACCCATGTAGCCGTAGCCTGTGGAGAAATTTGCAAGCAGCAGGCCGTAGTAGCCGGAAACAAGTGCCATACCGGCCAGGCCTGAAATCGCTCCACCTAGAGACATAACACTGACCAGGTATGCTTTCAGAGGGATGCCATTCCGCCGGGCAGCCTGGGAGTTGCCGCCAATCGCGCGCATTTCCAGCCCCCAGCGAGAATATTTCATCAGGTACCAGAACAACCACAGCAGCACGATCGCGAAAACCAGGCTCAGATCAATTCGAGTTCCAAAGAAAGCGGGTAAGCGGGCTGCTGGCACGAAGCTGGCTGTCTTGTTGGTATCCATGGGTCCATGCCAGAACCCGAAGATTAAGAAGGCAGTGATGTTCACTGCCACTAAATTCAACAGCAGGGAGCTGATGGTTTCGTTGACCAACCCAATAGCCTTGAGGAAACCCGGAATGAAAGCCCATAATGCCCCCCCGATCATCCCCAACAGGATCAGCAGCGGCATTAAAGCCCAGCCGGGTAATTGAGCAAAGGTCAGTGCGCCCCAGGTCGCCAGGCAGGCGCCCATATAGAGCTGCCCTTCCACACCCACATTAATCAGCCCGACCCGGGAGGGGATCGCCACCGCCACCGCGGTGATCACCATCGGCACCATCGCGACGATCACTTCCGAAAAGCCGTAAGAGCTGCCAAAGGTTGAGCGAAAAATATCTGCAATTGCCTGGATCGGGTTCTTTCCGGAGAGCGCCAGGATGATCCCAAACAGTCCCAGGGCCAGGAGCAGCATCAAGATATATCGCAGGGCGGCAGTAATCGTTTTATTGCTCAATATCGTCGATCGTTTAGGAGAATTAGCGGGTTGCAGCATGTTCGACACTCGATCCCGTCATCAGGTAGCCAACCTGGTATATATCTGTCTCTTCCGGCAGGAATTCCCCTACGATCTGTCCTCCGTATAGAACGATCAGGCGGTCGCTCAAAGTGAATAACTCCTCCAAATCTTCAGAGATCAATAGCACTCCGGCGCCCGCCTGGCGTGCATCCAAAAGCGCCTGG
Source organism: uncultured Chloroflexia bacterium (assembly GCA_963726375.1). GTDB lineage: Bacteria > Chloroflexota > Anaerolineae > Anaerolineales > UBA4823 > UTCFX2. The sequence goes on along the minus strand of CAVSCE010000008.1, from coordinate 625,202 downwards.
CGTGCGGCGATTGTGCTTTGTACATCCAGGCCGCGCGTCATGTAGGAAGCTACGATGAAGCTCGGATTCAACCCAAGCTCACGGATGATCACCATCCGCTGTAAATTCCCGCCCGAGAGAGACCTTGCCGGGGCATACAACGGCAAGCTGTACGCCATCCTGTCCAGACCATCCTTGGCGTCCTTTCTGACTGAGTCCCAGTCCATTGACAGACCCTTCCGTAGAACATAACGCCAGGGGCGGGTGAGGGCCATATTTTCCAGGACGGTCATCCACGGAACAGATGCCATAACGAGTGGGTTCTCTGGAATAAATGCGACCCCTTGCCTGCGAATTTCCCGGATGGAATGCCGGGTCGCTTCTTTTCCGAAAAGCAGCTTTTCGCCCTTGGCGCACGATATCATCCCTAACACCAGGTCTCCCAGCTCCTTCTGTCCGTTGCCCGAAACCCCTGCAACCCCCACGATCTCCCCCGGGATAATCTTCAGGTCGATGTTCTTCAAGCTGGTTTCTGCGCCTTCTCCACAAGTCTCAACGCCTCGCAGCTCTAAAACAGGCATTGCCGGTTCTTTTTCTGCAGCTTTCTGATGTTTACTAAGGTCAGGCATATCTTTCCCGAACATCAAGCTCACCAGCATCTTCTCGCTGGCTTCATGCTTTAGCAAAGATCCAGCGACGCATCCGCCCCTCAGGATCGTGATCCGGTCGGCGCATTCCAGCACTTCTTTCATTTTATGAGTGATGAGGATGATGGCATATCCATCGGCTCTCAGGTTATCCAGCACCTTGTATAACGCGGTAACCTCGTGAGGCGCCAGCACCCGGGTCGGCTCATCCAGGATCAGGATTTTCGCCCCCGAGAGCAGTAGTTTCAGGATCTCCACTTTCTGCTGCTCGCCAATGGAAAGCTCGGCGACTCTTATCTGGCTCCGCACTTGTAAGTTGTAACGACCAGCTAGCTCCTGGATGTGCTGATCGACCTGGCGATAATCGATCACCATTTTCAAATCTTCTAAGAACAAGGCGATGTTTTCTGCCACGTTCATGGCAGGGATCAGGCTGAAATCCTGGAACAGCATGCCGATTCCCAGCTTGCGCGCATCGGCTGGAGAATGGATTTCAACCGCCTGGTCGTTCATAACCACACAGCCAGAATCCGCCCGATAAAAACCATAGAGGATTTTCATCAGCGTGCTTTTCCCAGCCCCGTTTTCCCCTAACAGAGCGTGGATTTCCCCTTGATAAATATCCAGATCGACGCGATCGTTGGCTAATACCATTCGGAAACGCTTGGTGATGCCGCGCAGCCTGAGAAGAGGGTTCTGGCTTGGAGCAGTCATTGGCTCAGGTTTATGGTTTGTGGGGTGGGAACCATTGCTCGGCTCTATCACAGGCTTCTCTACCTTCATGCGCTCAAGCGCGAATCATAAGAAAGATCGGTTCAAGTCTCTTATGATTTTACAAAGATACACAAAGCGTATCAAGCGTATATATCTGGGGTTTTTTGTCGGCGTTCCTCCCGTAGTGCATACGCTGTTAAAAAATACTGAGACCCCGTAATTTCTACGGGGTCTCAGTTCTGGCTGGCGTCATTTATCAACGATTTATTATCCTGCACCCTTGTCTATCAATCCATGCTCTCGCGGCATAGCGAACCAGCTCTGCCCGGCTGTGCATTCCAAGCTTTTCCGTCATGTTTGCCCTGTAGCCTTCCACGGTCCTGACGCTGAGCGATAATTCCTCTGCGATCTGGCGGTTTGTGTAGCCCTGTACTATCCGGTTCAGCACATCCAGCTCGCGCGGGGTAAGCAATTCTTCAGGTCGAGGACTGGGCGATATTTGTTTTTGAGGCGCAACCAGGAGCGACCGAACCATCTTGGGATGGATATAAATATCTCCCATTTGCACGATGTTGATAGCTGAGATCAATTCCTCCTCAGCGGCATGCTTCAGGATATACCCCGCCGCTCCTGCCCGGATGGCTTCACGCAGCAGCGCTTCGTCTTCATGAACGGTCAGGATTAAGATCCGTATATGCGGCGCGATAGCATGAACTTGCTTCGTCACCTGGATTCCATCCATATCCGGCATGCTCAAATCCAGGACCAGGATGTCCGGATTCATGCTTTCTACCAGGCGCACAGCTTCTTCTCCACCGGAAGCTTCACCAACCAGCTCCATGCCAGCCTCTTCCCTCAAAAGTGCGCGCAGGCCGGTGCGCACGATTGCATGGTCATCCACGATCAGAACGCGCGTTGCCAAACGGCACCTCCACTGAAATCACTGTCCCCTTGCCTGGGGCGCTTTCCACGATCAACTTTCCGGACAACATCTCAACTCGCTCTCGCATCCCAAATAAGCCCAACCTGGCTTCATTGACCGGTTGGTTCGGGTTAAATCCAATCCCGTTATCCTCCACCGTAAGCACTACGATTCCATTGCGGCGGTTCAAAAGCACATCCACCTGAGTCGCACGAGCGTGCAGCGCCACGTTGGTGAGTGACTCCTGCACGATCCGGAACAGAGCGGAACTCCACTTCAACCGGTAGCCTGGTTTCATCGATCCCAACAGTCTCAAACTGCACGTCGAGATGGTATTGGCGGTTGAATTCCTGGATATACTGCTGCAGAGCCGTGACCAGGCCCAGGTGATCCAGGCTCGCCGGACGCAGCTTGACCGCCAGGGAATGTAAATCTTCCAGGACTTCGGAGGCTATTCGCTTAAGTTCTGCGGCGTGAGAGCGGACAAGATCGGGCCACTCGGCGTCTCGTTCTAACAATCCCAGGTTCATCATCATCCCGGCTAGCGCCTGTCCAAATTCGTCGTGTAGCTCGCGGGATAGGTGTATCCGTTCCAATTCCTGTACTTCCATCAACCGGTGGGACAACGCATGAAGCTGTTCATTTCCCATGCGCACCTGATCGAATAACCAGGAATTTTGGATGGCTATGGCTGCCAGATTGGCATAAGACTGGAGCAAGAGCATCTGTTCTTTGGAGAAACTCCCTGGCTCATTGCTGGCTACGATCAGAATGCCGGCCTGTTCTTTTCCATACAGAAGCGGGAAGAAGGCAAAAGAACTTAGAGGTTTTCCTGAAGGGTTTCCCTCAATCACTTGTGGGAAGGAAGACGGGCTGTGAAAAACCCCGGAGTATCCAGTCCGCTCCGCTTCCAGGAGCCGCTGACGCAAGTTTGGGATCTGTGAATGGAGCTTCGCAAGCTGACCATCCGATTGCAAATGGGTCGGGTACGCCGCTAAAGGGTCGGATAGCTTTTCCTCGACAGGTAGTGGATTGATCCAAACAGCAAGCAGACCAAAACGAGCCACAGCTAACCGGCAGATCGCGTCCGCGAGGGTTTGCCTTTCTGTGTTTTCCAGGAATATCCTGGATGCGTCATTGAGAGACGCTAGTTCATCCACTTGATTGCGGAGAGTATCTTCTGCCCGGCGCTGCTCAGACGCAGAAGCTGCCAGGGTGAGAGACATGAGCGCTAACACACCGGTAAAGGTTTGCAGTAGGATCAGGCTCTCGTTAACAGGAATATCAGCGAAAGGCCCTACCTCGTGGATAGTACCCCAAATGGCAATCCCGGATACAATGAACACCGTGCTGGATGCGCCAACCTGTTCCAATCGCAGTGCAGCCCAGATAGCAAAGGGAAAGATGAGATAGATCAGCGCCTGATGTAAAGCTCCTGCGCCGGATGGATTCACGAACACATAGAGCGACACGATCACAAGCAGCGCCAGGAAAATAAGCGCTTCAACTTTGCGAGCCAAATTCCAGTGGTGTGGAAAATCATACGCCCAGGTCAGCAGAAGTGGGGTAACAACCAAGCATCCCAGCAGATTGCCAATGAACCAGGTAATCCACAAAGTAGGCGCGGCTACCGGCGGGATACCACGAAAAAAATCAAGGTAGCAACGCCGATCGTCGCGCTGACCATCGTTCCGCACGCCGCTGCGAAGACTAATCCGATGACATCCCTTACCCGGTTGATCCCCCGGTCAAACTTGATCCATCGGGTGAGTATCGAAGCCCCGATCAATGCCTCCAGTGTATTTGCAAAGCCAAATCCCACTGCCAACCCGGGTGGAGCTCCCGTTAGTAGTGATCCAACGACGATACCCAGGGTAATCCCTGGCCAATCCCGGATTCCAAAAATTAAGAGCGCAGCCAGCGCAATCCCGGAAGGCGGCCAGACAGGGGAAGTGTTCTGCTGAACGTAGGCCATCTGTAGGCCAACTCGGGCAGCCAGGTGATAAACAACTGCCAATAAGGCGATTTCGATTAAATAACGTAGCAGGGGCTTGGATTTCTTAAGAAATTCATCGGAGCACGACCAGTGAGGCGTCTAGAAGCTAACGCTCCTCTGATATATTATAGCTGATCTACATTTCCTATGATTGATGATTGGAATCTTGAAGGCTTTTTGGGAGGATTATCCTCAAAAATATCGTGGAAATTTCAGCTGCTTCCCACAATTCCTTGAGGATCGTCAAGCACAATAACCACACATACGGAAGCGTTTAAAGAGCGAGATCGCCCAGCTTACACTGAGCGATCTCGTTTCTACTCTCTGTTCTCAGCGGAGAGGGTGGGATTCGAACCCACGGTGGGCATAGCCCACAACGGTTTTCGAGACCGCCCCATTCGGCCGCTCTGGCACCTCTCCATGGTCGTGTCACATTCAGTTTATCTCATAGCACATTTTCATCTGCCTTTTTACCGAATGCATCCTGAAATCTACTCAAACTGCCTCCATGCCCCTGAACCTGTTGCTGTCCGCCAACTGCTGACTGCTAACCGCTAACTGCTAACCGCTAACCGCTGACCGCTAACTGCTAACCGCTAACTGCTAACTGCTAACCGCTAACTGCTAACCGCTAACTGCTAACCGCCGATTGCCAAACTCTAATTGCAGACGCACAACCAACAACCAACCTGCCTGCGCAGGCAGGCAACCAACAACCAACAACCAATAACTATCTTCCAATCCCATCCCTTAATCAAAAAGTAGTAAATTCTCATCTTTTTTTTCTATATAATGTTTTTAAATCGCATAAGAGCTCTTAGGTTTCCAACAGGAGGAAAACATGGGAACTCGGCAGTATTCGCTTCCCCGCACCAGGCGGATTCGCTCTTTCCGCAAATGGCTCGCCATTATGCTTGCGCTGATTCTGATCGCCGGTCCTGCCCGCGCTCAGACAGACCTGCCCGGGTTACCGAACAGCCCGGATGCCGCACCCGACCTCGTCATAACCGATATATGGAGCTCAGGCTCTTCGATCTGCTACCAGGTCTTCAACGTTGGCGACGCCCCCACCGGAACCGGCTTCACGAACGGGCTGAAAATAGACGGTGTGAACATGACCACCGGCACAGTCCCCGGCAGCCTCGCCGCTCATGCTCGCCTGAACCAGTGCTTCACAAATTTTTCCTGGACCTGCAGCGAGATGAGTGACACAGTTGCAGTCGGCGCAGATATCTACAATAATATTAACGAAACAATATATGAGGGCAACAATATCCGCTCCGAAAACTGGAAGTGCGACCAGGCACCGCCTGAAATTGAGAAAGGCCCAGTTGTCAGCAACATCACCACGACCGGTGCCAGGATAACCTGGAGCACAGGCAAATCAAGCGACAGCCAGGTGCTCTACGACGAAACACTCGACACTTTTGCCTTGAGCAAGTCCGACCTGACGCCCACCATGAACCACCAGATCGACCTGGGCGACCTTGAAGCCAGCCACCCTCTACCAGTTCAAAGCCAGATCGACCGACCCGTCCGGCAACAGCGTCGAAAGCGACCGGGATTCTTCCAGACCCTCCCCAAGTCCGACACGGAAAAGCCCGACATCTCTGAAATGAGCGCCAAGCGACTCCCCGGCAGGTTCTTCGCCCACCGGATCAGCGCCGAAGTCAAGGACAACGATCAGGTGGACCGGGTGGAGTTCTTCATGGACGATAAGCGGATCGGCATCGATTACGCCCCCTCCCCCGACGATGGGACCACATTCGAGTGGGTGCTCCGCCTGGGCGAGATCGGGATGGATTTCGTGGAATTCGCCGGAGAGCACGAGTTCCGCTTCGATGCCTACGATCGATCCGGTCTGACCTACTCCAACGAGTTCTTATATACACCGCCCGAAGAGACGCTCTACGGGGAGCTGTCCTTTAACACCCCTGTTCCCTTCTATGTCGAATATATCGCCGGATCTACCGTCCCCGCGGGCACCATCATCCCGATCTCGGTCCACGCCTCCAAGTACTTTGACCACTGCGGCAGGTTTCGGCTGTATCCGCATCGAAGAAGAAGTGGACTCCGTCGAGCTCTACATCGATGGACACCAGGTCTCTCCCGGAGATATCTCCAATCCTTATGAGCTGACCTTATGACTACGACTGGGATATCGGCGGGCTGGACGAAGGACGCCACACCATCCGGGCCGTCTCATTCGCCGGAGAGGACTTGGATGGATAAATCGACGACCGTGGAAATTGAAACGGGATCACCCCGCCTGGATGTGGAGCGCACCCTCACCCGCGATGGTCATATGTTTAGAGTCGACCTGCGGATCGAGAACAACGGCACGCTGGCGGCCAGCCTCAACGAGCTGACCGACAACCTGGTCGGATTCCAGCCGGTCATCAAGTCCAGCACCTATTACACCGTCACCGGCGAGTACAACCCTTCCGATCGGCGCAGCGCGGTGAATATCGACCTGCATTCCGGCTCCAACCCCTACAACCTCAACCCCCACTCCAGCCTGACGGTTTCTTACCTGGCCGCTCCGATCCTCTACCGTGAGATTGACACGCCGGTTTACGCCGTTGGCGGTGATCCGGTTGAGCTGATCTATGACACATGGTTCTCCAATTCCTTCGACCGCCCGGCTGCCGTGACCTCCGCCGGCAATTCGCTCCTCGCCGCCATCTGGGAGATCCAGCTCAGATTCGGACTACCTCATCGTTACCAACCCGTGCAACCTGTTCGCAGTCAACGCTTCCGATGAAGATGTGGACAGGCTGCTCTCCGGTCTGGCGCGCATGGCGGACCTGAAAGATGGCGTTCTGGCTTACCTGGTCGGCTCACCGACCGCGGACCAGGTCGACGACGCGATCGAAGCCTGGGGGGAATTCATGAAAGGCTACGACGGCGTCGCTGAAAATTACCTCTCCAAGGGCTATCTGCTGCTCGTCGGCGAGTTGGATATCATCCCCGCCCACAGCCTCGACATCGACGAGCCCTGGTACATCTCCTGGGAGGAGCCGTTCAACGTCAATCCGACTGACGTCCACTATGCCAACACGAGCTCTAACCTCATCGACCCCGAGCTGGCGGTTGGCCGTATCATCGGCGACAGCGCCGAGCTCCTGCTGATCCCGATCGAGACGGACATCGGGGTCGACGAAGGCGCTTCAGGATACGACTTTGACTGGAGCGACGCCCTGGTCGTCAGCGGCTTTCCCAGACATCGCAGCGGAACCAGCGGTGAGAGTGATTTTGCGGCAGTGATCCGGGACGTAAAGTCCCGCCTGGAAGCTCAAGGCACAGATGTGGACGATCTGGATAACACAGATTATGCCACCCGGATTGCCGCGGTTAACCAGTTCTTTGCCATGGCTCCGGATGAGGACATCATCCACCTGGCCGGCCACGGAAATTGGGACGTCGTAGACGACCTGCAGGTGTCCGATTTCGGCGCCTATGTCGATCCTTTCGATGACTCCAACCCGTTCGTTTTCGTCACATCCTGCCTTACCGGCAACTATACTCCCGGCGACGGCCTCGCCGAGACGTTCCTCCAGAAAGGTGCCGCGGCCTACGTGGGCTCCACCGAAGCCAGCTACGGCTCTGTAAATCGCTCCAACGCTAACAGGTTCTACGATGATTGGGACCCCGGAGATGAAATTGGTCCGGTCTTGAAAAATATCAACCGCGACATCGGCGGCTTTCACTCGGATAACTGGTACACCGGCTGGTATGAAGACATCTGGACCGCCGAATACCACATTTTCGGCGATCCCGAGTTCGGCGAAAGCGCTCCCGCCCCTGCTGCCGCAGCCCAGCCCGCTGAGCTCGCTCCAATCAGCTCCCCGCTGGCCTCGATCGAAGTCGCCGTCCCAAATTATGAGCAGGAGACCACATACCTCGGTAAAGACCGCCTCGTGATCCCTGGCGGCGGGCATGTGATGATCCCGGACATGCCCATGGTCCCCACCTACGACTACGTTCAAACCCTCCCTGCCGGTACCGTCGTCCAGGGCGTGAGCCTCAGCGAGCGCTCCGAGCTTCAAACCATCTCCGAGGTCGACCTGGAGGTCTTCGTTCCCGTTGAAGATGGGACCTCGAGACAGCTCGAACAGCCCCCTGCCGAGGCCGAGTGGTTCCCGACCGCCGATTTCGACTGGGGTGTCGTTACAAACCCGGACGGCGTCTCCGAGCTCCACATCGTATTGTACCCATTCATCTACAACTCGCTCACCCAGCAAGCGAATTTCTATAAAAAGTATATCTTCGAAGTAACTACCCTCGCCTCAACCCTGACGATCCCGCTGCTCAAAACGGACCTGCCGTCCTACGATCCCGGCATGCCCGTGCTTGTGGACCTGAAAGTCGAGAACAGCGGGAACCCGCTGACCGTCACCCTCTCTGCTGCGGTCCACGCCTTCGGTTCTAACGAGCTCGTAGACGGGCTGTTGATGGAGACCCTCCACGCTCTGAGCGGCCCTGCCACCGCCTCGCTCAGCTGGGATACCAACGCTGCTGAGCCAGGCGACTATTATATCCTCGCCGAGCTGCGCAATCTGCAAGGCGACCTGCTCGCCTCCGAGACCGAATCGATCAGAATCGGAACGATCCTGGGGCAGTCCTCCAACCTGAATGCTCCGGATTTCTTCAAGATTGGGGATTTGGTCAGCCTGGGCTTCGACTTCCAGAACACAGGGTCCGTCCCGATCACCGGCACCGCTGTCATCCACGTGGAAGGCCTCGCCTCCGGGTCTTTGGCTGAATTCCAGGTCCCGGTCGAGGACCTGCTGCCAGATGCCTCCAAGCATATCGGTGTGCTCTGGGATTCCTCGAACCAGCAATTGGAAGATTTCCAGGTCACCGCCTTCGTCCAGTACGCCGGTCAGTCCACACCGCCCCTCACGAAGGTGATGCAGACCACTCTGAAATCCCACCTGCCGGTCATTCGCAGATAATTGAGTCAGGCAGGGTGGGTTCTTGGAACCCACCCTGCTACTGCAATTCATCTGTGATCCCAAATTCTTGATAGACCTCGTCAAGTGCCTGATCAATAGCTCTTTTTAAAGTTGATGCTCGCTTGATTTTTCTCTCCATTTTCCAGTTTCAGCATTTTCGCCAGCCGGTAGCTCATGCTGCCGTAAATCCCCGTCAGTCTGATCAGCTCTGGCGTATCCTGCGCTTCCATGCCAGCCCGGTACACATTCCGCAGCACATACCGTGTAGCTGCGATCTCCTCGGTCACTCTCATAACGGCCTCCCCCATGAAAGCATCACCTCCCTTCGCCTCTTCCATCACCGATTCCCTCAGCCCCTCGCCATCCGAGCATGAACACGCCTTCATCATCTTCAACATGTCCTCCACCCAGGAATCATTGACCTCCCTCGCTGCGAGTTCCTTCTCCGCTTTTATCAGTTCTGTCATCCGGAACGCCGCCAGCGAATAAGCCTCCCCAAGGTTGATCACTTCCTTCCCGCTCATCGCGTTCTCCTGTCTTTCCAGAAGTCTGCGTTCCAGTTCTCTCAATCCTGCAATTTGCTCTTCCAGCCCTTGAATTCCCTCTTTCGCCAATGCCTCCACCGCCCCCACGGGCTGGCTCTTCGCATACGCTCCATGCCTGAGCCCATCCCCCGCTTTAAAAGGTTTTGCCTTCCTCACAGGAATCCTGCTATCTTCCCATCCCAACCTCCTTGCTCGCCTCTTCCCTCTCCCCACCGGTAGAGGGCTCAGGGTGAGGGCTCTTCTGCCAGCTTTCCCAACCGGTATTTAGTGAACCTTGCCTCCTCCCGGCTGTCCGTGAAAACCTTGATCTCCCGGATGCTCGCCCCTTCATCCAGTTTCAACCTGATCCCCGTCCTCCTCAGTGCCATAAGCGTCAGCTTATTTTCCTCGATCCCTGCCAGCCTCCCGTAAAGCTTCAAATTTCCCAGGATCTGGCCGCTCGAGATCGGTCTCCCCTTCGCCCAATCCTCTGCATGGCTTCCCGTTACCGCTTTCCCTGGCTCGGCCAGCGGTGCAAAGACAAAATCTTCCCCTTGAATTCCTCCCAGCCTGCCGCTCGCCTCCAGCCATTCCCGGATCGCCCCCCAGGCATCCTCGCTGAGCCGTACGCCTTCGCTCTCTGGTCGCCATCGGATCCATGTTCCGCCCGGATCGTGTTCGATTTGGCCCCACTTCAGATGCTGTAAATTCATCAGCGCTGCCCCCACCGCAGCCGCAGGAGCATGAAAGCATAATCCCGCTTCCCTAATTCCGATTTGTCCATTCTCATGGTGCCGAGTAGTCGCTCCACCTCCCACAGGCTCAGAACTGCTGCTCGCTCGTACCGCCGCACCTTAGGTCGCCGCACAGCACTTGCCGGGTTGAACCCCGCCTCGCATACCGGATCGATCCTCTGCTGATCGCACCACCGGTAAAAATCCGCCAGGATGCCCACCCTGTTCGCTCTGGTGGACGCAGCATACCCTTCCTTCTCCATCCATTCCAGGTGCGCCTCGATGTCCTGCCTCCTCAATTCCCACGGCGCCTTCCCGCATTGTTTCAACAGCAGCTTCCAGGTCATCTTAGCCTGCTTGATTTTGTCCCGTTGGAAAGTCTTCCCCATCTCGTCCAGCCAGCCCTCGAAGCCCGTGCACCACCTCAGCATCCGCTCCGACGCCGATCGCTGCGCCAGCCCCGCCGCTTCCCCGAACAGGTACCTCAGCATTAATGGGATTTCATGTTCTTCATCCATCCATGCCATTCCTTTCCCCCCGAATCTAGCACAAATGTTCCATTATTGCAAGCGTTTTTCTGGATCTAATATCCTCTCGACTCCCTCCTCGCAATTTAAACCCGTCACTTCGCGCACTTCATTCATGAAGAAACTGTCATTGCGAAGCGGCGTTCCTTGCCGCTTAAGCAATCTCCTGACAATTCAAAGGAACGGCTTACCGTTTCAAGACAGTTTCTTAGGAGAGAATTCCTCAGCGCTGCGCGCACTTCATTCATGAAGAAAACTGTCATTGCGAAGCGGCGTTCCTTGCCGCTGAAGCAATCTCCTGACAATTCAAAGGAACGGCTTACCGTTTCAAGACAGTTTCTTAGGAGGAGAATTCTCAGCGCTGCGCGCACTTCATTCATGAAGAAAACTGTCATTGCGAAGCGGCGTTCCTTGCCGCTGAAGCAATCTCCTGACAATTCAAAGGAACGGCTTACCGTTTCAAGACAGTTTCTTAGGAGGAGAAATTCCTGAGCGCTGCGCGGACTTCATTCATGAAGAAAACTGTCATTGCGAAGCGGCGTTCCTTGCCGCTGAAGCAATCTCCTGATAAAACTAAAGAACGCCTTGCAGTGTCGTGATAGTGTCTAAGGAGCGCCTTTTGCGAACCTGTCCACGTACTATGTGGAGCAATCCCATCATGATGTATGTTATTCGTGGTTATCTTTTCCCCTCCCCCAACTGGGTGTCCTCAAAATCCCCCGCCCTGCTTGCCACTCCCACTACGCCTGGACCTCGCCGCCCTTCTCCGCTGGTTTCTGTGCATTCTCCAGACCTGCCAATTCAGTCGCCCTGCCAGAAGCCCTTTCGCCCTCAGTGCAGTTCTGCCGGTGGGTCGCCTCGCTGCATCCGGTTTCGCCACAGTTGCCCGCCTTTAAAACCGGTTTTCTACCCGGCCTGGCTCCCTTTCCAGTTTTCTAAAATCCTGGAAAACTGGAGTCTCGGATCCAGCGGATGACCAATCACCAACTACCAACCACCAATCGCCAACTGCTAACCGCTAACTGCCAACAACTCCAACCACCAACCACCAATAACCAATAACCAACAACTAACAACTAACAACTAACAACTGGCACTCTCCCCCATCTCCGGATACGCCACCTGTCCCATCCCCCTCTCCCTCAGCTTCCCCATCAGCGCCTCGGCCGCCTTCTCCTCCCCATGCACCAGGTAGACCTCCTTCGCCGTCTCCTTCACCCTCAGCGCATACTCCACCAGCATCGTCTGCCCGGCGTGCGCCGAGAAGCCGCCGATCGTCGCCACCTCCGCCCGCACATCGTACGACTCCCCGAAGATATTGACCTTCTTGATCCGGTCTGCCAGCCTCCGGCCCAGCGTGTAAGGCGCCTGCCATGAAACGATCAGCACCGTGTTCAGCGGATTCTCGATGTTGTTCTTCAGGTGGTGCAGGATCCGCCCGTTCTCCGCCATCCCCGAAGCCGAGATGATCACCATCGGGTCCTTGCGGTCGTTGAGCTTCTTGGACTCATCCACCGAGCGGGTGTAGCTCAGGTTTTTGAAACCCAGCGCCGAGCGGTGGCGGCCTTGGCCGACGAACTCGCGCGTCTCCTCGTCGAACACCTCCGGATGCGACCGGTAAATATCCGAAGCGTTCACCGCCAGCGGGCTGTCCACGATCACCGGGATCGCTGGCACCTCCCCCCCGTCCATCATCACGTTCAGGTTGTAGACCAGGTCCTGGGTCCGTCCTACCGCAAACGCCGGGATGATCACCTTCCCGCCCCTTTCGGCCGTCCGGTTCACAATATCCCGCAGCTCATCATATGCCTCAGTCGGATCCTCGTGCGGTTTATCGCCGTAAGTGCATTCCATGATCAGCGTATCCGCCTTGCTCGGCAGGACCGGGTCGCGGAGCAGCGGCAGGCCCCTTCGCCCGATATCCCCGGAAAACCACAGCCGCTTCTTCCGCCAGGTGCTTCCATCCCGCTCTTCAACATCCAGCACCACTGCCGCCGATCCCAGGATGTGCCCCGCGTCCACCAGCGTCAGCGTCACCCCCGGCGCGATCTCGACCGGGGCGTCGTAATCCGTCGGAGTGAAATACTGCGCCACCATCGCCGCCTCGTTCATCGTATAGAGCGGCTCGACCGGCGGAAGCCCGTCCCTTGCGTTCCTGCGGTTGACGTGTTCCGCGTCCAGCTCCTGGATATGCCCCGAATCCATCAGCATGATATTCGAGAGGTGGCAGGTCGCCGGCGTCGCGTAAATCGGCCCGCGGAAACCGTCATTCACCAGGTTCGGCAGGTTGCCGCTGTGGTCGATATGCGCGTGCGAAAGCACCATCGCATCAATTTTCGAAGTCTGGAAAGGGAAATTTCGGTTGCGGGCGTACGACTCTTCCCTTCTGCCCTGGAAAAGCCCGCACTCGAGCAGGATGGTTTTTCCATTAACTTCAAGCAGGTGTTGAGAGCCTGTTACCGTCCTGGCCGCCCCATAAAATGTGATTCTCATGATCTCAAATTCCTCTCTTTCGCCCTGATAAAAACTCTTCCCCTGGGCATTTCGATGGTCCTTAACTGATTTCCTTCGGTTCCAGCAGGAAATCGCTTTCCATGATCTGCCCTCACCTGCTCTTGCGGTTCAATTCTTGCTTTTTCCGTTGATCATCACCTTTAAGATTTCATCACCAAAGTGGTCGAGCCGCCATGGGATGGTCTGCATCGCATCTGCCAGCTCTTCCTCGTTCCTCGGATTTTTTACCGCCAGGTTCTGCATGATGTCGCGCGGCATGACCACGTCCGAAGGCACCCCCATCCGAATCCCAGCCTGCTTACGCCAGTCCCGCAGGACCTCCAGCCGTTCTGATGTGGCCGAATCAGGGCCTCGGCGAGCGTGGCGGGCGAACCGGCGGCGACGAAAGACCGAGGCTCACCGCTCGAAGCAGGTTTTGTCCGTGCCTGCGTATCTGCCCCGGGCTCATCCCCGGCAGCCGCCGAAGCTCATCCAGGCTCTGAGGTGTTTGGGAGGCAATCTCGAGCAGTGTCCTGTCGTTGAAAACCTTGAACAAAGGCCGGTCCAGCTGGCGCGCCGTTTCATCTCGATATTCGCACAGCGCCTGAAGCACTGCGGCCTGGTGCGGGTTCAGGTCGAACGAGCCGCTGATCCGCCAGCAGTTCGCCGGGCGTCCAGATCCGTTCGAGTTCCCATTTTCGTCCAGGCTGTTGCTCGCCAGCCTTAAGAAATCTTCCTGCGCCAGCGCCGTCAGTTCCCTTTGCTTGAGCTCCGCCTCCAAAAGGTCGCGCAGCGCGATCAGGTAGTGCGTGTCCAGCCGGGCATAAGCCAGCAGGTCAGCCGGAAGTGGGCGTTGGCCCCAATTCGCCCGCTGATAGCGCTTCTCCACTCGCACCCCGAACTCCGCCTCAAGCAGCGCCCCCAATCCAATCTCGGTCCGTCCCAGAATCCGCGCCGCTGCCATCGTATCAAAAAGGTTCCTGACCTCGAAACCAAAATCCCTCCGCAAACAGAGTAAATCGTACTCCGCCGCATGGAAAACCTTCTCGATCCCCGGGTCGCCAAAAACCGTGCCCAGGGGCGATAGGTCTGGAACGGCAAATGGATCGATCATGAAATCTTCGGAAGGGATAGAGAATTGGATCAGGCAGACCCGTTCGCGGTAAGCGAACAGGCTGTTCGATTCCGTGTCGACTGCAAGCTTGCTGGCTTTTTGCAGCTGGGAGATCATTGCCGATAGTTCAGCCTCATGCTGAATCAGGTCTACCGTGTCCAGTTCTGGCGATTCCATAGGAGCTTATTATAGTCGATGTTTTCCCCGCCTCCGAATCCAGGCTGACCGCATGCCATTTTACTGACAGGCAGCAAATCACCCTTTTCATCGCAGAGCTTCATGGCATAATAAAAACAAAAACGATCAACATCATGTCTGCAAACCAAAACAATTCCACTCATACCCTCTCGAAAAATGAGAGCCATCGCCTGGCAGCCGCGATCACGAAAAACGGGAGCAGCCAGACCTACTGGACCATCCGGCTTTTAGCCGACCGGAAATTGATCCCGGACGCCTTCCGGGCTTATGCTTACTTCCGTTGGGCGGATGATCAGATCGATTCGGAAAGCATCCCGCAAACCGGGAAAATCGCCTTCCTTGATCGCCAGCAGGAGCTGCTCGCCGCCTGCTACCTCCGCCAGCCGTCCGGTCCGGTCAGCCCCGAAGAACAAATTCTGGTGGACCTTGTTCAAAACGACCGTGAAGTTAACAGCGGTCTGCAGGTCTATCTGAACAACATGATGTCCATCCTGGCTTTCGATCTGGAGCGCCGCGGGCGTCTGATCTCGCGCTCCGAGCTGGTCAGATATTCGTGGCTGCTGTCGACCGCAGTTACCGAAGCGCTGCACTATTTTATCGGTCACGGCTGCGCGGCCCCCCGCAGCAAAACGCGCTATCAGGCTGTCTGCGGAGCCCACATTGTGCACATGCTCCGAGATGCGCAGGAGGATGCCGGTCTGGGCTACTTTAACCTCCCGCGTGAGATCATCCTTGCGAACAACCTTTCCTTGACGGATTTCAGCAACCCTGTCTATCTGGCGTGGGTTGCCAGCCGGGTCCGCTATGCTCGGCTCTATTTAAATGCAGGTCGTAAATATATCTCCCAGGTAAAAAACCTCCGCTGCCGGCTGGCAGGATTCGCCTACACAGCCCGTTTTGAATGGATGCTTCACCTGATCGAGCGAGACCAATATTGCCTGCGCAGCGCTTACCCGGAGCGAAAATCCCTTGCCGCCGGGTTTTGGATGACCTGGAGGACCATTTCCTCTCTCCTTGTTCCTCGAAGGACCGGCTTTTCCAGGCTCCATACACCCCATTCATCCTGTCCAGGATTAAACATGTCAAAATCAAAGTCATGTATTGTGATCGGCGCAGGTGTCGCCGGGATGGTTGCCGCGATCCATTTACGCCGTAGCGGACACCACGTCCCATCCTCGAGAAAAACAACAATCCAGGTGGGCGCTGTGATCAGTTCACCCGAGCCGGGCATACCTTCGACACAGGGCCAACCCTGATGGTGATGCCTCTGCTTTATGAAGCCGAATTTGCAGCCCTGGGGGTGAAGATGGGCGAAGTCCTCGATCTCCAGCGGGTCGATCCGACCTACCGCCTCGTCTTCGACGACGGCAGCCAGCTGGCTCTCACATCCGATATGGACCACCTTCGCCGCCAGATGGAATCCATCGAGCCGGGCAGTTTTCAGGGTCTCCAGCGCTACCTCAGCGAAGGAAGCCGTCACTACGAATTAGGCCTGGAAAAGCTCGTCAGCCGGGATTTCCGCAAAGCAGCTGACTTCTTTTCATTCACCAACCTTCCCCTGGTGGCTCAGTTGAAACCGTTTGTGAACCACTACGCCAGCATGGCTTCCTACTTCACCAGCCCTCGCCTGAAATCAGCCTTCACTTTTCAGGATGTCTATATGGGGCTCAGTCCGTTCAATGCCCCGGCGACCTTTTCGTTGATGCCTTACTCAGAGCTCGCCCATGGCGTCTGGTACCCCGGGGCGGCATGTACCGCATCGTGGAAGTGCTCGTCGAGCTAGCCCGGGCTGCCGGGGTGGAGTTGATGTTGAATAAAGAGGTGCGCCAGATTTTATGTGAGGGCGGTCGCGCCAGGGGCGTCCTGCTCGAGGACGGTCAGCGCCTGGATGCGGATATCGTCCTCGCAAACGCCGACCTGCCTTATGTGTACCAGAACCTGATCCCAGAGGATAGTCTTGCCGAGGGCATGTCCCGCAAGCGCTACTCCTGCTCGGTCGTGAGCTTCTTCTGGGGGATCGATCGCCAGTACGAATTGCTTGGTCCGCACACCCTTTTTCTTGCTGATGATTATGAACAAAATTTCAAAAGCATCGACCGCGACCTGGACCTGCCCGCAAATCCAAGCCTGTATGTCCACGCCCCGGCTCGACTCGACCCGCACATGGCCCCGCCCGGCGAAGACACGCTGATCGCTGTCGTACCGGTTGGGCACCTGGCCGGCGAAAATCAGCAGGATTGGATTGCGATCCGCGAAGGTGCGCGCCGCCATGTATTTCGCCGCCTGTCTGCCGTCGGGATCACCGACCTCGAAATCACACATCAAATTCGAGACCAGCTTTACCCCGCTCTCCTGGCAAAAACGCTACAATTTGGTCAAAGGCGCCACGCATGGCCTCAGCCACAACCTGATGCAGCTGGCCTATTTTCGCCCTGCCAACCGTCATCGCCGCATCAAAAATCTGTACTTTGCCGGTGCCAGCACCCACCCGGGCACTGGCCTGCCGACGGTCATGGTCTCCGGTCGATCTGGCCGCCGCCCGCATCCTCGACGAGCTTCCGCTTTTATAATATCTGGAAACCGCACAAGCGCCGATCATTCCGACCAATTCCAGCTATTCTTTTTACTTCAAGTCTTCGCGTTCTTTGCGGTTAATTTCTTGCAGGAGATTACCCCCCTAACGCTTTCTCCATCACCAGCGCGTTCTCGCCGTCCTGGTAATACTTCTCCCAGATCCCGGCCTGCTGGTATCCTGCCATCTTGTAGAGTTGAATCGCCCCAAGGTTCGAAGTCCGCACGCACAGCCTCACGCTCGGCGTGTGCAGCTGCTCCTCGCATGCCTTCAGCAGCATCATCCCGATCCCGCGCCTGCGGTATTCCGGCAGCACGCCGATCGTCGCGATCCAGGCCTGGCGCTGCCTGGAGCGCACGTCCCCGGCCACAAAACCCACCATCTCCTCGCCAGCCACTGCCTTAAGTCGCACGATGTTGGGCAGCGTCAGCACTCCCACCAGGTCGAGCAGCGGCCAGGCATCCTGTGGAAAGCAAGCGCCTTCCATCCGTCGTAAAGCGCTTAAATCGCGCCAGGTAGCCAGCTGGACCGTAACCTGGCTACCTGGCAGTTCGAGATCATCTGAGTTCATCAAAAGCAATTCAACCCCGAAACCAATGATTAAGGACAAAGCAAGCCGCCAGCTTGTTCGCTGTTCAGGTATGCCCTGCTGCAGGATCCGCTATACTCTTTCGGCTCTGGATGAAATTCTCCAGCATGCTGGTGAACTCCAGCGGGAAGATATACTTCGTCGATGGGCTGGTCCCGATCGATTTTAATGTCTCGAAATACTGCAGCGTCATCGTCTTGGGGTCGACCTCCTGCGCCGCTTCAAAAATCTTCGTCAGCGCAGCCGAAAAACCCTCCGCCCGCAGGAGCTGGGCCTGCCGCTCGCCCTCGGCTTTCAGAATGTTGCTCTGCTTGTCGCCTTCGGCCCGCAAGATGGCCGCCTGCTTCTCGCCCTCAGCGACGTTGACCGCCGCTTCACGCGTTCCAGTCGATTCTGTCACCACCGCTCGCCGGATCCGCTCCGCCGACATCTGCCGGTTCATCGCATCCTGCACCTCCCGCGGCGGAATGATCTCGCGGATCTCGACATTGGTCACCTTGACCCCCCAGCGCTCGGTAACCTCATCCAGCCGGCTGCGCAGCATATTGTTGATATGCTCCCGCTCCGAAAGCACTTCGTCCAGCGACATCCCTCCGATCACAGATCGTCAAGGTCGTCGTTGCCATTCCTTGCGCCGCTGATTCGAAGTTGCCAACTTGCAGTACGCTTTCTGTCGGATCCAGGACCTTGTAATACCACAGAAAATCGATTGAGATTGGGGCATTATCTTTAGTGATCGAGGTTTGATGCGGAATTTCACGCACCTGCTCCCGCAAATCCGTTTTTACCGCTCGATCGATGATCGGGATTAGCAGGACGATTCCTGGTCCTTTCGCCCCGACACAGCGTCCCAACCGGAAGACGACCAGACGCTGGTATTCGGAGACGATGCGGACTGCATTCGCGACGAATACGATCACAACAAGAATGACGCCTCCAACAAGACAAAGTGCCGTAATTCGTGCACTTTCCATTTTCGACCTCCAAATTAAAAATAATTTCCCTACTCGTTTGACTTTTCTGGTTCAACTGCCTCAACCAGTAGCGTGAAACCCTGCCGCCCAATTACACGGACAGTTTGGCCGGTAATAACTGGCATTTCGCTGCTTGCACTCCACAATTCGCTGGCGACCTGAACTGAACCTGCTTCAGATATTCTGTTGCGCTTTTCCGATCTGTCCGATCAATCCTTCAAGATCATGTGTAGGCCGGACAAGGGCAGCCTCGGCTGATTTCCGCCCGGCAATCCAGAAAAATCCCGCAGAAAAAACGGAGACGACTACGCCTAAAAGTGGATTGATGGCCGGGATATACCATTCTTCGCCCTGAAAAAAATATACTGAGCCCAGGACGATGGCCAGAATTGCAGCGGCTAGCAGCGGCCAGGGCTCTGCCGAAATACAGCCAGCGTAAAAAGAACAGCACCAAGGATTAATAATGCTAAAGCCCACCAGTTGATCGGAAGATCGTAGGTAATTACGCCCCATCCGGCAACTGCCAGAATAAAAAGGGCTCCAATCTCAAGGAAACCCGTTCCCGGGGCCGCTAAAGCAAGTACCGCAAGCATCAAACCGCCAGCCAACAGAAGATATGTAATATTTGGATTTTGCAAGAATTCCATATCACATCCTTTCTTCTCACGAATCACTTTGAGCATTTTCATTATACTTCCATCCTCTTTTGTATGGTCAAATTCACTTCACCATTTAATAGTGCGTGGTATCATATTGCTGACATATTTGAAGGTGCCGCGATGAGCTTAACATAGCTTTAGCACAAATCAATACCCGCCTTGGAGACATGAACGCCAACCTGGAAAAACACCTGGAATGGGTCGAAAAAGCGCTCCTTCAGAAAGCTGACCTGATCGTGTTCCCAGAGCTCTCTTTAACCGGCTATGTCCTGCAGGATCTGGCCAATGAAGTCGCTCGCCGTCCTGAGGCAGAAGACCCGATCTTTAAGGAATTATTAAAAGCCAGCGAAAATCTCGACCTTGTAGTAGGTTTTGTGGAGGAAGACCGCCGTCATCGATTTTATATCGCCTCGGCCTATCTCTCTAAAAGTGCCGTGCTTCATGTCCACCACAAAGTTTATCTGCCAACTTATGGGCTGTTTGATGAAGGACGATTTTTTGCCTGGGGTGATTTGATCCGCGCTTTTGACACCCGCTTCGGCCGCATGGGGATGTTGATCTGTGAAGATTTCTGGCATGCTTCACCGCCTTACTTGCTGTGGCTGGATGGGGCTGAGCTGCTGCTGTTCACATCTGCCTCGCCAGGTCGAGGCTTGAATGACCAGCCGCAGCTCGAATCCGCCCGCTGGGTTGAACATATCAATCAGGCTTACGCCAGCCTTTTCACTACATTCGTCGTCCACGCCAACCGGGTGGGATATGAAGATGGATTGAATTTCTGGGGTGGATCGACGGTTTTCGACCCAAATGGCGAGCTGCTGGCAAAAGGTCCATATCAGCAAGAAGCTCTGACATTCTGTGAAATTGACCTCAACCAGCTCCACCGGACTCGTGCCCGCCTCCCGCTGCTGCGAGATGAGCGCACCGGCACTGGTCCAGCGCGAGTTAAACCGCATTTTGGGAGAAGGGAGCTCTGCTGGGCGTTAACCCGGCAGAATGGATTGCAGAACAGGAATGGCACGATGAACGAGCTGGAGATAAACACTGAACTGACCCGCACAATCCTTTCTGGATTTATCCGCTCGGAGATCACCCGCACTGGCTTTCAACGTGCATTGATTGGTCTGTCTGGCGGGCTTGATTCGGCGCTTTCCTGCTATTTGCAGCAGAAGCTTTAGGTCCACAAAATGTGCTCGCTGTTTGTATGCCTTACAAATCGTCCGCCCCCGAGTCTCTTGAACACGCCCGCTGGTCATCGATGCTCTCGGCGTTCAATCCTTCATCCTACCCATCACCGAGATGGTGGATCCACTTTTCAACCACTTTCCAGATATGAGCCAGGTCCGGCGCGGCAATGTGATGGCGCGCGCCAGGATGATCATCTTGTATGACCAGTCCGAAGAATTTCACGGACTCGTCGTCGGAACCGGGAATAAAACCGAAATTCTTCTCGGATATACCACACTGTTTGGCGATTCAGCTTGTGCGTTGAATCCGCTTGGGGATTTATATAAAACCCAGATCCGCCAGCTGGCCAGGGAGATGGGAGTCCCCAGAGCTATCCTTGCAAAACCGCCATCTGCCGATTTGTGGCTTGGGCAGACGGATGAAGGTGAGCTGGGCTTCACCTACGCTGATGTCGATAGGCTGCTCTACCTGCTGGTGGATCAGCGCTACAGCCCGGAAGAGTGTGCGGCGGCCGGGTTTGACGAGGCTTTGTCAGAAAAGTCATGGATCGAGTCCGCCGGTACTCATTTCAAGCGGGTCATGCCCCCGATTGCCAAGCTGACCAATCGCACAATCGGCTACGATTTCCTTTATCTTCGAGATTGGGGGACCTGGAATCTCCACGTATTAACGACATTTGCATATCACCTGCATTCTTTGCGCCACCGCCGATTTCGGCTGTTGTGGTTCGGGTTAATGATCTCTATCGCCGGCACCCAGATGCAGATCTGGTCGGTCTTCTGGCACATCCGCACATTGACCGATCAGCCGATTGCGCTTGGTGGTTTAGGGCTGGCTCGGATCATTCCGGTGATCGTCTTTTCTCTGATCGGCGGCGCAGTTGCAGATGTCGCCAACCGGCGCAATATCTTGTTCATCACTCAATCCGCCATGGCTTTGATCGCCCTTGGCATTGGCTTTTCTGACTGTCTCAGCGGAAAGATCGCCCTCTGGCAAATCTATGCGCTGATGGCTTCGCAGGCCGTCGCCGTTGCATTCGATACGCCCTCTCGCCAGTCTCTAGTTCCTAACCTTGTGCCTGCCAGAGATCTTCCCAATGCGTTCAGTATGAGCTCGCTTGCCTTCCAGATCGGCTCCATCGTTGGCCCGGCGCTGAGCGGGCTGGTGATTGCTTACCTGGGTCAATCATATACCTATCTGTTCAATGCGGTCTCCTACCTGGCTGTGATTGCTGCCCTGATTTTGATGGGAAGAGTTGAGCAGCAAGTCCAGCGATCCGGGCGGCCGGTTGTGAACCTGACCGCGATTCCAGGAGGGGATCCAGTTCATATTGGGCAGTCCCAGATCATTCTTGCCACCATGATACTGGACTTCTTCGCGACATTCTTTTCTTCGGCGAACACGCTGATGCCGATCTTCGCCCGCGATATTTTGAAAGTTGGAGCGGTCGAATACGGCTGGCTTTCTGCAGCCCAGTCTGTTGGGGCGGTTGGGGCTGCTTTAATATTGTCACAAATGGATGTGATTCGCCATCAGGGCAAGGTATTCCTGTCCGCTGTGGTGGTCTTCGGACTGGCTACTATCGGATTTGGCATCTCAACAATGCTTTGGGCAGCCTTTCTGGCTCTTGTCCTGGTCGGCGCGTCCGATTCGGTCAGTACGATTATCCGCAACACAATCCGCCAACTTCAAACGCCCGATTACATTCGCGGCCGGATGACCAGCATCAACCAGATTTTCTTCATGGGGGGACCGCAGCTTGGGGAGGTCGAAGCGGGTCTTGTGGCGCAGCTATTTGGTGCTCAATTTGCAGTAGTAACCGGCGGGATCGGCTGCATCCTGGCTGTTTTCTGGGTCAGACGGCGCTGGCCGCAGTTGCTCTCAGTTTAATGGAGATGAACCTGTAGTTGCAGGTCTATCCACCAGTTAGCCCAAATCTAACCGGAATTCATCACACAGTTTGGTCAGATTTCAGATCCGACTGGTTCCGCCTGCTCGTGCAGTTTCTCCCACTCCGCCATCAACTCGTCCAATTCACTCTGGCGGCGGGCGTATTCCGTCCCCAATCGATGCACCTTGCCGACTTCGGAGGGCGGATTCTCCAACTGGCGTGCCAGCACAGACAGCTCGGATTCCAGGAATGCGATTTCTTCTTCCACAGCCCGGAGCCGAATTCGGCGTCTCTTCTCCTCAGCCGATGGCGCTACCGGACGCTGTTTACGCTGCACAAGCTCCTGGGCAAGGCTCACTTTATTAACCTTTTCTGCAGCGTGCAGCTGGTCCTCTTTATATTGGGTGTAAGTCCCCTGAAATACCTGCAGCATTGCTTCACCCGGCAAGATCTCCCAAATCTGCGTCCCCAGGGCGTCAATCAGATAACGGTCATGCGAGACCAGCAGGATTGTCCCTTGATATTCGGTCCAGTACTTCCTGGAAAATCTCCTGAGAAGGGATATCCAGATGGTTGGTCGGCTCATCCAGCAAGAGCAGATTAGCTTGAGCAAGCGAAAGCTTTGCAAGGGCTAGACGCCCTCGCTCGCCTCCAGAGAGAGTCGATACTTGCTTGAATACATCATCACCCGAAAATAAAAATTTTGCCAGGTATTCGCGGACTTCTCCAAGCAGCAAAGTTGGGGCGACTGCTTCAATCTCCTGGACCAGGGTGCGCTCAGGATGCAAATCTTCATGCGCCTGGGCGAAGTAGCCAACCTGTAAGCTGGCGCCCAATGTGACCTCGCCTTCCAGCGGGGGCATCAGCTGCAGGATGGTCTTGAGGAACGTCGTCTTGCCGGCCCCATTAGGTCCAATCACTGCAGCACATTCCCCTCGCTTGAGCAGCAGGTCTGGCGCGTGAAACAGCGGGTGCCCCTCATCATAATAGCCAATCGCCAGACCCCTCGTCCTTAATACCAGGTCACCCGAACGCTGGCTCGTTTTCAAGTGCAGGTGGAGGTGCGGCGGCCGGTTTGAAGGCCCGCGGAACGCTCGTATCCGCCGCTCCAGCTCATCAACGCCCATCGGATGACCCGAAATCTCGATCTGGCTGCTGATCTGCATCCAGCTCTGATCCTGCAGGACTTCTATTCCCAGTCGTTCAATCGCCTGGATTTCTCTGCTTAACCGGCGGAGCTTACCTTTTGCCTGCTGGATGTTTTGTCCGGAGATATTGCGCTTGATATAGTCTAGCTCTTTTCCCAGCCGCACTTTTTCTGTTTCAAAGCGTTCCTGGCGCAAATCCCAGCGATTCTGCCGCTGTTGAACATAAGCGCTGTAATTCCCTCGATAGATCTCCAGGCCGTTCACGCTCATTTCCCAGACATGATCCACTACCCGATCCAGAAAATAGCGGTCGTGCGAGACGATGAGGGTCGCACCAGGCCACTGGCTCAGGTAGCTTTCTAGCCACTCGACAGCATGGATGTCAAGGTGGTTGGTCGGCTCATCCAGGATCAGCAAGTCTGGCGTTGAGAGCAGAAGGCGCGCCAGGGCTGCCCGCGTTCGTTGGCCTCCGGATAGCTGCGAGAGCGGACGGCTGTAATCACCAGCATCAAAACCCAATCCGCTCAAAGTCTGGCGAATTCGGGTCTCATAGGTATAACCCCCACGGCTCTCAAACTCGCGCTGGAGCTTCGCGTAACGGTCCATGGCAGCGTCAGCCTGCGCAGGTTCGCCCATCGCGCGTTCGAGCTCTGAAAGCTCTTTTTCCATTACCACTAGAGCTTCGAGTGCCTTCAGACATTCATCTCGCAGCGTCTGGCTGCCGGTCAGTACCGCTTCCTGAGGCAGATAACCCGTGCTCAGACCGCGCGCCTGCTGGATCGTTCCAGACGATGGTTCTTCGATGCCCAGCAGGATCCGAAGCAGCGTGGTTTTCCCAATGCCATTGGGACCAACTATGGCGATTCGCGCCCCGTTGAGGGATGCTCAAAGACACGCTGTGAAAAATATCGTTGGGTCCGTAGGATTTTGCCAGTTCAGATGCTGTCAGCAATGACATGTACTTTTGATTTCCAAAAATTCCTTATGGTTACCGCCTGATCAAACGGTCTTTCAGGCGAATCTCGCCTGATTATACCGTGATATAATCGCTCTGCTTCTGGCCCAGCTTGAATTAGCCGGATCACAAGATGGATCAATGAAAGAAATGGACAAAAAAACGGAAAAGAAACACAACTCGACTGGTGCTGTTAAGGGTTTGCGAACGGCTCTGCTGATTGGATTTTGTATAACAATCCTGACTGCTTATTTGACATTTGTGACCATTCGCGACTTTGTCGCGTCTTGGAAGATTACAAACCTTCCGGGGATCACCGTTCAAGATGCAACACCTCTACCCGGACAAGAAGGTGCCGCACCTGAAGCAGTCATTCCAGCACTTGCGCCGGAAATCGGATCTGGTCCGCCAACCTGGGACGGTGCGGATCGAGTTACGATGCTTGTCATGGGGCTAGATTATCGCGATTGGGAAGCAGGCGTCGGCCCGCCTCGAACAGATACGATGATCCTTTTCACTGTGGATCCGATAAACCGAACGGCTGGGATTCTATCCATCCCTAGAGATCTCTGGGTGAACATCCCAGGATTTGAATACGGCCGGATCAACACGGCCTACATGCTGGGAGAAGGAAATAAACTTCCAGGAGGAGGCCCGCAGCTGGCAGCGGATACAGTCGAGGAGCTGCTCGGTGTAAATATCGACTATTTCGCCCAGGTCGATTTCGGCGCATTTGCCCGTTTCATCGATGAGATTGGCGGAGTTGAAGTTGACATCACGGAAGAAATCAAGTTGGATATCCTGGGGGAAGGTAAAGTAAAACGGATGAAACCTGGACATTATACGTTGCCGGGCGACCTCGCCCTGGCATATGTCCGATTTCGAAAATCCGAAGGCGGTGATTTTGATCGGGCGCAGCGCCAGCAGCAGGTGATCATGAGTATCCGCGACCGGATCCTGGAATACGAAATGCTTCCAAATCTGATCTCAAAAGCCTCCACGCTGTATGGCGAACTCTCTTCTGGCGTGAATACAAACCTCAACCTGGAGGACGCTATCCGCCTGGCCTGGCTTGCGATCCAGATTCCAAAAGAGAACATCAAACAAGGCGCTATCGGCGCCGACCAGGTCGCCTTTGCCCAATCCCCAGATGGAACCCAGCAGGTGCTGAAACCGCTTACCGAGAAAGTGCGCGCCTTACGAGATGAGATATTTACTGAGAGCGGCCCTGCAAGCCCGTTGGCAAATTCCACCGATCTCGCCGAGCTGGTCAAACAGGAAAACGCCAGGATCTCGGTCCTGAACGGCAGTTCGGTCAGCGGATTGGCTGCCAGCACAACGGATTACCTGAAATCGCAAGGGATCAACGTTGTGGAAACCGGGAACGCTGGGCAGCTGACACCAGCCACAGAAATTACCTTCTTCACCGGTAAACCCTATACGCTTAAGTATCTGGTGGATATGATGGGAATCAGTCCTTACCGAATTCCGCCATCTTTACGATCCTTCAAAATCAGCCGACATCGAGATCATCGCAGGGGACGACTGGGCTCAGTCAGGCAAACTTCCCTAACAAACCAGATGCAGCCGATTTTCGGTTTGCTGCATCTGTCCTTTCAAGCGAATGGATACGCTCACAGGATCCGTTGAAAGGATCACTTTTTACAACCCCGAAAATGGCTATACAGTTTTGCGTTTAAAGCCAGATCCCGGCGGATCTGCTCAATCCGGCATGCAGGAGCTTGCGACTGTGACCGGTAATCTGCCAGAGTTCACCCCCGGCGAAACCTTGATCTTGCAGGGTGAATGGATGCGGCACCCGTCTCACGGACTTCAATTTCATGTGCAGACATGCAAGTCCGCGCCGCCAGAGACCGTTTTGGGTATAAAGCGCTACCTCGGTTCTGGCCTGGTCCGGGGAATAGGCCCGCGCCTGGCAGACCGCATCGTCTCCTGTTTTGGGATCCATACCCTGGAGGTCATCGAACATCAACCCGAGAAGCTGGTGCAGGTTCAGGATATCGGCAAAAAACGGGCCGGGATGGTTGCAGCCGCCTGGGAAGAACAAAAGCAGATTAAAGAAGTTATGCTCTTTCTTCATTCTTACGGTGTCAGCACGAACCTTGCGATCAAAATTTATAAGAAATACGGGGATCTTTCGATTTCAATCGTTCGGGCCGATCCTTACAGGCTTGCACGAGACCTTTCTGGGGTTGGATTTAAAACTGCCGATCGGATTGCCCGGTCGCTTGGGCTGCCGGCTGACCACCCGTCAAGGGTAGAAGCCGGGGTGGTATATGCTCTGGATCAGGCCAGCAATGAAGGTCATGTATTTATGCCTCAGAACCAGTTGGAAAAGCAGGTTGCCGAGCTACTCGGTGCAGCGCCAGAGATAATCCCGCCAGCACTCGACCGATTGGCAGAGAGCCGGACGATCATTCGCGAAACGCTTCCAGATGATTTCTTCGAGTTGCACCATGCCGAGATTGCTGTTTATCCAACTCAAATCTACCAATGCGAAATTGCAGCAGCAGACAAGCTGATCCAATTGGCTGCAACTTTTCCGACTGCTTTGAGCGATATTCCGCCTGCGCTCATGCAAATGGCTTCAGAACTCTTAGAAGAACAGCGCCTGGCTGTCCGGACAACTCTAAGCAGCCCAGTAAGCGTTCTCACCGGAGGTCCGGGGACTGGAAAAACCACCACATTGAAAGTGTTAATCGAGGCAGTGGAGGCTGGCAGGAAAAAGAGCCTGCTCGCTTCACCAACTGGCCGGGCGGCGAAACGCTTATCACAGGCTACCGGTCGATCCGCCAGCACCATCCACAGGCTGCTTGGCTATTCTCCGGGTGAGGGTTTTCGATTCTAACTCCGACAACCCGCTCCCAGCAGACCTCGTAATCATCGATGAAACTTCAATGCTGGACCTGGTCCTGGCTCACCATTTGCTCGATTTAATCCACTCTGGAACACACTTGCTGTTTGTTGGGGATGCAGATCAGCTTCCATCCGTTGGACCAGGCAATGTGCTCAAGGACATGATCGCTTCTAAAATCTGTCCAGTAACCCGGTTGAACGTCATTTTCCGGCAGGCCGCAGAATCCCATATTATTACAAATGCCCACAGGATCAATCGGGGAGAGGCGCCAATCTTTCCAACTGCTGGAAACTCAGATGATTTCTTTCTTTTTCCGGCCGAGACTCCCGAAAGTGCGGCCGAGTGGGTTGAGGATGTGGTTTGCCGGCGGATTCCAGAGAAATTCGGATTTCACCCTCGCGATGAGATTCAAGTGCTGGCACCAATGTATCGCGGCCCAGCCGGCGTGGATGCATTGAATGAGCGGCTGCAAGACCGCCTGAACCCACAAGATAAAAACAAACCAGAGAAAACGCTCTTCAACAAGCTTTTCCGTTCAGGTGATAAAGTGATGCAGGTCGCGAATCAATACGAAAAGGATGTTTACAATGGAGATATTGGATTTCTATTTTCTATTGATCCTGTCGAGCATACTCTGGTCGTAGATTTTGACGGTCGGACTGTGACATATGATTGGAACGAAGCTGATCAGCTCACGCTTGCCTATGCGATTTCAGTCCACAAAGCTCAGGGATCAGAATACCCGGCAGTTGTGCTTCCACTGGTAACTCAGCATTACATGATGCTTCAGAGGAATTTGATTTATACTGCTGTCACGAGGGCAAGAAAGCTTTGCGTTTTGGTCGGTCAGCGGAAGGCGCTTGGGATTGCCCTGCACAACAACCGAGTATCCCACCGGCATTCTGGGTTGGGTTGGCGGCTTGGTTCCACGATCTGATCAAATCTGCAGCACAACTAGCAAAAAAATTCGGGACGAAGCACCTGTTCAACAATCAACTATTGATAAGGGTTGAAACTCGGATCGATTTTCGGATCCAGAATATACCACTCATTTTGCTTGACAACCCCCGATTGACCGCCTGTAGTACCGCTGACAATGAACTGCAGTGAGATATCTTGATTCTTATAAGGGCTCAAATCAACGTGAAAAGGCTGCCACACTGCAGATCGACCACTGATAAATGACCATAATACTTTCCATTGGTTTTCAGATTTTATGAAAATGGTCGCATTCTGAACAAAAACAAACCGATGAGAAAAGACCAGGTAGGGGCTTTCCCAGACCGGATCAATCAAAATGGGCTGCTCCAGGATAAGCTCCAATGTATCACCGCGTCCGTACCAGCAGGGTGGACCATTCTTATTTTCTCCACATCCAGGCGCCTGGCGCATATTTTGAGTTTGCCAGTCAGTCAGCTGGATCGGTTCAGCAGCGTTGACCGGGGGCCCAATCGTTGCAGAAGGGAGAGCATCCAAGGTTAAACCAGTTGGGCTGGATTGGGCCAGGATCGTTGTCTGGGCATCTATCGTAGCTTGTTGAACCTGTAAGGTTTCGTTGACTTTCAGTTCCTGTGTTTCAGAAGCAGGAGGGATGGGTGATTCCTCAGCCAGTCGAGCCTGTTCGGTCACTGACGATTTTGCAAATATAGTTTCCTCAACACTCCGTGCGATCTCCGTTTCATCCGGCGGACTCCCTTTAGAGCCAGGATCAAACGAACAGGCAATCACAGCCAGAATAAGGACCAACCCAGCCCAGAAAGCAGAAAATTTGTGATATTTACTGAGATGTGATGCCATTTCAACCTCCAAGCTGGAAGAAAAACCGGAACAAAACGTTCAGGCGACAAATAGTCTAACTTTTTCCTTGTTATTCTTCTGCCACTAAGGAAAACCGAATTTCATTTTCAAAGCTCCCCAATAGGTCCCATGGATCTCGCTTCTGCAAGGAACAGCCTCAAGGTTCCCTAATGATGCTCCATTCTCACCCAGCCGCAGGTTGTAAACAAATTCTGGGTTCAGTGTGAAATCTGCGAATCCAGGATTGATCTCGGATTTTAATCCGGTATAAAAACGCTCCTCGCCGCCAGCCCATGTTACGACCATCAGCACTCCAGGTACAGGATTGCCGTCCTGATTCACGACCTCCACCTGAATGACTGGGGTTGCCAGTGTCTGATCGCAGTCCTCCTCTTTGCTCAGCAAAACCAGCGATTCCACTGGAAACGACAGAGTAGCAGAAGCGATTTCACCAATCGAAGCTTCAAGTGAAGCATTATCAGTCGGTTCGATCATCGATGCCTGAGTGGGTCCGACCGAATCCGCTGGAGTGGCGATCACCGGAGTTCCGGTCGAATATCGCTGTGCCTGAGTGACTGCCTGACCGGGTCCCGGAGGCGACTGACCCAAGGCAATAGCCAGCAGCCCTAAAGCCTGCGCTTCCGCAGATGCACCATCTTGAGCCAATGTTCGTTGAGCCTGTTCTGTGAGGGCTCGGAAGATATCAGGATCTTTCAGCAGTTCAAGGCGTGCGCTTGCCCGAACAAGATCGCCATTCGACAGGTATGCAGCCGCAATCAGCGCCCGGTAGCGGTCCTTATAATCTTGGCGTAGCGTTGATGGGTCCGTATCAACATACTCCAGCGGTTGGAAAAACCTTGAATAAGCCACACCCAACATGACCCCGATGATAAGACCAGTTAGCAGATACCAGGAACCCCTTTCGTCTGACTTCGTCATGGCATAGAAGTCCCTTGTGGACCCGGCAGGTTTTCAAAAGCGCTGGAGAGCGCCCGCATTCGGGCAATATCAGGTTCGCTGTAGCCCGCTTTCTGCGCAAACACAACGGCTTGTTTAACATTCTCCTGGGGCGGGCGGTCTCCTAATACTGCGAGCCGGTGCACAGCCAGATCCAAATCCTGTTCATTTTGATAGGTTTCAGCAACCATCAACACATAATCCGTCATGTAATCAACTCTGAGAGTGTCGGGAGACGTATCGACAAAGCGTGTTGGGCTGATCAGCCAACCATAAGCCAGGCCCAGGCCAATGCCTAATGAAATCATAATGAAGAAACGAATCCAGCGGGCCATATCTTTTTATTGTGCCATAGGAAATCCCCCAGCGCAAGAGCCAGTCCTGAATCCCAATCAGGGGATCGATCCTGTGGAATTCTCGAGCAAATCATAAGAGATTGATTAGAACAACCAAAAAACATCCTATAATTTGCAAGAAATAGATTATAATTACTTATAGATAATCATTCTTATCTAAATACAACTATAGTAATTATTCGATGGATTCTGATCAACGACAAAGAGAATTAATAGAAAAACTGAGCAAGACTGGCTGCAGGCTTACTCCACAGCGGGCGATGGTCATTAAAATTCTCGCCCACAGCCAATCCCATCCCAGCGTTGAGGATATTTACCAGTTGGTCAGAGCAGAATTTCCAATGACCAGCCTGGGTACAGTCTATAAAACGGTGGAGCTATTAAAAGAGATGGGGGAAATCCTGGAATTGGGATTTGCCCACCACAGCAGCCGTTACGATGGAAATAACCCCATTCCACACCCTCACTTAATATGCATCAAGTGTGAGACAATCGTCGACCCAGATTTCAACATGCTTGATAACCTTGCAACAGAATTATCTGACCGCACCGGTTATCAGATCGTTCAACACCGCCTGGATTTCTATGGAATATGTCCTGACTGCTTGAGTAAACAGGCAGAAAGGGTGGAATAAACAATCAAGTTCAGAATTGACAGGAGAATATAAGATGGCAAAACCCAAGAAATTAACGACAGCCCACGGCGCCCCGATTGGGGACAATCAGAATTCACTTACCGCCGGTCCACGCGGTCCACTATTGATGCAGGATTATCAGCTTCTGGAAAAAATGGCTACCTTCAACCGGGAGCGTGTGCCTGAAAGAGTTGTTCATGCCAAAGGTTCCGGTGCATACGGCACTTTGACGATCACCAAGGATATTACTCGTTATTCAAAAGCCAAGGTTTTTTCAGAAGTCGGCAAGCAAACCCCCCTCTTGTTGCGCTTTTCTACTGTGGCTGGCGAGCGAGGCGCAGCAGATGCCGAGCGTGATGTGCGAGGTTTTTCTGTGAAGTTCTACACCGAAGAAGGCAACTGGGATATGGTCGGCAACAACACGCCTGTCTTCTTTATCCGCGATCCATATAAATTCAGCGATTTCATCCACACTCAGAAGCGCGATCCGAAAACCAACATGCGCTCTAATACTGCGATGTGGGATTTCTGGTCGCTGTCTCCCGAAAGTCTTCACCAGGTGACCATCCTGTTCAGCGACCGGGGCTTGCCGACAGGCTACAGGAACGTCGACGGATTTGGCAGCCATACCTATAGCTTCATAAATAATAAGAACGAGCGCTTCTGGGTTAAATTCCACTTTAAGACCGTACAGGGTATCGAGACCTGGACCAACGCACAAGCCGAAGAAGTCGTTGGTAGAGACCGGGAGAGCGCTCAACGTGATCTGTTTGATGCAATCGAGCACGGTAATTTCCCGCGCTGGAAATTCTACATCCAGGTGATGCCGGAAGAAGAGGCTGAGACCTATCATCTCAATCCTTTCGATCTCACAAAAGTTTGGCCGCACGCTGACTACCCGTTGATTGAAGTCGGAATTCTGGAGTTAAACCGGAACCCCGAGAATTATTTCGCCGAGATCGAACAGGCCGCCTTTGAACCCTCGAACATCATCCCCGGGATCGGTTTTTCACCCGATAAGATGCTTCAGGCAAGGATCATGTCTTATGCCGATGCCCATCGCTACCGCATTGGAGTCAATTATGCTGCCCTGCCAGTCAACAAACCCCACACCGAGGTCAACACGTATCACCGCGACGGTCAGGCTCGCTTTGACGGAAACTTCGGCGGCGCTGTCAATTATGAGCCGAACAGCATGGGTGGACCGGTAGACGATCAAAAATTCCTGGAGCCCCCACTTAAAATCTCAGGGGATGCGGATCGCTACGACCACCGCCTCGGGAATGATGATTATACCCAGCCGGGCAATCTTTTTCGTCTGATGAATGCGGACCAAAAAGAGCAGCTTTTCAACAACCTGGCTGCTGCGATGTCAGGTGTCCCCGATCGGATCAAGGTGCGTCAGCTGGTGCACTTCTTCAAGGCTGATCCCGCCTACGGCCACGGCGTTGCCGCAAAGCTGGGGATGGATATGGAACGCTGGAGCGGCTGGAGCAAACTCTCCCTGGAGCAGCTCTCCGAACGTACCAGCGAAGGTGGCTTTGAGAATAGCAAGTAGATCTTAGTTCAACCATCCATTCATCAATCAAACTGGACTGCCTCTTGAGATCGGAGGCAGTCCAGTCGAATTTCTGCAGTGGCTATTATTGGAAAGCTCGGCAGATTACCGCACGAATGCTTTTCTGCCAGCGTAAACAGCTGCTTCGCCTAGTTCTTCTTCAATTCGCATCAGCTGATTGTACTTCTCAACTCGTTCCCCGCGGCAAGGCGCCCCGGTCTTGAGATGACCCGTGCCCATCGCGACAGTGAGATCGGCGATGAAGCTGTCAACAGTTTCGCCAGATCGATGGGAAACCATGGCGCCCCAACCAGCCTTAAATGCCATCTGGATGGCTGCAATCGTCTCGCTCAGTGTGCCGATTTGATTCAGCTTGATTAAAACGGCATTAGCTGCATTTTCCTGGAT
Organism: uncultured Chloroflexia bacterium; assembly: GCA_963726375.1. Classification (GTDB taxonomy): domain Bacteria; phylum Chloroflexota; class Anaerolineae; order Anaerolineales; family UBA4823; genus UTCFX2. Next base: position 591,831 of record CAVSCE010000008.1, on the reverse strand, counting down.
ACCTCTGGATATTCTCTTGACATTGGTGACAAACAGGTCGTCGCCAACCAGCTCAACGCGATCTCCAATCGTCTTGTTCAGCAGCTTCCACCCGTCCCAATCATCTTCAGCCAGACCGTCTTCCAGCACGACCAATGGGTATTTATTCGCCCAATCAGCCCATAGATCAACCATTTCTGCTGAAGTGACTTTTCGTCCTTCGGTCCGCAAGTTGTAGAATCCGTCCTCAAAGAATCCGCTCGAGGCGGGGTCAAGGGCAACAGCCACATGTTCGCCCGGCTTATAACCGGCCTTCTCTATGGCTTTCAGGATAAGCTCGACAGCGTCTGAGTTCTTTTTCAAAGCCGGAGCAAATCCACCTTCATCACCCACCCCTGTGGTATGACCCGCACTCTTAAGTACACCTTTCAGCGCCTGGTAAATCTCACTCCCCCATCTCAGTGCCTCCCGAAAATTCGGCGCGCCGACTGGAGCAATCATAAATTCCTGGAAATCAGTGCCTTGCCAGTTGGCATGGACCCCGCCGTTCATGATGTTAAACATCGGTACGGGCAGCACAGTTGCTGTGACGCCGCCCAGATAACGATAAAGCGGTAAGCCTACTGAATCGGCAGCAGCACGCGCAACGGCCAGGCTGACGCCGAGAATTGCATTCGCCCCGTAGGTGCTTTTGTTTGGAGTCCCATCCATTTCCAACATGGCACTGTCAACAGCCTGCTGGTCCAGCGCGTCCATACCAACCAATCCATCAGCAATCTCTTCATTGACATGGTTGACCGCCTGGAGGACACCTTTGCCCCCATATCGATTTTTTTCGCCGTCCCTCAGTTCCAGAGCTTCATGCACACCAGTTGATGCACCAGAGGGGACAGCGGCTCTTCCAAATCCTCCGTCTTCCAAAAGGACTTCTACCTCAACAGTCGGGTTGCCGCGCGAATTAAGAATTTCTCGCGTGTGGATTGCATCTATTATTGACATCTTTTTTCTCCTAAAATCAATCAAAAAATGATTAAGAGCCATGCTCTTCATTGACAATTTTGCCGGCAACAAAAAGCCTCTGTCAGCGACATCTGTCAGTGCCAGAGATCTTCTGCACGGTCTTCGGCAACATTTTACCAAACGAGCCTTTTCGCTCGGCAGTGATTATAAGTATATTGTCATATCGCGTCAAGAAAAGCCTGGACAATTTCACAACTTTTCTTGAGTGGAGTTTCCACCTCAACCTTCAGGGTGATCTATTGGTCAGGAAATCAGAAAATGCCAAAGAAGGTCTTCCCGCTAATATTTCAATTCGATGAAGAATGCTGTAATCCACCTGAAAAACATCCAACAAATCTGTACTATAATTGTTTTTGGTTTTTGATGAGATCAAAATACTTGATGTTTTTATTATGACTGGTAGACTAAAAACACGTCTGGTCATTCTGGCTTTGGTCGCTGTTATGCTCATCGGTGCAAAAGGCAGCCCGCTGATTAGGCTCACGATTCGGAATAAATCAGGTCAGCAAATTGCAGTTCGCCTGACCAAGGATGATCTAAGCAGGTTTTATTATCTGCAGGTCCCCGCAGGAAACAGTTTCAATCCAAATGATGTCACATTCACAGTCGCGAAAGATATTTACAGAATGCGGGTTTATTATTTCTTGGAAGCAGATCCCGAAACCGGGTATGAATGTAAATTAACCCGAAATGCGGTTCTCCTTGCGCGCAGAAATATTCGTGTGACAGTCACGCAGTGTTTTGGATATCCCCCAACTCGAGGCGAGCCAACTCAAGTTAAAATGGGCGGGTGGCATTGTATACGCTGAAGAATTACTTGTGAAAATCAGCAGTCCCCCAGGCACGTTCTGCCCGGATGATCGGCTCCCCTCGGTCGGGGTCCCATTCAACGATACCTTCAATAATATAGGGACCAGGTCCGCTGAAAGCTTCCCGGTACCGGCGATAGACCTCCCCAGGGATCATCACATCCAGCATCCCCTCTAAATCTTCAAGCGCCATAAAGTATAAATGTTCGCCGTTGGCGAGGCGATGCCTTCGCCAGGTCTGACGAGCTCCAGCAACTCGCACCCTGCTTCCCACGCGTGCCGCAGCTTCAAGAGTGGACAGCGCATTGGCACGGGCAATATTTTCTGCAAAGAGCTCCAGTGGATGAGCGACCAGGCTGATCCCTAAGATGGCTTCCTGCGCAGCAGCCTTTTCATTTAGGTTCCAATCCTCTTCTTCCAAATCTTCTCGCTCAAAGAGAGAAAGCTGTCCGCGGCGCCATCCCCCTTGCTTAAGCTGACGAAGCAAATTTGGGATGTTGCCAAATTCTTCCAGACATCCTGCTCGGATAAGGTTCTCGGCTTCGATAGGTCTAGGATCCACCCTGACCAGAAAATCCTGAAGCGAAGCATATGGGCGGCCGTTTTGAATCCGAGCTCTCGTACGAAAAGTGAGCTCAAGCACCTGGTTCATTCCCATGAACAATACTGGTTTATTGTCGATATAATGGACGCTGAATTCATCCCCTGCATAGTTGACGTTGGGCGGTCGGAGAACCAGACCCAACCGCCGGGCTTCGGTAAGATACACGCCCTGGCCGTAATATCCGCCCCAGTTCGCCAATACTGCAGCCATAAAAAGTGCTGGATAGTGTGTCTTGCACCAGGCCGACTGCCAGGCTACCCGCGCATATGAAGCCGCATGCGCCTTAGGGAAACCATATCCTGCAAATGCAGCCATCTGCTTCCAGATTTTCTCACCAATTTCTGGCGGCACTCCTTTACGCTCCGTCGCACGGTCGACAAAACTCTGCTGGAGCGCAGACATTTGTTTGCCGGGGTCAAAATGGCTCATCCCTCGGCGCAGTAAGTCGGCCTCTGCCAGGCTGAAACCTGCCAGCTCGTTTGCTATCCGCAGCACCTGCTCCTGGTACAGGATCACCCCAAATGTGTCCCCTAAAAGAGGTATCAATGAAGGATGCAGGTAAGCCGCAGATTCCTGGCCGCGGATTCGGTCGATAAAGGCATCTTTCAATCCTCCGGTCAGCGGACCGGGACGGTAGAGCGCCAGAGCCGCCATCAGGTCGTCAGCAGATCGTGCATGCACCTCTTTTAAAGTCGCCCGCATCCCTGGACTCTCGATTTGGAAGCAGCCTATCGTGCGGCCGTGCTCTGTGGTTTCCGCTGTCTCAGGATCGTCATCTGGAATCTCATCAAGATGCCGCAACCCTTCTCTTGCAATTTGGACTGCAATTGATCCAAATTGAGGAGCCGGGATGGAAGCCTGAGGCGGCAGATCCTCGGCTCCGAAATCCACGCTGGCGATCGCATTTGCCACATCACCCAACACTGTCAAACCTCGAATGCCTAGAAGGTCGATTTTTACCAGGCCTAATCCTTCAATCGATTCCAGGTCGAACTGGGTGATCAATATCCCTTTTGCTGCCATCTGCGTGGCGGCCAGGTCTGTCATCGGTCCAGGTGCGATCACCACCCCACCCGGGTGGATGGATAAGTGACGCGGCATTCCGATCAAAGAAGTAGCTTGAGCAAGCACAATTTTCTCAACGGATGAACGAAGGCTGTCTTCCAGAACAGCGTATGGAGATCCCTCCCTGGTAGATTGATCAGGAGACCCGTACCACCTCTGCGGCAGGCTGTTGACCAGCTCGCTCACCCGCGCCGATGGCAATCCATGGGCTTTTGCCACTTCGCGCAGCGCTGAGCGGCGTCGGAAACGGTTCACCGTGCAGACCATCGCAACCCGTTCGAAGCCAAAACGTTTGTAAACGAATTGGATCACCTCGTCCCGCCTTCTTGAGCAAAGGTCGGTATCGATATCCGGGAGTGTGCGCCGCGGCAGGATTAAGAAAGCGTTCAAAATACAGGTTTAACCGGACCGGATTCGGTGTCGTGATCCCGAGACAATGTGCAACCAGCGATGATGAAGCCGAGCCGCGTGAAGCAATCGGGATTCCGTTTTGCCTGGCAAAACCTACAATATCTTCCATCACCAGGAATAGCGCTTCATAGCCGCATTTTTGGATCACATCGAGCTCATGATCAAGGCGCGATTGAACTGTCGGATCCGCATCAAACCTTCTGATCAAGCCCTGCTGCGCTTTCTGGCGCAGCACCTGGATCGGTTTAGCGCCTTCTGGTAAATCCAACTGCGGGAATCGAGGGACTCCCAGAGGCAGTTCCACTTGGCAGCGGTCTGCAATTTCTAGAGTGTTTTCCAACGCCTCCGGGTAAGCGCTAAAATGCTCAGAAAGTTCAGCCGGGGAAAGAAAATTGGCATATGGCGGCGCAGTATCAGCTTCATTCAGCTGGCGAATCGGGCGGTTGAGGCGAATTGCTGTGATTGTTCGCTGAAGACTGGCTTGTTCCAATTCTTGGTAGTAGATGCCGTGCGAGGCGACTGCAGGCAAGCCCATTTTTCGGGCTGTCCTGTTGAGCAGCTCCACCCGTCCGAGTCCAGCAGGCGAGTGGTACTGCAGCTCCACGTAAATCCGGTCCGGGAATAATCTCTTAAGCAGAGACAATAAAGAGATTAGAGCCTCTCCGCTCTCTCTTCCAGCCAGGGCATCAACCAGACTTCGTTCACCGCCGGTCAGGCAGATCAGACCCTGCTGAATTTTGCTCCAACAAATGGATCGGCAGCGCAGTTTCGCCTTGCACATCTGCCTGAGCCGCACTCGCAAGTCGGCACAACCCCGACCAGCCTTCGATGTTCTGCGCCAGCAGCACCAGCGGTCCAATTGAGCTTGATGGATCCACCAAAAATGAATCCGGAAAACGCACATCAAGCTCGATTCCAAGGATCGGCTTTACACCATTGTCCGAACAGGCTTTATAAAAATCTATTGCCCCGCTTAAGCGCCCATGATCAGTCAATCCCAGCGCAGGCATTCCATATCGCGCGGCAGCGACGGCCAGGTTCTGGGGAGATGCCATGCCTTCAAGGAACGAATAGCTTGAGTGAGTATGCAGATGAACCAGCATGATCTGCTGCTAAATCCTGTCTGTTGAGCTGAATAGCTCTGCTTGTTGAGTAAGCAAAGCGGACTTCCCTCCGAAGTCCGCTTTGTGTTTTCAGAAGAATTCTGGAAAAAACTCTTAGCTGGCGTACTCCGGTAAGCCTTTCATGCCGCTAAGGATCTTCTCCAGCGCCATCGTATGGCTGCATCGTCCGCGGCTTTGAAAGAAATCACAATCACAATGCCAGGTTCCATCTGTGATATGGACGGTATGGTCATTATTTTCACCCATGAATCTTACCGTGAGCGAGTTAATAGCGATCCGATCGCGCTGCTCGGCATAACGTTTGGCTTTTTCAATTTTTCCAATCATCCCGTAATCCATTTCCGATTGGTCTCCTTTCAAGATGGGTGTTAATAAAAAAGGCACGCGCGCGCGTGCCCATATTTTTAAATCAGTCGCAGTTTTTTCACCAAATCAGGCAAGGTGGCTATTCTCCGTTGACCTTAGTATATGCGGAGTCAGTAGGAAAGTCAACCTTAAAATCCGATTTCTAAAGAGTTCTAACTATGAAGAAAAGCCCAAAATGATCCAGGCTGGAGGAGCAAACTTGATTTGTGCAAACAATTATGTAAGATATATTTCTATATCAAATTTTATTAGTCCATTTATGTTACAATCAAGTACAAGGTTTCATTGTGTAGGGCTTTGGTTCAAAACCAGCTCTGGAATGATGCGTTTTTGCGAGGAATTATCCGGCTGGATCATATGATCAAGGAGTAAGATAATGCAGCGGTTGTTGTTTTTTTCACTTATCGCCATGATTATCATAACCGGCTGCATGCCCCCGCCTTTGGCGGTTGTCCCTCCAGAAACGCTGGCCGTTCAAACCATGGATGCGATGCCAAAGACCGATACGCCTCTACCTTCTTCAACAGCCATCTCCACAGCAACGCCCCTTCCTCCTGGAGGTCTGCCCACTCCAGGCCTGGATTTATCGATCCCAGGCGCATATTGCCTGCCGGTTGACGCGCCCCGTTCTCAAGGTCTGGTAACTCGGGTGATTTCTGCAGATACAATTGAGATTTTGATCACCAATCAAACCTTTTCGGTTCACTTGATCGGCGTTGATGCACCCAGCGCCCTTGCTCCAGCAGAATGGCAGGGCGCCCAGTCGATGTCTTATGTACAAAACATGGTTGAAGGAAAAGTCGTCTCATTGGTCCAGGACCAGACCGAGCTGGATTCTCAGGGCTTTCAACCCCGTTACATGCTGGTCGACAAGAATTTTCTCAACTACGAGTTGATCCGCCAGGGTTTTGGGCGGGTTCAGGAAAATCCCCCCGATACGAAATGTATGAACTCGTTGATCTCAGCTCAAGTCGAGGCACAGACCAACGCTAGAGGAATATGGAGCGCAACTCCCATTCCTACAGCCTCAATCACGCCAACACCGACCATTACCAGGATACCAACCAGAACGCTGGTCCCCGTATGTGATTGTTTGGGTTCGCGCATGACCTGCAAAAATTTCCGCAGCCAATCGAAGGCTCAACAATGCTACGAATACTGCCGCAGCATGGGGTATGAAGACATATTTGGATTGGATAAGAATGGAAATGGGATCGCCTGTGAAGGTTCCTCCAGCATATCCCCGTTCTGCCAATCATCCCCAGGATACAATTAATCCTTGCGCATCGAGAAGACAATCCCCCCGGTGCTTTGATCGTTGATACAAGCATCCTGTAGCTTCCGGATTAATTTGACATTCGCCCTTTTTTCCTTTAAAGTCCTTTATAATTCATTTTCAGTGCAGCAATTTAGGAAGTATATTTGGGGTAAATACCTTATCTGTTGCTTTCTTAACTCCTTTCAATACTGCGGTCTTCAGGTTGCTTGATGCCATGGTAAGGAAACAACATTTTTTTACACCAGGTTTTCACCCGAATACAGGCTCGTCCATCAAGGAGTAAAAGGATATGAAAGCAGTCATCTTGATAAATATTGAAATGGGTGAAATTAAACAGGTTGTTCGCGATCTGCGCCGGATCCATCACATCCATGAAGTTCAGGCAACTTTTGGGCTTTACGATGCCATCGCGATCGTCGAGGTACCCGAATTGCAGATGGTCGGGCGGATTGTGGCAACAGAGATCCAACCGATCCCGGGGATATTAAAAACATGCACCTGTCTGATGGTAGAAGGCGAGCTGCCGCCTGCCGATATTTATGATGACTTTGTTGAAGGCGAAAACACCCAATTAGAAGGGAAAAATATCGACCCGGCTTTTCAAGTGAAGGTCGAACATCCGTTTGGCTTCAACTGACCGGGCGAATAATCACTCAAGGGAATAAGCCCGATCCTTCAGGGATCAGACCTGATTGGATGCACCAGCCTTAATCCAGCAGCATATCTACGATTACCGCGATAGAAGCTTTCTTCGTTTACGCTCAGCACCCACGACCGCTGTGTCAAAAAGAATTTTGCGCCCCACTTGTTTTTAAAGAATGTCACTCCGGGATTTAGTCCCCAATCCCAGGTTAATATACTGCTTGTTTTCCTGTCCTGGCGCTTTCCACCAGATGAAACATCAGCAGGTCAGACCCGCCGGGCACGTACCATTTTCTGGAAAAAAAATTAAACATGTAAAAAGCAGCATCTTTTGCGCTGAAATCCACCAGGTCAAATGCTACCAGCCTTCCGTCATGATTACGAGCTTCGATGAGCCGCGCCGAGCCGGATTGTAAGTATTGACCAATCCTTCGAAATATGGTTTTCGTCCCCTGCGGCAGCTGGTGAGATCGAACAAAATCCTGGATCAAGCGCAAATGCTCTTTGCAGAATTGCCCACCTTCCAAAACGATCAGGTCCCGGCTTGCTCTATTCACCTGTTCGTAGCTTTTTTGAAATTTGGATTGAATTTAAATCAAGGGTATAGTAAATATCTTCCGAGACATTCCTCTCGCTGTCGCTTTCCAAACCTTCGAGTTTCATCGGCGCGCTGATCGATATGACCTCTGGCCTAAAAAGCGTGCGAGCAGCATTCAGGGCATCCTGGATCCGGGCTTTTTCGATCTTTCCTGTCAATGGATATCCAACAAAGACCAGCGTCGCCCCTTTCAGGTAAATCACAAAATCGTCGATCAAGTAGGGCTCGGCTCCAGTGATTGCTGTTACATAACCAGGCAAATGTTCAGGAACGTATGCCCTGGTTTCAATAAATGCCCATTCTTCAGTCGTGATCATTAAAAATCCTGGGTGACACGTGTAACCAGCGGCCAAAAGAAGCTGTCGGATACCAGGTACGTGCGGAAAACCGACAAAGGCTGCTGCGGACCCCTTTTTGAAATACGGCTGGATTCGCTCAAACATGAGACGGTCTCGCGCACCAATCACAGTTGGTATGCGGGTCGGAAATCGGTCTGTCATTTTCACCAGATTCATCCAAATCACCTGCCAGATAATAACGGACGTAATGATCGCAGTAGGTCTGCCAATTCATCACGTCATTCAGGTGGCGCTGGACCCTTTCAAGTGGAATCCCTTCAAGCACCGCCAGCTGCTCGTCAATCGTTTCGAGGGGATGAATTTTCTTGCCCATCCGGCACGCGATCTGGTACGCCTCCAGGTCGACAGAATACTTCCAGTTCAGATAGCTGGTCCAGACTGAGAACAGCGCCATCCATGGGCTGACATCCCGGGTTAACATCTCAAAATAGTCGAGGCTAGGGCGATGAAATAGAAAAAACAGTTCACCGTCATCCTTTCCCGAAAGCCTCTCCGCTAGCAATCGATTGATCTGTTCAGGCACGCCTGGATTTAGGAGCTGCTTTCAGGTCTACTTTACCATTTCCCTGCCTTCCATGATTGGATATCACCTCCATGCTGGCGTTGTCTAACGGCCCTTCCGTCAGCACAACATCGACGCCACCTATCAAAACGGCGTATGGATCGGGAGAAGCTGGTTGGAAAGAAATGTGCAGTTCCGACGAGGTAGGAATAGCTTCCGTCCTTATACACCTGCCAGACCATCTTCAACGGTTTTTGACGACCCCAGGTTATAAAAAAACTGCTCACAATTCTCCTTCCAACAATAAGTCGAAAATCGATATCCTATTCTTCGTCAACAAAATTGCATTCACAAAATTCATAATTTAAGAAAACTACGCCGCCCCATTTCACCTTGAAGCGCCTGATCCCATCATTCACTCCCAGGCCGAGCTGAATATACCGCTTTCCCGACATCGCGCGTCAGGTCAATCATGGTCGAAAAAAGCAGGTCGGAGGCATGTGGAATGTAAGGCTTGCGCGAATAGCACCCCAGAATATAGGCATTGAAATTCATGGCCGCCTGCTCAACGACAAAAAAAGCATTAAGCCTGTTGCGATCGTCACGGGCACAAAGCATGAAAGCGTTCGGATGTGCTGCGAAGTATTTCGGCATCGAACTGTAAAGCTCGGCGACCATTGTCGGCAGCCGCCGGGGCTTTAAAAAATCAGCGATCAAGGTGCTGTGTTCTTTTCTGAATTCCGTTTCTTGGACGACCTCAAGCCGCTCCGATGCTTTGTTTACCTCCCGACGCAAAGCTGATTTCGGCTGATAGCCGTTCAAGTCCAGCCGATAATATTCGTCATTTGATCGGTTCGTGCTGAATTCCTGCAGTGATCTTGGGATCTCCGGACCGATGAAGAAAAGGGTTTCGGGATCGTATGTAAGCCTTGCCCGGGAGATCGCCTGCTCGCACCCCTCCTGTGTAAAGTTTCCGTCAAGGGGGTATCCAACCAGGATCATCCATTTTTCACGGACAAATCCGATATACTCGCCCAGCCCGGAATGGGCGCCCATTTGAAATCCCAGCCATCAGTCCTGGGACATGCTCGGGCACATACGCCCGGTCGAGGGCATCTTGCTCATCGGCGGTACTGAATCCAGTTTTTGCATTCTCATCCAAATCCTGGCTCATCCACTCAATTTTACCCCGCTTCCACTCTGACTTTCTCACCTTCCAGGCATGCAATTCTCACGCCCAGCTTACCTCGCTGATCACTTCACTCGCAGATATGGCAGGTTGACCTCCGCCAATTTCCGATCCAACTCGAATTTGAACGCAGCAGCTTCCGGATGATCCGGATAGAGGTTCGAGAAGCTCTTCCGGGTCATTGTGAAGGTCATAAAACTCATAATTATCCGGATAGGATTTATATCCCAGGTAATGCACCATTTTATACGAGCCTTGCAGCAGCGCCAGAGTTGCTTTTCGCAGTGCACCATAGGCAGGGTTTGCTTTCGCCTCCACAACAAAAATCCCTCGTTCAGGATCGTTTATACCCCCCATCCCCGGGAGCGGGATGCCTTCACACCAATCCGGGATATTTTCCCCAACAGCATATAGCAGGGAAGGCAGCAGGTCAACGTTGCTCGTCAGAGAAGTGACATCCTGTCGTTCGCGCTGGTTGGGCGCTGAAATGATCAACGGGATGCGGATACCAGGCTCAAATACCAGTGGATTGGAATGCCCTGACGCGCCCCTCTCAAACATCTCACCATGGTCCGATGTAAAGATCACATAGCTGTCTTCGAGCATGTCGGTGCTTTCGAGATGATCAAGCAGGCGGCCAAATTCAGCATCGAGGTTTGCAACAAACTCATCATAGGAAGTCCTCAGATCGTTCAGCCTTTCCTGCGGCACACCAGCTGAAAGACGGTGCTTCTTTTTCTCCTGCGGTGTCCAGCCGTCGTCAAAAAGCCCGATATACTCGCGCGCAGGCACATAAGGCATGTGAGGCGGCATGAAATGCACGTAAGTGAAAGCCGGGCTTGGCAATTCACTCAGCAAATCCATGACCCCATCAGTCACTTCAGCCAGGTCAAAATAGACATCTGTGTTTGCCAGTCGCGGCGGTCCGCTAGGAAAGGTCGATTCCAACCGGGCTGCAGAAGCCTTGTAGCTGAGCTGAGTAGCAAAGTCGTTCAGGATGGACAAGAACAGCGAACCGTGAGCCTCTTCCCGCTTGAACAGGAATTGATCCATGCTCTTCATCCCATAGATAGCATCCCGGGGGGTCAGGTTGTCGTAAAAGGTCCGGCCGGCCAGGCTGAAGCGGTCAACGGATTCATGCCGGTCTAAATGCTCTTCGAACTGATAGAGGAGCATATCCACAAAAGTATTCTGGGCAAAAGCCGCCTGATAGTAGCCAGGATCAAGCAGCGAAAACAGGTTGTTCGGTTGGACTTCAGGGCTGATCAGGCTGCTCAGGTTTAAAGCCCGGTGCGTCCAGGGATATGTGCTTGTGAATAAAGAAGCCGTGCTCGGAGTCGTGAAGTTGCCGGCAGAGTGGTGGTTGTGATAAACCGTCGCCCTTTTGGCAAAACGCTCCAGATTGGGGCAGGTGGCTCGTGGATATCCATACAAAGACAGGTTGAGTGCGGATAGGGCATCATATACGATCAGAATGATATTTGGCCGACCGTCAGATCGTTCTTTCATCCGATTTGCATCCAGCGAGAATTTGGCAAGGACGCCGGACAAAGATGCCGCAGCTGAAAGTTTAAGAAAATCGCGCCGGGTGAGCCTGGAGGACATCAGTATCCATTTTATTAATCCAACTTCCAGGGGATAATGATGTTTCGGATCAAAACAACCGTCCAACCGGCAAGGCCCAAAGGAACATAGAAATATAAAAATATAGTCATCCGATCTGCTGCAGACTTAACCCAACTGGCTAAGAGAGGAAACCGTTGGTAGATCCAGGATAAAACCAGCACAGAGCATGACAAGCCCGGCTAACACGGCAATCGGATAGGCTATCGTCTGCCACAGCTCCAGCCTGTACACCAGGTTGATTTTTCGCTGCAGCAGGATCGCGGCGATGCTTATCAAAACCGCCAGGCTGCTGCCCAAGTAGGATGTAATGTTTCTTGAAAACGCGGTCAGGAAAAAACAGGGAAAACAAAACCAATCCCCCTGTCATGAAGATGCTTTCAGCCAGCCCAAAAGCCATCACGTATGCAGAAATTGTCAATACCTTCCAAATATTTAAATACTCCAGCCAGCTTGGGACGTACCAGAACATCCGGTAGAGGGCCCAGCTGAATCCAAAGAACAGGAATACGGCAAAGACCGGTAGGATTTCCCGTCTGTTAGGAAACCTGGATTTAAGTATTTTCAATATAATCACCTGCAGCCGAGCATCAAGCCCTGGACTAGAGCGATATTTTACCATGCCCACCTGTGAGATTATTCCCTTCAGAAATTCGGCAAGCCAGAAGAGGTGTGGAATAGAAAATCCTGGCATATATAAAAAACAAGGGGCTGCCGGTTCTTCAAGACAGCCCCATATTTGTGCATGATTATGTAAAAATAATTGGGCGTTGCTGATTAAAGCGCCTGCAGTCGTTTCCACATCTGCGGAGCCAGCTCCCTTGAGCGGGCAGCAATCTTCTCTTCGTCCATGCTTATAATTTTCTTGCCCTGCATCAAGATCTTGCCTCTGCAGACTGTCGTATCGACAGTCGCGTCGACCAGACCAAAGATGAGGTGTCCGAGGAAATTCGCCTCGCTTAGCGGGGTAGGTGGAGCATAGTCGATGATGGCAAGGTCAGCAGGGCGGCCTTCGGCGATCTCACCTAACCGCAGGCCGAACTGCCGCTCAGCAATCGCCGCATTATTCTGCAGCAGTAGCTGAGGGGCTTCCATAAACGCGACGCGAGGATCGCGATTTGCCAACCTGTGCAGCAGATAGGCGCAGCGCATCTGAACGAGCATGTCAGAACCCATGCCGTCGGTGCCCAGGCCAACCAGCACACCCTTCTTGAGAAGCTTCAATAGCGGCGTCACACCGACTGCATTGTTCATATTCGATTCGGGGTTATGGACGACAATCGTCCCTGTCGAAGCCAGGATATCCATCTCTGCTTCGTCGATATGGACGCAGTGGACAAAAATCGACTTCTCACCCGAGAGGCCCAATTTCTGTAGTCGGTTCACTGTCGGCATTTTATATTTAGCGAGTGAATCTTCTCGGTCGGAAGCATCCTCCGCTACGTGGATATGGCAGCCAACTCCGGCGTCTTTTGCAATTCCAACGCATTGCTCAACGGTCGCATCGGAAACAGTGAATGAGGCGTGCAGCCCCATCATCGCCGCAATCTGACCGTCGCCCTTGCCAACCTTCTTGATAAATCGCTGGTTCTCCGCTATCCCGCCGCCGGGGACATTTCGATCAGAGACTTCATAACAAAGCGAGGCGCGCAGACCGGCCTCCCGGACAGCGTCCTCGATCAAATCCAGCGATCCATCCCGCATGGATGGGGAAGCGTGGTGATCGATGATCGTGGTTGTTCCATTACGGATGCAGTCAATCAAAGGAAGTTGTGCAGATAGGGTGATGTCTTCTGCATCGAGCGCATAATCCACTTTCCACCAGAGCCGTTCCAGGGTCTCGACAAAGTTTGAGGCCGGCTCACCGGGGATTGCCATACCGCGCGCCATCGTCGAATAAAAGTGATGGTGCGCACAGATAAACCCTGGTAAGACAACCTTGCCAGAGCAATCCACCGAAGCGGCGTCCGGGAAGCGCCGCTTCATCTCGGCAGCATCGCCTACAGCAGCGACCAGTTCCCCATCCGTTACAACCGTCGCGTTCCACAGGACGCGGTTATTTTCACCAAGCGTTACAACGATTCCGTTTTCAAAGCGAGTAGTCATTTCATCCCTTTCGTAATTAATCTTCTTTCAGCACAGCCAGCTCTTCCGGGCTTCGCGCTCGCATGGAGATCGCCCCTACAAAACACTTCTTGGCGCATATCGAACAACCAATGCACAGAGCTGGATCGGTTTGGGGCATACCCTTCTCGTCAAGCGTGATTGCCAGGTAAGGGCACCGGGCGCAGTTTCCACATGATACGCACGTCTCATGGTTTGCTTCAGAGATTTTCTTGATCGGCGTCAATTCCATAAATCCGGTCACCGGGTTGGGCTGTGTGATGCCAATCAGCTCTTTCATCGACCGGATGCCCCGATCCTGCATCAAGAAAGATGTTCCCGATTCCAGATCACGGATGATCCCGTAACCTTGCTTCATCACAATCGTGCAGAATTGGACAGTCTTTACGCCAAGGGCAAGGAAATCCATTGCGGCTTTATAGTCCATCGGGCCGCCGTTCCCAGAAATTTCGATCCCTTCCGGCACAGCCGTGGCAAGGGTCAAATACGAGATCGGCGTAACTCCTTCACCGCTCATCCCGACGACCACCCCCTCTTCCCAGACCCGTCCTGCAGCCGGGCGAAATCCCAGGGTTGGAAACGAGTTTGCCAGCGTAATTCCAGCCTTACTTTTCGGATACCTGTCCATTACCTTGCGGATGGCTCGAAGGATGGGAACGATCGAGGTAACGGCAGCAGTCAGCTTGAACAGCTTCGGCACTTCAGGATCGCCGACCTGAAGGATCCAATCGATGATTTTCGCGGTCAAGGCTGCATTTTGAGAGACGATGTCTCCTTCAGTTCCATCTCCGCCTTGCGGACAGGATAGAGAATATTCAATTCCCATCACACCGGCCGCCTCAAGCTTCTTTGTGTTCGATTGCCATCCCACCGAGTCGCTTTCATCATGACCAGTCACCGGACCGCCTGTCGATGCCAGTGTCAGCCGATCCGGCCATTCTTTAATCAGCTTCTCCGATTCGCGGCAGACACGGTCCAAAGCATGTCCGGAGACATTATCGCTGTTGGCATATGTATATGCATTGAAAGCGAACATATATTCGCCCGGGATGTGAATCGGGACGTTGTCAAAAGCCGTTTTCATCACCGCGCCAGCCCAACCCGCTTTATAAGCCAGGGTCATCTGCTCGTATCCGTCCGAGGAAGGTGACGCTGAGATCAGGTACGGCGAAAGGATCGGTCTTCCGAAGAAATCGGTCTCCAGTGAAACAGGTACGGGGGTGTAGCCGGGCAGGCCGTAATACGATTTTGTCCGTTTCGCAAAAACGGGCTGCGTTTCTCGTTTTAAGGAATGCATCGATCTCGAGGGCAGCATTCTTCCCGGAAGCAGCGGCTTCCACGACTGTTTTTGGACCGGTGAGCATATCGCCGGCGTAAAAGAGGCCGTCAGCCTGCTCGCGCTGCAATGTCGAACGCATACCGATCGCCATGACAACTGTATTGAAATCCGTTCGTTTCCCATCCGTTCCGGGTAAATCACGGACGTTCGCCGGGCTGAACGGTTTTCCTTCTAACAGCTCAACCTTTACCGTTTCAAATCCTACGACCTTATCGCCATCCCGGTTGATCTTGCTGACCCGGATGCGACCGTTTACCTCAATATCGAAATCCAGGAGCTCCTTGCGCTCCTTGGCTGTCAGCGGCATCTCTGCGAGTTTTTCCAACATGAACATTTCTACACGTTTTGCGCCTCGCTGCTTCGCAGTTATCGCGCAGTCCACCGCAGTCGCACCGCCGCCGATGACAGCGACACCACCGTCAAACTGAAAAGCTGATGGCCTTGACAGCAAATCTACCATCTTGACTGTTAAATCTTCATTCTCAACGCCAAGTGCGATAGGTTTCCAGAGACCCACCGTAACGCACACCGCATCATACCCCTCGCCGAAAAGGTTCTTGGGGTTCTCGATTTTCAAACCCGTTTTTGCGGAGACGTTCCCAAGTGAAAAGAGAAATTGAATATCGGTCTCGACCACGCTCTTTTCCAGACGGTGGTCGGGGATCAGGTTCATCATCCCACCGAGTTTATCGCTGCTTTCAAAGATATCCACGGAATAGCCCATCTGAGCCAGCGCCGCTGCAGCGCCCAAACCAGCCGGCCCGCCGCCGACAATGGCCACCTTTTTTCCATTCAATTTCGGTTTCGAAAATTCCGGGATACCGCCCAGTCGTTTTGCCAGATCTACGATGGTTGCCTGGACGAGCGGGATGTTGATCGGTCCATCAAATTTCTTGCGCGTGCATGCAGCCATGCAAAGCGTGTCCGGGCAAACCATACCGCAAACCCCACCCAGGGGATTGGCCTGCATGATCTCAGCCGCGGATCGTCGGATATCCGACGGATTCCCGACGCGCGCAGCCATGATGAAATCCGCTGGTGAGCAGTTCACAGGACAGGCTTCTCTGCAAGGCTTTTCTTCACAATATTCACACCTCCACAGCTCCGTGTGAAGTTGAGCCCGGGTCATAACATTTGAATCGCTCTTTTCATTCTCCATTGCATGCCTCTTATTTTTTTTAGGATAAAGGTAAATTGAACGTTATTATACTATCTCTCAGTTTTCGACTGAAATGCAGCATAAGAATACCCCGGTAATAAAAATTTTGTTGGTCAGCTGCCGCCTCAAAGCGGTCGTTCCATCCATACCAGCGTTTGGTGTGGGGAGAAACCCGCAGCTCGGATAGCATCTTCGTATCTATGTGCCGGATAATCCAGCGTCAGCGTTCGATAGCTCGGCGAGCTGGATAGGGTATGCTCCAGCAGCGCCTGGATAGGCTTTTCAGCGTCGACCTTGGGTGCGGCCAGCCAAAGCAGGTTAGTATGGGCGTTTGCCGCCTGCCAGGCTGCGAATGCCGTCATTTTTTCATCTTGAATCACCCCCCACTCGCAAACATAAGCGTTTTGAAAAAGGCGGGATAACACCCCCGGCAGACCCGGACGAAGGCTGTTGAGCTGAAAGGACATATGCCAGGAGAGCTCCGGTGGGTAGCTTTCCTTAAGCCAGGGGCTAAACTGCGGCCAATGCGCGTTGCGCGGCGTGATGAAGCGCGACCGCGGAGGTAGCGTAGGCTTTGGTTTCTCCCCCGGGCGGCCTGTCCACGTCGTTCGAACGGCCCGTTCTTTAAAGCCCAACGAAGCGTATAACTCCTGGGCAGGTTGGTTTTCTTCTCGAACGTGCAGCCACACAGCCGGCGCGGAGCGGAGGCGTGCGTGTTCGACAGCTGCTTCGGTCATATGACGGGCTATCCCGCGCCTGCGATAATTCGGGTGGACGGCCACGTTCGCGACGAGAAAGAACCTCCGGCCTTTCATCACATAAGAGATCAGGCTGATATTTCCCACAAGCTTCTCATCTTCATGCCAGACGTAACCTGTCATTGGAACCGAAGCCCAGCCTTTGGCCATCCTTAATAACGAAGTGTCCCTCGCTGCAGACCGCATGCGTGCCAGGTATTCCCTTCCATCCATGTCCAGCGTGTCCGCGAAACATAATTCAACCAGATCGGCGACATCACTCAGGTCGCGGCGGACATCGAAGGGGCGCAGATGATTATTTAAGACAGCCAGTGCAATCGGTTTTGATATCGCAGTCATCAGAGGCTCACCGATTTTTATTTTACCGTAATTTCCCTTGCACAGGAGCCGCTCCGGCTTTACAATATCCAAAACACTTGTTCTGATAATGAAGGAGCCCCATGACGATTGACTTTCAACAGGTCCGCAGTCAGGTAAAAGATTTCGGTGAAAAAGCGGTCCTGCGTCTCGGTGAGCTCAACGATAAACGCGTACTGGCTCAAAAACTGCTTTCTCTAAATGCAAATAATCCTGAGCCGATTCTCCAGCGTGTCGAGCGCATCACCCGCCAATTTGATCCCAACCTTCGTTGTGCTGTCCCAGCAGCAGAATTAACGCATACCCCAGAAGCGCTGGACTTTCATGCCCCGCTTCCTGCCCTTCCACAGGCGGCTACATTAATCGCAGCGGACGGATCGCAGATTAACCCAGACCGGCACGAACAGGTCAATTTTGGATTGATCAATGTCGGCGCGATCCTGGTCCGTCTAGGTCTACCGGACCCGCCAACGCTCACCGTAAAGAGCGACCTGATTTATGACGAAGCGCTGTACACACCTTATGGAATAATCAGCGAGGCACAGGTTGCTTTGATCCGCGATCTGAACGAGCGCCAGGTTTTGGTGAGGTTGGCCGAAGCAGCTGAGCCGCCAGTGATTACCTTCACGGACGGACCGATGGAGCTGTGGGGTTCAAGAGATACCCGTGAGAGCAAGGAGTACGAGCATAGCCTCAAACAATACCTGGGAGTACTTCGTGAGCTTCATGAATTCTGGGGCTGCGACTGCCGGCTTCGTGGACAAGCCATCTGCTGACCTGGTCGTCCGTCTGCTCGAGATCGCATCCCTCAACGAAGAAGAATTATCAGAGGCAAAAGACCTTCACCCGCTTCGCGGAGTAAGCGACCGCTTTCTGTTTCAATCGCTGCTCGAGCCGGGGGAGCGTTCGGCCGTCTTCTCAATCCATTCACGCTCTGCCCGGCATTATACCGACCAGCTTGCGCTCCATTTCTTCTATCTCAACGTCGGTCGGCGTGGGAAGCCGTGGCTGGCTCGTGTGGAGCTCCCTGCCTGGGTGGCCAAGAACCCACAGCAGCTGCAGAATATGCACGCTGTTCTATTCCATCAATGTCAAATATTGGGCAGCCGTCCCTTTCCTTACCTGATTCACCGCGCCCACGAAGCCGCCGTCGTGACGCTGGAAGAGAAAGACCAGATTACCCAGATGATCGTCGCGAGCAGCGCCGCCGCGGCGTTCTCGTTGATGAGATCTCTCACAAACAATCCGCCAAAAACCTGGGACTCGAACCAGCTATGAAAGGTAGAAAAATCTATGAGCCAGACTTTCGAGATCGGACGATTGTTGCGTGCCGGGACAACCGGTTTTGTGATCGGCTGCCGGGTCAACCAGCTTGAGGGCCTCTCCTTTGGGGCGCTGGTCAAGGCGCCTTTGGAAGATGATCTCGAAATTTTTGGTTTGATCCACGATATTCACATTGATGACGACGGACTCGTTCGCCAGCTCATCACTGCTGAGAGCGTCGAGGCGAGCGTGATTGCTGACAATCGCCTGAACCGGAATGTGCCCTTAGAGATCAGTGTATTATCGATCGGCTACCGCCAGGAAAGGCGGTACCTCCATATGCTCCCTCCTCGCCCACCGCTCAGCCTGGATCAGATTTTTCTCTGTAGCCCGGAAGAGCTCTGTGCGTTCACTTCTACCGGGCGGTTCGGCTACTTCCGCCATATCTTGCGCGCCGCAGACGTTCCCATCGACGCGCTCCTGGCCGCCCACCTTCAGCAGGCCAGCCTCGCACAACAGCAGTGCGGCGACCCACATTGGCTGGATGCCGCCTCGCAAGAACTGATCACCTTGCTTCGGGACGATTACCAGACCCTGATGAACGTCCTCAGCGCGGTGAGTGATATTTTCCCAGGATGAGCAAAGATGAGCGATTCGATTGAAACCATTGGTTATATTGTCGGGGGTGGGCTTAAAGAAAACCTCAAAGTCCGTCTGACGATCCCGCCTCAGCAGGCTCAGGAAGGCGGTTTTGTTGTGATCGAGAGCGGCGATTGGCTGTTCTATGGGCTGATTACTGACCTGCAGCTTGGGGCTACCGACCCGCGCTTCGCAGACGAGCAGAGCGAGCAGCGCCTGCCGCCTGGTCTCGCCCGCTTGCTTCACGGCCAGACTCTTTACACAAACCTGGAAGTGCTTCCGGCTTTAATGCTTGAGCGCGGCCCGGACCTGGATTCGCCAGATTATCCCCATTACCAGCAAGAGATCGATCTTAAGCTGCGGCCGAAGCCGCACCCGCTCCCGGTAAAA
Source organism: uncultured Chloroflexia bacterium (assembly GCA_963726375.1). Taxonomy (GTDB): domain Bacteria; phylum Chloroflexota; class Anaerolineae; order Anaerolineales; family UBA4823; genus UTCFX2. The sequence goes on along the minus strand of CAVSCE010000008.1, from coordinate 572,232 downwards.
ACGGTTCCTCTTCACCATGCCCCGGTCCGACTGGCCAGTCCGGGCGATATCGCTGAGATTTTCGGGAAAATCGAAGACCCTGGAAATTTCGTGATCGGCTATACCCGCGAGCAAAACCACCCAATCTGCATCAACCTTGACCGCTTCGTCCAGCGCTCTTCGGGAATATTCGGTGCCACAGGAACCGGCAAATCTTTCTTGACCCGGATCATCCTTGCCGGCTTGATCAAATCCAACCGCACCTCGCTGCTTGTTTTTGACATGCACAACGAATATGCCTACGACGATGTCGCTTCCGATTCTCAGGCTCGAGTGATCGGCCTGCAATCCAGGTTCCACAGCCGGGTGCAGGTCGTTGGGCTGGGGTCGGGAGCCGTGATTCGCACCAAAGCGCCGGATTTCAACCTTGAGATCGCATTGCGCGATATTATGCCTGAGGATATTGAGCTGCTGTCCCGTGAGCTGGACCTGCGCGACACTACCCCGACGACCCTCGAAGCGCTTGTCAGCTCTTTTGGATCAGAAAATTGGCTCAAAGAATTCCAGGGTATGCGGGTTGGGGCAACGGTTCAGGATGAAAATGGCAAGAAATACCCGGCGCCTGACAGCGTCGCAGCATGGGCTAATTCTGAAGGCGTAAACGTTATGGCTGCCGAAGGATTGCGGTCTAAATTGGGTCGGCTCCTTAACCGGTCGTATATCCTTGAAAATCCGGCTGCAAATGGGATGGACAAGATCATCCATGCCCTTGAATCCGGACAGCATGTAATCCTTTCATTCGGCAACTTTGAGAGCGACCTGGATTATCTGTTTGTAAGCAACCTGCTTACCAGGCGCATCCGCCAGGCGTGGGAGAAGCGGACCAACCTTTTCCGTTCAGGCAAGGAATCAGAGCCCCGTCCGCTTGTGATTGTGCTCGAAGAAGCCCATAAGCTGCTCAACCGCGAGATGGCCGTCCAGACGACCTTTAGCACGATCGCCCGCGAGCTGCGGAAGTACTACGTCACCCTGCTGGTGATCGATCAGCGCCCTTCACAGATCTATGACGAAGTGATGTCGCAGCTGGGCACGCGGATCTCCGGTTGGCTGGGCGACGAGGACGACATCCACGCGGTCCTCTCCGGGCTCGCTGGGCGGGAAGCGCTGAGAGGCATGCTCGCCCGGCTGCAGCCAAAGGAGGAAGTGCTGCTGCTCGGCTGGACGATGCCGATGCCGATGCTCGTACGCTCCCGCCGCTATGACGATCATTTCTGGGAAGAGCTGCTCGGCAAACCGCAGGACTGATCCAGCAATCGAACCGAAGCTGACATCCTCAAGGAAATTGGTTTTTAAATGCTTCGGGAACAATCTCCAGGAGGCTTCAAACCGCTGACACCTGGTATCGTCCATAAATGCTGATATATTTCTAATGAGGCACATTCAATTTGCCAAGACATAACTGGTAAAATAACTCCATTCAACCACGGGAAAATAATCCCCGATAAAACACATCTAATATGGAGGGATGACTATGTTAAGTGAAAATCTTGTGAAAGCGATTAACGAACAGATCAAGAACGAGTTGTACTCCGCATACCTGTACCTCGCCATGTCGGCTCATTTCGAAGCCGCCAGCCTGCCAGGTTTTGCCACGCTGGACCCGCCTGCAGGCGAACGAAGAGACCGAACACGCCATGAAATTCTTCGATTACGTCTGCGACCGGGGTGGTAGGGTCGAGCTGATGGCAATCGACAAGCCTGCCAAGGAATTTGGGACCCCATTGGAAGTCTTTAAAGAGATACTGGGACACGAACAGAAAGTCACCGCAATGATCAACAATCTCTACGAGATTGCCCTGAAGGAAAAGGATTTTGCCGCCCAGGTGATGCTGCAGTGGTTCATCAATGAGCAGGTTGAAGAAGAGAAGAACGCAACGCAGATCGTCGACCAGCTTCAGATGGTGGAGGACCGTCAGGGCACCCTGATCAACATTGACCACCACATTGGCAAGCGCGGTTCTGATTAAAGCCTGCATCCAATCCTGAAAGTCACATCCATTCTGGCGAGCGCAGTGCGCTCGCCAGAATGTGCAAAATCCATAAAGTTATATAAAAAGATGATCATTCGCGCCGGCGGTCTCATCGATTGGGATAAACAGTTGCGAATAGGGCTGGTGCTCTGGTCAGATTTTTCGGTTGAACGCTGATGCACGCAGCTGAGGCCTGGGTCTGCAGATCAGGTTGCCCCGAGTTCTATTCCGATTGCCTGATCGAGGATACAATGTATCTGGCGGCTTACGAGGCGTTTGGCGCCTGAAAGCCGAGAGATGGGTCCATTCTCACAAAGATTTAAATTCTGAGCAGGTGAATCCGATGAGCCTTACTTTCCTTGAATTGAAAGACATTGCCGAGCGGAATATCGAGCTGGTCAATCCGACCAGCCCTGAAAAGCTGCTCAAAATAGGCCGGCTCGCAGGGATGGCGCCCGGCAAGAAACTGATCGATTTCGGCAGCGGCTATGCAGAGCCGCTCGTTCTTTGGGCTGAAGCATTTGGTGTCGCTGGAGTTGGGATCGAGCTGCGGGAACAAGCTGTGCAGAGGGCGCGTTTAAAAATCCAGAAGCACGGACTCTCTAACCTTCTGCAAGTAATACATGGCAAAGGTGCAGAATATGAGTTCCAGGCCGGCTCGTTCGATTTTTCAACCTGCATCGGCGCGTCGTTCGTCTGGAAAGGCGTTTCCCAGGCGCTCTCTGAGCTGAAGCGGGCTGTCCGTCCTTCTGGGAAAATCATCCTGGGCGAACCGTATTGGCTCAAGGATGCCGTCCCGCCGGACCTGGCTCAGGCTCAGACAGAAATTCACAGCGAGCCATGGCTGCTGAGCCAGTTTCGTCAGAATGGTTTGGAAGTTGAAATCGTTTTGCACTCTTCCCTCGATGAGTGGGACTGCTATGAAACTGCGAACTGGCACGGTCTGGTGCAGTGGATCGCAGAAAATCCAGGTCACCCGAACCTCCCCGATGTGCTCGCCCACCTCCATGAAAGCCAGGACGAGTATTTTCGCTTCGGGCGAGAATATTTCGGCTGGGCGTTATACCTATTGAGCCCTATGATAGAAAGTAAGTGAAAAATCCGAAATGGCCCAACCTGAAAATACCTGCTCAGAAATTTCACTCCAATCTGGAGAGCCCCTTATTGGAAGTGCCACACCGACCACGGAATACCTGCTGGTGGAATACAACGGTGCCTGGGGTGCGAAAGCCCTTGAAGAAAGTCAGATCCCCGACCCTGTCAAGCAGCACCTGAGAGCATATGCAAAAACCAGCCCGGACATTAAAAGTACTGCTGATTCGCCGTCCGGGAATAGACAGCTCGCCTCTCCTTCACTTCTACCTGGCCTCGGCTGGTATTTCAGGTCAGCTGGTTTATCACTTTCCATTTGAAAATTATCAAGAGCTCTTAGATCTTGATTTCTCATCGATTCTGCAGAATCCTGTACTCTTTCACCCGCAGCTGGTCAGCCAACCGCTCCTGCTGGTCTGCACAAACGGCCGCCGCGACCCATGCTGTGCAAGCAAAGGTGTCTCGGTTTACCACGCCCTCTGGAATGCCATCGCGGGAGCTCCCACGGATCAGCATGTTTCAGGTGTCTGGCAGTGCTCCCATATCGGTGGACACCGCTTTGCAGCCAACTTGATCGTCCTGCCGCACGGCTTGCTCTATGGTCGTGTCGATCCAGAAGGGGCTCTCCAGATCTACGAGTACGCCAGGTTGAACAGGATCTATCTTCCCCTGCTGCGCGGCCGGACAGCCTATCCTCCCGCTGTCCAGGCTGCGGAAGCTCATCTTCTCTGGACAACCGGCCAGACAGAGTTGGACAGCTTTCGCCTGCTGTCAGCGGACGTCCAGGACGACGGCACCTGGATCGTGGCCTTCGAGAGCTGCCCGGAGGGTTCAATCCACCATTTGAGTGTTAGCGCAAAGGCGATCGAGCAGCCTGTTTTTGAAAGCTGCCAGCTCGATAAAACTGCCGCTGCAGTCGAATACCACGCGTCCATCCTATAATCAGGTGAAACCATGAGCGAGACAAAAAACCTAAGCGGTAAAGTAGCGATCATCACTGGTGGTGGTACGGGCATCGGCCGCGGAATTGCCCTCGCCTTTGCTCGACTGAAAATGCACCCTGTTATCTGCGGTCGCCGAAAGGACAGGGTCGATGCTGTATTTGAGGAAATTCAGCAGAATGGTGCAGATGGTCTGGCCTTGACCGCAGATGTCTCTGCTGAGGCAGACGCATCCCGGCTGGTTAAATCCACATTGGACGCCTACGGTCGGATCGATATCTTGATTAACAACGCTGCAGTATCTGCCGACGGATTTATCCATGAGATTGATCCCGAAGCATGGGATCGGGTGATGAATACCAATCTGCGCGCCCCGTTTTTGCTAACCCAACTTGTCCTGCCGGCGATGCGCGCCCAACGAAGCGGTCACATTATCAATATCAGCTCCGAATCCGGTCTGATGTATTATCATAACGATTCCGTGTACGGCCTCTCCAAACACGCATTGAATGATTTCGGCGAATACGTTCAGAGAGAAAACCAGGATTTCAATATCCGGGTGAACACCATCTGCCCTGGAATGGTCGTCACTGAGATGACAGACGATTCTGGAAGGGTTGGATCGAAACAAATGCCTTTATCCTGATGACATCGCCGACCTGGTCCTCTGGCTGCTCACAAGGCGAGATAACATTAAAATTGGGACGCCGGTCCTGATCCAAACGATGCTGAATCCCTGGGAATGACCTTCCGAAAAAGAATGGGGAGGGACTTTGAAACTGGCTACATTATGCTATGTCCGCCAAAACGGCAGAACCTTGATGATCCACCGTGTAAAAAAGCAGAATGACATTCACCAGGGTAAATGGAACGGGCTCGGAGGGAAGCTGGAACCTGGAGAGACACCAGAGGAATGCGTCCGTCGGGAGGTTCTGGAGGAAATCCGGCCTGCTCATCCGCCGCCCGATATTGAAAGGTGTGCTGACTTTCCCATTATTCGCCAAAGAGGAAGACTGGTATGCGTTCGTTTTCGTTGCTTACGATGCCGAGGGAGACCTGATAGACTCCTCGGAAGGAAACCTGCGCTGGATTGAGGACGAACATCTGTTGGATCTTGAGCTCTGGGAAGGCGACCGTTATTTTCTTCCGCTGCTCGCCCAGCCAGGTGTATTCTCCGGCAAATTTGTCTACCGCAATGGCGCGCTGGTCGATTACTCATTAATTCGATATGACTGAAAAACATGGGGATACAGCGATTGATCAGCCGGATTCCTGGACGCTGGATAGCCTGGATGGTTGAAAATCTCGGCTTTTTGATCCCGCTTGAGCGTCTGCGCGAAACACGCACGCTGATCGCGTTTCACCACCCCAGGCCAGTTTATCCACTCCACATCCTGATTATGCCCAGGCAGGCCATCGCAAGCCTGGAAGAAATTGGCCCGCGAGACAGCGAGTTTACAGCCGACCTTTTTCGGATCGTCGCCGAGCTGGTTCGTGAGCTGAACCTGGAGAAGTGCGGTTATCGGTTGATCGTAAATGGAGGAAAATATCAGCAGGTAGGGCAGCTTCACTTTCACCTGATATCAGAAGCAGAAATTAATCCATAAGATCAGCTCCAGCTATTGGCCGTAGCTCTGGTAGATCCCCAGCACCTTATCTGCATACTGGTACCCAACATCCATTGGTCCATAGGATCGCAGCGCTTCTCGGAAATCGCCGTGTTTCCCCACAAGATTTGCCAGCATCTTTGTCCCATAAGACACATTGTAATCCGGGTCCTGCAACTCCATGCTGCTCGGTCGATCGGAGAAGCAGGGACCATTGGCGCATAAAAAAGATGCCGCCAACCCGTCGCGTGGCATCACCTGCATTAATCCGACCGCCCCACTTTGTGAAAATGCAGCTGGGTTTCCACCGCTTTCCTGCAAAATCACCGCCGCAACAAGATCGGGTGGCAAGCCCCGTCGACCCGAGTACTTGCTGATTAAATCGCACCAGCGGCGGACCTTCCCTGGATAACCCTCGCTCACCATGCAATTTGTTTTCTCATCATGAGCAGCAGAAGATGCTTGTTTTGTGGGCTGCACCTGAACCTTGGGTGAGTTTAATCCCTCGGAAGCAGCCTTCGACCTGGCTCCCATTTCGCTGAAATTGCCCTCCGCAGTCAGATAAAAAAGTAACAATCCGACGACTGCACACCCAAAAAGTGTCGCAATGAAGAGCAGCTTCGGTCCGATCCCAATGGATGAATCTTTAGATATTTCCTGATGTGTATATGGATCGTCCATCCCATCATCCCAGGATTCCCCAACGATCCAGGCGACGGGGACGTTTTCTCCATATTTGGGCAGCTGATTAGGGTCAGAAAGGTTGTCCATAGGTAGAATTGTTAGCATATTTGTTCTAATTTGATCTTGACAAAATGTCGCTCATGATCTATGATTGATATAGAACTAATGTTCTATATTGTAAGCCGATGTTCCACAATTGTCAACTGGAAAAGCCAACCTTTCACAAGATGTTCAGGAGGTTCAGATGAGTGCCAATCTTTCAGCAAGCAAACAGTTTTTGTTTCAATTGAAAATCCGACGCGGCTATCTCTTCGGCGCCATCATCATCACTGCGCTGGTCGCGTTTGAGATCTTCAACTACAGCACGACCGAATACGCCCTATCGGATTTATTGGGCAATCTAACGTTTGCCGGAATCCGCTGGGCAACGATATTAAGCATAGCATTCTGTGGGATTGATTTTGCCGGGATTGCCCGCCTTTTCACCCCTCAGGCTGCGCCGGGGCGCAGTCCCGGAAGTCACATCGATACATGGTATCTGTTTGGCGCCTGGATGTTGGCTGCCTCAATGAATGCCATGCTGACCTGGTGGGAAGTCTCCCTGGCCATCATCGGTCACGAGACATTGGGGAATGCTGTGGTCGAGCGCGAAATGCTGGTTCGGATCGTTCCTATCTTCGTCGCCCTGATGGTCTGGTTGATCCGCGTGCTGATCATCGGAACTTTCTCAGTCTCGGGTAACCGCTTGTTTTCACAGGAAGATATGCGCCTGAGCAACCCTGCCCGAACTGCTTCCCGACCGGCCGCCGTTCAGCCCACTTTCACATCTAGGCCTCCTCAGGCGGTCCGAACCAGTTCCCAGGCAGTTGTCGCCCACCGCCCCGGATTTAAGAGCAATTCAGCCCAGATCGAAGCCGGCTTCTCCGGCAGGCCAGAGCCGACTTACCATCCGCTCGCAGCTGGCTCATCCCAGAACGGCTCGGCTCGCACAGACCCCGGTAGGATTAACACCTCGATCCAAAGCTGATCCATCGCATGATGAACTCAACGAGAAAGACGACGGGCACATCCGTTGACCCGTCGTCTTCTGCTGTTTGATATATGAACGTGATTTGCTGCTTTGGTCTGGGCTCAACAGCCCTTTTCTGCCAGCGGCAGCCAGACGCTGAAGGTGGTTCCCCCGCTCTCTCGAGCGGAGACGTCGATCTGGCCGTTGTGATTTCGGACGATCCAGTAGGCGATCGACAGGCCTAAACCAAAACCCTTCCCATCCCGGCTGCGCGTGCGCGATTTTTCGCCGCGATAAAACCGCTCAAATATGTGAGGCAGGTCCCCTTTCGGGATTCCGGGACCGTTATCGCTGATCGTGATCCGGGCGCGATTATCCAGCTTCGCGACGCCAACCACAACCTCCCCTCCTGCCGGTGTATATTTGATTGCGTTGCCGATCAGATTGACAAATACCTGTTTCAAACGGTCCTTGTCCCCGCAAACCATTACCTGGTCAATCTCGCCAATCTTCAGCGTCAGTCTGTCTTTTGCCAGGACGCTCATCTGGTTCAAGACTTCTAACACCAGGGAATCGATTTCGACATCCGCAAAGACAAGCGGCAGCTTCCCGGATTCGGCTTGAGCCAAAAGCAGCAAATCACCAACGAGCCTGGTCATCCGGTCCACTTCGCTCCGGATGCTGTCCATCGATTCATCATCGGTGCAGTTCATCCGCCGCATGAGGTCCACATTGCCTCGAATCACTGTCAGCGGTGTGCGCAGCTCGTGACCGACATCGGCCAGGAAACGACGCTGTGTGTTAAATAGGTTTTCCAACCGGCTGAGGGTTTGATTAAATGCATGGATCAGCTGTCCAACTTCATCACCTGGCGGACCCGAATACGGGATGCGCATCGAAAGGTCATCTGCTCGAGTGATTTGCAGGGCTGTCCGGGTGACGGCTTCCAATGGAGACAGAGCCTGTTTCGTGCTGATCCAACCTGCCAGGCCCGCGACCACCATCGAGATTGCCGCCCCAATAAAAAGCACCCAAACCAGGACCTGCTGAGTGGTTTCGACGGTATCCAGGCGAGCGGCGACCTGCAGTACGCCAAGTATTCGATCGCTGCCGGAAGGTACCAATGGAATCGAAAGAACCCGCAGACCCCTGTTGCCTATCTGAACATCATGAAAGACCGGGCGGCTGCTGCTCAATCCGTCCTCATCTAGAGGAGCATCATAAATCTGAATGTTCTGCGAAGTCGCGACCAGCTCGCCTTGACTTGTCCAGACCTGGACATATAAATCTGTAAACAAATCCAGCTCGGACATCGTGATCTCACCGAGCGAGCCCGCCCGCATGGATTTGATGATCAGATTTGCAGCCTCAACCAATTGAGAATCTAACTGTCTGGTCAATGTGGCACTCACTGCCACATAGACAGCCATTCCAAATAATAAAAGGATTCCCCCTACGAGTTAATGTATAAAGGAGTGCCAGCCGCGCCCGTAAAGACATGCGTTATTATTAGGAGGCTTCGCGCAGGACATACCCCATACCTCGGACTGTATGAATCAGGCGTGCTTCGTCTTCCAGCTCCAATTTCTGGCGCAGGTAGCGAATATAAACCTCAATAATATTGCTTTCCCCACCGAAGTCATAACCCCAAACCCGATCGAAGATCATATCGCGGGTAAGGACCTGGCGAGGGTGGCGCAGGAAAAGCTCCAGCAGTTCGTACTCTTTTGCAGTGAGCGCGATCACCCGATCTCCACGCGAAGCCTGGCGAGTGCCAGTATCCAGGGAGAGGTCGGCAAAACGCAGGACCTGTGGTCGGCTGGGCTGGGCGCGGCGCAGCAAAGCTCGAATGCGAGCCAACAGCTCATCCAAATTGAACGGTTTGACCATATAGTCATCCGCACCCATATCCAATCCCTGGATGCGGTCATTGACTGTATCTTTGGCTGTCAGAATTAAGATCGGGACAGGTCCCCCGGCACGCAGACGGCGGCAGACTTCCAATCCATCTATCCCGGGGAGCATCAGGTCCAGCACAACAAGGTCAGGAGGATTATCACGCGCCAAACCCAGACCGGATTGCCCATCGGTCGCCGTGTCCACCTGATACCCTTCATATGCCAGCCCTCGGCGAAGGAATTTCAGAATCGCTTCATCGTCTTCAATTATTAGAATTCTAGCGCTCATAAGCCCTCCAGCAATTTTAATATACCACAGGCTTTGATAATAAAAAAGGCCACCTTTGGTGACCTTTTTTATTATACGTGGGAATTGAAGTGTTAGAGTACTTCGACAACCGCGCCAGCTGCTTCGAGCTTTGCCTTGGCATCCTGGGCAGCTTCTTTGCTGACTGCTTCTAGGATTTTGCTGCCAGGGGTCTCTGCAACATCCTTGGCCTCTTTCAGGCCGAGGGTGGTGAACTGGCGGATGGTTTTAATGACCTCGATCTTCTTCGGGCCGGCATCCTTGATGACGACGTCGAACTCAGTCTTTTCTTCAACCGGTTCTGCAGCCGCAGCCGAAGGAGATGCGCCTGCTGCAGCCACTGCAACGGGGGCTGCAGCCGACACACCCCAGGTCTCTTCTAATTTCTTAACAAGCTCAGCCGCCTCAAGTACAGAAAGCTTGCTCAGCTCTTCAACTAACTTATTAATATCAGCCATCTTCGTGCTCCTTGTTCCAATCTTCGAGTTCTAATTTTTCCAATGATTAATCGTGTCCGACTAAGCTGCTGCAGCTGCAGTATCTTTATCGGCGTAAGCTTTCAACACAGCCGCGACCTGACGGGCAGGTTCGGCCAGAGTTCGCGCCAGCTTGCTTGCCGGAGCCATAATCACGCCCAACAGCTGGGCACGCATCACAGGCAGCGGCGGTAGATCTGCAAGTGCTTTCACATCTTCGGCGCTGATGCGGCGGCCATCCAGATAACCGCCTTTTATCTTAACAAAATCCGATGTCCGTGCGTACTCACTGATCACCTTTGCGGCTTCAGGCGCATCCTTGAAAGCAAACATAATCGCCGTGCTTCCTTCCAGGAGTTTTTCCGGCGCATCAAGTCCGGCCTGTTCAAAAGCCACTTTTCCAAGGGTATTCTTAACGATGTGAAACTCACTCCCCGATTCACGCACCTTCGTCCGTAATTCGTCGATTTGTTTCATCGATAACCCAAGGTACTCGGTCATGAACATCGCCTTGCTTTGATTCGCCCAGACAACATACTGGTTGACGAGTTCATTCTTGCGCTCTTTTGAGATTGCCAATGTTCGTTCACCTCCTTTCAATGAAAAAGTCTTTGCCTCGTAGAGTTGCTGGCAAAAACTCTCCACCCCAAGAGGGGCATCCGAGAGGTGTTCACCTCTCAGATCGTTTATTTTCGGGAGCTGTCTTCACCTCGGCAGGAAATTAAGCCGCATAAATTCCAGCAGCGCCTGCTGTCTCTGGCGAAGCGATCAGCGGTAAGGACCGCGTATCTAATAAATCTATTCTTGCGTCTCCATTGACTGCGACTGGTTAGGATCCAGCTTGATTCCTGGACCCATCGTGGTGGACATCGTTACCCGGCGAATGTAAGTGCCTTTAGTCGTAGCCGGACGAGCCTTCTTGATAGCTTCCATCAATGCAGCCAGGTTGTCGTACAATTTCTCCTCGTCAAAAGAGGCCTTCCCGATAGGAATGTGCAGGTTAGCAGTCTTGTCGACGCGAAATTCAACCCGTCCCGCCTTAAATTCATTGACCACGCGCGGGATATCTTCAGCAGGTACCACTGTCCCGGCTTTGGGATTTGGCATTAGACCTCGCGGACCGAGGACACGACCTAACCGGCCGACTTTTCCCATCATATCGGGGGTCGCAATCGCGACATCGAAATCAGTCCATCCGCCCAAGACCTTGTTCAGGATCTCATCGTCATCGGCGACAAAATCCGCGCCGGCTTCACGCGCCAGCGCAGCCCCGTCGCCCTGCGCGAAGACGAGAACGCGCACCGTTTTGCCCAATCCATGCGGCAAAACGACCACATCGCGCACTTGCTGATCAGCGTGGCGCGGATCCACTCCCAGGCGGATGTGGATTTCTACGGTTTCGTCAAACTTTGCTGTTGCAGTTTGCTTGGCTAAGGAAATTGCTTCCTTTGGGTTGTAATTGAAGTCACGGTCAATTTTCGCCGCAGCCTCATTGTATTTCTTTCCGTGTTTCGACATGGTTTCTCCTTCGTGGTCCAAGCGGGCAGCAGCCGACAGGCAGTTGCCCTCCCACCGGATATTAGTCCACGACCTCCAGCCCCATATTGCGGGCTGTGCCTTCGATCTGGCGCATTGCACCTTCAATATCGATGGCATTCAGGTCCTTCATCTTGAGCTCAGCAATCTCGCGCACCTGCGCGCGTGTTACTTTGCCCACTCGTGTGCGCGGCGGTGTTGCCGAGCCTTTATCAACTCCCGCAGCTTTCTTCAGCAGAACCGCCGCTGGCGGAGTCTTCAAAATAAACGTAAAAGACCCATCCGTGTAGATGCTGATCTCTGCCGGTAGGATTTCTCCAACCCGGTTCGAAGTCCGCGCGTTATATTCTTTGCAGAAGGCCATCAGGTTGATTCCATGACCCGCCAGGGCAGGGCCGATCGGCGGAGCTGGATTTGCCTTACCAGCCTGGATCTGCAGACGTACGATTGTTTTCAACTTCTTTGCCACAGTTCATCTCCTTTGTGGTATTAGCGGGTGATTGGGGAGCACCCTCCCACCACTGCATCTCACTCTGAGGTGCAGCTACGCTTTCTCAACTTGTAAGAAATCCAACTCGACCGGGGTCTCCCGGCCAAAGAAATTCACCATTACACGTACCTTGGCGCGTTCCATATCGATTTCATCAACGGTGCCTCGGAAGTCGTTAAACGGCCCGTCCACGATCCGCACCCGCTCGCCAGACTTGAAAGTGACTTTTATTCGAGGGGCTTCTGCTTCCATCCGCTTGATTATCTGGGCTACTTCTTCAGGGCGCAGAGGTGTTGGGGTGTTTCCCATCCCAACAAAACCGGTAACGCCGGGCGTGTTCCGCACAACGTACCAGGATTCTTCTGACAGGATCATGTTCACCAGGATGTAGCCTGGAAAAACTCGGCGCTCAACTGTTCGGCGCTTGCCTTCCTTTACTTCAATTTCCTCTTCGGTTGGGACGACGACATCAAAAATCTTGTCTTTCATCCCCATGCTTTCAATCCGTTGCTCCAGGTTGTGGCGAACTTTGTTCTCATATCCCGAATAGCAGTGAACCACATACCAGGCTCGACCATCTTCCAGATCAGAAACGCCTGGCTCAATCGAGCCAAAACCAAAATCTACCGGCAAATCATCATCGATTGCCGGCACGGCAGAATCCGAGACAGTTCCTAATTGTTCGTCAAACAAATCGGCCTGCTGGTCTTGTTCAACCTCTGATCCCGCATCCCGATCGTTCTCGTCATCCATCAGATCCATTCCGCCTACTTCCCAAAAACATCCGGAGCTGGCTTCGCACCAAACGGCGCCATTTTCCTTCGATGTTAGGTGAACAACAGTGCAAAGAACCGCGTGAAGATAAAGTCCGCCAAACCGAGATAGAAACCCACCGCAATCGTTACGGCAAGGACGATGAGCGTAAGGTTAGTGGCCTCCCGACGGGTAGGCCAGGTGACTTTCCGCAGCTCACCAACGGTCTCGTTGATGTATTTCCTAATACGATTCGGTCGCTTCACAGCGAGTGCTTTTTCATCTTTCTTCGCCACTGCTTACTCCTTCAGGAGCTTAATCATACATTCTATTATTCTGTACGGTCAAAACGCCGCCCCACGAGACGGCGTTGACCAGAACCCAGGCAGGCCAGGCAGGAATCGAACCCACAACCCCCGCTTTTGGAGAGCGGTGCTCTGCCAAATTGAGCTACTGGCCTAATACAACGTGCTTCGGCGTCATGCTTCGGGTCCAGGCGGTTATTTCGCCTGTTTTCCGACGCATGACACCGGCAACTCCATCACTTAGTCTCGCGGTGCAAGGTATGCTTGCGGCAGCGCGAGCAGATATTTATTTAATTCCATCCGGGCCGGATCGTTTCGGCGGTTCTTCTGTGAGGTGTAATTGCGTTCCTTACACTCCGTGCACGCAAAGGTGATTACCGGACGAACATCTTTCTTGGATGCCATAAGACTTCACAAAACCGCTGTTAGCGGTGCTCCTTCTCTATCTCTAATCCAGGATCTTCGTTATCACGCCAGCGCCTACCGTCAGCCCGCCTTCGCGGATCGCAAACTTCGAGCCCTGCTCCAGCGCCACCGGCACGATCAGCTCTACTTCCAGGTTCACGTCATCCCCTGGCATCACCATCTCTACCCCTTCCGGCAGCTTGATGTTCCCCGTCACATCCATCGTCCGGATGTAAAATTGCGGCCGGTACCCCGTGAAGAACGCCTTGTGCCTGCCCCCTTCTTCCTTCTTCAGCACGTACACCTGGCTCATGAACCGCTTGTGCGGCGTGATGCTCTTCGGCTTCGCTACCACCATCCCGCGCTCTACGTCCGTCCGCTCGATCCCTCTCAGCAGCAACCCCGCATTGTCCCCTGCCATCCCCTCGTCCAGCTGCTTGTGGAACATCTCCACTCCCGTCACTACCGACGCCATGCTCTTCTCGCGCAGCCCTACGATCTCTACCCCTTCCCCTACCTTCACCCGTCCGCGCTCTACTCGCCCTGTCACTACCGTCCCGCGTCCTTTGATCGAGAATACGTCTTCCACTGGCATCATGAACGGCTTGTCTACGTCTCTCACTGGCTCCGGTATGTATTCGTCCACCACTCGCAATAGCTCCTTGATGCTCTCATACTCCGGCGCATCCGGATCCTTGCTCGTGCTCTCCAATGCCGCTAACGCACTCCCTCTCACGATCGGCGTCGTGTCTCCCGGAAATTCGTATTCGTTCAGCAGCTCTCGCAGCTCTAATTCCACCAGCTCCAGCAGCTCCGGATCATCCATCATGTCTACCTTGTTCAGGTATACCACGATCGCCGGCACTTCCACCTGCCTCGCCAACAACACGTGCTCCCGCGTCTGCGGCATCGGCCCATCCGGCGCCGCCACCACCAGTATCGCCCCGTCTACCTGCGCCGCTCCCGTGATCATGTTCTTGATATAATCCCGGTGCCCTGGCATGTCTACGTGCGCATAGTGCCGCTTCTCCGTCTGGTATTCTACGTGCGCTATGTTGATCGTGATCCCGCGCGCTTTCTCTTCCGGCGCATTGTCGATCGAATCAAACGCCCGGAACTCCCCCAGGCCCTTCATCGCACACCATTTCGTCATCGCTGCCGTCAACGTCGTTTTCCCGTGGTCGATGTGCCCCATCGTCCCCACGTTCATGTGCGGCTTCGAACGGTCAAATTTTTGCTTTCCCATAAATCCATTCTCCTTCCAAACACATCTGCTAGCTTTGGCGCTCAGAGCCCTCAATGGGATTTGAACCCATGACCCCGTTCTTACCAAGAACGTGCTCTACCGACTGAGCTATGAGGGCCTTTGCCATTGAACTGCACGCTGACAGGCAAGGAACCATACCTTCAGTCGCAGGTCGCAGTGGGCGGTGAAGGATTCGAACCTCCGAAGTCGTCTGACAACTGATTTACAGTCAGTCCCCGTTGGCCACTTGGGTAACCGCCCAAAATAGAACAAGACCGTCGCCGGTTGGCGACCAACGTCGATTTTGATCAACGCTGATCGCCAACCATCCACGGAAGCCGACGACGGGAATCGAACCCGTAACCTACCACTTACAAGGCGGTTGCTCTGCCGATTGAGCTACGTCGGCATACAATATTAAAGTACTGCCTCTGCAAGGCGAAAGGCATTATACCAGAGTGCTTTTGAACGCGACAAGGTTATTGGCGCGCGGGGTGGAAGTCTATCAGGATTCCGATTAATCGTCAATAGGAATCGTTATTCCTGCGTTCTCCCAGATTTCGACCTCGAATTCACCGCTTGCTTCGCGCCCCAAGAGCCAGATAAAGGGCTACTGAACCGGCGACAGCCGCATTCAGTGAACCAATTTTACCCAGCATCGGGAGGCGCACCAAAATATCACACGAATCGCGCACCAGGGAACGCATACCCTGGCCTTCACTCCCAACGACCAGCGCGATCGGCCCATCCAACCTGACCTGGTCAATCCATTGGGCAGCATCACCCTCTTCCAACCCAATTACCCAGGCTCCTGCCGCCTTGATTTCCCGGATCGCTTGTGCCAGGTTTATCTGGGCGATCTGTAAGTGCTCGCTTGCACCAGACGAAGCCCCTACTACCGCGGGAGTGACAGTCACAGTCTGGCGAAGTGGGAGCAAGATCCCATGCACCCCAACAGCTTCCGCGGTCCGCAGGAGCGTCCCAAGATTTTGGGGGTCCTGGAGGGCGTCCAGAATCAGCAAAAAAAGTGGCTCGCTCCGCTTGTTCGCCAGCGCCAAAATGTCCGGCAGGCTAGCATAGGGGTATTCGCCAGCCTCCAACGCAACTCCCTGATGGTTCTCGGCAATCCCTTGAAGCTTTTGTTTTGGGACACGTTCTGACAGCCACCCGCCGTTGGTTGCAAATCTGTTGAATCTCCACCAGGCGGCCTTTCTCCTGCACCCCATCCGCTACCCAGATGCGGAATGCCTGGCGCCTGCCGGCTCGAAGGGTCTCATAGACGGGATTACGACCAACGATCCATTCACCCATTGATGTTATTCTTCTGCAGGCTGCTGCTACTCTTTCGTGTCATCGATACGGGCAAAGATCATTCGTCCGGCTGCAGTCTGCAGTACTTTAGTGACCGAGACATTTGTGCGGGTGTGGATCCGATCCCTTCCATCCTCCACCACTACCATCGTCCCGTCATCCAGATAGGCAACTCCCTGTCCCATTTCTCGACCTTCCTGGATAATATTTACTGAAATCGTCTCCCCCGGAAGAAGGACCGACTTGACTGCATTCGCCAGCTCATTGACGTTAAGAACGCCCACACCCTGCAGTTCAGCGACCCGGTTCAGGTTGTAGTCATTGGTTAAAATTTGGGCGCGCA
Organism: uncultured Chloroflexia bacterium; assembly: GCA_963726375.1. Taxonomy (GTDB): domain Bacteria; phylum Chloroflexota; class Anaerolineae; order Anaerolineales; family UBA4823; genus UTCFX2. The sequence goes on along the minus strand of CAVSCE010000008.1, from coordinate 555,820 downwards.
GCTGCCGGGCCAGAACAACCAGCTTTTCGTCAACCTCTCTGATGCCTTCTACATCAATGTCGCTGATCCGCACTGGCACGGTTGATTCCTTTTGCAGCTGGCTAAGTACTTCCATCCCGCGCCGGCCTCGCTGCCGGCGCAGTGCATCTGGCGAATCGGCGATGTATTGGAGCTCATTCAAAACAAACCGAGGAATCAGCAGCGTCCCCGCTAAAAAACCTGTTCGAGCAATATCGGCAATCCGTCCGTCGATGATCACACTTGTATCTAAAAGGATGTTCCTCCCCGGGCTTGCAGCAGTGTCGCCTCTGGTGAGTTCATCTCCTTCCGCTTCGCTCTCCTGGCTCCGCCCGTGCTTGCGAGAGCCGAATAGGCCGAAAATCTCTCGTTGGCGCATGACAAAAATGACCACTCCCAGGTAGGTCAAGATTGCCACGCCCACAAAAGGCAGGATTTCACCAAAAGGACGAGGTAGAAGCGAAAGTGGAAATGCCAGCAGTGCAGCGATCAGCAGGCCAGAAACCATTCCCATCAATCCTGCCGCGAGCGTCTGCACCGACAATTTTCCAAGGACGTTGACCAGGTAGCGGGCTGGACGAGTAGTCACAAAAGGCGTAAGCACCAAACCAATCAAAGCCCCAAGCAGCGCCAGCACGATCACATAGAGATCCGCCGAGGCGCCGAACGCCTCTGCCAGATCCCGACCAAGGTAAACCCCCAAAATTGCCAGGACAATCATCCCGATTATCCGAAAAACGAATTCGATGCCGATCATAATAATGCCTCCAAATAAAAAAGAGCGCTAAAGATAGCGCTCACCCAAGATCAGCCCACGATCCAAACATTTGGCCTTTTCAAACCGGATTCTCAATCCAAAAAATAAATAAATTAGATGATGGCACAAATGCGGTCAGCGTGTTCTGACCTGGGGAGCGGATAAATGCAATTGTGGATCGAGAATCGTATTAATAACCCAATGATGAGTGCAATTATAAAACAATTCCATTCGTTAAGTGTTTGAGGATTCTTACGAAAAACTGCCTATTTCCACTATAATTGGCTAGATCTCAATCCAGCCTTGACAGTAATCCTTACCTGTCTCAGGGAGGCCCGATGGACCAGGTTATTCCTGCAAGTATGAGCCAGGCAGACGAAAAAACTTACAAACGCCGAATTTTCGCCTGGACAATGTACGATTGGGCGAACTCTGCCTTTGCCACCACAATCCTCGCAGCCGTTCTGCCTGTCTATTTCAGCCAGGTCGCCGGCGCCACCTTACCCAGCGCAACGGTTGCAACATCCTATTGGAGCCTCGGTCTGACGATATCTCTGGTCATCGTCGCAATCATCACGCCTGTTCTGGGGACTATATCCGATATCACCCGCGGCAAGAAGCGCTTCCTGGCAGTATTTGCAGGGATCGGCATCGTCAGTACTGCCCTGCTCGTCCTGGTCACCACTGGAGATTGGGTGCTGGCAGGCATCCTGGGCATTGTTGGCCGGATCGGCTTCAATGGATCAATTACTTTCTATGATGCCCTGCTCCCACACATCGCCCGCGACCAGGATCGCGACTCGGTTTCAGCGCGTGGCTATGCAATGGGTTATCTGGGGGGCGGTTTGCTGCTGGCAATCAATATTATTATGATCCAGGTATTACCGGGAACCTGGGGCGCAAGGCTTTCTTTTCTGAGCGTGGCGATCTGGTGGCTGGTCTTCTCGATCCCGCTCTTCCGGCATATCCCAGAACCGCCAGCCGAGTCCAAGGTGCTGAGCTCTACGAAGGCGCTGGTATCTGAATCATTCAGCCGCCTTGCTGCGACATTTCGTGATGTCCGCCGATATCGTGAGCTCTTCAAATTCCTGATCTCATTCATTGTCTACAATGATGGGATTGGTACGATCATCGGTGTGGCAGCCATCTATGGGGCAGAACTTGGCTTTGGTTCCGTTGAGCTGATCCTGGCGCTGCTGCTGGTCCAGTTTGTCGGCATCCCATACAGCCTGATTTTCGGACGGCTCCCCAATCCCAACGAAAAGCGGCGGCCTTTCTTCCTGGCCTTTATCTTGCTGAATATGGTCTGCTTGCCGTTGACAGGCATCTTGGGAGCACGCCTGCTGCCCGCAAATATGAGTGGAGCCAGGCCGGATGCCTACACCTCCACCGCGGCTGCCGTCGGTCAAGGGCTTTATCTCCCCGACTCTGCAGGATATCAAGCTGCAAGGAGCCTGGCAGCCCTCAGCATCCTTCAGAACAGTCCGTTGCACAGCCGCTGATCACCAGCACAGACCCGGCAGCCAGCGCAATTCTCGTCTTCAACGGCCAGCGTGTTGAATTGATTTACGGACAGGGACCAGATCACGGCATCTGGGCCGTCCATCTGGATGGACAGCCAATCATCTCTGAAGAGACCGGCCAACCGGTCACGATTGATGGGTACAACGAGACCCCGAAATTTGATGCAAGCGAAACCTTCCAGGCGCTTGATCCAGGCGAGCATACGCTGGAGCTGGTGAACACCGGCCAACGCAACCCATCCAGCCTGGGCAGCCAGGTGAGCCTGGTCTCTTTCGAAGTCCTGCAGCCCTCCCGTCAGAGTAACCTGGCTGTGATCATCGGGATCATTTTTTGTCTGGAGCTGCTTCTGCTGGTTCTTGCTCTCCTGCTCGGCCCAATCTTCCTCTCCAACGCAGTCAAGCTTTTCGACACCAAGCGCAGCATTATCCTTTCATTAGTAGTGTATTCGGTTGTCGCCGTCTGGGGTTACTTCCTGGACAGCGTGATTGAATTCTGGTTCCTGGCATGGATGGTCGCCATTGTCCAGGGCGGCAGCCAGGCCCTCAGCCGGAGCCTGTACTCGGCCATGACACCTGCATATAAGAGCGGTGAGTTTTTCGGCTTATTTGGGATCATGGAGAAAGTTTCTACATTCTTCGGTCCCTTATTTTTTGTTGCTGCAGGACTGCTGTTTGGCCGCAGCCAACCGGCTATCTTAAGCCTGATTATCTTCTTTATCGTCGGCGGTTTCCTTTTAAGCCGCGTCGACACTGAAGAAGGCAAGCGAGTGGCAAAAATGGAAGACGCTGCGCTGCTTGAAAACAAGCTGGCATCCTGAAGGAGCGAAGTTGGCAAACCTGCAGGGCGTCGAGCGATCACTCTATGTCCGGGAGATGTTTGGACGCATCGCCGCGCGTTATGATTTGATGAACCGGATCATGACCGCTGGTCAGGATGTTCGCTGGCGCAAACAGGTGATCGATCTTGCCGCGCTCCCCCAAGGCGGGTGGCTTCTCGACCTCGGTGCAGGCACAGGCGATCTGACGCGGCTCGCCCTGGAACACAGCCAGGAGGCTCCACGCGGTGGCTGCCGATTTTACGTTGGAAATGATGCAAGTGGGAAAGAAACGGCTGGGTGAAGAGCCTGATGGTGATTTGACCTGGCTGGGCGCCGATGCGGTTCAGCTTCCGTTTGAAAAGAATATTTTCGACGCAGTCATTTCCGGCTTTCTGCTTCGGAACGTCACCGACCTGCCCGGGGCATTAAGCGAACAGCTGCGGGTACTCAAACCCGGCGGTCGCTGGGTAGCACTTGATACGTCCCCACCTTCGCATTCTCCAATCGCCCCTCTCCTTCGTTTTCATCTGCATACGATCATCCCTGCTCTCGGTCGGCTGATCGCCGGGCAGGCTGAAGCCTACAAGTACCTGCCAGATTCGACCGAATCGTTCCTGGAGCCTGAGCAGCTCGCGGACCTTCTGAAGCAGGCTGGATTTGAAGATATTAGTTTTGAGCGCAGGATGTTTGGGACGATTGCCATCCACTGGGGTCGAAAACCAGACCAGGGGAAGGCTGGCAGTCCATGAAAAAAACACGCCGACTGGTTGTGGGTATCAGTGGAGCTTCCGGGGTCATCCTCGGGATTCGATTGTTGGAAACTCTGGTCGAGACTGATGTAGAAACCCATCTGGTCCTTTCTCCGGCAGCCCAGAAGACCATAGTTCATGAAACAGACCTTATGGCGAGCGATGTCGTCGCTCTCGCAGATTTCAGCTACAAGTACCTGGATATCGGAGCCGCAATTGCTTCTGGATCTTTCCCTGTGATGGGGATGGTAGTCGTGCCGTGTTCGATAAAAACGCTCTCGGCGATAGCTAATTCCTATGCCGCCGATTTGCTCAGCCGTGCCGCCGATGTAACCCTTAAGGAAGGCCGCCCGCTGATCCTGGCCGTTCGCGAGACTCCGCTCCACCCGGGCCATCTGCGTCTGATGAGCCTGGCAGCCAGTTCAGGTGCTGTGATCTTCCCACCTGTGCCGGCATTCTACAGCCGCCCGACAAGCGTGGAAGGGATGATCGATCAAATTGTTGGCCGGATCCTTTTGAGAGTTGGGATTGAGAATGACCTCTACACCCGCTGGCCAACCTGATCTGATCCAGCGTGATTTTGACAAAGCCTCTCGCTGTGGCGAACCTTCATATGTCTGGGGGGATGGACAGCAGCGCCGGCTCGATATGATCCTGGCTGCTGCTGGGAGCCGCGCCTTTGGTGCAGTGCTGGAGAACGGCTGTGGTGTAGGCGTTTATCTGGACCGTCTGGCAGCCCTCCGCTGGAAAGGCTGTCGGGCTCGAATATGATCTCGACAGGGCTCGCCAGGCTCAAACCAGGAACAGCGTACACCCAGGCGCCGTGATCACATGCGCTGCCGGCGAAGCGCTCCCTTTTCAAAGCAGCTCTTTTGACCTGATCCTCAGCCATGAGGTCCTCGAACACGTGCAGGACGACCGCCTGGCAGTCCAGGAGATCATCCGGACTCTGAAGCCGATGGGACGAGCGGTTATTTTCGTTCCAAATCGCGGCTATCCTTTTGAAACGCACGGCGTCTTCTGGCGTGGGCGTTACCATTTCGGCAACATCCCCCTGGTCAATTATTTACCTCACCCAATCCGCGACCGACTTGCCCCACATGTGCGGATATATTCACAAAAAGATCTGGAAGCGCTTTTTAATGGCCTTGCTGTGAGAATCGTGAGGCGTCAGACCATCTTTGGCGCTTACGACAACATCATTGCCCGCCGTCCTCGGCTTGGAAAAGCGCTGCGCAAGACCCTGCACTTTCTCGAAAAGACGCCTTTGAAAATCTTTGGTTTATCTCATTTTTGGGTGATCGAAAAAACTTCTTGATTTTCCAGGCTGACTCAGTCTGCCGGCTTGCGGAAATCATAAATCCCGTCTTAAATCAGCCAGCGCCGCCCGCAGTTCCTGCAAGCAACCAGGCTGTCCCCTGCTTCTAGGATCTCCCCCAGGCACTCAGGGCAGCGGAAAAAGCTGTTTCTTTCGGCGGAAGGCGAATTCCCAATTGCCTGCGCCTGCACAAAAACACTTGGGGTAAGCTGCCACAGATTTCCACTGAGCTGAGCGATGGCATCCATTCCCACCAGCATTTCCACTGGAACGTACTTCTTCAAGAAATTCATCCTGAAATGAGAGACTGTCAGCTGGCGTTGAACGGAGAAATCGCACTCATTAAGCAAGCTTCGAACCGCTCGCGGATGGAAGTCGAAATTAAGCGCTGCAAATTCCACTGGCTCCAGGCTGAAAGGGTTCCAGGATTGGCGTCGGAGCAGATAGCGGGCGATTGACTTCAAGTTCTGCTTGTTGGCATATTCCAGGATAAACCTCGCGCCTGGTCTCAGCGTCCAGCGGACCTGTTTCAGGGCAAGCCGTGGTTCAGCCATGTGATGCAGAGTGCGGATCATCGTTGCCGCATCAAACAGTCCGGCGCTGAAAGGCAGGCGGTAAATATCCGCTGCCACAAAAAGGAACCGGTCGCTGTTTCCCAACCTCTCTTGAGCCTGCTGGAGTTGGGTCATCGAATAATCGAGCAGTACGACTTGATCGAAACCAGAATAGCGCGGCGTATTGCGTCCAGCTCCAGCCCCCAGCTCTAACAGCCGGCCGGATAACGGCGGTTCGCCGTGATGTCCAGCCAGCAGCCGCCGCAGGGCGATCTCCTCCACCCTGTCCTCATATTCACGCTCACCGCAATCCCAGAATGTGGCCTGGTATTCAGAACCCTCGTAATCGCAGACGGGCGGACGCTCGGATGGCACCTGGAAATCGATCACCGGCTTGCTCTAATTGGTGGACGAGCTGCCGTTATAACCCCGCCCAAGCCCGCGATAGTGAAAACCAATTTGTTTCATGATCGCCGGATCATAGATGTTCCGACCATCAAAGATTACAGGCTGGCGCATGATCCCGCACAGATTGGTCAGGTCCAGGTTTTTAAATTCATTCCACTCGGTGATCACCATCAAGGCATCGCAGCATTCAGCCATGCTGTATGGGTCATTGAACATCTCCACCTCTGGGAGAAGCGGTCGGGCGACGTCCATCGCGACTGGATCGTAGCCGCAGACATGCGCCCCTGCCGCGATCAAAGCATTCGCTATATCAATCGATGGTGCATCTCGCATATCATCCGTGTTCGGCTTGAATGAAAGGCCTAAAAGTCCGATGGTTTTACCGTTCAAATCGCCCAGCATTTCTTGCAGTCGGTTGACTGCCATAGGACGCCGGTCCGAATTGATCTCCATCACCGCATATAGAAGCTGGGGATGGCGCCCTTTTTCTGCCGCCATAAATGCCAGCGCCTTGACGTCTTTGGGGAAACAGGAACCGCCGTAGCCCAATCCCGCATCCAAAAACATCCCACCGATCCGCCGATCGTAGCCCATTCCAACTGCTACCTCTTTCACATCAGCTCCCAGAGCCTCGCAGATATTCGCAATTTCATTTATGAAAGAAATTTTTGTAGCCAGGAATGCGTTTGATGCATATTTAATCATCTCCGCAGTCCGCAGGTCGGTAATCACGATCGGAGCACGGAGCGGCAGATGCAGCTGGGCTACTTTTTCTGCGGCTTCTGGGTCCAGCGAACCAAGGACCGTCCGGTGCGGCTGCATGAAATCCCCAATCGCCGAGCCCTCCCGCAGAAATTCTGGGCAGGAAACAACAGAGAAGGGAATGGGTGTCTTCTGGTGGTTGCGGACAATATCAGCGACCCAATCACCTGTTCCAACAGGAACCGTGGATTTATTTACAATGATCAACGGCGACTGCATCGTTTTTGCAATAGTCTCCGCTGCGGATGCGACATGGCGCAGGTCTGCCTCGCCGTCCACGCCCGAAGGCGTGCCAACAGCGATAAAAACAAATTCTGTCTCGGATAGCGCCTCTTCATAAGATGTCGTAAACAGGAGCCGCCCCGCACCCAGATTGCGTTCAACCAGCTCTTTCAATCCGGGCTCATAAATAGGCATTTCCCCTCGCCTGAGACCCTGCAATCTTTTCTTCAGAGATATCCAGGGCGATCACCCGGTTGCCCAGATCAGAAAAACAGGCCGCGGTTACCAACCCCACATAACCGACGCCAACAACACAGATCTGTTTCATAATAATCTCCCAATAACATCCGAATTTATCAGGTCAATCCACATAACCAACTGCCTATCTTACCATATCCTGTTGGATATGAATGTTTTAGATATCCCGCTCATGCACATTAATGATGACAGTCATCTATTAGTCATGACCTCTGTCACTTGTGAATTGGCTAAAAACAGTCTAAAATAATTGAAATAAAAATTATCTTAATAGAACACTTTATTTTGATTAATGGAGATCGAAGATGCAGATTACACGCCAAGCCGATTATGCAGTCCGGGCAGTCCTTTATCTGTCCAAGATTGGACCTGAAATGCGAGCTGCCACGAGCCAGATTGCCCAGGAGCAGCAGATCCCGCCTTCGTTCCTGGCGAAGATCGTATCCCAGCTTTCCGTCGCCGGATTGCTGCAGACGTCGCGCGGCGCGCGTGGAGGCGTCTCACTGGCGCGATCTCCAGAACAGATCTCCCTTCTCGAGGTTGTCGAAGCGATCGATGGACCGATCCTTCTAAACGAGTGTGTCGCGGGGAACGGCGCCTGCACCTTCGGCGACAATTGTCCCATGCAGCCGATCTGGTGTGACGCTCAATCTGAGCTTGTTCAGCGCTTGCGATCGACCACTTTCGACACCTTTATGAAGAACTGATATTCATCGACCTTACTCTGTCAAAACAGATCCTCCACGGCGCACAGCTGAAGAAGAAATCAACGGTCTTCTCAACTGGCTCAGATCAGTCCCTCGGTTGCGATGGCTTCTGCTCTGAGCCAGTTTTTATTCTTTCTGTCTCCCCCAAAACCTAATAGGATCTCAATTCCTCGCCAGCTTCCCTGCTCCCTCCGCTGCTCTTATCGTATAATCAAACAATAGGATATTCCTGCTTGTTCGTTTCTGGAGGTGAGTATGTCAGAGCCACGCATTGTTCGAGCACCGCGCGGGACCCAATTAACGTGTAAATCCTGGCTGACTGAAGCAGCCTACCGGATGATCCAGAATAATCTTGATCCAGAAGTGGCTGAAAAACCGATGGAGCTGGTTGTCTATGGCGGTCGGGGCAAAGCCGCCCGCAGCTGGGAGGCTTTCGATGCCATCCTGGATACCCTGCGCGAGCTGGAAGATGATGAAACCTTGCTGGTGCAATCCGGCAAGCCTGTGGTGGTTTTTAAGTCGCACCCGGATGCGCCGCGTGTTCTGATTGCCAATTCAAACCTGGTCCCGCATTGGGCTACCCAGGAACATTTCGACGATCTTGCAGCCCGCGGGCTGATCATGTTCGGTCAGATGACCGCTGGATCCTGGATCTATATCGGTACGCAGGGCATCCTTCAAGGAACATACGAAACGCTTGGATCTCTGGCGCTGCAGCGCGGCTGGGGATCTTTGAAAGGAAAGTTTGTGCTCACTGCAGGGTTGGGGGGGATGGGCGGAGCTCAGCCTCTGGCAATCACGATGAATGAAGGTGTTGGATTGATCGTCGAAGTCGATCCCGAGCGAGCCCGCCGTCGACATGAAATCGGTTATGTGAACGAGGTCGTTGACACCCTGGAAGAAGCAATGACTTTGGTGGAAGAATACAAGCAAAAAAAAGTCCCGCGCTCGATCGGCCTGATCGGGAATGCGGCAGAGATCTATCCTGAGCTGGTGCTTCGCGGTGTGAACCCGGACGTTGTGACCGACCAGACCCCTGCTCATGATGTCCTGATGTACGTACCTGCCGGGTTGAGCCTGACCGCAGCCGACGAGCTTCGCCGGAGCAGGCCAGCCGAGTACGAGCGCCTTTCGATGGAATCGATGGCAAAACATGTTCAGGCTATGCTCGCCTTCCGCCGTGCAGGCGCAGAAGTATTTGATTATGGGAATAACCTTCGCCAGCGAGCTTATGATTATGGCGTCTCAGATGCTTTTGAATTCCCGGGCTTTGTCCCTGCCTACATCCGCCCCCTGTTTTGTGAAGGGAAAGGTCCATTCCGCTGGGTGGCGTTGTCTGGTGACCCTGAGGACATATACAGGACAGACAAAGCAGTGATGGACCTCTTCCCGGAGGATGAACATCTTCACCGCTGGCTGAAGATGGCCCGCGAAATTGTCCCGTTTCAGGGCTTGCCTGCCCGGATCTGCTGGTTGGGATACGGTGAGCGCTCTCGAGCCGGGTTGAAATTCAATGAGATGGTCGCAAGTGGCGAGCTCAAGGCTCCTATCGTGATTGGTCGCGATCACCTCGATGCCGGTTCGGTGGCTTCCCCTAACCGTGAAACGGAAGGGATGCTCGACGGCACAGACGCGGTCAGCGACTGGGCGATCCTGAATGCGCTGATCAATGCCGTGGGCGGCGCTACCTGGGTTTCCTTCCATCACGGCGGCGGCGTTGGGATCGGATTCAGCCAGCATGCCGGGCAGGTGATCGTTGCTGACGGAACACCAGCCGCAGCGCGCCGTTTGGAGCGCGTCCTGACAAGCGATCCCGGTATGGGGGTCGTCCGCCATGCCGACGCAGGCTACCCTGAAGCCATCCAGGCCGCCAGGCGCCACGGGATCAAGATGCCGATGCTGAGATAACATCGAACAAAAACGGGGAACCTTTGGTTTCTTCTACTTTTGGTCAATACCGGATTGATTCCAGGCTTGGTGCCGGCAGGTTCACGGAGACATTCCGCGCCACTGACCTCGTCCGCAGGCGTCCGGTCGCGCTCAAGCTTCTTATCCCCGGACTGCTCCCGACAGAAAAGACCTACCGCGAGTTCCTGGATCATATCCAGCGCGCTTCAGAGCTTGTCCACCCGCGGATTGCCTGGGTCTGGGAGACCGGCAGCGGGTCAGGGCAATATTATTTCGCCGAGCGTTTTATCGCTGGCGAGACATTAAGCGCCTGCCTGTCAAATTCAGGTCCCTTGCCCTGGGACCGCGCTCTGCAGACCCTTGAACAGCTGGCGCAGGCGATCGAATTCGCTGAGGAGCACAGCTGGAACCACGGCAGGATAACGCCGCAGAACATCCTGCTCGGCGCCGACCAGGGTGCCGTTCTGAGCGATTACGGGCTTTCTCAGGCTGTCCGGATGATCCTGCCAGTTGAGCCGCCTCGGCTGAATCAGGCTCAATACCTGCCTCCGGAAGTCATTCAGGGCGGTCCAGTCACCCCCCGTGCAGATTTATACATGCTGGGTTGCACTCTGGTGGAGATGCTGACAGGAAAGCCTGCCTTCGAGGCACCTGACGTTGCAGAGATTCAGGCAAAAAAAACCGCAAATTTCGATTCGTCTCTTCTTCCCCCGAGATCGTCCCTCCTCAGGTCGCCGAAATCATCGAACGGGCCTTGCACCCCGATCCTGCCCGGCGTTTTGACAACTCATTAGATTTCGTACAATCCCTCGAGCGATCCATAAAATCCGGTCTGACAGATGCCGAGGCGCATGCCAGACATCAGGAGCAAATTCGGCGCTGGCATGAAGCCGAGGAGCTGGTCCGCCAGGAAGCTGTAGAGACGGCCCGCCAAGAAGCGCTGGAACAGGCCCGCCGTGAAATCCAGGAGCGCGCCCGCCTGGAAGCGGAGCTGGCCTTCCAGCTGCAGTCTGACATTGAAGGTGAACACCCTCAACCGCTGCAGCCGTCGCGCCTCCACCGGTCACCCAGACGCATCAAGCCATGGCTCTGGACGCTCATCGCCCTCGCAGCGCTGCTCATCCTGTTTGCAGGAGGCTACCGTCTGTTCAATGACCTGACCTCTCCCGGCGGTTCCCTACCGACAGCGAGCGAATCGAGTGAAACGAGCGAAGCCAGCGAAACGAGCGCAGTGAGCCATCCAGGTCACCCTTAGTCTCACCCCCTCATACACACCTCCCACAAAAACTGCGTCCGCGCCAGGCCTCATGCCATCTCCGACGTTAACTTCCCATTCCTCTGCAACACCCCGCAACACGAAGACCCCTGTCCCAGTCCCTTCCTTAACCGTAAGCCCCACCCGGCTCGTGATTTAGAGTTCCCCTCCCACCAATACACCTACCCGGACAAGACCTGACCGGGATTAAGCCAGATTATCGACCCATTCCAAAACGCAGTCATCGAGCCTGGATGAGGTAAAATCAAGGCTTATGACCAGACACCCCATTCTCTGGATGCTGATTTTTCTCGCTCTGGCGTTAGCGCTGGCAGCCTCGGCTCCGCTGGAAAAAACGCTGGGGTCAGATGCGCGGATTGTATACTTTCACGGTGCCTGGGTTTGGGCTGCGATCCTCACCTTTTTCGCCGCCGCCCTGACAGGAATCGTCGGATTGGTTGCCAGGAAGCACTCGTTCCTGGCCTGGTCGCAAGCCTTAGGTCGATCGGCGATCTGTTTCTGGATCGGATTTCTGCCGTTATCGCTGCTCGTTATGCAGCTCAATTGGAATGGCTTATTCCTGGATGAGCCGCGCTTCCGGATTCCTTTCAACCTGGCTGTCGCCGGCTTGCTGCTCCAATCAGGCCTTTCATTTTTACCCGACTTGCGCTGGACAGCCCTCGGAAATATTCTCTTTGCTGCAGCTTGGGTCATCGGCATGAACGGGATCGAAACCATCCTTCATCCCCAATCACCGATCCTGAACACAACTGCACGCGAGATCCAGGTTTTCTTCATCGGGCTTGTGCTGCTGATCAGTCTTGCCGCCTGGCAGCTCGGGAGGTGGTGGCTGCTGCGAGCGTCTTCCAGTACAAAGCGGTCCTCGATATGAAAGTCCGAATAGCATTATTTGCCAAATCTCCTGTTTTTTGGATCGCATTTTTTCTGGTCGCGATCGGTCCTGCTCACTGCACTCGGTCCTGAGGAAAAATCCCTTGGTAAAAACATCCGGGTGGTGTACCTGCACGGCGCCTGGGTCTGGACATCTTTAGCTGTCATGGTCGCATCCGGAGCAGTCGGATCAGCCGCCCTGCTGACCCATCGCTCCGATCTCCATTCGTGGTCAGAGGCCTTAGGCCGGACCGGCCTTGTTTTTTGGGTGTCATACCTGCCGATTTCGATTTGGGCGATGCAGACCAGCTGGAATGGGCTCTACCTGGCCGAACCTCGCTGGCGGCTTGCCATGATCTTCGCGATTGCAGGGCTTTTGCTCCAGGTCGGCCTGACCATGCTTGACAGACCTGCCTGGACTTCCGCTGCGAATATCGCCTTCATCCTGGCGTTACTGCTTTCACTCGCTGGAACAGGCGAAGTGATGCACCCTCGTTCGCCGATCCTCTCTTCCGACTCGCGGTTGATCCAGGTGTATTTTGCTGTTCTTGTGGCCGCAGCACTTCTTGCCGCGCTGCAGGTCGCCCGCCTTTGGAGACGGCGCGATCCATCTTCAGCCTGCATCAACACCTGTAAAAACTCCCCTTAAATTTTCCTGGGGCTCATGAGATCGATCAAAGGCTCGCTGCTTTACCAGGTACCCGTCTTTGTTGCCGTGCGCACGGGAGTCAACACCCTTGTGCGGATGGTATACCCATTACTTCCAATCTTCGGACGCGGCTTGGAAATCGATCTGCGGCTTCTTTCCCTTGCGATCACCATTCGGTCCGCATCCGGCGTGCTCGGTCCATTTCTTGCCTCGGTCGGCGACAGCCGAGGCCGCAAGGCTGGAATGATTTTCGGGGTCACCCTGTTTACCGCCGGCGCCGCGGTGATGGCCCTCTGGCCGAGTTATCCCGCGTTTGTGATCATGCTTGTGCTGGGGATGATGGCGAACTTCGTCTTTGTCCCCTCAATGCAGGCTTTCCTTGGCGACCGCGTTCCCTATCAGCGGCGTGCTTTTGTTTTGGGATTGGGCGAATTGGGCTGGTCGCTCAGCTACATTATTGGCGTCCCGATTATCGGAGCGATCATCGCTCAATACGGTTGGCAGGCTCCCTTCCCGTGGTTGGCTGGATTTGGTCTGGCAGGGATGTCCCTGCTCTGGCTGATTCTTCCCTGATGATCGACCGGCTGCACCCATTCATTCGGGAGTCTTGAAGAATTTGGGTAAGGTGATTGCCTATCCGCCAGCGTTAGCCGGCATTCTGTTTGGGCTGGCCCTGAGCGCTGCCAACGAGCAGATAAACCTGACTTTTGGAATCTGGCTGGAGGATTCATTTGCTGTAAAAATTGCAGCCCTGGCAGTAGCATCCGCGATCATCGGCGCCTCTGAATTAACCGGTGAGCTGCTCGTGATTGGTTTTGTCGATTGGATTGGCAAACGTCGGGCGGTCTCGATTGGCTTGGCTTTGAATGCCGTCGCTGCGCTTGCCTTGCCTTACCTGGGCGGCACGCTTACGGGTGCGTTGGTCGGGCTGTTTCTGATCTACCTGACATTTGAGTTCGCTCTGGTAAGCAGCATCCCGCTGATGTCCGAGGTGATCCCGGCGGCTCGCGCTACTTTCCTGTCAGTCTATATCGCCGCAACTGCGATTGGCCGCGCCCTCGGAGCTCTGGTTGTCCCTCTGCTTTACCGCAATGGCGCATCAAACAGCATCCTGCCTGTGATGATAGCCACCGTGGTTTTTAACGGAATCGCTTTCGTTGCTTTGCAAGGCGTGATCATCCGGGCTTCCCAGAAGCCTGATACCCAGGCTTCCTGAATCGATCTCATCCAGATAAATTCCCAATAAAACGAACCGGCCGTTCTCCGGTATAATCCTGAATGTGATGAGAAAACTGTTCCAAAATAAACATCTGCCTGGCGCGATTATTCTTCCCCTGACTGCGGTCCTGATCTGGTTGGCTGCTGGATCGGTTCCCTTCGGCTTTTTTTCCACCGTCCAGGCTGCCCCAGAAGCCCAGATACCGATTTACACCCCTACACCCGGACCTGACGGGCGCATCATTTATATAGTCCAACCGAACGACACCTTGCTGGGGATTTCGCTGCTTACGGGTGTCCCGCTCGACAAACTGCGCGGTCTGAATAATCTGACCAGCGATACGATATTTGAAGGCGAGGAATTGTTGCTTGGCCTCGGCGGTCCGGCCGAAGTCACTCCAACTGCTGGACCCACGCCCACCCCCACTCCTATTCTGCCGACCCCATCCCCCAAACCCGGTCTTGGCACTCTCTGCCTTCTGCTCTTCAACGATATCAACGGCGATTCCATTCGCCAGGAAGACGAGGAATCCATCCCAGATGGGGCAGTCAGCTTTGGGAACAGCGCCAATACGGTTTCCGAATCCTTCAATACCGGCATAGGCGTCGATCCGAAGTGCTTCGAGCAGCTCCCTGAAGGAGATTACACGATCAGCATTGCGGTTCCAGAAGGCTATAATGCGACAACTCAAAACAGCTACGAGCTGGAGCTGGGGGCTGGTGACATCACATATATAAACTTTGGAGCACAGGCGAATACCCAGACGCTCGCCGAAGCGCCTTCCATCCCCACACCTGAAGGCAGTCGCTCGCCCATCCTCGGGATCCTGGGGGGACTGTTTCTGCTGGCAGGAATTGTCCTGGCTTTCTTTGCTGCCCGCTCTCTGCGCCGTCATTAATCTGCTTCATTCCCCTCCGCTTTTTGGAAGTTTCGACTCCAGGCGCCCGAGAAAGCGCTCAACGTCGATTGCATAACGCTGGTGGCGGCCTTCGCCGACTTTTTCAACTTCATCCCAGGCTTCAACGCTAAAATCAACCCGTCGCCCTTCTGCTTTTTCCACTTCAACCGTAACGCGCACCATACATCCCACTGGAGTCGCGGCCAGGTGGCGGATATCCACATGAACGCCAACACTCGAGATCCCTTCTGGCAGGATTTCTTCCATCAAATCACGCGCCACCCGTTCCATAAAGCCTATCATGCTCGGTGTAGCAAGCACACGTAGCGAACCGCTCCCAACATGCCCGGCTGTGAACTGTTCCTCCACAAGAAAGGTTTGTTCGGCTTTCATGCCTTTCCGAAAAACATCCTTCAATTCCATCCAGACCTCCATTCAATTTTCAAACCGGTTAATATCCCTGCAACCTCCAGGCTTGCATCTCATGCGGCGCTCCACCAATCCTCTCCCTCACGCAGCCCAATCGATTCCAAGTGTTGACCGATGATTGAGCGTGAAACATTCCCGCTAACTGCACCGAGCAGGACCGGATTGCGGAAGCGATTCCAGCAAGCCGGCAGCTCTTCCGGTGAGATGATCCGCCGGCCGTGTTGATATTTGCCGATCTTCTCGGGTTTGATATCCACATAAGCGACCAGCGGCGCCATGAGGCGGAGCAGCTGCTTGCCCAACCTCCTTCCAACCATGCCAGCTCCCCAGATGATCAGTGCATCCCTCCCTTTCAGCGGTCCCAGCATGAGGTAGTGTGATTTTGCCCGTAAAAAGTTCTCGAGCGAGTACCGCCGGTCAACCATGCTCAATCTTCCTGGATGCTCGCGCCAATCCAGCAGCACATCCGGGATCTTTGCAAATCGGCAGCCTGCCAGATAGAGGCGCAGCCAGAGGTCATAATCTTCAGCCCAGCCGTGCTCCTGGTAGCCGCCTAGTCGAAGGATTTCTTCCCGTCGAAAAGCAGTGCTGGGGTGAGGCAGTGGGCTCTCAATAAAAATATTCCGGCGGATATCTTCGTCAAACATCAGCGTATTCAGCCAATCCATATAGACCTGGAAGCCTGCTCGAACATGCTCAACAGGAAATCCAGCCACCCGGCAGCCCACGACATCGATTAGCGGGTGAGACTCTAAAAAATCGACCTGGCGCTGAAATCGCTCTTGTCTGGATCGATCGTCAGCGTCCATCCGCGCCACGTACGGTGCGCTGCACACGTTCAATCCTGCATTCAAAGCCTGGATAATCCCTTTGTGCGGTTGGTGAAAGACCTTCAGGCGTGGTTCTTTCCCAGCCCAGGTTTCAAGCTTCTCTCCCGTCCCGTCATCGGATCCGTCGTCCACGCAGACGATCTCAAAATCTGCCAGAGTTTGGTTAAGTAGGCTCTCAAGGGCCTCATCCAGGGTCACGGTCGTATTGTAGCAGGGCATCAAGACCGAAAGAATAGGCACGGCTTGATTCTACCTGATACGGTGCTCGCATCGAGCCGAAATTGGTCAATATAAGTGATAATTCACGTAATAAGTCATCGCCCTTTGATGACATATTACACATCACATGGAAAACATTAGGGATATACTAAATTGTGATATTTTTCACGTTTTTTGCCGGCCATTCGGGGTCAATCCGCACCTGAACTTCCACCTTGTCCCACTCTTTTACCGGAAAACCCCAAGGAGATTGTATATGTTCAATTTGCTACTGGTCATAGCAGCCATTTTTTGCGCCTTTCAAGTGATGCGGACTGGTCGATTGCTGAACGTCACCATCTGGTTGGCATTCACAAGCGCTCTGGTTGCGATCCTGATCTACTCGCTCGGCGCGCCGGATGTCGCCGTCATCGAGCTCAGCGTTGGTGCAGGGCTTGTCACGGTTCTTTTTGTTTTTGCATTCAGCATCGTCGGTGAGGCGACCTTCGATGAGCCGACTTTCATCCCTCGCTGGCTGGTCTGGCTGCTCGTGATGGTCGTCGCGTTCGTGCTGGGCTGGTTCGTTTTCCCGATTTCCCGCGATTCAAACCCGCCTTCTCCAGATTCCCTTTGGAACGATGCTCTGGGAGCGGCGCGGCCTCGATGTGATCGCCCAGGTAGTGCTGATTTTTTCTGGTGTGATGGGATTGATTGGCCTGCTGTCAGAAACCAGGCCAGCAGTCAGAAAACCAATCTCCGAGATGGCTGGACCGCAGGAACTTCTGGGCGCTTCAGCCGAACAATCCATGTCGTCTTCGGTTCAGCCGGAGGAGGTTCAAGAATGAGCTCATTTTCACCCCTGACCATTGCCTTGATCGGTGTGATCGGCTTGCTGGGCGTTGGCATCTACGGTTTGTTGGTGACCCGCAACCTGATCAAGATTGTTGCCGTCCTGCAGATTCTGGTTAAATCGGCTGTGCTCGCGCTTGTGCTCGGCGGAAAGATTAGCGGACAGGTCGATCTGGGCCAAAGCCTGGCTGTGACCGTGATCGTTGCCGATACCATCGTAGCGGTGATTGGACTTGCCCTGGCGGTGCGTGTCCGACAGCGGCTTGGTTCGCTCGACCTGCGTGATCTCTCCACCCTGAAAGGATAAACCATGGCAGCTACTTTGATCCTGCTTTCCATAGGTTTGCCCTGGCTGGGGGCGCTGTTGGTCTGGGCGATCGGTTCAAAACGCTCAACTTCAACAAACATCTCCCGCTTGCAGCATACCACTGCGACAGTCTTCTCTGCCGCTGCCGGGTTGGCCGCTCTGGCCCTCCTGGCATTCCCCGGCAGTCAGGCTGTGATTAGCATTCCAATGGGCGATTACTTTGGCGAGTTAACCTTTGTTCCCGATGGGCTGGGTGTATTCCTTGCGGTGATTGCCACAGTGATCGGCAGCCTGGCAGTGGTCTTCTCCATCGACTACATGCATGGAGACAGCCAGCTAGGACGTTACTATTTTCTGGGTCCTTTTCTTCATCGGCGGGATGGTCGGGCTTGTGCTGACGGGCAGCATGCTTTTCTTATTCATTTTCTGGGAGATCACTGCGTTGTGTTCGTATGCGCTGATCTCTTTCTATAACGATGATCCAAAAGCCGTCGCCGGTGGAATCAAAGCCCTGATCATCACACAGGTTGGTGGTGTCGGCTTGCTTGCAGGCGCTCTGATCGCCTATACCCAAACCGGCAGCTTTGAAATCTCGGATTTCATGTCCCAGTCAGCTGGTTTTCCGGCATCGCTGCTGGCGTTGGTCGCCTTTGGATTTCTAATTGCCGCTGCTGCAAAATCCGCCCAGATCCCCTTCCACACCTGGCTGCCCGACGCGATGGAAGCGCCTACTCCGATCAGCGCTCTGATCCACGCCGCGACCATGGTGAATGCGGGAGTTTACCTTCTGGCTCGTTTTTACCCGGCTTTCCAGGATGTGCCGTACTGGCGCACAGCCGTTATTGCAGTCGGCGCACTCTCAGCGCTGATCGCTGCCTTGATGGCCATGGTAGCAAACGATTTGAAACGGGTTCTCGCATATTCAACCATCAGCCAGCTTGGTTATATGGTGTACGCGATTGGCGCAGGCGGTATTTTTGCCAGTCAATTCCATCTCCTCAGCCATGCGGTTTTCAAAGCGCTGCTCTTCCTTGGAGCGGGTGCAGTTATCCACGCAGTCGGGACGCGGGATATGCGCCTGATGGGGCGGCAGAACGTCCCAATGCCCTTCGTTCGCGCGGTTTTCATAACCGGGTCACTTGCCCTGGCCGGTATTCCTATCCTCAATGGATTTTGGAGCAAAGAGCTGGTTCTTGAAGCCGGTCTGCAAGGCGGGCCACCCTGGGCCTTTCTCTTGATGCTGGTCGTTGCCGGCCTGACAGCTTTTTACACTTACCGGATGGTCTGGATGGTCTTCTTTGCCGGCTCATCTGAACCCGGAACCCAGCACGTCCACGACGCTCCGCAGGCGATGCGCGTGGCGCTTGCCCCACTGGCCTTTGCCGCCTGGACGACCTGGCTGCTGGCTGGGCCTTTTTCCTGGCTGTTGTACGAGACGCTTCCGTTCCATGAGATCCATCCTGAGACCACCTGGGCTTTTGTCGTTGAAATTCTCTCCGCGCCAGCCACCTGGCTGGCACTGGCGGTCATCCTGGTCGGGTTAGGCGCATGGCATTTCCGGGCGCGGCTGTCGTGGTTTGCTCGCCAGCTTTCCGGGATCAGCCGGTTGGCTGTGCAGGGTTTTGGTTTCGAAGATGTCAATCGCTGGGTAGTCAACACCACCATCAATGCTGCAGAATCCCTGCGCCAGCTTCAAACCGGCCTGCTTAACTGGAACCTGGTCGGTGTCATCGTCGGCCTGATCGCTGTTCTGGTCTGGCTGGCCTGGACAATCTAGGATCCGCCAAAAACGAGTAGAGCTATGAATATCCCTGTTTTTATCTGGCTTATTGCCATCCCCCTCCTTTCATCACCGCTGGTCTATCTTATCTGTCGAATATCAGCTAGACGATCAGGTCTTAAGCACAAAGGTTTGCCTGCACTGCTGGCTTTCATCCCGCTTGCGTTAACCTGGGTGCCCTTCGTCCTGACTGCAGCTGAATTCCAAAAATCTGGTGTATTATCAGCCCAGGCCGGGTCAATTCCGCTGCGCTTTGACGGGCTCAGTCTGCTTCTGACCGCTGTCGTGCTCGTTCTGACCACGCTTGTTGTGCTCTTTTCTGGTCCCTATTTGCGGGGCGAAGATGGTGAAGAGAAATACTACGCCATGCTTCTGACCATGTGCGGCGTGATCATCAGCCTGGGATGCGCAGCGGACCTGTTTAATTTGTGGATCTGGTTCGAAGCGATGGCTGTTTCCTCCTATTTGCTGGTCACGTTCTATCGGGATCAACCCGCCTCGCTTGAAGCCGGTGTAAAGTATGTGATCCAAAGCGCCACGGGTTCTGTCTTTGTGCTGTTAGGCATCTCCCTGGTGCTGATGCAAACCGGCACGCTGGATCTGAACCAAATCCAGGCGGCAGCCGTCAAAAGCCCGATTCTTCTGGCGGCTGGTGGGATGATGCTCGCGGGTTTTGCCGTCAAAGCCGCCCTGGTCCCAATGCATACCTGGCTGCCGGATGCCCATACGCAGGCCCCCAGCGGAATCAGTGCAATGCTCTCCGGCATCGTCATCGAAGCAGGTTTAATTGCGATGCTGCGCTCGCTTGGACCGCTTGCTGGGCTTGATTCCAGCGGCTACCCGACTTCGGTCTGGGGAGTTGTCTTCTTGACCGCCGGAGCTCTGAATATGCTGGTTGGCAACCTGATGGCCCTGCGCCAGAAGCAGGTCAAACGTATGCTGGCTTATTCGAGCCTGAGCCACGTCGGATATATCGTATTCGGCCTGGGAGTCGCTCTCTATGCCGGTCAGGCTGCTGGAGCCCAAGGAGGCCTGTTCCACCTGTTCAATCACGGCTTGATGAAAGGCCTGGCCTTCCTGGCAGCCGGTTCGCTGCTCTTTGCAGTCGAGCGCTCCAGTGCCGGCGGTGAAACGAAGCACGCAGCATTGACGGTCGCAGACCTCGCTGGAGCATCCCAGCGTTTCCCCATCGCCGCATTGGCGCTCAGCCTTGCCGTTCTGGGTTTGGGCGGCCTGCCTCCTTTGGCTGGATTTATGTCAAAATGGCAGATCTTTGTCTCCGGTTTTAGCTCTCAAGACGTCATTCTTAGTTTATTGGTAATTTTTGCCGCGCTGAACAGCGTCCTCTCGCTGGCATACTATGCTCCAATGGTGAACGCGGTCTATCGTAAGAATACTTCGTCAGCCATATCCGGCGCCAGCCGAATCCCAGTTCAAATGACGATCCCTCTGGTCATTTTAAGCCTTGCAGTGGTTTTGTTGGGCTTTTTTCCCGGGTCTCGTCGAGTGGCTCACAGTCCCTGCGAGCACAGCCTTTATGGCCGCCTTTGGCTTGAATTGAACCGTTTGAAGAGGAGTTGATTATGAGTGAATGGATTTTCACCCCGCCTGTAGCGTTTATCATCTTCCTGATCCTGTCAGCCATCTTATCGGGAATAGGTCGGCGGCTGGCTGGTCGAGGCAGAGACATCTGCTGTAAAATCCAGTCTGTATTCTGGCGGTGAAGCCGATCACACCGTCGGCGGTGCCCCGGGATATCGCCAGTTTTTTGTGATTGCACTCTTCTTCGCGATCCTCCACCTGGGGGTGCTGATGTTGGGCACGGGTGGCTTAACCTGGATGTCTGGGATCTACCTGATCGGCCTGATGGTGGCCCTGGTTGCGCTGATCCTTGGATAATCGGATAAAGGAGTTTATCGATGAGCTTTTCACTTGAAAACACAATCGACCAGGCTGTTGAAGGATTAAGAACCTGGGCGCGGATCAACTCGCCCTGGGCGATTCATTTCAACAGCGGGTCATGTAACGGTTGCGATATTGAAATTCTGGCGACCCTCACCCCGCGCTACGACCTGGAACGTTTCGGCGTCAAACTCCAGGGCAGCCCTCGCCATGCCGATGTGCTGATCTGCACCGGACCGGTCACTCGTCAGGCCAGAGAGCGGTTGCTGCAAATCTACGAACAAATGCCCAATCCGAAATTTGTCGTTGCGGTCGGTTCCTGCGGCATCTCAGGGGGCGCTTTCCAGGGCTGCTACAATGTCATCGGACATATTGATGAGGTGATCCCGGTGGATGCATACATCCCTGGCTGCCCTCCTCGCCCTGAAGCGATCATTGATGGCGTCATCAAATTGCTGCACAGCCTGGACCCGAAGGAGAAATCATGAATACCGAAGCCAGACTTCAAACTGCTGTTCAGCTGCTTGCTGAATGGACCCTCGAAACCCTGACCCCAGAAGCGAACCGGCTGGATATAATCATCCAACCGGACGATGTGCCTGCGGCAGTTGCTGCTCTGATCGATGCCAAATGGGGTTATCTCTCCGCCATAACCGGGTTGGATGCTGGCGTTGAAGCCGGTCTGATCGAAGCCCTGTACCACTTCTGCTCCGGTGCCGCAATTGTCAGCTTGCGTGTCCGCATGCCGCCGCGAAGATCCGCACGTGCCGAGCATTTGTTCCATCATTCCTTCGACGAGCGTGTACGAGCGCGAATTGATAGAAATGCTCGGAATCGTCGTTGACAACACCCCGAACCCGGACCGGCTGTTCCTGCCGGACGATTGGCCGGACGGCGTATATCCCCTGCGCAAAGACGCAGTCCTGGAAAGTCTGCCGGTGAAAGACCGGAAAACCATCGCCTGCGGTCCGGTGGAAACCTTAAAGAGGTATTTATCGTCCCGATCGGCCCGCAGCATCCCGCCCTCAAAGAGCCTGGTCACTTCGAATTCGCAGTAGATGGCGAAGTCGTGACAGGGGCTTCCATCCGGCTTGGCTATGTCCACCGCGGTATTGAAAAGGCCTGCGAAGACCGTAACTGGACCCAAAATCTTTACCTGTTTGAGCGCGTCTGCGGAATTTGTTCGCACACCCATGCCTTGGCCTACAGCCTGGGCGTTGAAAAGCTTGCCGGCGTCGAAGCGCCGCCGCGCGCCCAGGCGATCCGCGAGCTGGTCGCCGGGTTAGAGCGCATCCATAGCCACCTGCTGTGGGTGGGCGTCGCCGCACATGAGGCCGGCTTTGAAACCCTGTTCATGTATTCCTGGCGTGACAGAGAAAAAGTAATGGACCTGCTGGAGGATGTTACCGGAAATCGGGTAAACTACTCGATCAACGTCCTGGGTGGTGTGAAGAATGATATTAACAGTGCCAACACGGAGACGATCCGCAAAGGGATCGAATTCATCGAGAAGCGCCTGAACCACTATCTGGAAGTCGTTTCGACGGACGTAGCCTTTTTGCAGCGGACGCGTAATGTGGGTGTGATGTCCGCCGAAGATGTCGAGCGCCTCGGAGTGGTAGGGCCAACCGCACGCGCCTCTGGTGTCGTTCGCGACATCCGGATTGAATCCCCATACGGTTCATATAAGACCTTCCCGGTAAATAGCGCCCGTGCAACAGCCGGCGACCTCGAAGCAAAGTTCATCGTCCGCATCAAGGAATGCCTGATCAGCTGCCAGGCGATCCTCACCATCCTGGAACATATCCCTGAAGGAGATTTGACTTCTCGCATGCCCCGCAAGATCCCTGCTGGTGAGACGATCAGCCGGGTGGAAGCGCCGCGCGGTGAGCTGCTGTATTTCATCAAGAGCAACGGCGGCGAGAAGCCTGAGCGAATCAAAGTTAGAACGCCGAGCATCTGCAATTTTGCATCAGTCGCCGCCCTCGTGATTGGCCATCAGCTTGCAGACGTGCCGCTGATCCTGTCCGGGATTGATCCCTGCTTCTCCTGCAATGACCGGGCAGTCCTGCTCCGTGATGTTCATGGCGAAAAACAAATCGTCCCATTTGAAGCTCTGTCGAAAAGGCGGAAGGTTGGAGGCAGCCGTTGAGCGCCATTCAAAACATAGCCAATTTGCTGTTTTTCCCCACCGGTCTATTCCTGCTGATTTTCAGCTTGGCCTATGAGTGGGTCGAGCGCAAATTTGTCGCTCGTCTGCAGAACCGCATTGGTCCGCGCTGGTTTCAGCCCGTTGCGGATATCATCAAGCTTTTAAGTAAGGAAGAAGTCGTTCCTGAAGGGGTTGAGCGCCTGCTCTTCGTCGGCTTGCCGATCTTTGCTCTGGCCGGAGCGCTGACGGCTGGACTTTACGTCCCACTGTTTGGGCTTGCTCCCGCCTTCAGCTTCCCCGGAGACCTGATCGTTACCATCTACCTTCTCAGCCTGCCGACGCTCTGCCTCGGTCTCGCTGGCGCGAATACGCTCGGCCGCTTCTCGCTGATCGGGGCAACCCGAACCCTGACTCAGGTCTTCTCCTACGAAGCGCCGTTCCTGATGGCCATGCTCGGCCCCGCAATCCTCACTGGAACCTGGCAGATCAGCGAAATCAACTTCTATGCCAGCCAGCGCTGGCTGCTGCTCACCCAACCGCTCGGCTTCTTGGTCGCTCTGGTCGGCCTGATGGGCAAGCTCGAGCTGCCGCCCTTTGACGCTCCAGAAGCCGAAACCGAGATCGTCGCCGGCGCGCTCACCGAATACAGCGGTCGAGGGTTGGCTTTGTTCAAGTTAGCCAAAGCCGTGGAGCTCGTTGTCGGCCTGACCTTGATCGCAGCCTTCTTCCTGAATGGCGTCAACAGCCCATTGGAATTCCTGATTAAAACCTTGGCCTTGCTTTTCATCCTGGCCACATTCCAGGTCGTCTTGACCCGCTTCCGGATTGACCAGGTAGTCCGCTGGTGGCGTTACGCCGCATTATTGGTGCTTGCACAATTTTTAATTATGATTGGCTGGATTGTCTGGAAAGGTATGTAAAATGAAACTGGCGACGATGCTTCGAGATGTGTTGGGCTCGTTATTTAAAAAACCAATCACCCAAAAATATCCGTTCGAGCGTACGGTTGCCCCCGACCGGCTGCGCGGTGCGCTAGTTTGGGATCCCCAAAAATGCACGGGCTGCTGTTTGTGCGCGAAAGACTGCCCGTCAGATGCGATTGAGATGGTCGTCAACGATAAACAGACCAAGACATTTGTGATGCGCTATCACCTGGACCGCTGCACGTTTTGCTCTCAATGCGTCCAGAACTGCCGCTTTAAGTGCCTGGATATGTCTGATGAGAATTGGGAGCTCGCCGCTCTGAATAAAGAACCCTTCACGATTTATTTTGGAGACAGCGCTCAGATCGAAGCTTTCCTGAAATGCTCGGACCAACCGGTGGAAGGCGTGCCTGCTGAAATCAGCCTGAGATGAGTCCCAATTCATCGCTTGCACGCCTGGCCATCCTCGGGATCGGCCACGAGCTGCGCGGTGATGACGCAGCTGGATTGGAAGTTGCCCGCCGCCTCCAGCCGTTCGCAGCTCACAACCCCCACCTGCTCGTCATCGAGACTGGCCCGGTCCCCGAGAATTTCACCGGGCTGCTTAGACGTTTCGCTCCAGGCCGGGTGATCCTGGTGGACGCCGTTCAAATGGGAGAGCCTCCCGGTACCCTGCGCTTTCTCAACTGGCGCGATGCGGTTGGCTTGCCCTCCACGCATACCTTTCCTTTGAATATTTTCGCCGATTATCTGGTCAGCGAGTTCAGCTGCGCAGTCGAGCTGTTGGGCATCCAGCCGGGTGATAATGCCTTCAATGCGCCGCTGACCGCAGAAGTTGAACAGGCTGTAGAGCAGGCCTCCCGTTATCTTCAAACGCATTTCATCTCCGCATCCTGAAGCGCTGGTACCTGATGAACAAACTCCTCAAAACTGCAGCTGAAATTTCAGCTCGCTATCTGGAAGAGCTCGACCGCCGAAACGTCTTTCCTTCCCCGGTTGCGCTCGCCCGTCTGAGCGAGTTGGACGAGCCCCTTCCAGCCCTGCCGCGCGAACCTGAACACATTTTAGCCCGGCTCGATGAGATCGGCTCGCCTGCCACCGTGGCTTCGACCGGCGGGCGCTATTTCGGCTTTGTCACCGGGGGGACCCTCCCCACCGCGCTGGCAGCAAACTGGCTCGCCGGCGCTTGGGACCAGCCCGCCGACATGGTGGTCGCCTCACCGATCGCCGCAAAGATCGAGGAAGTCGCCGCCGGCTGGCTGCTGGACGTTCTCGGGCTGCCGCCTGAGGCTGGCGTCGGTTTGGTCACCGGCGCGACGATGGCGAACTTTTCCGCCCTGGCCGCCGCACGCCATGCGGTCTTGAAAAATCTCGGTTGGGATGTTGAATCGCAGGGGTTGTTTGGCGCGCCCGAAATTTCTGTATTGGTCAGCGCGAGGTCCATGTCAGCCTGCTGAAGGCGGTCAGCCTGCTCGGCCTCGGCCGTGATCGCGTGATCCACCTGCCTGTCGATGCTCAGGGCAGGATCATCCCATCCCGAATGCCAGAACCAAATCCTGCGACGATCATCTGCCTGCAGGCCGGAAATGTCAATACCGGCGCTTTTGATCCCGCCGGAGAAATTTGCGCTGCAGCTCACGAACGCGGCGCCTGGGTGCACATCGACGGGGCGTTTGGATTGTGGGCCTCGGCCTCTCCAGCCAGAGCCCATCTCACGGTTGGCGCCGCCTCCGCCAACTCATGGGCGCTGGACGCTCATAAATGGCTGAATGTCCCCTACGACTGCGGGATTGTCATCTGCCGGCGTGAAGAACACCTGCGCCGGGCGATGAGCTGCAGCGCATCCTATCTGATTCTTGGAGAACAGCGCGAGCCGGGGCTCTATACGCCGGAAATGTCGCGGCGCGCCCGCGGCATCGAAGTCTGGGCGGCCCTGCTTTCGCTTGGGCGCACCGGTCTCGCAGACCTGGTCGAGCGCTCCTGCCAGCACGCAGCACGTTTCGCCGAAGGGCTGTCTTCATCCGGATATTCAATCCTGAATGATGTGGTGCTCAACCAGGTGCTGGTTTCGTTTGGGGATGCCGAAACGACCTTGCGCGTGATCCAGGCGGTCCAGCAGGATGGGGTCTGCTGGTGCTCGGGGACGGTCTGGCAGGGCCAGACTGCGATGCGGATCAGCGTCTCCTGCTGGGCGACGACCAGCGCAGATGTTGAGCGCAGCCTGGCAGCGATAATCAGGATTGCAAATAAGGAGACCTCAAAAATATCGTAAGTTCCAGGTAGATTTAGAAATAATTTTCAAATGGAATTCGCATTTTTTTTAAACCGGGATGATCGATTGCTTCATCCATCTTTACAGAACAATCCCCCTTTGGGGGATATCCGGGGGATTTTTCCCAATCCTGCTTGACTGACAGGGTATATTTCCTTTCCTGATCAGGCTTATGATTAAATACCAACAATCGGATCGGGTGATGGTCATACCTGCCAGCCTTCATTTTGCCGCCGCGGTGTATACTTAAGCACCACTGTAAACCTACTCCTTCCCTCGGAGCTTGATCCATGGAACCAAAAGCGGGCGCTCAGATCAGCAAAAAATCTTTCCTGCAGTCGGTCGCAATCCTGTTCTTTTTCATGCTCTTCGCCGGGATTCTCACGCTGATCGTCCCTTCCGGGACCTACGATCGGATCGAGGTGGCTGGTCGTGAGGTGATCGACCCTACCTCATTCCAATACGTCCCATCTCCCTACTACCCTCCCTGGCGCTGGCTCACTGCCCCGCTCGAAGTGCTCTGGGGCCCTGATGCGCTTACGATCATCACGATCATCATCTTCTTGCTGATGGTCGGCGTCTCTTTCGCTGTCCTCGAGAAAACCGGCCTGCTGAAAGAGGTCGTCGCCAGGATGGTGGCAGCCTTGGCAGGACGAAAATACCTGCTTTTATTGATAATCTCGTTCTTCTTTATGGCGATCGGCGCATTTTTCGGGATCTTCGAGGAAGTCGTCCCGCTCGTTCCGCTGATGCTGGCCCTTTCCTATTCTCTGGGGTGGGATGCGTTCGTTGGTCTGGGGATGAGCATCCTTGCCGTGAACATGGGATTTTCGGCCGCAATCACCAATCCCTTCACAATTGGGATCGCCCAGACTCTGGCGGGCCTGCCGCTCTTTTCCGGCGCCTGGCTGCGGGTGATCGCATTCGTGGTGATCTACCTGATCTTCGCCATCTTCCTGGTTCGCTATGCCCGAAAGGTAGAGAAAAAGCCTGAGCTCTCTCCTGTTTTCGTTGAGGATCAGGCCAGCCGGATGCGCTACAGCCATCTCCAGATCGGTGCAGAAAGCTCAACTGCGCGCCTGGGCAAAGCAGTTCCTGTTTTTCTGATTTTTATCTCCTGATCCTGCTCGTTCTGGTCGCCGCGCCATTTTTCCCTGCCGTCGCCCTCTTCTCTATGCCGATCGTCGGTTTGCTCTTCTTCATCGGCGGGATCAGCGCCGGGCTTCTCAGCGGAGCCTCAGCCCGGACGGTTGGAAAAGCCGCGCTGGACGGGCTGATCGGGATTGCGCCGGCAGTCCCGCTGATCCTGATGGCAGCCAGCATCAAACACATCATCACCCAGGGCATGATTTTGGACACGATCCTGCATTCCGCATCCCAGGCAATTTCAGGTCTCAGCCCCTATGCAGCAGTGATTTTGATCTTTCTATTCACCCTCCTGATTGAATTCTTTATCGCTTCTGGCTCGGCCAAAGCTTTCCTGCTGATACCCATCATGTCCCGCTGGCCGAAATGGTCGGAATCACCCGCCAGGTGACGGTATCAGCCTACTGTTTCGGCGACGGTTTCTCGAACCTGGCATACCCTACCAACCCTGTCCTGCTGATCTGTTTGGGTCTGAGCGCGGTGAGCTTTCCAAAATGGCTGCGCTGGTCCCTGGGGCTTTGGGCCTGGGTCATCCTGGCGGTCGTCCTGTTTTTGCTGTTTGGTGTGGCGATCCAATATTCGGACCTTTTTTAACAACTTCACATATGTTTTCGCATGGAATGGAGAAATGGAAATATTATGAGCTGCAAAGTGACATGGTTGGGCCATTCTGCCCTGGCAATCGA
Source organism: uncultured Chloroflexia bacterium (assembly GCA_963726375.1). GTDB lineage: Bacteria > Chloroflexota > Anaerolineae > Anaerolineales > UBA4823 > UTCFX2. The sequence continues at coordinate 527,432 of CAVSCE010000008.1, read as the reverse complement.
AACAGGAGGTTTGAATATCCTGGTGGATCCGTTCTTTCACGACAATCCCTGGCAGCCGCCGACCCCAAAAAGGTTCAGGCGGATTTCATCCTGTTTCACACGGCCATTTCGACCATATCGGCGATACGTCTCGATCGCGAAACGGACCGGGGCAACGGTGATCGCAAACGTCGAGATCGCCGGCTGGCTGAGGGACCGCCAGGGACCTGAAAACTCACGGGCAGCAGCCGGGCGGCGGTTATACGCACCCATTCGGCTATCTCAAGCTGACGACGGCGATCCACGGCTCGGTTCTTCCGGATGGGTCTTATGGCGGGCTGGCATGCGGCTTCCTGCTCACAGATAAAGATGGCAAAAAAAATCTATCTTGCCTGCGACACCGGCTTGTTTGGAGATATGGGACTGATTGGCGACGAAGGGCTGGACCTGGCTTTTTGCCGATCGGCGATAACTTCACCATGGGACCGGATGACGCCCTGCGCGCCGTCAAGCTGCTGAAACCCAGGTTGGTCGTCCCGTATCATTACGACACCTGGGGGCTGATCCAGCAAGATCCAAAAGCCTGGGCTGCCCGGGTCGCTGCAGAGACGAAAACCGAGCCGCGCCTGCTCAAACCCGGCGAAAGCGTGACAATATAGAGAAAATCTCGATTCTGCCTGCAGCATCAGGAGCTGCCAAATTGCAAAATAGTAGACCGCATTTCTATCAGTCGGCTAAAACCAGCGATCCAGGTAAGCGCCCAGGCGTTTACCCAGGGCGATGATCGTCAAAGTGGGCGGCATCCCCCAGGATTAGCGGTATGACCGAGCAATCGCAGACAAACAGGTTGTCAAGATGCGTTTTCAGGTTGGAATCTACTACATCGCTCGATTTTTGCAGTGCCTCCAGGATGTGCTGCCAGATACCAGGTGCTGAAGATATGGTGAGCGCCGGCATGTTTTAATATTTCCCTGGCTTTTTCAGCGCCTCGGTTCAGTTTTGCATGCGGTCGTCCTTGGTTAGCTGCTTTCGTACTCCGCCGTGCTCCGTAACATATCCCCCCAAATCGTCCTTAACCTTTGATCATGATCGGCAGAGTTCTGGGAGTGTTTGTTGCCAGTTTGTCTAAACCGCAAAACTTCCGCAGTGAAAATGCTGTATACCCATTTCGGCCACACCAGATCGGTCATGACGTACCCTTCGCTTTTATCATGGAATCCCGTCTGCCATCGGAAATTCCCGCCCACCGTTCAGGTCATCCACACACCCATTGACGATGATCAGCGGGTCGAAGAAGAAATCCCTTCCAGCGTTTTCTATCCCTGAGGCGCGAAGGATGACCGCTGTGCCAATGCCTCCTGCTGCCAAGATTATCAAGGGCGCAGATATTCGAATTCGACTGCCCCGCCAATGAACTATGACGCTTTTCACGCGTTTCCCTTGAATTTCCAGCCGAGTAACCTTGGCATTGGATATGAGCCTTGAGCCATTCTCGCAAGCTTCATCAAGAAACTCACGGGCGGTCCACTTGGCGCCATAAGGGCATCCCATCGTACATTTATCGCAGTTCGGTCGGCAATTTTCCTGGTGAACAATTTTCGGAAGCTTTCCCACGGGATTCCAAGAGCCTGAGCGCTGGCCCTAATCCTGTTTGCTGCAGGACCGATGAGCTCATCTGAAAGGGGAGCAATCGGAAGCTCGTTTTTTGCTTCCTCTACTTCTTTCCGGAGGTCCACCCCATAGCTGTCAAACATCTCAAAAGGCGGTTCAAAGGAAGTGGCATAGGCAAATAGTGAACTTCCACCAACCGCGATCGCCCGCATCAGAGATAGCATTTGCCTGGTAAAAATCAAGCTCTGCCCGGGAATCAGCGCAAATTCAGCCGTTTGTCTGATACTGCCTACGATTGGGTCGCCTTTGCCTCGCTCAAGGATAAGAGTGCGTCTGCCCTGGCGGCTCAACTCCCGGGCGACTGTCGCCCCGCCTGGACCTGAGCCAACGACAACCGCATCGTATCGTTGTGAAGACCAATCATCCATGAGATTTCCTTCCTGACACAAAGAGCTTTTGTCATCATGAATTCTTGATTCGGACAGCCGTAGGGTTCTAATATTTGTAAATAAAAAATTATTACAGCCCAAAAATGCGTTGTTGATCGATTTTACTTCTCACTTTGATTTTTCGCGCCAATTGGTGACCGTGTCAAATCTGCATTTACATTCCATGTCTGATATGGATGAACAACAGATGGATTGTCACCATTCATAATTGACATATCCCAAATTGTATTATTAGACTCGTTTTAATAATTTTGAAATTTTTACTCTGATATAATGACTTTCCTGCTCAGGAGGTACTCATGTTAGATAGTTTCATGCGTCGCCGCGACGACGAAAAGCGGATACTCAGCGAAGGCCGGCTACCCCCCGGCCAATCGCTCACCCAAAAATTTCCTGTCCTTCATTATGGACCGGTCCCTCGCTTCAACCCTGCCACCTGGGATTTCCGGGTGTGGGGAGAAGTCGTGAGAGATGCCCAGCTGGACCTGGGACGAATTTCTCCAGCTTCCCAGAACCCGGATCCAGATGGACCTGCACTGTGTCACCCGCTGGAGTAAATTCGACACGGTCTGGGAGGGGGTCTCGGTACGAACGCTTGTGGAACAGGGGCTAATCCAGCCTGAACCCACGGCCAAATTCGTGATGCAGCACGCCGAGTTTGGCTATACCACGAACCTGCCTCTGGAGGTCGTCTTGCAGGAGAATTTCCTGCTCGCAACCCACTTCAACGGCGAGCCGATCTCACCCGACCACGGCTACCCGCTGCGAGGCGTGATCGGTGCTATCCCCGGGAGGCAGGACCTCAAAGATCCTTACCTTTGGAAAGGCGCTAAATGGCTGCGAGGCCTGGAATTTATGACCGAAGACCGTCCCGGTTTCTGGGAGATGGCTGGTTATCATAACGAAGGAGACGCCTGGAAAGAAGAACGGTTCCGCTGAAAAACCGGGCTATCCCCCGCTCCACCCGGTATCAGTTCTGCTGCAAAGATGCCTGGAGCGGGTTGCCATTTTCGTCGATTTTGACCGCCTCGCCCCGCTTGACCTGAAAATGGTCGAAATCGCGCCCCACAAAGGCTCCAGGGAAGACAGCCCGAGCTTCCGCTGCAACGTCTCGCTCGCGATAGCGCCGTGAGATGTGTGTTAGGATCAGGCTTCCCACTCCAGCCCGTCTCGCCAGCTCCGCGGCGCGCTTGGCTGTCAGGTGAGCGAACTCATCCGCCATTTCGGCTTCCTCTTCCAGGTATGTCGCTTCAATCACCAGAGCATCTGCACCCTGGCAGACCGATTCCAAATCTTCAGTGCGCCCAACGTCGCCAACATGCACAAGCCGCGTGCCCGGCTGTTCAGCCCCAAGCACCTGGGCCGGGGCGATCTGCCTCCCGTCCGGCAAGCTGACCGTCTTACCGTTAACCAGGTCCCGCCGCCACGGGCCGGGAGGTATGTTCAGCTCATCCGCCCTTTCCGGTAAAAATGGCATCCTCGATCTCTCTGCAAACAGAAAACCATAGGAATCAGGACCTCGATGGAAAACAGGAAAGGCCGTCACCTGAAAGTCGTCGTCGCTGAAAATTACTCCTGGTGAAATCTCGCGCAGGTGGATTTCCATTGGCGGACGGGCACCCCGCAAGACCACCCCAAAAAGCAGGTCGTGGATGCGTTCTAACGCCCATCCACCGCCGAAAATCTCCAGTTCATCGATCGTCTCCCAACGCGTGAACGTCGAGAGCAGCCCGGCCAATCCCAGGATATGGTCCAGATGTCCGTGAGTGATCAAAATCCGGTTCAGTCTTTTGAATCCAAGCCCCGACTGCATGATCTGGCGTTGGGTTCCTTCTCCGCAGTCGATCAAGAACCGGTGCTCATTATGCATCACAATCTGAGCAGAAAGACCGCGGCGAGCGGAAGGCGCAGAGGCAGAGGTGCCTAAAAATACAATCTCAAACAAGGGATACCTTTTCGGGAAGAGTCGGGTATAAACAAACCGTCGTCCTGTTATTTTACCTCATGTTTTCCCGCAGGTCTCACTCCCCCACCTGAAATTGTGGAAACGCTCAATATGCTATAATCTGCCATTAACATGGCAGCACAAAAAAAACAGCCTTCTCAACCGGTTAAAAAAGCAGGGAAAAAGCACTCCGACGAAACCCAAGACCAAAAGCTCGACCGGCAGCAAACCCTCCAGTAAAACCACCCCAGCCCGATCGTCCAGTGGTCCACCAGCGAGTCAGTTGAAAGACCCGGCGCATCCCAGGAAGAAGACCTCAAAGCTGGCCAGCCGGAAGCAAATTCGTGAAGGTCTTTCACTCGACCGCAAGCTGGATATTCTGGGGATCGGGATGACCCTGCTCGGTTTTCTCACGCTTCTGAGCATGCTTTCTCCGATAAAGGGCAGCCTGACCGGTTCCTGGGTTTCCATCCTGGGTCAGGCTTTCGGTTGGGGGATGTACCTGTTTCCGCTGATTCTGATAGGGATCGGATTATGGTTTGTGCTGCGAAATTTCGAGAGCCTCCCCCAGCTGGCAGTTGAGCGCCTGTCAGGATTGGTGCTGTTGTTTTGGAATGTACTCGCCGTCGCTCACTTCGTCTTGATGCTTTCAAGCGGTGAGGATGCAGTCAGCCTGGCAAAGGCGTCCGAAGGTGGAGGTTATCTGGGCGGTCTGGCTGCCGGCGCGCTGGTCGCAGTATTGGGTCCAGGCGGTGCTGCTGTGGCGCTGGCGGCCTGGTTCGTTATCGCCCTGGCTCTCACGCTGGACATCACGATCGCCGAGATGTTCAGGGCTTTATCGGCTTCCTTCGAGCGCCTGCAGGACTGGATCATCGATGCATTCCAGGAACACCGGCGCCAAAACACCGATGCTTCTCCACCAGCTTCAAATTACATCGAGTACCGACCCACCCCGACCAGCGGTCTCAGCCAGGCCGTTCCCACACCGGTCAATTCCTTGAAAATCATCCTTTTCGCCAACCCCGGATGCTGCCAATCCCCAAGCAGCTGCACCAGTCCTGCATTGGGAGCTTCCTCCACTGGACCAGATCCTCGACGAAGGAAGCAAGATCAGCTTCAATGAGGAAGCGAATATTCAGCGCGCCAGGGTCATCGAAGAAACGTTAGCCTCCTTTGGCGCCCCGGCGAAGGTGGTGGAGATCAATCGTGGGCCGACAATCACGCAGTATGGGGTTGAGCCCGATTTTATCGAATCGCGTGGCGGGCGGATGCGCGTCCGAGTTGGCAAGATCTCTGCGCTGGCAGATGACCTGGCGCTGGCGCTTTCAGCCCGCACGATCCGCGTGCAGGCTCCTGTTCCGGGCAAAGGATTTGTGGGCATCGAAGTTCCTAATGAAGAAGTGGCACTGGTCGCACTGCGTGATCTGATCGAAAGCGAAGCCTTCAAGCGGTTGAAATCTCCTCTGCGCTTTGCGCTAGGTTTGAATGTTTCCGGGAATTCCGTTGCCGCCGATCTGAGCAACATGCCCCATCTGCTGATTGCCGGCACGACTGGATCCGGTAAATCCGTCTGCGTGAATGCATTGATCTGCTGCCTGTTAGCGAATAACACCCCGGATGATCTGCGGATTGTGATGGTAGACCCTAAGCGCGTCGAGCTTACCGGATATAACGGAATCCCTCATTTGCTGGCTCCAGTCGTGGTAGACCTGGAACGAGTCGTGACCGTGCTGCAGTGGGTCACGCGCGAGATGGATTTGCGCTATCACAAGCTGGCTGAGGCAGGCTGCCGAAACATTCAGGAATTCAACCAGAAAGGGTCAGGCACAAGCTCGAGGAAGCTGCCCTTCCTGGTCGTGGTGATCGACGAGCTGGCTGACCTGATGATGCTGGCGCCAGAAGAAACCGAGCGAACGATCACGCGCCTGGCACAACTTGCCAGGGCGACCGGGATCCACCTGGTCATCGCAACGCAGCGCCCGTCGGTGGACGTGGTCACAGGCTTGATCAAAGCTAATTTCCCTGCACGGATTGCGTTTGCGGTCGCATCTCAGGTGGACAGCCGCGTGATCCTGGATCAGCCTGGTGCGGAGCGCTTGCTCGGGCGAGGAGATATGCTCTTTCAAGCACCCGACGCCCCTGCCCCCGCTCGACTTCAGGGAGTATTTGTCTCCGAAAGCGAGATCCAGCGGTTGGTTTCATACTGGCAGGGCTATGCCGGTATGGTCCAGCTTGCTCCATCCGTTGCAGGCGGGATCGTTGACGCCATGCCGAGCGGGATCCCGCTCAAGCAAATGCCCCTCTGGGACGAGATGGAAGAAGACCAGGGTGATCCGATGCTCAAAGAAGCAATCGACCTTGCCCGCCGGCAGGGCCGCGCCTCAATTTCAATGCTGCAGCGCCGGCTGCGCATCGGCTACACGCGCGCCGCCCGCTTGATCGAAACCATGGAAGAGAAAGGCATCATCGGCCCACCCGACCCTGGCTCAAATACCCGAGAGATTTTGGATTATGGACCTGCCGCCCCGCCCGTAGATGGTCCATAGGATATCAAAATAGATGGTCCATCCCTGCCCGCATCACTGGCCGCGAAGGCTTTTTCTGCTCTTGGTTTCATTAATCGCAGCATTATTTTTGCTGTCAGCCTGCGGTCATTTACCGTCAACAGCAGCCTCAGTTCAAAATACCGAGATCCTGCCTGGTGAAATGAAAACCAGGGCTTCCTCCCTTGCCGAGCAAACAACCACACCGGCATCTCCCACCGTCCCTGCATCGCCAAGGCCGCTCCCTTCTAGAACACCTGGTCCTTCAAAAACACCCGCATTCACACCAACATCCGAACCCATAACCACCACGCTGTTGTTCACCGGAATCATCGTGCCGGCTCGCTGCGTCCAGGCCAAACTGGACGCAAATGGCAACCCTGATTACCCTTACGAAGAAGTCAAGGAAGTTATTTCCGCAGCCGATCTTTCTGTGGGTGTGTTCAACGCCACGATGTCCGACCAGGTGAAACATACCGGTTGCCTGACTACCTGGCAGCTCGTCGGAAGCCCGGAAAATGCAGACGCGGCAGCCCGGGCTGGTTTTGACCTTATGGGCGTCGCAACAAACCATATCAAAGACTGCGGAATCATGAAATCCTGGTGCGACGATGTTTTTTTCGACACGCTGGGGAACCTCCACAGGGTTGGGATCAAGACGGTTGGAGGCGGAAAAGACCTGGACGAAGCCCTTGAACCTGTCGTCTTCACGATAAATGGTGTACGCTTTGGATTTGTGTCTTTGGGCGACAGCAAGATGAGCCCGGTGGTCTTCGCGGCCGAAGACCACCCCGGCATTGCCCATCTCGATCCTGAAAATATTCGCGCCGCGGTGGAGCGCGCCAGACTGGTCTCGGACGTTGTGATCGCGATGCCCCACTGGGGCTCAGAAGATATCGCGGTCCCAAACTGGAACCAGACCCAACAGGCCAGGGAGCTGATTGCAGCCGGCGCCGATCTGGTGGTTGGCAATCACACGCATGTCGTCCAGGCTATCCAGGAGCTCTCCGGAATACCTGTCTTTTATGGCCTCGGGAATTTCGTCTTCGACCAGGGGCTGCGTGACCATCGCCAGGGGATCATCCTGCTGGTTAGGTTCAAGGGCGATACCTATGCAGGTTATGAATTGATTCCCACCCATACAGACGCCGATGGTCGGGTTCACATCGCTGATCCGGAAGAAGCTGCCGAAATCCTTCAGAGCATCGAGCGATCGAGCCAGCTTGTGCGATGACTCGCCCTGAACGGACCTGGCTTTTCCTATTATATCCCTGGTTCTCCACACTAAAAAGAAATGCAAACGCTGCCGCAGGCCTGTTGGCTCACGGCAGCGTCAATCGAGGCTTTCCTCACGGGGTCGTGGTTGGGTTGGACAAAGCCCCCGGCGTAACCGCGGTTGGCACAACCGTTCCGTTGACCTGGAACACAACGGTTGGCGTGATCGTCGCCGTTGGAACCGCCGTTACAATATTCACCGGGATGATGATCAGCTGACCTGGAAAGATCTCATTTTCATTCTCGATATCGTTCTCTTCCTTGATCGCCTCAACAGTGCTGTTGAATTGATTGGCGATTGCAAGCAGCGAGTTCGCCCAACTGAATGTTGTACTCAATCTTTGCCCCGCGGCTGATATTTGTGGGCAGCGGTGTACCGGTAGGAAGTTTCGTGTCTGGCGCCGGGATAATAAGCTTGTCCCCAACCCGGATTGTTGGAGCTGCGGGGTCAAGGTTGTTCACCGCTAACAGGACCATTAAGTCAACGTTGAACTCTTGCGCAATCGTCCACAAATTGTCTCCTTCCTCCACCTGATATACAAATGGGCCAGATTGAGTGGGCGTGACTGTGATCGTCGGTGTCTCCGAAGGAACTGGAGTATCGGTTGGAGTCGGCGTGGCAGATGCAGTCGCGGTTGGAGTGAATGTCATCGTGGGTGTTGGGGTATCCGTTGCCAGGAAGGGCAGCGAAAATACCGAACCGCCGGAACCCAACAGCCAGAAGATCAAAAAAGCTGCGCCCGCAATGAGTAAGACGGCCGTGACCACAAAAAGCAGCGGCGCTTTGCGAGCTGCCTGCTGTTTTTTTCGGTACGCCTCGATTACATTTTGGGCATTATCTTTATCGCTCATAAGCTTTTCAAGCCTTTTCCTTTGGATTTAATCCAAAATTGAATACCATCCTCTAGAGAGTATCGTCTTATAGATAGGATTCTACCCTATTTTTTCTCACTTAGGGGGCAGGGGAAAAGGTCACGGAATCCATTGAGGCTGGTATCCATCCTGGATATAGCGGGCGGACTCGGTTGTGAGCAGATTGAGGATCCAAATCTCAGGGGGCTCATAAATCACACTTTGATTAAAGCGCACGTAAGCAATCTGCTCGCCATTGGGACTCCAGGCAAAGTCAAAATGGTTGTAAAGGGGAGCATTGCTCATCTGGCGCGCCAGTTTTCCTGGGTAGGTGGCGATCCAAAACTGACGTCCAGGAGTCCAGCGGTCCACATCGAGATATTTTCGGGCAAAGGCAAGCAAACTGCCGTCTGGAGAAAACCTCGGAGCTGCATCTTCCACACCCGTTGCAGGAGACAGATCCTGGGTTTGTCCGGAAGCCGGTTCAAATAAAATTAAATGGCTTTCTGCAAATGATCTGAGTTCCGTCAGGTCTGACGATACATTTTCATCAAGATTAATAATTTCCGCTGCAAGAAAGGCCTTGCCGTCAGGCTGCCACACCCCTTGCTGACCGGTTTGATTTAAAAAGCTTGAAAAAGCTGCCTGCCCTGGTTCAGCAAAAAGGTAAGCCAACTCCTGATCATCATAATAAGCCAGCACGCCTGCACTCGACCATGCTGGCTGGATCGTCTGGTGGGTCGAGTCTCCAGCTAGGAACGGCGGATTAGAATCAATGGCTGGCAGCGGCAGGATCCAGACCTGAGGCATTTCCGGGACGTCTCCTCCCGGAAGTCCGATCCGCTCGTAAGCTAGATATCTGCCCTGCGGCTCTACCGCCAGTCCCTGGCAGAGGCTTTTCAGGCATTTCAAAACTTCTGCAGGTTCAGAAAAAAAGCTCGTTTTCTCTTCAGTGCCGTCGACACCAGAATCGAATTCGTCGACTCTCGCCTCTATCCGGTAGATGATGCTCCCTTCCTCTTCCAGCCTTTCGCTGTAGAAAAGCGATCTTCCATCCTGGCTTAACGCGAAGTCGAGGATACCACCGGAATTTTCGGTGATGGTCGATGTAATACCTGATGACGGATTCAACAGAAAAAGATCTGCCGGTCCGCTCGCAGGAGACAGGTAGACAATCCTGGCTTCCCGGATCGTGAAAATCCACTCTGCTCCTACCCGAAGAGGCAAAGGAGGAAACCCGCTGGCTGCGGCGCCCGGATCAAGTCTCACGCTCACCTTGGCGCCTGCCGGCCAGGGCTGGTCAGGCTTAAAAATCAGCGTGGATCCTTCCCATCGAAAAGTGCCAGGTACGGAAGGCTCAACGAATATCCGCTCTTCGACATCGGCGGTCCTCAGTGCTCGTGAAAACTTCAGCCGAATCTCCGCTCCTGAAGCGACATTTAGGGATTGATCGCTTGGAGAAAATTCAATCAGCCGCGGTGCTCCCGTCCAGATGATAGCCAGGATAGTAAGGAGTATTAAGGCTGCTGATAGCAGACCGAAGCTGACCCGGTTGCGCATGGAAGTATTATAACTGACCCTCCGAGGCACGCTTTCTGGTAGGAACAGCAGAAATTGAGTGGTAGAATGATCTGCGTGAAACGCTGGCAGTTTTGGCTAGGGCTGGTGGTCAGCCTGTTTTTTTTATATATCGCACTGCGCGGCCTGCATCTGGACGAGCTTGGAGAAGCGTTCCGGCAAGCTAACTACTGGTGGTTGATCCCTGGCGTGGCAATTTACTTCGTAGGGGTCTGGGCGCGGGCCTGGCGGTGGCACTATCTCCTCAAACCGTTGAAAAATATCTCCACCCGAGAGCTTTTCCCAACCGTGGTGATCGGCTATTTCGGCAATAACATCCTGCCGGCGCGCGCTGGTGAGCTGCTGCGAGCAATTGTCTTAAAAAAAGATGAGCAGATCCCGATCTCCGCCTCGCTTGCTACGATCATCGTGGAGCGAGTCTTTGACGGAGTGGTGATGTTGGGTTTCGTATTCATAAATCTTCCTGAGCTGGCGCGCTTGACTTCCACGTCAGGGTTCATCGGAGATATCCGTACCCTGGCGCTGGCCGGGACGGTGGTCTTTCTGGGAGTATTATTTGCTTTCCTGATTGCAGCGATGTTTCCAGAGAAAACCCAGGGAGTGGTTACCAATGCAGCCAATCATCTCGTTCCAGAACGTTTTCGAGAGAAAATCTTGGGATTTACCAACCGCTTTCTGGGAGGGCTGGCAGCTCTGCGATCGCCGCGCGGCGTGCTGATGGTATTCTTGACATCCGTCGTAATCTGGCTCCTTGAAACGGGTAAATACTGGCTCTTGATGCACGCATTCCCTTTTAGAGTGAGCTTCTTTGCATTGATGCTGATGAACGGCATCGTCAACCTTGCGACCACCATTCCCTCCGCTCCGGGATACGTCGGAACATTCGACGCCCCAGGGATCGCCGTGCTGCAGGCCTATAATGTTCCTAAAGCGACCGCAGCTGCTTATACGCTTGCGCTTCATATTGCGCTTTGGTTTCCAATCACCGCCCTGGGTGGTTATTATATGCTGAAGAAAGGGATTCGCTGGAGCGAAGAGCTGGAAGCAGCAAAAGCAGAGGTCTAAGTGGCGAAAAAAATAGCAATCATCGGCGCTGGAATTGGCGGAATGGCTGCCGCATACGACTTGGCACGCCAGGGAAATACCGTCGTGATCTATGAGGCTGGTGGTCAGGTTGGCGGTCTTGCCAGTGGATTTAAAGAGCCCACCTGGGAATGGTCAGTAGAAAAGTTTTACCACCACTGGTTTGCTAGCGACGTCCACATCTTGAAGTTGATCGCCGAGCTGGGTTGGAGCGACCAGGTTGTCTTCAAGCGCCCTTTCACAGTCATGTATTACAAAGGCCAGTTTTTTCCCTTTGACTCGATCCCAAAGGCAATCATGTTCCCGGGGTTGGGGTGGGGCATCAGAAAAATCCGTTTTGGGCTGGTGGGGTTATTCCTGAAGCTGACAAATAACTGGCGAGGGCTGGAGGAGTACACGGTGGATCAATGGCTGCGAAAATGGGCCGGCGATTCCGTTTACGAGCTGATGTGGGAACCGCTGATGATCGGCAAATTTGGGGAAAGGTACGCCTCACAGGTGAACATGGCCTGGATGTGGGCGAGGTTGAAGGCTCGCACCACCCGATTGGGATCCTTCAAGGGCGGCTTTCAAGGCTTCTCAGACCAGCTGGCAGCTCGCCTGCAGGAAATGGGCGTAACAATCCACCTTTCGAGCCCGGTCAACCAGATCGCCTCGCAACCAGAGGGTGGGGTTCGCCTCGAGAACCCGACAGGTCCCGAAACATTCGATCAATGCCTGGTTACAACCTCACCTGCCCTTCTGGCAAGGCTGGCGCCGGATCTGCCGCCGGACTATCTCCAGGGATTGCTCGAGTTAAAAAGCATGGGGGCAGTGGTGATGGTGCTGGCGCTCAACCACCGATTTTCGGAACAAGGCTACTACTGGTACAACATCCCGAAATCAGCCGGGTTTCCCTTCCTGGCGCTCGTTGAGCACACCAATTTTCTATCCCCCGAACACTTCGGCGGTGAGCATATCCTCTACATCGGTGATTACCTTGAGGACAATCATGAATACTTCGGACTGACTCAAGCCGAGCTGCTTGAACGCTTCTACCCTGCACTGAAGCGGATCAACCCCGAGTTCACACCAGATTGGGTCCGCGCCTCCTGGCTCTTTCGCACCGCCTACGCCCAGCCGGTCCCGCTGTTGAACCATTCCAAGAATATCCCAACCATCCAGACCCCAATCCCCGGATTGTACTTCGCCAGCATGAGCCAGGTGTATCCCTGGGATCGGGGCACGAATTTTGCAGTTGAGATCTGCCGAAAAGCTGCTGGCTTAATGATGTCAAATCCTTGATCATTATCCAGGATCATCGAACGAACGAAAAGAAAACTCAAATCGCAAGATAAAGGGTAGCTGATTAACCAATAAGGGACTCTATGACTGATTTCTGGAACGCATTGGATGAAACCATCCAGGCCATGCAAACCGCGTGGGGTGTGCCGGGTTTGAGCATCGCGATCGTGAAAGATGACCGGACCGTTTATGCCCGCGGTTTTGGCGTGCGTGCTGTTGGAGAACTCGGACCCGTTGATGAGCACACGATCTTCGCCGTAGGATCGTGCACCAAGGCTTTTACTGCGACCGCGATCGGCCTGCTGGTCCAGGAGGGCAGGCTCTCCTGGGACGACCAGGTGATCAAGCACCTTCCTGCCTTCCAGCTCTCCGACCCGGTCGCGACCCGCGAAATCACAGTGCGCGACCTGCTCTGCCATCGCTGCGGGCTTACGACTTTCGCAGGCGATTTCATGGGGTATGGGTCGAGCTACTCACTCGATGAGGTGATGGCCAGGATCCGTTATATCCCTGCTGGCTTCCATCTGCGCGCTGGATTCGGCTACTCCAATTTGATGTTCATGGCTGCCGGGCAGATCATCCAGGTCGTTAGCGGTCTGAGCTGGCCGGAGTTCATCCGAAACCGGCTGATCGAGCCATTGAGAATGACTCGTACCATAACCGGCATTAGGGAAATGGTCGGGATGGAAAATATCGCCCAACCGCACACCTTTGCTCGCGGCCAGCTTTATAAGGTCCCTTATTTGGAGCTGACCTCGCATGCCGCTTCAGGGGCGATCAACTCCAGCGCCTGGGACATGGCCCTCTGGCTGCGTTTCCAGCTGGCGAATGGAAAAGTCGGCGAAACGCAGCTGGTCGATTCTGCAATCCTGGATGAGACCCGAACGCCCCATAACTTGATACCAATCGATCCTGAGTCTCGCCGCCTGGTTCCCAGCAGGCATTTTGCAGCCTACGGACTGGGTTGGAGTATGTTCGATTATGCCGGCCGGTTCGTGGTCCAGCACACCGGTGGAGTTGACGGTATGCTGTCTCTGGCAGCCTTTCTTCCTGAAGAACAGCTGGGGGTAGTGATCCTCACCAACCGCCTGCCGGGCAGCCTGCATAGTGCCCTGTTTTTTCACATCCTGGATGCTGCGTTCGGTATCGTGGGAAAAGATTGGATGGGGGCATTCCTGGAACTGGACCAGATCAAAGCCGGACGCACCGCAGAAATCCGAAAGAAACAGGAGGATCAGCGGCTTTCCGGGACGCATCCCAGCCTTTCGGCAGAGGGATATCTGGGTGTATACGCGAATCCGATCTACGGGGATGTTTCCGTCACTTTGGAAAATAATCGGCTCGTCCTGCATCTCGGCGCCCACCCGATGGTTTTCGGACCGCTCGAGCACTGGCACGCAGATACATACTTCTGCACCTGGTCCTCTCCAACCTATGAGGAAAGTTTTGTTCATTTTTCAATCGGCATGGATGGAAGGGCAGAATCCTTACGATTTAAGGTTGCCGAGTTTATTGATCCGTTGGAGTACGTCTTCAAGCGCGAGGCCTGAAAGCCGCCCTCTTCTCAGCCCAAAGAAAATATGGTTCGTTTCAATTCGTTTTTTGAGGGACGAACAGGTCGCTTTCTCCTGTTACAATCGAGGCCGTGGACCTACCCACCCTGCATAGGCTCCTCACCCCCCTCGGTCAGCAGGCGCTCTCCGCTGCCCAGGTTCTCGAGCCGCGTGAGGCGGATTTCCTGCCCCATCTCGCCTTCCTCAGACGTACCTTTCCGGACGACCTGGCAAGAGCAGCCCTGGAGATTGCCATCCTCCGCCGGGAAGCGCAAGCCAAATTCCATACGGCAGGGCAGATGTACTTCACCCGCGAAGCGCTGGAGCAGGCTTCTGGTAGCGAGATAGCCGCCTACAGGGCAAAGCGTTTTGTGCAGTTTGACCTCATTGTAGACCTGGGCTGCTCGATTGGAGGGGACACCCTGGCACTGGCATCCCAGGCGCCGACTGTGGGGATCGATATTGATCCTCTCCGCCTGGAGCTTGCGCAGACAAACATGCGCATCCTGCAGCCTGATCACCCTGTCGGGTTCATCCAGGCCGACCTCACTCGGTCTCTCCCAATGCGGATCTCGAAGAGGACAGGCGGCTTTTTCGATCCCGGCAGGCGCAGCCAGGGTCGCCGTGTCTACTCTGTTCGCGATTACTCCCCCCCGCTGGTTTCTGTGCGCGGCTGGCTCGAACAGCTGCCAGCGATGGGAATAAAAATATCTCCGGGCGTAAAACTGGCCGAGCTGCGAGAATATGATGCTGAGCTGGAATTCATTTCAGTGAAAGGTGAATTAAAAGAAGCCGTAATCTGGATGGGTCCGCTGAAGACTGCCGCACGCCGCGCCACGCTGCTTCCCGGTCCGCACACCCTGACAGCCGACTCTGGTGGATACGATTCAAGTAAGGATTATGAAAGTGCTGTAGAAAAGATTCCACTGAGGGAGCCAGGACAGGTCCTGTACGAACCCGACCCAGCTGTGTTACGTGCCGGGTTGGTGCGCCCGCTTGCCGTCAGGCTCAACGCAGCTCAACTCGACCCGGATATCGCCTACCTCACATCTGACATCCTGGTGGACACACCGTATGCAAAAGCCTACCAGGTAGAAGACTGGCTCCCTTTCAATCTGAAGAGGCTGCGCAGCTATTTGCGTCAGCGGGGTATCTCTCAGGTCGTTGTAAAGAAACGCGGTTCACCCATCGAACCCGAAGCACTGATTCGAGCCTTGCGCCTTGAGTCCGGAAAGGACAAATCGTCTGAAGGTAGGATCGTATTCCTCACTCACCTGAAGGGTAAAGCGATTGCTGTGATCTGCCTTCCTCGCGCCAGATCCAAATAGCCTTAATGGTCAGCCCAACTCGCCCCCCTTCAAACCTGCTATAATCGATTTCCTGAGCTATGCATACCCTATCTTCTAATCGTGCCGCTGCTTTGCTCGTTGCAATCATTTGGTTCTTGCTCAGCATTTCAGCAGGATGTCAGGGCGGAAAAGGCGAGATCCCGAAAGCTCACCAGACGCCTTCTCCAACGCTCGACCCTGGTATCCAGGATCGAGCTTGGCTGGTATTCCGTCTATTTCACAGAGCCCGAAAGCCCCTCAAGCAAAAGCCTCCGCGGCGGCCCGGACCGCGAGCTGGCGCAAGCCATAAGAAAATCGCGGTTCAGTGTCGATGTCGCTGTGCTTCAGCTGGACCTATGGAGCATTCGCGATGCACTTCTCGATGCCCACCGCCGTGGAGTGCAGGTCCGGATGGTGACTGAAACCGATTATATGGATGAAGATGAGGTGCAAGAACTTATCCAGGCCGGCATTCCGGTTCTGGGCGACAGTCGCGAAGGGCTGATGCACAACAAATTTACCGTGATCGACCGTCTGGAGGTCTGGACCGGCTCGATGAATTACACCATAAATGAGTCCTATTACAATGACAACAATCTGATCCGGATACGGTCTGAGCAGCTTGCTGAAAATTACAGCACCGAATTTGAGGAGATGTTCGTTGATGACCAGTTTGGCCCTGGTTCGCCAGCAAATACACCTCATCCCAGCCTGACCATTGCCGGTACACGGCTGGAAAGCTGTTTTTCGCCAGACGACGGCTGCACGGCTCGACTTGAAGAAGTAATCGAGGGCGCTCAAAACAACCTGGTATTCCTGGCGTACTCTTTCACTTCCGATGAGTTGGCGGATGCGCTGATCGATCGCGCCCAGGAGGGCGTGCGCGTGGAAGGGGTGATCGAAACCGGGCAGGCGACCACCAACCGGGGCTCAAAATGGCAGGATCTGCTCTCGGCGGGCATTGATGTGCGGCTGGATAACAATCCAAACCAGATGCACAACAAAGTTATGGTGATCGATGGGCAAATCGTCGCGCTGGGCTCATTCAACTTCACCTATTCCGCCGAGACACGCAACGACGAAAACCTGCTTATTGTTTATGACCCTCAGCTGGCCGAAATTTACCTGGCTGAGTTTGAGCGGATTTTCAACCAATCGAGCAGAATTGACTGATGAGATCCAGGCTGCACTCATTGACGGAAGCATCGCAATCGAAGAATCGGGGGAAACATTTTTCTCTGCTCGGCCTGCTTCCCATCAGGGGTCACAAATCCCGGCCTCTTTTCAGGTCCGCCGCATCGCAGCATTTCAAGGCTCATGGAATCGGTGGGTATCCTCAGATCTCAACAAAGCTTCCCGACTATTTTAGATGACAGGAGTGGTATCATTTATAGAACTAGCTAACCAGGAGGAAATCAAAAATGATCGAAACAAAAGGGGAATTTTATCTCGGGCGTATCGTCGACCCGGCTACCGGAAAAGCCACCGATAAGCCGCTGCTTTATGATCCAGCCGATCTGACTACCCACGCTTTTGTCGTCGGTATGACCGGCTCGGGCAAGACCGGCCTCTGTGTTGGCCTGCTGGAAGAAGCTGCGTTGAACAGCATCCCGGCGCTGATGATCGACCCCAAAGGCGACATCACCAATCTTCTGCTTCACTTCCCGGACCTGCTGCCTCAAGATTTCCAACCCTGGATCAATCCCGATGAAGCTCGCCGTGCCGGGCTGTCTCTTGAGCAAGCAGCCGCAGATGCCGCGGCATCCTGGAAGAAAGGACTGGCAGATTGGGATATCCCCCCTGAACGACTGCGAGCTCTGAAAGAATCCGCCCAATTCACTGTCTTCACACCCGGCTCGGATGCTGGTGTTCCGATCAGCATCCTGGCATCCCTGGAAGCGCCGGATCTGCCCTGGGAAAGCAACCGGGAGACTTTGCGGGAGCGGATTTCCAGCACTGCTACAGCTTTGCTTGGACTGGTCGGAGTGACGGACATAGATCCGGTCCGGTCACGAGAACATATTTTGCTTGCAAACATTTTTGAATATTCCTGGAGCAAGGGCAAGGATCTCAACCTGACCGAGCTGATCCTCCAAACTCAAAATCCACCTTTTGAGAAGTTGGGGGTGTTCGACGTCAATACTTTCTTCCCAGAAAAGGACCGCTTCGGGCTTGCAATGCTGCTGAACAATATCCTGGCTTCCCCGGCTTTTCAGACCTGGATCGAAGGCGAACCGCTGGATATCCCTTCTTTGCTCTATACTTCGGATGGGAAACCGCGCCACAGTGTTTTCTACATCGCCCATCTTACTGACGCCGAGCGGATGTTCTTTGTCACCCTGCTCTTCTCTTCCTTTGAGACCTGGATGCGCACCCAGAGTGGGACGACGACGCTGCGCGCCTTGCTCTATTTCGACGAGATATTCGGCTATATGCCGCCAGTCGCCAATCCGGCCTCCAAGCAGCCGATGCTGCGTATGCTCAAACAAGCGCGCGCCTTTGGTGTGGGATTGGTGCTGGTAACCCAAAACCCTGTCGATGTGGATTATAAAGGACTTTCCAATACGGGAACCTGGTTTATCGGCAAGCTGCAAACCGATCAAGACAAGCAGCGCCTGCTCGACGGACTGGAAGGGGCAGTCTCAGGCGGGCTCAACCGTTCAACCTACGACCGGATGATCTCCGGTCTTGGAAAGCGCGTGTTCTTGCTTCACAACGTCCATAACAAAGAACCGCTGTTGATGCAGACCCGCTGGGCGATGAATTATCTCGCTGGACCCCTTGCCCGCACCCAGATCCCCGCTCTTAACGCGCTTGCAGGAGCAGGAAAACGCGCTGCAGCTGCTCCAACGGCTAAAGGCGAAAAATCGAGACCACAAAAAACCGCTTCTCAGGCATCCGTTGGGCAGGTTCAGCACGTTTCCGAGACTAAGTCCCCTGTCCCCATGGGAATCAACGAATATTTTCTGCCAAACAACCTGACGTTTTCTGAAGCGCTCAAGCTCTCCAATTCCGCGATCCAGACCCCAGCTGCGGATAGTGAGCTGGTATACCAACCAGTTCTTTTGGGACAAGCGCGCGTCTATTTTTTGAACAGGAAATACAACCTCGATTATGAGCTTTCTCAAACCTTCATCGTCCCCGATCCTGACCGGCGAGGAGCAGTTCGTTGGGAGGATTTCCAAACTGCGCCCATTGATCCACGCCGCCTGGACGATCAACCGTCGCCTCGGGCCAGATTTGCGGGCTTGAATACCCCGCTTTCCGACAGCAAGATCCTCGCAGCATTAGAGAAAGATTTTATCGATTGGGTTTTCCGTTCTGCTCAAGTCACGGTTCGGTCAAATGCCAGCCTCAACATATTTTCAGGACCAAATATCTCGCAGGCGGATTTTCGTCAAATGTGCACCGAAACCGCCCGCAAACAGCGCGATGCAGAGGCGAGGAAGGTTGCTGAGACATTTGAAAGAAAGCTGGACTCTCTCCAGGAAAAGCTAAAACGCGAAAGCCGCGAGTTGGATCAAGATGAAGCGGAGCTCTCCACACGAAAAATGGAGGAATTAGGAAAAGCGGCAGAGACCGTTTTAGGATTGTTCGCGAAACGCAAGAGAAGCATCTCCGCATCTCTTACCAAGCGCCGCATGACCGCAACGGCAAAAGCCGATGTCGAAGAATCAAAAGAAGTGATTACCGATCTTAATAAACAAATCGCCGAGATCGAGGCTGAGAAGGCTCAAGCGATAGATGAGGTTGAGAAGAATTGGGCTGATATTGCTGGCGAGATCGAGGAGATCACCGTCACCCCTTTAAAGAAAGATATCAGCATTGAGCTTTTTGGTGTGGCATGGTTCCCCTATTACCAGATCCATTCGGGGGATCAAGTCACCGAGCTGCCGGCTTTTGGAACCGAGTAAATGATCCTATACACCAGGATGGATGTACCGTGAAAACCCTGCTTCTTCTTCGCCATGCCAAATCGAGCTGGAAGGATGAAACCCTTCCGGATCACGATCGCCCGCTGAATAAGCGCGGCAAGAAGGATGCGCCGCGAATGGGCGAACGGCTGCGCGAAGAGGGATTTCAACCGGATATCGTCTTATGTTCGACCGCAGTTCGAGCCCGGGACACAGCCCAATTGGCATTGGAATCAGCCGGTCTTGATTCGGAATTATTACCTTGCGAAGACTTATACGCTTTCGAGCCTGGCGCATACCTTCACGCCCTGTCAAACCTTGACGATCGTTACGATCAGGTGATGATCGTCGGACACAACCCGGCGATGGAAGAACTCCTTACAGGACTCACTGGAGAGCATCTGCCCATGCCCACAGCTGCCTTGGCTCATATCGAGCTTCCCATAGATGCCTGGAAAAACATCTCCTTCGGGATGGGAGCCAGGCTTGAGGATTTATGGCTTCCTAAACAGGTCTGAGAGTCAGCATGAAAATTGAGGTATAATCACACTCCGTGCCTAAACAGAAGTCGCCGCAGGATCTCAGCGTAAACGAGCTGCGCTGGTTATTGGTCGAGAAACACCGCGCTGTCCGGCAGATACGTCTGGATCGCTACCGGCGGAGCGGGCGAACCGTGACCATCTCACCAGACACGGACACCGCCTCGTTCGAAAGCTGGCGCAGCGAAGAAGACCAGGTTGCCCAGCCGTACGTGCGGTCGACTGGTAAACGCATTCTGGATGGGGTACTTCTCTTGATCGAGATCAGCGCTGTTGTTGGATTTATCTATATCCTGTTCAGCGGGCTGAACGTGATCCAGGAGCTTAATCGAGAAGTTGTCGCTGTGATCGAACAGCCGACTCTCACACCGACCCCGCTGATTGGCGCAATTGTGCTGCCTTCTGGTCACACACCGCCAAACTCTCCCGGAGGGTCGCGGTTTAATGAAGATGAAATACCGGACCACCTGCGCCCGCTTGTGCAGTCGCTGTTTAGTGCGCCGATCGCGACGCCAGGTCCGGAGCAAGCCACCCGGATTCAACTCCCGGCAATCCAGATCGATGCCCCGATCGTCCAGGGCGATGGATGGGATCAGCTCAAGAAAGGCGTAGGACAGCATCTCGGGAGTGTAAATCCTGGAGAACCCGGGAATTTGGTGCTGTCTGCGCACAACGACATTTTTGGCGAGTTGTTTCGCAATCTGGATCTTTTGAATCCTGGTGATCTTGTCGTAGTGTACACGAATCAGCGTTCATATACCTATATCGTGGTTGACACAAAAATTGTCGAACCCACCGCAGTTGAAGTGTTGGATCCGACAGACCAAGCCACGGTAACATTAATATCTTGTTATCCCTACCTGAAGGATAACAAACGAATTGTTGTAATCGCTCGCTTACAAACCAGCGGTTAAGAATTATCTGAGGAGTTATTTGAATGGCAAAGAAGACCAAGAAACAATCCCGTTATGTATCCAACACCGGCACCGCTGCTCGGGCTGGTCAAAATGGCGGAGAATATCCAGCAGCCACCAGCTATTCGGGTCGGGCCTCTGGTCCAGAATTCAATCCGGATTACAGCACGACTATCAAAGATTTGAAAAGAATTGGGTTGCTCGCCGGCACTTTCTTCGCCGTCCTGATAATCATTTCATTCTTTCTTCGCTGATGTGCCTCTCGTTATAATTAGGAAAGCCAGTTCAATTAAAATCGCACGTTGTGGTCTAATGGGGGTATGCAGGAACTCGAGACCACAGTGGTCGCCCCGGATCAAGCTGACCGTAGCCCTCCTTCTTTTAGGCCTGGGCATTTTTCTGCTCTATTTATTCCGAGCTGCGATCGCTCCACTGATCCTTGCGGTCTTATTGGCTTTCGTCCTCACTCCCTTAGCGAATTGGATCCAGATCCGCCTGGCTTGCAGCCGTGCATTGGCGGGCCTGGTAGCCTACCTGGTCTTGCTGCTGGTGCTCATCGCGATCCCGCTGGTGATCATACCCCCATTGACCGCTCAATCAAGCGGACTGACATTAAACATTCATCAGTACATGTCCCAGATTGAAGCCTTGATGGGCAACACTTACCAGATTGCAGGCTACACGATTGATGTTGATCAAGCGATTGAACAGGTAATGGGCTCATTTCAAGGATTGATCGAGCCGGTTTTCGGTGGGACTCTCCGCTTCGCGATAGAAGCGATTTCTTCGTTGATCTGGATTGTATTCATTGTCGTTGTGTCTTTCTACCTGGTTAAGGACGGCCCAAAGCTGGCACGCTGGTTTGATAAAATAACCCCACCAGCATATCAATCAGATATGCTCCTCTTACGAGAAGAGATTAACCTGGTATGGAACGCGTTCCTGCGCGGACAACTAACCCTCGCATTCCTTGTTTCGGTAATTTTCACGATTGCATGCTTCATCCTTGGCTTGCCTTTTGCCATGGTCATGGGAATTCTGGCCGGTCTGTTGGAATTCTTCCCGAGCATCGGGCACGGCATCTGGCTGGCAGCGGCGGTTATGCTTGCTCTCTTTGCAGGTTCAACGTGGCTCCCGCTCCCGAATTGGGCATTCGCGCTGCTTATTATCGGGTTGCACATTTTTTACCAACAGTTCGATTTGAATTACCTCATCCCCCGGATTGTGGGAAAGCGAGTGCACCTGCCGCCCCTCGTCGTAATCCTGGGCATCGTGACGGGGGCATTGGTTGCCGGAGTGCTTGGGGTGGTTCTGGCTGCGCCGTCCATTGCAACCGCTCGCGTCTTAGGCAGATATATATATGCAAACCTGCTCGACCAGAATCCCTTCCCTGAAACGATTGTTAAATCCTTGCCGCCTCCAAATCCACGCTGGTGGCGATTTGGATCACAAACGAAGACAGCGATTGACGATGAGAATTTGCATCCTCTCTAAGATTATCCTAACCCAATCGTAAGCTACAGAACTGTCAGATGGAAAACATCTCAACACCACAACCCGAATCTCCTAAATGGGGCTCAACCACCAAGCTGATCGTCGGCTTGGCTTTCGTTGCGCTGATCGCCGCCTTGCTGATATATTTCCGCAATCTCATCGGACCTTTGCTGCTGGTTTTTATCTTGACCTTCTTACTACAGCCGGTCGCCTCCTGGACCAGTCGAAACATCCGCATTAGCTGGCGCGCTGCCGTAAACCTGATCTACCTGATCCTGGCCTTGATTCTGATTGGCCTGATCACAATCAGCGGGTTAGCTATCGTTCAACAGGCTCAAAGCCTGATTGCTTTCGTAAACAGCTTCATCAACTCGCTGCCCGAGCTCGTAAGCGATCTTTCAACGCGCAGTTTCAATATCGGCCCTTTCGATTTTGACTTCTCGCAACTTGACCTGACGTCCCTTACAAACCAGGTCTTAAATGTTGTCCAACCGCTGCTCGGTCAGGCCGGAACGCTGCTGGGAAGGTTAGCAACCAGTGCTGCTACTTTGTTGGGTTGGGGATTATTCATTTTGACTGTCTCCTATTTCATGCTTCATGAAGGCGGACAGCTTCGCGAAAACTTCGTCAATATCAATATCCCTGGGTACAACGCAGATATTTCTCTCCTTTTTCGGAAGCTTTACACCACTTGGAATGCCTTTCTGCGCGGCCAATTCTTGATTTCCTTGTTGGTGATCCTATCATATTACATCCTGCTGACAATCCTGGGAACGAGATTGACGCTTGTGATCGCAATCATGGCTGGGCTGGCGCGGTTCATTCCCTGGATAGGGCCGTTAATCACCTGGACAGTCACGGGTATCGTGGCTTTTTTCCAACTGAGCAATTATTTCGGTCTTTCACCAATCGCTTATGCTTTGCTTGTGATCATCTGCTGCATCCTGCTTGATCAAATCTTTGACAATATGGTCGTTCCTCGGATGATGGGACAGGCGCTTGGTCTCCATCCGGCAGCTGTGCTCGTCGCTGCATTGGTGTCTGCCCGGTTGATCGGCATCGTCGGCTTGGTTGTGGCCGCTCCGATGCTGGCTACCTTGATGATTGTCGGACGATATGTAGGCAGGAAAATGTTTGACCTGCCCCCCTGGCCGCCAATTACAGAAGAGAAAATCCTCCCTCCAGAAGTCCCCTGGGTTCGTATGCGCCGGCGTTTATTAGCCTTCTGGTCGCTTATCCACCAGAAAAGGCACTCATAAAAAAGAGCGGGTGATGTTCCCGCTCAATTCTTCGATAGATTACTTCTAAAATCTGGTCTTTTAAGTCGGTGTCGGTGCAATTGCGCCATAAAGCTTTTCTATGATTTCGAGAACTTTTCGCTTGAAGCGATCGTCCTGTTCCAGCATCCCTTTAATTTTTTCACAAGCATACATTACCGTCGTATGATCCCGGCCGCCAAGTGCATCTCCAATCTGCGGTAAGGATACATTCGCTTCCTCTCGGAGCAGATACATGGCTACCTGGCGCGGCAGCGCAACCTGGCGCGTTCGGTCACGGCTCAATAACTGGTCAACGGTCGTCCCAAACGCTTCGGAAACTTTTCGGATCACTTCTTGAGGCTTGACGTCTGTACGGCGTGGAAGCAGATCACCCAAAGCAGTCTCGACAAGCTGGGGCGTGACGGGTAGCCCGCTTAAGTCCGCAAATGCGGCAACCCTTGTCAAAGCACCTTCGAGCTCGCGGATATTAGATTGCACCCGCCGGGCAATCATCTCTATCAATTCGTCAGGGACAGAGCACCCCAATCTTTCAGATTTGGAACGCAATATCGCGATCCTCGTCTCGAGGTCGGGAGATTGGATATCCGCTGCCAGCCCCCACTCAAAACGAGAACACAGCCGCTCTTCAAGCGTGACAAGCGCTTTTGGTGGACGATCGGAGGAAATTATGATTTGTTTATCCTGACCGTGAAGTGTATTGAACGTATGGAAGAATTCTTCCTGGGTCGATTCTTTGCCAGCGATAAATTGAATGTCATCCACCAACAATACATCCATGCTGCGATATTTTTCACGGAAAGCCTGGGTTGTGTGCGCACGGATGGCATTGATCAGATCATTCGTAAATACTTCCGAAGAGACATAGAGGACCTGCAAACCTCGCCGGTGACAAAGATTACCAATCGCATGGAGAAGATGAGTCTTTCCCAATCCCACTCCACCATACAGGAATAATGGATTATAGGCTTGGGCTGGCCTTTCGGCGACTGCCATCGAAGCAGCGTGCGCCAAGCCTGTTACTTGGGCCAACCACAAAATTTTGGAAGGTATAACGGCTATTAAAACTTGTGTTTGTTTGCTGGCTTTCGGGTTCATCGATTTCTGGAAGAGGCATTGCTTCAATTGGTCCGACCTTCGCAATTCTGCCAGACGATAAATCGCACCTCAACCGTCAGGTTCATCATCCCGGTAAGCAGGCGAGTTACTGTGCTGGATAAACGGCTCTGCAGCCAATCACGCGCATATGCATTCGGGATCCCGATGATGAAACTGCCATCCTCATAGCTGATAAGCTCGGCATCACGGACCCAGGTATCAAATGCAGATTTCGGCATTTCGGTCTGGAGCTGACCGCGTACAGCCTGCCAGGCCTGTTGCGCATTCATAACAAATCCTCCAGAAATAAGGATAATCTCACGCCATGATGCAGCAAGACAACGAATAATAGGAATAATTAAACAACCTGCCGCAATCTAAGGTAGGGTGTCAGCCTGAAAATTCGGTTGACTGATCAATTCTGTGTGAATAGCCAGGCCTCGCTTGTCGGACCCAGCCATGCGTATTCTAGCAGATAAGCCTTGACTTTAGCAATACATAAACCCTACGCCCGCCTAAAAATAAACAATACTTTAAGGTTAAGGAATGTTAAAGGATTTGTCTTCGTCTCAGTACTGTTCAGCGCATAGCAAAAATTAAATTGTCTGCCCAAGGAAGGGATGGTTGTACATCAATACCCCCATATATGGCTTTCTTCGGTCAATATAAGGGGTTGTCCCCAAAAAGAACCGGTCCAAATCTTAAATATTTCCGGTGACTGACTTTCATTGCGACTGGATTGTGAAGCTCCATCAACCTCGCTTCCCGGCTGAAAATTTACGCACCCTAAAATCCGGCTGCCGACTGGGTTTAGATCAATTCGGCTGATGTTGATATTCCTCCTACATACCGTTAATGTTTATCTTGCAGTGAAATTGTATTCTTAAGCAGGTATGGAACTAGAAAACAATTCCTGTTCTCATTGAACCCAAAACTGATCGGGAGATATGAACTGGGATGCATAAGAAGGAGCAAAAGAAAATGATGGCGAAAATTATTGGTATTGACCTGGGCACCACAAACAGTGTTGTGGCTGTGATGGAAGGCGGAGATCCTACTGTGATCCCAACTGCAGAAGGATCGCGCCTGCTGCCATCCGTGGTCGGCTTTAATAAAAACGGTGAACGGCTTGTCGGTCAAACGGCAAAGCGCCAGGCCGTAGTTAACCCCGAAAACACGGTCTATTCCATAAAACGCTTCATGGGCCGGCATCTTCAACGAAGTTGAAGCCGAACGCGAGACTGTACCCTTTCAGATACTGGCAGGGCCGTCCGGTGATGCGAGAGTCAAGATTCCCGTTAACAATCGCGAATACAGCCCGCAAGAAATCTCTGCAATGATCCTGTCCAAACTCAAAGCAGATGCTGAGGCTTACTCTGGGCGAACCGGTGAATAAGGCTGTCATCACAGTTCCGGCATATTTCAACGACAGCCAGAGACAGGCCACAAAAGATGCGGGCAAAATCGCCGGACTGGATGTGCTGCGGATCATCAATGAGCCAACGGCTGCTGCTCTGGCTTACGGTCTTGACAAGCAGGATAATCAAACCATCCTTGTATTTGACCTGGGTGGTGGCACCTTCGATGTAAGCGTCCTGGAAGTTGGTGAGGGAGTCATCGAGGTCAAATCAACAAACGGCGATACGCATCTGGGTGGTGATGATTGGGATCAGATTCTGGTCAATTTCTTCTCTGAAGAATTCATAAAAGAATACCAGATCGACCTGCGGAACGATCGTCAGGCTCTCCAGCGTATGCGGGAAGCGGCCGAAAAAGCAAAGATCGAGCTTTCAAGCATGATGGAGACCGAAATCAATCTGCCCTATATCACAGCCGATGCCGCGGGACCAAAGCATCTTCAAATCAAGCTGAGCTCGATCGAAATTTGAACAGCTGACTGAAAATCTTGTCAGAAGGCTGCGCTTGCCTTTTAAATCCGCTCTTCGAAGATGCCGGGTTAACAGCAAAAGAAATTCATGAGGTTGTGCTTGTCGGCGGCTCCAGCCGGATGCCGATGGTTCAGGACCTGGTGCGTTCTCTAACCGGCAAAGAACCGCATAAGGGCGTAAATCCCGATGAAGTCGTTGCAGTCGGCGCTGCGATCCAGGCTGGAGTACTGGGCGGCGAAGTAAAGGACGTTTTGCTTCTCGATGTAACACCGCTCTCCCTGGGTCTGGAGACCCTGGGCGGCGTTATGACAGCGCTGATTGAGCGCAACACAACGATTCCGGTGAAAAAATCGGAGGTTTTCTCCACCGCCGAAGACAACCAGACAGCAGTCGACATCCATATCTTACAGGGCGAACGCCCGATGGCTGTGGATAATATGAGCCTTGGACGGTTTCGGCTCGAAGGAATCCCCGGTGCAATGCGCGGCATGCCGCAGATCGAGGTGACTTTCGATATCGATTCGAACGGCATCCTGAACGTCTCTGCTCGCGACCGGGCGACAAATAAAGAACAGAAAGTCACGATTACCGCTTCGACTAACTTGAGCAAAGATGAAATCGATCGCATGGTCCAACAAAGCCGCATGCATGAAGCCGAAGACCGCAAGCGCCGCGAGCTCGTTGAAACGAAGAACATTGCAGACACGCTGATTTATCAGACCCAGAAGGCTCTAACTGAGCTGAGTGTTAAAGTTCCCGAGTATGAGCGCCAGGACATCCAGCGCAAAATCGAAGCCCTGGCTGAAGCGATGAAGACTGAGCAGATCGAGCAGATTAAGCGCCTCAGCAATGAGCTTCAAAATGCCTTCGGCGCGCTCACGCAGCAAATCTCCGCCCAGGGACAGCCTGAAACTGGTAGGCCGGGTGGTAATGGCAACGGAAGGTCATACAGCAGCGACATGGAAAATGAAGGTGAGGTTATCGAGGGGGAGTTCTCCCAATCTTAGCTGGAGATATTTTCTTGTCCTATCAGGACGCAGCGGAAGGTCCATTAAGTCACCCAAGACAGGTATCCGCTGCGTCCTTTTACTTAATACCCACAACAACTTTCTTGTTGACTTTCTCGAAGCACTATTAGGTATAATCGGCTTAATTATTGCATCCTAAAGATGGCAATCAAGATCCCTGAAATACAGGCTCATCGAATGCTCGAAAAGAAATCATCTTCACCTCCTGTTCGTGCCTTTATCCTGACCTCTTTGGTTCTCATCTTGCTTGGTTGGGGAGGGTTTTTCGCGACTGTAAATTACACTGAACCAAGCGGCGGAACGCGCTGGGCTTTCTTCTTCTTTGCTGTGTTAGGTCTGACAGGTCTCGTGCTCCCGGCTGTAGCATTTCTAAACAGGCGCTTCCCTTCCACACCAGCTCCATCTCAAGGTGTAATCCTGCGCCAGGCTGTTTGGCTCGGCATCTATCTTCCAACATTGGCATGGCTGCGGATTGGTCGGGTGCTCAACCTGTCTATGGCGTTGCTGCTGGCGGCTGGTCTGATCTTGATTGAATGGCTGCTCCGACTGCCGCGAGCGCAGCCAGTGGAAACCAGAGCAAGGTGCCTGATCCAGGACAGTAGATTACTTCCCATCAAATGAACAGCCTTCGAAACCTCCCTTCCGTCGAGGCAATCCTTCAATCCAATGAAGCCCAGATATGGATAAAGAGCTTTGGGCGTCCTTTGACAGTTGAAGCAGTCCGAGACGCCCTGGAGCAGGCTCGGGAAATCTATCGAAAGAACGACCATTTACCCGACCGCAATAAGATCTATCAATCTATTGAGACGCTCCTTAAAGATTGGACTTTGCCAACTCTCCAACCTGTGATCAATGCTTCTGGGGTTGTACTGCACACCAACCTCGGCCGGGCTCCGCTCAGCCTCGCAGCTTTGGACGCCCTGCAAGCTGTCTCCCTGGGGTATTCGAATCTGGAATATGACCTGAAGAATGGTAAACGCGGCTCACGCCTGGTCCATGCTGAAGCGCTGCTGCAGCGTATCACCGGAGTTGAAGCTGCCTTGGTTGTGAATAATAATGCCGCAGCCGTCCTGCTTGTGCTCAGTGCCCTTGCCAGGCGCAGATCTGTAGTGATTGCGCGCTCGCAGCTGGTTGAGATCGGTGGCGGTTTCCGCATTCCGGATGTGCTGAAGCAATCTGGGGCGCGCCTCCTCGAGATAGGCACGACAAATCGGGTTCATCTCAGCGATTTTGAGACAGCTTTGGAAGAATCGCCAGCTTTGATCCTGCGCGCCCACCGTAGCAATTTCCGGATTGTCGGTTTTACCAGCGAGCCAGAGCTCGCTGAGATATCTGCCCTGGCTCACCAGTCCGATGTCGCCGTGGTTGATGACCTGGGATCCGGCTCGCTGCTCGACACTGCCCGCTTCGGTCTTGGTCACGAACCGACGGTCCAGGAGTCGCTTGCAGCCGGTGCCGATCTGGTCTGTTTTTCTGGCGATAAACTGCTTGGCGGACCGCAGGCGGGCATTATCATCGGGCGCAGCAGCCTGATTGCTAAGCTAAAAAATCACCCGCTCGCCAGGGCGATCCGCGCCGACAAACTCTGTCTGGCCGCGCTGTCGGCTACTTTGATCCACTATCTGAAGGATGAAGCAGAGCGTGAGATCCCGATCTGGCAGATGATTTCTTCTCGCCCGGAGCAGCTTCGCCTGCGGGCTGAGTCCTGGGCAAACCACCTGGGCTTCGGACAGGTCATCCCAGGATTGTCCACCATCGGCGGCGGAAGTCTGCCAGAAGAGACGCTACCCACCTTCCTTTTTGCTATCCCTTCCGCAAACCCGGATCGAACCCTGGCAGAGATGCGACGGTCCAGCCCGCCAGTTATCGCGCGTCTTGAAAAGGATCACATATTGCTTGATCCGCGTACCGTCCTCCCCAACCAGGATGGCGCCTTGCTTTCCACCCTCAATCGACTTCTGGGGTAAAATTGAACTCCTGATTCTGAATCACTCACGCTGCTGTGCCTGGAATTTGTTCAAATTTAACGCAGCAGCCTGCTGTTGGATGTTGGAAGGGATAAATGAAATCTGAAATCAATTCTCTCATGCAAGCCCGCAACCTGGATGCGATCCTGGTGGTTGGTCCATGCCAGCATAATCCGGCGATGGTCTATTTCACCGGTATCCATCACCTGACTTATGCGGACTTGATAAAGAAGCGCGGCGAACCGCCAATCCTGTTCCATTATCCAATGGAGCGCGATGAAGCCGCTCGGACCGGATTAGCCACCCGAACAATCGATCGAACCCAGGTTGAACAGCTGGTAAAAGAGCTAAATGGAAACATGCCAGCGGCGATGGGCGCATATTATCAGCGTCTTTTGGTTGACTTGGGTCTTTCAGCTGGTCGAGTGGCGGTTTATGGGACAAGCGACGTCGGGCGCACCTACGCGGTATTTTCTGAAATCCAGAGGCTAATGCCAGATATTGAATTGGTTGGTGAGTTGGATCGTACGACAATCCTGGCTGCGATGGCAACGAAAGACACGGATGAGGTTGAGCGCATCCGCGGCATCGGCAGGATCGCTACCGGCGTCATCGGGAAAGTCGCTGAATATATCTCATCGCATAGGACGCGCGCTGAGCTTGTGGTTAGACCAGACGGAGCGCCGTTAACAATCGGCGATGTCAAGAATCAGATCAACCTGTGGCTGGCAGAAGCCGGAGCTGAAAATCCGGAAGGCACAATTTTTGCGATGGGTTATGATGCTGGAGTCCCGCACAGCTCTGGGAATTCTGCGGATTCTCTTCAGCTGGGGAAGACGATCGTCTTCGATTTCTTTCCTCGCGAAGCCGGCGGTGGATATTTCTACGACATCACTCGCACCTGGTGCCTGGGTTATGCCCCAGACGAGGCTCAGGCGCTATATGAAGACGTGCTTCATGTCTACCAGGAAGTTCGCCGCGAGCTTCGCCTGGGAGCCTTTTGCCGCGATTATCAGAACCTCGCCTGTGATCTTTTTGAAGCGCAAGGTCATCCTACGCTTCGCAGTGACCCTACCACCACCGACGGCTACTGTCACAGCCTGGGGCATGGTGTTGGTTTAAACATCCACGAGATGCCGGCGTTTCGCGCCCTCGCCTCGGATGAGGAAATCCTGGCTCCTGGCGTCGTCATCACGGTCGAGCCCGGTCTGTATTATCCAAAGCGCGGGCTGGGGATGCGGCTGGAAGACACGATCTGGACCCGTCCTGACGGCGTATTTGAGACGTTAGCAGATTATCCACTTGACCTGGTTTTACCCATGAAACACATGTGAGGGTCCTCGGAGATATGCTGCCCGCTTCAACGCTTACCCAAGAACTGCAACCCGCTCGCATTTTGGGAATTGAAACCTCCTGCGATGAGACCGCGGCTTCTATTGTTGAAAACGGACGCATCATCCTCTCCAGTTTTGTCGCTTCCCAGGTGGATCTGCATGCCCAGTTTGGCGGCGTATTCCCAGAAGTTGCATCCCGGCAGCACATTCGCACGATCTACCCGATCATCGAGTCCGCCATGCAAAAAGCCCATCTCGGGTTGAATGAGCTGGACGCGATCGCAGTGACGCGCGGACCTGGCTTGCCTGGGTCGCTGGTGATCGGCGTCAACACAGCTAAAGGTCTGGCGCTGGGTTCTGGGCTGCCTTTGGTTGGCGTCAACCACCTGGAAGCACATATTTACTCTTCCTGGCTGCATTGGCCGCCTCTCACTGGCGGACCTAATAATATTGAGCTTCAACCAGAGCCGATTTTTCCTCTCATAGTCCTGATCGTCTCAGGCGGACACACAGAGCTGGTGCTGATGAAGAGCCATCTCAACTATGAACGATTGGGAGCGACTCTGGACGACGCCGCTGGCGAAGCGTTTGATAAAGTTGCCCGCTTGATCGGATTGAGTTATCCCGGCGGACCGGCAATTCAGAAGGCTTGTTTCAATGGTGATCCTCACCGTTTTTCATTTCCTCGGGCATGGTTGGTTGATACCTGGAACTTCTCCTTCAGCGGTCTAAAAACCGCAGTCTTCCGCGAGGTCCGGCGGTTGCAGGAACAACATATCCCGCTTCCAACTGCCGATCTGGCAGCAAGCTTTCAGGCAGCGGTAGTGGATGTGCTGGTTGGAAAGACCGTCCGCGCCGCCGAAACACTCGGTGCATCCGAGATCCTGGTTGTTGGAGGAGTTTCTGCCAACCGTGCTTTGCGGGAGGCAATAGCAGCTCAATCTCCCTGCCCGGTGCAAATCCCTCCCATAGATCTTTGCACTGATAATGCTGCGATGATTGCCAGTGCTGGCTACTTCCGGTTTGCTTTTGGCCAGCGCAACTCCCTGAATATGGATATCTTGCCAAATTGGCCGTTGAGCGAGGTCAGCAAACCTTGATCATGGCTCAATTATCGTAAAGAATCGCTTAATTCTTGCGAACTTTTCGTGTCTTTTTAGATAAAATCTCCAGAAGGGGTGTTCCATCCGCACCTCTTCAGGTTGGTGAAGAATGTGGTCCGCGATTCCATTTACGCTCGCATGTTTAATATCCCTTTTGGGGATATATTTTGCATACCGCCTTTCCATCACGACCCCTCACCGCCGTACATGGCTGTTTGCCGGGGTTGCGCTGCTGCTTTTTGGGGGAATGAACGGAATCAGAGCCTACAGCCTGGCAACAGGCACTACCAGCTCCACACTCGATTGGATTGAAGGAACTGCTGCACTGGCTGCAGCTGTAATGGCATTCATAGGCATCTTTAAAATCGGAAATCAAACCCGGACTCTGGTCCAATCTGAGGAAACAGCTCGCCAGGAGCAGGCCCAGTACCGCTCGATCGTCGATAATCTACCTCAATCGGTCGTTCTGAAAGATCGCGATATGATATATCGGGTGGTAAACCCTGCTTTTGTCGAACTCTTCGGAAAGGGGCAATCTCAAATTCTCGGTAAAAGGGATGCTGATTTCTTTCCACGCCCTCAGGCAAGCGCTCTGCTTCGAGCCGACTTTCAGGCGCTCCAGCAAGCAAAATCCCTTGTCCAGGAGCAGGAATTGTTAAGCTCCGAAGGGAAAAAATGGCTGCAGATCACACATGAACCGATACCTCAAGGAGAGGCTGAAATTTCCGGCATCCTGGTGCTCAGCCAGGACATCACAGATCGCAAACAAATCGAACAGGAGCTCAGGGAACAAAAACAGCTGCTGGAAGTTTTAACTGGTGAAAAGCAGCAGATCGTAGAAGAAAAACGGCTGACGGTTGAAGTTCAGACGCATCTCTTGCGATTTGCTCGCCTGCTGGTTTCCATCGCCGTATTTTTGATTGACGCAGATGCCGAAAAAATTGAGCAGGGTATCCAGAGTGCACTTCGCTCGATCGGGGTCCAATCTGGCGTGGATCGCTGCCGATTATTGCTCTACAATGGTAGTGAAGGCGAGCTGAAAATTGCCTACTCATGGACCATTCAGGGGATCACCCCCAAAAGAGAGAACCCTTCCGACCTAAATACCGTAAGCCCACCATGGGCCGGCTCCGGGCAAATGCAGATTGTTCATGTGTCAAGCCCTAATCAACTCCTCGCCGATGGTCATGATATCGCTGACTTCATGAACGAGCAGGGGATTCAATCCTTCACCGCCGTCCCGTTGATCTCCAATCGACTGGTTATCGGCTTTTTGTGGCTGGAGACTGAAAGCCGCCAGGTGAACTGGAGCGCTGAGTTTCAAGATTTGCTGAGAATCGCCGGTCAAATCTTTGTCAGCGCGCTGGAACGCAAACAAGGCTTAATAAAGCTTACCGGTGCGCAGCAAAACATCCAAAAACGCCTGGCTGACCTTGAACAACATAATATTGAAAACTCGCTGTTGAATGAATTGGGAGATCTGCTGCAAGTCTGCCGAACCGTAGATGAAGCCTACCCCGTAATCGCCCGCTACGCTCAGCAGCTCGTCCCCGTCGGTTCTGGAGCGCTTTATCTGGTCCACGACACGGACGATCCTGTGGAGCGAGTAGCGGCTTGGGGCGAAACCCCTCCTGCCGAAACCGAATTGGTTTTCAATGAGTGTTGGGCTCTCAGGCGAGGGCGATTGCATGTGGTTCAGGATTCTCGCAGCGATCTCAACTGCGCCCACCTGCGGGCGCCTCTGCCGAACAAATACCTTTGCATCCCACTTATTGCTCAAGGTGATACCATTGGGCTTTTGCATCTCCGCCCTGTAAAGGGTGAGACGGCCACGCTGACATCTCACCTGGAAGATTACCAGCGCGTCAGCCAGGTGATCGCAGAGCAAATAGCCCTGGCGCTTTCCAACCTCTCGTTACGCGATAAACTCCGCAGTCAGGCCATTCGTGATCCACTAACCGGGCTGTTCAACCGCCGGTACATGGAAGAGACACTAGATCGAGAAATTCGCCGGGCAGCGCGCCACGGCACCCCGGTAAGCGTCGTGATGTTCGATATCGACCACTTGAAGCAGGTCAATAATTCTTTTGGGCATGACGCCGGGGACATCATTCTGCAAAATTTGGGCGATCTAATGATGAAAGCCTTCCGAGGCGAGGATGTCCCCTGCCGGTATGGAGGCGATGAGTTCACTATCGTGCTCCCGGAAGCAACGGTCAGTAAATCCTTCCGCCGGGCTGAGCAGTTCCGCGAAGCCTTTCAAGAAGATGGATTTTTCCCTGGAAGGCCGCCATTTTGGACCACTCACACTCTCGATCGGCATCGCGGCTTTTCCAGAGCATGGAGCTACCGTAGAGCGCCTGCTGCAAACTGCTGATGCAGCCTCCTATTCAGCGAAAATTCAGGGTCGTGATCGTGTGATGATCGGCGGATTCACCGAAGAATAGCTTTTCCGCCCATCTCTTCGATAATGCTGGAAAGCTCCTCAGCCAGCCTTTTTCGGTCGAAATATTTCTCAACATATTCCCTGCCCTGCAATCCCATCCGGCGCGCCCGATCGCGGTCGTCAGCAATCGATTGGATCGCCTCAGCCATAGCGACCGGATCGCCTGGCTGAACGTAGATCCCGCACCCTGCTTGCTCGACTACATTCCGGATCGCTCCGGCGATTGCGAGCACGACCGGACGCCCGGCAGCCATATAATCGAAGACCTTATTGGGATATACAGTCGCATACATTGGGATAGGTTTCAATATCGCAATACAGACATCCGATGCAGCCAGCGCCTGAGACATTTTTGATTTCGGCACAGGCGGCAAGAAGATGACGTTGTCTAATCCCAGCTCAGCTGCGTAAGCCTGGAGTTCTGGCTTTTCTTTTCCGTCCCCAACCAGGACTATCGCAATCTCTGGACGTGTTTGCAGAACACGCCCTGCTTTAAGCACAATTTTTAGGTCATTCGACATCCCATGCGCACCTGCATACATCGCAAGAAATCGGCCTTGAAGGCCGTATTCCTGTCGAAATTCAGAACCTGTAAGGAAAGGATCAAACATGCTGGCGTCCACGCCATTGGGGACCACCATAACATCTCGAGCGCCATGTGCTTTGACATGATCCACAAATCCCGGCGAATTCACGATCACCTGATCAGCATGTCGGTAAAGGAAACGCTCCAGCCAAAGGGATAGACGGATCAAAACTGGATTGCGCAATACGCCCACGTCAATCGCAAATGCCGGCCAGAGATCTCGGATTTCGAAGAGGAACGGTTTC
This sequence comes from uncultured Chloroflexia bacterium, assembly GCA_963726375.1. Lineage (GTDB taxonomy): Bacteria > Chloroflexota > Anaerolineae > Anaerolineales > UBA4823 > UTCFX2. Next base: position 492,118 of record CAVSCE010000008.1, on the reverse strand, counting down.
TTTTTAAGCCGCCAGAGCCCAGGCAGCTGCGCCCTGAAAAATCGGCGGTGAAGTACCCCAGACGAGGTCCACTTCGCGCACTTTTATCCCTGTCCAAAAGGATGAAAACATGAAAGACAAAAAGCTGAACACTCTGTGAACAAAGCTGCGGTGCAGGGCTGCATAGGTATAGGCTCGAATAATCGTGATTCCGGATTCTTCTGGATCCAGCTGGTTCTGAGCCGCTGCGACATGAAGCTGGCCGGTTAAATAACTGATTGGGCTGGCGATGATCGTCACCTTATGGCCGCGCTTCACCAGGAAACGAGCCAGTTCGTGATGTCGCGTCCCGCCGGGTTCATCGAGTGCGACAAATGCTTGATGAATCAACAAGATATGCATAAAATTGTCAGCCCAATTTCCATTCACTGAAGAATTTCAGCGGGCAAGCACCGCTCTGGCTCAGTCTCACAGATAACGCTGGTAATTTTTCGTTGTAGTACTTCGAATTCCAACCCCATACAGGTTTCACAGTTCCATCCCCATAGAGCAGCTCCCCGGCGCGGACAATCTGGACCTTTATCCCAGGTGAAGCTGCGTTTTCCGCTGGGATCGCCTGAAGCAGCAGTCTGATCTGTCCGCAGGGAGAATCAAGCCTTAGCAGGAATATGCTGCCTTTTTTATCGATTACCCATGGCCAGTCCGGAACGAGCCAATGCAAACAAGCCGAATAAATCTCGGATTTCGAATTGCCCCGAGCCTGCTGAATTTCGTCTTCAACAAGCCAACCGTCGCCTGAGGTTTTCAGCGTCCGGCGGTGCGTCAGACCCATGCTTCGGTACCCGTCATGCTGAGCAGTCACCATCTGGTCTTCTGGACTTTCAGTCTTTAATTCAAGCAGGCTTGCCTGGGCTCGATGCAGAAAAAGAAATCGGCCAATCCGCTGCATCTGATCGCGACCATCCACAGTCACTGTATTGTGCACATCGCTGCTCGCCAGCGCATTATCCCAGGGTGGGGGTGCATTATAGAGATAAGTCCCTGGATCGACAGCAATATTCATCCCCTTCCACCAAAGGTCAAGATGAAGCTGGTCAGCATGGCCCGGCCTACCGGTGAACCGGGCAGTCCGAAAATAAGCCCAGGATTTCTTATCGCTTGATTTCAACACGATTGGCGAGCTAACGTGCTGCTCCTGCAGAATATCTCCATGATCGGTTGGATGCGGTTGCAGTCCAAACCAGAGCGCCATCTCGTCCCATGGTCCGCTGTCCAGTATCCTGCAGCCCAGGAACGCAGCGGCAGAAGACTGTATCACGGGTCGGTAATCTTCGAAAGCCAGCATAGTAAACGGCAGGATATAGGCGCCGTCATTTGGCCCGAGGTTCGGCAGGCTTCCACTTTTATAATCCATGAGTTCGATAAGCCAGCAAGTCGCCGCACCAAGCCGTTCCCTGGATTTCGCCGAGAAGGAACGCTCGCTCGCCCGCGCCAGAGCATCCATCCAAAGTGCAAGTTGCAGCATCAGGCGATGATAATTCGCGCTATGCTGGGAATACACACCTTCTTCCGAAATCTGGGCAGCGATCCCGCGTTCAAACCAGCGCCATCCGGTCTCCCGCCAATCCTCTGCCAATGGATGTTCAGGAAGCAACAAGCCAGCCGTGAACAATCCCGCAGCTTCACTCAACAAATGATTATTGTTTTGGGAGCGCCCGTAGACCATTGTAGGAGGAATCCGCCGGGCATGCTGCACCACCGCCGACGCCAGCATCCCAGCCCGCTCATCCGAAGAACACTCCGAACCAGCAAAGACGCTCCAGCAGTAAGCCATCGCCAAAAGCCGCAAGGCTGCTTCTTGGGCTGAAACCCAGTTCCAGCCCAGGTACGGCGGGTTAGCGTCCAGAAAATCCTCTAATAGTTTCCAGAAGGCCTCTGCATAGCGCTCCTCTTTACTTATTACGTATGCACGACCTAACAGGATCGCCCATCCTAATCTGGCTGGTTCCCAGATGATCTTGACATCCTGAAAAACGCCGCTCCTGGTTCCTGGCTCATATTCCGTCCAGTGTCGGAGGGGCTGAGGAGGGCGCAGATCCAGCGAGACTGGTGTCCCCCCAAAAAGGCGGACCTTGCCGGCGACGACATCATCTGCGGCTGCGATGACGGCATCTTTGCCTGGATGCCCCAGAACCTCGATCAAGCTCTCGCTCCTCGGCAAGGGAAGTAGAGACGCCAGCCTGTAACTCTGCCCTGCTGACAATGAAGGTTCGTTGTTAGAAAAAATCCGTCGGTAATGACCGCTGTATATGCCCAATCGATAAAGCCCATAACCGGCCAGCTGTCGGGGACCCAGCTCGACAAGCGCACTCATCAGGATTCGCCAACGAGCCATGTTGGAAACAATCTTTCCTCTTTCTCCCATTCCATGATGATAGCATAAATTCAACGGATCAAATGGGTTGCTGTCTGTCTTTCACAACCATCTAAAATCATGATATATTTAGCTGGAAAAATCTTGATGGTTATCAATGTCGGTTCCAGGACGACAGGAATGAAAAAAATCAGCATCCTCATCTCATTGCTCTCACTTCTACTGATTGGGGCAAAGCTTCCTATAGAAACGATCCGGCTTACCGTGATCAATAAATCCAAATCGGATATCGCTATTCAGCTTTCTTCAAGCGATAAGGAATGTTTCACTTCAAAGGATTATATTGAAGGTCAGTTTTACTACTTAACTGTCCCTGAAGGATCAAGAGAAGTACCGACAGTCAAGGTATTTGACATTCAAAAAGACTGCTATGCAATGCAGGTCCTTTACATCCAGACATATGATCCAGTCTACGGTTATAAGTGCGAAGTTCCAAAACCCAACATCCTGATCGCCAAACGGGATATCCGCATAGTCGTGCTGCCTTGCGGATTCAAACACTCCTGCCCGAAGGCGATCGGTGAGCCGTCGATGTGGAAATTTATCCCATTCCCCGTACCTGAAAATGCCTACTTGTTCCAAAAGTACTGGCTCACACGCATGATCTACTGACCCCCTGACCTGAAATAAAACTGCAAAACATTGGACCAGGGCTGTTTCTATGAATTGCCCTGGTTTGTTCTTAGTCGATGATTACGGTAGCGTTTGAACGCAGCGCTTCAAGCGAAGCAAATGTTGCCTTCATTCCTCCAAAAATCTGGTCATATGGGATGGTTGGAGGGCCGCCGGCGCAGACCGCTGCGACAAATGCCTCCCATTCGGCGCGGTGGCCCTTGTCCTGCCGCAGGCGCGAGTGGGCATCGCTCCGCCTTCCTTTGTCAACCAGCTCGACCGAACGGAAATCGTCCAAAACGGCTACCCGTCCACCGCAAAAGACTTCTACCCGCTCTTTTGGAAAAGCTTTATCACCGTTTGCCAGATAGCTGAGGTTGCCTAAAGAGCCGTCCGGAAATTCAAATGTGAGAGAGAAGTTATCATTCTGATAACGACCGGCGTCCGGCAAGCCAAAACCGCTCACTCGAGCGGGCACAGCTCCGACCATAAAAATCAAGAAATCGATAAAATGGCATCCTTCTCCAACGAGCCGACCGCCGCCTTGCTCCAGATCATGTGTCCAATGATTGAGTGGGATGAAACCTGCGTTCACCCTGTATTGGATGAAGAGCGGCTCTGCGCGCTCATCCATGAAGGCTTTGATCTTTTGTGAATATGGTGCAAACCTGCGGTTATATCCTACCGTGAGCAGCGGCGGAACAGGCAATGACTGAGCATCCAGCAAAGCCTGACTCACTTCCTCCAATTCAGACAATATTTATTGCAAGCGGTTTCTCACAAAAGACGGATTTTCCTGCCTGGAGACCTGCAATCACCTGCCGGGCATGCAGGTTGTGGCGCGTCAGCACTGCCAGCGTATTGATCTGCGGATCATCAATGATTTTCACATCTTCGCTGGTCGCGTACTGAAAACCGAAATCGTCCGGCTGCATAGCGGGCGTTCATCCCCGAAGCCGACGCAATCCCGATCGGCTCTATTTCTGGGATTTTCTGCAATGCCGGCAGCATCACCGCAGTCGCAAAGTTGCCAGCTCCCAATACGCCTAATTTCACCCGACTCCCGCTGTCTTTTTGGCGGGCGCCTCCACCTCCGGCGATAATTGAACCAGCCTGCTTCCAGCATGATCAGAAGGTATCTCATCTTGGTCCTTGGGATATGTCAGGAGCACCCCAAGAAACGCCTCGCTATTCTTTGAGGTGATCAAATCATAAGCCTCGGGTGCCCTTTCAATCGGATATCGGTGGGTGATCAGAGGCTCAACATTTACCCTTCGCTCTGCAAGCAGTTCGACATACGATTCCAGGTTTCGGCCTTCCGTCCAGCGCACATAACCGATAGGATAATCAGCTCCGCCTTCTTCATACACCGGGTCATATCGACCTGGACCGTAGGACCGGGAATTAAGAAAGGTCAGCTCCTTCTCATAATACACTTTGCGTGGAAGCTGCAATCCAACGGCTCCAACTGCGATCACACGCGCTCGATCTCGTGCAATTGCGCCCGCCAGCTCAACCGGATCGTCTGATGGCGTATCAGCGCAGATCAAGATCGCGTCGCAGCCTCGCCCCTGGGTGAAGCTCAGCGCTGCCTCGACCGCCTGATCGCGACCGACCGCGAGCAGCGCCCAGATTCTCTGCCAGGGTCACCCGCTCGAGGATCTAGATCGACGCCAAATACCTGGCAGCCTGCAGCCCTCGCAATTCCGACCGCAAGCAGACCTAGAAGACCCAACCCGATCACTGCAACTCGCTCGCCGATCTGAACTTCCGCGAGCCGAAATCCATGCAGGGCGATTGCACCGAGTGTCGTGAACGCGGCCGACTCAAAATCAACATGATCAGGAAGCCGTACCAGCAAGTTCTCCGGAATGCAGGCGTACTCTGCATGGACCGCAAAGCCTCCTCCACCGCAGGCTACACGCTGACCTACGCGAAATCCCGTTAACCCTTCGCCCAGAGCGACAATCGTTCCGGCTGACGAATATCCCAGCGCCATTGGCTGGTCCAGCCGACCAAAGGCTGCATCAAGCGTGGTCAGCAGACCTTCTCGGCGTGTTTTATCCAGTACCTGACGGACAAGGTCTGGCCGAGACCGGGCTTTTCCAACCAATGATTTCCCGGCGAATTCAACTACCATCCGCTCAGTACCCGCTGAAACAAGCGACGCGGCAGTGCGCACCAAAGCTTCGCCCTTTTGAGGCGTTGGGATCGGTGTGTCGATGACGAGCGTCTCCCCATTTTTTAGGTTTTGTAAGATTTGTTTCATATCCCAACCATTGGATCCAGGTTCTGGTCTTATTAACAAAAATCGCAACGAGGATTATAGCGCATAAAAATGCCTGTGATATAATTGTGCGGTTTAACACTTTCTTAATATCTTATGGGTTTGCCAAGTTTTTTTCTGCAGAGAAGATACTATAATTATCGGTATCATATGAAAATTCTATCCTCATACTGGACATAAAGGTTGATGAATCATGGACATCCGTTATCAAAATTTCGCCCGAATTCTTGTCGAGTACTCCACGAAGATTATGCCTGGTGATCGTGTGGCGATCCTGTCCTCCGTTGCTGCAGTCCCGATGATCCAGGAGCTTTACAGCCAGATCTTGCGAATAGGTGCCTACCCTCATGTCCTGATGGATTTGCCTGATCAAGAAGAGCTTCTTTTTGCCAACGCCCGAGACGAGAACCTGGACTTTGTTCCTCTCTTCCACCAAATGGCTTTTGAAGAGTTCGACGTACTGCTGAAACTTCCTGCCAGCCAAAATACACGCTTCATGAGTGGGATCAATCCTCAGCGTCTTTCTCGTTTCCAGAAGGCAATCAGCTCGCTGATCGCCGCCCAGTTCACTCGCGGCGCAAACGGTTCGCTGCGCTGGATGAGCACGATCTTCCCAACCCACGCTCACGCGATTGAAGCCGAAATGGGTTATGAGGCTTTTTCCGACTTCTTTTTCAGGTCCTGTCACGCCGACGCGCACACTCCTGATCCGGTCGCTTACTGGCAGGGGGTGGAACGCGACCAGCAGCGGTTTGCTGACTTCATGAATGGCCATGACAAAGTCGTGGTCAGAGGCCCAAATGTTGATCTCTCCCTTTCCATCAAAGACCGGCATTTTATGAATGCCTGCGGCCATACAAACATGCCTGATGGCGAGATCTTCACCGGTCCAGTCGAGGAATCGGTCAACGGATGGGTGCGCTTCACATTTCCTGCTGTCCACTTTGGAAGCCTGGTCGAAGGGATTGAGCTTCATTTCAAAGAAGGCAAGATTGTAAAAGCCACCGCCGCCAAAAACCAGGATTTTCTGCTTCGGCTTCTAGATTCTGACCCTGGAGCACGTTACCTGGGAGAATTTGCGATCGGGCTGAATTACCAGATCAACCAGTTCTCAAAGAATATCCTGTTGGACGAAAAAATCGGCGGCAGCTTCCACATTGCAGCTGGAGCAGGCTATCCCGAAACCGGCAGCAAGAACAAGAGTTCAATTCATTGGGATATGATCTGCGATATCCGCCAGGATTCCGAAATCCTGTTGGATCAAGAACTTGTTTACAAAAACGGTCGATTCGTCTCCTAACAACGGCGTACTGCTGATCGCCCATCGAGGCGGTGAAGGGCAATGGCCTTCGAACACGATATATGCTTTTAAAAAAGCCCTTGCTGCTGGCGCCGATTTGCTGGAGATGGATATCCACGCCACCGCGGATGGCACACTGGTTGTCCGCCATGACCCATTTGTGGATTCAACCACCAATGGAAAGGGATTCATCCGGGATTTTTCCCTTTCTGAGCTCAAACAGCTCGACGCGGGGTATACTTGGACAGACGACGGGGGGAATAGCTTCCCATTTCGCGCTCGGGGGATCGCTATTCCAACCCTTGTGGAGGTTTTCGAATCCTTCCCCAATGCCTGTCTGAATATTGATATCAAGCCAAAAGAACCGCAAGTGACACATAGCCTCTGCAAGCTGTTAAGTGATTTTCACAAACTCGAACAGGTTGTGGTCGGCTCGTTTCACACACATCAGCTGAATCTCTTCCGACGGCTTTGTCCTAGGACGCGGACAGCAGCTGGAGTCTCGGAAATTCGCCGCTTTCTATTGATGGAACACATTTTTCTGGATCGAAGCTTTCATTCCCAGGCGCATGCTTTCCAGATCCCCGAAACAAACGGACGTTTGAAAATCGTGACTCCTCGATTTATTCGAGCTGCCCATGCTCGTGGAATCCTTGTGCATATTTGGACGGTAAATGAAAAGGCTGATATGCAGCGTCTAATCGATTGGGGAGTAGATGGAATTATGACCGATTTTCCAGACAGGCTGGCTGAAGTTTTAAGAAATTAACCTATCATCCTCCAGCGCATCTCGCAGTTTTTGGGCATCCCATAAAGCCGCATACATCCCGCCCAAAGACAGCAGCTCGGCATGATTTCCGCGTTCAACGACGCATCCCTTATCCATTACGAGAATTTCATCCATCGCTTCCATTCCCACCAGCCTGTGGGTGATCATAAGCAGCGAGCTGTTTTTATTCGCTTCGAAGATGGAACCCAGGATCTGCCGCTCTCTCAACGGATCCAAATCCGCGGTGCCTTCATCGAGGATCAACAGTGGTGCAGGTCGGAGCAGCGCGCGTGCGATGGCGATGCGCTGGCGCTCGCCGCCGCTCAACCGCCCACCACGTTCCCCAACCCAGGTTTCAAATCCATCCGGCAAACCGACGATAAAATCGTGGATTCCGGCCTGCTGAGCTGCCCGAACGAGATCCTCCTCCATAGCTTGAGGCCGTGCTATGAGCAAATTCTCTCGTAGGCTGGCGCTGAAAAGGTATACCTGTTGTGGGACGATGCTGATTTGAGCGCGGACATCGTCCTGGGAAAATCTGCGCAAATCCAACCCATCAATGAGAATCTGGCCGCTCTGATAATCCCAGAATCGCAGGAACAAATTAACCAGGGTGGTTTTTCCCGATCCGCTCGGTCCCACAATCGCCATCCTCTTACCAACCGGCAGGTCAAAGGTAAGTCCTGAGAGTACCGGCCTGCCGCCAGGGTAGCTGAAACTCAAGTTTTCCACGCGCAAAGATCTGCAAGATGGGATTGACAGAGGAATATCTGGGTCGTGAACTTCCGGCTCAGCATCTGCAATCTCAAAAAGCCTGAAAGCAGACTGCAAATTGCTCTCCATAAATTGAGCCGCAGCTGGCAGCGGTGATACAGCCTCAAAACTGGTCAACGCCGTCATCACGAGAGCTGCGAGATACACGCCTTGGATCTGGCCAGAACTGATCAGCGGGATCGTCATGACCAGCAGACACCACATCCCCAAATTAGCCATCAAACCAGTGAAAGCCGTCTGAGTGCTGCCAAGACGGCTGATCTGCTGTTGGGTTGATGCAAGCTCTTCAGCGCCTGCTGCCAGGCGGCGAGCGAAACGCCCTTCAAGATCATACACCTGCAGATCAGCCAATCCCTGGACATACTCAACCATCTGCCCGCTTAATTTTCCCCTGCATGCAATAAACCTGCCGCCTGCAGCGCGGCCAAGCCGCAGGGCTGCAATGGGAGCCACTAAACCGGCAATCGCCCAAAAAACCAGCAGAACTAGAGCCAAACCGAGGTCGAAAGTCGAGACGAACAAGAAAACTGCAAAGAGTCCAAGTAACGCTGAGAGTGGGGGAGCCAGGGCTCGAACATAGAAATTTTCCAGTGATTGAATGTCGCCCAGTATTCGTGCCAGCAAATCTCCACTTTGATAACGCATCAGCCGCGCCGGCGCAAGAGGCTCCAATGCCTGGTAAAACCATACTCGCAGCCGTGCCAGCAGTTGAAAAGTGGCTTGGTGCGAGAAATAGCGTTCTGCATACCGAAACAAACCGCGCGTGATCCCAAAAAACCGAACTGCAACGATAGGCACCTGTAGTAGAGCGATGGAGGGATGCAGTGCCGCCGTGCTTATGATGTAAGCTGAAGTCGCCAGCAGTCCGACGCTGCTCAGAACTGTCGCTGCGCCAGCAAATACCGAAATCAAGGCTGACTTCCATATCCCGACAGCCATTCGGATCAGCCGGAAGAATACCAACAGCCGGTTTCCACGCTTCTTTACCGCCCGTATGGGTTGTGTCTCGGACTGAAGTGAAACGACTGCTCTATCTGGGATAGGTTCGATCCGTTCGAACTGTGCGAGTCCCTTTCGCCAGCTGCTCTGTTCTGCAGCCAGGCATAAGCTTCGATACAAACCTTCCTGATCGAACAATTCTGCATGCGAACCCTCCTGCCGGATTTCACCTTCTTCGAGCACGATAACCCGGTCTGCCTTTTGAACCGTCTTCAGGCGGTGAGCAATGATCAGCGCAGTCCGGTTTTCCAGCAGGCGCTCAATTCCGCGCTGAAGGTAGGTTTCGGTTTGCCAGTCCAGATGAGCTGTCGCTTCGTCAAGGATCACCAGCTCTGCATCTTTTAGAAAAGCGCGGGCTAACGCAATCCGCTGCGCTTCTCCGCCGCTTAAACGCACCCCGCCCTCTCCAATCCGGGTTTCATAAGCAAGCGGAAAAGCTTGAATGAACTCGTCTGCCTCAGCCTGCTTTGCTGCCGCCACGACTGCATCCATATTCGCTCCAGGATTACCCAAACGAATGTTTGCTGCTATCGTGTCATCGAATAATTTGGGGTGCTGTGGAACCCAGGCGACCTTTTTTCGCCAATTGCGGGCAGGAATTTGGTCTATGGGCTGGTCATCAACGGTGATCGCACCCTGTTCTGGGTTGACAAAACGAAGGAGCATGGCGGCAATCGTGCTCTTGCCGCTCCCGCTGGGGCCAACTAAACCTAGCCTTTCACCACTTCTGAGGTCAAAACTAACCCCTTTCAGCGCAGGTCGGCCTTCCTCGTAGCTCACAGCTACATCAGCGAACCGGATGGATTGTTTAATTGTCTGCTGAAGACTCGGAGCATCTTCCTTGAACAACTTTGCACGAGCGGGCTCCCTGCCGATGATTCCCTCGACAGGTTCGCCTAGCAGCTCAAAAATTCGCCGAGCCGCTTCCACGCCCGACATCCCTGCATGAAATCGCGCCCCCAATGACCGAAGCGGCTGGTAATATTCAGGTGCGAGCAGTAAGATCACTAATGCCTGTTCGAACGTTATCCGGGCATACAGCAACCTCAGTCCAATTTCAACCGCCACCACAGCCGTGCTGAGCGTCGAGACCATTTCCAGCGTCAGTGCTGAAAGAAAAGTCACGCGCAGAACATTCATCGTCGTCTTGCGGAATAGCTCGCTTGCCTCAGCTATCTGGACGGTCTGCTCTTTGCTCCTGCCGAGTATTTTCAGCGTGGTCAGCCCCTGCAGAACATCCAGAAAATAGGCGCTCAATCGACTGAGCGTCTTCCACTGGCTTTGCGTCAGCGTCTGCGCCAGGCTTCCGATCAGCGACATGAAGAAGGGGATTAACGGGGCAGTCAATAAAAACACCACCCCGGAGAGCACATCAATTTGAAACACAAAGATCAGGATGATGAGCGGGGTAAGTGCAGCAAGCGCCAATCCGGGGAGATACTGGCTGAAATATGGATCGATCGACTCGACGCCTTCCACAAAGGTTTGCGTGAGCTCTCCAGACTGTTCTCCGCTGGTGTAAGCCGGACCAGTTTTATTGAGACGCTCGATGATCTCTTTGCGCAGCAAACGTTTTATCCGCCGAGCTGCCGACTGCGCTGCCAGGTCTCCGCCCCAGTTCAAGGCAATCCGTAAGGTCAGTACCACCAATAAAAAGGCCAGCATGGCGGAAACCTCTGCCATTAGACTGGCCTTCAGGAATATCTGATTGATGATCTGACTCAGGAACCTGGCTTGCGGGATAGCCAGGGCGCCTGCCAGCGTACCCAGGCCGATCGATGTCAGCAGCGCGACACGACCTTGTCGGGCAAGCCTCAGCAGGCGCGGCTCAAGGTGCATTTAGAACTCATGCCCGCCAAAATCCCCTTCGGACCGGGCGCACATCCTCCAGGGTGATAAAGGCGCTGTCATCCACTTCGTTTACTATCTTCTTTACTTTGTCGACGTTCTTCCTCAATACACTGCAATGCAAGAGCGAAACAACCCCGTCTTTACCGCGCGCCGGAATTTCCGTGATCGCGTACCCTTCTTCGCGCAGTCGTTCGGCAATTCCCGATCCCAGCCTTGAGCTGATAATACTTAGCTGAACGTGCCCGATTGCAAGACGCTCCTCGATCAACATTCCTACTACAATTCCAGTCGCGAAACCGCCTGCATAACCGAGCACGTTCAATGGATTTCCCAGGTCTTTCAAAACAGAGCTGATCGCCAAGACAAAGATTGCTGACTGGAAAAATCCCAATATCCAGGCAATCCCTTTCCTGCCGCGCATCACCACCAAAACACGCAGGGTATCCAGCGTCATATCACTGACGCGCAACATAAAAATCAAACCCGCTGAAAACCAGGCTGACATCGATAAGAAGTTATCCATATCACAATCCTAAAGGTAATCTTGCTCCATCACGAGAATCAAGCACATCAGGGCGCTAGATGCTCATCAATCTTTCTTTGACAGGCGCTTCGTTTTCGGGCTCGGAGCATTTCATCTCGGGTAAATACAATCGTTCGACATACTCTTTGACCATCCGGCGCATGCTGAACTGCGGTCCAATCGTTCGGATTGAATCCTTCATCCGTACAATCCATTCTCCGGGCAGACCATCTGATGAGCGTATCTGATAATACAGCGGAATGATTTCATTTTCGAGCAGATCGAACAGGCTCTTGGCGTCTTCTTTATCCTGACGCTCGATATCATCATAATCGACATCTTGCCCAATCGCCCAGCCGTTATGACCGTTGTAGCCCTCTCGCCACCACCCGTCCAGGACGGAAAAATTCAATACGCCATTCATCCCGGCTTTCTGGCCGGAAGTTCCTGAAGCTTCATTGGGACGGCGAGGGGTATTCAGCCAGACGTCCACACCCTGCACCAGGTAACGCGCCAGGTTCATATCGTAATCTTCCAGGAAAACCAACCGGCCGCCGCTTTCAGATCGTTTGACGGAGCGGTAGACTTCCTGAATGAGCATCTTCCCACCTTCGTGATCAGGGTGCGATTTTCCGGCGAAGATGATCTGGACTGGACGATCAGCGTCATTCACGATTTTCAAGAGACGATCCAGATCGGACATGATCAAATTCGCTCGCTTATAAGGTGCGAACCTCCTGGCAAAGCCGACCGTCAGGGTGTAAGGATTGAGCAGCACCCCCGATGCCACGACCTGAACCGGATGCCAGCCGCCTTTAAGCCAGCGCTGCCTGGCGCGCTCTCGGATATATGCGCCCAGTTTCCGCTTTAAATGCAATCGAACTCCCCAAATCTGATCATCCGGGATCGTGCTCACCAGCTCCCAAACGTCAGGGTCGTCGGCGCGTTCCATCCAATCCGTTCCCAGGTAGCGGTCATACAGATGCTTCATTCGGCGCGCCAGCCAGGTACCCACATGAACACCATTTGTGATATGCGTGATGGGTACATCATCAACAGGTGTTCCCGGCCAGAGATGCGCCCACATCTTACGTGAGACCTGACCGTGCAGCTCGGAAACGGCATTTCGCGCCTCAGAAAGCCGCAGTGCGAGGGTCGGCATGCTGTACATATCGCCCCAGCTGACCGTATGGCGCGCCAGATCTATGAACCCATCCCTGTCCAGGGTTATTTCAGGCCAATAATTGCCAAAATATTTGTCCACAAGCCAGAGTGGAAATTCATCATTTCCGGCTGGCACCGGTGTATGCGTGGTGAAAACGCTGCTGTTTCGAACTTTTTCAGCCGCTTCGTCAAATGACAGTCCTGCCTTGATGTATTCGCGAATCCGTTCCAGAACCATAAAGGCTGAATGGCCTTCATTCATATGCCATACGGTCGGCTGATAGCCTAGCTTCCGCATGGCTCGCACCCCGCCTATCCCTAACAAAATTTCCTGAGAAATCCGCATATCAAGGTCGCTGCTGTACAGACGAGCAGTAAGCATGCGGTCCGAGGGAGAATTTGCATCCAGATTAGCGTCCAGCAGGTAAAGCGGGGTTCGACCGACGCGCACTTCCCAAAGCCTCGCTTTTACATCTCTCCCAGGCAGCTCAACAGAAACCGTTAGAGGTCCACCATCAGAATCCAGGATCGGAATAACCGGAAGCTCATCGAACTTTTGGGAGTTATATTGGGCCTCCTGCCAGCCATCTTCACTGATTCGTTGGGTGAAATAACCTTCTGTATAGAAAAAGCCAATCGCGACAAAGGGCAAACCCAGGTCGCTAGCTTCTTTCGTATGATCCCCAGACAGTACACCCAATCCGCCCGCATAGATTGGAAGAGTCTCATGCAATCCAAATTCCATTGAAAAATACGCGATCAATCGATCCTTCAATTCCGGGCAGGTGCGCGCAAACCAGGTATCTTCGGTTTGCAGATATTGTTCGTATGACCGCAGCATGCGATCGTAAAAATCCAGGTAATAACGATTGTTCATCGCCGCGTTCAACCGAGGGCGTTGAACCTGGCGCAAAAATTTTACGGGATTATGGTAGGTCTGTTCCCACAGGTCCGGATCAATCCGAGAGAAAAGCCTCTGCACATCCGGATTCCACGTCCACCAGAGGTTATATGCCAGGTCTGCCAGACCGTGGATCCGGCGCGGCAGGCTGAACGAATTTGGAACTTGAGCTCGAAATTTCAACATACGATTAATTTCCTTCGATGAAAACCTTTTCAATAAGGTGCGTTGCTTTTTAACACAATTGTTAATAATACCACAAGCCAGTGATGACCATGATTTCGTAATCGTGCGATCTTTATGAGATAGCTATGCTTACAAAAAACAGAGTAAAATACTCCCCTATGTCTTCTCAATTTCTTGATTTTCTTCACAAATCCCCGCTTCCCCTGCTTTCAGATGGAGCAATGGGTACAATGCTCGCTGCTCACGGCCCTGCATTTGACCAATGCCTCGATTGCCTCAATCTGGATAAACCAGAATCAGTCACTGAAGTCCACCGCCTGTATATCGAAGCTGGAGCGCAGGTAATTCAAACCAATACCTTTGGTGCAAACAGATTTAAGCTGGCTCAATACGGTCTCTCCAACCAGACTTACCAGATCAATCGGTCAGGTGTCGACCTCGCTGTGAGCGCAGCGCGGCTCTACTGCCCAAAAGATCTTCGTTGCCGGCGATGTCGGCCCGCTTGGCGTCCGCCTTGCCCCTTACGGGCGCGTCCAGCCAGATCAAGCCCGCCAGGCTTTCTGTGAGCAGATCACTGCACTCAGCGAAGCTGGTGTCGACCTGATCATCCTCGAAACCTTCACGGACTTGAACGAAATCATCGAAGCCATCGCCTCGGCACGCCAGGTTTGCGCGCTGCCGGTCATCGCTTCTCTCACCTTCACTCGCGATGATCTGACCCTTCTCGGTGATACCCCAAAGCGAGCTGCTCAGGCGCTGGTGGCAGCCGGTGCTGATCTGATCGGTGTCAACTGTTCTGGAGGTCCTGCCCAAATCTGGCGGATCCTGCGCCAGATGCGCCAGGCAGCTCCTGAAGCAAGCTTCTCAGCCATGCCCAATGCCGGCTGGCCTGAACAGGTCGGCGGAAGGATCATGTACCCGTCTAATCCCGATTATTTTGGCGATTACGCCCTGGCTTTTTGCGAAGCCGGCGCCAGGCTGATTGGGGGATGCTGCGGGACCACCCCGGCTCATATCGCCGCAATGCGGCGAGCCATCCAAAACATCCCTGGTCGATGCGCACCCTCGTCCTCTGAGCTGGCCCTCCCCGCCGAGGTTGAAGAACTTACCCAAACCCACGAGCCTGCATCCCCACTCGCTCAAAAACTCTCCGAAGGTCGATTTATCATTTCAGTTGAGATGGACCCGCCGCGCGGGCTTTCCACCCATAAACTGATTGCTGGAGCGAGCTTGCTGGCAGAATCTGGTGCAGATGTGATCAACGTCGCTGACAGCCCGATGGCCCGGATGCGAATGAGCCCCTGGGCGGTCTGCAGCCTCATCAAGCTCCGGGTTGGGATCGACACCACCCTGCACTTTCCTACCCGAGGTCGCAATCTGCTGCGCGTCCAGGGTGACTTGCTCGCTGCCCATGCACTGGGCATCCGCAACGTTTTTGTTGTTATGGGCGATCCAACCGCGATCGGCGATTACCCCGAAGCCATGGATAATTATGACCTCGTCCCTTCTGGTCTGATCCAGCTGATCAAGGGCAGCTTCAATCTCGGCTTGGACCACGCCGGAGCCGAGATCGGCCAACCTACTTCCTTTTTCGTCGGGGCTGCCTTGAATCTCGCACCTCAGAATACAGAGCAGGAGATCAAGAATCTCAACCGAAAACTCAAATCCGGGGTCGATTTCTTCCTTACCCAGCCCGTCTTCGACCCGGATACCGCATCTGCTTTTTTTCGCGATTACAGCAGCCGACACGGACCATTAACCGTTCCCGTATTGGTCGGTGTCCTCCCGCTTTTCAGTCCGCGCCACGTTGCGTTCCTGCATAATGAAGTTCCCGGCGTCACGATCCCCGAGCCAATTCAGGAACGCATCCGCTCTGCGGGCGAAAACGCTCCCCAGGCAGGCGTCCAGATCGCACTTGACCTTATCGAGCAGATGCAGTCCTGGGCTGCAGGAATGTATTTGATGCCCCAGTTCGGCCGCTTCGACCTCGCGGCTGAGGTCGTTGAGAGCGTCAAAAACACAGTATCCTGGATTTCAGGAAAACCAACAAATGATCCGCCTCCAGGATCAGCTCCTTAACGGGCGTTTAACCCTTTTTCCAGCTCTCGAATGATCCGCTGGCGAATTTTTAACACTTCATCATCCGTCAGCGTCTTCTCAGCAGATTGGTAAGTTAAGCTGTAAGCCAGACTTTTCTTATCGCTGCCAATTTGCTCGCCGCGAAAAACATCAAACAGCTGCAGCCTGGTGAGCGTCTTGCCTCCCGCCTGTCGGATCACTTCCTCCACTCGCTCAGCCGGTAGATCTTCATCGACAATTACCGCAAGATCCTCTAGGACCGGTGGGAATGCCGGGGTAGCTTCCACCACCGATCTGGCAGGAATTTGGTGGCGAATTGCCTGTAAATCCAGATCAGCCGCGAGCAGCGGAGCATCCAGAAGCTCGTACTGCTCCAGGACCAGTGGATGCAGTTCCCCAACAATTCCCAGTTCCTGGTCGCCAACCAGGACCCTGGCACACTTCCCAGGATGGAATCCCTGGTGCTCTGCCGGTTGGTAGCACCGATCCTTCAAATGCAAACCGTCAAATAACGCCTCTAGAAGGCCTTTCAGGTCATAAAAGTCCATCATCCTTTCCGACTGTCCTTGCCAGGATACTGGCTCAGATCGCCCGGTCAGCGCAATCGCCAACCGATGGGTCTCGTCCGGGAGGTCTCCATCTTCTACAAAGCGGAAAACCGGACCCATCTCAAACAGTGCAATCCGGTCTGATAGTCGGGCATTGCGCTCGACAACTTCCAGCACACTGGCAAGCAGGCTGCGCCGAAGCACAAAACGATCAGAGGCGATGGGATTGGCAATTTTTACATACTCATCCGGTTTGTGGATATCCAGGCCTGGAATCAAACGACTTTCGCGTTCTGGCGAAGTCATCCTGTAGGTCACCACTTCCTGAAGGCCCAGGTCTACTAGTAGATCAGCAATATGCTCGTCGGCTTCCAGGTCCGGGTTGCCAAACTGCCTCGGAAGCTCATCTGCCATGTGCGTTTCTGGTATCCGGTCGTAGCCGTAAATCCGAGCGATCTCTTCCATCAGATCCGCGACGCCGACAATCCCCGTGCCGATATCCAGGCGGTGATCCGGGGTCGTAACGCGGACTCGTTCCCCCTGGAGTTCCACCCCGAACTCCAACCTTGTCAGGATTTCCCCAATCTGCGCAGCCTCCAGCTCGATTCCAAGCCAGCGATTAACCAATTCAGGGGTTACCTCGACCACAGGGTCGGCTGGAGGAAGCGGATATTCGTCCACCAATCCCTGACAGACGATCCCGCCAGCCCA
Organism: uncultured Chloroflexia bacterium; assembly: GCA_963726375.1. Lineage (GTDB taxonomy): Bacteria > Chloroflexota > Anaerolineae > Anaerolineales > UBA4823 > UTCFX2. The sequence goes on along the minus strand of CAVSCE010000008.1, from coordinate 475,001 downwards.
GCGCTGCATCAATGCCAGTCCACGGCTCACGCCCCGGATTGCCATCGCCGGATGGACGCCGCGTGAAAAGCGGTAAGCAGCCTCCGACGGCAGCTTTTGGGCATTCACAGTCCGCCGGGTATTGATGAAATTCCAGGCGGCGCCTTCAAGCAGCACGTTTGTCGTGGCTTCACTCACTTCCGATTCCTGCCCGCCCATTACTCCAGCAAGAGAAAGCGCGCCAGCTGTGTCGCATACCATAACTGTGAAGGGATCCAGCGTTCGATCGACTCCGTCCAACGTTGTCAGCCGTTCTCCGGTCTGGGCCGGGCGGGTGATGATCGTTGGCGGTCTGCCTTCAGCCCGCTTCACCAGCACATCATAATCGAAGGCATGCAGGGGTTCGCCGATCTCCAGCATCGCGTAGTTCGTCGCATCGACAATGCTGTTTATGGGACGCATCCCAGCCAGTCGCAGCCTCCGCTGCACCAGATAAGGGCTCGGCCTCAGCTGGATCTCCCGGATCAACCCGACCACAAAACGCGGATTCAGCTCTGGCTCCTGGATCACGATCGAGACTTGACCGGCGATCGGCAATCCCTCAGCCAGGAATTCAAAGGACGGTTGGCGCAGCTGCTTGCTGGTGATTGCGGCAATCTCACGCGCAACCCCCAGGATATTCGCATCCCGGGCAATATTCGGTGTGATCGCGATCTCCAGCACCGCGTCTCCCATATAATCGACCAGCGGTTGCCCAACAGGTGCATCATCATCCAGGATGATCACTCCTTCGTGTTCGTCGGAAATCCCCAGCTCTTTTTCAGAACAAATCATCGAATATGATTCGATGCCGCGGATTTTTGCCCGCTTTAAGGTCGTCAGGACCTGCCCGGGTTGGTGTCCGTCAAATATTCGCGACCCTTCTCGGGCATATGCAACTTTGAGTGGCTTTTGAAGCAGGTCCCTGCCCTTTATAAGGATAGAAGTTCGGTGCGCCAGTTAGAATTGTGTGAATCTGACGGCCGTCATCCAGCTTGCACAGCACCAGCCTGTCGGCGTTGGGATGCGGCATGACTTCAAGCACAGCTGCGGTCACGATCTTTTCCGGGTCCCATTCGATCCCTGATATTCTTATTTCCCGCTGAGCGTTACCGGGTTGTTCATCCGATCTTCCTTCGGCATCGGCAAACCCAACAGAATGATCTCCTCGACTTCTAATCCCGGCCATCGTAAGCCTGTGCGCCAGGTCTTCCAGCGGGATCCCGATCGACAAATTCCTTCAACCAAGAAATAGGTACTTTCATTTAGTGTTTTGCCTCCAATATCCGCCTTTCCGAAATGTCAGGCTAGAATTGCTCCAGAAATCTCAAATCGTTGGCCCAGAAATTACGGATATCTTCGATCCGGTGGCGAAGCATGGCCACCCGCTCTGTCCCCATCCCGAAAGCGAAACCCGTGTAGATCGCTCGGATCGTAGCCGCCATTCTCAAGACGATCGGGTGAACCATCCCGCATCCCAAAATCTCAAGCCATCCACTCCGTTTGCAGACCGGGCAGCCCTTCCCGTCGCATACAAAACACTCGATATCCATTTCAGCGCTGGGCTCCGTAAAAGGAAAATGGTAAGCCCGGAAACGTGAGTGAACGTTGTGCCCAAAAAACCGTCGGGCGAAATCGCTGAGCGTGCCTTTGAGGTCCCCAAACGTGATGTTTTTTCCCACCGCCAGCCCTTCGATCTGATTGAACTGCATCTCCGAGCGCGCGGTGATCTGCTCATATCGGAAGCACATTCCTGGCAAAATCAAACGCACCGGTGGTGGATTGGAGGGGCAAATCCAGCAATCTCGCGCATTGCCCGGATCTGCCCGGGAGAGGTGTGTGTGCGCAGCACGATCGGATTGTCTCCCTGCTCCATCCCGGTAGCCACATAGAACGAATCCTGCATCTCGCGGGCAGGATGGTGTGGAGGGAAATTGAGAAGCTGGAAGTTGTACTCATCCAGCTCTACTTCGCGCGAGCGAAATACCTGGAAGCCCATATCCGCAAATACCTTAGAGACCTCCCGGACTGTTTGAGTGGCTGGATGCAGCCGGCCGCGATAAAACGACCTCCCAGGCAAAGTTACATCCAGGCGCTCTGAGCTAAGAGCTTGCTGGATCGCAGCCTGACGCAGCTCATCAGCGCGGGTTTCATATGCTGCCTCCAGACCGCGCTTGATCTCGTTTGCCCTTCTACCGATCAAAGGGCGTTCATCTTTTGGCAGCCCTCCGAGCTGGTCGAAAAGCGCGCATGATCTGCGAGCTGCGCCCCAGGTGAACTACCTTCCATCGCTGCAGAGCGTCTTCATCTCCAACTTTTTGGAGCTCCTTTTCAGCCTCAATTTCGATCTGATCCATTGTCCCTAACATCGTTCTGCACTCCATATTCACCCGAGCCAGGATTCCAGGCCCGGTTTGCTTTTCAAAAATAAAAGCCCATCCCTATCAGGGACGGGCTGGGTTCCCGCGCTACCACCCTTTTTGACCGCCAACAGCGGTCCACTCATTTCCAACGGTAAAATCACACGACTTTACGATTGGCTCCCCCGCTAACGCTGGGGCTGCGTCCCATACTACTAGGAAAATTAGGATCCAGGTTTTGTGTATTGGGTTTCAGGTATCATTTGCCACCTGGCAAACCAACCATGAACCGTGGCGACTGGTCCATTTGTCCGTTCACATGGGCAGCTCCGGAAGGAACTTCAACCTGTTTCCACTTAACCCGGGGTTGCAGTCAATGCCCTGGCTTCCCTGTCAGCTTCTGCTGGCTTACTTTCTTCCATCCAAGCCTTATTGGGTTGTTAGATTAGACTTAATTATCTGCAAAAAGCCCTTCCTGTCAAGGTAAATGCTTTCAATCTTCCTCTTTGCGCAGATGCGGGAAAAGTGAGCACCTCGCGAATATTCGGACTGTCTGTCAGAGCATCGCCAGCCGGTCAACACCCATCCCAAACCCGCCTGTCGGCGGCATTCCGTAACGCATCGCCCGCAGGTAATCCTCATCCATCGGATGGCGCTGCTCATCCGCCTGGTCGTAATCGCGCCCCATTTCCAGGAATCGCTGCTCCTGATCCAGGGGATCATTGAGCTCGGTAAAAGCATTGCAGAGTTCGATCCCAGCAGACAAATCCTTCGAAGCGTTCGGTGATCTGAGGGTTCCCCGGCAGGCTTTTTGCCAGAGGCGAGATGTCCCGGGGATAATTATAGACGAATGTCGGCTGGATCAAAGTCGGCTGAAGGTAGTCGCCTAACAATCCATCAATCAATTTCCCGCGCGTGGCGTTTGGGTTGAATTCCAGTTTTTTTCTCGCATGGCCTCTGCCAGGCTTTCCGCCGTCGGAAAGGCATTAATGTCGATCCCGGTGACTTCCTGAATGCCCTGGCTCATTTCCAGGCGGCGCCAGGGAGGCTCCAGGCTGATCTGTTCTCCCTGGTAGTTAACAATCCTCCTTCCCACGACCCGGTCAGCAACAAAGACGACCATCTCCTCAGTGAAATCCATCACCTCTAAATAGTCTGCGTAAGCCATGTAGAACTCAAGCTGAGTGAATTCGGGATTATGGGTGCGGTCCACCCCTTCGTTTCGGAAATCCCGACCGATCTCGTACACGCGCTCGTAACCTCCGACCAGCAGCCTTTTCAGGTAAAGCTCAAATGAAATCCGCAGGTAGAGCTCCTGCTTGAGTTGATTATGGTAAGTGACAAATGGCCGTGCAGCCGCGCCGCCGTAAATCGGCTGAAGGATCGGGGTTTCGACTTCAAGAAAATCTCTCCCGTCCAGGAATTCTCGCAATGCGCTTACCATAGCCGCCCGCGTCCGGAAAATCCGCCGAACATCCGGGTTCACCGCCAGATCAGCGTAGCGCTGACGATATCGAAGCTCCGGCTCAGAAAGCGTTGCATGCTGGATGATCTCGCCATCCACGACCTCATCTTTTGCTGCTGGCAGCGGAGTAATGGACTTGGCGATCAGCTTGAAATCTTCTACCCGCAGCGTGACTTCACCGGTCCGGGTGCGGAACATGGTACCCGATACCTGGATGAAATCGCCCAGATCAAACTCCCTTGTGAAAAAAGCCAGCTTTTCCTCGCCGATTTCGTTCGCCCGCAGAAAGATCTGCACCCGGCCATACCCATCCTCGATATGGGCAAAAGTGATTTTGCCCATCGGTCGCATTGAACGGAGCCTGCCCACCACCACTGCATGCACCGCCTGGTCGGACGACTCAGAGCGCTCAAAATCTGCGATGGCCTGCATGCTGGTGTGTGTGCGTTCTACGCGGTGCGGGTAAGGTTCGACATCCTCAGCCCTTAATCGGCTGATTTTTTCCAACCTGTTTTGCTCGATATTGGAATATTTTTCAGACATGATTGCGCATCCTCGTATTTTCGATGCCTGGAATTCAGACAGAAACAAAAAGCCCCGCGCAAAACCTGTCTGCGCGGGGCTGAATATCCGGCCCCAAGATTATTCTACCTTAATGACCCGAATCGTGAACGATCCATCCGGTGCGTCCACGTTTACTACATCACCAGCGCGGTGGTTCAGCAAGGCGCGTCCCAGCGGCGATTCGTGAGAAATGCGCCCTTCACGCGGTGACGCTTCAGCTGGGCCGACAATTGTATAGACTTCCGGCTCAGCCCCATCTTCCTGAATCGTGACCGTCGCTGCAACCTGGACGACATCCATTTTGCCTTTTTCTTCGATTACTCTGGCGTTGGCAAGCAGAATTTCCAGCTCCTGGATGCGGCCTTCAACGAACGCTTGTTCATTCTTCGCTGCTTCATACTCAGCGTCTTCGATAAGCTCGCCGCCTTCCATAGCCTCATGCAAACGTTCAGCTACTTCATGGCGCTTTGTTGTGCGGAGGTAATCCAACTCGTCTTGAAGCTTTATAAATCCCTGGCGAGTCAAATAAGATGGAGGCATGTCCTTTTCCTGGTTAAATGAATTATGACAACTAAAAAGCTCGCCGAAATGAGCGTGCTTCTTCAAAGCTGTCCCTGAGTTATAAACGAAGGCGGCGAGTCTGGGTATTCCCTTCTCTCAACCGCCGCGCACTAATTTTAGCATATTTCTATGCTGATTGCAAGTTCGCTGCAGATTCATTATATTCACTTTCAAGTGGATTTATTTAACCCGCTTTCGAAATAATCGCAACCCTCCGGATTGGGCATAATACATCTTAAGTGCATCGCCCAACGCCTCCAGGTTAATCCAAAAGGTGCTGATTTGGGATTGATATGCCGCAGCAGCTTCGATCCAGGCATCCAATCCAGCCTTAGAAATTTCAAAACTATGGCTTTCCCACCCATTGCTGATCCATTCGTCCATTTGGCTTAGATCGTTCAGAATGTACGGGAAATCCGGATAATACCAGATCGGTTTTCCCAGCGATTCTGCAGCTGCTCTGGTCAAGCGGTGATCCACATGGTCGCCGACAGTCATCGGACAGACCAGCTCTCCTTCTGGGGGAAATGCATTTTTCAACTGTTTGCCAAGACTCTGGATCAGTCCCAATTCAGAGGGATGAATCGAGCCAAAGATCGCCTCATCCGAATTATAAAGATGTCCGTCTGATGCCTCACGGTCACGATTCCGTTCAGGAGCTTCTACCCAATAGTTGTCCCCACTCCGTCGATAGATGCAATCCGGGATCAGGAAATGGCGGTGATCTGCCGATAGGCGAGCGCACGCTCGCTCATCTTCAAGCCTGCGCAGTGCTACCGCTTCCCGACCCGTCTTCCAGCGTTGATGAAGCCCTTCTGCATATCCAGAAAGATCCCCAGCCGGAACCTCTCCGCCACAAATCGTCCAGATTTGTACAGGCTGGTTTTTGTTAACCTGTTGCCAGATCAAACCGCCGCACGAGAAAACCGCATCATCAAAATGCGGGGATAAATAAATCCATTTCATGGTCTATTTTTACCATAAAACAGCCATCTCTGAAACGTCCTTGCCACAGCCCGCGCCTGGTGTTATCATCAAGCCGTCGAGAAGAGCCCTTCCTATGTATCGGGAGCAACGAATTCGCCTTCGGGTCATCCTTTCCCTGGTCATCCTGGCAACACTGCCCTGCTATTGTTCCGGTTTGCTGCTGGTTCGCGTCTCAAACAGCCTCTCTTCACGTCCAACCCGCACCCCCACTCCGACTGCGACGATAACCCAAATTCCTTCGTCAACCCTGCTCCCTACTCAAACTTTGCCGCCTTCCCCAACGACGACACCCCCAACCCCATCTCCAAGCCCATCGGCTTCTCCCACGTTGTTCCTGACCTGGACACCTTCCATCACACCTTCACCAGCTCCAACAAATACTTTCACTCCTTCTCCCACCACTGTTCCTACCGATACTCCCACGATTTCGCTGCCGACCCCCAGCGATACGCCAATTCCTCCTACAGAAGAATTACCACCTTCTCCTTATCCTCCGCCCACCACAGGCCCATAACCGGGAAGCCGAGTTCACTGGAATCCTGAAATCATTTCCTTGAAAATCATCTGTCTGATAATAAACAATCTTCCTGAGCAATTATCTTGCGACCTCAGCAAAAAACAGGTTAACAATGACGGAATTACTGCCTTTTCTTAAACGATTAATCTCGGCTCCAGGCCTTTCCGGGTATGAGACACCGGTACGAGATATCATTGAAAACGCCTGGCGCCCGCTGACAGATGAGCTCCAAATCAGCCGGCTGGGCAGCCTTCACGGCCTGCATCGAGGTTCAGGCCCCGAACCCAGGCACTGCTTGTTGATTGCAGCTCATATGGATGCCATCGGGCTGATGGTTACCGAAATCGTGGGTGAGTTTCTGCGAGTTACCCGGGTAGGAGGGGTTGATCCGCGCGTGCTTTTATACCAACCGGTCACAGTCCATGGGAGGCAAGACCTGGCGGGCGTGATTGTAAAGCCTCCCGCCCACCTTCTCCCAACGGGCTTATCCCATCCCCGCGACAGTCTGGGATTTCTTCTGATTGATACCGGCCTTGAAGCTGAAGAGGTCAGGCGTCTGGTCAGGATTGGAGACCTGGTCTCTTTCGCCCAACCCCCTCTGGAATTATCTGATGAGTATCTTGCTGGTCATTCGCTGGATAACAGAGCGTCTGTTGCGGCGCTGACCCTTTGCCTGCAAGAGCTCCAAAGCCGCCGCTCAACCTGGGATCTTTGGGCTGTCGCAACTTCACAGGAGGAAGAAACCCTGGGCGGAGCGATCACCTCGTCTTTTCAGCTGCGCCCAACTCTGGTGATCGTCCTGGATGTGACCTTTGCGGAAGGTCCTGGATCTCCGGACCATCTGACCTATCCGCTTAACAAAGGACCCTTGTTGAGTTGGGGGCCAAATATCCACTCGGGGATGCATCGTGCTTTGAAATCCCTGGCCGATCGCCTGGAAATCCCTCATCGGCTGGAACCCATCCCCGAACTTTCTGGCACCGACACGATTGCGATGCAAGTCGCTGCAGAGGGTATTCCCACGATGTTGGTGGAAATCCCGCTGCGGTATATGCATACACCTGTCGAGATGGTTTCTCTCAAGGACATCTATCGTACCGGACGGCTTTTAGCCGAATTTACCACCTGGCTGGATGACACTTTCATGGATCGGTTATCCTGGGATGATTAACTCTCCATCCTTGATCAGCATTTTTCATGGAATGTTTGGATCGAAGGCAATAAGGCAGGTGAAAAAATGAATACAGATTTTCACAATGAACGGAACTCCACTCCTCGAATAAAAAAAGCTCAAATTCAGCTGCTTGAACGCCTGTGTAATGCATGCGGCGTCTCAGGAGACGAAGGAGAGGTACGTTCGATTGTGCTTGAACAAATTCGGTCGCACGCCGATGAATTGAAAGTTGATGCCCTGGGGAACGTGCTGGCTGTCCGGCGAGCTCGCAGCTTCAGCCAGGGCACGAAACCGATGCGGGTGATGGTTGCAGCGCACATGGACGAAGTGGGAGTCATGATCATCCATGATGAAGGGGATGGTGTATTCCGATTTTCAACCGTGGGCGGTGTCGAAGCCAGCAGCCTGGCAGGCAAACCAGTCTGGATCGGGCGGTCACACTTGCCTGGTGTTGTTGGCGTCAATCCCGTCCACCTCATTCCGTTTGATGAAATCCAGCGAATACCTGCTCTGGATGCCCTCAGAATTGATGTGAGCCCAGACAGCGCCAAGAAAGTCAAGATCGGAGATCGGGCAACATTCGGGTCTGCCTTCCTCCATCTCGGTCCGTCCATCTGCGCAAAGGCTTTAGATGATCGCATCGGCGTGGCTACTCTTATCGAGCTGTTCCGAAACGCGCCGCCCCAGATCGATTTGCTCGCCGCATTTACTGTCCAGGAGGAGATAGGTTTGGTAGGAGCATACGTGGCTGCTTTTGCTCTGGACCCTGATGCGGCATTCGTCCTGGACTGCACGCCTGCCCGAGATTTGCCTGTGTATGACGACAGCGGGACAGGCGGCATCGATGATGAAAACACCTTGTATAACACCCGTCTGGGTGCCGGCCCGGCGATCTATATAGCTGACGTGGCAACGATATCCGATCCCAGATTGATCAGCCACCTCACCCGGACAGGAGATGCTCTGGGAATACCTTATCAGCTCCGCCAGCCTGGAGGCGGAAGTAATGATGCAGGTGCGATCCACAAACAGCGCCTGGGAATTCCATCCGTCTCGCTCTCGGTGCCAGGCCGCTATGCCCATACCGGTGCCATGATCGTGCGCCTGCACGATTGGAAGAACACCCTGGCGCTGATCTATCACGCCTTAAACCGCCTCACCCCAGAAATCCTGGTGTCCGAACGCTAAGTTTGCCATTTGATGGAGATTTTGAATGAAATCATTAATTAAGAGACTGGTCGAAGCTGCGGGTCCATCTGGTTATGAAAATCAGGTCAGAAACTTGGTCCGCGAGGAAATCGAGCCGTATGCTGACTCGCTTAAAGTTGATAACCTCGGTAATCTGATTGCTCGCAAAGGCCAGCGCGAAGACGAAGGACTCAAAATAATGCTCGCCGCTCACATGGATGAAATTGGCCTGATCGTCACCCACATCGACGAGAAAGGTTTTGCACGCTTCGCTCCTGTTGGGTTCCTCAAGCCGCTCACCATTTTGGGGGCGAGAGTCTGTTTCATGAATGGTGCCCAGGGTGTTATTGGAATGGAACGCACCACCGACACAAATGAGGTTCCACCGTTCAGCAAGGCATTTATCGATCTGGGTGCATCCACCCGCCAGGATTGTCCGGTCCAGATCGGGGATATGGCTGTCTTTGAGCGGCCTTTCCTTGATCTTGAAGGTCGGATCGTTGGTAAGGCGTTGGATGACCGCATCGGCGTTGCCCTGTTGATCGAAGTGCTTATTCAGATGAGCCGAAGGAATGCCGCATTCCCCCATGAGATTTATTTTGTATTCAGCGCTCAGGAAGAAGTGGGAGCTCGAGGGGCGACAGTCGCAGCGTTTGGGATTGAACCGGACCTGGGCCTGACAGTAGATCTGACCGCCAGCAGCGGCACCCCAAAAGGCCTTAAAATGGCTGTCGAGCTGGGAAAAGGTCCCGCGATCAAGGTCCGAGATCAGATGATGCTTGCGGACCCGCGCGTTGTTGATTGGATGGTAAGCACTGCAAATCATGCTGGCATCCCCTACCAAATCGAAATTCTCAAATCGGGATCTACCGATGGGCGGGTTATCCAGCTTAGTCGCTCTGGGGTGCGCGTGGGGGGACTATCAATCCCAGCCCGCTATCTTCACACATCTTCCGAGATGATCGACTTTCATGATTATGAACAGGCGATCCAACTGGCGATGGAGCTTCTTAGCAATCCAATCCACCTTAAGAAATGAAAAAGTTTTCCTGGCCTCGGTACTTCGTCCTGGTTCTCTTCATTTCCGGCTGCAGCGGCTTGCCCGGTTTGACACCCACCCCACAGGTTGAGCAGCCGCTCTCAACCAGCCAACCCACCCAATCCGTTAAACCATGGCATCCAGGCGCGCCAACTTCAACCCGACTGGAACCCGTCCGTCTGCGCATTTGGATGCCACCCGCGCTGAGCCCGGCAGCAGGCGAACCCTCGGGAGAGCTTATCCAGAGCCGACTGGATGAGTTCCTATCGCACAATCCAAATGTCATCATCGAGACGAGGGTAAAAGCTTCGGAAGGACCCGGCGGACTGCTGGATTCATTGAGTTCAGCCAGTGCAGCCGCTCCAGCAGCTTTGCCTGACCTGGTCGCTCTGCCGCGTGACCAGCTTGAAGCTGCTGCACTCAAAGGCCTGATCCTGCCCATCGATGACCTAACAACCGCTTTGGACGATAAAGATTGGTACCCCTATGCTGTTGATTTGGCTCATCTTCAGAATAATATTTACGGATTCCCATTCGCCGGAGATGCTCTGGCTCAAATCTATCACACCGATCAAATCTCTGAACCTCTCACCAGCTGGACTTCCGTCTTGCAATCAAATTCCACTATGGCTTTTGCTGCCGCTTCAGAGATCCCTTTATTTACCCTGGCCCAATACCAGGCGAATGAAGGTCAGGTGCTTGATGATCAGGGTCGCCCATTTTTAAACAGCAACAAACTTGGTAAAGTGCTTTCATATTACAAATCCGCTTCTCAGGCTGGCATCATGCAGCCAGAGCTGATCACAGCTTTGCAGAGCGATGATCAAGTTTGGGAGGCATTCACCCAAAATCGGGTGGATATAATTGTCACCTGGACCTCAAGAGCGCTTCAAAACTCAGCAGCAGGAACAACGATCAACCAAATTCCAACCCCGCAAGGAGAGCCATTTACGCTTGCATCAGGCTGGGTGTGGGCGCTTGTTGGACGTGATCAAGAGAAAACTCGGCTTGCAGTGGATCTGGCCGAATTCCTTACCGACAGCCATTTCCTTGCGGATTGGACACAAGCCGCAGGTTACCTGCCAACTCGACCCAGCTCGCTTGACCTCTGGACAGAAGGCGCATTGAAAGAGCAAATCGGTAAGATTGCTGCAGCCTCTAGGCTTATACCTCCCACCGACGTGCTGGCGAGCCTGGAAGCGCCGCTCCAGCAGGCAGTTTTTCAGGTATTGACAGCTCAGGCGCTGCCTCTTACTGCCGCGCAGGCAGCAGCATCGGCGTTAACCGCCCCTTAAACTGACATTGGCATGTTCAATGGTATTATGCCGGATATGAAAGATCCGTCAACCGAACTAGATCCCCTTTCAGACAAACCAGTTTCGAGCTGGCTGACTTTCTGGGAGCACACCTCCCGTCTGGGCCTTGCTGGAATTGTTTCACGACTGGGTACGCACACCTTGCTGGTTGCGCTGATCCTGATGGTCGCCTGGGGACTGCGCGAATTCTTCTTCCTTGAGGGACCAAATTCGTTGGAAGGTGGGATTTTTACAGCAGTCCAGCCTACACCCACGCCAATTCAAATTGTGGCGGAGCTGCCAGGATTTCCACCTATCGAATCGTCTTTCGAAGGCATTCGCAGATCCCCTCACCTGCATACAGACGTCCCATCCAGGCCTCGTGAAGAGGTTTCCATTTATACTGTTCAAGCCGGAGATACCCTCTTCGGAATAGCCGACAAATTTGGGATTAAACCCGAGACCATCCTTTGGTCCAACCAGCTCGTGCTTGCCGACAATCCCCACAGCTTACGCCCCGGTCAGGACCTGAATATATTGCCGGTGAACGGCGCCTACTACCGCTGGTCAGCAGGTGATGGTCTTAACGGGGTTGCAAATTTCTTCAATGTTGTCCCAGAAGAAATCCTGAATTATCCTGCAAACCAGCTGGACCCTGGTCAGATCGGGGATTGGGCCAGCCCGAACATCGAGCCAGGCAAGTGGCTCGTTATACCCAACGGTCGGCGCGAGTTCGTCTCCTGGAGTGCGCCTGCAATTCCTCTTGACGACCCTGGCGTCGCAAAAGTGCTCGGCCCTGGCGCATGCGAGAACATTGAAGGCGGCGTGGTAGGTACAGGGGTCTTCATCTGGCCGACGAACAATCACTTTCTTTCGGGTTATGATTACGAGCCGGAAGCCAATCACCCTGGAATCGACATCGACGGTGAAGAAGGCGATCCAATTTTTGCTTCGGACAACGGAGTCGTCGTATACGCCGGTTGGAACACCTGGGGTTATGGCAATGTAATCGTAATCAACCACGCCAACGGCTGGCAGACGCTGCATGCCCACCTGAGCGGATACTATGTAAGCTGCGGCCAATTCGTATATCAGGGCAATACGATTGGCGCAATGGGCAGCACAGGCAATTCTGACGGCTCACACTTGCATTTTGAGATGATGTACAATGGAGTGAGAGTTAAACCCCCACGATTACCTGCCTTAAACTCCCAAAGCTCTCGCTCATAACCTGGCTGCGAGCAGCGGAACGAGCATTTCCTCCGGATGAAGACCGCCGTGACGACCGATCATCCTGTTCTCTTTTTCCGCCCACCAAAGGTAAGCGCTTCCTTTCGCGATCACCATCAAATCCCCAACGCGTTCCAGCAGTCTTGGATGCCGTTCCCCAATTCCCAGCAGTCCAGACCCGACTGCATGCTCCGCATCGAGCACCTCAAATTGGTTCGGCCAGGCGCGCTCGAGATATTCTTTGACCGCCTCGATCTGACCTGGGCGAACATAAAAATACGCCAGCCGATTCTCGCCGGTAGGCAGGAGATGGAGGCTGCGGTTAAGGTCTGGATGAAATCGAAGATCATATTTTCGATCGTAAGGGGTGTTGATGAGCCCATGATCCGCGGTCAGGATCAATAAGGTGTCCTTCCTTGCGGCTGCGCTCAAGCGATTGAGAAACAGCGACCGCATGGCTTCGCTGAAAATGGAAAATTCAGCAGCAGTGCGTTCATCGTCAGGACCGTAGAAATGGCCAAAATGATCCACCTCTCCCCAATAGACCCATATAAAAGAAGGAATGCCAGCTTGATCCTCCAGTAGGCGACGTAAATTGATCCACAGATCGGCTGCGCTGCTGAAGGCTTTTATCGCCACGTCTTTCATCAGCATTCGAGAAAGTCCTGAATGGGCGATGGATTGGTTCTGAAGCGCAAACGACTGCACGCCGTTTTTCAGCAGGTGGCTGCCTAGTGTGGGAAAAGGGAGATAATTCTCCGGCTCAAAGCCAGCCCGCTCCAATGCGCCCGGATCGCTCCGGAATGTGATCGGCATCTGTAGGATCGTATTGGCAACCACGCCGTATTCTCGCATCCACATTTCATAACCTGTGATGCCGTGTTCAGCGGCGCTGTGACCTGTCCAAAGTGCCGCAAGAGCGGCGGAGGTCGTGCTGGGGGTGATCGATGTGATCGGTGCAAACAACCCCTGTTCAGCCAGTTTTCCCCAAACTGGCGCAGTACCATCCTGCATCCACCGGATCAGACGATGGTAAGCGAGTGCATCCATCAAGACGACGATTGCGTGCCGAATCCCATACCCCAATGGGTCAAGAATTTCATCCACCCAGGGACCGGCCCCAATTTCTGGCACACCGAGCAAATTACATATACTCGCCGGCAAGTTGAGGACTGACCTTCCATGGTAAAACGGCTGAATAAACTCTGTCCCCAGATTCAATCCCGCCAGGCGGTGCTCTTGCAGCCTGGCGAGATGTTTTTCAGTGTTGGAGGTTGTCTCAGTGATAGATTCCTCCTTGAGGGTTTAGAATAGTCAAATTCAAGTTTACCCCCGCACTGCCTCAGACTATCTTTTCGCGCATATAAGAGCTTAGATAATCCATTGCTGCCACAACTATCGCAATCGCGATCATCTGCGTGCTCGCAGCACGATAGTTGAGCAGGTTGATGTTTTGCAAAAGCAAGAATCCGATCCCACCACCGCCGGCAAAGCCGATAATCGTCGACATGCGCACATTGATATCCCAGCGGTACATTGTGAAAGAAATATAGAGCGGGATGATCTGCGGAATTACGCTGTAAATAATGACCTGTATCCTTGTCGCCCCAGTGGCTTTCACCGCTTCCAACGGGCCAGGCATGATGCTTTCGACCTGCTCAGAATAGAGCTTTCCAAGCGCAGCGACCGTATGCAACGCTAATGCCAAAACACCAGCAAAAGGCCCAATCCCAACCCATACAACAAAGATAATTACCCAGATCAGTGCTTCAATTGCCCGCAAGCCATTCAAAATCGTGCGGGTAATGAAGTAGATCGTCATCCCAATTGGAAGAGCATCCTTCTCCCGATTCGAATACACAGTCCATATGCCAAAACATGCGCCAACCAAAGCCGGCACCCAGAAGACTACGATCGGATTATAGAATCTGGTAGATCCAATCGACCATCGCACCCATAATAACCCCAACCAGGGCAAAAGCCAGGGCTGCCAGAGGGTAATTAATCGCAAGGCGAGTTCGTTTTGGCAGTGGGACAATATACCGCCGGCCGAGTTTGACCAGGAAGTTGCTTACAACTCCGCCCTCCAATTAAAGCGGCAACCACTGCAATCAGCAGGTTGAGGATAACACCCAAATTCTCCACAAAGGAGCCCATCATGCCAACAAATCCAGGCTCCTGGGCTAGTCTTTCCCCAAAAGCGATCGCCAGACTGGCAAGCAGATACAATGCCATGATCGCCATCAGAACAGCAATGGCGATACTTACCATGCGTCCGATACGCAGCCATAATCCGGGTTCTTTTTCTTCTTCCTGAGGAAGCGCCCATCGTGCAATTCGCCAGATCACCAGGGTAATCACCACGACGCCAGCTAAGCGCGATCATTGGATTCTCAGTGAATCGAACGCTCTGACCCCCCAAAAAGCTGGCTACAGTACCCCCAATCCACATACCAATCGGCCAACCCAGCAAAGTCAGAGAAAGACCGTTCATTGGCAGCTTGATGTCCTTCATGATATTTCTGGCAGCCATGAAGCTCACCGGGACGGCAAAGATGATCCCAAAGGTCGTCGCAAGAAGCGCCAGGAACACTGTCTCGATGATCTTGCCCCAGGTATCGATTGCCGTCTTTGAAAGCCGCGGCTTGCCGACGTTATTGGATATGATCGTTCGGATAATCTGTGCCTGGTCGTCCGGCCTCGGGGGCAATTTCGCCTTGACCGAGAAATCACCCTCGTCGTCCGTCTCGTACGCCGCCAGACCTAAACTTACTCCACTGGGGGGGATGAAATAAAGCTGGCCGCGATAATTGGACTGCAGGTTGAAGCCTTCAACAGTTATCACGGAACGAGGTTCTGCACAAGAGGGCGTGGCTAATAAATACGGTTCGCCTAGGTCAGGCTCCGTGACTGCTACTCCACCAGCTGGACAGGGTGTATAGTACGGCGTTTCGACAAGAACTTGAACCTGATCAAATTCAACGATATCCGGATGAAAAAGGGCCCGAATGACGCGGGTCAGGCTTTGCTGGCGGGTAGGCGAATAGATCTCCTCAAATCCCATCTGTGTAACCTGAAAGCCGTAGGCGTAGATGACAACCGCAAGGATGATAATAATTGCCAGACGAAATGAGTGCTTTAAGGGATTCGTTTTCTTCATAATGCCGCCTACCCCACCCGCTCGGCTTCCTTGCCGTAAATCTCTTTGAACTTCGTGTCATCTATTTCGTGGGGCAACCCATCAAACACAAGCTTACCTTCATTCAACGCAACAACCCGGTCAGCATAGCGGTGCACAAGATCCAGAAAGTGCAGGCTGCAGAGCACAGTTACTTTGTCTTCTTTGTTGATGTTTTCCAGATATTGCATCGCACTGTGCGCTAGCACAGGATCGAGGCTAGCAACCGGTTCATCCGCCAGGATCATATCCGGGTCCTGCATAAGCGCTCGCGCCAGACCGACGCGCTGCTGCTGACCGCCGCTTAATTCATCAGCGCGGTAGCTGGCTTTGTCTGCAATACCCACCCGATCAAGCTGATGCATTGCTTTTTCGATATCTTCTTTCGGGAAACGGTTCAACAGGCTCAAGGCCGGGTTGATATATCCCAACCTTCCTGCCAAAACATTCGTCAAAACGCTGGAACGGTGAACGAGATTGAAGTGCTGGAAAACCATCCCGATCTTACGCCGAATCCGCCGCAGATCATCATCATTTGCTGCCGTTACATCCTGCCCATTCCAGATCACTTTCCCTGCAGTCGGATCGATCAAGCGGTTGATGCAGCGCAGTAAAGTGCTTTTTCCCGAGCCGCTCAGCCCGATCACAGCCACAAACTGGCCTGGTGGGACTTCAAAACTGACTTTGTCCAATGCCAGGACGCCGCCCTCATAGATTTTGACAAGCTCAATAATCTGAAGCATATTCACACCAAATCCAAGCCCCGGGTGCGATTTCTCACCCGGGGCATATTTCAGAAAGGAAAAGGTTTATCTGAACTTTTCGATGGTTATTCCAAGGAATTCCACCAGTTGTCGGACGACATCATATTCGGCGTCCAAAGCCTTTTCCAGACCAGACCAGCCGTAGAAGTCCTCGCTGCCTATCGATTGATTCCATTCCTCAGTCTCTGCGAAAGCGAGCAGGGCTTCTTCGATCTTGGCGCGCACGTCGGCCGGGAAATCCGGACCGAAGGATAGCGTGTCATTCGGGATCGCATCGGTCAAGCCCAGGATGCGGACCTTCTGGACAACATCCGGAGCTTCCTCGCGCAGGTTCGCTCGGGCGTCCAGCACACGCCAGTCGCCGCACATAAGCTTCTCGCCATCCGCGCTGGGAGCACAAGACTCAATCATATCTGCCGGGATATCGGGCTCATCGCCGACCTTCCAGGGCTCTTCGCCTTCAGGCTTAAGTGGGGCGCTGTAGAAAGCAGTGCCGAAATCAGCTTCACCATTGTATACAGCCCGGACAGCTTCTGGATGACCGCCAGCTTCCAGGGTTTCGCCAACCGTGATGCCCGCATTGTTCAAAGCCACCTGTGGGAACAGGTAACCAGAGGTCGAGCCAGCATCCGGGTAAGCCCATTTCTTGCCTTCAAGGTCTGCAAGCGTCTGCGCTTCAGAATCGCGCGGGACCATGAACATCGTCCAATACACGCCCCATCCGCGCCGCAGAGCCTTGAACGCCACGTCTACACCGCAAAGTTGATTTGCGATGACGTAGGGCTGAGCAGGGATAAATCCCATCGTGTCAGCAGGCGAGGCGCACATCTCTTCAATCGTAGCTGCGTAAGAAGTCGGAACGCTCACTTCAAACTCAAGCCCGGTGGCTTCCTTCAGCGCTTCCGCCATGATCTCGCCGCCCGAGGTAATAACGTTCGCATCGACTGACGGGACAAAAAGTACTTTGATCGGGTGATCAACGGTGCCGATTTCGGGTGCTGGCGGCAGCGCGCTTGGGTTGGTCGGGACGGACATATCAATGATCCCGGCCTTGATCGTCTCCAGCTCTGCCTTCAGCTCCGCCGGCACCATCGCATCCAGATCGTGGAACGGCGCCAATCCTACTCCACCGTTCTCCAAAGTCCCTACCGTCACCCCACCTTCAAACGTCCCCTCCTTCGCCGATTGAATCGCAGTCTTCGTCGTGACGTCCATCATCTTCATCACCGACGTCAGCGTGATGTCCGCATAGTCCGGCGCCGTCAGGTACCAGTCTGAGTCCACTCCGATCACATACGCATTCCCACGTTCCTTCAACGCCGCCGCCGTCCCCAACCCTACCGGCCCGGCTACTGGCATGATGATGTCCGCTCCTTCGTCCATCAAGCGTCTCGCCCATCGTCCGACCGTCGTCTGTGCTCTCAAAGTTCCCCGTGAATAGCCCCGTCTGCGCTATCGGGTCCCATCCCAGCACTTCCACGTTCGTCCCCTTCTGCTCGTTGTAGTACCTTACACCCAGCGCAAATCCGTCCATGAACACCGTCACCGTCGGAATCTGGATCCCTCCAAACGTCCCGACTTTCCCCGTCTTCGTCATCCCTGCCGCCAGATACCCCGCCAGGAATCCTGCCTGATCCGTGCAGAATACCTGCCCCAGTACGTTCGGGATCGTCGGGTCGTACGCATAGTCCACGATCGAGAACTTCTGCTCGGGGTTCGCTTCTGCCGCGCCTTCGTCCCATCTCCCAACAGGAACCCTACCGTGATGATGATCCCGCAGCCTTCGTCTATGAAGGCATTGATGTTCTTCTCGTAATCCGTCTGCTGCTGCGACTCGAGATACTTCCCCTCGATCCCCAGCTCCGTTACCGCATCTTCCACTCCCTTCCACGCAGTCGCATTGAACGACTTGTCGTCGATCCCGCCCGTGTCCGTCACCTGGCAGGCTTTGAACTTCGCTTCAACTGGCTCTGCTGGTGCTGCGGTCTCTGCTGGCGCGGCCGGCTCCACTGGCGCGGCGGTCTCTACTGGCGCCGGCGTCGCAGCTGGCGCACATGCCGCCAGTAGCATCGAAATCACAGCCAGAATTGAAAGCAACTTAATTAACGAGCTTTTCTTCATTTATATTCTCCTCAATATTAACTTGATCTGATTTTGGGAAGTTCATGAGATTAGGTGATCTGGAGTATCCTATCGAACGCTTATACCACCTCCTCAAGCGAAATTTTTGACCCGTAGGGGTGATCAATGATCATAATCTTCAAATAACTATAATCCAGGTCGCGCCTTATGGCAAGTGAAAATAATCATTGGATTTATATGATAAAAACAGGGATCGAAAACCCGCCAGGCATAAAGGAGATGTCGACGGGCTTTCGTCGAACTAACCCTTAACTGAACCAGCCAGAAGGCCTCGGATGAAATAGCGTCCTAATAATATATAGATTAAAAGCGTGGGTACCGCAGCGATCAGCGCCCCCGCCATGACCACATTCCACTCTTTGATCTGGCTGCCCGAAAGATTCCGAAGCGCGACAGTGATTGGCTGCAGCTCTGGTTTCTGCAATACCGTGACCGCAAAAAGAAATTCGTTCCAAATATTTGTGAACTGCCAGATGATCACGACCACAAACCCAGGCAGCGAAAGCGGGAACATCACACGCCAGTAGATACCCAGTATTCCGGCTCCATCAATTCCAGCAGCTTCGACCAGGTCTGTTGGAACCTCCGCATAATAATTGCGGAATATCAGCGTAGTAATTGGAATGCCATAGACCACATGAACCAGGATCAATCCCCAAATTGTTCCACCCAACCCGATATTGGCCAGGGTAAGGGTCATAGGGATCAAGATGCTTTGATAAGGGATGAACATACCAAACAGCATCAAAGGAAAGATCACATCCGCTCCTCGAAATTTCCACTTCGAGAGCACATATCCATTAATTGAGCCGAGAAATGCCGAAATCAGTGTCGCGGGGACGGTGAGGAGCAAGCTGTTTAGCAGATTATTCGAAAGTCCGCGCAGCCCTTTTTCTGGTATCCCAAACCATGCAGCCCGAAAGCTCTCCATATTCAAGCTTTCCGGCGGACTCCACATCTTACTGAGATCCTGCACCTCCGCGAAAGTCTTCAGCGAGCTAGAAAGCATGACATAAATGGGGAGCAGAAATAACGCTGCAAACAGGACCATCAGCAGGTACAACCCAATCCGAGAGGGATCGATCGCCTTTTTTTTCACAGCTCCACCTCCCTGCGCAGGCTGTAGACCAGATATGGGACGATCACCGCCGCCACCATCAACAGCATAATGATTGAGATCGCTGCACCTTGAGCGTAGTGATTCCCCTGAAATGTGGTTTCAAACATGAAAATCCCGGGCACGTCCGTTACAAATGCAGGTCCTTTCCCGGTCATGGTATAAATCAAGTCAAAGATCTTCAGGGAGATATGACCCAGGATGATCAGGGCGCTGAGGGTGATCGGGCTCAGGATCGGTAATATGATGTGCCGGTAGACCTGGACTTCAGTTGCTCCGTCCACCCGGGCCGCTTCACGCAGCTCTTCTGGCACGCCTCGCAAACCGGCCAGATACATCGCCATCGTATACCCAATCAGCTGCCAGGATGCGGCAATGATCACCGGGATCAATGCAATATGAAATGAGCTGATTGAAGTTGTGTCGGTATACCATTTCCATTTCAATGCTGCTAGACCTAAAGTTTCAAACAGCGCATTCATCCCGCGTGGCCGGTCTGCAGTTCCGGGTGCAAAGATCCACTGCCAGACCACGCCTGTGACGACAAAAGACAACGCCATTGGAAAAAGATAGATCGTCCGAAAAACCCCCTCTCCCTTCACTTTTTGATCGAGGAATATTGCCAGAAGCAGCCCTACCCCGACGCAGATCAGTAAAAAAAATAATGTGAAGAAAAACGTATTCCACATTCCAATCGAGAAACGTTTCGCCGCGACGCCACCAGTCTCAGAAAACAGCTGCCGATAATTATCCAGACCTACCCAGGTGTAATCCGGCTGCACACCATCCCATTTAGATAATGATACTCGGGTCGTCCACCCAATAAAGCCGTACACGAAAATTGCAATTAAAATAATTGAAGGGAGGATCAAGAATAAAGCAATCCAACGATCACGGGTTTGTGCCATAGGATTCCTGCTCGGTCTATATAAAAGAGAGTGCCGTTGGATTCGATTGGATCAAAAACAAGGGCACTCTCCTTTCTGGTCGTCAGATTTCTCTAAGCTTTAGGTAGGAAAGGGTCGCCGTATTCAGGCTTTCATCATGCGACCCTTTCCGGGTTGCTTCCTACTTGCACACTCCAGCCGCCTGGCAGGCAGCTACAAGCGCAGCCTGTGCTGTAGCAACATCCAGGTCCGTCACAAACAAGGTCATTACATCATTGACCGCGGTCACCCAACCCTCGGCAGCGGCTGCGCCGTGAGCCAGGGAAGGCGCAATCGTGTTGGATGAGAAATCATCCATCGCTGATTGCAGGTATACATCATACAGGGCACGGTCGCCATCTGTGCGAGCCGGGATCGAACCCTTAAGCGGGTTGAACGCATCCTGGCCTTCTTGTGATCCGGCGAGGGTCAACCATGCGACTGCTGCGTCACGATTCGGAGCTCCTTTGGGCAAACCAAAGGAGTCGGAGAGCATCATGAACGTCCCGTCTGTGCCTGGAGCCGGAACAAACCCAAACTCTACATCAGGAGTCCAGCCGACTGACTTGAAATAACCTTCAGCCCAGTCGCCCATCACTGTCATTGCGGCAGCGCCATCAACAACATACTGCGCAGCCTGGTCCCAGGAGAGGGCAGCGTGATCTTCATTGACATAAGCCATCATTTTGGCAAAGTTCTCAAGAGCCATCGTCACATCTTCGCCAGCCCAGTCGGTCGTCCCATTCCACAGCCCGATATATTTCTCGGGACCCATCGTGCCAAGCAGGACGGACTCAAACAGGTGTGTTGCGGCCCAGATGCCGTTATCGCCGAGCGCCAGCGGGGTAACGCCCGCAGCCTTGAGCTTATCTGCGGCAGCAAAGAACTCTTCGAAGGTCTTGGGAGCCTCAACACCGTTGTCTGCAAAGACTTGCTTGTTGTACCAAAGCACGTTGGAACGATGGATGTTGACCGGGACGCTCCAGATGTCGCCATCCTTGGAGAGAATATCGATCACGCCCTGCGGATATGCTTCCATCCAGTTGTTATCTTCGAAAATGAAGGTCACCGGCTCCATTGCGTCTGCAGCAACCCAGGAGTCAATCAATTCATGACCGGCGTGCACCTGGAATGAGTTTGGTGGATCGCCAGCCTGCATCCGAGTCGCCAAAACAGCTTTGGCATTCGAGCCAGCGCCGCCGGCTACGGTTGCATTAATGAACTCGACATCCGGATACTTCGCTGTAAAGAGCTCGATCATGGCATTCAGCCCATCGGCTTCACCACCAGCCGTCCACCAGGAAAAGACCTCAACCTTTCCGGTCGGGTTCAGTTCTGGTGCTGCAGGTGCTGCCGCTTCGGCAGGAAGCTCGCCTGGGCTTGTCGGGATGCTCCCGTCCACAATCCCTGCCTTGATCGTATCCAGCTCTGCCTTCAGCTCCGCCGGCACCATCGCATCCAGATCGTGGAACGGCGCAAGTCCTACTCCACCGTTCTTCAAATCCCCTACTATCACGCCGCCTTTAAACGTCCCCTCCATCGCCGACTGAATCGCATTCATCGTCGTGACGTCCATCATCTTCATCACCGACGTCAGCGTGATGTCCTTGTAATCCGGCGCCGTCAGGTACCAGTCTGAGTCCACTCCGATCACATACGCATTCCCGCGGTCCTTCAACGCCGCCGCCGTCCCCAACCCTACCGGGCCGGCTACTGGCATGATGATGTCCGCTCCTTCGTCCATCAAGGTCTCCCCCATCGTCCGACCGTCGTCTGTGCTCTCAAAGTTCCCAGTGAACAACCCCGTCTGCGCTATCGGGTCCCATCCGAGCACTTCCACGTTCGTCCCCTTCTGCTCGTTGTAGTACCTCACGCCCAGCGCAAATCCGTCCATGAACACCGTCACCGTCGGGATCTGGATCCCTCCAAACGTCCCGACTTTCCCCGTCTTCGTCACGCCTGCTGCCAGATACCCCGCCAGGAAACCTGCCTGGTCCGTCGAGAATACCTGCCCCAGTACGTTCGGGATCGCCGGGTCGTATGCATAGTCCACGATCGAGAACTTCTGCTCGGGGTTCGCCTCTGCCGAAGCTTTCGTCCCATCGCCCAGCAGGAACCCTACCGTGATGATGATCCCGCAGCCTTCGTCGATGAACGCATTGATGTTCTTCTCGTAGTCCGTCTGCTGCTGCGACTCAAGGTACTTCCCCTCGATCCCCAGCTTCGCTACCGCGTCTTCCACGCCTTTCCACGCGGTCGCATTGAACGACTTGTCGTCGATCCCACCGGTGTCCGTCACCTGGCAGGCTTTGAACTTCGCTTCAACTGGCTCTGCTGGTGCTGCAGGCTCTGCTGGCGCGGCCGGCTCCACTGGCGCGGCGGTCTCTACTGGCGCCGGCGTCGCAGCTGGCGCACATGCCGCCAGTAGCATCGAAAAGACAGCCAGGATCGTGATTAAACGAAACAACATTCCTTTTTTCATGGTTGACTTACTCCTCCTAATTCGTCAGGTTCATATATTGGTTCATAAATAGTAGAACTTTCTTTGGATATTTCAAACAGTGCATCGAATGTTGTGATCACCTCCGTTCGAAATATTAACGTATGCTCGAACAGCATCCCGCGGCAAACTGCAGGTTTCGAATAACCATCTGTTCGCCGACTTCTCCTTAACCTTTGTTTTCCCCCTTAAACTATAATCCAGTTTCGATTTAATGGCAAGCCGATTTTCCTGTCACCATTTGTATAAAATTACCCACTTCAACGGAATAATCCATGAATTCAGAAGAAAT
Source organism: uncultured Chloroflexia bacterium (assembly GCA_963726375.1). Lineage (GTDB taxonomy): Bacteria > Chloroflexota > Anaerolineae > Anaerolineales > UBA4823 > UTCFX2. Next base: position 451,684 of record CAVSCE010000008.1, on the reverse strand, counting down.
GATAAACTATATTCCTTATGCGCATTGGATATCCAGGAAAGATTCTGGAGGTTCAGAAGATTCTTTTGCACTGCATTGAAGCCAGTCCTTGTCGGGATCATCCTGTTGGCTTTGTGGCTGATAACCGTTGGGTGTGAGCCGGATCTTCACGGCATTTCCGGCAATCCAACAATAAAAACATCAACGCCGTCTTCAGATATCAGCCCATCAACTCCCGTACGAGCAATTTCACCTTCTCCAACTGCGAAAGTTACTCCAACAATTAGCCTGGATATCTCGGCCGATCAATTGCGCGGTAAGTTGATCCAATTCTGGCACCCGTGGACTGGCCCCCTGGGCAAAACGGTAGAATCCCTGGTTCAGGAGTTCAACCTTAGCAATCCCTGGGGAATTATGGTCATACCGTCAGCCTATTCTAGCTACGATGGATTGAGCGATGCTATCGAGACCGGCCAGGGTGTTTCAGAAGCGCCACAGCTTACCGTCGGGCTCACTCATCAAATCTTCCGATGGGATGCCGCTCGAGGTTTGGTAGATATGCGACCCTATGTTGCAGATCCGGAGTGGGGGCTCACGTCTGCGGAGCAAGCCGATTTTTTCCCCCTTTTTTGGGATCAGGATGAAGAAGACGGCCGCCGACTTGGCATTCCAGCATTCCGTTCCGCACAAGTGCTTTTTTACAATAAGTCCTGGGCTGAAGAATTAGGCTTCCAGCTCCCACCAGCCACTTCGGACCAGTTCCATCAGCAAGCCTGTGCGGCGTATCAGGCTAATCGGGATGACGACGCCTCCATGAATGACGGTACTGGAGGCTGGATAATTTCAGCCGACAACCTTACCTTGTACAGCTGGATCCTGGCGTTCGGGGGAGATTCGCTCCGATCCACCACACCCCAGGCTGGTAAATCGAATTACCAGTTCAACACACCAGAAACTGAACAAGCCCTAACCTTCCTGAAAAAGTTGTATGATGCAGGCTGCGCCTGGCAATCACAAAACCAGGTCCCCGATGAGCCGTTCGCCGGTCGGCAGGGACTCTTCGCTTCAGGAGGCATTCTAGATATCCCTTATATGGCCGAAGCATTTAAGGCGGCTGGCAGCCAGGATCATTGGACAGCGCTGCCGTTCCCGTCGCCGATTTCCGAGCCAGCGATCACCGTTTCTGGACCATCGTTTGTAATCCCGCAATCTTCACCCGAGGACCAGCTGGCCGCCTGGCTGTTCATCCGCTGGGTTTCCTTGCCGGAAAACAGCGCCCGCCTGGCTGAATCGATCGGTGCAATCCCGGCCCGGTCTTCTGCGATTGATCAAATGAAAGCATTCAGTGAACGTTACCCTCAGTGGGCTGAAACTGTCGAGCTGCTCCAATTTGGACAGGTAGAGCCCGCAAATGCATCCTGGGGCCAGGTCCGACGGGCATTAAGCGATGCCGCCACCCAGTTGTTCCGGTCCTATTTCACCATCGAGCAGATACCCGCCATGCTGGATTATCTGGACGCATTTGCTGCCGAACTTGAGCTCGGTCCGGATCTGGATGTTGTTTTCGCAACATCCACTGGCGCGCCAAAACCGGGCGCCCGGCCTACCCGGACACCTAAACCGACGCCAATGGCATCTGCAACATTCCTCCCTTCCGCGACCCCCGCATCCGCACGCTAAAGAACCACATCTGATCGCACCCGTCCAGTTTAACCATGAGCTCAGACATCCTCCCAACAGTCCAAATCTACACAGATGGCGCCTGTGATCCAAATCCGGGACCCGGAGGTTGGGCAGCGCTCATCCAATTCGGCCGCCGTGAAAAAACCATCACCGGCTCGGCAGACCACACCACCAACAACCGCATGGAGCTTACTGCGGCGGTAGAAGCTCTTGGAACCCTGAACCAACCCTGCCGGATTGAGTTGTTTACCGATTCGGAATATTTGAAACGCGGAATCACGGAATGGCTCCCTGGATGGAGAAGGCGCAACTGGCGAAGAAAAGGGGGTGTGCTGGCTAATGTTGACCTCTGGCAGCAGCTGGATTCAGCCCTCAGACCTCATACGATTCATTGGAATTGGGTGCGAGGACATTCAGGAAATGCGCTAAACGAACGCGTAGATCGCCTGGCGCGCCAGGCGATCCATCGTCATCCCTGAAATTGAAAACAAAAAGCCAAATGCTAAGGGTTGTCTGCCGGCTTGGGTAAATCTTCGTCCGCATGGAGAATGTCGGTTTCAGCAAATGCTTCGTCAACGGGTGGCATGGTCTGCTCAGCCTGGACCTTCTCTCCTGCCCCTATTTCCACTTTTTCTTCCATCCGTATCTGCCCGCGCAGAAAAGCCCCATCTTCTGTCGAGAACGCCGCCGTCACTACATTTCCCCAAACCCGACCTGAGGAGCGAATCTCGACCCGCTCTGCAGTAATATCCCCTCTCACCGCCCCGGCAATAATAACGGTGTTGGCGCGCAGGTGCGGGCAGGTCACCCGTCCGGTAACTCCAACGACGAGCATCCCTCGAAGCATGATGTCACCATCGAATGCTCCCTCAATTCGCACTCCCCCGCTTCCGCTCAGGTTGCCTGTCCAGATTGTCCCAGATCCTAGCACCGAGGTCACACGCTCTGCGGGTGTTGGCGGTGCAGTCGGGACGATTTTTGTTCCTTTTTTTCGAAACATCGACTTTTCGAGGAATACTCCTGTTTGAAATGGATAGAATTACAGCCCACTCAGGTGTTCCTGTGTCAGATCAGGGACGCCTAATATATTGTACCCCGAGTCGACAAACAGAATCTGACCCGTTGTCCTGGCTGCCATGTCCGAACACAGGTAAACCGCAGCATTGCCCACGTCCTCGATCGTCACATTTTTCTTAAGGGGAGCAAAATCGGAAAAATATTTATACATCGATTTAAATCCCGATACCCCGGCTGCTGCCAGCGTTCGGATCGGTCCCGCAGAAATCGCGTTAACACGGACACCTTGTTTGCCAAAATCATAGGCCAGGTACCGTACAGAAGCTTCCAGCGCTGCTTTTGCGACCCCCATCACGTTATAGTGCGGAGCTACTTTCTCTGAACCGTAATAAGTCAGGGACAGCAGTGCGCCGCCTTCCCGCAGCATCGGCTGGAAGGCTTTAGCCAGAGCCGTGAACGAATAGACACTGATGTCCATCGCCATCCGAAAACCCTCTCGGCTGGTATTGTAATAAGGGCCAACGAGCTCATCGCGGTTCGCAAAACCGATTGAATGCACAAGGATATCCACGTCGCCAAAAACTTCCCCTGCTTTTTTTGCTGTAGCCTGGATCTGGTCATCAGAGCCGACATCACATTGTTCAACAAATCTACATCCAATGCTTTCAGCCAGCGGCCGGACCCTCCGCTCCAGGACTTCACCAGCGTAGCTTAATCCAATCCGAGCTCCCTGTTCATGAAAGGCTTTCGTGATCCCCCAGGCTATGGAACGCTCATTCGCCAGACCAAAAATCACCGCAGTTTTACCATCTAACAAGCCCATGATCCACTCCTCCATGATATTTATTGAAACCTGCTGCTCATTCAGGTTCGTTGCAGAATCGTGACTCCAATGAAATCGAGCCTTTTTCTATAACCCTGAAAGAACATGTTGGTCACGCAAAACCGCGCCGCCTTCATTTTCATTCCTCTGAAAGCGGCGCGGTTGGCAGATCATTCATTTACGGTTTGATCTCAAATATCGATCCAGCACTGTTAGCCTGGACCTCTGGGAAATAAAGTTGAAAAGCACGGGCAGGCAGGACGTGATACTGACCGGCCTGAAGAAGAGTGAGCGTATAGGTCAGCTGGTAGCTGCCTGCAGGCAGCGTCGTAGCCGTCCAGGAGATGTGGTCGTCGAAAATTTTCGGCTGGCTGAACAGCCACCAACCAAAACCTTTTGAAAAGGGATGTCGCGGATTAAAGATTGGACCAGATTCAGGTTCTTCCCCCACGCCAATTTGAGTGGTTTGCAGGCTTGCATCCAGGATTTCTGCTCCTGCCGGGATGGCATCCGAAACAGCAAGATAGTACATGTCCCTGGGCAGTGTCAATGTCAGGCGAACGGTGACTTTTTCGCCAGCTGAACCCGTAAGGATTGGGTCGCAATCCGTCTGCATGCATTCTTCTGAAAACGGGAAAATTTTCCTTTCGATGACCAGCCCCTGCGACAATGGTGCAGCTTCTTCCACAGGCCGGTGAACATTGAGACCTGCGGTGTAATACAATCTGCCGGTTCCAGCTCCTCGTTCAATCGTGAGGATATTGGGGTAATCCGGATACAACCGCTGAATGGGAACGCTGGTCACAACGGGGTTAAGCTGGTCATCCCCGCCAGCAGTGCCTTCAGCGATGGAGCTTCCATTCACTGTTGCGCCGAAGTCATAGCTGCCGCTCAGCTCGCCTGTGCTTTTTAAAACTTGATCCAGGGCAATCAGCGTCCAGGCAGTTGTGTAATTCGAAGTCCAGGCCCCATCGGCATCTCGATTCGCCATCAAGAATCGGACAGCATCCGCTGCCAAAGGCGATCCCGGATCGTACTGAGCGAGCGCATAAAGCACGATTGCGGTATTGGACAGGTTGGTCTGCATGTTGGGATTTCCCAGCTGCAAGCCTTCTTCGTCCTGACCCAGTTCCCAGTAAGCGCCCGTAGCCGAACGGATTGCCTGCTGTTCAAAACTCGTCAGCAGTCGAGCAGCATCCTCACTTCCACCCGATAAATTTTCCAGAGTCAGAAGCAGAAAAGCTTGCGCCCAGGGGTTTAATCTTTGATTTTCCTGCAGGATCTGATCGACGATCACCGGGTCCGCGGAATCCAGCTGGGTCAGCACAAATTGCTCGAAAGCCAACCGGTCCCACTGCCAGGATTCTATCGACAATCCATCGCTTTGCTCAGAAGGACTTGAAACAGGTGAAGCGACCCCCTTTATGTAATTGACTGACTGATCGATCGCGTTCTGGTTGATCGTGACACCTGCCAGGCGAGCTTGCTGCAGCCCAAAAAGGACATATGCGCTGATGTAAGGATCACTGTCATCACCCGCCCACCAAGACCAACCGCCGTCGAAATTTTGGCGGGCTAAAATCCGGACGAGTCCATCGTTCAGGTTTCGATCCAGGCGAGTCTCTAATGCCGCATCCTGGATCCCAAATGTATCCAGTGTGCGGAAAATTTCAAGGTTTGGCAAGAAGCTGCTCAGGATCTGCTCTGTGCTGTCAAACGAGGCAGTTTCCAGTGCGTCCAGGGATCGAATCATCCCGGCAGCCAGCGATGGCGACAATTCGACCACCAGCTCTCCCCCGCTCGGCGAGTAAGAACGCGGCAGGCTGACAAGCTCATGAACTGCATCCGCATTTTCCATGGTCCCGGCAGTCCGATAGGTCTGAGGCGCGTCATAGCGCAGGACCGGAAGGATTCCGGGTGCAGGCCGGACAGAGTCAGTATACTGCCTTCCGGTCGGATCAGTCCCTACGGCAGAAAACAACAGGTCCACCTCGTCTGCTTGTTCTACCGTCCCCCACCATTCCATGCGCAGGCGGCCTCCAGCCGGCAGGATGGCATTTTGATCCTGCCGGGCTGGGTCATCCAGAACGAAACCTTCAGCCTGCAAGGAAATCTGAACGTTCATCTCCTGGCTTGAGTTGTTTTGGACTACCGCAGCAACCTGAGCATGATCATCAGCTACGAAGAACCTTTGGGTCACAGGGCGAACGATCAAATCCTTCGAGGTGATGATCTGGGACTCAGCCTCACCGACCAGAGTGTCTTGAGTCAGACCGCGCGCCTCCACCTGCCAGGTAGTCAGTGTGTCCGGAAGGGCGATCTTCACCGTCGCTTTACCGTCGGAATCGGTCGTGATCTCAGCATTCCAGTATGCAGTATCTGGAAAACTCTCTCGCGTCACGGAAGTCGCTTGGGTATCTCCGCCGCCTCCCAGGCCGCCCGGCATGTCCAGCAAGCGTCGGTTGTGGACCGCCAGGCTCAGGCTGGTTCGAACGCCGGAAGGTTGTTCTCCGTAGAAAGCGGAGAGGATATCTTTTGAATTAGGTTCTGCCAGCGCCAGCACGGCCAGGTCTACCACCGAAAGCGAGAACTCGCCCTCCACCGGTTTTCCTTCCGAATCACGAACCAGCAGGTCAAACTGGACATCGTCGCCAGGGCCGGTCTTTTCAGGCTCAGTCAGTAAAGTTACATTAAGTTTCTGCTCAACAGGTTCCACGGACAGGTTCAAGAACCCCTGCCGGAAATCCGGGTTCCCGCGCTCATTCCTTCCAATCAGCGTGACCGAGACAACGAAATTCGGCGCCTCCTCGTCCGTAAGTGGCAGGAACAAATTGGTTCCTTCTGCCTCGACCTGGAGAATACGGTCATACATGATCATGCTGCGCTCAAATGTGAGCAGGGCTGTTACTTCCGATCCAAATGGATTGGGGATAAAAACTTGAGCTGTCTCGCCGGGTTTGTATGCGGCTTTATCTGAGGTCAGCCGGATGCGCGAGTTTGGCAAATTGGGCCAGACTGCCTCACCGGTCCCCCCTATCCAGAGCAAGAGCTGGGTGCGGGACCCTTGCCCTTGTGAGGCAGCCGGGTTGTACACATCCAACATGTAAGTTCCAGGATCCGGCGGGGTAAACGCAACCCGAGCTAGACCATCCGGACCGGTGCTAAAGTCTGTGCTTCCGATCGGGGTGTATCGCGGTGTATAAACTGGCATTTGGAATGGATCACCCGGGACAGGTTCGCTTCGCTCAAATACAACCCGTTGGAACTCTGCTCTTAAACGGATCTCCTGGACAGGCTTCTGCTCCCAGTCCGCTGAATAAACATCGAATCCAATCAGACTGCCGGCGGTGCCAACCCAGGCATCAGGCCGCAGGCCGATATAATAAGAATCCGGGTGTATAAGAATGCTGCTGCGCCCTGAAACCGGTAGACCGCTTTCATCCTGAACCGTAACCTCTAAACTATAACGCTGCATGCTGTCATTCAGCTCAGTTGGGAATTCCAACGTCAGGACGCCATCGGAATCCGTAGATGCCTCCCCCTGGGAGACAATCTCTCCCAGTGATTGTCCAAAATATGGCAGCCGATAAGCATTCATCCAGCTTATATCCGCCGGACCCACCTGGTAACCGGGTAAGGAGTAGTTTTCATCCTTGGCGTAGAGAGCCCATTTGACAGGCAGGTTGCCAGCCGGTGAGTCGAAGAAATATCGAGCGTTTATGACCGCCTCGATCTTTTCACCGGCTTTGACCTGCTCTTGAGCGAACTGGACTTCCAGATTGATCTCCGGTTTTCGATAATTGGCAACCTGGAAATTCAAGGTTGTGTTTTGTGCGGCTGAGCTGTTGATCGAGTAATAACCCGGCTGGGCATCCTCAGGCAGTCCAAACTCCCCATGAGCGGTGCCCATGGCAGACAGCGGAAGCTCCATCGTCTTGAGTTCGCGTCCCTCGGCGCCAAAGATAGTGATCGGCAGGCTGGAAATTTGCGGCGGAGAATAACGACCGTTGTAAGCCTGGCGCGCCACGAGCCGAAAATAGACCGTCTGTCCTGGTCGATAGATCGGCCTGTCCGTGTACATGTAGAGGTTTAAGCCTGGCGGTTGGGGATTGGTCTCGATCTGAAAATCCCAGGGTTCGATCCCGGAAGTCCAGCTGGAAAATGCCATTCCAAAGGTCTCCTGACCTGGTTGGCCTAATACCGCATAAACTGGACTGTAGGGATCCTGGCGCGGCTCAAATTCCGCCCTGAAAATCCCATCATCGTCTGTGATGCCAGCGGCAAAAGACATGCCATCTTCGCCTGCAAGTGTAACCGGAGCATTAGGCAGCGGCAATCCTGTTTTGAGATCGACCGCCCAAACAAGTGCGTTCGTCGGGCTGTACTTAAACGTCAGCTGCACGTTGCTGACTACAATAAGATAAGGGCCAGGAAAGATATTTGACAGTGTTGAGCCCTGATCCTGTGAATAATTCAGCCGGACATAATAGACCCCTGAAGGTAAGGACTGCTGATCTCGCGTCAGAAAAACCTGAACGGCCTCGGTCTGGTCTGGTGGCAGGTCAACCTGTTGGGTCAGAGTGAACGAGTTTTCACCCCGATAATTCTGGCGCAGCTCATACCCATTCGGTCCTAACAAATCATAGAGATCATTTAGAGGCACCGAACCGACCGTCAGCGGGATCTCTGGAACATTAACAGCCTGGAGGATCAGACTGATATCCTCGGGCGTCATGAAAATTGCGTCCGCGCCTGTCAGGATCGAGACATTGGGCTGAAGTGGGCTGGTTCGGAAGGAAAGCTGGAACTCTTCACCCAATGCCCCTCCCCATTGATCACTCAGTGTAGGTGCGACCTTCAGCAAGTAATCGGTATTCGGAGAAAAGCTGCCGTAAATGGCCAGCGATGATTGATCGGCCGTAGCCTGGAGGTTGCTTACGGCTGGCTCCATCGTCAAGTATGGGAGAAAATCCTGGTTCGAAGGCAGCGGAGAAGTAAAGGAAAGCCCGATCCCATCGTATGTGCCGATCGTACCCCCCTGCGCCGGTTCAGAGCCAGAGATGCTGAGTTCTGGGACTGTGATAACCATCGCTGAAAGGTCTGCGCCCAGCGCAGTGCCTCCTGCTGACCGGGTCTGTGAACCCAAAGAAAGGTTAAATGTCGTGCTGCGCGGAAGCTGTGCTGACGGAGTAAAGATCATCCTGGTATCATCTTCTTCCCATTTGAACGCCCCTTCAACAGGACGGCCATCTGGAAAAGCGACGAAGAACTCGGTCTCAACACTCGTACGGTCCATCGGCTGATTGAAGCTCAAAACGATGTTGGGGTCCAGCGGCCATGGAATCTCCGTTGACGGCTCAACACTGAGAAGCTTCGGAAGAGCTGTCGTGAAATTCCATGCGTAACTTTCTCGAAGCGGCATACGATCAGTACTTTTAAGCTCCGGATTAAGGCTGACTGTGTAGGTCACTCCGCCGGCGAGCGCAGGTTCTGGATAGAAAACATACGTGCTGGTGTTCAGCCAGATCCCTCTACCGGTGCTTTCCGGGTCGAGTGTAAAACCAGCAGGCAGGGCTGCCTGATCCGCTCCCAGAGGGACTACCGGTCGGTTGAAAGCAGCAACCACTGCTGAAGATGGATCGACATCACTTGAGTTGTGCTCCGGGAGGACCTGCACAGTCGCCAGATACCCGGCTGTGCGGAAGTTCAAGCTGATCGGCCGCGTGAGTGGAAGGCCCTGGCGAGAGCGAACACTGTCGCCAAGCTCCAGTGCCAGCTTTAAAATCGGGGGATAATTCTTCATTGAAGTAAACGATCACCGTTGTGTCATCTACCCAGGTAAATGTGAGCTCTTGCTGCATCTGGCTGGCCAACGCAAATTCTACTGAAGCTCGATCCATCGGCTGATTGAAAAACAAAGTTATCGGGCCTTTCGATGCCACTTCTGCTCGAGCTGGCGGATCGCTTTCCACAAGACCAGGCGGCAGAGGATTTGGCGTTGCTGTGGGTGGTGGTGGTGGTAAGGTCGGCGAGGGGAGGTTCTCCGGCTGGCGAGGGGTTGGATCGCCGCCTATGGGAAATCCACAGGCAAGTCCAACGATCAAGATCGCATAGATCGCCAGAATTGCAGTGGGATTCTTCCGTCGAGTGGTATGCTGATTGATATGAAAAGGCATCGCTTCTCCTGACTACCTTTGAGACGAGAAACCTTCAGTGCTGGTTCCATTAAGCGGATCATTATAACTTACCCCATCGGCTGGTCGGCAGGAGGTAGATCGGTCATTTTCTGGTAAAATTATCCAAAATTCCCGTTCGGCTGGCTCGATGGATAGCCTCCGATGCGAGAGTGGTGAAAATTGCACATGAGTACAACAACGATCTCGTCCAGATCAAGACCGCAACGCCATGATCCTGTCTTTTTGCAAATTGTTCTTTTGTTTGCTGGCGGTCTGGGTCTGTTCTTATTTTTTCTGATCGCGATCCTGGTTGGTTTCAGCATTGCTTATGGCGGTAAGATTTATCCTGGAATTTCGGTGTCCGGGATCAGATTAAACGGGCTTACCCTGTCTGAGGCCAATGACAAACTGGCGCGCGGCTTGCTTTTCGCACAGACTGGCAAGATTGTCTTCGTGGACAATGAACAAAAGTGGATCGCCAGCCCGGCTGAACTCGGCCTGAATCTCGATTTCCAGGCTAATTCCCGCCGAGCTTATGCTTATGGTCGTAGCGGAGGTCCTTTGAAGCGCCTTACTGAGCGCCTTCAAGCCTGGGGTGGCGGTGTTGATCTTGCCCCGTCGCTGACTTATGACGAACAGGTCGCTCTGAATTATCTGGGTCAGATCAGCGCCCAGGTCGATCGTCCGACTCTCGAAGCTTCTCTGAAGCTGGAAGGCGTAGAGGTCATCGCAGTACCAGGTCAGGTCGGGCGCTCCCTGGATGTCGAGGCTTCTCTTCAAATTCTGCAGAAACAGATCCAGCGCATGTCCGACGGCCTGGTTCCCCTGGCAATCGTAGAGACGCCTCCAGAGATCATGGACGCCAGCCAGCAGGCTGAAACCGCCCGCCAGATCCTCAGCCAGCCCCTCACGCTGACAATTCCAGATGCAAAAGAAGGCGATCCTGGTCCATGGAAGATTCCTCCATCTCAGCTTGCCGAGATGCTGGTCGTTGAGCGAACTACCGCCGAGCAAGGGGCTCAGATCCAGGTCAGCTTGAGTGAAGCGGCGCTCACTACATACCTTAGCGCCCTGGCAGGCGATATTGATCGCTATCCGGTCAATGCCCGTTTTATCTTCAATGACGATACCCGTAAACTCGACCTGCTGCAGCCTTCCAGGATCGGGCGCAGCCTGGATATCCCCTCAACAATCCAGGCGATCCAGAAAAGTCTTGCTGAAGGTCAGCATACCGTCCCCATGTCCCTTGTGATCACCCAACCTGCAGTGCCCGACAGCGCTACTGGAGAGCAGCTCGGGGTCACTGAAAACGTGATCACTACTACATCGTATTTTCGGGGTTCCACAAATGAACGGCTGCAGAACATCAAAACCGCTGCGGCCAACTTTCACGGTTTACTGATTCCACCTGGCGAGACGTTTTCAATGGCCAGTGCGATGGGGAATGTCAGCCTGGATTCTGGTTATGCTGAAGCCTGGATCATTTTTGGCGGACGCACGATCAAAGGTGTGGGGGGTGGCGTATGTCAGGTGAGCACAACCCTTTTTCCGCGCCGCTTTCCTGGCTGGTTTTCCGATTATCGAAAGACATCCTCATGCTTATCGGGTGGGTTATTATGAGCAAACCTCCGGTGGGTATGACGAGGACCTGGCTGGTCTGGATGCGACCGTCTTCGTCCCTATGGTAGATTTCAAGTTTACTAACAACACTCCGAACTGGCTTCTTGATGGAGACTTATTTCTACCCGAATTCTCGCAGCCTGACCTGGAAATTCTATTCCACCTCAGACGGGCGGAAAGTGGAATGGCAGTCAACCGGTCCTCAAAATGTAGTCGAACCTCCGGATCCGGTTTATGAAGAAAATCCAGAGCTGGCCAGGGGCGTGGTCAAGCAGGTTGATTGGGCGGCAGAAGGAGCGGATGTGACGGTCACTCGAACAGTCTCTCGCGACGGTCAGGTCATCCTCAGCGATTCGGTCTCCACCCACTACCTCCCCTGGGCTGATGTCTACCAGTATGGTCCTGGGACGAACATATCAAAACTCATCAAGAAGAATCAAAGAGCCATCCCGACACCGTTCACGATCCCCTGACGTCGATCAGCGGATCAGAACCCAATTTGATGATCTGGAGTGCCTATGGTTAGCAAAGAACTGTTGGAAATCCTGCGATGTCCCGCTTGCGTTCGAGAAAAAGAAGGACTGCTGGAACTGGTAAAAGATTGTTGGCTGGTTTGCCAGGATTGCAGTCGAAAATACCCGATTCGCGACGATATCCCTGTGATGCTGATTGATGAAGGCGATAAGTGGGCAGCTCTGAAATTGGAAGATCTGCCTGTGCCTCCCCCTGGTTAATAGATCGGAACTCAATTGCTCGGTCGCTTTCTGGATTCAATTTCTACCGGAAATGATGCCCTCGCCGATCAAATAGCCCTAAATCTTGCCGCCCTCTCCATAGCAGAGCGTGAAGAAGCAATCCAGGAATTGGGCGCGCTTCTTGAAAATCCTGATGAAGACATCCGCTGGTGGACCGTCCGTGCGCTGAGCGAAATCCCAGACAGCAGGACTCCGCTTCTATTAACAAAACTTCTCGCAGATCCCAATCCGGCCATCCGCCAATGCGCTGCCCTTGGCATCCGACTTCAGCCTGACCCCCTTGCCGTTCCTGATTTGATTCACGCCCTCGATGATCCAGACCCGCTTGCTGCCAGGCTGGCAGCTGACGCTCTAACTGCTATCGGGGTGCCTGCCGTCTCGGCGCTGCAGGAGGCTGTTAAGAACGGTACACATACAGTCCGCCTGCTTGCTGTCCGAACTCTCGCCTGCATCCAGGATCCAGGCGCGATCCCGGCTCTCTTCTCAGCCCTGGACGACAGCTCGATGCTCGTTGAGTATTGGGCAAACGAAGGGCTGGAGCGCATGGGAGTTGGAATGGTCTTCTTCAAACCCTAACCCTTCCAGACCCAGAGCAGCCATAATCCCAGAACGGCCAACCCGATCAGAGACCTGGCGGCGACAGCCGCGCCAAAACCGGTCGCAAGCCCGAGCAGCGCCTGCCAGGCCTGAGCAAAATTCCTGCGGCGAGCGTACTCCAAAGCCAAAATCGCCAACGGGATGGCGATAAAGCCGCCCAACGGGGGAAAGACCACAGTCCCAATCACTCCAGCCAGCAGCGCAATCAAGATCGTCAGCCATGAAGCCCCACCTTTTCTGGCCCCAGCGCCCATCAGAAGATTATCTGCAAGCGAGCCAGCGACAACCAGGATTGTAATGAAGATCATCACGGCTGCCCCTAATGTTCCAAATCCGCGCACAATCCCGTACGCCATTGCGGCCAACCACATGATCAGCAGACCGGGCAGGATGGGAACCAGCACGCTGAATAATCCCACCACCATAAAAAACAGCGACACCCAAAGGATCGAATCGGAAAGGAACTCAGACATCAGATCTTGCATACCTCCAGGACTTTCTTGATCGGCAATGAGCCAACCTCGATCGATTCACGGCTTCACTCAGAACGAATGACTTCGATCCCGCCCATCCACGGGCGCAGCACCTCGGGCACGTCCAGCGAGCCGTCGAGCTGCTGGTTGTTTTCCATGACAGCAATCAGCGTGCGCGGCATTCCCAATCCCGAGCCGTTTAGGGTGTGCACATAACGAAGTCTCCCGCTTTCGGCAGGACGATACTTGATATTCGCCCGCCGGGCCTGAAAATCCGTCACGTTCGATACCGATGAAACCTCGAGCCACTCCTGGCACCCTGCAGCCCAGACTTCGATATCGTATGTGATCGACAGCGCCAAATCCTAAATCTCCGGTGCAGAGTTGTTTCACCCGATAGGGTAAATTCAGAAGCCGGCAGGTTTCTTCAGCGTCCGAAAGCATCTTCTGGAGCATTGCCTCGGAATCTTCCGGCTTACAGTAAATATACATCTCAACCTTATCGAACTGATGGCCTCGCTTGATGCCGCGCACGTCCCGCCCGGCGCTCATTTTCTCCCTGCGGAAGCAAGGAGTGTAAGCAGTATACAGGCGTGGAAGGACAGCTTCTTCGAGGATCTCGTCCATATGCAGGCCGGTCAGAGGCACTTCGGCAGTCGGCACCATCCAAAGATCTTCTTCATGATCCCGGTAGAGGTTATCCACAAACTTCGGGAGCTGCCCGCGCTGAAAAAGTCAGCCCCTTAACCATGAATGGGGGATACTTCTCGGTATAGCCCTGGCGGATATGTAGATCCAGCATATAGGCAATCAAAGCTCGCTGCAGTCGGGCACCTGATCCGCTGAGGACATAAAAGCGCGAACCTGTGATTTTCACACCGCGATCAAAATCGATGATATTTAAGTCAGTGCCAAGCTCCCAATGAGGCTTAGGAGTAAAATCGAATCTGGGTAGTTCGCCATGCGAGCGGACGACCTGGTTTTCGGTGTCATCCTTTCCGTAAGGAACACGCGCATCCGGAATATTCGGCAGACCGGACTGAATTGAAGTCAGCTGCTCCTGTACCTGGCGAAGGTCCTCGTCCAGCAGCACCGATCCGCTCACCGACATCGCGCATCGCCTCGATTTTTGCCTGGCGTTCTTCATCATTTTTCATCTTCCCGATCATTTTTGAGGAGGAATTGCGCTCAGCTTTAAGCGCCTCCACCTCTAAAATCAGCTCACGCCGTCTTTCGTCAAGAGCCAGGACATCATCAACCGGTCCAGGTTCCATCTGGCGGTCTGCCAGCGACTTGCGAACAGCATCCGGATTGTCTCGAATCAAGTTAATGTCGAGCATTTGAGCACCTCCTCATCAGAAATCAAATCGCCCCCCTACCCGCAGGACGAGGGGAGCGCTCGTGGTGCCACCTGCATTTGCCGCGGATCAATTGGGATGAGTGTTCATCTGGCCGCGACCTCTCCAACGCGCTAACGGGCGAACCCGGCGCCTTTACGATCCAGGAGTTGGATCACCGCACGATCCAACTTCCTATCTCTCTGCAGGCACATCTGGCCCAGCTAGGACCGGCGGAGGGGATTTCGAAAAGCCCGTTTACTGCTTCACACACCCAGCAGCTCTCTGAAAAAACCGGCAGCCTACTCGTCTCCGCGCTGATTTTTGGACTGGAATGACCGGATTATACCTGAGCCGAAACAGGTGTCAAGATCATTCGGCGAACCTACATTACGAAACCGTCATTGCACGAAACCCTTTTTCACCGTATAATCCCAATTTCAAGGATAGGTGTGAATAAATGCAAAGACGCATCTTCTTTTACATTATTGTTCTGATCTTATGGGGGTTGCTTTCCCTGATGCTGACTGGCTGCAAGCCGGGTGCTTCCACACCAGCCCAGACTTCAGCTGCTGCCCCCGAAACCGTCTCCCCGCAATCCACTGCCGAGATCCCTGTACCCAGCGCAACACCCTCTCCGACCGAAGAGACGCTTGCAGTGCGCATCTCCGGGTGGCAAATTTCACTTGCAGAATATCAAGCCGAGCTGGCGATGTTCCAGTCTGCCAGCGGTGCAGACCTGAAGACTGAAGATAAAAAAAAGGTTCTGGATGAGCTGGTTGACCAGGCGCTGCTCGCTCAGGCAGCCGTAGAAAATGGATTTATCGTCAATGATGCGATCCTGGACCAAAGAATCCAACAGCTGACAGTCCAGCTGGGCGGCAAAGATGCCCTTTCAAGCTGGATGTCCAAATATCAATACAATGAAAACACCTTTAGGAAAGCACTGGAGCGCTCAGTTGCAGCTGCCTGGATGCGAGATAAGATCGCTGCTGAAGTCCCAAATTCTACCGAACAGATCCACGCCCGCCAGATTCTTCTGTACACATCCGATCAGGCAGAAGAAATCTATCAACAGCTCCTGGCGGGAAATTCGTTCCGAAACCTGGCGCTGAAATACGATCCGCTGACAGGCGGTGACCTTGGCTGGTTCCCGCGTGGTTACCTTCCCGCCAGCCAGATCGAAGATGCTGTCTTTGACCTCCAACCGGAGGCTTATAGTCCGGTGATCGAGTCTCCAGCAGGTTTCCATATTGTGCAGGTCCTCGAGCGAGATCCAGCGCGGCAGCTGTCCCCTGATGCACTTCTCGTGCTGCAAACCAGGGCCGTTGAAGACTGGCTGGAGCTGCGCCGCAGTCAAAGTGAGATCGAGGTCATTGCACCATAAAACGTCCATATCCCCTCCATGGCGCTGGCTGAATTTGTTAGGAACCCATCATGAAAAGCTATGAAAACTTCGAATATTCCCGACCGCGCAGCCGAAGTGGTGTGATTTGGGGCATCCTGACCGTCCTTACCCTTCTGGGGGTCATCTGCGTCACAGGCGGATTTCTGGTGATTTTCACCAATCCATACTCGGAATTGAATCCATTTCCACCAGCGACGCTGCCGCCTCCTTTGCTGCTGCCTTCACCAACCCCCACAGACGCAGTCTATAGCCTCCCCCGACCTGGACGCCGACATACACGGTTGCGCCGCTTCCTTCGGAAACTCCGCTTCCAACAGCGACGCTTCCCCCGACGCCAACTCCCATAACGATTACCCCTACTCCGACCAACACGCCAATTCCTCCCCTCGGCGGGTATCCGTTCAGGGTACGTACCGGCAATCCAAAAGCGATCCCAAATATCTATCACCCGGAATTAGAATGCAATTGGATGGGAGTTGGCGGGCAGGTGATCGATATGAGCAACGCCCCGGTGATCGGTCTGATCATTCGGTTAGGCGGTCGGCTTCCTGACGTGAAAATCCCCGAAGATTACATCAGCCTCACCGGTCTTGCCTTGAACTACGGCCGTTCGGGTTATGAGTTTAAACTTGCCGATCAGCCGATCGCTTCCAGCGGTCAGCTTTGGGTCCAGCTTCTCAATCAGTCTGGCGGCCCGCTTTCCGATCAGGTTTATTTTGATACCTTCAACAGCTGCGAACAAAACCTGATCATCATCGATTTTATTCAAGTCCGTAAATAGCCGCCCTTATCCCGCGATTTCCTGCCAGATTCCCTTTAACACCAGGGCGTCTTCTTCCATAACGGGGCTTTCGCAGAGGATCCGCCCGCTGCAGTTAAAATCGTGGAGGGCGCGAAACAGCACATGCAGGTCCATGTCCGCCTCTTCGACCCGCAGGTGTTCTTTTTCGCCCTTTGGCCCGTATTCAATTCCGGAAAGGTGGATATGCAGCGTTTGAAACGCTGTCTCGCCAAGCGCATTCCCATAAGTTTCAAGTACTTCAGTCCATTCGTCGTAAGAGTTCATCGTACCATCTCCTGGGCGGGCATGGAGATGGGCAAAATCCAGGCAGGGTATGACTCCTTCAATCTCACGGCTCATTTGCAAGACGTCTTCCAGCGATCCGATCATTGCGGATTTTCCCATCGTCTCTGGTCTTAGATAAACGGGGTTTCCTCCAATGCGCAATTCATTCACGCAGCCAGCCAATCGCTCGATCGCAAGAGGCATAACCTGTTCGGCCGGGCTCCCAAAGTATGAGCCTGGATGGAAGATGATGTCCGTCGCCCCAGCCAGATAGCCGTATGTAGCCGCGTCCATCAAGCGCTGTCGCGACTTGGGCCATTCAATCTCATCCGCATTTAAATTGATATAGTAAGGCGCATGGATGCTGATCTTGACGCCATTCTCCCTGGCCGTTTCTCGAATTGCCAGGCAGGTCTCTTCGCTGACCCGAACTGCTCTCACCCAGCCTAATTCAAGCGCATCCAATTCCATCTCGGTAAGGCGTAAGATTGCCCCAACACTTCCGCCGGGTTTTTTCGGAGTGGAAAGCGGTGAGCCTACTGTGCCGAACGAAAATGCCTGTGCCATCATCACCACCTCATATTCTACAAATTATGGATTCCGCCGGATTGGTCCATCAAGGCTTGCTGAACCAAACCTGCAGCCGCTGCCACAGTGGCGGTCCTAAGATGAATATCCCTGCCCACACCGATACCAGCGCGGCGATCAATACCGCTGCAGCGCCAGCGTCTTTGGCAATTCGGGCAAGCGGATTTTGCTGTGGGCTTGCCAGGTCTACAGCAGCTTCAAGCGCGGTGTTGAGACACTCTGCCATCCAGACCAGGGCAATTGTCAGACCAATCACCGCCCAGTCCATCATTGGTAGTCTCAGCCATAAGCCAACCAGGATCACCGCTGCGGTTGCTGCGGCATGAATCCGGGCATTGCGCTGTGTGCGCAGCACGTACCACAATCCTGCAAATGCATACTGGAAGGATAAAAGGCGGGATTTCATAAAATGAGACATTGCAGGCGTTTCATGCCTTCAGGATCCAGTTTCAGGCGCAGGGCCTCGAATTGGACATTCTAGCAATTCCAGGATTTCAGCCTGAATCTGCCACATCTTATCCTTCTCCTGTGGGTTGGCGTGGTCGAAACCACCAAGGTGCAGCATCCCATGCACAACCAGAAGCTGCAGCTCAGCCTCAACCGGATGACCGCCATCAGCAGCCTGGGCAACGGCGCGCGGGTAAGAGATCACGACATCACCCAGGTAAATCACCCCGGTTTCTGGGTCAGCCTCGCCGCCTGGGAACGCAAGGACATCAGTCGGGGCGTCAATCCCCAGATAGGTCAAGTTAAGAGTTTGGAGCTGCGCATCATCGCTCAACACAAGCGTAGCATCGGACTGGGGTTGGTCAGCAAGTTGTAAAATTGTGAGCCGGGCTGCTTGCTCCAGCAGCTCGCTCAATGCATGGTTGATCCCATCGTACCCTTTCAAACCTTCGTCGATCTGCACCTGGATCATCGAAATTTTTCACTCTTTCAACGCAGATTCAATTCCGCTGAGGAGTCCGTCCGTTTCGGCAGCGGAATCGTGATCAATTCGTTCGATTTGAATGCATCTTGATCTGGGTAATGCAGGCGAGGGTGATAGACCCCGCGTAAAGTAGCCGAAAACGAATCGACAATTTCATTCAGGTCTCGCATGGAAAGCCGTGTGTCATCTAGTTGCCCGCTCGAGATTCGGTCGGAAACAACACTCTTGATCAGATCACGCAGCAAATCGTCTTCAGTCGGTCGTTCGGCTCGGACGCGCGCCTCGCAGGCATCTGCCAGCATTAACACTGCTGTCTCGCGGCTTTGGGGGCGCGGTCCCGGGTAGCGGAAATGTCCTTGATCAACCTGTTCCTCGTTTCCTCCAACAGCCTTTACTGCATTGAAATATTGGTAGCGAGTTATGTTCGTCCCATGGTGTTCTGAAATAAAATCTTGAATCCTGCGCGGGAGGCGGTGCTGGCGCGCCAGCTTCAACCCATCAGAAACATGGGCAATGATCAGCCGGGCGCTCTCTTGAGGATCGAGTTTGTCATGCGGATTTTCAAAACCAGGGGGTTGATTCTCTATGAAGAAAGCCGGGTTTGCCGCTTTGCCCACGTCATGGTACAGAGCGCCAGCTCGAATCAACATCGGATCAACTCCAATCCGTTCGGCAGCCTGCTCAGCCAGGTTGGCAACCTGAAGGCTGTGCTGATATGTGCCTGGGACATCTCGCAGCAGCAGCCCGAGCAGGGGATGATCCGGACGGGTGAGATCAAGCAGCTGTAAGGGTGTAAGCATTCCCAAAAAAGGAGCCAGCAGCGAATGAAGCAGGATCGAAAAACTGGCCGAAACCAGGCCGTTGAAGAAAGCTGCGGAACACAAAGCCAAAAGGGTCGCTAGATTTTCGGTAAGCAGCTGAAAATTGAAGACCAGAACAATCACCACTCCCGAGCATGCTACCGCAAGTCCAGCCCACAGGAAAACTGCCAGCCGGCGAGCGCGGCCGAGAGCCAGCACTCCAAATAAGCTGCTGATCATGTAAAAAAGGGTGATTTCCAAGGCGTTCGGCATGCCGAAGGAGACCAGGATCGAAAGCGGAATCGAGGTAACCAGAGCCAGCTCGGTGCCAAAAAGGGCTGCTGTGACTATTCCGCAAGTTGCCAGAGGAAATGCGTATGGCAGGAGCGGATTGAGCGGAATGATCAACCGGGCGCTTATCAGAAAAACGAGCTGCAAGGCAACTAAAACTACCCATTTCCTCAAGTCAGCTGCCAGCAGGATTTGCTTTCGGCGAATGTAAAAAACCGTAAAAAACACCATCAGGATAGTCAGGAAAGCACCACTGACAAGATCCTGGGCGCTTCTTTCCGAATCCTTAAGCCCAAGTTTCTCCAGGATTTCCATATCCTCGGCGGTCAGGACTTCTCCCTGAAGCACGATCGTCTGGCCGGGCACAAAAACAAGGGTCACTGGCTCCACCGCATCTCGAGCTTGCAGACGGGCAGATACTGTCAGTTCTTCTGAATATTGGCTGTTTGGAGCGACGAATGCAGTCGCCAGTTCGGCGGCAATCGCTGCCTGTTCTTCTGATAAAGAGAGCGATACCAGTGCCGGGACACGGCTGCGCGCCTCAATGAGGGTTTCCGGACGAATGGCGCTGCTCATTACTTGTTCCAGAACCGCGATCGCTTCTTGCTGCGCTTCCTGCCAGCGGTTGTCGGCCGTATTCAGGATCGCCTCTGACGTTTCCCTGTTCAGGTTGATATCTTCCAGCGCCGAAATGTCATCAAGTTTTTGATCGAGAGATGCATAGGCATCCTCGCGGATAGATTTGATATAAGCCAGGGCTGAACGCAGCTGTTCCACCTGGCGGCGAGCAACCCGAGTATCTGGAGAGGTATAGATGGGATTTACAGCATTCTCAGCAGATTCGCGGCGCTGAGAAGTCAGGACCTCGCTAACAAACGAAACAGCCTGGGAAGCGCGGTAGTCGCGCTGTGCGACCATCCCTTCTTGCGGCTCTGGCGTTGATGATCTCTGCTGCAGCGGAACTAGGACAGCCGCTAAAGCGAGCATTGTGCTGATGATCAGCAGCAAACCAAGAAGAAACTTGCGCCGCTTGACTCGATGGTATGGCTTCATTGAAGCAGTTTGCGCACTGCCTGGCTCGCCTGTTCGCCAGTAGCGCGTCCCCTCCAGCCGCGGGATCAGGATTTTCATTACCTGACCCATCTCGCGCAGGCTGTTTGCTCCTGCCTCTGAAATCGATGCTCGAGCCAGTTCCTCAAGCTCAATTGCGCTCAGCTGACGAGGCAAATAGCACTCGAGCACTGCGATCTCATCCCTGGCGTCTTGTTCCAGCTCGGGTCGGCCCGCTCGCTGAGCGTCTTCTATCGACTCGTAGCGGGATTTGACCTCTTTTTGGATGATATTTAAAACTGCTGGTTCATCCAACGCGCCGCCCTTCTCCACTTCCGCCAGCCGAATTGCAGAAATAGCCATCCGTAGCGTCCGTTTTTGAAGCGCGTTATTTGCGCGCATCGCATCTTTCAAATCGTTTTCAAGCCTTGCTTTGGTGTCCATGTCCTTCATCAACTGATCTACCCAATGAAGCGATCAATTAACCGAAAAGCTTTGGCTCATAATGGCTGCTCGGGCGCACGTCCAGTACTTCAACTTCAGTTCCCTCTTCCAGCTTCATCAGAGATTCGCGGCGAGCGCCAGTCTCTTTGATCATGACCTCTCGAAACCCATCTTCATGCTGACGTGTGGCACCGCCAGGATATTTCCACCAGCATCGGCGATCCTGTCGGAAATCAGTGCTAACTGACCGACCTTTTCAGGAACTCGTAACATGAAGCGCAGTCCCTCCACGCCGCCGCCAAGGACTTCTACCAACGCCTTGAACACATCCGTCTCTGTGATAATCCCCACCAGTTTTTCACCATCCATCACAGGCAGGCAGCTGATTTTATGCTCCACCATAATCCGAGCAGCTTCCTCAAGCGGGCAATCTCCTTCAACTGTTATCACTGGTCGGCTCATCATCTGACGGATACTGAGTGTCTCCAATAACGAATAGATCTCATAAAGGCTCAGCGTTGTGGCGGGTGACGGCTGGTTGGAGAGCAAATCTTTCTCAACCACAATCCCAACAAGTTCGTTCTTTTCAACCACCGGAAGGTGCCGGACACCCTGCTTGCGGAGCACATGCATCGCCTGATGAAAATTGTCATCCGGAGAAACAAAAACTGGATCGACTGTCATATAAGTTCGAACAAACATGGTTTCCTCCCGATCGATTAATTCTCTGATTGGCTTTTTGGTCAATTCGCCCTGAACTTCGCAGGATCACGTGACGCCAACCGACTTAAATCACTGAGGTCTGTTGCGATTCGACATGGATGGATAACCAGTACTTTTCCAGCAGTTCCAGTGGAGATAAGACTGCCAATTGCCTGGTCGCCAGGCAGTCGAATCCGCTGTTCAGACCTGGGGACGCTTGATCAATTGAAACTCAAATGCTTCTGCTGCAGTTTCACGGAATGCCGCCTCATCGATTAATGTTTCCCAATCGCGCGGATATTCTATCACAAGGCGAATAATCGCCTCAACTAGCTGTTCAGTGGGCAGACAGCGCACTCCGCAGTTGCTCGGTCACCCCTTCCTGTCCGATCAAGCGAATGAAACAGTCGATAATCGGGCGGATATGTTCCAGTTTTCGCCATTCCACTCTTGTCTCCTCGCTCAACTCTGGGCGATGACGAAGTACTTTTCATCCTGCGACTCGCCAAAATCGACCCTCTCGATCGAGCCAGGATAAATAACCGGAGGATAGGCACCCTCGTTCAGATTCTGAGGTTTGTGAATATGACCAAGGCGACATAATCCAGGCGCGGTCTTTCACCAACGAACCCGGCAGTACCAGGTCGTTGCCCAGCATCACCATCCGCTCCCAACCATAAATTGCCCCTTGAATCGAACAATGGGCTGTCAGCACCACTGGCAAACGCCGGATCCATATCTTCGACGAATTGCATTCCTACAAACTCGCTCATCCTGTCTGTCGCATTCCCATGGACCGGGATTCTCTCCGCTTCGCTCCCGAAAGCGGCCATCAACCCGGAACGTGAGATCCAGGGAAGCGCCATCACCTGCAAGGGAACGCCATATAGGCCCTCAGGTTTGTCAGGATCGGCTTATGCGAAGACGCACACATACGGCACTTCAAGGGTGTCGAAACTTTCCAATGCATGGGCGCGCCCAATGCCGGTGAAAGGTCATGGTTTCCAACCAATAACAGCGTTGGAATTTCTGCCCTGGAAAGCCGCATCATCCGCCTGCCCCATTCCCGCTGAAAAGTGGGCGAAGGTGTGCGGTCCTTATAGGCATCCCCTGCAAATATCACCAGGTCGACCTTTTCC
This sequence comes from uncultured Chloroflexia bacterium, assembly GCA_963726375.1. Classification (GTDB taxonomy): domain Bacteria; phylum Chloroflexota; class Anaerolineae; order Anaerolineales; family UBA4823; genus UTCFX2. The sequence continues at coordinate 428,805 of CAVSCE010000008.1, read as the reverse complement.
TGGATGGCGGCATCGACGATCGTATCCAATGATTTCAAGAAATCCAGCACCCGGAACGGCAAACCGGATTGGGGGTCGTGACGGCCATAGTTTGCCATATCGATATGGGCATCTGCAAAATGCAGGATTTTTGGCATCGTTTTTCCCCGATTTTACCTGTTTATTGCGCTGGTATTTGGTGGATCGATCCCCAGATCGCGCATCTCTTGCACGCAGGGATCAAACCCGGATGGGCCTTCAGGCAGGATTTCAGGTCTTCTTCCGCGGATTCTGGTATCCCCTAGTGCCAGATAAGCTCGCGCCCGCCAGTAGTAGCTTTCCTCCAGGACCGGCTCACTCATTGCTTCGAGCGTTTGTGTCGCCAGATTGATCACGTCCTGATATCGCCCGGTGAAATAATAAGCGAAATAAGGACCGGTCTGATACCACATCATCCGCCAAGGGCGGATCTCTTCAGGTAGCTGCGCATAGTTTGCAAATGCCGATCGTAGGAGGTTGCTGCCCGGGCATAATCCTGGGTTTCGACCAGGTTTGTGCCCTGGTTGAAAAGCGCAAAGAACAAGTCCCTGTCTGTAAGCCGGGCTTATTCTTCAACCGATATCTGGAGAGCAGCCTGCGGGTGTTATAATTATCATATGCCTGCAGCCCCAAGGAGATCCAGGACCTGCTGGCGGCGATCAGTGGGATAGATGACCAAATAGGTGAAGTTGAAAGGCACGCCAATCCGCCAGAAATTCCTCGTAGGCCTCATGAAATCTGGGCCTTTATATGAATCCTGGACGATGAATTGTCCAACAGCATCATCGTATCCAGTGATCACCTGGTAATGGCCCATCCAGCCGTCAAAGCCTTCTCCTTCAAAACCTTTTTCAATGATCACCGGGAAACCAGACGAAATAAGTGCCTTGATCATGGGCAGATCACCGCCCACCCTTGTCACTGCTTCCAGGTCGGTTTCCTGCTCAGTGAAGGCTCTCCATTTCGTATGGCATTACATTTTTGTCTCGTGAATTAGGCTTGAGGAATGCCGCCGCATCGCGCTGGTCGCCTTTCCAACCCCAGAATGAGAGCGCCATCGCGAGGTTTGCCGGCCCGCAGTTGTTCCACATCTGAAATTGGTGGACGACGCCTGTCAATCCTGCCTGGGAGGGCAACGGGGTCGGCGACCAATGTTGACGTTGGAGTTGGGACAGGCTCCGTAGGCGCAGGCGTTGGAGTCTCCAATGAAATCGTCGGCGTCGGGCTGGGCAATTGGATCAGTCTGCAGACTGCGCCGTGCCTGTAGGTTGGACAACCGGAATAAACACAGCTTGCTGCGGCGGATCGAGGGCATATTTCACGTCCGCCAGAACAGCCGGAATCCGCCAATTCAGGCTGTCTGTCGATAGCATCATGAGCACTCCCTCCCAAATTCAACTGACAACAACGATGATCAAGATGAATTCCAATGACTTTCGCATAGCTGGTTTCTTTATAGATTAAGGGTTCTCAATCCTGACATTCTTAGCTGAGTCATATGGCTGGCTCGAAATCCTGCATGATATTTCAGGCTGAGTTGAAAATCCTCGATTGCTGCCATTCGTGTCATCTCCAAGCGCTGCTCTTGCCATTCCCCGCCAGTAATATGATCTCTTCCAGGTTTTTATCCCCTTGCATCGCCGACAGCGTTCCATCTGCCAAATATAACAAATCATAATAGCGCTGGACGCCGTAATACGCAAAATATGGGCCAGTCTGGTACCAGAGCATCCGCCAGGGACGCTTGTTTTCAGGGATGGTTGGATAAATCTTGAAAGCCTCATCAAATGCGGCCGCTGCCCCGCCGTAATCCTGCAGCTCGACCAGGCTTGAGCCGCGATTGAACCAGGCAAAATATTGGTCGATCCCGGAAAGCCCATAAATCTCATTCGAGGCTTTAAGAGCCGCGTTCTGGTAATTTGCCGTCTCATCCGCATCCGCTCCAAGCAAATCAATCACCTCGCTTCTTGGTCTGGCGGAAAAACGATGATGTAAGGATAGTTGAATGCCCTCCAGCCCTGCATCATTTCATCATATGAGACCTGATAATCCGGGTCGAGGAAGGAATCCTGAGTAATAAAGACCCCACCTGCATCGTCGTAACCGGTAACCACCTGATAATGACCCATCCAGCTGACCACTCCAGTCAGGTCGTGGAAATACACGCCCTTCTCAATCAGAACGGGGTAACCGGCTGCTATGAAATGCGGCGCAGGTATCCATGTCTCCACCAGTACGCTAATACAGCCTGCAGATCTGTATGATCCTCAATGAAATCAACCATCTCATAGGGCATGACGTTCTTGTCATTATTATTCGGCTTGATGAATCGTCCAACTTCCTCCCGGTTTCCCTGCCACCCCCAGAATGAGAGCGCCATCGTCAAGTTCGCCGGGGCACAATAGTTTCGGCGGCTCCCATGCTGGTCCGAATAGATCACGCCTGAAAGCGCAGCTTTTGCAGGAAGGGGAGTCGCAACCGGGCTGGATGTCGGGTTGAGAAGGAGCGGCTGTTTTCGCAGCGCGAGAGGGGTCGCCTTGCTGGCTGACCGTAAGAGTGGCAGCGCCTCAGAATATCCGCATGATCTGCGGCGCAGCCAGACCCTTTTGAGTGGGCACAAAAACAGCCTTCGCGGCGGGTGGATCAGATACCCAATCGCAGCGAAACCTGCTCCAACCGACAGGATATCCGATCGTGCACTGGTGGGATAAAGAATAATCCAACCCAGGCATAATACCACAAGGTGCAGGATAAGAAAAAGACGGGTTTCTACTCATCCAGTGCATGTTAAACCATTTCAGGGAAGCGCAACACCCAGGTTTTGACAGCTCCTGGCGCGGTGCGGCATAATTCGAATTCAAACTTGCAGCTTTCTGCAGGTCGGCCATAGCCAGGTTCTCTTCTCCCAGCATCAGATAAGCTTTCCCACGCCAGTAATAGCTCTCCTCAAGGACAGGTTTGCCTGCCCAGGTGAATGTTGTGTTTGCCAAATCGACCACATCCTGGAACCGCCCGCTGTGGAAATAAGCCGCATATGGGCCTTCCTGATACCACATTAGACGATATGGGCGCTGGTCTTCCGAGAGGGTTTGATAAATATCAAACGCCTGATCATATGCCTGGGCTGCCCCGCCGAAATCTTCCAGTCCAACCAGGCTTGCTCCCAGGTTGAACCAGGCAAAAAACTGGTTGCGACCCTGTAGGATAGAAGATCTCGGCCATCGCCTTTTGGGCGGCCACCTGATAAGCTGATGCGGATCGATCCGCGTGGTCCCAGGATTTGCTTAACGTCTTCCTGGCTTCTCCGGTGGGAAGATCACGATGTACACATAATTAAAATCCCGCCACCAACCGGATGCCAGCTCCTCATATCCCATGGCTAGGTCGGGATTGAACAGCGAATCCTGGACGGTGAAGGATGCGTCGCTCATCATCATAGCCGCTGACGACCAGGTAATGCCCCATCCACCAGTCGTCCGGCGGGTGGTGGCCAGCCTCGATCAGGACCGGAAATCCCGCTGACAGCAGGCTGCGCAGCAAGTCCAGATCGCCTCCGACACGGGCGACTGCCTTAAGCCCGGTAAATCCTTCAACAAAGTCAACCATCTCGGCAGGCATCGACATTCTTATCATCCACTCTCAGGTTTGGGCGCAGGTAGCTCCGTGTAACCCGCTGGTCCCCCGGCCATCCCCAGATAGGAAAGCGCCATGGCAAGATTTGCCGGTCCGCAGTTGTTGAATTGCTGGTATTCATGAACGATCCCGGATAGGCTGATCCTGTTCGGAAGAGGGGTAGGGGATGGGGTCGAGGTCGGTTCAGGTTCCGGGGTGGACGTTGTCGCCGCGACGGCAGGGGTCGCGGAAGGTTCGAAGTCGCTTGTGGCCACTGGTTGGATTACTGCGATAGACCTCGGAAGAGCTCTGGGCTTGATGCCGGGTTGGTTCGGGGTCTGGAATGAAAACCGACCTCTTCAGGTGGGTTCAGAAGACGCCGAACCCGGGCTGACATGTCTCCTACCCACCAGGTCAGGCGTTCCTGAACAGCAGGCAGCTGATAAATCAAAACGCCGCCAGGCAACAAAAGCTGTATCCAGCACTGCTCCAAGGATAAATACCAGTAAAAAGGTTCGCGATTTGCGCATGTTTGGGGATTATATCACCGCCAGATGTGAAGGTTTTAAGCTTCGCCAGCCTTCCAGACGAGCCTGAGAGCATTTGCGATCTCATCCGAACATCTCCATTGCCTCTTTGAGCAGCATCCGACGCAATCCAGCTCGCGCCAGCTCACGCCAATCTGTCCGAGCGCCCAGGCGGCATGCCCCCGCACCAGCGCCTCTGGATCGGAGAGCGCATTCAGGAGGGTGGCAGGACGGCTTGCGCCGCTTGTGAGCAGCCTATTGCCACCGCCACATTGCGCAGATACCCACGCCGTTTGCTGCGTTTCAATGGGCTGCCTTTGATATTTTCGATTGAATTCGGATGGTGCTCAGGCTCAGCTCATCCAGCAGGTTCGGGCTTTGGGCATTCCGGTGGGGGGTAAATCTGCGGTTTTCCGCTCAGGTTGGCGGAGTGCCGGTTCCAGGGACAGACCTGCTGGCAGATATCACAGCCAAAGACCCATTCCCCCATGCTTGCGCATGCCCTGGGAATGCCGCCTTTCAGCTCGATCGTCAGGTACGAGATACAGCGCCTGGCATCGATCGTCCGGTCAGGCAGGATGCAGCCGGTCGGGCAGGCGTCCAGGCAGCGCCTGCAAGAGCCACAGCGATCGAATGGGAAAGGGCGGTCCGGCTCCAGCTCCAGACCCGAGCAGGATTTCAGCCAGCAGGAAATAGGAGCCATGTTCCGGCTGGATCAGGCAGGTGTTCTTGCCAATCCACCCGAGACCCGGCTCGCTGGCCAAGCTCGCGCTCCAGCAACGGCCCGGTATCCGTGAACCAGCGGTTCGGCACCTGTACACCCAGCTTTGATTCAATGAACGCCACAATCCGGGCTAAACGTGACGGCAGGATCTCATGATAGTCATCCCCCCAGGCATAGCTGGCAATCCTGCCAGTAAGCAATCCATCAGCCTGGTCTTCCTCCTGCAAAGCAGATCCGGAAGCAGGGTAGCGAGCTCCAAGGACGAGGATCGATCTGCATTCCGGTAAAATTTTGCCGCGGATCACATCGGCGAGACCATGAGCGATCACCCGCCAGATACGCCATTTCACCATTCCTGCCAGCCGAGAGCCAGTTTGAAAACACTTCCAGGTGCGGCGGTGGGTCAGGCGTGGTGATCCCAAACAGCTCAAAACCCTGGCGGGCTTCCTCTTCCCGGATCAGCTGCCGCAGCGGGCGTAAATTCTCAGGATAACTTGATGCGGGGAGATGATCAACCACAGGTAAGCGAAAAATCGACCTGGTTCGAAAACGCATTCCCTGGGTCGGTAACGTGAAACCTCGCCCATGCATGTCATGCCAGCAGGACAGTTAATTCATAAACCACAGGATGCTCACCAGCGGTAAAGTTATTGGCCGCTGGAGAAGGTAGGTGGATCTCTTCCCCGGACAATGAACCGCCCTCCAGTGAGATAAGCGAGCCTGGTCGGCTTGGTCAGGGTGATCCGAGCCGTGAAGACAAATGTATGCGGGCATTCATCGCTCACATCCGGATTGTCGACACTCAGGGAAAGCGAGGCGATCGTTCCACTCGCTGCCGGAGTAGTTGTCTGCGAACCCGCAGTATGTCTCGCCCTGGACCACAATGTCCACCCAGATGGATTCATCGGCATTCGCTCCAAACCCAAAAATTTGTCCGGTTGCGTTGCGCAGCTCCCAATACCCACGATATGCCCCGGGATTCGGCGGAGCGACCATATCCACCGCGATCTCCACCTTTTCTCCCGGCGCAACGCTGGTCGGCAGAGCTGACGGTTGGTTGGGCGCCCATAAGCTCGCCATCAATAAATACCAGCGCATAATCCGGTGTCCAGGTGGTCTGGCCGGTGTTCATAATCCGCCAGGTCTTCTGAAAACTCTGATTTGGCGCAAGCACTGTCCCGTCAGGGATCGAGACATCCGCCACAAACTCACCCCTTTCGCCCCCTTCGGTTTGTTGGGAAGCCTCAGGGACTGCCCCCGTAGGTGTGCCCTGGGCAGAAGGTGTTTCACTGGGAAGAAGAGTTGCAGTCGGGCTTTCAAATGCTGAGGTCTCGATCAAGGCTCTGCACCGGCTGCGTAGCTGTTTGGGCAAAGCGCTCAATCCGCCTGGCTTCGGCCGTTTGAGCCGCAGATGTAAAAATTGCCTCAGGGGCCAGCGTAGCCTTATCAGACCTTCCAGAACCACAGGCGCTGAACAGCAAGGAACACACGACCATCCATGCACCAATCAATGAAAACTTGGACAAAAGTACCTCCGCAAACCTAGCCTTCAAGCCTGGTTTCACCGTAAAGCTGACGGTGAACCGGGCTCAGTACGCGTACTTGTTCCGCCGCATGATACGAAGATCGCACCAATGGTCCACTTTCCACCCATTTGAAACCGATCGAAAGCCCGTATTCCTTAAGCTCCGCAAATTCTTCCAGGGTGTAATAACGTTCGATCGGAAGATGCTTCTTGCTCGGCTGCAGGTATTGCCCGAGGGTAAGGATGTCGACACCCCAGCTGCGCTGGTCGCGCATCACTTGCTTGACTTCTTCAATCGTCTCTCCGAGCCCAACCATGATGCCCGATTTGGTCAGCACCTCGCTGTCCAGCTTCCTGGCACTGCTGAGCGTCGCCGCTGCCCATTCGTAGCGGTCCTGCGGTTGGACAAGTTTAAAGAGCCGCGGTACGGTCTCAACATTATGGTTCAATATTTCAGGCCGGGCATCCATGACAATTTTCAACGCCTCCAGGCTTCCCTTGAAATCCGGGACCAGGACTTCGATCGAACAGCCGGGGTGGAGCTCGCGGATGCGGCGGATAACCATCGCAAAAATTGGCGCGCCGCCGTCCCTGCGGTCATCACGGTTTACGCTCGTGATCACAGCATGCTTGAGCTTCATGGCTTTGACAGCCTGAGCCACCCGTTCTGGCTCAAGCCAATCCAGCGGGCCCGGCTGGCCTGCGCTTAATATCGCAAAAACCGCAGGTGCGGGTACAGATATCCCCCAACATCAGAAAAGTTGCCGTCCCTGAGCCCCAGCACTCCCCCATGTTCGGGCACATGGCTTCTTCACATACCGTGTGAAGGGCTTTTGATCGCATCAGCTCTTGCAGCCACTCATAAGTTTCACCCCCGGGAGCGCGCACCCGAATCCAATCCGGGCGCCGTTTGGGGGTAGGTTCAGCTTCTTGTGTTTTGACACGATCGCGAGTTGGTGTAAATGGCATTTTGACCTCTTTCGGATTTTACCCTGTTTTGACCTCTCGCGCCAGAATGGAGACGTTCCGACGTAGGCTGCTTTTTCGGTATATAATCAGCTTATGAAGGATCAGCGCCTGCATTTTGACATGCAAGGGTGGCGCTTCTGGCGCTGGTTTGCGGCCGGTTTGTTCTGGATCATTCTGAGCGCATGCCTGACGCTTTCTGGCACGAACCGCACCTTACAGGAAACAGCTGCTGCTGAGGCGCTGGAAACCGAGATTCGGATCGCTCAGCAAACCATTGTTGCCGAAAAGACAGCCTCTCTGCAGCTTACAGAGCTCGCCAGATCGGGAACAAGTACAGTCCCTCAGAAGGATACCTCCCCCTCCTCAACTCCTTCTCAGCTCCCTTCGGAAACTCCGATTACCCTCCCATCCCCGACATCCATTCCTCCCTCACCCACCCCTGCTCCTCCAGACATCCCCTGCAACCAGGCGATCTTCATGGGCGATGTCAGTCTGCCGGCTGGCTCGCCGATCCTGGTTGGATCATCATTCACAAAAATCTGGAGGCTGATGAACACTGGCTCCTGCAGCTGGACGACTGGATACCTGCTGGTCTATACCGGCGGAAACTTTCCAAATCCAGCACCTCCTGTTTTCCTGCCCGCCCCGGTCCCGGCGGGCGGAGTTGTCGACCTGGCTGTTGCCATGCAGGCGCCTTCCTACCCGGGCGAATTCCGGGGTTTCTGGATGTTGCAGGAGCCTTCTGGCAGCATGTTTGGCGTCAATCCAAATGGCTCAACTCCGCTTGAATTAAATATCCGGACGTTCCAATCGGATTATACCGGCGGCGAATCCTATGACCTTGCGGTCAATTATTGCTCCGCGACCTGGATCAGTGGAGCAGGTCTTCTGTCCTGCCCGGGAGCCACATCTGACCGTACAGGATCAGTTTCATTGCTGCAAATGCCCATTTTCGAAACCCAACCGCGGACCGGCTACGGTCTGCTCGACTCGTCCAGATGACAGTCCTAACGGCACGATCAACGGACAATTTCCATTGTTTAATATCCGATCTGGCGATGTATTCCTCGCTGAAATCGGCTGCCTGCAGAACAGCTCCGGTTGCGACCTGAGCTTCCGCCTCGAGTATCAGACCTCGAACGGACAGAGCGGCACATTAGGGACCTGGCGAGAAACTTACGATGGTAGGACCACCCAGGTCGAGGTAAACCTTTCCAGCCTGGCCGGAAACATGGTCTGGCTGAATTTAAAGGCTGCCAACCTCGGTCGCTGGCAGGCGGCAAACGCCTTCTGGCTCCTGCCGCGGGTCCAGAATGGTGGTTCGCTTAACGCTGATGTATTGGCCTGGAGCCGAACAGGCGAGCCGGATAGCAACTCCTGCCAGGAACTGCGGATTCGGATGAACGGCTTCAATGATGGGGTTGCAGAAGCTTTTTCCTGTGAAACCAGAACACAGCAGCTGGGGCTGCGCGGCCTGAACTCAGAAGAAATCAGCCAGATTCAGGGCTGGCTGAGCAGGCTGAACAAGGTAAATTCCGAGGTCTATTATGCTTCACAGACCAACCCGATCGTGATTTGGATCGATTTCAAGGGATTGGGCACAAACAACGCCACCGATGCCGACCTTCGAGACATCAACAGCTTTGCTGCTGGTATCTATGACTCGATCGCGCGCTGAACCGTTGGATATGACATTGTGAGCAGAATTTAAGTCGGATTCTTATCACTCCGCCCTTTATAAAAATTCGTCATTAACACGAACAAGACAGGCGCACGCCGCGAAGGGCTTACCTGTCTTGTTCGTGAGAGTGAATTATTTACAGGCAGATTAGACAGCCCGGCCAGCTCAGCTGATCAGGGCGTTCCAGACAGCCTTTGATTTGAATAGGACTTTATCGGTCATGGTGGCCGCCTGCTGGTTTGCGTTGGAAAATACCGTCGCAACCTGATTGGCGGCGCCGCCAACGGTTTGGGCTGCATCTTGCAGTAACGCACCTGCTCTAAGATCGGTTTCAACTTTCATTAGTTTTCTCCATTCATCCGCCGTGGCGGAAGGCTATCCGCAGGCGCCGCTCTTGTCCGAATACCAGATTCCACCTACATAACCTCCGCTGGTGCTTGGATAGGGTCCTGGCGGTGGGGAAGTGGGGGGGGTGGTCGATCCGCATTTTGCAAGCACGCTCTGCATGTAGTTATACTGGTTCATCCAGTATTCCTTTTCTTTTTTGCAGGCTGTCAGCTCGTCTGCGCCAGCTCGGAGGTCGGTTCGTGTTTTCATCTTTTCCCTCCCCTACCTAGATGCAACCGCGCTTAACCGCTTCGTTATAGGAAGCATAATAGCGGTCGCGCCACTTGTTCACGTTCATCTGGCAGGTTGCCAGATCATCGCCTGCTCGCAGGTCACAGCGAACCCGGATCTGCTGAACGCGTTCCGGCCTTGCTGTATTTGGACTGGTCACGGTATTTGCGTTCATATCTTAAAGATTCCTGAGTTTCCGTTTCCGAAAAGCGTGGTAGCCGATTACCCGCACACGCCGCTTTGATCGGGATACCAGACGCCGCCGACGTAGCCGCCGCCGGTCGTCGTGGTAGGCGGTGTCGTGGGAGGCGTGGTCGGGGGGGCGTCGTGCTTGTGCCGCAAACGCCGCTTTGATCCGGATACCAAACCCCGTTGACGTAACCGCCGCTGGCACCGCTCCGCAGGCTCGAACGAACCTGCATCTGTGGGATGTATCGTTCATTCCTCATAAGTTTATTCTCCTTGTTGCACAGCCTGGTAGAACCAAACGCTCTGATTGTCCACAGGACTAAGCGGGGATATAGAGCTTCTGACCAGGGAAGATAACGTTCGGATTCGAGCCAATGGTGGTCATGTTCGAGTAGTAAATTTTGTTGACGTTGTCGGCAGCCATATTTCCATAAAATTTCTGGGAAATAGTGCTCAGGCTATCACCCGACGCAACAGTGTAGCAGGCTGAACCGGATTTCATATTTGTTCGGACGTACATGGTTGATCTCCTTTTCTTCAGATGGAACGGCCTAGTTTCTAGACTAATCTTGCCTGGTATTTTATCGTTTTTTGGGGCTTTGGCAATACGACTTATGACTTGATTGTAAAACAAACCGTTGAATAAAATGGCCGGTTCCCTGGCGAGGGCAGTCTGCTTAGGATTATTTCGTTTGAGGGCCGTCGCTTCTGTCCAGCTGGCTCAAAAGACGTTGATACTGCCCTGATGAGGCATAAGTGCGCAGCTGCTCGATCCGGCGGATCGTCATCGGATGGGTTGCCAGCGCCTCATTGAGGACGCCGAAGATCGTGTCGTCTTCGGCATCGATCTTCTCATAAGCGATCTGCAGGGCCTGCTGGTTGCCCGCCTGCGGCCCGGCTGCCAGCTTTACCAGAGCCGAGATGGCCTTTTCCGGCTTGCCGCAAGCCAGCATCCCGGCCCGGTCCGCCGAATATTCGCACGCCCTGTTCCACCACAGCAGCGCTGCGGTCATCACTGCTGCCGCCGAAAACGAGCTGGGGATGCCCGCAATCCCACCGACCAGCGAGTTCAGCCAGGTGTGCCCCAGCGCAACGTGACCCAGCTCATGCCCCAGGATGAATAAGATTTCATCTTGATCCATCACATCGAAAAGACCCGAATAGAGCACGACTACCTTCGGCGTGCTCAGCCCAAAGGTATATGCATTCAGCTCACGCAGGGGCAGGGTGTAGACTTCCACCGATCCAGGCTGGATCCGGTCAACCCCGCGCCGGACGAGGTCGGCCAGCTCATCCGTTTCCCCTGGATCGACGCGCCGGGCGGAGGCGATGATCTGCCGATGGTGCGATGCGCTGAAATGATAGGAAAGTGCCAGGAACGCCCCGATAAAAACAAGGCTGGCACAGACAGTGGCGGTTACCGTCAATCCGATCACGGTCAGCACCAGAAAAAAAGTCGCCGCCAGGATCAAGCGCTCATTTGGATAGCGGTAAGTCGTCGTCCGCATCGATTTTCCCATCCCCATCAATTTACCCGTCGCACCCTGATCCGCAGGCCTTCAACTGCGACCACTTCCACACGGCTGCCGGCGGGGGCAGGATCTTCACCCTCGACCATCTCACCCGTCCACTTCTCGCCGCCGAGCTGCACCAATCCAACAGGTGCAATCTCGCTGCGCGCCGTGCCAATCCGCCCGATCAGGCTCTCTGCACCGACCCGCACCGGAGTGTGCTGGGCGCGCACGGCTAATATCATGATCGCGAAGAAGATCGCCCCGGTCGCAACGGATGTCCCAACGATCAGCGGTACTGGCACACGCACATAATCCGGGACGCTCGGCGAATTGAACATCACCAGCGAGCCCGTGATCAGCGAAGCAACCCCGGCTGCAGTCAGCGCACCATGTGTCGGAGCCTTTATATCCAGGATGAAAAGCACAAAGGCCAAAATCAGGAAGACGATCCCAAACCAGTTGACAGGGAGCACCCCTAATCCATATCCAGCGAGCGCAAGGCAGGCCACGCCGATCGTCCCTGCTGCCCAACCCCCGGGGCTGGAAATCTCGATCAGGATCGCCTGTACTCCGATCGAGATCAAGAGGAAAACAATTGCCGGGTTGGTCAAAATGGAGAGCAGTTTCTCGATAAAAGACTGCTCGAGCGGCTCAACTACTGCCCCTGTTGTCTCAATCGTTAGCTCTTCATCGCCGAACTCGATAGTATAACCATCCAGCTGGCGGAGAAGGTCCTGAATATCCACTGCGATGAAATCGATCAATCCGGCTTCTAATGCTTCATCCGCCGAGACCGCCTCAGCCGTCTCAATTGTACTTTCTGCCAATTGGATTGCTTCCGGACGGCGGTTCTTGGCGAGCGAGCGCACGGTCGCTTTAAGGATATTCTTTCCTTTTGCCTGCATGGTCTCGCCCAGGTCCTCCCCCTGGCTTCCAACCGGACTCGCAGCACCGATTGCCGTCTCGGGTGCCATTGCAGCAACATGCCCTGCCAGTACGATCACCGTCCCGGCGCTTCCTGCCATCGCCCCCCTCGGCGCGACGTACACCACCACCGGCACCGCACTCAAACGGATCAATTGGACCATATCCGTCATCGCATCAATACTACCCCCAGGCGTGTTCAGCTGCAGGACGACCAGCTCGGCGCCGCTTTGCACAGCCTGCTCCAGGCCGCGCTCCAGGTACTCCACCATCGGCGGCGCAACCGCACCATCTGCAGTCAGCAGTAAGACGAGCGGTCCCTCCTGCCGCGCACTCACAGAAAAGCCTGTGAGCAGGATGACCAGCACTGCCAGACCGGTAATTTTTCGCATGAGACAATTATAGCATTTAGAACTGGCCTTCCAGGTAGGCCTGGGTCCGTTTCTCGCGGGGATGATCGAAGACCTCGTGCGCCGGGCCGCTTTCCACGACCTCGCCCAGGTACATGAAGATGACGTGATCCGCCAGGCGCCTGGCCTGGCGCAAGATGTGCGTGACCAGCACGATCGTGTACTGGTCTTTCAATTCCAGAAGGCGTTTTTCAATGTTCTGGGCCGAGATCGGGTCGAGCGCAGAAGTCGGCTCGTCACCCAGCAAAATCTCCGGCTCCACCGCCAGGCCGCGCGCCAGGCAGAGCCGCTGCTGCTGACCAATCGAAAGGCTGGAGGATGGAGCGTGCAGCCGGTCCTTGACTTCATCCCACAGCCCTGCCAGCTCCAGGTAGTGGCGAACGCGGCGGTCCATTTCAGCGCCCTTGCTGCACAGCCCGTGGATTCGCAGCCCGTAGGACACATTGTCATAGATGGACATCGGCAGCGGGAAAGGCCTCTGAGCCAGCAGCCCGGTCCTCTTCCGGATCTCGGTCACATCCACCCCTGGGGCATAGATGTTTTCGTCATCGATCAGAACCTCGCCTCGGATTTTCGTTCCGTCAGTCAGTTCCAGGAAGCGGTTCAGGCTCTTTAAAAGGGTGGTCTTCCCGCATCCAGACGGACCCATAATCACGGTAATCTCACGCCTGGGAATCTCCAGGTTAACATTTTTCAAAGACTGCATTTCCCCATAATGTGCTTCCAGATTGCGGATTTTATATGTGCGATTCCATTCTGGAGACTCCTAATGTATTGTGTAGCGGCTTAAACGTCCGGCAATCCAGCGCGAGCCCAAACTGATCACGAGCACAATGAAAGTCAGGATCAACGCCGAGGCATAGGCGCGCTGTTGAACTTCTGGAAAGGGTGTTCCTAATTGGAAGAAGACCGCCAGCGGCAGTGAAGCTACTGGCCGAAACAGCGAGGATGGGATCCGATCCGTGTATCCGGCTACAAACAGGACTGAAGCAGCGTCGCCGATGCCGCGCCCAAATGCCAGCATCACAGCCGTTATGATGCCCGGCAGCATCTGGCGCGTCACCACCCGCCAGGCTGTCTCCAGCCGGGTTGCACCCAGCGCATAGGCTGCCTGCTCCATCTCTAAAGGCATCATCCGGATCACTTCATCCATCGCCCGCGTCATGATTGGCAGCTCCAGGATCGCCAGGGTCACGATGCCCCCCAACAATGACGCCCGAATCCCCAAAGCGAGCATGATCGTAAAACCGAATGCACCGTAGACAATCGAAGGGATCCCCCAAAGCACATCCAGCGCCAGTCTTACAGCATCTGCCCAGGGATTTTTGCGAATATACGATTGAAGATATAGCGCCAGCGGTAAACTGAAGATTACTGCCAGGATGGTGCCTCCGGCTGCCAGGTAGATTGATCCGATGATCGCATTCAAGATCCCTCCCTCCTTGCCCAGGTAAAATCCCCCTTTGGGTGTCTGGGTGATCATGGCCAGGTTCATGGCTGGCAATCCTTTGATAATCACAACCAGAAGGATGAACCCCAGGCTGCCGGCTACGAGAACAAGCGAAACAAGCATGATTGCCTTGAAAAAGGCTTCTTCAAGGTGTCGGCGTTTGATCATTTCGTCCTCCGCAAATCCGGCGCAAGGCCAGGGTAGAAGTGATATTGAAGATCAGAACCATCACAAGCAGCACCAGCGCGGCGCCCATCAGTGCGCCATCGTAAAGCGGGATCGACATCATCTCGCCAAAATTATTCGCAATCAAAGCCGGCAGCGGATACGCCGGGTCAAAGATCGAAGCCGGGATCTTGGCGACATTCCCGACGACCATCATCACAGCCATCGTTTCCCCGAGGGCGCGGGAGCTGCCGAGCATGATCCCGGCAACAATCCCTGGTGTCGTTTGCGGCAGGACGGCATAGCGGACGGTCTGCCAGCGCGTCGCCCCTACCGCCAGGGAGGCGTGGCGCATCCCGTCCGGCACGGTATGAATGACCTCATAGGTCATTGCGATAATAAATGGCGCAACCATGACGGCCAAAACGATGCTGCCCGAGATAATGCTGTAGCCGGTCGGGTTGTCCGACTGAAAAAGCGGGATAAAACCAAGCTTATCCTGCAGGAAAGGCTTCAAAAACCGATGCACCCAGGGCACGATTGCAACGACTCCCCAGACCCCGTAGACGACCGAAGGAATCGACGCCAGAATATCCAGAAGCGGCTTCATGACCGCCTTCACGCGTGGGCCGGCATACTCTGCCAGGTAAATCGCAGTGAACAGGCAGGGTGGAATGGTGATGATCATCGCGACGGTTGTAACCCAAATCGTGCCGATGATGTAAGGGAGGAAGCCGAACAGTCCCTGGTTTGGCTTCCAAATCTGACCGCTCAGCAGCGCCCAGATCGAGTTTACCCGCAGGATCGGCTGCGAACGTAAAATCAGGGCGACCAGGATCACAACGATGAGGATCAGGGGCAGCAGCGAGAGTACGAAAAACGCCCTGCTGGCGGTCTGGTCTTTTTTTCGACGCACCTGGATCGACCGGGAATACCGTGGCCTCATTTCTGGGGATGAAAGCGGTTGGTCAGCCATTTCAAATCTTCCCAAACCTCAACGCACAGCTCGCCTGGCAGATTGTTGATGCCAGGCGGCTGGGAATCGAACCAGCGGAACTATCGCTCATTTTAATTTTGAAAGTCCTTCATCTAACTGGGTCTGCGGCAGCGTTACATATCCTGCCTCTCCGACGAACGCCTGTCCATCTGTGAGGATCCACTGGATAAACGCTTGCACCAATCCGGACGGCTTCCCATTCGTAACCACATTGAGATCGCGCGCCGGCGGTGATGGATACTTGCCCTGGGCGACCATCTGCACGGCTTCGTCCTTGGTCTCCAGGATTTCCTCCGGATCGGCGACGCCGTTCTCGTTGTAATCCACCGGTACAGGAACGCCCCCTGCCACGGGTTTTTCCGTTGTGTTATCGTAAGCATAACCAAGGTTGTTATAGCCGATCCCCAGAGGGTCTTTTATAACTGCTTCCAGCAGGCCCGGGTCGCCAAATACGCCCAGACCCAGCAGGTCTTCCTGTTTCTTGCCCAGGTACTTGGCCCAAGTTTCCGGCGCACCGGCAGCATCGGAGCGAGTGTATACGTTGATCGTATCGGCGATATCTTCCCTGCCGACCACCTGACCCCAGCTGGTGATCTCGCCGGTGATGTAAATCCCTTCAAAAACCTTCTGCTTGACGCCCATCTTCAACAGGTCTGCCAAAACCGGGTTATTCTGGCTGACCATCGGAAGCACCGCGTCTTTCGTGACGGCGATCCAATAAGCGCCTTTTGCTTCTTCTTCAGGGGTAACAGCGCGAGAAACCATCCCAATGTCGACCGCGCCGCCGAGTGCATCTGCCATCCCCTTCCCGGCCCCGCCGGCTGAGATATCAAACTGCACATCGGGGTTGATCTTCTGGAATTCCTCCCCCCAGCGGGTCATCATGGGATAGAGCGCCCAGGCGCCTGAGATCGCGATCGTCCCTTTCAGCTCACCGGCCTCGCCGGTCTGAGCCGAGCCGCCGCAGGCAGCCAGGGGAAGTCCAATCAGGAGGACGAAGAGCCAAACCAGGAGAATTCGAGTTATCTTCATTTTTAAAATCCTTTCCAGCAATTTCTTGAGTTTTACTGAGCCAATCTCAAACAGGAATTAAGTGCCGATTTATTAAGTCTGGATGTTAGTCTATTAGTACTAGCGGATAAGTAGACATTATGTCTCAAAAAACATGTCCGGCTCCCGGATGATCCGCCAATTTACCTGATCGCTAAACCATGAGCAGGTCGTCAGCGCCTTTTAATAAGGCACTGGCCAGCTCGACGCGGTTGATCACGTCAGTCAACGTAGTGTTGTCCAGGATGTTGGAGATTGCATTGCGCACGTCCAGCATGACCAGGCGCAGCCCGCAGGTGCGCTCGTCCGGGCAGCCGCATGAACTCGTAAGCCATCTGGCTGACGCAGCCGATCGGCGCCAGAGGTCCGTCCAGGACACGGACGATATGCCCCAGGCTGATTTCATTGGCAGGCCGGGCCAGGTAGTAGCCGCCCCCCACACCCATCCGGCTGTGAAGCAAACCGTTGTTCTTTAGGGTGAGCAGGATCTGCTCGAGGAACTTGGCGGGTATGTGCTGGCGCTCGGCGATGTCCTTGATCTGGACGACTCCGCCGGGCTTTTCCCGCAGGTTCAGCTGGGTTGCCAGGTCGATCATAGCCCGCAGGCCGTATTCACCGCGTTTAGAAAGTCGCATCGCTTATCCAGGTATCTCTTTTCGTTCTAGTGTCTATAAAGCCCACTCTAATAGTAGACTTTATCTCCCCAATAGGATAACCCAGGAGATGCCAGATGTCAAGGGGATCGTGAAATATTTAACAATCTCTTCGCGTCTGGATCAATAAAAGGTAGCTTGCCAAATGTTTTGGGGTCGGGTACAATCAGGGGCGCGCGGGCGTCGCCAAGGGGTAAGGCGTCAGCCTTCCAAGCTGATATTCACGGGTTCGAATCCCGTCGCCCGCTCTAAGTCGTGTTCCAGTGTCAGGTGTCATGGTGATCGTACCTGGCGCTCGACTCCGGAGCACGCAGCACTTTAACAGGGGCCCGTAGCTCAGCGGCAGAGCGCGCGGCTTAGAGCAGTTTTTCTAAGTTGAGCAGCGGGTTATGAAGCTCGGCATGACAATTGGCACATACCAGAATGCATTTGGTGATTTCTTCCATAACTGGTTCAAGCTTCCGGTTGGATAACGAACGCATGTCCAATTTGAAATCTTTCTCGCTTGAGTCTGTGTGATGAAAAACCAAAGCTGCCAAATTCCTGTCATATCCGCAAATGGAGCAGCGACTTCCGGCAGCCCGAATTAATTCGAGTTTTCTACTCAGCCCTCGTCGTTTCTGAGCTTCGTAACTCTGCAAATCCCGATTTTTGCAGGCCGATGAACAGAACTTCGTTTGACGGCCATGCAAGGGGTTTCCACAAATAATGCAGTTAGATGGCATCTTCATAACCGCATTGTAAACTCAATAAGAAAAATTGCACAGGGCTGCCCGGGTAGCAATGCCCAGGCGACACCTGCCAAATTCGGGGAAGCCCTCGCCAACCGGCAAGGTAATCCCGAGCCAAGCCCGCTTTTCATTGCGGGAAGGTGTAGAGACTAGAGGGCAGGCGCCCCACTGGGGCGAAAGGATAGTCCAGCCCACAAACCCGAAAGGGGCGGCGAAAGCCGCAGTGGGATGCATAACCGCTTGGTCGCAGGTTCGATCCCTGCCGGGCCCACACAAAAAGCCGGGGAAACTCCTGGCTTTTTTGTTTTAACAGGTCTCATGAAACGATTTCACATCTCAAATGCATCCAATCAGCATGTATGAATATTTGTTAGTTAGGAGCTGGCGTTTTGAAAGATAAAGTTGTCGTCATTACCGGCGCGAGCGACGGGATCGGCGCGGAAGCAGCCAGGTCTCTTTCCGCCCAGGGCGCGCATGTCGTGGTCGTCGGCCGCTCGGAACAGAAGACGGTATCCATCGCCAGAGAGCTGAACGCCCCTTACTATCTGGCCGATTTTGCCAGTCTGGATCAGGTCCGCCTCCTTGCCTCCAGCCTGCGCAGGGATTACGACCGGATCGACGTGCTGATCAACAATGCCGGCGGCATGCTGAAGGAGCGCGAGCTGACCGCCGACGGGCACGAAAAAACCTTCCAGGTCAACTATCTCGCCCATTTCCTGCTGACCCATTCGCTCCTGGATATCCTGGTGCGCAGCAGCGCCAGCGTGATCAACACCACCAGCCTTTCACATTATCTCGGAAAAGCGAGGCTTCATGACCTTAATCTTGAAAGGGGCTATTCGGCCTTCAAGGCCTACGCCAGCACAAAACTCTACCTCATCCTGCTCGCCCATGAGCTGCACAGGCGCTTCAACGGGCAGGGCCTCTCGACCGCCGCGGCCGATCCGGGCATCGTCGCCAGCAATTTTGGCGGGGAAGCCGCCTGGCTGATCCGGTTCGCTTACCACACCCGCCTCGGCAGTATGGTCGGCTTCGTCACACCCCAGAAGGGGGCTGAAGCGCTGACCCGGCTGGCCTCAACCGAGCCGGGAGAAGACTGGAAGTCGGGCGAATACTATTTCGGGCGCAGGGTGATGAGGGCGAGCCGCAAGGCGTGCGACCCGAATTTGGCACAGGCGCTGTGGGAGAAGAGCGAAGAGCTGGTGGAGGAGTAAGGCAGCAGGCGCGGTGAGATTGCTGATGTTGACTCCTTAGAGACATTTCGCCCTCGATGTTCGATCTCGGCGTTTAATAACGAATCTTTAGTCAATCTCAGAATAGCGAAAATTTAATAACGAAAAATATCTGGGGATCGAACCGGTTATCAGAATCCATACAAAATCATCATAATTCGTGAAATTGTACGTTATACTGAATTGCTTGGTCATTTCTTATACTTTTACATCAGATGTTTACTCATATCATTTCATCTTCATGTCCTTTCAAAATAGAATCTGATTATTTTCTTTTGAAAATTGTGCCTGAATGGGTTTGAATGGACATAACTCGAACGCCAGCCAGCTCATCCAGACATCCCAAAGATGATCCAGGCGAATTGTTCAAAAATAAACAGAGGAGGAAAGCAAACCCATGACCACCCTCTTCACTATCGAATTGACCATCAACATGCCCGACGGCGGCCGGCACGCCCGCCAGCTGCTCAACCTGTACTTCGAAGACATGACCGCGGACATCAACGCGGCCGCCATCGACCTGTGCGAAGGCGACAAAGCACTCCAGGAGCGGAAGTTCGCCAGGCTTACGCTCAAGCGCGCCGACGTCTGGCCCGGCACGGCGGGCAGCCTGAAGATCTTCGCGCTGCTCTCGGCCTCCGGCGAAGACTCGGGCTTCATCAAGCAGGTCATCGCCAGTTATATGGACGGCTTCTCCGGATACCTGAAGAAGGCGAGCGCCGTGCATTTCTCCCACACCCCCTTCCCGCCCAACATCTCGCTCCAGCCGACGGATTGGTCCGTCGAAGTGCATTGATTTCTGTATTCCTGCACTGCCAGTCCCCACAAAGACCAACCCCTTAGCCCCAAGGGGGTTTTATTTTTCCAATCTCTTCAAAGAACGTGCTTTCTCGATTTTTCAATTCTTTAATTCGGCAGCTCGATACCCAAAAAATTTCCGCCCGAGGACGAAACATTCATATACTATTAATATACAATATCTTGACAATATATACATATTGTTGTATCATACGGGCACGTTCAAGTTCAAACAACCTTAGAAATGGAGATTACGATGAAACTTCACATTTTATTGATGTCGGCACTGGTTTTAGCTGTTTTGGTTGGCGCTTCCTTTGGCTCAGCTCTCGCCGCACCCGGCGAGCCGAACCCGAATGGCCGTTCCTGGGGCACCCTGATCGATGGCGAGCCCGGCGTCTGGCGGGTCCACTTTGCACTGCTCGGCGTTGAAGACGGCACAGGCGCCATCTTCGGTAGCTTAGTCAGCGGCCTCGCCCAGCAAGGCCTGATGGGCAGCCACGCTTCCGGGAAGTAAGTTCCCAGCGAGTATATTATGCACAATAAAACCGCACCCTGATTGGGTGCGGTTTTATTGTTTTGATTCGGAGATCTGGGGGGTTTTCCAGTTGTCCCTGAACACTGTCTCGGTGGAATTCCAAAATCCAGGCGAGGGCTTATTCCGGCTTGCGCCGGATCACGATCAGCGTGACGTCGTCCTGCGGGGGTATGCTTCCCATGAACACCTTCAAATCTTCCAATATCGCCTCCAGGATTTCCTGGGCAGGGCGGCTGCCGACCGAGCGGAGCACTTCCTGCAGCCTGCGGTCGCCGTAGAAGCGCCCGTTCCGGCTCTGCGCCTCCGTGATGCCGTCGGTATAAAGCAGGAGCACATCGCCCGGCGAAAGCTTGATCACCTTCTGGCTCCAGACCGTTTCCTCCATCACACCCAGCGCCATTCCGGTAGCTCGCAGCCGGTCAAAAGGCTTGCCTTTCTGATTGCTGATCAGGTAAGGTGGGTTGTGGCCGGCGTTCACATAGCGCATCCGCCCGGTATCCGGCTCCAGCACCGCATAAAAAGCGGTCACAAACATCTCGCTGCGCGTGTCCGAAAGGATGCGCTCGTTCACCTGCCTGAGCGCAAAGGAAGGCAGCGTGGCGTACTGGGTAGCATAGGTCCGGAACAAAGTGCTGCTCAGCGCCATGAAAAGCGCCGCGCCCATCCCTTTGTCTGATACGTCCGCGATCACGAACCCCCAGTTGTTGTTGGGCAGGGGGATAAAATCGAAGAAATCGCCGGAGGTCTGCAGCGCTGGCTCGAGGCGTGAAGCCAGGTCCCAACCGCGCAGCTGTGGCGGATTTTCGGGCAGGATTCCAGACTGGATCTTACCAGCGTTCGCAAGCTCCTGGTCCATCCTCTGGTGGCGGTAGGGCTGCTCGATCCGGCGGCCCTTCTCGACCGCCTGCGAAACCTTCCCCGCAAGCTCCTTGACAAACTGAAGGTGCTCCCACAGGTCCAGGTCGTCGCCGTGCTGCAGGATCCCGATCCCACCCAGCGGCTGGCCGGCATGGGACGACATCAGCGCAAGCAGGAACTGCCCCTCCCGGGTTGTCGTGTCGCCCCAGGGCGCTGGCTCTTCTGGCGCAAACACCTTGGATTCCATGTGCATCTGCAGCCAGCGCCAGGCCGCTTCCGGGAACAGATCCGGCCGGTCGGCCGGGTAGCAGAGCAGGTTCTGGCTTGGATAGAGATGCACCTCGATCTGGCAGCTCGGGAACAGCGCCGGGAGCTGGCTGCGCAGCAGCCCTGCCAGCCGGGTCAGGTCGGTCGAGGACTGATCCATCGCCTGGGCCAGGCGGTCTAGCAGATCAGCCTGTTCCGGGCTCTGCCGTATCTTTATCGAAGCGCTGCGCCGGCCCTGGGATACCCGCCGGACTGCTTCGGCAAGCTCGTCTGCCGTCAAATCTTTCAGCGCATAACCTGAAGCCCCGGCCTCAAACGCCTTCTCAACCAGCTCCTTGTCGCGAAAGCTGATCAGGGCCAGGATTTTGATCTGCGGCCAGCGCTGGTGGATCTGGCGCGTCGCCGCAACGCCGTCCATCACCGGCATTTTCAGATCCATCAAGACGATATCGGGCTGCAGCAGCTCGCAGAGCTGGACTGCCTCCTCGCCGTTGCTTGCCTCGCCGACCAGGCTGAATTCATCATACGCCGTCAGAAAAGCGCGCAAACCGCTGCGCATCAGCGGTAGGTCGTCCACAGTCACCAGGCGGGTGGGATTCTTTTCGCTCATGGCTTCCATTTTAACCGTAAAATCCACCTCTGGGACCGCGAAATGGCGGAATCTACCGTTTATTTACCTGGCCCCGGCTTTCAGGTCCAAAAACCTGGAGATCCTTCAGGCGCAGGCTCCTCTCGGGCGAAATGTGATCAACTAATTGCATTTTCAAGGGCCATCCTGGCTGGGAACGACCCCAAACGCATCCGGTGTTATACTATCGCTCATCGCCACCAAAAACTGACCCTATCCCGTGGAGAGCGAACCTTGATGAATTTTGCGATCGAAGTCGTTCCGTTCGGCGATTTTTCCGACCCGCGCCTGCTGACCCGCCTCGCCCAGGCTGCCGAGGCGTCCGGTTGGGATGGGCTGTTCGTCTGGGACCATCTATTGTATGTATACGGCTGGGTCGGGATGGACCCATGGGTCGGCCTTTCCGCCGCGGCCGCGGTCACCGAGAAAATCAAGCTGGGCGTGAACGTCAGCCCGCTGCCGCGCTACCGGCCGCACGTGCTTGCGCAGACCATCGCCTCGCTCGACCTGCTCAGCCAGGGGCGGTTGATCTTCGGCGCCGGGCTGGGCGCCGCGACGGAGGAGTTCAGCCGCTTCGGCGAGCCGGCTGAACCTCGCGTTCGAGCTGCGATGCTGGACGAGGCGCTGGAGCTGCTCGACGGGCTGCTGCGCGGCCTGAAGGTGGACCACCACGGGGCGCACTATACCGCCCGGGAGGTCACGCTTCTACCACTGCCGGTCCAGAAACCGCGCCCGCCCATCTGGATCGGTGGAGAGAGCCGCCCTGCCCTGCGCCGCGCCGCCCGCTGGGACGGCTGGGTCGTTCCCGGGATCGACATGGACGCCCAGATCACGGTCTCACCGGAAGACCTGGCTGCCAGGCTTGAGTACATCCGTTCCCAGCGCCCGGATTCCGGCCCGTTCGATGCGGCGATCAGCGGCTGCACGCAGCCGGGCGAGGCAGAGCTGCCTGCCCGCTACGCTCAAGCTGGAGCCACCTGGTGGCTGGAATCCCTGTTCGGGTTGCGCGGGTCTCCGGAAGAAATGCTCCGCCGGGTGGAGGCCGGCCCGCCTCGATGAGCGCACTGTTCGCCCAGGAAATGCTCGCACTATTCATTATCCTGGTGGTTGGATCCTGGATCGGCAGCCTGTCGCTGCGCGGCTTCTCGCTCGGCGCCGCCGGCGTCCTTTTCACGGCGATGGTCTTCGGTCATTTTGGTATAAGCGTCCCGAAATCGGTTACCGAGCTTGGCCTGCTGCTCTTTGTCTACGCAGTCGGGCTGCAGGCCGGTCCGCGCTTCTTCCGGACCTTTCGCCGCCACGGCCTCCGATTCATCGCGATTGCCCTGACAGTCGCTGGTACAGGCGCCTTGGCGGCGGTCGCAGTCCAGCACTGGCTGGATCTCGGTTACGACCTGGCGGCAGGCCTGTACACGGGGGCGCTCACCTGCACGCCGGCGCTGGCAGCGGCGATCGATACCGCCCTCCGGCTTTCTCCGGGAGCCGGCGAAAATATCTCGGTCGGCTACGGCATCGCCTACCCGTTCAGCATGATCGGGACCGTCCTGCTGATCCAATTTCTGCCGCGCCTGACTGGACGTAGTTTAGCAAAGGAAGAAGCTAAGTGGCAGGCTGAAAAGGAGGGCGAGAACCCCGCCCTGCAGGTGCGTACGTTTCGAGTGACCAATCCGGACTGCGTCTGGAAAAAGGTCAGCGAAGTGAACCCGGGACGAATGATCCAGGCTAATATCTCCCGCATCAAGCACAAAGAGCAGGTCTTTGCCGCGACCCCTGACCGGATCCTCCACATGGGCGATGTGGTGATGGCGGTCGGCCCGCCTGAGGAGCTGGATAAATTAGGCCTGCTGCTCGGTGAGCAGACCCAGGAACGCATGGATGTAAACGCCGATGTGCTGAGCGTAGACGTCGAGGTGACCGAAGGGTCGCTTGCCGGAAAACGCCTGGGCGAGCTGCGCCTGTTTGAACAGTTCACGGTCGTGATCACGCGCATCCGCCGCCAGGGATTTGAGATCGCCCCATCCGGCAGCGCAACCCTCGAGATGGGCGACAGCATCCGCGTGGTGGGAGACAAGCAAGCCGTCAAGAGTTTTGTCGAGCTGGTCCACGGGCATCCTCGCCGCGCCGAGGAAACCAACATGCTGCCGTTCCTTGCCGGTCTGCTGTTGGGGATTCTGCTCGGGATGGTGCCGATTAAACTGCCCAGCGGAGTGGAGCTGCGGCTGGGCAGCGCCGGCGGAGCATTTCTGGTCAGCCTGCTGGTGGGTCACTTTGGCGGATTGGGCCCGCTGCGTCTTTATGTTCCGGCGGCAGCCAAGAACCTGACCCGCGAGCTGGGGTTGATGCTTTTCCTGGCAGGGGTTGGTGTGACTGCGGGTGCCCATTTCCTCGCGATCCTGGCTCAGCAAGGGTTCAGCCTTCTCGTCGGCGGGGCGCTGATCACGGTCGCCTCACTGGCTGCCGGCCTGGCCTTGATGCACCTGGGCTACCGGATGAACCTGCTTGCCACAATGGGCGCGCTCACCGCGGGAATGACCAATCCGCCCGGGCTGGGGGCAGCCAACGCCATGTCCGAGAGTGATCTGCCGACGCTCTTCTATGCCAGCGTCTATCCGGCCGCGTTGATCTTTAAAATCATGCTGGCTCAGGTCCTGGTCGAAATCCTGGCCCGCTAGCCCTCGGAAGAGCCGTGATGAAAATAAAAGCCGACATTCCGATCGCTTTTCTGAGAGACAAGGAAGTCCACCCGCTGATTCGGGCATATTTCGATCTCTGCCAGCTCAAGCAGCTTTACCGCCAGGGCTGGCTGCGCCGCGGCATCGCCGAGCAGCGCTGCGAGAGTGTCGCCGAACACAGCTTCGCCACGGCATTGCTGGCGATGTTGCTCGCGGAGGCAGATTTCAAAGAGCTGGATATGCAGAAAATCATCCAGATTGCGCTGGTCCACGACCTGGGCGAAATCTACGCCGGAGACATCATCCCGTCAGACCTGGTCGATTCGGCGGAAAAACGACGTCTAGAAGCGGAATCCGTCCGCCGGGTTGCCGAAAACCTGCCCGTGGGCTCGGACCTCCTGGATCTGTGGGAGGAATTCGAACAGGGTCAAACACCAGAAGCGCGGTTGGTGCGCCAGGCGGACCGCCTGGAGATGGGTTTGCAGGCCGCTGTGTATCAGCTTCAAGGATATGAAGGGATGGATGAGTTTATGGCTTCAGCCCGGCAGGGTCTCGCTGAAACCGCACTGGTCCAGATTCTTGAAGAAGCTTGGCGCCTGGTGGAAGACTTTTCAGATATTCGACGCTGCACAGGAGGTTAGGTGGAATTCGCAAGAACATACAATCGATCATCGGTAAAAAGCCCTTTCTGCCTGGCGCCCACCCTTTACGTTACCATCAAGGGAGGTTATTGAGTATATGATCCGAGCGCTCGTTTTTGACTTTGACGGCCTGATCTTGGAAACAGAAGTCCCGATCTTTCAATCCTGGCTGGAGCTGTTTCAGGAATATGGGTTGGATCTGCCTTTCGAGCTGTGGGCGCAGAACATTGGCACCGCTGATGAGCTTTTCGACCCCGTGAGCATCCTCAGCGAACATGTCGGACCCCAGGTCGATCTGAGCGAGGCTTTTCAGCGCCGCCACAGCCGCGAGCTGGAGCTGATCGGTGATCTGCCGCTACCTGGGGTGATTGATACCTTGAATGAAGCGAGAGCCCTCGGGCTTAAGATCGGGCTTGCATCCAGCTCCTCCTGCAGATGGGTCGAGGGTCAGTTGAGCCGCCTGGGACTGCGTCATTTTTTCGAGGTCGTGCAGGCAAGCGACGACGTGGAACGCACCAAGCCCGATCCAGAGCTTTTCAGCTCGACCGTCGAGCTCCTGGGAGTGCAGCCCGAACAGGCGATCGCATTTGAAGATTCCCCCAATGGGATCCTCGCGGCCAAACGCGCCGGCCTGTACTGTGTTGCGGTCCCCAATGACCTGACCCGTCAGACCGACATCAGCCAGGCTGACCTGGTGCTTGACTCGCTCGCCGATCTTCCGCTGAGGGACCTGATTCGACGGATCGAAGGGAATGTCCAGGTCTAGCCAACGGATGCAGTTCTTTGCTCCTGTCGGATTCTAGCTTAAAAGTGCAGGCGGCACCCAGAAATCGCCGTAACCCAGCACAGACAACAGGATCGAGCCCGCCAGAAGTAAAATCCCAAATCCAATCAGCATAAAATCATGCCAGTGGTAGCGGAGCTTCTCAATCCAAGTCCGCTTGCCCAACCCAAAGCAGCGCAGGTCCATAGCATTTGCGATATCTTCGCCGCTCAGGATCGCGTTCATCGTTACCGGCACAACCAGCGGCGCCATCTTACGAATCTGAGCAAGCGGTCCGCCCTGCAATTTGTCCACTTCAAAGCCGCGCGCCTTCTGCGCATCCAGCGTGATCTGGAAATCCCTTCCGAGCGTGGGCACAAATCTGAAAGCCAGGTCCAGGGTATAAGCCAGGCGGTCCGGCAGGCCAAGCCCGCGAAAAGTCACCCCATACTGGCGCGGGTCCATCGTAAACGGGATCACCAGAAACAACGCCGAGATCGAGAGGATCCGGACGATCTGGGTGAGCGCAAACCAGAGCCGCTCGATCGTCAGGTTGAAATTCCAGGTCCAGCCTGTGATCGGGAACGTGATCTGAAATTGGACCACAGTGTGCGTCCCGCGCATCACATCCCCAATCGTGCCGCTGCTGGTGAAGATCGTGTTGACAACCACCATCATGGTCATCAGGAAGATGACAAAGAACCAGGCTCTGCGGGTCTCTTTCCAGGTCAGGCGCGCCAGAAAATACTGCCCAAAGGTCAAAGCCAGGAAGAAGAGTAGGAACCGGATATCCCAGAACATCGTGATCGAAAAGAGCACCAGGATTGAAAATATCCAGCGGGCGCCGGATCCAGGCGCTCGACCAGGCTGGAGCGGTTCCTGTAATTGAATGAGACAATCATGCCCGAATGATATCCGAAGTTCGCAGCCTCCTGCCTCGGCAGGAGGCTGCGAACGATGTCAAATGAGAATCAACGCCCGGATCGCCCACGCACCGCGGCGTAAGCGACCATCAAGATGGGTACCAGGATCAATCCGTTGATCACATTCGGAATGAATGAAGGAATGAAGTTTGTGGCTATGGCCGTGGCGAAATCGACCCCCGAGACCCAGATTTCGCTCACCGAAGCGACGAACATTCCAACCGCCACACCGACCACGACCATGATCTCTGCCTTGATGATGTCGTTCAAGGAGCGAAAATCGGTGAGGGTCAAGCAAATCAAGCCCGGGATAAAACCCATCAGACCGTTGCCCAGATCCCACCAGGGCCAAAAGCCATAACCGGAGACCAAATCGCTGATTACATTCCCAACAAACCCGCTGAGGAACCCGACCCAGGGTCCAAATGCCAGTCCGAAGAACATTGGGATTGCGACCGCCGGGCGGAACGAGACGTTCGCCGCAGCCGGGATCTGCAAGAAGTTGGTCGCTACTGAAAGCACCGCATACAGGGCGGCGCCGATCGCGGAATAGACTACTTCACCGCGTCCCAAAAGCCCACAATGATTTCTTTTCCATGACCTTTCTCCTTAATTATAATTTTTGATTTCTTTCCCTGATTGAACACGATCGAATGAATTGCGTTTTAATACACCTCCTTATATCTTAAGTCTACTGCGCTAACAATTCGGCACGTAAAAACCGACCCGTTTTTGGGAAGCATTGCATGTTCAATTCCAGTAGCGAGGTGGGCAGAACTCGGCAGGTCCGCAGGCGCTCTACATCCTCCAGGACGATATGAGGTGGACCGTCGGCGATCAGCCTGCCGTCAAAAACAAGCAGGATCCGGTTGGCATAGATCACCGCCAGATCGACGTCATGGGTGATGAAAAGGATGGCGTCAAAGCCCGGCATCTGCAGGATAGCATCCATGAAGGTCCGATAGTTCCAATAGTCCTGCCCGGCAGTCGGTTCGTCCATCATCAAAATGCGCGATCGCATCGCAAGTACGGCGGCAATGCTCACCCTTTTCTGCTGGCCAAAAGAGAGCGCCAGTGGAGGGGTCTTGAGCTCCGGCTCAAGGTTAACCATCGCGGATCGCCCAGCCAACGCTCTGTTTGATCTGCTCTACCTGGTAGCCAAGGTTGCTTGGCCCGAACATCAGCTCCGCTTCGACCGTCGGAGCGAACAGCATTTGCGTTGGGCTTTGAAAGACATATCCCACCGTACGGGCAGCCTGGGCGACAGTGATCTTACGCGTATCCTTCTCTTCCAGCAGAACCCTTCCAGATGAAGGCTTTAATAATCCCAACGCGTGTTTGACCAGGGTGGTCTTCCCTGCCCCGTTGTGTCCCAACACTGCGATCACATCACCTGGGTGCACTTGAAAATTGACGTCTTTCAAGACGTCGGGGAGTTCTGGCTTATAGCTGAAGCAGACGTTTTGAAAATCGATCAGTGCCTGATCCGAATGCGGCGGCAGGGCAGAGCTGATTTCAGCCGGCGGCGTTGACCTGCGGGCGCGCTCGATAACCGCTCGCGCAGGTAGCTTCACACGCTGGTAATCGATCACATCCAGCATCCCTTCGAGGCTCCCCAGATATGCCTGCTCGCCGTTCTCAAGGTACAGCACCCGTTCTGGTTGGATTGCCCAGACATCATCTACCCGATGTTCCACCAGTAAAATGGAAATCCCATCGTCGGCCAGTCGGCGAAAGAGCTGGAGCGCTTCATGTGAAGAAGCGGGGTCCAGGCTGGCGAGCGGCTCATCGAGCAGCAAAAACGCGCGGCGTCATTGCCAGAAATCCCGGCAAGCGCAATCTTCTGCTTCTCGCCGCCTGAGATGTTAAGTACCACCCCGATCACGCAGGTGAGCGATGCCCAGGTATTCCAGGGTCCGGTCAACCCGCTCGTGGATTTCTTCCCGAGGCATCCCAAGGTTTTCCAATCCAAATGCGACCTCATTGAGAACATAGCTTGCCACGATCTGGCGTTCAGGATCCTGGAGCAGCGTCCCGACATTCCGAGAGAGCTCGGACATGCTCAAACTTGCCACAGGCTTTCCAAGGAGTCGAACCTGGCCTTCCAGGCTGCCGCGGTACACCCTGGGGATTAACCCATTGATGCAGCGCATCAAGGTCGTTTTTCCGCACCCGCTCGCCCCGGCAAGGAGCAAAATCTCACCTTCATTCAATTTTAAATGGATATTTCGAATGGCAGGTTCCTTACGGCTGTAGTAGCGGAAAGTCAGCCCCTCTATCTCAAGCGGGATTTGAGCGGCGTCAATCAAGGATCACCTCGACCGGGTCCCCAACTCGCGCCCCGAGCTTCCTGGCTGCATCTCCATTGACCACGCAGATGCATAATTTATCCGAGCTATCGATGAGAGCCGCCAGCTCACCAGGTATACCGTCGCCAAACGCCCGCACCAACCCGGAGATCCGTACCCCCAAAACCCGCACTTCGATCCGCCCTGGCGTTGATGCAGCGCCTTTGCATTGAAGATTTATCCTTTCCAGGTTTGTGGAAAGGTTTCCGAAGGCGTCCACATGCATCACCTGACCCAGCCAGCCAGTTTCTGTCTTTGATGAGAGGGGGATATCAAGTAAAACCGGGTCGGCGATAGAATCGCCAAAATTTATTAAAGGAACACCCGCTGCCAGGTGACCGGCGATTGGAGCAAAGATATCCCTGCCATGAAAAATTGCGCTCACCTCAGGGTTCCAATAGCGCGGCTGGTTGAGGCTTACGATCTCAACTGGCTCTCCAGCTCGGACCGCGCCGGCACGCATTTGGGTGATCAATCCGTTGTCCGGTCCTACGAACCATTGAGCGCCAAGCCGGGCAGCCAGACCTCGCCGGGCTGTCCCAACACCTGGATCCACCACGACAAGATGGATCGTGTCTCTGGGAAAATAAGGAGTGCACCGTTCAAGCATCAATGCCGCCTCAAACACGTCGTGACGGGCAATTGAATGGCTTAATCCTACGATCCGGGCTTCAGGGGCGATGCCCCAGATCACGCCGGCCAACACGCCGACGTCATAATCGCCTTCCCCAAAATCCGTCGTCAGCGTAACGATCCGGCTCATCTCATCCTGACAAGGTTTCGATATCGGTTCCGACTCCCACCCCCAGCATTTCGGCTGCGTTCCCGTTGACAACAGCTATCGAGAGATCGTCCGCTTCCCCAAATAACGCCACCAGATCCCCCGGTGCCGCGTCTCCAAAAGTATCGACTAGCCCGTGAATTTGACTACCGCCGATCTTGACTGTAATTTCCCCCGATCCTTCGAGGTGCGATCGGTTCAGATTTGTGGAAAGATTGCCAAAACGATCTACGATGATCACCTGGCCGCGCCAGCCGTTTTTCGTTCGCCTGGGAATGGGGAGATCTAATAGGACCGGGTCATGTATCAGAGACCCCAGCTCGAAGAGGTTTTTTCCGGTAGCAAGCCAGGCCGCAACGGGAGCGAAGATATCTCGACCATGGAACACGCTGCTCACATGGGCCAGCCAGAATTCCGGTCGATCCAGATGAACAAACTGGACCCCGTCGTTGCGTTCGCGGGTATGTTGGACCATGACAGTGCAAAGGCCGTTGTCCGGTCCAACAAAGAACTGATCGCCCAACCTCCCTGCGATCGGGCGGCGATCCGTCCCGACCCCAGGATCGACGACAGCCAGGTGGACTGTCCCGCCTGGAAAAAAGGATGCAACCCTCCCAAGCGCCAGCGCGCCTTCCATGACATTCTGAGGATGGATCTGATGGGTGATATCGGCAATCTGCACATCCGGTGCAATCCCCCAGATTACACCCTTCATCACACCTGCATATCCATCTCTCAAACCGAAATCGGTCAGCAAAGTGATCGCTTGCATGGGTATTGTCACTATAGCACGGCGCCTGTCTTCCGTCAATATGATACAATTCTCACCCGGATATCCCTTCAGGCTCTGCAAATGGATGATTTTGTGACTTTTCGGAAGCGGTAGCATCTAATGAGTATAGAACCAAGGAAAGAAGAGGGTTTTTCGCTCGACGCCCTGCGCTCAGGCGATCGGGCCGAGTTTGCCAGGTTAGTAGAAGCCTATTCCGGTGTGATATTCCGGTTGGGGATGAAGATGCTTGATGATCCCCAGGATGCTGAAGACATCTTGCAAGAGACTTTTATCAAGGCTTTTCGACACCTCAAGAATTTTGACGGACGTTCAAGCCTCTCGACCTGGCTCTACCGAATCGCTACAAATGAGGCGCTGATGCTGATCCGAAAACGGAAGAACATCCCGGTTTCGCTTGACGAGCCGTCAGAGACCGAAACGCAGATCGAAGAACCCATCCAAATTGTCGATTGGTGCTGCATGCCGGAAGAAGAATTGATGTCGTCAGAAGCCCGTGCTTATATGAGCCGGGCAGTCGAGCAGTTGCCTCCAACTCTGCGGGCGGTGTTCGTGCTCAGGGATCTTGAAGGTCTTTCAACAGAGGAAACCAGCAATGTCCTCAAACTGAGCGAGGCAGCAGTCAAAACCCGGCTGTCGCGAGCACGCATGCGGCTTCGAGAGCAGTTGACAGCCTATTTCGGCAAACGGATGCCGAGCCCGCAGTTATTTGAAGGAAGCGAATCATAATGGAACACGAATCTTGTCGATATCTGCTGGAATCTCTCTCCGAATATGTCGATGGCGAGCTGAAAACAGAGCTTTGTGCAGAGATTGACCGCCATTTAGAACATTGCGATAATTGCCGGATTGTCATCAACTCTCTACGCAAGACGGTATATCTATATCACGCTACTGCAGAGCCTCCAATCATGCCGGATGATGTGCGCGAGCGCCTTTTCACACGCCTGGATTTGAGCGATTTCTTGAACCATTCGGGCTAATCTGTCAGTTTGGGTGTACAGAGAGTACCGTGCTTCCAACAACAGCCGCTCGAAGGGTTTCGCCAGCCAGAATTGTATGGAAAAACTGACCAGCCCAATAACCATCAAAATCCCTGCACACCCGCAAGAAGTAGAGGCTCATCCGATTAACCTTCCAAAGGTTGGTTTGCCAATCCAGGCAGGTAATTCCTGCCCCGTCTGCAAAACAGAGAGCCTGGAATATGATAGCCTGTTAAATCTTGCCTGCCCGAAATGCGGTTTTATATTTTCCTTCGGCTGCAATACCTGATAAATCCTCCGCATTCCGTCCAGTTGGGACGGCAAGGCGGGATCCTAACCGAACCGATAGGATATCCATTGAAACCGAAACATAAAAGCAGCGGAAGAATTGCTCGATAATCAAAACTCCATCACAGGGTTTCAAGGATCACGAAGAAAGCTGCCGCTGATTGAAACGTTCCCTTATCGATCAGCTGATCTAAAAAGAGAGAAACTTGATATCACAAGGTAATTTTGAATGAAAACAAGGACGGCAACCAAACAACATCCTGCGAATCCAGCGAAGACCATGGCCCTGGCGTTTATGGGGGTCGGATTGCTGATCCTGGCCGGGTTGGTGCTGGTACTTCAAAATCGATCCTCTGCGGCTGTGCCGGAAGAATCGAAAGATTATCAATCCGCTATCCCACAAAAAGTGAATTATCCGGCGCCGGAGCTCAACCTGGCCGATCTTGAAGGGAATTCCACATCCCTGACCAATTACACCGGAAAAGTTGTGCTGGTTAACAATTGGGCTTTCTGGTGTCCGCCTTGCCGCGCCGAGCTGCCAGAGCTGCAGCAGTATTATGAGGATCACAAGTCTGATGGTTTCACGATCATCGGGATCGAATCTGGTGGAGAAAAAGAGGACGTCGAATACCACGCTGAACTCTACAAGCTTGAGTATCCTATCTGGCTGGACCCGAAATCGGAGGCCTTGCTTGCATTCCGGAACGGCAGCTTGCCAAATTCATATGTCCTGGATCGCAGCGGCACAGTCCGGTTGGCCTGGAGTGGACCGATTAACCTCTCAATATTAGAAGAATTTGTAACACCTCTTATAAAGGAGCAATAAATTATGGACGCACAAGTCACCTGGCGCGAAGCGATCAACTTCACTGCAATCTCCGATTCGGGCTTCGAGCTTGGATTGGGGGCAGAAAAAGAAGGTTTCCGGCCGATGGAGCTGTTCGCAATCGGCCTGGCTGGTTGTACGGCAATGGATGTGATCTCAATCCTTGAAAAGAAGCGCCAGGATGTTACGGCTTTCGAGGTTAAAGTTCATGCCGACCGGGCTCAAGAACATCCCAGGGTCTTTACACAGGCCCGGATCGAATATCAAGTTTCGGGTCATGAAATCGACGAAACTGCAGTCGTCCGTGCAATCGAGCTTTCTGCTTCGCGTTACTGCCCGGCCCAGGCGATGTTCGCAAATGTCTTCCCAATCGATCTGATTTACAACATTTATGAAGTGAATTCAGATGGGGAGCGAGAGCTCACCTCAAGCGGTACGTATGATCCTGCTTCCCTGCTGGCTCAACCGTGAAGATTCGGATCCCCTGGTGGCTTCCAGCCGGAAAAACCGCTGAGATCAAACCAGCCACACTTAAGGCATGGCTGGAAAGCGGGCGCACGGTGCAGGTCGTAGATGCCCGCACCAGTATGGAATATCAGCAGGGCACAATCGGATCGGCGCGCAGCGCTCCGGTCACCGGGATGCCGAACTCGGTGGCGGCGTTAGATCTCGATCTGAAGAAACCGGTCGTCTTGATTTGCCTGAGCGGACACCGCAGCCTGCCGGGGACGCGCTGGCTCCGTGAGAGAGGCTATGAAGCCTTTAGCTTGCAAGGAGGAGTCCTGGCATGGAGGCAGGCTGGATACCCCATGAACGTTCCTGCCCCCGAAGATTAATGCTGAGCTCCCGCTGAGACAGATTCGGAAAGTTGAGAAGAGTTTGCTTCAGGCATCCGGACTTCTACGTCGCGTACCACCGGCACCAGATAGCTCCCAAAACCAACCAGAGTCATGGCCAGACCTGAAAAAACAACCAGCATTGCCATGCCGGCGCCTGGACCAACCCCGAAAAAATTGCCAAAAACCTGAGCCAGCGGTCCTCCGGATTGCATAGCCGGCTCCATCACCTTATCTGCCAGCGGTCCGACGACCAGGGTAGCCAGAGGCGTGCTGACCCAGGCGATCAGCCGGCGGATTGAGAAGACTCGACCCTGAACATCCTGAGGGACCTTCGACTGCCAGATGGATTGGTTCGATGCGTTGACCATCGGACCTGT
Source organism: uncultured Chloroflexia bacterium (assembly GCA_963726375.1). Taxonomy (GTDB): domain Bacteria; phylum Chloroflexota; class Anaerolineae; order Anaerolineales; family UBA4823; genus UTCFX2. The sequence continues at coordinate 394,496 of CAVSCE010000008.1, read as the reverse complement.
CATGGCATTTAAGAACCTGCCGCCTGTCCATATCAGGGCCGAGCTGCCCGCCCCCATGAGCACGGTGAATATACCCGAAAGCCCCCAGCCGCTCAAAACGCCGTGGATCTTTTTTTCGCGCCGCCCCAGGCGCTCATCAGCGCTCCTCCCACCAGCCCACCAAGTGCTCCGATCGAGCTGACGGTGCCCAGCAGCAGCTCGTTATTACCCGTTCGAGCAAGGATCATTGGGGTCATCATCGTATAGGCAATCGTACTGAAGAAATTTCCAACCAGGAACACGATTTGAAGCCCAAGCAAACCGGGACGCTCCAGGATGTACTTAAAACCAAAAAACGATTCCTTCCATAGGCTGCCTCGACTCTCCTGACCAAGTCGGGTAACCTTCGGCTGCGGAATGCGGATGATCAGGAGCGTACAGACCGCCAGTGTCAGCGTAGCAAGGTCCGCCGCCAACACCCCTCCCAATCCGATCATTCCAAGCAGCCCGGCCGCCAGGATTGGAGCAATGATATCCGTGCCGGTTTCAGCAAAGGAAATCAGGCCGTTTGCACGCCCATACTGCTCTTTTGGAACCATCGTGGAGATCGCTGCCGAATAGGCCGGCCATTGGAAGGACTGGAATGTACCGATAAAAGCGCTTGATATGTATAAATGCCAGACCTGAAGCCGGCCGGTTAAGAAAAGGGCCAGGAGAGCGCTTGTGGCTAAACCCGAAGCGAGGTCACTGACCATCATCATGAGCTTGCGATTCAGCCGATCAACCAGGGCTCCGGCGAGCGGGCTGATAATCAGCATTGGAGTGACCAGGAAAAACGACACCATTGCTAACACTGTCGCCGACCCGGTCACCTCATATGCCCAAACAGTTAAAGCAAAACCCGAGAGATTCGTACCTAGTAATGAAAAAACCTGGCCAAACCAGAGGATGATGAAGCTGCGCATTTCACGTACATATTACCGCATTAAAGAAGGGTGGTCTCACTCAATAAAGATTTCGACGTGCTCACCGTCTTCCTCATCATAGACGTCGATGATCTTCCCTTCGGCTCCAGCGTTGATCGCTTCTACGAGCTCATCAAAAGCAACATCCGGAGCGTATTTCGAAGCGATGTTCAGCCCGGCATCCACCAGGCCCAGCGGCAGGTTTACAGTGGCCTTGGCTTTCCCCGTCACCATATCCGTAACCCGGACTTTTAACCAGTGCGCACCTCCCATTTGAGTGCTCGAAGCAGGTTTTTTGATGGTTTTGCGGCTCTCGCTCAGGGTTGCAAGCAGCCTGGCGCCTTCCTCAGCCGTGATCTTGCCTTCATCGATCATCTTTAAAATCTTCATGCGTTCTTCGTTGCTGGCCATTCCAATATCCTCCAAAAATAATTCCTTAATCTTCGTGCGAAGAGAAGGAGCTTTCCCGTCTGGGTTGACCTTCTTTTTTCGGCGCGATAACCACCATCCGATTCATAATCAGTCAATGACAGCTTTAATTTCTGCTTCAAGCTAACCTATAAATATCTCGACTTTTTCTCCGGTCTCTGGCTCGTCTACCTGTATGATCAGCGGAGCGTCCGAATTCGCCGTCTGACCCAGCGCCAGGAGGATCTGGTCCCAATTCTGATCTCTCATTCCCGGAATCCATCGGCCAAAAGTCCGCAGGACCCAGGCTCCAAAATTCACCGGCAGAGGAAAGCTGAAATTAATCCTCTCTGGCGTTTCTCCTGGAGGCTGTTGAATTCTCAGGTGCAGCCAGGGCATCTTGCGGCTCTGCACCGAAAGGACGATGAGTATGAGGCCAATCATGAATGGAATCGATGCGCACAAAAACCAGAAACCGATCCCAGAAGACTGCTGAGCCAGGAACATGAACAATCCGCCAAAGAGGGCAATTCCCATCCCAATAAAGAGCGGGATGATCCACCAGCGCTTCCACTTGCGGGAAGCCTGGGCGGAAACAAAATCTGGGGAAGTGCTTTCCGGGATCGCCTCTGGCTTGTCCTGCCCTGCATCATAAAGTTCGGGGGGCAGCACCTCCTGCGAAGGCTTGCGGATGGTTAGAAGCTCGCCTTCCTTCGACGGCATCTCGAATTCAAAATCCTGAGGTTCAGCTTCCTGTTTTCGATCATCCACCCGATCTGCAGCAGCATTAAGCGCCTGGATCAAGCCCAGGCCTTCGTCCGCAGAAATCCGGCCTTGTTCGATCATCTCAAGAATGCGCATCCGTTCTTCAGAAAAATCGGCCACAGGATCTCCCATGTTATTCCTTGCCTTCCAATACGGAAAGCAGCTTTTCAGCTTCCTCTAGATTGATTTTCTTTTGCTCCAGCATACGCAGGATCATCAGACGCTCTTCCTCAGTGATTGAGTTGGCGATTGCGGCCGAAGGTGGAGGCGGCGGCGAAGGGGGGGGCGTGGAAGAATAATCACGGCCCCAGCTGTGCCGGCTGCGTGCCCAGGTGCTGCGCTCGGCGGCGCGCGCTTTTTGATCCGCTTTCCGTTGAGCTTCTTGTATCTTTCGTTCCATCTTTTCTTGAGCCCGGCGCATTTTTTCCTGGGCGCGGGCAGCCTCGCGCTCGCTTGCCCGCATCGCCTGATCTACCACCTGCCGGGTTTCCTCAGGTGACATCCCGGAGCGCGCCAGCGATTCCGACAAACGATCGATCTGCTCTTTTGTCCGCCGGGTCATTTCTTCCATCTGGAGACCGATCTGGGCTTCAACCTGGCGGGATATCTGCTCGCTGTAATCCGTCCAATCCGGTGCTGATCCTTCCAGGGCAGGCGTCTCGGCCATCAGAAGGATATCCCCGCCTGCCTCGATGGAAAACTCAACTTCACCCTGACCGAGCGCCAGTTCGACTTTTTCCTGGCGGTAGGATTGTGCATGCCCGGGTAGCTGGACTTTGATGGATTGTCCTCTGCTTACCAGGCGCAGCTTTGCGCTGGAATCAGGGGGCAGGCTGCAATGGACGTCCCCACCAGCCCGGATCATATAGTGATCGCCGCTAAATGAAGACAGCCGCAGACGGATGTCGCCGCCAGCAGCAACGCTTACATCCGATCGCACGTTCTGCAAATCCAGGTCGCCGCTGACGTTCGCAAACGTGCATGAGCCATCAGCTTGATGGACCGCTGCATCGCCCAGCACCTGCTGGATCGATAGATCACCGCTGATGTTTTTGCCCAAAAAGTCTCCATGGACAAGCTCACATTCCATGCCGGCGACGTTGCGCAGGTTGAGATCTCCATGAACAGCCGAGATTTTCATCGGTTCATCCAGGAGCCTGATCTGAGCATCGCCGTGAACGCTTTCTACGGCGAGGGCAGCGCCGTACGGTAGCCGGAGTTCAAGGTCACCCCGGCAGCCGATTCTCACAGTGTCTTCTTCTTCGTGAAAATCCAGGACATCTTGATCAGCCTGGACCATGATTCGGGGTTGTTCCCAACCCTTGACCCTCAAGTCCCCCAGCACATCGCCGACAAGGCAATCTGGGGTAAGGCTGGTCTCTATCACCTCTTTTGCCATCTCATGCCTCCGCTTCTCTCAAAAGGCGCATTGCCTCTTCAGCTCCGATCACGCCGGCATCCAGATCCTCGAGGATGCGCTGACGGTCCTTGTCAGTAAGCCCTGGCACCTCATCACTCCCACCGGGCTCAAAACCCAGAGCGCGGATCACTTCATGAAGACGATTTCTGATGGTGGGATAAGATAGCCCGATCTCGTCTTCTACCCGGGTGATTTTGCCTTCGCACCTCACAAAGGTGATAATGAAATTCAGCTGTTCCTGCGTTAGACTGCTGAAAGCTCCGCTTGAAAACCGGCCCTCATAAGTAGTGTCGCAATCGCGGCAGTATATTTTTGTCACAGTGAGCTCGCCGCTGCAGAGCGGGCAGCGCGTGGGAATTGGATTCATAGGTACCTCTTTTTCAGGATGTCCATTTTGAATTGTATTATAACGCGTGTATTAAAAATGTCAAGAATGATATTTAATTATTTCAATATTTGTATTGAAATAATTAAACGATGGGCTTGTTTATTCCGACCGGCTGTTGAGATTATTTTTTTAGATTAATCACTGGCTGGTTTGGGGTGTGCTTGCAGGAGATAGCTTATTGGCCGGGATCCGATCAGACTTTACCCAGCTGGCTGCATTCGAGCAAGTGCAGGCAGTGACCACTTGGGCATGGCGGGTGAGCGTCCCCAGGTAAATTTCGCTCCCATCATGAGCCGTCCACCCTTCCAGGTTGAAGGCCAGGATCCCACCCCAACCTTCTGCAGGAAGCCACTCACCGTTATACTTGCGGGCAATATGAATATGAGTGCCAGTCGCCGAGCCGCCCTCGCACGAAGGATGGCCGATCCGATCGCCCTGCTTCAGTTTCGCCCCAAGTGCAGCCCGCCCACCGGTGCCGATATGGAGATAGAAGATATTCCAACCCGTTCGCTCGTCCCCATCCCCATCCAGATCGAGCATCACCTGGCCTTCCTCAGAGCGGACCACCACGCCGTCTGCGACTGCCGTTGCCCAGCGGTCGCTGTACACGCAGCCGGCTGATTTGGATGGCGGTGCAAAATCCAGGGCAGACAGCGGATCACTTGTCCCCCAACCAGCATGCGGACCGCCCGTAAGCGCCCAGACATCACCCGGTTCAAAAGGAAGCAGGAAGGACGGCTGTGCCAGGCTGCCAGGAAGATGCGAAGGCGCCTGCCAGGGATCTCCAAATAACTTCCGGTAAGTTTCTGACAGTCCATCCGGTGAGATCGCCTGGGCATATTGATCGTACTCAAACAGATTGTTGTAAAAATAATGAAGGCTGGCGGTTGCGGCATTCTGCCATGGATCAATCCGCTCCAATCGACCATCCTTTAACTCAATCTCGGTTAGACCGCCAGACCGGTAGCGGTAGTAGCCTTGGTTCAGCAGGTTTGCTGCATAGGCGAGCTGTAAAAATAACCCCTTTCGGTCCCAGCGCTGAAAACCGAGCGGGAATTGCTCTTCTTCGGATTCTATGATCGGGTCCGACAATGCCTGAGATTGATATTCCAGTAGCGCGAGCAGAAGGCGAGGGCTGATGCTGTAATTATGAGCCACCAGTTCAACGATCTGTGCACCGCTCCGATTGGCCTCAGAAACATAACCTGAATAATCCCTCAACCAGCCCTGCTGGGTTCTGACATATTTCTCAATGTCAAAATCCACCTGAGTTGGGCCATTCACAAAGAGGCTGTCCGGCAAGATCTGGTAAGGCGAACCCCAGAGCGGCAGGTAGTAGATCGGGATTTTCATCGGCATACCGGGAGGCATTGTAGTGGCGTCTTTTGGGATGAATGAATTTGCCTCCAGGATCTCTTCCACGCTGGTGTTGAAACGCAATGCCAGCTGAGGTATGCTATCTCCGGTCTGGGCCGTGTAATCCACGAGCTCACCGGGCTCGAATCGCGGCCGCTGGGGATAGAAGGGCGTCGGTGAAGGTGCGAGGCCTTCCGGAATAGCGCTGCCCTCTTGCAGATATCCGGGATCTTTCGGTGCAGGGAGGCCAGGTCCTGAGGGGGCAGCAGCAGGGCTGCAAGAGCTCATCATGACAGCCGTCAGCGCTATCAGCCCTATCGCCTGGCTGAGTGTTTTTTGCAATCATTGATTTAATGGGGGTGGGTCCTGCAGGTTGGAGCGGAGAATTCGTTAATCGATAAGCCGACAGCCTGCGAATCCGTTGATCTATCATTCGGATCATGATCAGGGGTCAGATTCGGTCCGGGTGATGAAAGTCTTGTAATTGCTGCATGTACAGGCTTCCAGAGTTACATCTCCGCGGGTCAGCGTACCTTTATACGCCAGCGGACCTGCATGGGCGATCCAGCCGCCCAGGTTCATAGGCAAGGCGCCGTCGGCAGGGACCCACTCACCGTTGAACTTGCGAGCGAAATGCAAATGCGTGCCCGTCGAAAAACCGCCTTCACAGGATGGATGACCGAGCGGATCGCCTGCACTGACCATGCTGCCGACCGTTGCGCGGCCTTTCTCTGCCAGGTGCAGATAAACCAACACCCATCCAGTTTGCTCTCGGCCGTCCCCGTCCAGATCGAGGACAACCAGCCCAGGACCCGTGCGGACGACCAGCCCGTTTGCAGATGCCACCGCCCACGCCTGCGTCTCCACACAGCCAGGCTGATCTGCTCCGGGTGCAAAATCAAGCGCAGCATAGGCGCCATCGTGTTCCCAGGCACCGTGCGGCCCCCCAGTGAAGCTCCACGTCCAATCCCGAGAAAAAGGCAGGGTCAGAGTAGGTTGGGCGATGTCAGTATAGAAAAGCGGCTCGACCGTTCGCGCTCGTGCCCACGGATCGCCAAACATCAAAGTATACAATGCCGGAAAGCCAGACTCAGGGTCCAGGGCTTCCAGCCAGCGTGAGCTTTCATAAAGCTGGGCAAAATAATACTGCAATGCAGCTGTCCCGGCGTTCAGGTCGGGTGCAAGCCGGGTCTTTGCTCCATCCGAAAAGCGGATATCCGTCAGGCGGCCTTCACGGTATGAGTAATAACCGATCGAAAGCTGGTTGACAGTCCAGATAAGCTCGTTATAAAGCTGGAGCTCCCTCACGCCCACCCGTCCAAGCGGTGAAGCGTTCCAATCCGCGCTGTTCTTAGGGCTGTAAATCCAATGGCTGTGATATTCCATCAAAGCGAGCAGCAGGCGTGGATTGATCGAGTTCTCGATCGCCACTCGCTCTACAATCTCAGCTCCAGACTTATTGCCAGTGCTCTTATGCCATTCCTTAAAGGACTTGAGCGCTCCGCCAGCCTGGTCCACGAAGGATTTGGTGGAAAAATCAACCGCAGAAGGCGAGTACACCACCTCGCTGTCCGGCATCAGCAGATGAGAAGCGGTCGTGTTCGTCAGCCTGCGAGGGATGATCAGCAGCTGACCGGGGTTAATAAAACCGTTTTGTGGGATCGGCTCTGGCGAGGTTATTTCAGCCTGAGAAACCCCGAAACGGATTGCGACCACACGCAGCGTATCAGCAGCCTGGGAATAGTACAGGATGGGCGAAGTGTCCACCACATAGACCTCGGGCGTAGCGGTGGGGGTAGGAATGTCCGATAAACCGGGTGTCGGTTGATCAAAAGCCAACACCTCCGGGCTCGGCGGCTCTGGGGTTAGATCCAGCCCAGCTGGCAGCAAAGTCTCCATCGAAGACGGATATAAATCCTGCGGTATCTCATCAACCAGCTCGCTGCCCGAGCCGATTGCCGGTGGAATAAAGATCGGTTGTGTCGGTGGCGCACTTGGAGGAATCCAATATCCACCGCTCACCGCACAGGATGCAAGCATCAAACAGGTGGTAAGGACCATGAAACGGGAAAGCCAGGTCGAGGCGAGTTTGTACATCAGCGTTGGACCTCGTTTATCTCCGAGTTACCCGCGTAGGCTTCGATCTTTTTTCCACCTCGGTTGAGGTGCCCATCGTATTCCTTTCCCAGACCGCTTGAAACCCAGCCATCCAGGACAAAGGGGATATCCTGATCTGCAGAGATCCACTCACCATTATAACGCCTGGCCACGTGCAAATGAGTTCCGCTCGAAACCCCTCCCTCGCAAGAAGGATGCCCGATTCGATCGCCGGCTTTGACAAAAGTCCCAGGGGCAACCCGGTCGCGCTGTTCGACGTGCAAATAGAGCAGAACCCATCCGGTTTGTTCCAGGCCGTCTCCATCAAGATCCTGGATCACAGCTCCATCACTTGACCGCAGGATCATCCCATCCGCGACCGCACTCACCCAGGCTTCGCTCGGAACACAGCCAAGCGCCTCGCCAGGTGGACCGAAATCAAGCGCAGCCCAGGCCGAGCCGTCGCCCCAGGCCCCATGCGGTCCACCTGTGAATGACCAGACCGCGCCGGGCTCGAATGGCAGCTGCATTACAGGTTGATTGAGATTTGTTGGTACAACGGGATCAAAGGCGTAGTCAAAAGGGTAGCCAAACAGGGCATTATAGACCGCAAACAGACCCTCCTGGGTGACCACCTTCTCCCAATTCTCGCGGTCGTAAAGGTATGCATACATCTGCTGCACGCCTGCTGTGCCAGCATTAATGGTGGGGTCGATGGGGACGGCCTCCCCGTCGCTGAGCAGCCAGCTGCCAATCCCACCGGCGCGCCAAAGATAATAACCGCGGTTGAGGTTATTGGCAGCCCAGTTCAGCTGTCGATAAAGCCCTTTGCGCTTCGGGTCCGCCCAACCTATCGGAAAATCGCGGGTTTCTTTTTTTGGATTCTTGCTCGTCACCCACCCGCTTTGCTTTTCAAGGACTGCTAAAAGGATGCGCGGGTTTACCGAGTAATCCTGCGCCACACGCTCGACAATCTGGGCGCCGCTCAGCGAGACTTCGTTCACTTCCTCTTTATACGTGGCGAGAAAACCGGCCTGTTTCTGGACAAATTCTTCAACTTCGAACAAAGCGCTGTAGGGGCTGTATACCAGTTCGGAATCAGGAATAATCTTGAAAGCCGGCCCAGGATCTTTTGGAGTAGGGGCAGGGACGGTAAAAGTCTGGCCAATTTCCAGCACGTTCGGATCGACCAGTGTGTTCGCTTCGATAAGCTGATCCAGCCCGACCCCGAAACGGGATGCGATCAACCCCAGCGTATCGCCAGGCTGCACCTGGTAAATCTCGGGAGTTGTGCGGATCGCAGGTAAGGGATGAGGGCTGTCGGGTGTGGGAGTTAAAAGCGGCGCACCAGGGGAGCGGCGCGGGGAAAGACCCCAGGCCTGACCAGGGGCAGTTGAATCGGTTGCTTCAGCAGCCCGGGGACTCTTTCCTGAAATCGACCAGAAGGAGGGACTACCAGATGACTGGCTGCGAGCACAGGCTAAAATAGTGGAGATGAGTACAGCAGCTGCAAACAGGGACTGCCGACTGAATCTAAACGGTAAAATTCTCATTATCCATTACTGGTTGCAAGAATTCTACCATATCGAGGCGGATCACAAGCTTGCGGATATTTATAGGCATCGACGCATCCTGGTTTCACGGCATCAATCAATGTTGCAGCAGGGCGCAGCCCGATCTATAATATCAGAAACCCTGGAAGGCAATCACCACGTAGTGAACGATCTCTACTCCCCAATGGAGAAGCGATGATCAAACTTAAACGAATTTATGAACCGCCAGACCAGGCCGATGGATATCGGGTGCTCGTCGAGCGGCTTTGGCCGCGCGGCATGTCAAAACCGCGTGCCCAGGTCGACCTGTGGCTGAAAGAAATCGCCCCGAGCCCTGAGCTTCGGGCATGGTACAGCCACGATCCAACCAAATGGGATGAATTCCAGGGACTTTACCGAATCGAGCTCCAGCAGAATCCTGCCCTGGAGCTCATCCGGCTGGTGCTGCAAAACCACCCGACTGTCACATTTGTTTTTGCTGCTCGAGATTTGGAACACAGCAGCGCCTGGGTGCTGAGAAAATTCCTTGAATTCAACTAGGCGAAAAGCTTCTTGGGTAAGGGGACTGCAATGATTCTCGATGAGCTTCTGAACCGGTCATGCGCATCGATCCAATCCCGAATCCGCAGGGAAATCCTGCGGGAAGATCCTGCTTCACTCGAGTTGGCCAGCCTCCAGGAGCGCATTCTTGAGGACCCTGCTGTGCAGGCGGTCTTTCAATCCCAACTGGCTGACGGTTGGATCGGCTGGGCCTTCCATGGGTATAACAGCATGGAATCGGCGATCCGCATACTCTCCGAGAAAGATGTTGAACCTTCTCATACTGCTTTTTCGTTTGCGCTGGAGGCTTTGGAGCAAGAAACCAGCCGGCTCGAGCGCGGCATCGGCAAAGCCGGTCGCTATCTGGACGAGGCGGGTCTCGGCGGTCCGTTAACGATCCGGGCTGCGCTCCTGGCGCAGGCCGGCAGGGAAAGCAGTCGGCACGTCCAGGAGCAGATTCCCCTTGCCCTGGACGCTTTTTCCAGCATAACGCTTGGGAGCTCTCTTGAGGATTTTACCGAAGTATACAAAGGCCAGCGGATTTTCCTGCCCGGGGTTGTCTGGCCGTGTGTTTACCACCTGCGCTTGCTTGCATTCACAAGCAGCTGGCGCTCGCCCGAGAATTCTCGGATCATAAATGCCGCGATCACCAGCATGTGTGATTGGTCGCCAATCCCCCAAATATATTATCGCAATCGTTCGCAGCTGATTGCTCCGGCATCCTTTGCAATGCATGATTTTGCCTCCAAGCTCACCACGCTTGACAACGCCGGTTGGATGACCTGGTTTCACCGGATGGAGCTCTTGTCACGCCTGACAACCCTCAGCGATATCCTGATACTCCAGGATCAAGTCCTTCAGCTTGAATCAATCCTGATGGAAGGGGACGGTTGGTTCACGCGGCCATTGGCTCATGATCTATTCCGGAAATGGGGGGCATACACCGGGTTAATGCTCGAAAAAGATTGGAGGCAGCTCTGGCGTCGTGAAAATGACCTGACTTTCAGAAGCCTGCTGATTCTAACGCTTCAAAGCACGGCTCCTGATTCGTTCTGGTTATGCTCTGCTTTTTTCTCTCTGCCCCCAATGGAAGAACAACATCGTAAAGTGGTAAAATCGAACCCAGCTTTTAGATCATTGATCGAATGAACAGGAGCCCGAAATGAAACCAATCGCAATCGGCTGCGACCCGAATGCATCTGGATTGAAGGAAATCCTTAAGAATCACATCAGCTCGCTGGGGTATACCATTCAGGACTACGGCAGCGAAGACCCGATATACGCCAATGTGGCTTTTACAGTGGCAGAGGCGGTCGCGCGCGGCGAGCATGACCGCGGCATCCTGCTCTGTGGGACAGGTATCGGGGTATCCATTGCAGCGAACAAGGTGCGCGGTGCTTATGCCGCGTTGGTCTCGGACGTCTATTCTGCTGAACGGGCTCGCATGAGCAACGACGCCAACATCATGACCATGGGCGCACAGGTTGTGGGTCCGGAGCTGGCGAAAAAGCTCGTCGAGACCTGGCTGGAGGCGGAGTACACACCCGGTGGGCGCTCCGAGCCAAAAGTTCAGCGCATCGCCGAATACGACAGGTCCCGCGGTAAGTAGGATCAGGGATTCGTCCTGGTCATGTGCTCGACCGAGAGCTTTACCAGCTCTTCCAGTACTTCTCGATCGACATCCGCCAGGCGCTTGATATACAGGCAGGATACGCTCGTCTTGTGCTTGCCCAGCCTCTTGAGCAATTCACCAAACTGGTCGAAACCAGATGTGATGTAGATCGTAAGATTCTGCTTGCGAGGCGAGAAACCTGTCAAAGGCCAATCGCCTTCTCGTCCGCTCGCATATTTGTAATGGTATAAGCCCAGTCCGACGATGCTTTCACCCCACATGACCGGTTCGGCGCCTGTAACTCGCTTCATCAACGCCAGGATTTCCAGACAATCCTGGCGTTTTTGCTCATCAAGGATGGAATCGAGAAATACCTCCACGCTCTGGTTGGTAGGTTTTGTCTTCAGTTCGGCCATCGCTCATCTCCTGTGAATGTTCCTGCTGCTCGCAGTTGCTTTTTCGGACTCAATACCAGTACAGCTCCGATAATAACATGAGATTTTTCTCTCTGATAAGAAAACAAAACCGGAAGGTTCAATCCCCATAATTTCTAAATTGCGTCTTCATAATTTCCTAACAATCTTCCGCTATACTTGGCTTCAGATTAGGAACCAATCCCCCCAAGGGGCAGTTAGAGGCGTCTATGGCAAAGAAAATCCTGGTAGTAGATGATAAGCTTGAGATCCGGACCCTGCTGAAATCATACCTGACTCAGGAAGGCTATGAAGTAGTCACAGCAAGCGACGGGAAAGAGGCGCTTTTCGTCGCTCGTCAAGCAAAACCGGACCTGATCGTGCTTGACCTGATGATGCCGGAGATGAGCGGCTATGATTTTATTCGTTCGTACTCCCGCGAAGCCGATACGCCGATCATCGTATTGACCGCCCGGCTCGAAGAAACCGATAAGGTCACGGGGCTTGAGCTGGGAGCCGATGATTTTGTCACCAAACCCTTCAGCCCACGCGAATTGACCGCACGAATCCGGGCAGTGCTGCGTCGGGTCGAAAAACAGGAGAAACCCGCAGCGATGCTGCGGCAGGGTGAGATTGCCCTGGACCGAACCGGCCGTCTGGTAACAGTCGCTGAACGCCCGATTGACCTGACCCCTTCCGAATTCGAAATCCTGGCAACATTGATGGCTGCGCCTGGGCGCGCATTCACACGCCTGGAGCTGCTTGACCGCCTTCAAGGAACAGCCTATGAAGGCTACGAGCGGACGATCGATGTGCACATTCGTAATCTGCGTGCGAAAGTCGAATCTGATCCTTCCCAGCCAAAATACATCGAGACAATCTATGGGACAGGTTATCGGTTCACACCAGTAAAAGAAGTCGTATAATCCTCAAGCCATGCGTTCACTTACCCTGAAGCTAATCCTTGCTTTCCTGATCGTCAGCCTGACAGGAGCCGTGTTAACTTCTTTTATCATTCAACAACGCACCCGAAGCGAATTCACTCGTTATCTTTCTGATCAGCTCCAATCCAACATGATCAGCGCGCTGATGCAGTATTACCGCGAGAACGGCGATTGGGACGGCGTCGACCAGTTAATGAGAGATTTAGAACGAACGCAGCGGATCCCATCCTTCATTCCTTCATCAGAAAATAATCCGTCAGAAAATAATCCGCCGCCTCCAGACGGGCGCAGGATTCCCCTGGTGATCGTGGATGAAAACAGAACCATCATCTACGGCAGCGCCGACAGCTTGGGGCGCCGGGCTACTGATGAAGAGATTTCGCAAGGGGTCCCCCTTGAAATCGACGGAAATGTGATGGGCTGGCTCAGTGTCAATGCCAGCATCATCGACCGCATGAGCGGCTCTCCAGAGAACCGATTTTTAGAGACGATCAACCAGGTTATCCTGATCAGCGGTTTGGCGGCAATGGGGGTCGCCTTGCTGCTGGGTATTGCACTGGCGCGGAACCTGACCCGTCCTATTCGCGAGCTGACGGACGCCACCCAGGCGCTGGCCAAGGGCGAGCTCGGGAGGCAGGTGAGCATCCGCTCAAAAGACGAGTTGGGCCGCCTGGCATCCGCATTCAACACAATGAGCGCTGATCTCGCACACGCAACGCAGGCCAGGCGGCAGATGACCGCGGACATTGCCCACGACCTTCGCTCCCCGCTCAGCGTTATCTTGGGTTATACCGAAGCCCTCAGCGACGGTAAGCTGGAAGGGCAGTCAGAAATTTACGAAGTCATGCACAAAGAAGCCGGCCATTTAAACCGGTTGATCGATGACCTGCGCACGCTTTCATTGGCTGACGCCGGTGAGCTGGCCCTCATTCCGCAAGAGATGCAGCCAAACGTGCTGCTGGAACGCGCCGCGATCGCCCACCGCCCGCTGTGTGAACAAAAAGGCGTCCAGATGGAGCTGGAGCTGGAGCCCGACCTTCCATCGATCCTCGTCGACCCGGAGCGGATGGCGCAGGTCCTTGGAAATCTGCTTGCGAACGCAATCCGGTATTCGCCTGCGGATGGACAAATCCGGCTCTTTGCCCGGCTCTTGGAAAGCAATGTTGAGCTGCACGTCTGGGATAACGGCCCCGGCATCGCTCTTGCAGATCAGAACCGCGTTTTCGACCGCTTCTACCGCAGCGATGAGGCCCGAACGCATAACGGCGAGACGGGTCTCGGCCTGGCCATCGCCCGATCATTGGTCGAAGCCCAGGGCGGAAAGATCTTGCTGGAGAGCAAACCCGGACAAGGCGCACATTTTATCATTTCATTCCCCAGATCATAAAACTACTTAGACCATAAGTAAAAACCCGAAAGGACCAGCATGCCTTTCGGGTTTGAATGGAGTACTTGTGAATTGTTGCAGAAACCGGAGGATCTTTGAGGTCCTCCGGTTTAATTCTTGCCTATTTACAAATGGGTAAGGCTCCCTCCGGCATCCTCATCGGCATCCGGCAGCGGCCTTTTCCTTCGGGATACTTCAGAAGCAGCGAAGACGGCTCGCCGTTGTTCGGCGTTGGATAGTTGCACCCCAGGAAAGTGAGCCTTGCCGAATGGGTCAGCTTGATATTTTTCCCACCCTCGCTGCAATCGTATCCATACACCGGGTCCCAATATTCCTTGTAAAAAACCTGCATCGAATAATCATCCGGGAGCACGTCGATATGCGCTTCGGAAGCATGATCGCGATCGCCTTCGGGGACGCGAAGATAATATATTTCTTCGTAATATGTGCCAGTCAAACGGACTTCAACCGGCAGACCCGATTTGTTGACGACCGTCAGGCGCACCGTCCGCACGCTTTTGGCGCTGATCAGCAGAAGAGTTATGGCTGCAAGAATGGCTAGTTTTTGTCTCATGATTTACGCCTTCAGACACCTGGGACTATCCCTCAGAAAAGGACAGTCCCAGGTCTCGAGTCGTTTCACCAGGCTATGATAACAGCAATCCGTATCACTGCGCCTTAGATTTGAGGAACTCTATCAGTGCACTAACCAGCGCACTGTTCAAATTTCCTCCTCCACCCGGCGCCGGCATTCCCCGCGCCATTGCGGTCTCCATCGCTCCAGGGGTCGACATTGCTTCGGGACCAAAACCACCACCGCCAGGCATCCCCCCGTCCGGAGGCATTCCTCCGGGAGGCATCCCTCCGGGTGGTCCGACCCTGCCCGGACCACCGCTAAAACCACCTCCTGAGGCACTGCGCAGCGCGGCTCGAGTAGCCTGCTGTTCTTCGGTCATTTCTTTGTTGCCGTGCTCTGGTTCGGAAGCCTGCAGGGTAAAGTTCTTCTCCTGGGCAACCTGGATCATATCCTCCATGGTCAGCTCCATTCCAACAATCGCTTGAAGCTGGCCATCGGTGTATACTTGCTCAATCTGACCAGTCAAACTCTCCAGCTCCATCGGTGCCGTCGTGCTGCTGTTTGTCAGGGCGCGATAGCCTTTCCACAACGTCGCCAGCTGGCTGGCCTGTTCAGGCGTCAGTGCCGTACCGCTTTCTTCCAGCTTGAAAGTGCCCAGAGCCAGCTGGTCGACAACCGGCAGGGCATTTTCGTAGTCCGTTTTGATGATTCCAGTTGAGCTTATACCGCCAGCCGGCGAAGCGGCAGTGACCTTCGCGCCGGCGCTTCCACAAGCTGACAGAAATATAAGCAAAACCATGATCCCCATGATGGCAACGGTACTCGCAATTTTCTTCATCGAACAATCTCCATGAGAGAACATATCTCAAAAGTTATCTTTGGTTTTTTTGAAGACAATCGAAATTATCAGCTTATTCGTGCCGAAGCGCTTCGATTGGGTCCAGCTGAGCAGCCTGGTTAGCAGGATAGTAGCCGAAGAAGATCCCGACCGCTGCAGCCGAGCTGAATGCCAGCAGGATGGAGCTGGGTACCACAACGGTGCGCATCCCTCCCAGCTTATAAATCAAGATGGATCCACCAATCCCGATGATGACGCCGATCAGCCCCCCGATCAGGCTCAATAGCAGCGCCTCGGTCAGGAACTGCAAACGGACATCGTTCGGGGTGGCGCCAATCGACTGGCGGATGCCGATCTCACGGGTGCGCTCGGTGACGCTCACCATCATGATGTTCATGATCCCTATCCCACCGACGATCAGAGAGACTGCTGCTACCCATGTCAGAAGATTTCGGAATATCTCCGTGGTCGAGGAGCGCGTCTCAATCAAATCCTCCTGTGTGCGCACATTGACCTGCAGATCTTCGACCGTGGTGTCTTTGCGCTTGGCAAGTAAGAGCTTGATCATAGAAATCACCCGGTCGAGATCGGCCTCTTCTTCCACTTTTACCGTGATCATCCGCACCGAATTGCCAGCCACACGCGCAAAAAACGCCGGCATGAATTTTGAGAATATGACCGTTATGGGTGTGTACATCCGAGCATCATAGTCTTCACTTCCCACCAGGCCGCGCACTGCAAACACCCCGATAACGTTCAGCTTGGTGTCTCCAACAGTGATCGTCTCACCGATTGGATTCTTACTGCCAAACAGCTCGACCGCGATATCAGATCCCAGGACCACGACCTTCGCCTTCTTATCAATGTCCGATTCGTTGAAATAACGTCCAGAAGCGATTTCCATCTCCCGAATGAGCGGGAAATCAGCTGAAGTGCCGACCAGGGTGACATTATCCAGGGTTAAGTTGGAGTATTTTACAGATTCGGATGTGGTCTGATCGACGACCACTCCCGCCACACCATCGATCTTTTCGGCGATAGCCAGGGCGTCGTCATAAACCAGGTTGTCACCGGACGAGCCTCCCATCATCATCCCAGGGCCGCCGCCGCTCATCGTCTGCTGGACGTAAATCAGGTTGGAGCCCAAGGCGGTAATTTGGTCTTTAATAGTCGCCTCGGTGCCCGCGCTGATTGCGATCATGATGATCACCGCCGCAACGCCGATGATGACGCCTAGCTCGGTCAGCAGCGTGCGCAGCTTATTGCGGTTGAGAGCTCGCCAGGCTGTGATGATAATATTAATCGGGTCCATGCGGCGCCTCCAGTTCAGATCTGGCCGAGCGGAGATTTATGTTCGTCTCATCCGCTTCGATCTTTCCATCTCGAAAATGGATGATCCGGTTGGCATAGGTGGCGATGTCATTTTCATGGGTAACCATCACGATCGTCCGGCCGCGCTCGTGGAGCTGGGTGAGCAGCAGCATGATCTCATAGCTGGAATGTGTATCCAGGTTTCCGGTCGGCTCATCCGCTAGGACGATCAGGGGATCGTTGATCAGGGCACGCGCGATGGCTACCCGCTGCATCTGCCCTCCAGATAACTCGCTCGGCTGGTGATGGGCGCGATTTGCCAATCCAACAGCTTCAAGCGCCTTAATGCCTTTTTCGATCTTCTCCTCTTCAGTGATCTTTCCATTACGGTAATAGTAAAGCGGCAAGATGACATTCTCGAGGGCGGTGGTTCGGTGCAGCAAATTGAAACCCTGGAAGATGAAGCCGATCCTCTTGCTGCGCACTGCAGCAAGCTGGGCTTTGTCCAGCTTGCTGATGTCATCTCCAGCCAGGTAATAGCTGCCCGAGCTCGGCCGGTCCAGGCATCCAACCAGGTTCATCAGTGTGCTTTTTCCTGATCCGGAAGGGCCCATGATCGCAACAAATTCGTTTTCACCAATCTCCAGGTTGATCCTGTCAAGGGCAACGACCTGAATATCACCCATCCCATAGACCTTGGTTAGATCGACAATCCGAATCAGGCGCTGATCGTCGGTCGGTGGATTCGCAAATCCTTTTTGGATATTTTCCATTTAAATTGCCTTTACTCGAATGCGTAAGTAGTGCCTGTCGAGACAGTTTCACCCGCCTGTAAGCCCGATTTAATTTCAGCGTAAGTCGTATCCATCAGCCCAACTTCAACAGAGCGCATCTCTGTTTGCCCATTGACCACGACAAAGACAGCATACTCCCCATCTCCGAGATCGCGCAGCGCTTCAATGGGCACCAGCACGGCATCTTCCGCCCGACCTGCGATCACATCAACGGTTGCGCTCAAGCCCACCGGGAGTGAGATCGAAGCGTCGACAGCTTCGTCCTCCAATTCAACGATTGCTTTGATGGCCGATACGTCTGAAACGGTCTGCAGGCTTTTGCTGATCTGCGTGACTTTCCCCGAAAAAATCTCGTCCGGGTAGGCGTCAAATGTAATTTCAACCGGATAACCAACCACAACCATCTGCAGGTCGCTCTCGTCCAGATAGACTTCCAGGGTCAGTGGCTCTAGCACGCCAATTGTGATGATCGATTCCTCTCCGACCGTCCCGCCCACAATCGCCTCTGCCGATAGGATTGTCCCATCAAACGGCGCTGTGAGATCCAGAATGGATTTTTCTGCGCTGGCGAGCTCCAGTTTTGCCTTGGCATTTTCCAAAGAACCTTGAGCTTCTGCGAGCTCATCAGCCGCCGGACCGTCCTTATATTTAATATAATCTTCCTGCGCTTTCTTCAAGTTGTCTTCCGCCACTTGGAGCGCATATTCTTTATTGAGCCGATCGATCGCTGCATCGTACTGAGCCTGGGCATTGTTCAGAAATTCCAGCTTGTCTTCGCGGGTATCATCATATTTGGAAAAATATCGATAGGGCTCAAAATCTGCAAGAGCGGAATCGAGATTTGCCTTCATTTTTTGGATCGCCTCAACGGTCTCCAGCCCTTTCAAATAGAGCGGCATCGTGTAGTTTTCCATCGTGTATTGGGCATCGCGCAGTTCTTCGGAGTATGTGGAAATATTGTTGATCGCCTCGGTCCGCGAGACTGCCGCCGCCTCGTAGAGATTGTCCAGCGAATTCTGAGCCTGGACGACTGCAAGCTGCCTCTCAGCGATGGTTGCAGCAATCTCCTCTTCGGTTTGGACAGTCTGCAAACGGGCAAGCAAATCCCCTCTTTAACCGTATCGCCCTCCTGGACATTCAGCTCAAGCAGCGTCCCGGCTTCATCGAAACCCAGGTTGATCTCCTTCGAAGGGACGATCGATCCAGTTCCTGTGGCAAGGAGCGTCAGATCTCCGTTTTTGGAGACAGTTGTCTTCAGGGTTTCTGCATCAGTAGTGACCTGTGCGGTAGCAGTACGCGTCGAGTAGAAATAATAGCCGATCCCAACCAGGGCCAGGACACTGATGATGGCCACCCAAAATCGCTTTTTTTTCAGCATATTGCGTCTCCTGAAGGTAGTTTACATAAAAAAACAAGCAGACAAAGCCTTGTCTGCTTGTCCATAGCTGAGTATAAAAAATACTTGTTATGAAATTGTGAAGAACTAATAAGGATATTGTTGGGTTTCTATTTGTCTGAACAGATTGACGGAAAGGACAATCAGGCTTATAATTACTATATTGTCCATCTAATTTATCCTATATGTAAGGCCATTCGGGGATCGAGAAATGACAGATTCTTATCAGACGGTTATCATTGGTGGTGGGCAGGCAGGCCTGTCTATAAGTTATTATCTGACCAAGAGCCATCACGAACATATGATCTTAGAAAAAGCAAGCCGCCCCGCCAGCGCCTGGCGAGACGACCGTTGGGATTCGTTCACCTTGGTCACTCCAAACTGGACTTTTCACCTGCCAGGAAGCGAGTATGCCGGCGACAATCCAAATGGCTTCATGCCGCGCAAAGAAATCATTGAGACATTCGAATCATATATCGAACGTTTTCATCTGCCTGTACAATTCGGAGTGACAGCCACTTCGGTAGAGCAGTCGAATGGCGGCTATCTGGTGAAGACCAATTCAGGAAGCTTCAAATCCGCCAATGTCGTGATCGCAACCGGCATTTTCCAGCATCCCAAATTCCCAGATTTTGCCGCCCGCCTGCCTCCGGAGATCCTGCAGCTTCATTCGGGAAGCTACCGCAACGCCGAGAGCCTGCCACCAGGCGCAGTACTTGTTGTCGGCTCAGGTCAATCCGGCTGCCAGATCGCAGAAGAGCTTTACCAATCTGGAAGGTCCGTTTATCTCTGCGTTGGCAAAACAGGTCGGGTACCGCGCAGATACCGCGGAAGGGATGCGGTTGAATGGCTGATTCTCATCGGCTTCATGAACAGGACGGTTGAGATGCTGCCTTCTCGGCGAGATCGTTTCGCCGGAAATCCACACGTATCTGGCAAGAATGGTGGACATGATCTTAACCTTCACCGGTTTGCCAGGGATGGCGTGCACCTGCTGGGGCGTCTGGTGGACATAAGAGACGGGAGAATCTACCTGTCTCCCGATTTACTCGAAAAGCTGGCCCGGGTGGATGAATTCGAAGCGAATATCACCCAGAAGATCGACTCTTACGTTATCAACAATCATTTGGATGTCCCCGAAGAAAAGCTCACGGTGCTGCGTGATGGATTTGACAGCCCAATCTTGAATGAGCTGGATTTGAAGAGAGCCGAGATTCGAACGGTCGTCTGGGCGCTGGGCTACGATTTTGACTTCAGCATGGTCCACCTGCCTGTTTTCGACGAGACTGGTTTTCCTATCTCCCAAAACGGTGAAACAAGTTTCCCTGGTCTATACTTCCTCGGGATGCCCTGGCTTCCTTTCCCAAAAACCGGGATATTCCTGGGAATTGGGGAAGCAGCGGCCACGTTGGCAGGTCATCTCACCGCATAATTTCTATTCATTCGCGTTTACCTTCTCGTCAGCTGCTCCACCCGGCTTGATCCAACGCTGAAATACTTCGCCTCGGGGTGATGCAGGATGATTGCCGCAGTCGACTGCTCCGGGACGAGCTGGCAGGCTGTGGTCAGACTCATCCCGAGCTCGCGTTCGACCGGGAGCAGGTCAAACACGATCCGGTGGTCGTCCAGGTCGGGCACGGCCGGGTAGCCCCAGGAATAACGCTTACCGCGGCTCTTCTCCAAACCCAGCTCGCGTAAGATATGTCGATGCAGGTATTCTGCGGTCGCCTCAGCCGTCTGTACCGCAAGACCGTGGGTGAAATACGCCTCGGCGTAATCGCCGCTCTCCTGCAGCCGGTCAAACCGCTCCGTTGCTTCCTGCCCGACCGTCACAACCTGGAGGGCAACAAGATCGAATATGCTTTCATCTTTCGGGGCGAAATAATCCGCCAGGCACAGCCGCTCGCCGTCTGGTTGGCGCGGGAAACCAAATCGAGCGATCTCTTCTTTCCCTCCAGATTTCCCCCCCGCAAGTGAGGCCGGTAAATACAGGATCAGATTCTCCCCCTCAGCCTGGCAGGGCCAGAAGCCGTAAATACCCTGGGGCTTCAGCCAGCCTTCGCGGCAGCGCCTGAAGGGTCATTCTCTCCAACCTCTGCTCAAACTCGACCTGAAGCTTTTCCCATTCCTGACCGTGAGCATTTTTTGCCCCCCACGACAGGCGAAAGAGCTCGTTTTTTGAAAGGTTCTGGAAGACCATCTCGAGCGGCATCTGGCGGGCCACATGTGCGCCCCATTCAAGCGAAGCCGGGAGCTCAAGCGGAAGCGGGACGACTGCTGACCGGCTGGCTTGCACCCGTTCTGCCCGACGCGAGAGCGGGCGGTCAATCTCAGCGGCAGCCTGATTTCGCACCTGCTCTTTCAGGGCTAAACGCCGGTTATCATCAATCAGGGCTTCCATGGTCGAAAGCCCTTCAAAAGCATCTTTGCAGTAAAAAACCCCGGGATCGTAGATCGACCCATCTTCCGTGTACAGAATCCGCCAGCCAAACCGCCGGTTGATCGCAGCTCCCCCGACCAGGACAGGGATCTTCAGCCCGCGCCTGTGGAGCTCATTCACGATCAGCGGCATCTGCTTGCTGGTGTTCACCAGCAGTGCGCTCAAACCGATCGCATCTGCCTCGGCTTCCACCGCCCTGGTTATTACCGTCTCTGCCGGAACCTGTTTTCCCAGATCTATCACACCAAAACCGTTGTTTGCGAGGATCGTCTTGACAAGGTTCTTCCCGATATCGTGAACGTCTCCGTAAACCGTCGCCAGGACGATGGTTCCTTTGCTGGCACCTTCCTTGCGCTCCAGGTAGCGTTCCAGGTGGAGAACCGCTGCCTTCATGACCTCAGCCGATTGAAGCACGAACGGCAGGATGATTTCTCCCAACCCGAAGCGGTCTCCGACTTCTTTCATCGCCGGAAGCAGGATGCTGTTCAGAATGTCAACCGCGGCCGCGTGCCGGGACGCCGCATCATCCCTGCTGACCTTCTCCTCGATGATCAGATCGATGTCGGCTTCAACTCCTTCCTTTCGGCGGTGAAGGATTCGCCAACCCAGACGCTCTTGAGGCAGCATTTCCAATGCAGGATCTTCCGCTGTTTCAACTCGTTTCAAGCCAGCATACTCGCTGGACTGAAAATACTCGATGAAGCGCGCCAAAGCTTCCGGATGGCGGTTGAAAATCAGGTCTTCCGCCAGCTGGCGCTGTTCGGGTGGGATCTCTGCGTATGGTGTGATATGGGCGGGATTGACAATCGCCATGTCCAGGCCAGCCTGGACGGCGTGGTAGAGCATAATGCTGTTCAGCACCGGTCGTGCCGCGGGATCCAGACCAAACGAAACGTTGCTCACACCCAGCGATGCCAGAACACCCGGGATGCTTTGCTTGATCCTTTGTATCCCATCCAGAGTCTCCACGGCCGAATTGGCAAATTCGGGGTCGCCGGTCGCCAGTGTGAAGGTCAAAGGATCGAAGACGATCGAGCCTGGGAGCAAGCCGTGGTCTTGCACAGCAATCTGCGCGATCCTCTGGGCGACGGCAAGCTTTCGTTCAGCCGTCCTTGCCATCCCGTTTTCATCGATGGTCAGCACCAGGACAGCTGCATTATATTTTCTTGCCAATCCAAAAACGCGATCGGCTTTGGCTTGTCCTCCCTCCAGGTGGGTCGAGTTGATCAGACAGCGCCCGGGGGCGGTCTGCAAGGCTGCTTCAAGCACATCAAGCTCGGTGGTGTCGATCACCAGCGGAGCTTCCAAACCAGAAGCGAGTTTTTTTACGACCTGTCGAATCTGCTCGGCTTCATCTGGCCGCTCGGTAACCGCAACCGAGATATCCAGCGCATGTGCGCCGCCTTCGACCTGTTCTCGGCCGATCTCCAGGATGGCGTCATAATCCTCCGCCAGCAGCAGGCGCTTGAACTTGCGGCTGCCCTGGGCGTTGCAGCGCTCCCCGATCAGCAGTGGCGGCGGCTCCTGCTGCATCGCCACCGAACGGGTTGCAGAAGCCAGACTTGGCGCGGTTTGCGAAGGCAAGACCAGCGGCTGGCGCGCTGCAGCGCTTACTCTCAGCCTTTCCACCAGCAGCCGCAGGTGAGCAGGTGTGGTCCCGCAGCAGCCTCCCACGATTCGGACGCCATTCTTCTCGACGAAGTCTACGAGCGCCTGAGCAAAAGGCTCAGGCTGCAGCGGGTAAACTGCTTCACCATCCACATTAAGAGGCAGCCCGGCATTGGGGATGCATGAAACCGGCAGCCTGGAATGCTCGCCAAGGTAGGCGATCGGCTCTCGCATGTGTTCGGGGCCGGTGGAGCAGTTCAATCCGATAACATCGATTGCCATATCTTCAAGGATGGTCAGCGCAGCCGCAATATCGGTTCCCAGCAGCATCCGTCCGGTCGTGTCCAGCGTCACCTGGACCTGGATTGGGATGACCATACCAGTTTCCTTAAAAGCCTGGTGGATGCCTGTGATCGCAGCTTTAACTTCAAGGATATCCTGTGAAGTCTCAATGAGCAGCAGGTCAACGCCTCCCAGGATCAGGCCAACCGCCTGTTCCTGGAAAATGACCGCCAGGTCGCCATAAGATATATTAGAGAGTTCCGGGTCAGCTGCAGACGGCAGTTTTCCAGACGGACCGATCGAACCGGCTACAAAGCGCGGCACGTCTGGGGTTGAGTATTCGTCTGCAAGCTTGCGAGCCAGCGCAGCGGCTGCCGTGTTGATTTCGACCACCCGTTCCCCCAGCCCGTACTCACCCAGGGTCAGGCGGTTGGCGCGAAATGTGTTGGTCTCGATCACATTGACGCCTGCCTCAAGGAAAGACCTGTGGACCTTTAGCACCGCATCAGGCCGGCTGATTACCAGGTAATCGACACACCCGTTAGTACGTTCTCCGCCGAAATCTTCCGCGGTCAGGCGTTGAGCCTGCAGGCTTGTGCCCATTGCACCATCAAATACAAGCACTGAGCAGGCGAGCGCATCCAAATATGACCGGTTGAAATGACTGGCTGACAAATCACACCTTCCTGATCCTTATCGAGCAATCTTCAAATCGTGGCAGTAGGTCAGTGTACCATGGGCAAACTAGGCATGTCAAATGGGATCGCTGATCACCGTTTTATTAAGAATTCTATCGTCAGAATACCCTCCTTTACGGACAAACTCAGTCATGATAGACTTTTGCATAGCGCTAAGAATTTATTTATAATGAGCCTTTTGTTTTCTCATATGGATCATCGATGGAGCACTTCAAACGTATCCAGGATTTCGAGCAGATCAAGATATTGACGGATCCCCGCCGCCTGGCCATCCTCCGGATGCTGATGGCAGCTCCCGCAACCCTGACCCAGCTCGGTCAGGCGCTGAACGAGCACCCCGCCCGGGTTCGCCATCATCTTAAGCTGCTTGAAAAAGCCGGGTTGGTGGAGCTGACCAATCAGCGCGTCGTCAGGGGCTTCGTTGAGAAATATTATCGGGCCAAAGCGCGCTCCTTCTTGTTCCAGGAGATCGTCGTGCCAAAAACCGACGACGAAGTTTCCCTGACCTGTTTGGGCAGCCACGACCTGGCGCTGGAAACGCTTGCTTATCAGCTGCGAATCCTCAAATACCGTCCCCTTGGGTTGTTTGTCCTGCCGATCGGCAGCCTGGATGGTTTGATTGCCCTGCGTCAGGGAATTTCCCAGGTTACGGGCTGCCATCTGCTGGATTTTGAGACCGGGGAATATAATCTGCCTTTTATCAGTCACATTTTCCCGGACCGATCAGTGCGTTTGATCACACTTGCTCATCGCCAGCAAGGTCTCCTGGTAGCTCCGGGAAATCCCCTTGGGATTCGGGATATGTCTGACCTCGCTCGCGGGGAGGTTCGGATGATCAACCGCAACAAGGGTTCAGCGACCAGGCTCTGGCTGGACCGCCAGATAAATCAACTTTCAATCGACCCGCGAATCCTGAACGGTTACAACCGAGAAGTGCGTACTCACAGTGCTGTGGCCGAGGCGATCCAGACCGGCAAGGCCGATATGGGTCTCGGGCTGCTGGCCGCTGCCCAAAAACTCAAGCTTGACTTTGTCCCGCTCTTTGAGGAACGTTTCGACCTTGTGTTCCCCGAAGATCAAACCGAAAATCCTACGTTTACTACCATGTTCGACACCCTGTCCTCTGCGAGATTCCGGCGGCTGCTGCAGAATTTGGGAGGATACGGAACCGAGCACACAGGGGATGAAATTCACTTGGAAAGCTAAACTTGCCTTCGGTCAATCCGGCATTTCCTGGCGTCCAGTCAGGGCGCGCAGCAGGGTGTTTTGATCCGCATATTCCAGGTCTCCGCCGACCGGAAGACCGCGGGCCAGCCTCGTGATCCGAACACCCATTGGCTGAATCTGCTGGCGAAGGTAAGCCGAAGTGTAATCCCCCTCCATACTCGGATTGGTCGCCAGGATGACCTCCCGCACTGCTCCGGACCGCAGTCGTTCTACCAGCTCCCGAATCTTAAGATGCTCTGGGCCGATCCCTTCGATGGGAGAAAGTGCGCCGTGAAGCACATGGTAGCGTCCGGGATAGCCGCCCGTTCTCTCCAATGCCAGCACATCTAACGGCTCCTCCACCACGCATATCTGTCCGGGGTCTCGAGCCGGACTGCCGCAAATCTCGCATTCTGTCCGACCGGCAGCAGTAATATTGTAGCAAACCTGGCAATAGGTCGTACCCGTTTTTAGGTTAAACAACGCCTCAGCCAGATCCCGGGCGGCATCTTCTGGGGCGCGCAGCAGGTAAAAAGTCAGGCGCGAGGCGGTCTTCGGACCTATCCCGGGGAGACGCGAAAAAGCATCAATCAGTTTTTGAATCGGTTCAGGAAGCAGCATTCATGATCTCTTGGATTATCGAACAGGGCCTTTTACCTGCCTAAAACGGCAGACCCCCGGCCAGAGGGCCAAGCCTTTCGGCTGCATACTGGCGCGAGGCATCCAGGGCAGAATTCACCGCAGTCAGGATCAGGTCCTGGAGCATTTCTACGTCTGCATCCTTCAGAACTTCCGGGTCGATTTCAACTGCCCGAAAGACCTGCGCCCCGGTAACCGTGACCTTAATCGCACCGCCTCCAGCCGTCGCTGTCACGGTTTCATCTGCCAGCTGTTCCTGGATTTGCCCGATCTGCTCTTGAAGTTTCTGAAGCTGGCCCATCATACCCATCGGATTCTGCATTTTTGGTCCTTTGAAACCTTTTGCCATGCTTATCTCCTGTTTGACAATGTATCCGCCCTCCGAGAGCGCCGTCCAGCGCTGCGGTGGCAGCATTGGAATTCTAACTGATATCGACCAGTTCACCGCCGAGGTCGCGTAAAGCCGTCCCCACGATCCCGTCTTCTTCTACACCAGGCGGGATTGCACTGCGCTGCTTCATGTCGACAAAACAGCGAATGGTGATCGCTTGTTTGAGGACCTGGCTGAATGCCGCTTCGGCAGGTTTCAGGTTTTCGTCCTTTTCCATCTTTTCCTTAAGGATATCGCTGGCGAAGCCAATCATCACCTGGCTGCCGCGGATCGAATGCGATTTGCATGATTTCAACAGTGCGGCTGAGTTCGGCTTCTGCTGATGGGTCAGGCTGACTATCTGATCCCATACCGCAGATAAATCGATCTGGGGCGGCTGATCCGTCGGTCCCGGTTCTTTCACAGCTTCTCGGTCTGCTTCGGTTGAAGTTGGAACCGGCGCCTGGAGGCGTCGAGATTGTCCCTCCTTCATCGGGCGGCTCGATTCGGCGGGTGATGGGGATGGACTCGATTGGTCAGCAGTCAGCTCGGGATTCAGCGAGTCGACAAATGCCATCTCTAACGGCAGTGCAGGCTGCCAGGTACCGCGGGCATCGACTGCGGCTGAATTGAAACTGCGGATCACCCTCAAAAGACTCGCAGGAGTAAAAGCCTGGGCATGCCGCGCCATCAGGATGCGCATGTCTGGTGTTGCGTCAATTTGACCGGCGCTGCCCATCCGCACCGCCAGCACATCACGAAGATAGTCCACCGTTTGCCGGGCCAGCTGGCGCGGGTCGCTGCCCGAATCCAGCGCAGCGTGAATGCAGTCCAGCCCTCTGGCAGGATCCTGCCCGATCAACGCTTCAACCAGGTCCAGTACTGACTGGCTGGCAGCCGCGCCCAACACTTCTTGCACCAGCACCAGGTTGATCTCCTGGCCAGTCGAAGCCAGCTGATCCAGCAGCGAAATCGCGTCACGCATCGCACCCGTGGATTGACGGGCAATCAGAGTGAGGGCTTCATCATCAACACCGATGTCTTCTGCGGTGGCCATTTGCTTCAAATATGCCACGATTTCCACGACCGGGATACGCCGAAATTCATGGCGCTGGCAGCGCGAGAGCACCGTCGCAGGGATTTTGTGCACTTCCGTCGTCGCCAGGACAAAGATCGCATGGCTTGGTGGTTCTTCCAAAGTCTTTAGCAGAGCATTAAACGCAGCCGTAGAAAGCATGTGGACTTCGTCGATGATATAGACTTTGTATCTGCCCTGGTTTGGGGAAAAATTGATTTTTTCGCGTAAGTCGCGGACATCGTCAACGCTGGTATTCGAGGCTGCGTCTATTTCGATCAGGTCCAGGAAGCGGCCTTGGTTCACTGCCTGGCAAAACTCGCATTCTCCGCACGGGCGGGCGGCCAGGTTTTCATCCAGGCAGTTGACTGCCTTTGCCAACAAGCGGGCGGTTGTGGTTTTACCTGTGCCGCGCGGACCGGCAAACAAATACGCATGGGCAATTCGCCCGGCAGCCAGCGCATTCCGCAGCGTTTGGATCACATGCGGTTGTCCGACCACCGCCTCCCAGGATTGGGGGCGCCATTTCCGATAGAGAGCTTGAGACATGATCAGAGTGTATCAAAGAGCAGGGCTGCGGTCAATGCTCGCCAGCACCCCGAATTGTTTCTCGATCAGGGAACAAGGCTGTTTTACGGTACCTGATAGGTGGCGCGAACTTTGCCTTGCGGGTCCTTTAACGTCACTGTATCGCCGGATTCCCAGACAGGTTGTTCCATTCCCCAATACAAATCGACGACCGTATTGCTGCCCGCCTTCGTAAAAATGTTCACCGCCCCACCCCGATAGAGAATCAGCTGTGGAAACTGAGGGAAGATAAAAATATTCCCCTGGTTGTCTTCCATCCGCCAGCCAACCAGCGAAAGCTCACCTTCTCCACGTTGTTTCAGCAGAACATGCTCAGAATCGAGGTCGCCTGCACCTATCACGCTGTCAATTACAACAGTCGCCGCGGCTTCCAGCGGGATACGCAGCGCCTCGCCTTCCCCCAGCGGTTGGGATTTAGAAAAACCATTTACTGCGATCAGCTCTTCTACCGGAATATTATATTTTTCCGCCAGACTTTCAAAAGTATCCCCAGACACGACCTGGTAATACAAGAAAGCCGGGGTCGCGGTAGCTTGAACCTCGGGAGTGCCTGGACTGGGAGGGAGTGGGGTCGGCGTAGAAGCAATGCTTAATCTGCTGAATGCCTTAACCATCAGTCCGCGCGGCATCGGTCCAGAAAGTTGGTCCCAGGTAAAAAGAACTGCCAGCACCGTACAGGCAGAGACCAGAACGTTTAAAGACAGATAAAAGAACAATCGCTTCCAGGAATTCATCTCTTTTTTCAATCAGGTCTTGAACAGAATGGCATTTCCATCATAAAAAATGATAGCACAGTTTCTCGATTGACGGGTATTCACTTTGGGCATACAATTTTCACATGCCTTACCTCATCGACGGGCACAATTTGATCCCGAAAATCTCCGGCCTGAGCCTGGGGGAGTTTGATGACGAGCAGCAATTGATTCAACTGTTGCAAGAATTTTGCCGCATCCAGCGCCGGCAGGTAGAAGTCTACTTTGACAATGCGCCCCCAGGCGGCACTCGAGCGCGGAATTTCGGATCGGTGATCGCCCGTTTTGTCCGGCAAGGCACAACAGCCGATCAAGCCATCCGTCAGCGACTAAATAGGCTTGGCAGAGCTGCGCGAAACTGGACTGTGGTCAGCTCGGATCTGGCTGTACAGGCAGAAGCTCGCGCCTCGCAGGCGCGGGTGCAGTCATCTGAGGAGTTCTCTGGTTTGATGAAAGCCGCACTCGATGATAGCCTTCAGGACGCAGGGGCACAGCCGGACGCAAAGATGAGCGAAGATCAGCTCGATGAATGGTTGAAGCTTTTTGGCGAGCAGGGGGAAGAATAAGAATTCATAGGAAATACCGACCGATCCCGACCGAATAATTAGGACTGTTTATATCCAATATTCTCATTCAACTCTAATTGTAATCGGAGCGTTTTGGTGTATATTTTATTTGCCGACACCTGCCTCCCCTTTTATTGGTATTTACAGGTGTCGTGACACCGGACAGCGCTTTCAGCACGTCCCCCCCGTGCTGTGCTTCCGGTGGCCCTCCTATGATTACCGGACGTTTCAAACACGTCCGGTAATCACTTTTAAGCGAGCCTTTTAACAACAACCAGGGTCAGGTCGTCAAATGGCGCGGTTCCACCACAAAACTCGAGCACCCGGTTGTCGATCGCGTTCAAGAGGTCGCGTGCAGTCAGTGCTTCCACCTGTCGTTCAGCATCAGCATCGATGGCAGCCTTTTCGATGGTTTCCATCAGGCTGCCCTCCCCAAACATTTCGCCATCCGGCGAGAAGGTCTCGGTCACCCCATCCGTGTACAGAACCAACAAATCACCCGGCTCAAGCTGGCTGTGGGACGCATGAACCTTAATCCCTGGCTCGACCCCAAGCGCCATCCCGCCTGGCTCCGCACGCGTAAACCGGAAGGGGCTGTGGAGCGTAAGCGGTGGATTGTGACCGGCATTCGCGATTGAAAGCTCACCGGACTTCAGGTCCAGCACTGCATAGACAAGTGTGACGAACATGCCGCCGAGTGCATCCGGGACGAGCAGATCGTTCACTCTTTCCACCACTTCTGCTGGCGAATCAAGCACCTGCACAGTTGCACGAACAAGCGTCCGTACCAGGGTCATGAAGAGCGCTGCCGGCACACCTTTATCAGCGACATCAGCGATGACCAATCCTAACCGGTCGCCGGGCAGCTCAAAGAAATCGTAGAAATCCCCCCCTACTTCTCGGGCTGGACTCCAGTGCACCTGCAGATCCCAGCCTGGGATTTCAGGAATTTGCTGCGGCAGGAAAGCAACCTGAATTTCTCGGGCGAGCTGCATCTCGCGCTCCAGGCGTTCGCGCTCCACGATTTCTTTCTGCAGGGTGTCATTCTGAATCGCCAGCGCAGCCTGCTGCGAAATGCCTGTGACGATTTCCATCCGTTTTGGGCGCAAGCGCCGGTTGGCATTCCCGCTGGTGATCACCTCACCTGGGATTGGATTTGGCTCTTCGGTCAGAAAACTCCCAACACTTTACCCTTGACCGAGAGCGGGAATGCAATCAGCAAGAATTCTTCTTCCAGCAAATAGCGGTCAACTTCATCCCGCTCTGGGGCGCCCAGCCTCTCCCAGGAGTCCAGGACCTCATCTTCATCATCTTCTCTCGAAAGCGGCTGAGCGAGCAGCGCGTTTTCCACCAGGACGGCATCCAGAAGCGGGAACTCTCCGAGGTTGAAAGCATGCGATTCGGCTGAACGAGGCAGGCCGTACGCTTGTGAAAGCCTGAATAAATTCTGCGACTCGTCCCAAAGAAAGATAGCTGCCCTTCGAACACCAACCAGAATTGGTGTGATGCGAACAATGGATCCAAGAGACCTCATTCAGGTCATTCGAGCTGACCACGGCCTGGGCAACCTGTAGCAGGGCGACCGAAACGTATGCTTCTTCTTTCTGGGCCTTAAGCAGACGGATGTTGTCCACTGCAACAGCCGTCTGGTGGGCAATACCTTGTAAGATCGCAAGCCGTTCATCAAAAAACGCTTCAAATGATTTACCCAGACTCAGGGTTGGCAGGGTTGCGCTGTAATCTACCAGAAAAGCGCCCAGCACATCGCCGCGCGTGTGTAGCGGGATCAGCACCGGGAAGCCAAATTCGGTATCATCATCGTCGTCTGTGCCTGCTGTGAGAATGCTTGCCAGCCTCTGATCCTGTTCGCCGCGGTGCAGGATCACAGGTCTGCACTCCTGCACAAGCCGATCCAGGGCTGAAGCGTCGCCAGGGGCAAAACGCCAGCGCTCAAACTCGCTTTGCTGTTCAGAGGACAAACCCGTCGCAGCAGCAGGGACAAAAGTCCCGTCATCGTCCAGAATATAAAGCAGGCAGGCCTTTACACCGGTCAGCATGGGGGTGATCCGGATCACTGTATCGAGCAATTCCGTGAGGTTATCTACAGATTGGGTTGCATTCGCCACCTGGAGCAAAACTGTCGAGATCCATGCCTGTTCATGGGCGTCTTCGTAGAGACGGGCATTTTCAATCGCGACTGCTGCGTAACTTGCAAAAGCTGCCGTCATCGCTTGAGCCTCACTGCCATATCGCCCGGAGCTGCTGTGAACCAGGCTGAGCACGCCCAGCGTACGATCTCCAATTTTCAGCGGCGCGCCTATCGCAGAATAATCTGCCGAAAAACCAAGCACAACGCCAAGCGGCTCAAAGAGCGACTCGGGCGAGCGGACAATCGGCAAATCTGTGTCCAGAACATCCAACAGCCACGTAGAAGCCCGGAGCAGAACTTCCTGGTCTGGATGATTCAAGTTGTACTCAAGAACCTCATCCGGCTTCAGTCCAATCTCTAAATCCAGGTCATCAGCATCCTCTACTCGTACTGCAGCAAGATGAAGTACAGGCGGTGCAATTCCATCCACCTGAGCCGTCTCATCTAAAAGCCAGATTGCAGCTGCATCGAGGGGTAATGTGTGTTCCAGCTCTCCAAGCACGGCTTCCAGCACCTGATCCAGGTCGACATCAGCCGAGAGGATACCGGCTACCTCTTGAAGGCTGTCAGCCACCTTGCGCCTCCAAACCTCTGTCCGGTAAAGGGAAGCGTTCCTCAATGCGATTGCTATATGGTCTCCCAGCGCCTCGAATAAAAACCTGTCTTCTTCACCAAAGGCATTTATCTGGTCGCTCTGCACGTCCAGGATGCCCAATACTTTCCCCCCAAATACAAGCGGAACAGTCAGCTCGGAAAAGGTCTCCTCAGAAGGGATCCCAGACGGTCGGTAGCGCGGTTCTTTACGGACATCATTCACCAGCAGCGTCTCTGCGTTGCGCGCCGCCCATGGGATCAACCCCTGCGGATCGTCCAGGTCGTAAGTATAAGCTTCTTTTTGGATAAGGCGGCTGCGCAGACCGCTCCCGGCCTCATAAAAAATCTTTCGCCTTCCGCTGTGCACGCTGAAAAGGTGGACATAAGGATACCTGAACCGTTCCTGAATCAGTGTAACAACTTCATCGAGTAGCTGGTCCTGATCAAGGATCGAAGCGATTGCCCTGCTGACCTCATAGACGGTCTGAAGCTGGACTGCTCGATGGCGCAAGTTCTGGTAAAGTTGGGCGCCCTCGATGGCAATCGCTATGTTGCCAGCCAGGGCTCGCAGGACGATGAGATCAACCTCGTCAAAATCATTCAGCTGGTTGCTTTGGACATCCAGGACACCCACCAGCCGGTCCTGTGAAATCAGCGGCAGAGCAATTTCGGACTGCGTTTCGGGGAGCAATTCAAAATGGCGGTAGCGCGGCTCTTGTTGGACATCCGCAGCCAACAGCTCTTTTCCGGTCTGAGCAACTGTTCCAATAATCCCCTCCCCGAGGCTGACTGGAGCAAATATCTCCCCGTCATTTCCGGATTCCAAACCCGGTCCCGCATTGGCGCGGAAGCTGAGCACATCCTGATCGGTTTCCAGCGTGAAAATGGCCACGTAATAGTAATCAAATGTGGTCAGCACCAGCTCGGTCACTCTGCGGGCGATCTCATTCAGGTCTCGCAGGGCGGCAATCTCCAGGCTTACCCGGCTGACCAATCCGAGCTGCTCCCTTCGCCAGCGCTCGCCTGCCGTACCCAGGCTGGATTGGATCACCAGAGCTGATTGAACCGCCAGGCTATTAAACAGCTCGATTTCAGCCCTTGAGAAGCTTGGTCCGTGATTTCTTTCCAACTGGATCACTCCCAGCAGGCTGCTCGTCTGATCGAGCCTGTTCTGGACCACGAGGGGAGCAGAAATCGCCCGGATGTCTCTTCCCCTCCTTCGATTTTTTAATGTCCCAGATATCGACGCTGGCGGCGCTCTCGGCAGCAGCAGGTCTCAGGGTGTTAATACAGGTCTGAATGAGTGGCGTGGGATGACGGAGGAGCTGGCTATCTGTCTCAGCCTGCAGCACCAATTTCGGCGTGCCTATCAAACCGGTCAGGGCCAGGTCGGAAAACCACAATCCAGTCTGGGCATTAAAAAGCCGGGAAGTTGTCTGGGCTATCAGGTCGCACTGCGCCGGAAGGATTTCTGAAGCAGAAGCCCCATCAGCTGAAGCTCCCTGGGCAATACACAGCAGATTCTCGCCCAGTTCCAGAACGTGGCGCAGCGATTCCCTGGAAGGCGACCGCTCTACCGGCAGCCCAGTTGCCAATCTAATTCTCCTTATATTTGACCATTCTCAGGACGTTGCACTGCTTGCCGGTGTTTTGATCAAAAACAAATTTGAAACTTACTTCGTCCATCAATTGACGGATGAAGAAAAGACCCAAACCGCCGACATCCCGGTCTTCCAGATCTGCACTCAGGTCTGGATCTGGAACTGTCGTTGGATCAAAAGGTTTCCCACAATCGCGTAATGTGATGGTCAGGCCGGATTTGTCTATCAAGCAAGTGCATTCAATGATCTCCTGGCTCTCTCCCCCATAGGCGTGCTCAACGATATTGCTGAAAGCCTCATCGACCGCAAGTTCAGCAGAGCATGTCGCCTGTTCATCAAAACCACATTGCTGTGCAGCATTTACGACAAATGAACGCACCAGCGCCAGGTTTTCGAATTGGGCGCTGTACAGCTGAGTATAACGAATCTCTGCCGGTTCTTCAGGCAAAGAGGGTTCTGACCCCTCAGGATTTTGCCTGGCTATGTTTTTCGGTGGCGAGTTAGAACAAGCTGGATCAACCATGCGCTCCGCGCGACTCCACTATGAAAGATAGAGGCTGAAGGTAGCCAGGACCTTCAGCCTCCAGAAGATCATACCAGCAAGCACCGGCTACATCTGGCCGACGGCTTCCAGGGCATTGTCGTAAAACCTGAACAGCGGGATAAAGCCAGCCAGGTCAAGCGCATCATGAATGCGCTTTGGCACGGCAGCAAGGACAATTTCCCCGCGATTGTAGCGCTTGCAGGTCTTCTGTGTACTGATCAATACCCTTAACCCGGCGCTGGACATGAAATCAACTTCAGCCAGATCCAGGATGATTTTGTAGCGACCAGAATTTGTAATGTCATCCAGGACTTTTGCCAGCTGCGGGGCAGTGGCGCTGTCAACGCGACCTTGCGCTTTAACTAAATCACAATGCTTATATTGAGAGCTGTTAATTTCCATATGCACACCTCCACTGGACCCTGGTTATTGAAGGCAGAATTCTGGTTTGTCACAAAATGCAGGCTCTGCAGAAAAAGTTCTCTGGTTTTTCTGCTCGCTCTGTGTAAACAGTCGATTCCCTGTCAAAGCAGAAACAAGTATTGATTTTAATCAAACCGGTCGAATTATATCATGAGAATTTCATTAAGTACTTCGCTTGAAATCAGGCTTTTCGTCACTAGCCAGGCACATCCCCGATCGGTTATTCTGAAAAAGGTCGGCCAACCCGGTATCCGAGAATCTATCCTCGGGTTTTCCAGGTGAATCAAGATGGGTTCGATAGCTGGAGAAGGCCATGAAAACCGAATCTCGATATCGCTGGTTCGTCGTTGCAGTCTTTTTCCTGTTCATGCTGCTGCATCAAAGCGACAAGTTGCTGATTGGACCTTTAACCACGCCGATCATGAAGGAATTTGGGATCAACCGCGCCCAAATGGGGTTTATCACAACTGGATCTTTAATCGTCGCAGGGTTCTTTTTCCCCCTTTGGGGTTATCTCTTCGACCGCTACTCCCGCGCCCGGCTGCTTGCATTGGCCTCTCTCATCTGGGGTTCGACTACCTGGCTCAGCGCAGTTGCTCCTACATACCCGGTGTTCATTGCCACCCGTGCAACGACTGGAATCGACGATTCCAGCTACCCGGGCGTGTACAGCATCATCTCCGACTATTTTATACCGGGCATACGAGGCAAGATTTACGGATTGCTTGAGCTTTCTATGCCGATTGGCTATTTGTTAGGGATGGTCTTGGGTCTCTTCCTGGGTGGGGCAATCGGTTGGCGAGGCGTTTTTTATTTCACCGGCGGGTTGGGGATCGTTCTCGCCTTCGTGATCTTTTTTGGCGTGCGCGAGCCTGCACGCGGCGGGAGCGAACCCGAGCTCATCGGCCTGGAGCAGACCAGCACCTACAAGTTTGAATGGAAAACTGCTCGCGACCTTTTTCGAAAACCAACCCTGCGAATCCTGTTTATCCAGGGCTTTTTTGGGGTCTTCCCCTGGAACGTAATTACTTATTGGTTCTTTAATTACCTGGAGACCGAGCGCGGTTATGACCAAAATGCAGTGTTCCTGACAATGGTTGTAGCGATATTGGTTCTTGCCCTGGGGTACCCTCTGGGCGGGGCATTAGGAGACTATTTCTTCAAACGTACGCCGCGCGGCAGAGCGCTGGTAGCGATGATTGGGATCCTGACCGGAGCGTTACTGCTGACGATCACTCTGAGCATCCCAAACGAAAACGTGGGCTTATTCATGGTGATGCTTGCGCTTACTGCCCTGTTCATCCCCTTCTCCGCTCCAAATATGATCTCGACGGTATACGATATCACCCTGCCGGAAGTGCGCAGCTCGGCGCTCTCGATCCAATATCTGATCGAATCCTCCGGAGCCGCTCTGGCGCCCGGGATCGCCGGACTGATCGCTGACCAGACCTCGCTCAAAAGTGCTTTCTTGTTGATTTGCACATCGACCTGGATCCTCTGCGGGATCTTTTTCGCGCTGGTAGCCTGGCTTGTCCCTCGCGATATCCACACGCTCAGAAACCAGCTGGCCTGTCGAGCGGAGCTGGAGCGCTCCCAGGCTGGCTAAGCGTCTTTCAACAGCTCGTTCAAGCGCGGGTGGTCCGTGTAAATCCCGCGGTAGGCGAGGGGCAGCAGCGCGCCTATTCGGCACATGATCTCGTCGGTGCTCTGCTGGTATCCCGCCTCGCGGTCCTGATCCTGGTGGGATGGAAGCATAAACGGCTCCCCAACCCGGATGGCAACCTTCGTCCGGCGCAGCCGCCTCAAGTTGCTGAAAAACACCTTGTCTTCCGAACCCGTTAAATCCGACCGGCAGAACCGGCACGCCCGCCTTGACCGCCAGATAGCTCACCCCGGGCCAGCCTTTTTGCAGGGAAGCTGTAGGGCTGCGCGTCCCCTCCGGCGCAAGCACCAGGATGCCGCCTTTCTTCAATCTCTGGAGCACCTTGCGTAGGACGGTGAAGTCTGCATTGTAGCGGTCCACAAAGATCGCATCCAGCTTGGTCGCGAACCAGCGAGCCAGGGAGTTTTCTCGATATTTCTCTGCAACCAGCATGATCAGATCCCTTCGGTCTACGAAACGGTAAACCAGGATCGCATCTAATCGTCCGATATGGTTGGAGGCGAGCACAAAGCTCTGCAGCCCGTCCATATGCTCGAGCCCCTCCACATCCAATCTTGATGTCAGGTTGATGAACAGATTAATCAACCAGCGTGCAAGCCGATAACCCATCGTTTTATCCCATTCACAAGCGCCCTTCGTAGCGCGGCGTGGTGGTAAGCGCTGTACCCACGCCCCGCTTCCTCGAAATTACGTAATCGACTTCAGTCGTCGAATTGGTGATCGCAAACTTTCCTGAAATGTCTTCCGGGGAATTCTTGCGGATATTGTGCATTTCACCAGCTGTAAAATCAGCCTCTTTCCAGCCGCTTTTGAGGTTCACGATCACTTTTTTCCCTGCTTGCATTCCCCGGGCCGACCGATACCGCACGCTTCATAAGCTGTTCCTCCAGGGATCTATCGGATTTGTGCTGCGGCTGTCTGCCTGTTGCACCGCAGCTTCGATTCTCGTCAATTATATCCCGAGCCGAATCCATATGAATGGATTGTTCACAACTTCAAAGCAGCGCCAACCAGATATCCTCGAATAATTGAAAGCCCAGCATAAGGAAAATTGAGTAAAATTGTTCAATCACAAGCCTGAATTCCATTCGTTTTTGTGCACTGGTCATGTTCCAGGCTCAAGAAATGTCGAACGCAAAAAAGTCAGGGTTGCGCAAAACGAATCCATCTCAAACAAGGAGATCCTCAAATGAGCGATAAGTCATACTGCGGGAATTGCGGATCGCAGATTAAAGCCGATGTGCGTTTCTGCCCAGAGTGCGGGTATCCCATCAAAGCCGACGCCTGGCCGCCGTCCCCTGCGATGCAAGCTGCAATCCCGCCGACTGAAAAAATGGAAAACCCCCAGCCATCCGCGTTTCCCGGTTACGATCCTGGATTAGGCTATTCATCCGAGCTCGCCCCAAAGAAATCGAACCTCAATCTGATTTTGATCGCGGCAGGATTGGTCGTCGCGGCTTGCTGCGTCCTCGGTGGGGCATATGCGGTCGGCAAGGCTGTTTTTGGCGGCGATTCCGATTCCCCACTTTCTGTGCTCGAAAACCCCACAGAGACTCCGACGAAACGACCGCCGACATCGACGCCAATACCGCCCATCATCTCGACCCCGACTCAGCCCGCGGTCACAGGCCGCCAGGAGCTGAGCGATACCAGCTTTTTCGATGACTTTTCCTCGAAATCTTTGGGTTGGAACGAAGAAATGGACGCAAGCTCCGGGACGGGATATGAAGACGGCAGGTATTTCATCCAGGTGAATGTCCCGGACTACCGCCAGATGGTCTTCACGCCTCTGGATGCTCAGACCCACATGGAGTTCTCGGCTGAAGTCACCTCCGGCGCATCGAACGGCGCTTTCGGCATGGCCTGTTATTGGCAGGATTTTGACAATCACCACTATATCTACTTCGACCTTGAAAGCAACAACTTTTTTATCGGTAAAGTCGAAAATAAAGAATGGACCGATCTGACGGAAAGGCTTGATTTCCCGAAAGTACTGGGACCGCAGCGCTACGCGGTCGACTGCACCCCGGGGATGATCAGCGTCTATATCAACGACGCCCTGGTCCATGAGCTGCCGGTCAATATGCCCGTTCAGGAACTCAATCATGCTGTTCGGCGTGATGGGCTGGAGCGATGCGCCGCAGGGCGGGATCAAGGTGCTTTTCGACGACGTGTACGGCTATAAAGCGATGCAGTAGGTTATCAGGTCATATCTGGAGGGCAAGATGCGTTATCGGCGATTGGGACGCACCGGGTGGATGGTCAGCGAGATCGGCTATGGTATGTGGGGGATGGCAGGCTGGAAGGGATTCGAACGACGCAGAGTCGCTCGCCTCTCTCCAGCTATCTGTTGACCTGGGCTGCAACTTCTTCGATACCGCCTGGGCCTATGGGGACGGGCACAGCGAAAACCTGCTTGGCCAAATCGTGCGGGCAAATCCGGCCAAGAAGCTCTACACGCGCCACCAAAATCCCCCCAAAGAACCGCATCTGGCCCAGCCAGCGCAGTTTCACGCTGGACGACTGCTTCCCGCCGGACTATATCGAGGAATACATGCACAGGCAGCCTGGAGAACACCGGGCATGGCATCGATCGATCTGATCCAGTTCCACGCCTGGGAGGATGCCTGGCTGGAAGATGATCGCTGGGCGAAGAAGATGGATGAGCTGCGCAGCCAGGGACTGGTCCACGCGGTCGGGATCAGCATCAACCGCTGGGAGCCCTGGAACGGGGTGAAGGCGGTGCGCAGCGGGCTGATCGACGCCGTCCAGGTGATCTACAACATCTTCGACCAGAACCCGGAGGACGAGCTCTTCCCTGCCTGCACTGAGATGGACGTCGCGGTGATCGCCCGGGTCCCATTCGACGAAGGCACACTGACCGGCAGTCTACCCTCGACAGCAAATGGCCGGAAGGAGACTGGCGCAATACCTACTTCGTGCCAGAAAACCTGAAATCCAGCGTCGACGCATGCCGAAGCGCTTGCGGCCGCTCATCCCGCCCAAGATGGATATGCCCGAGCTGGCGCTGCGCTTCATCCTGAACGAGCCGGCCGTCAGCACGATCATCCCCGGGATGCGCAAGGAGCGCCATGTCCGCGAGAATATCCGCTGCCAGCGACCTCGGCCCGCTTCCAGAAGACCTGCACCGGGCATTAAGACCACACCGTTGGGACCGCACACCGAAGCAGTGGTCTCAGTAAAGAATTATTGGATCTTATCCACTTCGGCTTGCAGTGCGGATTTGATTGTCTCGAAATCTAGCGCATTGGCGCTGCAGAAGTCTTTAATCTTTAAGCCTGGATCGCCGATCGGCATCCCCAGGATATCCTCGACGGCCTCTTTCGACACACCCCAACCCAGGAGCTCGCCGAATGTGGTCTTTCCCTTAACAATCCGCTCATCCAAATCAGGTGCCGTTTGTCGCTTCAGGACCGACGGTAGCTTCCGCTTCCGGAACTTGAGTGATCTCTGCATCCGAGCCAGGGACGAGGTGACTCTCCAGGTACGACTGCCGCTCCGGGCTCAGCTCCCGGTTGGCAAGCGCCTCCGCCGCCCCTTCTGGCAGGTAAATCTCGCCAGCCAGGTCAAAAGGCAGCCCGGTATAGAAAGCGACGAACAACCGCACGGATGACGTGCCTATCTCTGTACTTCCCGCGTAAAGATCTTCCAGGTTTTTGATCGTAAATGCTGCGGGATTTTGATCCTGCACACCGAAAGCCTGAGCCAGGACTTCAGTCGGTACCGAGAAATTCTTCTCCACATCCCCAAAGGTATAAGAGCCGCGGATATCCGCCGGGTTGGACTGGCCGGCAAATTCGCCTTCCTCAAAAGCTGCTGCGACCTTGCTTGATTCGGTCTGCCACCACCCCATCGCCGTGCTGAAAAGAATCCCACCGAACAGGATCAGGACGATAAAAACTGCCAGCGTTTTTGAATTAAGCGTCATTTCGCACCTCGAGTTGAAAATGAGACCGTTCCGGCAACAGGACAGATCGCCTCGGAAGTGCATTCCAGGCAGGAGATGCACTGGTGGTCATGCACTACCATCTTGCTGTCTACAGGGATGTTCATCGGGCACATGATCGAGCAGGCGCCGTCGGCTTTGCAGGTGCTTGCATTTCGCCGGATGCCGAAAATGCGGAAAAAGTTGGAAATCCCCAGCACGGCGCCGTACGGACAGGCGTATTTGCACCACGGTCGCTCGATAAAAAACGAGAGCACCAGGGTGATGAGCCAGGATCACCAATCCAAACAGGGCAACCTCGCCGCTCCAGAAGTTAAAAAGCGCAAAATATGGGTCGAATTGGGAAAAGATCAGCGTACCGCTGGCCGCGGTCATGTAGACCACCCAGGCCAGAACCAAGTAGCGGGTGTAGCGCAGCACGTTATCCAGCTTGGCAGGGACAAAATGATTAAAACGGCGCTTGAAGCGCTTCCTGCCGAACCGGCTGACCCACTCCTGGATTGTGCCAAGCGGGCAAACCCATCCACAGAATACCGGGCCGAAGAGGATTGCCAGGAAAAAGCCAATCACCATCAGGATAAAGGCGGATTCATGGATTTTCTGGACAAACGTCCCGGTTGTGGCAAACTGATAGATCGTCACGACTCCACCGAACGGGCACAGGGCATGCAGCGAGGCGCTGCTCAGGAAGGGGATTCCACCCCCGGCTTCTGCCAGGCTGTGGTTGATGGAAATCAGCGCGATCAGAGTAAAGAAGAATGCCTGGACGATTTTCCGTATCCAAATGGTCCGGGGTCTAAAAAGACGGTAGCGTTTTCCAAACAAAGTGATCATGAAGCCTCCATGGCTTTAATGAATGCGAACGATTTTGGAAATAATACCCGTCAAATATGAAGAACTTGTGAAGGTGATATAGAGAGGTTATGAACAGGTAACAAATCACGAGACAAACTGAATGACCCCCCATTCGCCGTTGTAGAGCCAGCCAGGTTCATTTTGATCCATCACTTCCGCCTGGCCGGGCCTTAAACCGGCAACTACCTCCGCCTTCAGCACGCGCAGCAGCAGCAGCGGGGCAGGTCGGTAGGCCAGGATCGTCTCGATCGGCGCATCAAATGGCCAGTGCCGGTCGCCCACCCAGCGGCGGTAGTTGGCGTCGCCCTTGCTGATAAGCAGGCTTGACCCGACGCAGACCATCCCGCGTCGGCTCATCCATTTCCCAACACACCAGCGGGGAGATCCAAAAGTTTTCAGTCTTTAAAGTGATGCGCTTCTCGGACTGATAGCGGAGCAGCCGAAGCCCCATCCTCCTGACATTTGGCTCGTCCGCAAACCGCAGGTGATCGACCATCTCGTGGAAATCCGGTACGGTCACGTCCGAGACGTAAGTCGGATAAGTTTTTGGATGGAAGCAGACGCTCTGCACCAGGTCATTAGCCAGCAGGGTGTCAGCCAGCAGCATGTCATAAGCCAGCTCCAGCCCGACGTTATCCAGGAGAAAATCGACTCGCATGAGACCGCCCGGCTGACTTGTGATCCATTTGGCTGCCACAGCGGCATG
The DNA here is from genome assembly GCA_963726375.1 of uncultured Chloroflexia bacterium. Lineage (GTDB taxonomy): Bacteria > Chloroflexota > Anaerolineae > Anaerolineales > UBA4823 > UTCFX2. The sequence goes on along the minus strand of CAVSCE010000008.1, from coordinate 353,027 downwards.
GTCCACCAGCAGGTGAGCGATCCGGTCGTCGCCGGCGTGATTGGCGGGTTGCTCCCCGCCGATCGGCCATATGCTCAGATCGGCCTGATTTCCCCAGATCACGGTACGCAGCAGCCGGGAGAGCGTCTCACAGGGATTTCCCGCAGAGATTGCCTGCAGCTCCTCACAGATCGGTTCAAGCCGCCGCCGCACCCCGTTTAGCCCTTCCCGTTTCTGAGATCGGAAGGGGTCTCTGCCGCCGTCAGGACCGGGCTGAAAATAACCGCTGGCTTCCAGGATCCTGCGGAAGAAATAGGTCTCTGCCGGGAACCAGGGCGCACCCAACCAGCTCTTTCCGATGTGAGGCTCCATCCACTCATTCCAGATCGCCTCATCTGGGGCGCCTTTGTCGAGTATCGGTCGGAGCAGCCCTTCCGGCATCTCTTCCCTTAGAGCCTCCAGCCGCCGCTTCAACTCCGCTGACCAGCCGTCCTCTGCCAGCACCCGATCGACCAAGCCCGGCAGCCGCCGGCGCATCGTTTCCTCGGTGAAGGTGCCCTTCTCGCTGCCGCAGAGCTGGCGGGGGCTGGTTCGCCGGCTGGAGGATCCTCACCTCGCCATCTTCGCCGTCCACTGCGACGACCTGGCCATTCTGCAGGTGGCTCAAATCCACTCGATCCACGCAAGGGATCTCGGCGATGATGCAGCCCACCGCGGTGATCGTCTCGCACTCAGCATTGACAATCGCGAGCGGCGCTTTCTCTTCGGCTTTCAGGCGGTAAAGTGTATAAGAGCCAACCGTCGAACCCTTTCCGGTTGGGAAGACCAGCACTTTCCCGGCGATCGACCGGCCTTCCAGCTCGTGGCCGCGCTCGACCACCATACCGGTCTCTGGATCGACACCACCGTAAAATGAAATCGCCTGGGTGCTGACCAGGGCCTCCCCCCGGACATTTCCCGGGTAGATTTTACGTCCTTGAAGTTTCATCGATAAGATCTCGGCTTGCTTTTTTGGGCAGCGGCTTTAATGCCTCCAGAACAGTCTCATCAAAGGATATGAAATCGCCGCTTAAATCGATTTTTCGAGCTGGCGTAATAACATGCCTTGGCGCTGTCGGTCGCAAGCGCTGAAAATCGGCCCTGAATAGGCGCGACCACACAGCAGGTGTCGACCGCGAACTTTGCCCCGCTGGCTTCGATGACCCGGGTGTAGCCCATCCGGTCGGCGACCTGCTTTGTAGGCCGGGCTGTGGTTAGCCAAAACTCTCGCCAGACCCGCCTCCCCTCCAGCAGCTCAGCGACCCGGCTAATCTCCTAATCGTGAGGTGCGGGCAGCCCAGGCTGACAAAATCCACCTCCTCTGAAGCAGCATCGGACAGGCTGGCAGCAGCCTGATCCAGGTCGTTTCGGGTGATGGTCACATTTTCCTGGGGAGGTGCGAAAAGCCCGGCCTCAGGAGTGATCCCTTCCATGTGGAAAAGTGCGGCTGCCGCCATAAGTCGCCAGGCTGGCGCAGAAGGATTTTAATTCCTCCAGAGCAGCCCCGTCAATTCCCCTGAGATAGGGGATCCTGCGCTGACCCGCTGCCTGCATTTGCTCCCCTACTGCCTTCCCGAGAGCCCCAAACTCGTGTGAACCTTTCGGGCGAGCCTGCACGTTCACAAGCAGATCAGGGCGGCGGTTTTCCTCCAGATGGCAGCCGTACTCGGCGGCTCGACCGGTCAGCGCTGCTGCCAGCGCGCTAGGTCCCCCTTCGCGGTTGGTGCGCGCTCCGATCACGGAATTGGCAAAACAAACCGCGCTGCTCTCTGCCCAGGCGATGTGCTCTCCAAAATGCGGCAGGTTCCCGCAAAGGTACGGCGTACAGGTGCAGGTGGCTACGATCCCCATCCGAAGGAAGGCGTCGATCACGCGCTGCTGGTCGCGGGCAAAATCCGGGCTGATCCCGAGAGCCTGCCAGTTCTCCACATCCATCCCGGCAGGGTTCAACGTCGTCAGACACGCGCCCTGCCCGCCTCCTTCAGCCATTTGGTTCAGAAAAGCCAGCCCGGCTTCACCCAGGTTGTCGAAGCTCACCCCGGAGACCTGGACCGAGCTGACCGGGACCATCCGCTCCGCGCCGTAAATCTCGCCCAGCGCAACCTGGATTTCCATCGCTTTGCGGACTGCCCTACCCTGCTCACCAGCCAGCATCTCCACGTTCTTCCCTCGTGAGCTCCATCATCAATTCCCCTCGCCCAGGAAACGCCTGAGCTCCACCTGTGGAAATGGGGCTTTCTTGAAATCCTTGCCCTTCACATCCAGCGGCATGGTCAGGTCAAAGCCGACCCGGGTGGTGAGGTGGTCTCCCGGTTCGGCGCTTGGATCCAGGCTTGAGCCAGGCGACCTCTCCAGCACAACCAGCCCTCGGTCGCCCTGGAAGCGGGTCGCCAGCGCCCATTCGACTGCGAGCGGATCATAAATGTCGATATCCGGGTCGACTACATAGACGTGCTTGCACGAGCGGTGCCCGGCAAAGGCTGCCAGGATCGCTTTCTTTCCGTCATCTTCGGTTCGCTTGTCGATCTGGACGATCGCGTGCAGCCACGAACAGCCTCCCGGGCTGATGTTGACATCCAGGCAGCGGACGACCTCATTCACCTTGCGGAAAATCGTCGGCTCGCGCGGCATCCCCATCAGAAGCTTGTGCTCCAGCGCCCCCGGCAGCAGCGCCTGCCAGATCGCATCCTTTCGGTGCGTGATCGCTTTGAGCTCAAAGACCGGCTCCTGGCGGACGATGTCATAGGTCTCGGTCAGGTCCACAAAAGGACCTTCGTTGTGCAGGCGGTCCAGATAGACGGTCCCTTCCAGGACGAATTCCGCCTCCGCCGGGACGAGCAGGTCTACGCTCCAGGCGCGGACAAGCTCAAGCGGCTCGAGCGCATTCGCGATCTCCAGCTCGTCGACCCCGATCTCGACCGATGTAGCCGCTGCAGCCAGCACGTTGAGCGAGTTTCCAACGCAGATCGCTACGTCAAGCGACTTCAGGTCGCGCAGGAAGTGGTCAAAATGGCGCGACCGCACGATCCGCAGCGCCAGCTCCCGACCCGAGAATTGCATGCCGCGGTGGAAATCAGCGTTCTGACCGTAGACCGGGTGTCTCGCAATCACGACCCCGGAAGAAATGTAATTTCCCCCATCCAGGGCGCAGTGGCGCAGGATAGGCAGATCATCCAGGTCGAGCTCAGCTCGAGATCACCTCCTGGCAGGGGGCTTGTTCGACGATCCTGCCGGGTGAGCGATTTTCGATCGCGCGGGTCATAAAAGGGATGATCTGCGAAACCGGGATATCGAAGGAATCGGCAAAGGCGGATTTCCCGCAGAAGAGGTTTCCTGCAACGCGAAAAGGCAACTCGGCAACCTTTTCAAAGAGCACAGGCCTCGGCTCAAGCTGTTTGAGCAGCGCCGCGATCTCAAAGTCCTTCGAGATCGGAGCATGAATCCTGATGAGGTCGCCGCGCGCTTCTAATTTTGAGAGATAGTCTCGAAAGGACATGGAAGCTGTTCTCCATTCGATTAAATTCAATCCATCCGCGGGATGCCGGTTTCGAACGGGATGAAGTATACTCGAGAAATTCCCGATATCTAGCCCTCGCTTATGAAACCAACGATACCACAACTGCGCGGAGAATGGCTTGTCCTTGCGGCCGCGGTGCTCTGGGGAACCACCGGCACCGCCCAGGCTCTTGCCCCGGCGGATGCATCTCCTGTCACGGTAGGATCGATGCGCCTGGCGCTTGGGGGGATTGCCTTGCTGGCAATTGCCGTGCTGCGCGGCACGTTGAAAGCAGGCCGTCCCTGGCCGATCCGCACACTCATCGCTGCGGCGGTGTGCATCGCCGGCTATCAGGTATGCTTTTTTTCTGGCGTGGCGGCGACCGGGGTCGCTGCTGGAACGCTCGTGGGGATCGGCAGCGCTCCTGTCGTGGCGGGGGCGCTGGATTGGCTGGTGGAGGGAGTCAGACCCGGTCGGCGCTGGGCTGGTGCGACCGGCCTGGCGATCCTCGGTTGTACGCTGCTGGCGTTTTCGTCTAATGGTGCCGTCTTTCAGGCCTGGGGAATCTTGCTGGCGGTCAGCGCTGGCGCATGCTACGCGGTCTTCACGCTTTTCAGCAAGAAGCTGCTGGAGGGTCGTCCGCCAGACGCAGTGATGGCGGTCGTCTTCTGCCTGGGGGCAGCCATGCTCGCACCAATCCTGATGCTGGTTGATCTGAGCTGGCTCGGTCAGCCGGCTGGGCTTGCGGTCGCGCTCCACCTCGGGCTGGCGGCGACTGCACTGGCTTATGTTTTCTTTGGAAGAGGATTAAAAACGATCTCCGCCTCAACAGCCGTGACCCTCACGCTTGCTGAACCGCTCACCGCCGGCTTGCTGGGTGTGTTTGTGCTCGGCGAAAAGCTGGCCCCGCTTGGGTGGGTTGGGGTCATTTTGCTGGTAGGTGGGTTGGCGTTGATTTCACTGAACCCGGGGAATTAAAGAAAAAAACCTCCCGGCGGAATAAACACCACAGGAGGTTTTTCAATTAGTGTATTCTGTTTTGAAGACTGGATCAACCAGCTTTTACGTTGATCTTGCGCGCCCGGGATTCACCGGACTTCGGCAGGTAAAGCCGCAGCACGCCGTCCTTCACGACCGCTTCAATCTTGTCCCGGTCAATCTCGTTCGAAAGCCGAAAACTGCGCTGATAATCGCCCACTTCATATTCAGAGAAGGCGAGGGCGTATCCGGCTGGGAGTTCTGTGTCTACCAGGGCGTTAATCGTCAGGACGTTCTTTTCGAGCGTTACATTGATTGCTTCCTCGTTTGCGCCTGGCAGATCGGCAACGATCACAATCTGGTCGTCCACTTCGAAAATGTCAGCCCGCGGGATAAAGCAGCACACATCGCGGGTCGGTTCGGTATTCTCGGTCGTGGTGAGCTCTTCTTTTTCCACTTGCAATGCTTGTGAATTAGCCATTTTGATTCCTCCGCATCTTTCCTACTAAAAAATCCTGATCCTGTTTACAGGCTCTTGACTGTGATCTTGCGCGGCTTGTCTTCCTCGGCGCGCGGCAGGGAGATATTCAGCACGCCGTCTCTGAACATCGCATCCACTTTCCCGACATCTACAGGAAATGGCAGCTGGACCGAGCGGGTGAAATTGCCGTTGCCGCGTTCCTGGCGGTGGTAGCGGGCGCCTTCTTTCAGCTCTTCGGGCTTACGGACGCCGGTGAGTGTCAGCGTTTCACCAACCACGCTGATGTCCATGTCTTCCGGGTTCACGCCGGGTACTTCGGCCGTGACGACCAGACCTTCATCGCTTGTCCAGACGTTCATCGCCGGAAAGCTTGGGGCGCGGCGCATCCGGGTGGGATTATTTTCTTCAAAAAGCCGGTTCATCTCGCGCTGCAGGCGGTCCATTTCACGCCAGGATGTGGGGAGACTATATCGTCGATACATTTTTCAAAACCTCCGTCATTTATCGAACTTCACGAATTTCATGGTTTATCTTTGCATACTATATCCAGGCATTGTTAGAACATCGCTAGAAAAATATATGAGCTTTATAAATCTTACCGATCAGTCGAGACCTGGTTCAATAAATATCGTAAAATAGGATGGTGGAGTGCGATCGAACTCGCAGCCGCTGGAGAATGGAATGAATTACAAGGATTATTATCAAACCCTGGGTGTGAGCAAAACGGCCAGCAAGGAAGAAATCAAAAAAGCCTACCGCAAGCTTGCCCGGCAGTACCATCCGGATATGAACCCCGGCAATAAGGCTGCCGAAGAAAAGTTCAAAGATATTAATGAAGCCAATGAAGTGCTGTCGGACGAATCGAAGCGGGAGAAATACGACCGTTTCGGTAGCTCCTGGCAGCAGTATGAGCGCAGCGGTGGGCGGCCGGAGGACTTCGATTGGGGTCAGTGGACCGCCCGTCCTGGAAGCCAGACCTACACCCATACCGTTACTCCGGAAGAGTTTGAGCAGATGTTCGGCGGGAGCATGGGGGGTCTCGGCGGCTTCTCGGATTTCTTCGAAATGCTGTTTGGAAACCGCGGCGGCCGCTCTGGCGGGGCAGGTGCATCCGGCGGTCGGGCGGCTGCAAGCCGACAGCGCGCACAGCAAGGCCGCGACGCCGAACAGCCCGTCCAGATTTCGCTTGAAGATGCTTATCGGGGCACGACGCTCAGTCTGCAGTGGGAAGGCGGCAGGAAGATCGAAGCAAAGGTCCCACCCGGTGTAAAATCTGGTTCAAAGATCCGCCTGAGCGGACAGGGTCAGATGGGCACAGCCGGCGGAGAGGCCGGGGATCTCTATCTCAAGATCGAGGTCCAACCTCACCCGATTTTCACGCGCGAAGGCGATGATCTGAAAGTAAGCGTCCCGGTCGATCTGTACACAGCCGTATTGGGTGGTAAGGTGAGCGTACCAACCCTGGACCGCCCCGTTGAGCTGACCATCCCACCCGAAACTGCAAACGGCCGTCTCTTTCGGCTGCGAGACCTGGGCATGCCTCAAATCAAAAATCCCAAGTCTCGCGGGAACCTTTTTGCCGTCATCCAGGTCCAGCTGCCCAAGAACTTGAGCAAGCAGGAGAAAGAGCTGTTTGAGAAGCTCCGCTCGCTCAGTCACAGCTGATATTTTCAACCGTCAACCTCAACGGGTCAATCCTGAAAGGATGGCAATAGCTCCCAGTAGTAAAAAACTGGCAGTCGTTTTTGAACCAGCTGATGCGGGGATGTCTGCGTTCCACCTGGGCGTTCGGTGATGGGGATGTTGAGTATAATAGGCGTTTGACCTGAACTGATTTGAGGGAGCCGCATGTCAAAAGCGATTGTTGAGTGTATTGCCAATTTTTCTGAAGCCCGCCGCCCCGAAGTGGTGGAAGAGATCGTCCAGGCGATCCTCTCGGTTGACGAGATCCACCTGTTGGACCGCCATTCTGACGTAGACCACAACCGGACCGTGCTGACTTTCGTCGGACCGCCAGAGCCGCTTGAAGAAGCCGCATATCGAGCGATCGCCAAGGCTGCAGAAAGGATCGACCTTGACCGGCACACCGGCGAGCACCCCCGGATCGGCGCAGCAGACGTCGTCCCATTCGTCCCGATCCGCAACATCAGCATGCCGGAATGCGTCCTGATGGCTCGCCGGCTTGGCGAGCGGGTCGGAGCCGAGCTCGGCATCCCGGTTTACCTGTACGAAGAGGCCGCCTCCCGCCCGGAGCGAAAAAACCTGGAGAACATCCGCCGCGGCCAGTATGAAGCCCTGAAAGAGGAGATCGGAGTCAACCCCGAACGCGACCCGGACTTCGGACCGAAAAAAGTCGGCCCGGCCGGCGCAACCGTGATCGGGGCACGCCAGCCCCTGGTCGCCTTTAATGTCTATCTGACCACAGCCGATGTAGCAATCGCCAAGAAAATTGCCAGAGCCGTGCGCAACTCGTCCGGTGGGCTTCGCTTTGTGAAAGCCCTGGGGCTGCTGGTCGATGGTCGCGCCCAGGTTTCGATGAACCTGACGAACTACCGCAGCACGCCCATTGCCCGGGTCGTCGAGTTGATCCGCCGCGAGGCAGCCCGCTACGGCGTGGGCGTCCACCACAGCGAGCTGGTCGGGCTGGTTCCGCAAGAAGCGCTGGTCGATGCCGCCCGCTGGCACCTGCAGCTGGACCAGTTTGAACCCGAACAGATCTTAGAATATCGGCTGGCTGCTGCACAAGCCGAATCCAGCGCCTCGGCTTCTGAGGATTTTCTGGATGCCCTGGCTGACGGTACACCCGCCCCCGGCGGTGGCTCCGCCGCCGCCTATGCCGGCGCCGCAGGTGCAGCGCTGGCAGCGATGGTCGCCCGCCTGACGCTCGGAAAAAAGAAATACCTTGCGGTCGAAGCGGAGATGTATTCCCTTCTTGCAGAAGCTGAAATACTACGCCACGAGCTGAAGGACGCGATCCAAAAAGACGCCGATGCATTCAAGGTGGTGATGGAGACCTTCAAGCTCCCCCGCGATACCGACGAAGAGGCCGAAATCCGCCAGAAAGCGATCGACCTCGCCACGCTCGTCGCAGCTCAGGTGCCGTTGGAAACCGCAAAAAAGGCGCTCCGCGTGATGCAGCTCGGCGCCCGGACGGTCGAAGTCGGCAACGTGAACGCGATCAGCGACGGGGCCAGCGGGGTTGCCCTCGGCCGCGCCTCCCTGACCGGCGCCGGCTACAACGTTCGCATCAACGTCGCCAGCCTGAGCAATCCTTCAGAGGGCGCCGCGCTCTGTCATGGCCGTTCGCGAGCTGGAAGCGCAGGCAGATGAAGTAGAAGCGCTGGTGCGGCAGAAGATGGCCGAGCGGGGAGGCATCTCTCTGCCATGAAATTAGCTGACCGAATTATTGCGGCGTCCACATCTGCATAAGTCTGCTGGTCGCTGGTGTGTTCGTTTTGCTGACCGCCTGCTCCCCTGCGGCGGCCCAGCAGCCCACTCCGATCCCGCTTGGCAGCCTGGCCGCACAGCCTTCCGAAACAACCCAGCAGCCGCTTGAGACAATCTTGGTCTCATCACCCACTCCAACCATCCCGCCCCCGCCAACATCCCCCTCACCGACCCCAACGGCGCTTGCAGCTGCTCCCTGCCTGGAGGACCTGTGCGCCTATTCTGGACCGCTCTTCCTGCAGCGGCCGATCTCCCCACCGGACAATGACCTCGTTGACCAGACCTACCCCTTCGGCAGCACGCAGTCCGGGATGCGCGACCCGCACCATGGGGTCGAGTTCTTGAACCGCTTCGGGACCCCCGTACAGGCCGCCGGGGACGGAGTCGTCGTGGTCGCCGGAACGGATCTCGATCCCACCTCCGCCCGTGGAGTATGGCCGATCACCTTCTATGGGCCATACTCGAATTTCTATGGAAACCTGGTCGTGATCGAGCACCCGCTGCCCGCAAGCGTTGAGCAAGCATTTCCCGAAATGACCGGACCGATTTATAGTTTGTATGGCCACCTCTCCGAAATCGGGGTGCAGGTTGGGCAGTCCGTCAAGGCCGGGCAGCGCATCGGCAGCGTCGGGCATGGCCGGGATCGCCACCGGCAGCCACCTCCATTTCGAGGTCCGCCTTGGCGAGAACAGCTACAAGGCCTCCCGCAACCCGGAGCTCTGGCTTGCTCCAAAGCTGGATTCCGACGGTCAGCCGATGGGCGCGCTCGCCGGCCGTTTCCTTGGTTCCTACGGGGACTATCTGGAGATGCCGAGCATAACGATCCAGCGGCTGCCGGAAGGTCCGGATGGGCCGAGTGATTTCCAGGTCTCGCTGATCACTTACGAGGAAAAAGGACTGGTCGGCCAGCCGCCTTTCCTGGAGAGCTTCGGCCTGGGGAGTCTTCCTGCCGGCCAGTACCGGCTCTCTTTTCCGATGGGTGGCCTGCGCGAGGAGTTGGTGCAGGTTTATCCTGGCCAGCTGACCGTGGTAACATTCAGGTCAAAATGAAGTGAAAAGCGAAGACGCAAAGATCGCTAAGTATTTTCCTTCGCGTTCTTTGCGTCTTCAGCGTTAATTTTTTCTTTGGAGGCATGAAATGGGGCTGAAACCTGACCACTGGATCCGCAAGATGGCGCGTCGAGCAGAGGATGATCGAGCCGTTCGCAGACAGCCAGGTGCGCAATGGCGTGATCTCTTACGGTGTCTCTTCATACGGCTACGACATCCGCGTCGCCGACGAGTTTATGATATTCACCAACGTCTATTCCGCCGTCGTTGACCCAAAGCACTTCGATCCGAAGTCGATGGTCGATTACAAGGGCGAGGTGTGCGTCATCCCGCCCAACTCATTCGCCCTGGCCAGGACGATCGAATACTTCCGCATCCCTCGCAGCGTCCTGACCGTCTGCCTCGGAAAATCGACCTACGCCCGCTGCGGGATCATCGTCAACGTCACGCCCTTCGAGCCGGAATGGGAAGGCTATGTGACCCTGGAAATCTCCAACACCACGCCGCTGCCTGCCCGGATTTATGCAAATGAAGGCATAGCCCAGGTGCTCTTCTTCGAGGCCGATGAGCCGTGCGATATCTCCTACGCGGAAAAGAAGGGGAAATACCAGAAGCAGCAGACGATCGTGCTGCCGAAGCTCTAGCTGTCTTGCTTTGCGCCCACCAGCGCCTTTAAGCGCGGCTTGATCGCCTGCCAGACCGGGCAGCGGTCGTGCACCGCACTGAAGAACGCCAGCCCTGCCAGTCCGAGCAGCAGCCAGGAGATCCCCTGCAGTCCCCGTGAATAAACCAGGAACAGCAGCACCGCGCCGATCATTATCCGCAGGAACTCGGTCCACGATCGTGAGCGGGACAGCGACCGGCTCCGGCCGCTCGCCGTTCAAAGCCCCTTCAAAAATGCCGGCCAGCGTCGAATAATTCCCTGCTCCGGTCTGGCGGAACACCTCTGCGCCGTCCTTGAAGCCGACCAGGGTTGGGATGCCGTAGATTTTCAGCTGGCGTAGCAGCTCCGGCTGCTCGTCAGCGTTCACCTTCCAGAGGTCCACCCGGCCTTCATACTCGCCGCTCAGTTTTTTCAGCTGCGGCTCGATCATTTTACATGGCCCGCACCACGAAGCCCAAAAATCCACTACCACCGGGCGGGGGTTCTGGCGCAGTCGCTCAAAAAAGTCCTGGTTTTTGTTTTCCATTTTTCGCTCCATAACAATCAGGACGCCTTGCCGGCGTCCTGAGGTTTGTAAAAAAGTTTCTTTGCATGCTCATTACATTAGATGCAGCAAATTCCGAAAAGTTGCAGAAACCTTCTTCTTCCCTGTAGATCGTTTTTGCCAAAAAAACTGGCCTGAAAAACTACAGGTTTTCGAATAAATCTCGCCTTTCGATATTCATCTGCTCGATCAGCTCTATTTTCTTCTTCCTGCCGCTGCGCTTGATCTGCAGCTTCGCGTTTTAATGCCCGGTCTCGGCCCTCGCAGGTCTCGAAATACACGAGCCTGGAGACCTGGAAGGCACGCGTATAGCGCCCCCCTTGCCCCGCCCGGTGCTGGCGCACCCGTCGTTTCAGGTCGTTGGTGATGCCGGTATAAATCCGCGAGCCGTCAGAGTTTGTGAGCAGGTAGATGTAATACTGGTTTTCCATGACTGCAGTGCCGTCGTGTGAAATTAAAAACGATCCGCTGACCTGACCATTATAGTTGAAGAAATGGTGCCGTTGCAGAACGTTAAAGTCAAGGATAGCTTGTTTTTAAAAACTGATGACACGCACCATGATCGTGCGTGTCATCTGGAGTTCAAGAATTTCGACCACTTCCCCGACGACAATTGGTGTAAATGTCAGTCCATCTGCGCCGCGATCCACCCGGATCAGTTCGCCCTCGTTGAGCTCTCCCGAGAGGATCTTCATCGCCAGCGGATCCTGCAGCTCGCGCTGGATCGTCCGCTTGAGCGGGCGCGCTCCAAAATCCGGGTCGTAGCCGGCATCGGCCAGGTGCTCGCGGGCAGCCTCGCTGACCTCAAGCTGAAAGCCTCGCTCTGCCAGCAAACTCGAGACCCGCCGCAGCTGGATATCGACGATCTGGGCGATATGCTCCCGGCTCAGAGGCTGAAATACCACGATCTCGTCGATCCGGTTGAGGAATTCCGGCCGGAAATGGGCTTGAAGTACGTGCGTGAGCATGTCTCGGGTTACTTCATTCCCGCCTCCCATCCACAGCTCGTTTCCCAGGTTGGAGGTCATGATCACCACTGTATTTCGAAAGTCGACCGTGCGGCCCTGGCCGTCGGTCATCCTGCCGTCGTCCAGCAGCTGTAGCAGCACGTTGAAGACCTCTGCATGCGCCTTCTCGATCTCGTCAAACAGCACCACGCTGTAGGACCGACGTCTCACCGCTTCGGTGAGCTGGCCGCCCTCCTCGTAACCGACATAGCCTGGCGGCGCACCCACCAGCCGCGAGACGGTATGCTTCTCCTGGTATTCGCTCATGTCGATCCGAACCATCGCCCGCTCATCGTCGAACAGGAACTCGGCCAGGGCACGTGCGAGCTCGGTCTTGCCCACCCCGGTGGGACCGAGGAAGATGAACGAGCCGATTGGCTTAGCCGGGTCCTGCAACCCGGCCCGTGAGCGCCTCACTGCATTGGCAACCGCCTGCAGGGCGTCCTCCTGCCCGACCACACGCTGCCGCAGGCGTTCCTCCATGTGCACCAGCTTATCCATTTCGCCTTCCATCAGGCGCGAAACCGGGATTCCCGTCCACCGCGAGACAATGCTGGCGATCTCTTCTGCATCAACTTCCTCTTTCAGCAGAGCCCCTTCAGCCTGGATGTCCTTCAACCGTCTGCCTGCCTCGATCAGCTTTTTCTCAAGCTCGTTCAGTGTACCGTAGCGCAGCTTCGCCGCGGCTTCATAATTGTTCTGGCGCTCGGCCCGCTCCATCTCCACCCGTGTCTGTTCAATCTTCTCCTTTGTATCTCGCAGGCTGGAGATAGCTTCTTTCTCGGTTTGCCAGCGGGCTTTGAGATGGTTCGAGCGCTCCTTCAGATCGGCGAGTTCTTTTTCGAGCCGCTCGAGCCGCTCTTTCGAGGCCTTATCGCGCTCCTTCTTCAGCGCTTCGCGCTCGATCTCCACTTGCATGATCTGGCGGTCCACCACATCCAGCGACTGCGGTTTGGAATTCGATCTCCGTCCGCAGCCGCGCTGCAGCCTCGTCGATCAGGTCGATCGCCTTATCCGGGAGGTGGCGGTCGGCAATGTAGCGGTTGGAAAGCGTCGCCGCAGCTATGACCGCCGGGTCAGTGATCCGCACACCGTGGTGCACCTCGTAGCGCTCCTTAAGGCCGCGCAGGATGCTGATCGTCTCTTCCACGCTCGGCTCCGAGACAAGAACCGGCTGGAAACGCCGCTCCAGCGCCGGGTCTTTCTCGATGTGCTTGCGGTATTCATCCAATGTAGTCGCGCCGATCAGGTGAAGCTCGCCGCGGGCGAGCATCGGTTTCAGCATATTTCCCGCGTCCATCGCACCTTCCGCGGCCCCGGCGCCGACGACGGTGTGCATCTCGTCCACAAAAAGCAGGATTTCTCCTGAGCCTTCAGAAATCTCTTTCAGCACTGCTTTCAAGCGCTCCTCGAACTCGCCGCGGTATTTCGCCCCGGCGACCAGCGCCCCCATGTCGAGCTGGATCAGCCGCTTTTTCTTAACCCCTCCGGAACATCGCCGTTGATGATCCGCTGAGCCAGCCCTTCCACAATCGCGGTCTTGCCGACTCCGGGGTCGCCGATCAGCGCAGGGTTGTTCTTCGTGCGGCGCGAGAGGATCTGAACGACGCGGCGAATCTCTTCATCGCGTCCGATCACAGGATCCATTTTTCCCTGCCGGGCCAGTGCGGTCAGGTCGCGGCCAAATTTCTCGAGCGCCTGGTAGGTGTCCTCAGGGGTCTGCGACGAGACGCGCTGCGTGCCGCGGATTCCTACAAGCGCCTTCAGGATCGCATCTTTCGTCAGCCCGTACTGGCTGAGCCGTTTTCCCTCGCTGCTCTCGGTCAGAGCCAGCAGGATGTGCTCGGTGGAGACATAGTCATCCTGCATCCCTTTGGCGTAGCGCGCCGCTCCATCCAAAACTTCAGAAGCCGGCCGCGACAGGCCTGTCTGGGTAGCCGCCCCGTAGACTTTTGGTCGTTTTTCCAGCTCCTGCTGAACCTCCTCCCGCAGTGCAGCAATGCTTCCCGCCACTTTCGTCACGAGCGCCGGCACTACGCCGTCGTCCTGGCGGAGCAGGGCTAGCAGAATATGGATGGGCTCGATCGCCTGGTGGCTCAGCTCCTCGGCAATCTGCTGAGATCCCAGAAGCGCAGCCTGTGATTTTTCAGTGAATTTTTCCATGTTCATATTTAGTTTCTCCTCAAGCCCCTTGTCCTCGAGGACGCGTGGGCCTGCATGTTCTTCGGTCAACCATAATTATAGGTTGGGATGATTTGAAAATTGTATGCAAAATATATGACAGATGTAGGAAAAAACCAGTGGTCAAACTCGATCGGCGACAGGGGTATACTTGAGCAAATGTCCGCGCCCTGCATTGTCTATCATCTCGGAATGATCCCGTACCAGCGAGCCTGGGAGATCCAGGATGCTCTTGCCGGCCAAATCGCCGTGGGTGAGCACCCCCCCACGCTGCTGCTCTTGGAGCACCCCCATGTCTTCACTTTTGGTCGAAGCGGCAACCCGGCCAACCTGCTTTGGGAGGCTGATGAATTGAAGCGCCGGGGTATCTCGGCGCTGTGGGTTGATCGAGGCGGCGACGTGACCTACCACGGCCCCGGTCAGCTGATTGGCTACCCGCTCCTGCCTCTTGCTCCAGGTGGGGTCTTCGCTGGAGAAAGCCCCTCCGGGTCTTCTGCCTCTCCCAACAGCCTCCCCAGGGCAGATTTAATCGACTACCTTCGTAAGCTTGAGCTGGTCTTGATCCAGGTGCTGGACGGTTATCACATTCCTGGGATCCGGTTGGAAGGGAAGACCGGAGTTTGGATTCCTTCGGATGCATCCGGGCGAGGTTGCCCGGCAAAAATCGCCTCAATCGGGGTAAAGGTGGATGCGCGCGGGGTCTCCAGGCACGGTTTTGCCCTGAATGTGAGCCCGGATATGAGCTACTGGGAGGGAATTATCGCCTGCGGATTGGCTGGTTCTGAAGCGGTGAGCCTGGCAGAATTATTGCATCCAATTCCTGATATGTTTGAAGTCGAAAATGCTGTGAAGGAATCCTTCGCTGAAGTGTTCCATTACGAGATGGTTGCATCGAATTGGGGGGAAGAGGATTTTGACTTATTCATGGCTGGAGTCATGCGGCCTTGAAAATATTCCGAAATTCTTTCCTGAACAGCCTGCTTTTCGTGAGCCTGCTCCTGCCCGGTTGGGCAGCCCCGCTTAATTCTTATTACAGGCAAGGCAGCCCGAGTGCGCTTGTGCGGATCGATCCAGGCGGACAGCCTGGGCTTGCTGAGCTTGCCGGAATGGGTCTGAACGTATACGCAACCCTCTATACAACCGATGGCAGCCCCATCCTGGTCGCTGCTGCGGATGAGCTGACCCAAAAGGATATCCTCCGCCGTGGTTTTCCGCTGACAGTCCTCGATCTAGATATTTCCGGCGCTGAGTACAGCTTGCTCTACGGATCAGCGCAAGACCTGAGCGATGCGAAAATGCTCACAGACGTGCTGCTGATCGAAGGCAGCATGGCCGTCGCCCGGATGAATGCTGATCACTCCGGCAGCTTGATCGCGTTGGGGCTTGATGTCGCGCCTCTCGTTCTGCAGCCGCTGATCGCTCCTGAAGGAAAGCTCTATCTTCCCACCCTGCCTGACTCCGTCGCCTATTCCCAGATTGTGCAGGATATGGTTGACGAGCTTGATTCTCAATCCCTCTATAACCATGTTGGGGGGCTGTCCGGCGAGTGGCCGGTGATCGTGAACACCTCGCCTTTCACGTTCTTCACTCGCTATACCTTTGCGGCCACATCGATCACAAAAGTGACTCGCTACACCCACGACTTCTTCGCTTCTCTGGGCTTGACGACCTGGTACGATTATTTTTCGGGCGGAGAGTTAAGGAACGTAATCGCCCAGCAGGAAGGGCTGATTTGTCCGGAAAAGATCGTCTTGCTCACCGCTCACCTGGATTCAACCTCCCTGGTCGATAATCCTGATCCAGGGACATTTGCCCCGGGCGCGGACGATAACGCCAGCGGATCCGCCGCGCTGATGCGCATCGCTGAAATCCTGACTCAATACGACTTTGGTTGCACCCTGCGCTACGCTTTGTTTACCGCAGAAGAACAGGGCCTGTTTGGAAGCAGCGCTTATGCTGCCGACGTCTACTCCCTGGGTGAAGATCTGCAGGGTGTGCTGAACCTTGACATGCTCGGCTACCACACCCGAAGCAACCCGGTTTTCGAGCTGCACGCGCGCCCGGATAACGCTGGCGATCTCGCAATTGCCAATCTTTTCGCTGACGTCATCCCGGCATATTCTATTCAGCTCAATCCGCAGATTCTGCAGGACGGCAAGGCTTTCAGCGACCACGCCTCTTTCTGGAAATACGGTTACCCGGCGGTGATGGCGATCGAAGATTGGACCAACCACACGCCCTACTACCATACAACCGGCGACCAGCTGGAGACCCTGAATTTCACGTACTACACGAATTTTGCCAGGGCCGCGCTGGCTGCCTTCGCTCACATGGGCTGCCTGATGGAAGGCCAGCTTTCAGGTTTCATCCGAGATGAAGCGACCAGCGCCCCGATCACCGATGCTGGCGTTGAAGCCTGGCAGAACGGCCAGAAAATCCGCTCTGTCGTCACGCAGTCAGATGGCTCTTATCACCTTGATCTTCAGCCAGGAACCTATACCGTCCATATCTCGGCTGTTGATCATCTATCCGAAACGGTTTTCGATGTTTCGATCACCAATACCCAGAACACACCGCTCGATGCGGTCCTGACGCCGTGCATTTTTGTTCATGATGCCGAGATCAGCGCATCGAATTGGAATCCTTCGATCGATGAGATGGTTTTTTTCAGCGGTACCGTCAGCGCAGGCGAAAATCCGATCAGTTTTTCCTGGGATTTTGGGAACGGTGATGCCGCATTTGGGTCGACGGTCTCGCACATCTTCAACCCTCGCGGCAGCTATCTGGTCAAGTTGACAGCGAATAACTCGTGCAACGCCCCGCAGACCGTCTCGGCGGCTGTTTTCGTCGATGTCAACCTCAGCTTCTTCCCGTTGGCGAGAAATATCTTTAGTCCCTGATAAATTTCAGTTTGACATTTAGACTAAAAATCATTACACTATATCCCATCATAAGCTTAGGAGGCAGAGAATGGCTTCGCAAACCTATCAACTGGTGATGCACAAAGGTCCCAACCCGGGCAAGATCTTCGAGATGGTTCAAGATGAGCTGACGATCGGGAGGGATATAACCAACCGGATTGTGATCAACGACCCAGAAGTCTCGCGAAAGCACTGCCGCCTGACTCTCCAATCTGGAGCTTACGTAATCGAAGACCTGGGATCGACAAACGGTACGTTTGTGGACGGTCAGCGCCTGATTGGGCCGCATATGCTTCGTCCAGGTGAAATAGTCATGATGGGCGAGAAAATCAGCCTGGAATATGAAGTTCTGGGCTTCGATCCAAACGCCACCCTGATCAGCGGACCGGGACAGCAGGCCCAGCCTGAAGCTTCGCGCGAAACCTTCCGCGTCGAGCC
This sequence comes from uncultured Chloroflexia bacterium, assembly GCA_963726375.1. GTDB lineage: Bacteria > Chloroflexota > Anaerolineae > Anaerolineales > UBA4823 > UTCFX2. Next base: position 335,802 of record CAVSCE010000008.1, on the reverse strand, counting down.
ATCCAACTATGGATATCAGCCGCCCGCCCAACCCCCTCAGCAGCCTGCCTATTACCAGCCGCCTGCATCACCCCCACTCTACAGCGGCAACGTACCCCCAGGGCCGGCCGAACCCTATCCCGCCGTATCTTACGAGATGCCGGTTGAAGAAGAAGCGCCGCGCCGCTCGCGAACATGGCTCTATGTCGGCTGCGGGGTCTTGCTGATCATGCTTTGCTGCGTCGTTGTCGGGGCGATCGCTTTTGACACGCTCGACCTCTACTGCACCGCTCCCTTCGACTCGCTCTTTTCCTGTCCTTGATCGCTTGCGAGTGTCGTGAGAGGGACCCACTGGTTCTTGCTTCGAACGTAAACTAACTCTATCAGACGCGACCCGGATATGCTCACCCAAATCCGGGCCGTTTCGTCATCCACGCTGATCCGTACCGGGCGAAAGCCTTCATCGAGCGTACGGAGCACCAGATCATAATAATCTGCAGCTAGCGGATCGATGGAGAAATCAAGAAAGCCTTCCTTGCTTTCAAAGGTTAAGATCATGGATATTGATCCCAACAGCCGGTCTGCCTCTCGATAATGACCTTGCTGAATCTGGGAATCCGCTTGCGCTAACATGGCTTCTATCGCTAGGTTCGACGGTGCCTCCGGTCGGCGATAAGGATCGGCAACGATTTTCGATTCCGCATCTGCTCGATCGGCGGAAGCCAGGCATGCAGGAAATAGGCGGAAGGGTCAAAAGAAAGCTGATACTCCCGGACGCGGTCGTAAAAAGTCGCGGCCAACCGCAGGTCCTCGGCCCATTCCAGGGTCAGCCGCTCAGCTTTCAACCTCTCGATAAAACCTTGCTCGAGTTGCTCCAGGCTGAAGCCGAAATGGCGTTCTGCAGCAGCATCCACGAAACTGGAATCAGGTTGCGGTTCTCCATTTGATGCGTCGCCAGGATGGATATCCCGGTAAAAGTTAGAGAATGCAGACCAACCATATTTCTCAACCAGATACGCCGTAAACGCTCCAGCTTCCAGGTAGCCAGTCTCATGCTGTTGCTGATAAAAAAAGTCGATCAGCTCGGGCAGCGGGATATACATCTCCAGACCGCAAGCCTCTGTTGCATTCTTCTCATCTGGAACACCGCAGCCAGGTTCAGGGGGCAGCAGGGCGGCAGCGCGCTGAAGTAACGGCTCAGGCTTGAAATGCCCTCCGGTTAAGAAAACCGCCAGGCCCTCAATCAGAAAAGGGAGGCGCAGCCCGCCGCCCAGGCGGGTGTCCAGGATGTGGACCAGCTCATGATGGAAAAGCATCTCGCGGCTGCCGCCGGCGTAGTTGCTGTCGAGATAGGACAGGGTGATCCCTTCGCCGGCGAACCCTCCGTGCCCCAACACCCGCGGAATAAGCGCCACCTCGACCTTCTGGCCGATGAGCACACCCAATCGGCTGGCGGCCAGGTCAGCCTGGTCGTCAAACATCGTAAGTAGGTCAGGCAGATCGCGCTCGGCGGCAGTGCCTGTAATGTAATGGACGATGCAGCAGCCGTTCTGCGCGCTCTCCCAATGCGCCTGGCGCTCTGCCGATGAAAGCTGCCCATAAGGCAGCAGCGTGAACGTCTCGCTCCAGAGCGGGCCATCCGGCCTGATGATGAAGGTCAGAATATGTTCTCCCGCAGCGAGCCCTGAAGTATCCCAGCCCCACAGGACCGTCGCCTGGATCCGCTCGTCCAGCCCAAACGGCCCAAACTCGCCTCCGCCAATCAAGGCGCCCTCCGGTCCCCCCAGCCGGACCTCAGCCTTTTTTCCGGCAGCCGGGAAACCTTCCGGCGCGATCACCTCGAAGCTGACCTGGTCGCCGAGATACAGCGCCCCATCTGGATGCACCTGCACATCGAATTTGCTTTGCGCTCGAACAGGTCCCTCCGCCGTCGTGGGGGTGATCCCAGATCTTTCGGGAGAGGCTGGTTGAATGGTTTCAGTGGCTATCGTTGGCAAGAAGACCGGGACTTCAATCGTCTTAGTCGGCGCGGCAGTCGGACTGGGGTTGGACGATCCAATTACCGGTCCGGAGCCTGGCAGGATACCAGGACCAAAGCTATAAAGAGAAGAAACCTGCGCATCAGCATCTATTATAGCAGTCTGAGACCCCGGCGTTTCTGGAAATCAGCAAGGGTAGCTCGGGGCGCGAATGGTAGAATCCAACAAGGAAAATCCATGTCCACTTCTTATGATCTGATCCCAATTTCGCACGCCTACGGCGGTGAGTCGATTGCTCGCCTGCCGGACGGCAGGGCGGTCTTTATCCCGTATGCAATCCCCGGCGAGAAGGTCCGCATCGAGCTGACGGAAGAAAAGCAAAGGTTCGCCCGCGCCCGCCTGCTCGAAGTGCTCGAGCCTTCCCCGAACCGCATCACGCCGCGCTGCCCGCATTATGGCGAGTGCGGCGGCTGCCACTACCAGCATCTCTCATACCCGGCTCAGCTTGAGGCGAAAAGGACCATCCTCAAGGACCAGCTCGAGCGGATCGGCGGGCTGGCATCCCCCGAGGTTGCTGGCATCGCCCCTTCAATATTTGAGGTTGCATACCGCAACCATGTCCAGTTTCACCTCGCGCCAGACGGCTCGCTCGGCTACCACAAAGCTCGCACGAATGACGTCCTGGCCATCCGCGAGTGCCATCTGCCCGAGCAACCGCTGCAGGAGCTCTGGCCGCAGCTGGAGTTCGAGCCGGGTGCCGGGGTCGATCGGGTCGGGCTGCGGCTGGGATGCGGCGGTGACCTCCAGATCATCCTGGAAAGCGGCGGGCTAGAGACGCCGGAGCTGAGCGTCGAAGACCTGCCGGTCTCGGTCGTCCACCTCAGCCCCGGGGGAGCCATCACGCTCGCCGGCAGCCCCGCGCTGGAGATGGAAGTGCTCGAGCGCCGCTTTAGAGTCTCGGCCGGGTCGTTCTTCCAGGCCAACACGGTCGTCGCGGCGATGATGGTGCTGAAGGTGCGTGAATGGTTGGGTGAACGATCTTCGCTTCGGCCGGATGCGACCCTGCTCGACCTGTACTGCGGCGTCGGGCTGTTCAGCCTCTTTCTTGCAGAAAGCGGCTGCCGGCTGGTTGGCGTTGAGGCCTCCGAGCAGGCCGTGGATGACTTTGCTTTCAACCTGGACGAGTTTGATGGGATCGAAATCTACCAGGGGCAGGCAGAGCATCGTGCTCCCGAGTCTCGACCTGCGCCCGGATGCCATCGTGGTCGACCCGCCCCGCGAGGGTCTCGCCCGCCCTGTGGTCGACAGCCTGCTCCACCTCGCCGCCCCCGCGCTGGTCTACGTCTCCTGCGACCCGGCGACCCTGGCCCGCGACGCAAAACGGCTGACCGCGGGCGGCTACCGGCTGGAGAAGCTTGCCCTCTTCGACCAGTTCCCCCAGACCTACCATATCGAGAGCGTCAGCCTGTGGGGGAGGAGCTAGGAAAACGCGAAAATATTTCGCTTGACAGACCCTGGAAAATCTGCAAAGATGAATATTAAATCTTATCCTTTGCTCGTTGGATTGTTGACTATGCGCGAATAAGTTATAGAATAGAAGTAAGAAATCCTGCCTTGGTGATTGGGACGCCTGCGCGTGAAATGGATGGAACGTGGGGAAAGCGAGGGACAGTCATGAAGCATATGGTAAGCCTTGTAATTAGTGTGATTTTCTTTTTCCTGATCGGGATGACAGGAAAAGCCGCCGTTGTTCTCCCGGTAGGACCCCAGGAGAGCCCACAAGAGGATATGACGCTTTTTCTCCCTCTTATCCGGAATAACATTCCCCTCGTCATGGAAATGGTTGATGTCCCCGCCGGCGAGTTCCAGATGGGCTGCGACCCCTTCCATAACGGCGGCTATTCTTGCTATTCTTATGAGCTGCCACTCCACCCGGTCTATCTTGACGCCTACCGGATCGACAAATATGAAGTGACCAACTCCCAGTATGCGCAGTGCGTGTCTGCCGGGGCTTGCGCCGCGCCGTTGTACGATTATTCCATTACCCGCGACCCCTACTACAGCAGCCCGCTTTACGCCGACTACCCGGTGATCTACGTCTCCTGGTACAACGCAACGAACTACTGCACCTGGGCCGGGAAGCGCCTGCCGACCGAGGCGGAGTGGGAAAAGGCTGCCCGCGGCACGACCGTGCGCACCCATCCCTGGGGCGACGGCAGCCCTACTTGCAGCTTGGCGAACCATAGTTATTATGATGGTTCTTCATACAGCTACTGCGTGGGCGACACATCGCGGGTGGGCGATTACCCCCTGGGTGCCAGCCCGTATGGTGCGCTTGATATGGCGGGCAACGTTTGGGAGTGGGTCAACGACTGGTACAGCGACATATATTACAGCACCCTACCCTACCTCAACCCGCCTGGTCCAACCACGGGATCTTCGAAGGTGATCCGCGGCGGCGGCTGGGTCAACGGCGGCGACTACTACTTGCGCACGGCAAACCGCAGCGACGTCGATCCGACTTATCGCTACAACGATATCGGCTTCCGCTGTGCGGCTCCCCCAGGACCTTGAGCTGCTGGTGCTTGCCTTTTGTAGGGCGAACTGTTAGTTCGCCTGACAGCTTATCCTGCAAAACCATATCGTAGGGCGAACTGTTAGTTCGCCTGACAGCTTACCCTGCAAAACCCAACCGTAGGGCGAACTGTTAGTTCGCCTGACAGCTTACCCTGCAAAACCCAACCGTAGGGCGAACTGTTAGTTCGCCTGACAGCTTACCCTGCAAAACCCAACCGTAGGGCGAACTGTTAGTTCGCCTGACAGCTTACCCTGCAAAACCCTATCGTAGGGCGAACTGTTAGTTCGCCTGACAGCTTACCCTGCAAAACCCAACCGTAGGGCGAACTGTTAGTTCGCCTGACAGCTTATCCTGCAAAACCCAACCGTAGGGCGAACTGTTAGTTCGCCTGACAGCTTACCCTGCAAAACCCAACCGTAGGGCGAACTGTTAGTTCGCCTGTCAGCATATCCTGAAATATAATAACAGCAAGGAAATCCCTCCATTGGAATACCGACTTTACTACCAGCGCCACCTGCCGCACTTCCAACCCCCCGGAGCTACGCTGTTTATCACCTTCCGCCTGGCGGGTTCGCTGCCGCCAGAGGTCCTTCGGCGCCTGACAGAGGAAACCCGGATCAAGCAGCGTGAAATCGACCTCCTTCCCGATCCCGCAAACGAGGAAGGAAGCCGCATCCCTGGCACAAAAAAGGCTCTTTGCACATTGGGACTCCGCGCTGGACACACCCTGCAAAACCAACCGTAGGGCGAACTGTTAGTTCGCCTGACAGCTTACCCTGCAAAACCCAACCGTAGGGCGAACTGTTAGTTCGCCATAGGCGCTGGTACATTTCCTGCACCCTTTCTCGAGGCACGTGCGTTCATGTTCTCATCCGTCTCAAACGGTTTGGAGGCTCCCTATGACAATCCTCGAAGATGCCGTGATGGCAAAGTCGTTATTCAAGTCCGAGATTTTGTCCCTGCCCAACGTGGTCGGGCTAGGAGTTGGCTACAAAGTCAGCGGCTCGCGGGAGTTTGACGAGATCAGCGTGGTCGTGATGGTCCGGCAGAAGCTTCCGCCGGTGAGCCTGCCAGATGCAGATTTTATCCCTCCAGAAGTGGGCGGGGTGCGCACAGACGTTGTGGAGGTCGGCATTCTGCGCCCGCTCCAAACCCGCACCGAGCGGGTCCGCCCGGTTCCCGGTGGGATGAGCATCGGGCATCACCGCATCACCGCCGGGACCTTCGGCTGCGTGGTCCGCGACCGGCAGAGCGGGGCGCGCATGATCCTCTCCAACAACCACGTCCTGGCAAACCGCAACAGCGGCAGCCCGGGCGACCCGATCCTGCAGCCCGGTCCAGCGGACGGCGGCACGCAGGAGCATGACACCATCGCCCTGCTCGAGCGCTTCGAGCGGATCAATTTCAACGAAGAGCCAGCCGCCTGCAGCCTGGCTCAGGCCTATGCAAACGTCGGCAACACGCTGGCGCGCTGGCTGGGGTCCCAGCACCGTGTCGAAGCGATCCAATTTCGCCCGCAGGCGGTCAACCTGATCGACGCCGCTATCGCCCGGCCCATCCTGGACAGCGAGGTGCTGGACGAAATCCTGGAGGTCGGCGAAGTCGCCGGGGTAAAAGAGGCTGCGCTGGGGATGGCCGTGGTGAAATCCGGGCGGACGACTGCTTTCACGACCGGCGTGATCAACATCCTGGATGCCACGCTGACGGTCGGCTACGGCGGAGACCGCAACGCCGTTTTTGAGCACCAGTTCGTCTCCACCGCCATGTCCGAAGGGGGCGATTTCGGGCTCACTGCTGCTCGAGAGCGGGAGCAAACTAGCAGTCGGACTGCTCTTTGCCGGCTCCAGTCAGGCAACCCTGTTTAACCCGATCCAGGCGGTGCTGAACGGCCTGCAGGTGGATTTTGCCGCAACCCGAGCAAAATCGGTCGGGGGGCGAAGGGCCGAGATCGAGAGAGTCCAGGCTGTCAAAGAAGCCCACATGGACGAGCTGATGGCCAAGCCAAACGTCGTGGGGGTTGGGATCGGGCGGGGTGGGACTGCCGGCATGCCCGCCGGAGAGCTGGGGCTGGTGGTGCTGGTCCGTCAGCAAGTCCCGGAGGCGCTGCTGCCGCCTGAAGATCTGATTCCATCTGAAATAAATGGTGTGCCGGTCTATGTGAAGGAAGTGGGAGACTTGACGGCCTACTAAACTGGAAACAGCCCGGATGACGCCCGGCGACGCCCCTGCCAGCAAGGCGTACAGCCCGATCCCGACCCAGGCGACAGGCAGGCTCTTCCAGCGGCCCAGCACCCGGTCAAAGGCCAGCATAAAAAGGCCGGCGACGATCTCAAAATTGAAACCATAAAAACAAAGTCGGCGTTATTTTTCACCTGGCTGGCTCGTTTATTTAAAGAGAAATTGTCTCGTGCTGAAAAGATGGCCGGGACCGGCCATTCCATATTTTAACCTGCCTCGACTTGGGTATCTACCTGTTCGATTTGAGCTGTCGAGTACAAGCATTCCTTCTGATATAATCCCTGCTGATGTTGTATTTTGGTGCTGTTCAAGTACAAGATTTAGAGTTAGCAAGCTAGAAGTGGAGTGGTGGGCTATGCAAAAATTACATTTCTCAATTTTAATCAACGTGCCAAAGGAAAAAGTGTGGCACGTAATGCTTGATGACAAGCCCTATCGCGAATGGACTGCTGCCTTTAACCCAGGCTCCTATTACAAAGGCGACTGGAGCAAGGGATCAAAGATACTTTTTCTTGGGCCTAATCCCGAAACCGGCGAGGAGGGAGGCATGGTAAGCCGGATCGCGGAAAACAAACTGTATGAGTTTATCTCTATTGAACACCTTGGAATTGTTCACAATGGTGTTGAGGATACAACGAGCGATGAAGCGCGAAAATGGGCGCCAGCTTATGAAAACTATTCTTTCAAAGAAAAAGACGGGGCAACCGAAGTTCTGGTAGATATAGATGTTGATGAAAAGGAAACAGAAGCATTCAACGAGATGTGGTCAGAGGCGTTGCAAAAGTTAAAGGAAATCGCGGAAAAAAAATGAAAACAATCACCGTAGACACCACAATCAACGCACCCATAGAAAAAGTCTGGGAATATTGGAATGAGCCCGAGCACATTACCGGCTGGGCTTTTGCCTCGGACGACTGGGAAGCACCGGCTGCCGAAAATGATTTGCGTGTCGGTGGCAAGTTCAAAACCACGATGGCAGCCAAAGATAAAAGCGCGAGCTTCGACTTCACGGGACTTTATACAGTTGTAAAAGAGTACCAGCTTATTGAATATGATATGGACGATGGACGGCATGTGAAGGTGGAATTTTCGGAAGTGCCAGGAGGCGTGAAGGTTGTAGAAACCTTTGATCCAGAAAATGAAAATCCAGAAGAGATGCAACGCTCTGGCTGGCAAGCGATCTTGGACAATTTCAAAAAGAATGTCGAAAGCAACAAATAAATTTTAATACTCTCTGGGAATTAAAGAGATAACTTCCTGCCTAAGACCTACCTTATTGGGTGAAAAGAAATTGAAATAAAAAATATCATGGATAGGAACATGTGGCAGACGGTTTACGGCAAGGCCCCCTTACTTCTTGGATACAGCTTTCCGAAATGAAATTACTAGCTACAATTTGTGCATTCCCTCGGGTCACAAAGATATAAGTTAAACGGGGCAGAATGCGGATGAAGACAATCGCGTTCTACCCGCTGATCGCGATGATAGGGGAGACGCCGGTCTGGCGGAAGGCTTGCAGCAGCTCACCGGAATGCCCGTTTCAATCCCGAGTAAAATGCCGGCGAGCAGCCCAACCTCAGGATCCGGAAACAGATCGTTTATCTCCTGGAGGGATACCCGACGTAAAGAGATAATTTTTCCCCATAAACCAGCTTCCCTCGTTGCGCCCGACCAGCCAGGCGCATTCTCGCTGCAGAGGCTCGCTGCAATCCTGGCAGTAGTAGCAGCTCAGGGTCGATAGGATCCCCTGGTGCTCCAGATATTCGCGGTTGGAGAAGTCCCCAATCTATGAGGGCGTCCGCAGGGTGGTCCTCCAGCAGGTTTAGGTCCCCGTTGCGCCTCCAACGCCTCCACGTGCGGCAATCCTTCCGCATTTCCGTCCTCGAGCTGCCATCGCCAGCAGTCTCTATCAACTGCACGATAACCCGGTCAAATCTCAGGACATAATTTCCCCTGACCCTTCCCGAACTAGAACATCTGTGCTATAATTTCCTACTAAATCCTGCCAACCCGTTTTTTCGTCAGAATAGGATTTGTTCCTCTTCGTTTTTTTTTGAAACGAATCCGACCAATCAGGCTTTCCCGGCCTATGACTGGACCTCGATCGGCGCGATGCTCCTGTCTGCCGATACCAGACTGTCTTAACGAAAGGAAAAAAACATGAACCTCGGAGCGTTTTCAATCAGCCTGGCAGTCAAAGATATGGAATCGTCGAAGGCCTTCTAAGAGAAGTTCGGTTTCCAGGTTTTCGGCGGAGAGATCTCGCAGATCTGGCTGGTCATGAAAAATGGACGATTTCATGTTTGACTGGTGCAAAACCTTTCCTTACAGGATAATTATGATATAATTTATCAGATTAATTCATTTGAGAATAACGCCCTGCGCTATCACCAGGCACAGGCAGCACAATCAGTTCAATTGAACCGCAGACAGAAAGGATCGCTCCACATGTTAAATCTTAACACCGTCATGATCGGAACAAAACAACTCAAAGTTTTGGCAGCCTTCTATGAAAAAGTCCTGGGAAATCCACCAGGAATGGCCGATGAAGAGCATGGTTTTTTTGGCTGGCAGGTGGGCGCAGCCTATCTCGCCGTTTGGATCATTCCGAAATGGTTGGTCCCACCAAAGATCCAGGGCGTCTCATGTTCAATCTTGAGACTGCGCAGGTAAAAGAGGAGTTTGAACGAATGAAAGCCCTGGGAGCTGTGGTAATTAAGCGCACCTTATGAAATGGAAGGCGGCTGGATTGCGACCCTGGCAGACCCGGATGGAAATTACTTTCAGCTGGTAACCCCAATGGGGTAAAAATCTGTTCCCAGGACATAACTTCATCTATCATCCTGCTTTTTTTAGGAAGACAGATTATGCAGAAAATAACCCCGCATTTATGGTTCGACAAAGAAGCTTTGGAAGCGGCAGATTTTTATGTGGATGGTTTTCCCAACTCGAAGAGTCAAGGACACGAATGTGCTTCGGAATACCCCATCGGGTTCCGTAGATATCGTGACCTTTGAGCTCATAGATCTGGAGTTTCAGGCAATCAGTGCAGGCCCGCTTTTTAAGTTCAATCCATCCGTATCGTTCCATGTCACCTGTAAAACGAAAGAAGAAGTTGACGAAATATGGAAAAAGCTCTCTGATGGGGGACAGGTCCTCATGGATCTCGGAGCATATCCTTTCAGCGAGAGATATGGATGGCTGCAGGATAAGTATGGACTTTCCTGGCAGCTCATTTATTCCAGCGATGCGCAGGTAGAACAGAAGATTACTCCAGTGATTATGTTCGTGGGCAGCGTTTGTGGCAAAGCAGAAGAAGCTATCAATTTCTGGGTATCCGTATTTCGTAAAGCGAAAGTCGAAAGCGTCTTGCAATATGGCAAAGGCGAGGATCCGGATCAGGAGGGAAGTAGTAAATACGCTTCTTTTTCTCTATTCGGACAGGAATTCGGAGCCATGGACAGCGCTCATAAACACCCTTTTTCGTTCAATGAAGCGATTTCTTTCATCGTGAATTGCGAGGACCAGGACGAAATAGATTATTATTGGGAAAAACTGTCTGCCGTTCCTGAAGCGGAGCAATGCGGTTGGCTCAAAGATAAATATGGTTTTTCGTGGCAGGTGGTACCCGCAAGCATGGATGAAATGATGCGAGGAAACGATCAGGACCGGATCGATCGGGTAACTCAAGCGATGCTGGTGATGAAGAAATTGGACATAGCTAAGCTGAGGGCGGCCTATAAAGCATAATAAAAATGACCTTTCCGCGTCATTCCTCCAGCTTCCTCTCCACCTCCACCCACAGCCGCTCCCCATCCGTGCTGACCTCAATCCAGCCATTCATATCCGTGCGCAGCAATGGAATCTCGCCCAGCGCCGCCAGGGTCTCAGGATGCGGCAGCCCCTGCGCGTTTCCTGCCTCGACGCTCAGCAGCGCCAGCTGGGGCTGAAAGTGCGCGATCCACTCCGGCGAGTTCAGCGTGGCAAAGCCGCCCTCCGCCAGCAGCAGGGCAGTCACCGGCCTCAGTCGGGGATCTCGCAGCAGCGCCTCCTGGCTCTCAAAATCCATCCCGACCGGCAGCAGCGCCCTGAAGTTCTTCCACTCCAGCAGAAAGACCGCCCCGCGCCTGGTCACTGCGACGACCTCCAGGCTGGCGCCCTCGCCCAGCTCGAACGCCTGACCCGGCTGCGCCTCGCTGACAGGGATTGCATCCTCAGCCAGCCGTCTCTGCAGCTCTCGGGCGCTGTAATCGCCCGCTTTCGGCCCGGCCCAGAGCACTTTTCGGACCTGGAACCTGTCCAGCCCGCGCGGCAGCCCGGCAATCTGCTGCTCGCCGGCTCCCCCGACGATCAAATAATCGATTTCGCGGCTTCCGATCGGCATCCGCCTGCCGATTGCCTCTGCCAGCGCGTTCGGGCTCGGACCGCCGTTCACCAGCATGCTGCGCCCCTCTGGCGTCTGGATCAGAAGCGCCTCCCCGCCGCCCACGTCCAGCGCGGTCAGGTGCAGCCGCCCGTCTGGCAGGGCGAAGACCCGCTGCCAGACCACGACCGCCAGCAGCGCCAATCCCAGGTTCAGCCCCCAGCCCAGCCGCGGTGCCGAAAGATCAATCTTGCGGCTCACAAACTCGCGCAGCCGGCCTCCCCACAGAGTCAGGCCAAAGAGCAGGACGTAGAACCCGATCATCACCGCAAAGCCGATCCCACCGATGGTCCATGCCGCAATGCGGGTCTCAGCCAGCAGCTCGACAATTCGGATCGTATACGCGATCCACGGCCAGGCAAAATACGCACCCAGCTGCCCGAACGGCCTCGAAATCAGACCGACCATCGCCGCCAGCCCGCCCAGCACCATCAAGGGGGGCTGAGCCGGCAGTACAAGCGGATTTGCGATCAAAGAAATCGGCGAGGTCTGCTTGAAAACATACAAGATCAGCGGCAGCGTGGTGACCTGCGCCGCCAGCGTGAACAGCAGGTATGCGCTCACCGGACCAGCCACCTTGCCCGCCGCATCCGGCGTAAGCCATCGCCTGGCAAGCTCTTTGAAATTCCTTTCTAAGGGGTCGGCGTACAGGATCAGGCCAAGCGTCGCCATAAAGGATAGCTGGAAGCCGACGTCCCACAGCACATGCGGGTTTAAAACCGCCATCACCATCGCAACGAATAAAAGCGTGTTCACTCCACTCGAACGGCGGCCAAGCCGGACCGCGAAGACCGCCAGGCTTCCCATGAATGCAGCCCTGATGACGCCCGGCGTCGCCCCTGCCAGCAGGGCGTATAGCCCGATCCCGACCCAGGCGGCAGGCAGGCTCTTCCAGCGGCCGAGCACCCGGTCGAAGGCCAGCACAAAAAGACCGGCGACGATCGCAAAATTAAATCCGCTGATCGCGATGATATGGGAAACGCCGGTCTGCCGAAAAGCCTGAAGCAGATCATCCGGAATACCTGTCTCGATCCCGAGCAAAATTCCGGCAAGCAGCCCTGCCTCCGGATCCGGGAACAGGTCGTCGATCACCTGGAGGGCTGCCCGGCGCAGGGCGAAGACATTCCTTAAAAACCAGCTGCCCTCGTCGCGCCCGACCAGCCAGGCGCATTCCCGCGCCAGAGGCTCGCTGCAGTCCTGGCAGTAGCCGCAGCTCAGGGTAGACAGGATGCCCTGGTGTTCCAAATATTCCCGGTAGGAGAAGTCTCCGACCTCTGAGGGCGTCCGCAGCCGGCCGTCCAGCCGGATTCGGTCCCCATAGCGCCAATCTCCACCCGGCGGCAGCCTGGCGAGCAAATTCCCCTCGACAGGGATCGAAACAGCCGCATCCGCCAGGCGCAGGTGGTCGGCGGTCATGTGGAGCAGCGTATAAGCATCGCGGAATTCAGGGTCTGTCGAGATGACGCCTTCAACCACAAGACGCTCTTCCCGGTCGTTATACCAGGCCAGCTGAGAAGGATCGACTTCAGGCACGGTCGCCCGGAAGCGCAGCGTGCCCAGGATAAAGAATATCGGAAGGAGAGGCAGGATGAAACCCGGCAGGAGCCTTTCACGGTCTGCAGGCCATCGGTTAAAAAGCCGTTCAATCGCCAAGGATGAAAACCTGTGCGAGCGAGCCGCAACATGGCAGAGCAGCAGCAGCACGGCGCTGCTCCCAGCTGCGAGGAACACCCAGGCAGGAACCGGCGATTTAAGAAGCCACCCCGCTGTTACGCCGCATAAAAATGCCAGGGAAAGCCAGAGAAGCGGCACAGGATTTTTCCACTCCTGAGCAAAATAGAAACTTCCTGCCTCCGGTAGAATCCTTTATGGGTTAAAACTCCGGAGGGACTGCCTGCATCTCAATTTTATCAGTTTTGCGGCTGGCATCCCGGTAATAAACCACTTCAGCGAGAAGGTATTGCAGCTGCCTGCCTGCCAATCCATCTGGTAGAGCTTCGGCGCCGTGGTTTCAACGGATTAGAACATCCTTAATCCCTTAACATTCGATAGTTTATTGACTATACTATATGACGGCTGCGACATTGGTGGCAGAATATTAAATCAACCTGAAATTCACAGCTCAGATGGACAGTTCGGGAGGCCTGCCGTGACACTTATATTACTTGTGGATGACGAACAGCTGATAACCGATTCGCTGACATACAGCTTGAAGCGAGAAGGTTTTGAAGTGGCGATCGCCGCCGATGGGATCTCAGCGATCAAAACTGCTGAAGAGCTTGAGCCGGATTTGATCGTGCTGGATCTGATGCTGCCAGATATCAGCGGCTTCGAGGTCTGTCGGCGTCTGCGCACCTTCACGACCACACCCGTGATCATGCTCACTGCCCGCGGCGAGGAAATCGACCGCGTCCTGGGATTGGAAGTCGGCGCCGATGACTATATGCCAAAACCTTTCTCTTTCCGCGAGCTTTTAGCGCGCATCCAGGCGATGCTTCGGCGTGTTCAGCTGGATCGGCAAACCACGCAGCCTCAACCGATCTCCACCCGCCACCTCCAGCTCGATCCGATCGCACGCAGGATGTTCAAAGGAGATCAAGAGCTTCAGCTCTCCACCCGCGAATTCGACCTGCTTGCCGTCTTGATGAAGAACGCCGGTCGGGCGATGAGCCGCGATGAGCTGATCAAGCTCGTTTGGGGCGACGATTGGGTTGGCGACCCGCGCACATTGGACGTTCACGTCCGCTGGCTCCGCCTGAAAATCGAGGAAGATCCTGCGAGCCCACAATATATTCAGACTGTCCGAGGTTATGGGTACCGATTTGCAGGACCAGAAGAACTTCCTTAATCGAGCCGGCGTTAAGCTCGCCGGACTTTACCACAAGTTAAGCAACTCTCTAAATTCCCGCCTGATGATCTCCCATCTGGTGGTCTCTTTGGTCAGCATCGTCCTGATGTCGATCTTCACCGGCCAGTTCATCTTCCGGTCAGCAAATTTTGAGCTGGAGCATAACCTCCAGGACCTGGCCATTACAGCTGGAAATGCGATCGAAATGCCAATCCAGGAGGTGCGAGAAGGACGCGTCGAAGCGACGTTCATCCGAGAGCTGCTCGCCCGCCTGCTTGCTGATAATCCGGACATACAATTTGCAGTCTATTATCCCGACCGCAGGCTTTTAATTGGTAGTTATGAAGACCTGCCGGAAAGGGTCGATCGTGAGAACTCCCCGGAAGTGGTGGAGGCATTGGAGAGCAATATTGGGCGTGGGGTCAATATCCGCGAATTTAACGGCCAGCGCTACATGTTCATGGCTGTTCTGGTCCAGCGCGAGATCGAAGTGATCGGGATCCTTCGGCTGGCGGTTCCGATCGAAGCCAGCCAGGAGTCAGCGCGCCGGTCTTTTCTTGTCATGATGGGCGTCGCACTTCTCATTGTCGGAGGGGTCGGCCTTTTCGGTTGGATGCTTGCAAACAACCTTGCGCGGCCGATCCAGGTGTTAACTCGCGCCGCAGAAAGCATGGGGCATGGTGACCTGGGGGTGCGCGTCAAGCCTTCCGGCCCCCAGGAGCTTCACCGCCTTGCAGAAGCGTTCAACAGCATGGCCAATAAACTTCAATCCAATGTGAATCAGCTGCGAGCTTTTGTCGCGAACGCAAGCCATGAGCTCCGTACTCCGCTGACCGTTGCAAAGCTGCGCACTGAAGCGCTGCGAGAAGGCGCAATTGAAGACCCGGAAGTGGCAGAACGCTTCCTTGAAGAGATCGAAACCGAGATCGACCGGCTTGTACGGATGGTTAATGACCTGCTGGACCTCTCTCGGATGGAAGCAGGGCTGGAATCCGGAAAGCGCGGTCCGGTTCACTTGAGCACGATCGTCCGTGAAGTCTACGAAACTTTCAAGATCCGCTCCACCCGTGCTGAAGTCAACCTAAAGCTGGAGATCGAGCCAAACCTGTCCCAGGTTAATGCAAATGAGGATCAAATTCGGCGAGTGTTTTACAACCTGCTTGAGAATGCGATCAAATATACCCCCCCTGGAGGCCAGGTGGAAATGCTCCTGCGTTCGGGACCTAATCCGGGTACCGTTCGAGTGCTGATCCGCGACACCGGCCCGGGGATCGCACCGGAACACCTGTCCCACGTCTTTGAGCGATTCTATCGAGCAGAGACCAATCCACCGCGGCCCGGGCTGGCGCGTGGCAGCGGGTTGGGGCTCGCGATCGCCAAATCGATTGTCGAAGGACACGGCGGCGAGATTGGCGTCAGCAGTCAGCTCGGCACCGGAACAACCTTCTGGGCGGATTTACCAACCCTCTGAATCTGGGATATGGCGAAGCAGAAATGGGGCGCTTCTCCCGTCATGAACACACATCAATAGGATAATGAGCCCCGAATGCGGTTATTTTCCTGTCCATGACGGCTTGCGCTTTTCGATGAAGGCGTTCATCCCTTCCTTTTGGTCCTGTGTGCTGAACAAGAAGTAAAAAGTTCTTCTCTCCACAGCGATCCCGTCTGCCAATGTCGATTTAAAGGCATAGTTCACGGCTTCTTTACCCATCCGGACGGCGATCGGCGCCCTGGCTGCAATTTCGCCTGCCAGGTTTACGGCATCATCCAGGTAGCTCTCAATTGGGACAACTCGATTGACCAGACCTAACTGCAGAGCTTCGGCCGCGGTCAGAGTTCGGTTGTTTAATACCATCTCCATCGCAATTGCCTTGCCAGCTGCGCGCGCTAACCTCTGCGTCCCACCTGCACCTGGGATTACCCCAATATTTATCTCTGGCTGACCAAAACGCGCAGTTTCAGAAGCCACGATCATGTCGCATGATAGAGCTAATTCATTGCCGCCTCCCAGGCACCAGCCTGAGACAGCCGCGATGACTGGCTTTTTGATCTGGCGAATCCGGTCGAACTGGGCAATCTGTTCGCTCTGCAGCATCTCGACAGCACTCGCCTGGGCCATCTCCTTGATGTCCGCCCCGGCAGCGAAAGCCCGCTCATCTCCTGTGATGACCATCGCTCCAATTTGATCATTCGAATCAAATGCTGCCAGTGAGTCCATCAGCTCCCGCAGCATCGTGTTATTCAGCGCATTGAGCGCCTGAGGTCGATTCAACCGGACCAGGCCGACCAGCCCGCGCGTTTCTACTGCCACCAGCTCATACATGCCCATTCCATCCTCCCGGGAACTATCCAGGTCTTTGTGAGACAAACCCGAAAGGACCTGGAGATCTTTCAGGTTTTTGGCCGCAATCCTGATGAATAATTTGCACCTTGAAGTCCATTCCGGTTTTTTCCGGGTCTTTCCAGCCTCCCTCTTTACAATCATGGGGACAGCTTCATTAGAGAAAGCTCGATCAAAAAAATGGGTTTCTGTCCGGCGAATTGATCACCAATCCATTCAATCCAGCCCCAGCCTTACTGCACAATTTCAGGCACAGCCTGACGATCGACTCCTGCATCTTAATATCCACATCCCTTTCACTTCCCCTCGTTCGAATCCCATGGACAGATGGTGTGGAGGCGAATATTGTACGGAGATAACTCCTGCGCTGCCGCACCTGTAAATCCGATCAGTCCCATTTGGCTGGTCAAACCAACTGTTTTTGCTTTGGAGGTCTCAAATGGCTGGTTTCGGGCGATGTGAATGATTGTGCCCCCTCCTTGCTGGATCATAATTTTACTGGCAAGCTGTGTGAGTAGAAAAGCCCCGGTTATGTTGATATCTATCGCTCGACGCCAATCCCATTCATCGAATCCCATCAGCGGTTTTTGCGGCTGGACAGAAGCATGGTTGCAGACGAAATCTATCCGGCCAAATTGATCAACGATCTGGTCCAGCATGACCTGGACGGGCATCGACTTGGAGATATCGGCGATGACATCCCAGGCCTGCCCGCCGCTCTCGTGGATTTCTTGCAAGGTCAGGTCCAGGTTGATCGGGGTGATATCGTTGGCGATGACCTTTGCTCCGCTTTCAGAAAAAGCTACGGCAATGGATCGGCCCAACCCTCGCCCAGCTCCGGTAACCAGGGCGACCTTCCCATGAAATTCCCCTGGTTCGATCATCCTTCTCCCTTCCTGCCTTCTTCCGAACAGCCGTTATTGAGGACAGACTGGGATCGCATCAGGATTCTGTTTGGCGTTCAGCGGCAGACCCAGATACGGCGTCGGATCCAGGGTGTTCTGGATTTCCAGCTCGTTCAAGAACTTACCTTTTCCGTCGTCTTTTACGATAGAAAAATGAAGATGAACCCCTACCGGATTCCCAATGGTTCCAGAGTAATTTCCCTGAAATCCCAACAATTCCCCGGCCTGGACAGGTATCTCCGAAGCTCCAGGCGGGAATTTCCCCTCTATGTAAGATTCGCCCTCTGGACCGGCAAGATGTGTGTAGTAGTTCCAGATCTGACGTCCCGTCTGGAGCGGGTCTTCTGGGATGCGGATGATCACTGAAGACTTCCAGTCCAGAAGTCGGGTTAGATAGCCGGGGTATGCTGCATAAACCGGGGTGATATTACCCTCCGTCCCGCCAAAAATATCAATCCCTTGATGGCGATGGCCGACCCGAAAAGAATCATCCCAAAGAAAACCAACGTATCCCGGGGTCGGGAACAAGAAAGGGGCATCCCCGCATCGTTGCAAAGCCTGCACCTGCCAATCCGGGTGGGATAGCGGGTTCCTGAGCCAATCCATCAACCTTGCCGATCTATCGACAATCTTCCCACCGCCTCTCAACAGCCAAAACCCCAACCCTACCATTACAAGTAATGAAAAAATAATGAATAAACCCAGGATATAACGCGACAATAAACACCTTCTTCATCAAGCAGGCGGTTCTTCTGCACGCCTGAATTTGCGGATATTTGCCATTTCATCTTCTTTATGATCGGTGATAAAGAGGATCATCCGACCTCTGGTAATCCTCTGGAGCTCCATCCCGGCTTTCTGACCCTGTGGTGATGCCAGGGCCGACTCGACCTCTGCCAGCGAATTGAAGAACAGCTCGTGCATTTGCCCGAACGACGAATCCCCATAAAGCATTTGGTCCACCCGGGAACTTGCTTCCCTCGTCAAGCCTGGCATCGATTTTGCCAGCCGAAGAAATCCCGGCCATTCCGAATCAAATTGGGACCAGTTTTCTTGTTGAGCGATCAATATCACAAGCTTAAACATGCTTCACTTTCCTGGCCCATTATACTAGCAGGCTGCAGGAATCATTCAAACCCTCTGTGCGCTTTATGGTATGATTCGCTCCGTTAAAAATAGTGGTATTGGAGCATGAGGAGATGGAAGACAAAATAACAATTATCGAGGGGCCTCCGCCTACATTTGAGGCAGTGGATGATGGTTGGGCGCTCAGCCTTAACGAAAGCCCTTTGCTCTTTAATGTCGGGCTGACTCGCCTGCGGACATTCAATGGCCAGAGCCTGCTTGAACGCTGCCACCGTGCCTGGCGCCATAAGAATACGATCCATCTTGAATACCGCGATTCAAGCGGCCTGGAAAGTGAGGCGCCGATCCTTGCAGCGCGGCACGCTCGAAGTCGATGAAGGTCAGGTTCTGCTGCTTTGGGTGCGGCTCGAGATCAATATAGACGAGCTAGACGCTGATATCGATACGGACGACGATACTGGGGATGATGACGATTTCCCCGATGACCTGGATTTTCCAGGACAGTAAACCGCTGTAAAACTCCCACAAAAAGGACACGCCAGTTGAAAAAGCAGACGTGTCCTTTTTTCTTTCCCCGGTGACGAATTGTCCCGAAAGACCTATGCGATAGACTGCACCTGAAAGGCATTTATTTCTCGCCAAACAGGCTTCAATTGGTAAAGATTTTTATACCTGCCAGCACAGCAAAGAGAACTCCCACCATGATTCCAGCCCGAACGGCATCGCCAGAATCGCGCGTATCGTAAACGGTGGGTGGATATACAAGCCCTTTGCGCTCAAAACGCGGTCCGGCAAACCAGGCGAATAGAGTTCCACCTGCCAAACCGCCAAGATGACCCCAGTTGTCAATCCCTGGAGAAAGGCCGATCACCAGGTTGATCGCGGCAATCGTGATCACATTCGTGAGCGAACGGCGGGCCATCGGCCCAAAAATTTCCTTGTTTTGATAGAATAATACACCTTCAGCGCCTAACAGTCCAAAAATTGCCGTCGAGGCTCCCAAAGAGGGGGCATCTGAGAAAAGGAACGAACTCACGTTGCCCGCAAAGCCCGCCAGCAAATAGAGCGCAAGGAAGCGATATCTACCATAAAAACGTTCAATTCCTGAACCAATGACATAGAGGGCGTACATATTAAAGCCAAGGTGCAGGATCGATCCATGCAGAAACATCGGTGTGATCAGCCGCCAATACTGGCCTGCGATGATCAGCTCGTTCACTTTCATCCCGAGAGCCGCCGGTATATCTGTGCCAAAGGCATATTTCGTGAGCAGCTGTAAGAGGTAAACACCAATCGTAACTGCCATGAGCACCTGGGTCACAATCGGACGCCAGGCCTCCTGAGAGGCAGCTTGGGCACCCAATGGCTCTGTCTGGTCTTCACCAGGAAAGGCAGAATACTCCTCCGTCATAATTCAACCTTTCGATGACAGACGCGGTGGTGTTCAGCATTAATGATTGCTTCTATAGTGTCCACGGTCTCTTCCAGCTCTTTGTCTTTGTTCACCACAATATAATCGAATTGATCTATCTTGCGAAGTTCCTGGCGAGCAGTGGCGATTCTCAAGTTCAGCCCTTGGGGGTCTTCGCTTTGACGAGCCTTGAGCCGCTTAACCAGCTCCTCTTCGTTCTGGGTGGTTAAGAAGATCAATAGCGCTTCAGGCGCAAGCTTCTGAACCGAATCGGCGCCCTGGACATCTACTCTCATGACGACATCCAGGCCGCTCTGTAAAGCTTCGCGAACCTGCTTTTTAGGGACGCCTTTATAGTCGTTATAGACGATTGCATACTCGAGCAGCTCGCCGTTCTCGATCATCTCGGCAAACTCGTCTTTGCTGAGAAAAAAGTAATCGACCCCTTGTTTCTCCTCTGAACGGGGCGTGCGCGTCGTTGCCGTGATCACAAAATGAAAAGGCATTCCGCGTGCCCGCATGCTTTCAATTACCGAATCTTTCCCTACCCCAGATGGACCAGAGATAACTATCAGGAGGGGTTTGGGGTGGAGCTTGTAGAACTCATCGTTTGAACACACGCTTTCCTCATTTCGCAACACAATCTGGACTGGTATGATTATAATTTCATATTCTTGATAATCCACGAATTGTCCATGGAGGTATTATGCCGATTTACCCTTATCGCTGTCTAGATTGCCGAAAGAGATTCGAGATTGTGATGTCCTACAGCGAATATGGGACCATCCCGGTAGTATGTACATCCTGCGGCAGCGAAAATGTCCAGCGCCGGATCAGCCGGATACGGATTGCCAAATCGGAAGACAGCCGCCTTGAAAGCCTTTCGGACCTGGATAATTTCGAAGGACTGGACGATGATCCCCGCGCCCTGGGACAGATGATGCGCAAAATGAGTCGGGAAATGGGCGAGGACATCGGGCCAGAGTTCAATGAGGTGATTGACCGGTTGGAAGCGGGCCAAAACCCCGAGGACATTGAAGCCACTATGCCCGAGCTGGGATCAGGAGCTGCGGACGACAGCGGCTTTGACGATTTCTAGCCTTCATCCATTCTTCGCCTTCCAGCCGATCCAGGATCACGTCCCGAATCTGCGCCTGGACCCGATCCATGGGTTCGCTGGCGTCGATGATTGTCCACCGCTCAGGAGCAGATTGAGCCATCTCCAGAAAGCCATTCCGAACCCGCTGATGGAAAGAAATCTCATAAGCATCCATGCGGTTCCAGCCGCCGTGATGCATCCGTCGCTTCAATCCAGCTTCCACATCGATATCCAGCAGTAAAGTGAGATCGGGAATCAGCCCGCCAGTCGCAAAAGCAATCAGCGGCTTTAGTTCATCCAACGAAAACTGCTGGTATCCGTAGCCTTGATAAGCCAGCGTCGAATCTGCGTACCTGTCCGAGAGCACGATATCGCCTCGTTCAAGAACGGGAAGGATCACCTGCTCGACAAGCTGGGCTCTGGAAGCTTGAAAAAGCAAAATCTCCGTGCGCGGCTGCATCTCTGTGTTTTTCAAACCCATCAGCACGTTCCGGATTTCGTCGCCAATCGGCGTACCACCAGGCTCACGGGTGGTTATGACCCTGTGCTCTTTTGCTCGCAGGAATTCTGCCAGAGCTGCAATCTGCGTGGTCTTGCCGCCGCCCTCAGGTCCTTCGAAGGTGATGAACTTGCCTTTACATTTCACGGAAAATCCTGACCCGCCGGTTCGGCTCTTTTCCGTAGGAGTGCGAAACCAGGTTGGCTTCACGCGCCATCTGGTGCTGCAATCGGCGCATTGCAGAAGCAGCCGGCTGAAGCTCAACCCATCGCTCACCGTTCCTCACGGCGTTGATCGCCGCCAGCGTCTCTTCGACGATCGAATCCATCCCGGCGTTGCGGAGCTCATCCGTGTATAGGTTGAAAAGGTCTCCCAGAAATTGCTGCATCTGGTTGACTGTGTTTGAGCGGAGAACATAGATTGGGACATTGCGGTTTTCGGCATCCGTGATCGTCCGCTGCCGCTTGCGGTAATAAGATCGCAATGTAACCAGGACATCCGCATCCGCCGGCTGGTCTGCTAAGATGGCAGGGACGCCTAACCTCCTGGCAGCCTGGTTTAACCGATTTCGAGCCACACCATACGGATAAATCCGAATGGATTTCAATCCGTCCCTGCCTCGGGTTGGTTGGTTAATCTCCTGATCCACCTCGCTGCCCATCTCAGAACGCACGGCTTCAACCGCGCTTCTGGAGTTTCCAGGCTCAAAGGCTTCCGAACGTCTGGAGAAGCGCTCCCCGCCTCCATCAGCGCTCTGCCTTCGGTAGCCCTGCTGACCGGTGCCTTGCTGGCGAGCCGGGACCGAAGCCTTCTCGATGCGGATGTCTTCGCCGATCCGGGAGCGAATTTCGGCGGGCAGCGGATAACCGCGCAGTAGCGAATCAACCGCGGCGGCGACATCAATATGGACGGCCACTCGATCGCGGGTTTGGATTTCTATCAACACATCGAACGTGGGTGGAGATCTCCGTTCCAGGACGGTCTTCTGTGTCCCGCGCCTGCGAGCTTCTTCGTCTGAAAGGGTGACCGATTCGATCCCCCCCACCAGATCAGAAAGCGTCGGATTCAGGAGCAGATTCTCCAGAGAGTTGCCATGTGCGGTACCTATTAATTGGACACCACGCTCGGCGATCGTTCGCGCAGCTGCCGCTTCCAGTTCCCGCCCGATCTCATCAATCACAATCGCCTCTGGATTATGGTTCTCCACGGCTTCGATCATGACCTCATGCTGGAGGGAGGGCGTGGCGACTTGCATTCGACGGGCTCGTCCCACTGCCGGATGAGGGACATCCCCATCTCCGCCGATCTCATTCGATGTGTCCACAATGACAACCCGTTTGGTCTCAGCCAGAATACGGGCTGCCTCGCGAAGCATGGTTGTCTTGCCTACTCCTGGCCTCCCCAGGATCAGCAAGCTTTTCCCGCTCTCGATCAGATCTTTAATGATATCTGTCGTGCCGTAAACTGCTCGACCTACCCGGCAGGTCAGCCCAACGATATACCCTCTTCGATTCCGGATCGCTGAAATCCGATGCAGCGAACGTTCCAACCCTGCCCGATTATCTGCATCAAACTCTCCAATCCGCTCGACTACGAAGTCAATGTCTTCGTGGGAAACCTCCACCTGGCGAAGGACGACCTCCCGGTCAAAGAATCGAGCTGTTGGCAGCCGCCCCAAGTCCAGGATCACCTCCAGCAGGTTGTCGCTGTCATTGGCCTTTCTGACCGCATCCACAATTGGCAGCGGTAAGACTGCCATCAAGGCGTGCAGGTCATCGGTAATTTTTTTCTGTGACATATCGATCTTCAGTTCTCCAGATGCACCATCGGTGCAGTGACTTCTGCCTGTCCGCTTTCTAAAGCAGGTAAGCTAAAAGCGCGCGCTGCCTTTTGTTGGACGACCAATTGCCTGACCATTACCGCCTGGCGTTGACCCACTTCCCCACCCAGCTCTTCAATCCATGGCTCAAGCCAGGATTGATACGATCGAATACAGATGTAAATCGGTCGAAATCGACGGGCAGGGATTTTTTCAATCATATCCAGAAGATAGGCTGAAACATCCTCCACATCCGGATGGAAAAATGGTTGAGCCCAAATGCCGCGGCGACCTTGATTCAATTCCACATAAGCAAGCAAATCGCCGTTCTGGTAAAGGACCATCCCGCGCGGACGCTGGGTTGAAAACGGTTCAATCTGCTGAACCATCCCAGGAACAAGGTTGTTATACAGAGTTCGAATCGGGATGATATCTTGATCCGAGGCAGCTCGCCAGCTCCGGGGTCGGTTTATGTTTCCAATCCGACCGGCAAGCTGCCAAATCCTCTGACGGGTATAGACCGCAAAACCGCATTTTCGAAGCGAATCAAATGCGAGTGAGCCTTCATCCGCATCTGCCAGGAGCCGCTGTGCTCCACGTTCGCCGGAAATCACCATCATACGTTCGATCAGCGGGCAAACCAGCACCGATTCGAGATGTTTTTGAGGAGTGAGAAAGGTCAGGTGAGAGAGGGTGCTGCCTGCTGAGTGTATGAATTGGCCGATCAGCTGAGGATCGGTTTGTTCTCCCGTCTCGTTGACACAGGTGAAAATACCCATGGTAGACGCCAACAGCGAGAACAATACGCCAGGGACCATCAATGAGCCGCGGGTCAGGAGCAGCTCGCTATCCAGAAAAACGCTATCGCTGCGGCAGCGGCGAAGGGAAGCGATATCTCTCCAGTCGAACAAGCGAACATTCATTGAACTTGCGCCCACTCGATCTTCAATCCACAAGGGTCATGAAATATCGATGGAAACGATCGTCCAGGGTCAGCTCCGGGTGGAACGATGTTGCCAGGAGGTGATTTTGTTGGGCTGCGACGATCCTTCCATCCGATAATGTGGCCAGCACCTGAACATGATCTGCAACCGATTGAATCAATGGAGCCCGGATAAAAATTGCGTGATAGCCTCCCCCTGCAGGAGCGACTTTCTCCAGCGCCGGAACTTCGATCATGCTCTCAAAGCTATCTACCTGACGCCCAAACGCATTTCGTTCTACTTGAATATCCATCAATTCAAGGAGCGGTTGATGCCGCTGTGCATCCTTCGAGAGAAAGATTGCACCGGCACAAGTACCCCAGACGGTCTTATGCTGTCCGAATTGGCGTAAAGGCTGCATCAGTCCATACGCAACAGCCAGCTTTCCGATCGTCGTCGATTCTCCACCTGGAATGATCAGCCCGTCAATCTCATCCAGTGATGCTGGCAGGCGGATTTCGACAGCATCAACTCCAATTCTGCGCAAAACCGTAATATGTTCGCTAAAATCGCCTTGCAAGGCGAGAACGCCAATTTTCATATCGTTTGAAAACGATTACCAGCCTCTGCCTGCAATCAATTCTGCCTCAGGGATGGACGAGATCTGCCGCCCGACCATAGGCTCTCCCAGATTGCGGCTGACTTCCGCCAGGATATAAGGGTCGTTGCAATGGGTGACAGCTTTAACGATCGCAGCCGCTCTAGGTGCAGGGTCTCCTGACTTGAAGATGCCCGAGCCAACAAATACCCCATCCACACCAAGCTGCATCATCAGCGCCGCATCTGCAGGGGTTGCCACACCGCCGGCCGCAAAATTAACAACCGGCATCCGACCCAATGAACGGGTCTCCATCACCAGATCGTAAGGCGCTCCGATCTCTTTTGCGTAGCGCATGACCTCTTCTTCTTGCATGTTTTGGACCCGGCGAATCTCACCTAAAACCGACCGGGCGTGGCGCACAGCTTCGACTACATCTCCAGTCCCCGCCTCGCCCTTTGTCCGGATCATCGCTGCTCCCTCTCCGATCCTGCGGAGCGCTTCGCCAAGGTTCCGACAGCCGCATACAAACGGGACTTTAAAATTGTGCTTATTGATGTGATATTGTTCATCCGCAGGGGTAAGGACTTCTGATTCATCGATATAATCCACGCCGATTGCTTCGAGGATTTGGGCTTCGACAAAGTGTCCGATCCGGCATTTAGCCATGACCGGGATCGATACTGCATCCATGATTTGCAAAATCAGCTCTGGGTCGCTCATCCTGGCCACACCACCATGGGCGCGAATATCTGCAGGGACCCGCTCAAGCGCCATCACAGCGACCGCGCCAGCTTCCTCAGCGATTCGCGCGTGCTCTGGGGTCACCACATCCATTATGACCCCACCCTTAAGCATCTGAGCCAGGCCTCTTTTGACGATAAAGGTACCTACTTCTTGCTCCATTTCTTGCCTCCAATTTAAAACCGACATGCCGTCGGTGATTTATCGTGGGTGGTCCTCTTAAAAATCATTCTACCATGCGCAGGTATCGATTGCAATCCATGCGCTCCGTTGCATACAAGCTGAAAGTAGTCGATCAAAACTTCATTTTCCAGCTTCAACGGCCTTCTCGGAAGAAACAAACCTCAGGCAGTAACTGCCTGAGGTTTGTTTTTCACTGATCACCAGTTCGTTGGTCAGGCAGCCGTTACAACTTCTTCGGATGTCTCTGTTTGGCTGATCACTGACTTACCCTTCCGAAGGACAATTTCATCTCCTTCCAGATCAACCAGGATCTGCGTGCAATCTTCAAACTCAGCTGAAAGCAGCGAATCTGACAGCGGATCTTCGACTTTTTGTTGGATTACTCGGCGCAGCGGCCTGGCGCCCATATCAGGGTCATAACCTAAGTCTGCCAGCTTTTCTAAGGCGGCGGGAGTAGCTTCCAATTCAATCGCGTGCTCCTCCAACCGCAGTGCGACTTTCTTTAATTCGAGCTCTACAATCTCAGTGATATTTTGCCTGCTGAGGGCGCGGAAAACGATCACTGAATCCAGTCTGTTCACAAACTCCGGACGGAATACCCGTCGAAGCGAATCCATCAGCTTTTTTCGCATCTCTTCATACGCGAGGCGCTCTTCGGTGACTTCGTCATGCTTGAGTGCAAATCCCAGCGAAGACTGGCGTTTGATCATATCTGCGCCAATGTTGGAGGTCATCACGATGATCGCATTCCGAAAATCAACCTTTCGACCCTTCGCATCAGAAAGGTGGCCTTCTTCCATGATCTGAAGCAGCATGTTGTGCGCTTCCGGGTGAGCCTTTTCAATCTCGTCAAACACAACGATCGAATAAGGTCGCCGCCGCAGCGCTTCAGTCAGCTGTCCGGCTTCCTCATACCCTACGTACCCAGGAGGTGCTCCAACAAGCCGGCTGACTGTATGCCGTTCCATGAACTCGGACATATCCAGCTGGATCAGAGCTTCTTCATTTCCAAACATGAAGCGAGCCAGGGCTTTGGTCAGTTCTGTCTTACCCACTCCAGTTGGCCCCAGGAACATGAAAGACCCGATTGGTCTGCGCGGATCCTTCAGACCGGCGCGAGCGCGCCGCACTGCCTTTGCAATCGCCTGGATCGCCTCATCCTGGCCGATGATATGCTCTTTGAGATTCTCTTCCATTTTGAGCAGGCGATGCGATTCTTCTTGAGCGATCTGCATCACGGGTACGCCGGTCCACATCGCAACGACTTCAGCAATATCCTCTGCAGTCACAATGGGGCTGGAGGCACGATCCCAACCCGAGCGCAGGCGCTCAAGCTGTGTCTCTATCACTTCCTGACGGGTCAGGTAGTCCTGAGCATCGTCGTTTCGCCCGTCCTCCTGGGCCAGAGCATAGCCCTGGCGAAGCTCGCGGAGCTGAGTCATCAAGTCCTTGGATTCCTTGGCTGAGGGGCTCTTATACATCCGGACGCGCGACGATGAACTCGTCGATCAGATCGATTGCTTTATCCGGTAAAAACCGTTCCGTCACGTAGCGCGCCGAAAGCTGTGCGGCGGCATCCAGGGCTTCGTCAGAAATTTTCAGGCGGTGGTGCTCCTCGTATGCGCCGCGCACCCCTTTCAAGATCTCGATCGTCTCAACAATCGATGGCTCTTCCACAACCACGGGCTGGAAGCGGCGTTCAAGCGCTGCATCACTCTCGATATGCTTGCGGTATTCCTCCAATGTGGTCGCACCGATTACCTGCAGTTCGCCGCGCGAAAGCGCTGGTTTTAAGATGTTCGCTGCGTCAACCGATGAGCCGGCTGCACCTGCTCCGACCAGCATGTGAACTTCGTCAATAAAAAGGATTGCCCCGGAGGCTTTCAATTCATCAATCACGCGTTTAAGTCGTTCTTCAAACTGGCCGCGGTACATAGTGCCTGCGACCAGCGATCCAACATCCAGCTGAAGGACGCGTTTATCAAGCAACGGCGCAGGAACATCGCTGTCAATAATTCTCTGGGCTAACCCTTCAACGATGGCTGTCTTACCAACACCGGGTTCTCCGATTAAGGCCGGGTTGTTCTTTGTCCGACGGGCAAGAATTTGGATGACGCGTTCGATTTCCATCTGGCGCCCGATGACTGGATCGAGCTTACCTTCCTCGGCAAGCGTGGTCAAATCGGTGGCAAGCTGGTCGACCATCGGAGTTTTTGCCTTGCTTTGCTCCTGGTTCTGGCGTGCCGCCTTCTGCTTTTCGGGAGGAGTTGGGGCGCCTGAACGTTGGGGGGAGCTGCTTTCCTGGAGCACCCTGCGGGTTTGCCGGCGAATCTGCTCAGCAGTCACACCTAGCTTACGCAGTACATCCATCGCGATCCCCTCATTGAGGCGAACCAACCCAAGTAGAAGATGTTCCGTTCCAATATA
Organism: uncultured Chloroflexia bacterium; assembly: GCA_963726375.1. Lineage (GTDB taxonomy): Bacteria > Chloroflexota > Anaerolineae > Anaerolineales > UBA4823 > UTCFX2. The sequence continues at coordinate 307,722 of CAVSCE010000008.1, read as the reverse complement.
GTGATGGCCCATTCGCCGGGCTTCATCTACTGCAAATTCCAAAACTTGCTGCGTCCCTGGAGAAAGGTCTAGTTTACCACCCTGGTATTGTCCCGGCCCGGTCAGCCGCTCGACAATTTCCTGCACACGGTCTGCTTCAAGACCCAGCTCTCTTAAAACGCTGTCCGGCAACACCACCTTCCTCTCGAATCAACCCGAGGAGCAGGTGTTCTGTCCCGATATAACTATGGCGCATTGCCTCAGCTTCCTGGTGAGCCAGGCTGAGTACTCGCCGCGCCCTCTGCGTAAAACGCTCCATGCCAGACACGGAAATCCTCCTAACCTATGAACCGATATAAAATAAAATGGATATTTAAGCCGAATAACCTTCATCTTCACGATTATGAGACTATTTATCCGATTGGATTTTACCAGAGTTCTGTTAGAGACCACTTATTTAGGATTATTACAAAAAATAAGTTAACGAAACTCTTAGGTAAATAAAAGAGCGCACCTCTTTCAGAGGCACGCTCAAACGATTAACCTTCAGGATGAGCAGATGAGATGAACTCTTCAGGTACGATCTAAGCTTCCGATTTGCTCTGTTCTGCCTCTGCTTCAGCAGCTTCGCTCTCATCCTCGTCAGAATCCGGTTTCACTACCTCATCAGATAAGGCGAGCTTCCAATCCAAATCCGTGAATGCGGCTGAATCGACTTTCCGGCGGCTCAAGCCGATACGATGCCGGTCTTCGTCGATCTTTAATGATCCGCAGAGTGATCACTTCGCCTTCGCGAACCACCTCTTTCGGGTGATTGACCCGCTGCTCGCTCAATTCTGAGACGTGAATCAAACCTTCAAGGTCTTCTCCGATTCGGGCAAAAGCCCCAAATTTGGTCAGATGGGTGACCGTCCCCTCGATGAGCATTCCTTCCTTCAACTCACCAACCCTTTCCATCCATGGGTCGCGCTGTAGCTGGCGGATTGAGAGCCCGATTCGCTTGCGATCGCGATCAACACTGATCACTTTAACCTTGACTTCATCGCCAACCTTCAAAACTTCGTTGGGATGTTGGATGCGGTCCCATGATATTTCCGACATATGAACCAGGCCGTCTGCACCGTCAATGTTGACAAAAGCACCAAAATCTGCGAGGCTTGTGACCTTTCCGGTTCGAACATCGCCTTCCTGCAGTTCATCCAGCAGGCGGTCCTTCAAAGTCTCACGGGTCTCTTGAAGCGCAAGCCGCTCCGAGAGGATCAATCTCCGGCGGTCCCGGTCGACTTCTATCACACGGACAACAATCGGATCACCGACCATCTTTCCGTAGCGCTGCTCGGGGTTTTCTCCGCCAGGTCGGCGAGTGAGGCTGATCTGAGACGCGGGGACAAATCCACGCAAACTGCCAATCGGGACAATAAGACCTCCCTTGTTGTACCCGATAATTTTACTTGAGTGCTCTTCATTCGACTCAAGCAGCGCCTGGACATCATCCCAATCCTTTTCTTCGCGAGCGCGGCAGATAGGATAATACAACGTTTCCGTTAGGATCTTCAGGAGCGAGAACAAATACCGGGATCTCCTGTCCTACGCGAAGCGCTACTCTTTCTTCATCCGGGATCTGTTCGAGTTCTCGGCCGGATATGACTCCCTCCGATTTGGTTCCAATGCTGACCAGAATTTCGTTTTCTCGGATTGTTGCGATAGTTCCATGGCGAATTTCGCCTTGGTTCGGAAGATCCAGGCTGAGGCCTTCGTCGAGGAGCGATTGCATCAACTCCTTCTCTTCAGTCCCACCCTCTTGCCCAAAAAGGGCGCCGTCTTGTTCCATAATATTGCTATCTCCGGTTGAACATTAATTTTAGGAGTGTATTATAAAGGTGAAAAGGCAACTTGACAACCTTTATATTCAGGATAGAATTCATACCAGAATGCGCAATCACTGGCGCGTGCACTCTGATTCCCTGAATACCCATGGGAAATCCGGAGAGCACGCGTACTTATGAGGAAACTATGCCTCCAATTTATCCATTCACGGCAATTGTTGGTCAGGAACGTATGAAACGCGCCTTGGTTTTAAACGCGGTCAACCCGCGGATTGGTGGTGTTCTTATCCGAGGCGAACGCGGCACTGCAAAATCAACGGCCGCTCGAGCGATGGCCGCACTTTTGCCCAAAATTAAAGTATTTAACGATTCTCCCTTCAATGACGACCCTGATAAACCCAATACTTGGTCGGACTGGGTGAAGAAGCAGCTTTTAGACGAAAGGCAGATGGAAGTATCGGAAAGACAAATTCGCTTTGTGGATCTGCCGGTCAGTGCCACTGAGGATCGTGTTGTTGGAACCCTGGACATCGAAAAGGCGATCCAAAAAGGTGAACGCCGATTTGAGCCGGGCGTGCTTGCGGCTGCCAACCGCGGCCTTTTGTATATCGATGAGGTCAACCTTCTGGACGACCATGTCGTGGACCTGCTGCTCGATTCTGCCGCGATGGGTGTCAACATTGTAGAAAGGGAAGGTATCTCGTTTTCCCACCCAGCCCGGTTTATCCTGGTCGGCACGATGAATCCGGAAGAGGGTGACCTTCGACCCCAACTGTTAGATCGCTTTGCCCTTTCAGTTGAAATTCATGGCATCCGCGATGCCCGGGAACGGGTTGTCATCATGCAGCGAAACCTGGCATTCGAGGAAAACCCTGAAAAATTCTATCAGCAATGGCTTATTCGGGAGCAAGAACTCTCCCATCAGATCGTACAGGCGATTACCCTGCTGGATGAAGTCACATACTCCAACCGGGACCTGATCGCCATCGCATCATTAACTTCTTCACTAAACGTTGACGGTCATCGATCTGACCTTGTGATTTTAAAGACCGCAAAAGCACATGCAGCTTTCGAGGGTCGTAAAGAAATTTCTGAGCGCGATATTGCCCTGGCTGCAGAGTTGGCTTTGCCTCACCGCATCAAACGCGGCCCTTTCCATCAGGCGGAAATGTCCATGGAGGACCTGCAAGAACGCATCGAACAGCTGCAGGGCGCCACGCCGGATCAGAGCGAAATAAAACCCGTTCCAGAAGACGAAGAAGCCAGCGAAAAAAAAAGAGGGGGTAACAGCAGAGATCTCTGATGAGACCTCCAGCCAACCACCAACAGAGCCTTCCCATCAGAATGTTTTCGATCAGATGAGTGCAAACTGGTGGGAGGGTGGAGAAAAGGTCAAGATTGGGCAAGCCTTTCAGCCCAGAAAAATCCAAAATCCTATCGACCGCATCACCCGCCGATATGCCGGCAGGAGGTCGCAAACTCGAACAGAACGCAAGCGGGGTCGTTATATCCAATCCAGGCCGGCTCACGGTAAAACGGATGATTTGGCTTTTGACGCCACCTTGCGCGCCGCCGCCCCTTTCCAAAAAGATCGCCTCGAGCAGCGAAAAAAAATAGCTTTCGCCATTCAAAAAGGCGATTTTCAGCGCAAAGTTCGAGTGAAGAAAGCTGCGAACCTCATCCTGTTTGTCGTGGATGCATCCTGGTCAATGGCTGTCGCCGAACGCATGGCTGCGACCAAAGGGGCTATCCTTTCGCTTCTCACAGATGCCTACCAACGCCGCGACCGGGTGGGTCTGGTGGTTTTCCAGAAAAACCGTGCCACCTTGATTTTACCTCCTACGAATTCGGTCCAGCTTGCCAAGCGCGCCCTATCCGATATCCCCGTCGGTGGAAAAACTCCTCTTTCTGCTGGATTGTTTATGGCACATGATGTGATCCTGAAAGAGCGAATCATCCACCCTGATGTCAACCCATTGATCATCTTATTGACAGACGGCGCCGGAAACGTCTCTCTAACTAACATTCCACCTCATGAAGAATCCAACCGGCTCGCAGACCGCATCGCTGGAGATGAAATTCGCAGTGTTGTCATCAATATGGAGCATGCTGCATTTGATCAAGGGCTGGCCCAAAACCTGGCCGAACATCTCAAAGCTCCTTGCTACACGTTAAGCGAATTGAAAGCTGAAGTGCTCTACCAGAAAGTCCGGGAAGAGATGAACACCTGAATTGATGGAACTCAGGCGAATGAATGGAATATTGTTTTTTCGACCGTTTCTAGAAGATTTTTCCTTTTGATATTTGTTTATTGTATATTATTCTATATTCGTAGTCGTAGTAGTGCCTGTGGATATGTGGATAAGCTGAAGGAAGGGAAACTTTTCCCGTACCCGTAGGGCTTAATTTCGTTTTCATAATAGATATAGCGGTATTCTGATAGAAAACTGTCAACCGCTTGATGTGGATGGAAGGACTGTATTTACCGATATTCTTCAGGAGAAATAAATCTATATCGAATATCCATAAAAAAGGGTAAAGAGTGAAAACATAAGGAAGAACTTTCGAACAAATAAGCCATTTATCCCCAATATCCTATTTTTATCCACAGTTTTTCGGCACTTATCCACAACCACAGAATCGTATAGGAGCATAGCGGCTAATGAAAGAGGCTGATTAATGATGGTTCTATCGAGGAGATAAAATAAATATCTTAGAATGATGTAACCGATCGAAAAAATGTTCATCTAATTCTAATAGTTATTGATACGATAATAAGGAGAGAATTTTATGGAAATGGTCATTGACTTCCCTGGTGGTTCACGTGTTGATGCACATTTTGGGGATTTCACAGTGCACACGGATCAGCTGCCAGCAGCAACAGCCCCATCGCCTTTTGCAACCTTCCTGGCTTCGATTGGAACTTGTGCCGGGATATACGTCTTAGGTTTTTGCCAGCAGCGAGGTCTTCCAAGCGAAGGCATTCGGATTGTCCAAAGAATGTTTCAAAATTCAAGCAACGGCATGATCGAAAAAATTGATATTGAAATTCAAGTTCCGCCAACCTTTCCCGAGAAGTATTTACCCGCGTTGATAAAAAGCGCAGAACTCTGTGCGGTAAAAAAGCACTTAGAACAGCCTCCACAATTTGATGTCTCTGCAGTAGCCGTCGAAACGATTTGGTGATCCAAGATCAGGCAATCTCGTAACCGATCCCTTCAATAGCTTTATGGATTTCCTCTTCGCTGATCTGGTTTTCATCAAATTCAACATTCATACTTTGCGAGCGATAATTTGCCTTGATGAACAGGATACCGGGTAGTTCATCTTCCAGTTCTTCGAGATGCATCACGCATGCAGGGCAAATCATATTTGGGATAGTCAGCTTGATTCGTTGCATGTTGTCTCGCTTAATTGAACTGGAATAATCCAGTATACATACCCATTGAACACATGAAATCAATCGTTTTTCCAGCTGGCTGGGCAGGGATAGTCACTACGACATCGCCGGTTTGCGGCAGGATTTCCATAATATTTAGCTCGGGGATTACAAAAGCAAGCGCACAGGAGTGGGTTTCATTGGTGACCAGGTGAAGCTCAATCGGTTGGTCAGCTGGAAGAGAAACCAGTTCTGGAGAGTAACCATTATTCTGAACGTTAATTTTTGCTTCTACTGCAGCCGCCACGACCGGTGAGCTCAGGACAGGTGTGTGCTGCACTGTACCGGATAGATGGCGTCTCAGAAGGTTCAGTTAGGATATTGGTGGCTGCCACAACCGGATTGTTGGAACCGATTTCCTCCGTACTGGAAGTGATTGCGGCAGGTTTTTCATCTTGAAAGGTTCGTACAATCCTGGATGCTGATACCGGCGAACCTACAAGCGTCAAGCCTGCATTCAATCCATAGAGACCCAACACAAGGACGATCACTGCGACAACTTTATAGAAATACTTTTGAAACAGTCCACCCAGGCTGGTCACCAACCAGGAAATAGCAATAAAAGTTGGGCTTGTTCCAAGCACAAAGGCAAACATGATCACGGCTCCTAACCATGGACTGCCTGTCCCAACTGCAACTGCCATCATCGCTTGCGTGACACCGCAGGGTATCAATACGGTAAGTGCGCCCAAATAGAGTGGAGTTATCCAGCTTTCGCTTTGCTTGCTAACCTTCCGGATATAGCGTGTCACTTGTCCGGGTGGTTCAAATGAAAAATAACGGAAGATAGGGTGAACATTGAGCATCCGCAAACCATTTCCAACCAGGAAGATCCCAACAGCAAGCTGGATTATTCCTTGCATTTTTGGGGTGAAAGCGATAATAGACCCCAGCCAGCCCAAGAAGAACCCCATGACGGTATAAGCAAACAGCTTTGCAATCATAAAAAGCAGGATTGGCTGGATCATCCCGACTGTGAATGGCTGCGCAGAAGTCGTCCCATTATTTTGGAGTGAGACAGATCTCCCATTATTGAAACTTTCTGATTCTAGCTTTTGGGCAATCGAAGCAGAGAGCAGGCCGCCTTGCACAGCAAAACAGCTTAGACCGCCGGCAGTTAGACCAGTAATAAAAGCAACCAGGACGGCATTCTCCATTATCGCTGCCCACCTTTCCAGGTCATGAACGGCATATTGACAACAATATCCGACTCCTCCAGGGTTAGCACTCCTTCTTCAAGGCGTGCATTGATTTCTTCCTCGGATTTCAATATCTCGGCAATGCCTTCATTCGTCCATGAGACAAAAAATATCTTGCGAAGCGGTGAATAGTCTGGGTCACCTGGTTGGTTTGGAAACACATCTGCTTGAAATTTCAACGGTCCTGAACCAGCAACGCCATTCTTGAAAACATATACTTTGGCTAACGACGAATCCGGGATTTCGGCCAGAGAGGGGACTAAAAGTACTGGCGATTTCATCATCGTAGTTAATACCTCTGCAACAGCTGCATCTGAAACTTCGGTATGCGAGAAGAAGATCTCATCGCCGTCTGCGAAAGCCTTACCAGCGGGAATTTCCGCAAAATTTGGAGCTGAGGTGCGGCTGCATGCCGAAATTAGTGAAGCCAGCAGAAACGTCAAACCAATCATTAAATAGGTATTCTTCATTACTTGATCTCCTGATATAAAGTAAAAAACGGATTATTGAGGGGAAAAGTTCCGCAGCCTTAAGCTGTTCGATACCACAAAAACGCTGCTGAAAGCCATGGCGCTTGCTGCCAGGATGGGGCTCAGAAAACCTAGAGCTGCTGCTGGGATAAGAATGATATTGTAGAAGAATGCCCAGAAAAGGTTCTGGTGGATCGTACGCACTACCCGGCGGGAGAGTTTAATCGCCCGCGGAACGCCATTAAGGCTTCCGCCAACAAGCACAACTGGAGCGGACGCAATCGCCACATCTGTACCTGTTCCGATTGCGATGCCAACATCCGCTTTTGCCAGAGCCGGCGCATCGTTAATCCCGTCCCCGACCATCGCCACCACTTTGCCTTGCTGTTGAAGGGACGCTACTTCATTGGATTTATCGCGCGGCAGCACTTCGGCTCGAATCGAATTGATCCCGACCGATTTCGCAACAGCCAGTGCAGTATTCTGGTTATCTCCAGTGAGCATGACCACTTCAATATTCATTTCCTGAAGGTGCTGAATAGCCTGGATGGAATCCGGCTTTATTGCGTCAGCAATCGCGAGCATTCCCACGAGCTTGTTTTCCACGGCCACCTGAACCACGGTTTTCCCACTTTCTTGCCAGAGCGATAGATTTGAAAGCACCGGTTCTAGAATTTCAATTCCATGCTTTTCCATCAGACGTGTATTGCCTACCCGGATGCTGCGTCCTTCCAGCATCGCTTCAACGCCGTACCCGGACAGTGCAAAGAATTCATCCGGTTCTTCCAACCCGAGATCCAGGCGCCTGGCTTCTCCAACGATGGCTTCTCCTAACGGGTGTTCGCTGCCTTTTTCTACACTGGCAGTAATTCGCAAGCACTTCTCGATCCGACATACCATTGGTGGCGATAATATCGACCACTTCCGGTTTTCCGCGGGTAATCGTGCCGGTCTTATCCAGCACGACTGTTTTTATTTTGCCAGCCAGTTCTAGCGCTTCGCTCGACTTTATCAGGATGCCGAGCTCCGCTCCCTTGCCCGTTCCAACCATAACTGCTGTCGGTGTGGCTAAACCCATCGCACAAGGGCAGGCAATCACCAAAACAGCCACCATCTTGGTTAGAGCGTAGGTGAACTGATTGACATCAGAGTTCACCGGGATGGAGCCGAAGAAATACCAGCCAAGAAAGGTCAGGACGGCTATAACAATAACTGCAGGAACAAATACGGCAGAAACCTTATCAACCAGCTTTTGAATCGGAGCCTTGCTGGCTTGCGCTTCCTCGACCAAACGGATAATTTGTGCCAGAACGGTGTTTTTGCCAACTTGCGTTGCCTGGAATCTCAGCAAACCATTCTTGTTGATCGACGCCCCGACAACTGTATCACCAACTTTTTTCTCTACGGGCATTGATTCACCGGTTAACATAGATTCGTCTACGCTGGATGAACCTTCTATTACTTTGCCGTCGACCGGGATTTTCTCTCCTGGACGGACGATCACAATATCACCAATCTCAACTTCGTCGACCGGGATTTCAATTTCCTGCTCGAAGCGCATGACCCGGGCGGTTTTCGAGCGCAGCCCCATTAATTTCTTTATCGACTCGCTAGTCTTCCCTTTCGCCCGAGCCTCCAGGTACTTGCCAAGCTTGATCAAAGTGATAATCACTGCAGCTGTTTCAAAATATACGTGCCCGCGCATCAATCCGAGCGTGACAGGGATCGAATAAAAATATGCCGCTGATGATCCCATCGCAACAAGGACATCCATATTCGCCGAGCCATTTCGGATTGATTTAATCGCTCCACTGTAAAAATCCCTCCCGACATAGAACTGTACGGGTGTTGCCAGCGCCAGCATGACCCAGTTGATCCAGCTGGAATGTGCCCAGCTTGCAGGAAGCAGGCCGAAATCCATCGCCATCGAGAGCGCAAACAGGGGGATCGTGAAGATGAGCCCCACGATCAAATAGTGACGCTGCAGGTCGATCTCTTTCTTGCGCGCCTGGGCTTCGGCATCTTCGCTGGTGACATTTTCGGAATAGCGGTAGCCAAGCTCACGCAATACCCTGGTCAATTCATTCGCTTCAATTTCCGTGGGTACATATTCGATCCGAAGCAAACTGTTGGAGAGATTGATTTGAACCTTGTAAATCCCGGGGAGATCCTTGAAACGCTTTTCGATCACCAGTGCGTCCGAGTTATCGCTCAGATTTTCCAACAGATAGGCTGCTTCACCCATATGCCACATCATAACCTGCTCGCCTCACGCGATCTACCAGCAGAGACATCTCAAGATTTTCCTCGAGCTCAACGGTGGCTTTTTCCGTTGATAGGTTTACGCTGGCCGACTTAACCCCTCTCTCTTTACGTAGGCTTCGCTCGACAGCCGCGGAGCAGTTAGCGCAGGTCATCCCCAAAATGGGTAATACGACTTGGTTTTCCATGCTTTTAGCCTTATGAACTTGAAATACTCAGAAAATTCCACGATGGCGATAGGATAGTCCTGAAAATGTCAAAAGAAGAGAGCCAAATTGCCTATTTCTCCCCCAGTTCAGGAAAATTACTACGAATTGATGTCCTCGGTATGGATTGGCAGCAGGACAGTAACCTTCGTCCCTTTGTCTGGCTCGGATTGGATCGACAGCTTCGCACCGATCATCTCTGCCCGTTCGTGCAGCCCGAGCAGGCCAAAATGACCGGATGGAGCAAAAGCCGCTGGACTTTCAGGCAGGGTGAAGCCCTTTCCGTCGTCAATTACACTTAAAACTATCGTATCTTTCTCAAAAACGACTCTTAATTCCGCCTTAGACGCTTCTGCGTGCCGTGCAACATTGTTCAGCGCTTCTTGTACCATACGGTACAGGGCAAGTTCTTCTTGAATGCTCAGGCGAATCACATTTCCGCTGCATTTGAGCCTGACAATCATATCCGGGCTGCTAATCTCGCTTGCCAGCATCTCCAGCGCCGTGACCAGGCCCAGGTCTTCAAGGTATGTCGGCCTCAAAGCACGAGTGAGCCGGCGAAGGTTCTGGATTGTCTCGTCTGTTAATTCCTGGAGACCGTCGATCTCTTTATTGATTTCGGTCTCACTCGAAATCCCAATCATTTTTTTACGCAGTAGCTGAAGCCGCTGGTTAAGTCCAATCAATGCCTGCAAGGTATCATCGTGAAGCTCTCTTGCCAGCCGGCGCCGTTCATCTTCTTGACCGGCTGTCATGGCTCCGATGTAATCGGATAACCCTTGCTGTGATAACTGGACCTTACGAGCAAGGTGGGTCAGCTCTTCTTGAAGACGGCGAATTTCGCGGATTCCACCGATAGGTTCTTCAATTGCGGAGTAATCTCCCCAACCCAATTTGGCTGCACGTGATTGAAGCACCTGCAGTGGTTCAACGATTTTATTCGTCCCAAACCACAGTGCCATTAAGGTCGCCACCACGAGTGGCAGCAATAAAAGCGGGGCATATTCGGAAAAACGCAAGGTTGGGCTGGATACACTTTCCCAGGGTTCTTCGAGCACCAACGCCCAATCCGTCAGCGGCACCTTGCTGTAGGCTGTCACGTGGGTTTTCTGGCTGGGGATAATTAGCGAACCACTGCCCCCACCTAAGGCTTCACTCACTCCAGGATGGTCAGCAATACCATCCGCTTCGGAGTGCTCTCCCGATTGATAAATCACCTGCCCTAGGCTGTCAACAATAAAGGCTCTCCCGCCATGAGTTGGGTTAATGCTCTCCACGATTGTGCGTTGGATGAGCACCTCAGGCGAAAAAATACCTGCTGCGATGATTCCTGAAATAGGGCTGCGCGCCACACTGACCATGAAAAGTTTGTCCCCAAGCAATAAGACTTTTAAGATAGCAGAATCTACATCACCACTGGTGAATATTTCTTGAAGCTGTGCATTCATCTGCGGCTGCAGCTCCGTCCAGGTGTCAAGGTCGCCGGATGATGCAAGGACCTCCCCATCCGGGGAGAGCAAAGCCAACCCCCCTTCAAAATCCGGCAGAACGAATTGAAACCTAGTCAGGATTTCCTCAAGGTTTTCTTCGGTTGGTTGAACTTCGATTGCCTGTGCAAGGGATTGAATGGCGCTTCTGCGGTGATAAAGTTCATTGGACAAGGCTTTTGAAACAGCCTCAACCGCACGCTGGTCGCGTTCGCCTACCATAGTGCGCATTTCTCTCTGGTGCAGTGCAACTCCACCGATCGTTATGATCAGCAACAGGATTGAAAGCGGAAGCACAAAAAATAAAAAAAGCTGGGTTGTCAGCCCTCGCAGCGAGAAGGGGGCAGTGTACTTCATGGATCAGCCAGGGGATTTAATTCCCCCAGACCCGCTGGTAAGAAACCCAATGATACAGCTCGCATCACTGCCTCGGTCCGGCTGGTGGCTTGCAGCTTCGCAAAAATATGTGCGAGATGCCCTTGCACCGTCCGATCAGATATGCTCAATTGAACTGCGATGGCTTTGTTGGTATAACCGCGCCCGGCAAGCGTTAATACCTCCATTTCCCGTTCGGTAAGCTGCTCGATCAGCGACTCCTCCATGGATATTTGCTGCTCTTTAAGCTTGCGGGTGATTTTTAGATCCATTACCAGCTTGCCATCAAATATCTCTCGAACTGCACCAGCAACATCCTCGGGCGGGGCAGTTTTTAATAAGTAACCGTGAGCGCCTGCCTGGATCACCGCCATAACGTAAGGCCTGTCGTCGTAAGCTGTCAAGATCAACACGCCTGTTTCTGGATGATGGATGTGGATCCAGCGAGTAACTTCAATCCCGGACGCTCCAGGCATGTGGATATCGAGCACTGCAACGTCCGGTTGATAGGCTTTGATCATTGCTTTTGCCTGCTCTCCGTCTCCCGCTTCGGCTACCACCAGGATATCACCGTCAGATTCAAGGAACTGGCGCGTCCCGGCTCTCACGACGGCGTGGTCATCGGCTAAAACAACTCGAATCCGAGGCTGAAACTCAGACATATTAACTCTATTATATGCGATATTAAGAAAAGCGAAAGGAGTGTAAGGATGTGAATCCGGTCTGGAATGGTTCGTGTATTTCTTAAAAAAAGATCATTTACCCGAGTGCTCGGCAAGAGGCAGCGTCACTGTGACACATGTACCCACGCCTACCTCGCTCTGCACTGCCACCTGCCCACCGAGGTTGTTTACCGTCTCGCGAACAATAGACAATCCCAAACCTGTGCCCTCACGCTCTACAAGGCGGGCATTGGGTGCCCGGAAAAACTCCTCGAACAAGTGCGACATGGCGTCCTCAGGAATGCCGATTCCTGTGTCTGATACCTCGACCATTGCCTCTTTAGCTGTTCGCCTGATCGAAACGCATATCTTACCCCCCTGCGGCGTGTAACGCACTGCGTTCGATACCAGGTTGTTAAAAATGCGGTCAAGGCTTTCAACTGTAGCCTGCACCATGCTTTCACCGTCCTGTGGTGTGGACAGCCATTCAAGCGATTGGCCTTTTTCGCGCGATGGCAGCTCGAAGCGCCTGACCACATTCTCCACCACACCTTCCAGCGATACCGGGAGTTCCGTATCGCTGATTTTCTGCGGAACTCTGCCGTTGGCAAGGTCGAGCAGATCATCAATCAGTTTGCGTAAGAAATCGACCCGCCTCACTGCGCGCTCCAGGATATCACGCTGCTGTGGATTGATTTCGGCTGCATAGCCGGAAAGGATGGTCTGCAACAGGCTGCGGATGACGCTGACCGGCGAACGCAGCTCATGCGTGAAAACCCTGATAAAGGCCGCCTTGGTGGCGTCCAGAGTTTCAATCGTCTGATAAGCCATGGCGTTTTCAATGGCGATGCTGCCCTGGGCTGCAATGGCAGACAAAAAGGATTCGTCATCGGAAGTGAAGCGGTCCTCACGGTTATCATAGGCACGCAGGATGCCTAAAGGCCCATTTTTGCCCATCAATGGAGCGGAGACCATCGATACAAAGCCTTCCTGCACAGCCCAATCAGGGTATTGAAGCAGCGAACTCTCGCGCACATCTGGGATATTGATTACCTTGCCCTCAAGCACTTCCCGATCGAGTGGGGAGTGAGCTAGCTGGATCGGACCTTTACCCAGATATTCCTGGCTCAGACCATAAGCTGCAGCTGGTTCCAACTGTTTTGCGCTTTTATCCAGAAGCCGGATCGAGCAGGCGCGCACATGCATAACATTTGCGGTATTGGTCACCAGATGGTCCAGCACTTCTCCAAGCTCAAGCGTGGAATTAACCGTCTGTGCGCTTTCGTTCAGCGCCTGGAGTTTTTCGGAATTAAGCCTCAATCTCTTGCTCAATCCAAGTACTTCGGTTTCCCGCTGGCGAAGGCGCTCGGATCTCCCTGAAGCCAGGTAAGTAAGGATCACAAGGGTGAAGCTGAAGGAGAACCAGACCGTTGTGATATAGATCAAATCCTGATGGACGTATACCGGGTAATTCCTCCATGCGATGATCGAATAATGCGGTAAAACGGAGAAGTATTCGAGGATTACCACCGTTGTGAATAACGCAACCGCCAGGAAGGTAAAGGCAAAGCTGATCCTTGGCGAAAAGAACATGCAGGCGATCACGACATGGAAGACATAGAAGTAAGTCAGCGGGCTGACGATCCCGCCGGTCAGTTGGACCAGCAAAGTGATTGCCAGCCAGTCGAGGATCATCTGAGAATATGCCAGCCGGCGATAGGCGCTTGATGGCTGGGTTGAAGTCTTGATCCATCGTGCAATCAGCAAAAAAGCCAGATTGTATAACAGGATGCAGGCTCCGATCCGCCACAAAGGGGGGGATGGATAACCAATTCTTGGGATTAAAGTTGCCAGCAAGGCGGCAGTTAAAACACCCGCGCCAGCAATCCAGCGCAGACGGATAAACCAGTCATTACTATAAGCCAGGTCGCTCTCGGCCAACGTCAGGCTGGCGTCGGCCAGGTGGATCAGGCTGTCTCGCTCTATCCTGGCACGAACCGGATCTTTCATAATTGTCCCCTGGACTACCCAAGGCGCTTGTGGACGGTCGCCAGCAAAATCTCTGGATTGACGGGCTTATCCAGAAAATCTTCCACAGGAAGATAATACTCATCCGGGCCAAAGCGCAGGGATGTCGTGCTGTGGATGGCAGTTAGCATGATGATTGGCGTACTGCGGAACTCTTTGAATTCCGAATCGGGATCCGGACTGTGCAGCGAAAGCGCCAGTTGAAATCCAGCGGTAGCAGAATCCATCATCACGTCCAGGATAATCAGATCGGGCTTCAACTGCCTGACGGCAGCCAGGCCTTCGTCAAAGTTTATCGCCTCATGAACTATGTAACCGGCGGCTTCTAAAGGCAGGCGAACGGTCAGGCGCTGGTCCGGATCGTCGTCAACTATGAGGATTTGCTTTTGTGTCATGCTTTATTTTCCTTATATCAAGGATGATTTGATCAGCCAGTCCAGGAAGGCAGGCGTTTACCTGCGGGCTGAGCGGCTCTCCTGGAGTAGTATGGGCAGGCTGGACTCCATAAATATACAGATGCTCTGGCATCATATCCAAAGCTCGGGCCAGGGCTAATCCGCAAGCCAGATCTGGCTGGTGAAGTGAAAGGGTTTCATCTTGCAACCATAATTTTACTTCTTCTGTTTGAAAACGCTGCCAGCAGCCTGCTTCCAGGTTCATATCTACGGCATCAACAAGTAAAACTGAAGACCAGCCTTCCAGCCAGGTTGGCAGCCCCCAACCAGGAAGGCCAGCATCACGTGCCTGGGCGCCTGGAGGCATGCCGCGTTCAGTCAAGATTTCAATGATACGCGGACCTGCCCCGTCGTCCCCACAGAGGCTGTTGCCTACTCCCAGGACGAGCGTATTAACCTGCTGCAGGTCTTTGGAGAAGTCCTCGGTACCCTCCTCGAACAAAGATGTCACCGAGGTACGACCTTCAATACGTGCACAGAGCACGAGATACACGGATCGTAGGCTCGCACCAGCATTTCCAGCTGGTGTTGCATCGCCTCTGCCGGTTGATCGAGGATTGCCGGAACCAGATTTTTCATGTCGGCTTCCAGATTAGCAAGATTCTGGTTGGTGGGGATGATGCAGTTGGCGCCGGTAATGTTTCCGCTTTCATTGATCCAGTAATGGTGGATCAGCATGCCGCGCGGCACTTCGCATACGCCCACACCTTGACAATCTTCCAGGTGCACCGGTGCTGGCTTTTCTGGTTTTATCTCCGATCCCAGCAGCTTATCAATTACCTGGATCGCATCTTCTACGCAGTGGGCGATCTCGACTACCTGGGCAGCAGTATTCAAGAAGGGGTTGGTAACTTTTGGCTTTAAGCCCAGTCTGGCTGCGGCATCTTTAGCTCGCGGGTTGAGCTGGTCGAAGTTGTTGTTGAAACGGGCAAGCGCTCCCACCATGTACGACGAACGCTGGAAACGAGTGTGTTTTGCGCTCGAATGCGGCACCAGGTATTCATTGGTCACATCAGTGTAGCGCTCCGCAGGAATCCGCGGTCCATCGCTGCTAAGGATTTCGCCGTCAATAAAGGCATATTCATCAGGCTTGTGCAGCGAAATATATTCGGTGTCGCGCTCAAACTGCGGCCAAGGAAGCTGAGCTGCCAGATCAACTGTAGCGTCGACATCTTCCCGACTGTCCACCAGACGTTGGCGCAGCGCTTTCAGTTCACCGGCGCTGGGGAAATGAGTGAATCCGCCTACCGTCATGGCAATGGGATGTGTATGGCGCCCGGCTACCACTGCGCAAATATCGCCGGCAAGCTTCTTCATCCGTAAAGCCCGCAGAACCACGTCTGGATTTGTTGTCGCAAGGGGGATAACGCTGCCAACTCCAAGGAAATCTGGCGCGACCAGCATATAGACGTGTAAAACGTGACTGTCCAGGATTTCTCCATGAAAGGTCAACTTGCGCAGAAGTTCTGTCTGTTCGCTCAACTCGACGCCAAGAGCCTTTTCGGAGGCGCGCAGCGATGCAGTCGCGTGCCCAGTGGCGCAAATACCGCAGATTCGGCTGGTGATGTGCGATGCTTCCAGATAAGGTCGACCGCGCAGCATCGCTTCGAAAAACCGTGGTGTTTCAACGATGTCGAGACGGCATTCTTTCATAACACCGTCGGCAACTTCGACGAAAATGTTTCCGTGGCCTTCAACGCGGGTTACGTGATGTACATCAATTCGCTTGGTCATAGGTCCTGCTTTCAGGGTTTGCCCTGCATCAATTTTTGGCGAACCTGGTAAGTGGTAAACATCGTATACATGGAAGTGATTTCTTCAGGCGTCATGCCGTATTGGGCCATCACATGCCGCATCGAGCTGTCGTTGGGATTCGTGATGTAGCCTCGACAGGCTTCGCATGATTGGCCGTAGCTTGGGCAGATGGCTTTGCAGCCGGCTCGTGTTACGGGACCCATGCAGGTTTTGCCCTGGTGATAAAGACAGGTGTTCTCCTTGAGCTTGCATTCAACGCAGAGCGGATAATCCGGGATTGGCGGTTTCTTTCCCAGCAAGAGAGCCTTCACGCAGGCAAGGAATTCGTCGCGGTCGATCGGGCAGCCCGGGATCGCAAAATCCACCGGAACGACAGCCTCGATCGGGCGGGCATCATAGGTTTCGTACTGGTCGGCCTGGTCGCCATAAACATACTGGCGTACTTCTTCGAGCGAGTGCAGAGCTTTTAGAGCGTTAACACCGCCTAAATGTGCGCAGGTGCCGAGAGCAACCACGACGGCGGCTTGCTGGCGGATCTTTTGCAGGCGCGGCTCATCGCTCTGACGGGTGCATGAGCCTTCGATAAAGGCTATCTGGTAGTTTTCACCTTTTTCGCTCATTGCTTCGCGAAACTGGACGATCTCAACAACTTGCAGCAGTTCGGGGTGGGTTTGGAGCGAGTCCACAACAGTTAGCTGGCATCCTTCGCAGGAGGTGAAGTCGAAAAACGCGACCTTGGGTCTTCCATTGGCTGTCATAGCGCTTCCTCCATACCCATAATCTCTGAGTAAGGAAACACGGGACCAGACTGGCAGGCATAGACATGATTAATCTGGCAGTGCCCACATTTGCCCACACCGCATTTCATATGACGCTCCAAAGAAAGGAAAATATTCCCGTTCGAGATGCCTTTGCCCAGCAATTCCATCAACACGTAGCGGTACATTATCGGCGGTCCGCAGGTGATTGCCACCGTATTGCGAGAATTAATCGAGATCTTCCGGAACAGGGTTGTGATCACGCCAACGTTGCCCTCCCAGTTTTCGTCGCCTCGATCCACAGTAATGTGAAGTTCCAGATCACTGCGCCCTGCCCATTCTTCCAGCTCTTGCTTGAACAGCATTTCAGACGGATTTCGTGCTCCGTAAAGAATAATCACTCGACCGAAGGAAGACCGTTCGTCGATGACCTGATTGATCAGCGAGCGCAGGGGGGCTAATCCCAATCCGCCTGGTGCAAAGAGAACATCCTTGCCGCGAAATTTCTCATATGGGAAGCCGCGCCCAAACGGACCGCGAATGCCCACCATCGCCCCAGATTCCAGCTTGTGCATGGCGCTGGTGACATCACCGACGCGCCTGACGCATAGCTCAAAGCTGCCATTACTGCGGCTGGGGGAGCTGCTGATGCTTATAGGCGCTTCGCCCACACCCAGGATTGAGACTTCCACGAACTGCCCCGGTCGGTGACCCAACGAATAGTTTTCCGGAAGCTCAAGCTTGAACAATTTTTCAAGGTTGGTCATGGAAAAGGTGCTGGTGATGCGCGCCATGGTGGGTAAATACAGCCGATTCTCTTCCGTAGGATCGGTCGTAGGTGAAGAGATGTTTTTTGGGTTGGCAATCATGACTGACCTCCGGCTTCTCTCCGGCGGTAGAGCTCATTAAAAACTTTGACCGGGGTGATATCCACCAGGCATGCCCGAGCGCAGCGACCGCAGCCCGTGCAGCCCAGAAAGTCATGGGAGCTAGGTATATATCGGCCTTTGCGCATGAAGCGGTGGCGCTGGCGAAGCGCCCGGCTTTGACGGAAGTTGTGACCGCCAGCTACGGTGGCAAAATCGTCCAGCTGGCACGAGTCCCAGTTGCGCACCCGCTGTCCGCTGGTTAAACTCAGCTCAACTTCATCTCTTACATTGAAGCAGAAGCAGGTGGGACATACGTTTGTACAAGCCGCACAGGCCAGGCAGCGCTCTCCCAGTTCCTCCCATAGATGGTTCTTCATACTGACCTTCAGCAAGGGAGACAGTTCACTGACATCAAAATCTAACCTGTAGGGAAAATGTCCCCATTTTTCGTTAAAAACGGTGTTCAGGCGCTGGATATTCTCCGGTGATGCAGGCTCGGAATCGGTGTACTTCAGCAGATTTTCTCCTGCTTCCGTGGCCGCGTCCATCGCATAAGCATCGCCCAGATCCACCATGTGGATATCAAATCCCTCATCGGCGGTCAGCGTGTCCATGCTTTTGCAGAAGGAATGTTCATCGCATGGATGAAGGCATTCGATGCTGATAATAAAAGTCTGCTGGCGGCGTTTTACATAGTTTGGATCTACATTCCCGCTGTTGAAGACGCGATCCAAAAGCCTGATCCCATGCAAATCACAGGTGTGGACACCAATCAGCACGGTCGGAGGGTCCATCTCGGCTTCCTCAATCATGCCGGGCAGGGATTGATCGAAATGAAATAAGGTTTCCCGAACTGGCAGCAGATATTTCTTGGGCGGCAAGATGGTCGTTGGATAATCCAGTCTAAGCTCATCTGGGTCCTGTAAGTCTTTGAATGCAAAGGAACCATTGAACTCAACTGGGCCGCCTACTCGATAATGAGAGATGAGAGCGGCGACAAACGCTTTCAAGTTTCTTTTCCTCAAGATTGTGAGGCTCACTGCTAACTCCTTAATCGGGCCAATAGTGAAATTTCCCACAAATTATATCAAAAGAATCTGTTTTGCACACGTGATAAAGGTCACAATGAGAGGACGCAATCCGTCTTGTTTCCCGTCAGCAGGGACAGGGGATAACAAACAAAACAGCTCATGAGACGAAAAAAGATCACTGGAAGCCGCTTCGAGTGCGCAGCACCAATGATCTTAGCTATGAATAACTATGCCGAAGGTGGGAATCGAACCCACACTCCCGAGGGAACACGATTTTGAGTTGTGCGCGTCTGCCAGTTCCGCCACTCCGGCTTAATGCACCTTAGTATAACGAAAACCCTGTTGAAGGTCAAGTCGTTCATGGAGACAGACAGAAGAAAGGCTGCAGGCAGAGTCCTGGATATAGTAGAGTATAATTGTTTCCTTGCGGCTTCCCGACAAGGGGAAGCCCTTTGATTTGTACGAATGTAGAAGGAGTAATCAGGAAGCGATCATGCGATTAGGAATTATTGGACTCCCCCAGAGCGGAAAGACGACCCTTTTCAATGCACTGACCCGCGGAGATCAGCCAATCACGATGAGCGGTGGACGGATCGAAGTGCGGACAGGCGTTGTAGATGTCCCGGACAGGAGAGTTGAGAAATTAGTGGCTCTCTTCAATCCTCTGAAAACCACCTATGCAAAAGTCACGTATGCCGACATCGCTGGTTTAGAGGGGAGCAGTGCTGCGAACAACGAAGCTCGGAGCGCCATTTCAGGACAGCTGCTAAACCAGCTCAGCCAGATGGATGGTTTCGTCCAGGTGGTGAGATGTTTTGAAAACCCCAGCGTTCCTCACCCAGCCGGCAGCGTTAATCCGGGACGCGACCTGGAATGGATGGATGCAGAACTGGCATTGAATGACTTGATCGCAGTTGAGCGCAAGCTGGAACGGCTCGCTGAGGAAAAGAAGAAGGGTGCAGGCCGTGAAAAATCCCTGATCGACCGGGAAAACAGTCTTTTCGAGATTTTCCATAGGACATTATCTGGTGGGACGCCCTTGCGTGATCTCGAAATCGAGCCGGCGGAAGAAAAACTTCTTTCCGGCTTCGGATTGCTCACCCTGAAGCCGATGCTGGTGCTTCTCAACCTTGCCGATGGGCAAACACCGCCGCAGGTAGATTATTCGCACAAGAAAAGCGCTGTCCTGCCTCTCCAGGGAAGGCTTGAGATGGATCTGGCACAGCTCGCCCCGGACGAAGCGGAACTGTTCATGGCTGAATATGGAATTGATGAACTGGGACTTGAAAAAGTGATCAGGCAGTCTTATGATTTACTTGGCCAGCAGTCTTTCTTTACTGTTGGCGAAGATGAAGTCCGCGCCTGGACCGTGCGGAGGGGATCAACCGCCTGGGAAGCGGCTGGAGCAATTCACACCGATCTGCAAAAAGGTTTCATCCGAGCTGAGGTTGTGGAATATGATACATTAATCTCCCTGGGTGGTCTGGTCGAAGCACGCTCTCACGGACGGCTGCGCCTGGAGGGAAAAGACTATCTCGTCCGGGACGGCGAGATCATGCATGTGCGGTTCAATTTGTAACAGGACAGGGACAGGACAAAATGGAAACCTATCTGCAATCATGCTGGAGTTTGGAAGATCTGTATCCATCGCCGAAAAGCGTAGAAATGCAGCAAGCCCTGGCGGAACTCGAATCGGCTTCGACCAGGTTCGAGAGGTGGAGAGCCATGCTTACGGTGGATATAACCGTTGAGGATTTCATGGAAATAGTTTATGAGCTCGAAATCTCTCAACAGGCTGGCATTTAAGATTAACGAATTTGCCGGTCTTTACTTTTCCGCAGATACCCAGAATCAGGGCGCCCAGGCTTTCCTGTCTCAGGTCCAGCAGATCATGGCCGGTTTTGAAAACCGGATCATGTTCTTCTCTCTGTGGTGGAAGGAGATTGATCAAGTCGCTGCCTTGCGTCTTTTAAAAGCTTCTGGGGATTTCCGTTATTGGCTGGAGCAGATTCGCCTCTTTAAGCCTCACACCCTTACTGAGCCGGAAGAGAAAATTGTGAACATCAAGAATTCGACAGGGTCTAATGCGCTGATCAATCTCTATGACTCGATCACGAACCGGTACATCTTTCGGATCGATGTTGATGGGCACACTGAGGATCTGACGCGCGGGGAGTTGATGATCTATGCTCGCAGCCCTCAGGCGGACCTTCGCGCAGCTGCCTACCAGGAGCTTTATAAGGTTTACGGGCAGGATGGTCCGGTCCTGGGACAGATTTACCAGACTCTGGTGCGTGATTGGAAGAGCGAGCAAGTAGATTTGAGGAAGTTCCCTTCACCAATTGCCGCTCGAAACCTGTTGAACAATATCCCTGACCCTGTTGTTGACACCTTATTGGATGTCTGCCAGCAGAACGCATCCCTTTTTCAGAGGTTTTTTCGAGTTAAAGCCCGTATGTTGGGGATGAAGCAATTGCGCCGTTATGATATTTATGCACCAATAGCAAAATCGGAAAAGAAATATTCCTTCGATGAGTCCGCCCATTTGGTGTTTGATTCATTCAGGCGCTTTGATCCACAGCTGGAGAAGCTGGCTCGGCGGGTTTTCGACCAAGGTCATCTTGACAGCGAAGTTCGAAAGGGTAAACGAGGTGGAGCCTTTTGTGATACGGTTAGTCCCGACCTGACACCCTGGGTGTTGGTCAACTTTCAAGGAAATCCGGAAGATGTTGCGACCCTCGCCCACGAGCTGGGACACGCTGTCCATTCGATGCTGGCTGAACATCACAACCTTTTTACACAGCAACCCAGCTTACCTCTGGCCGAGACGGCCTCAACCTTCGGAGAAATCCTGCTGATTGACCAACTCCTGGAACAGGAGGATGATGAAATAGTTCGGCGCGAACTGCTCTTCCGTCAGGTGGACGATGCATATGCGACGATCATGCGCCAGGCATTCTTCGCCTCATTTGAGCGCCAGGCCCACGGAATGGTCCTGCAGGGGGCAACTGTGGAGGACATCTCAAATGAATACATGAACAACCTGGGTGCTCAGTTTGGTGATTTTGTACAAGTCGCTCCCGAGTTCCGCTGGGAATGGGTTTCAATTCCGCATATCTACCGCGTGCCATTCTACGTCTATGCTTACTCCTTCGGGCAGTTGCTTGTGCTGTCCCTCTACCGTCAATTTAAAGCTGAAGGCGATCAATTTAAACCGCGCTATCTAAAGTTGCTCTCGGCAGGTGGGTCTCAATCGCCTGAAAAAATCCTTGATGCTGCGGGGATCGACATCCATTCACCGACCTTCTGGCAAGGCGGTTTTGATGTGATCGCCGGCCTGATCGACCAATTTGATTTGATTCAGACACTTTGAAAGCTCCAGAATTGATCACAAGGCACCCTTTTATGGAACTTGCGCCGCTTTTCGAAGCTGTAGGAAATACGCTGTTGCAGAACCGGGAAAAACTAAATCTGGCTGATCGCGTAAATTCCAATCACGGCGACCACATGATCGAGGTATTCCAAATTGCCGCAAGAGCTGCAAACGAGAAAGGTGGAGGAAGCCTGGCTGAAGCGATGGAATATGCGGCGAATCAGCTTGAAAGCAGGATATTGAACGGCTCTGCGCAGACCTATTCCCGGGGCTTGCGCCAGATCGCAATACAGATGCGGAGGCGCGAAATCTCGCTCGAGGAGTTGATCGCTTTCGTGCAGAATAGCTTAAAAGAAGAAAATTCGGCTCAAGAGAAGATCCTGGAATCTCAGCCGAGACCCGATGAAATATTAAAAGCTCTGTTGGCTGGTCTGGCAGGCTGGAGCAAAGTAGAAGAAGGGAAAGATCCCTCTGGAAATCCGCTGGATATGGGAGCTCTCTTCGATTTTGGGGTGGCATATTTTCAAGCGCGCCTGCACAGCAGCGATCGGATCGAAATCCTGGCAGATACCGCTGCGTCTGCCAGCCCGTTGGGAAAAATTTCCCACAGGCGCCTGTCTGGAATGATCGCGTTCCGGGCATTGATGGAAGCGATGAAACAGGCTTATCCAGGTTCGACCGTCTGACCTTGACCAATCAATGAGACCCGTTTGATTATTTGGCTTACGGCTCCTGGAGTTGGGTGAGCCCTCAGAAAGGAAAAACCTCGTCTTCCGCAGGAGGGGGTGCAGAAATCTCAGGTTCTTCGGATTTTCGGTCGAGCATCTGCAGGTTGGAAGCGACCACTTAAGTGAAATATCGTTTCTCGCCTTCGTGCTCGAGCTGGTCCGTTTGCAGCCGACCTTCGACGTAAACCAGACTTCCCTTGTTCAGGTATTCCTGGCAGATTTCTCCCAGCCATCACCATGCTTCTACATTGAACCATTCGGTAGCTTCTTTGAGATCACCATTGGAACTGTTTCAGTGCCTGTTTACCGCAACGCTGAAACGGCATACCTTCTTCTTGGTTGGGGTGAAGCGTAATTTTGGATCTTTCCCTAGATTCCCGATGAGTTGGACGCGATTTAGAGCGGGTATTGTTCCTCCTTGGTAAATGACAGTTTAGCGCGAGTCGGGTACTTGTCAAGAGAAGCTCGTTGACACCATTACATTGTCATCTGACGGAAACGCTGGTATCCTTGGGGGAGCCTGAAAGTTTGAGCAGAAGGCAATCAAGAAACGGTGCACAATAATCGTATTAGGCAATAATATGTTGAGAGAACGAACCATGTATGTAGCGATTGAAGGCGTGATTGGCGTTGGGAAAACCACATTAGCTCGACTTTTGAAACCCGCATTCCGGTCCGGCTTGCTGTTGGAAGTCTTTGAGGAAAACCCATTTTTGTCGGATTTCTATTCAGATCGTAATCGCTATGCATTTCAGACCCAGATATTCTTCTTGCTGAGTCGTTATCATCAGCAGCGCCGGACAGTGACCGAAATGCTTTCCCAACAACCCCATCTGTTGGCGGATTATACATTCGAGAAAGATGCTCTTTTTGCGCGAATTAACCTGAGCGGAGATGAACTGGATATGTATTACCGCGTCCACGAAGCCCTCGCCGAAAAAATTGTCCCTCCAGATCTGATTGTCTATCTGAGGGCTGACACGGATGTATTAATGCAGCGGATCGCGCTGCGCGACCGGCCTTATGAGCGCAACATGGAGAGAGAATATATTAAAGAGCTTGGTCTGGCATATGACGATTTTTTTTCAGATGGTCAGACACGCCGTTCACCGGTGTTATGGATCGATACAAATCAGCTTGATTTTGTCCGTAACCTGGAGGATCTGATCTGGGTTGAAAACCGTATTCGCCAAACCCTAAAGCTGCCCCCATTCCAGGTGGAACTACCGTTATGAGCTCCGGGTATTGAATTGTTGACGCCTCGAAAAGAAGAATAGCATGCGAATCAACCGTGAATTCATTCAAAAATTTATCCTCGAGACCGTAGACCGAAGGACAAGGTCCGGGAGCAATGTTCTCGCAGTATTTCTTTGCGGCTCTTTCTTGGGGGAAAATTATGCATTGGGTGGCTCAGCAGACGTAGATTTGTTCTTTGTCCACCTCGATCCACCCGAGCTTGAGCATGAGCTGCTCCGGATGACAGACAATATCCACCTGGATATCGTGCACCACTGCCAGCAGGATTATCGAGACACTCGCCATTTGCGTGTCCATCCCTGGTTGGGACCTAGCCTGAATGCCTGTAAAATCCTATACGATCCACAGCATTTCCTGGATTTTATCCAGGCAAGTGTGCGAGGGCAATATGGTCGACCGGACCATGTCTTTCAAAGAGCCCGGGTGCAGGCAGATAAAGCGCGGGAAATCTGGTTCCATCTGCAAAGCGATCTGATCGATGGCAGCCCGACTGCGGTCAACGAATACCTGACCGCAGTTGAAAATGCAGCAAACGCAATAGCCAGCCTGATCGGAGCACCGCTGCCTGAACGCCGACTGCTACTGGAATTCCCTGAGAGGGCTGAAGCCCTGGGTCGTCCAGGGCTATTTCATGGTCTCTTGGGGTTGCTGGGTTCGTCACGTCTTGAGCAGGAATCGTTATCCAGCTGGCTTAAAGCCTGGACAGAAGCGTATCGGTCGCTGGCAGCTCAGGAAGTGCCGGTTAAATTTCAGCTATTTCGCATGAATTATTATCTGTCTGCTTTTCAGGAATTTGCTGAGAGTCCCCAGCCAGTTCTGATGCTCTGGCCTTTTGTCTCGACCTGGACGCAGCTGGCCGAACTGTATCCGGAGGATTCCACACAGCGCTCCGATTGGAGTCGGGCGATGGGAAACCTGGGGATCGCTGGATCGGAGTTGGAGGAACGGGTAAAAGCGCTTGATTCGTATCTGGATCTAGTGGAGGAGACGCTTAAATCGTGGGCGAGGGAAAACGGCGCCTGGGAAGGCTGAATGGGTGTTTCACGTGAAACGATTGCACCAGGGCGCCTGATTGAGGCGCCCTGGTTTTTTTCTTTATTCCTTTGAGTGTTTCACGTGAAACAAAATCGGGTTAAAGGGTTAGCGTCGCCTCTGGGTTGGCAGCTGGATTGTCCTCCACCGAAAGCTCGTCCCGAACGGGGAGCCTTCCGCTCCAGACCAGCCATCCGATGAAAATAATCATAGGAATCCAACCGATGATGCTGGATAAAGTGCCGCCAAAGGCCAGATCCACAACTGGCATGAACAGGATCGGTAATCCGGCGACAGCATTAAAACTGCCATGCCCCAATGCGGGCGCCCATGGGCTGCGCGTGCGCAGGTAAAGCCAGCTCAGTATGGTCCCAAACAACACACAGAATACGATCATCAGGAACACACCGGCGATCGGATGCTGCGGATAATTGTGGCCTTGCAAGATCACGGGGGCGTGCCAAATTCCCCAGACGATCCCACTGAGCCCTATTGCTTTCCACTGGCCGAGCGGCAGCAGCCTGGGGAGTAGAAATCCTCGCCACCCGAGTTCTTCGCCCAAGGCAAAAAGTGTGTTAAACAACGGCCCCACGGTCAGTGCAGCCAGCAATTGGATACCGATGATCATTAGTGGCGTTAACTGTGAGCCGCTGGTGCTTGCCATCGCAGTTTGAATCGCTTTGAATTCAAGATCCAGCTTCCCGACGCCAAAAATCCAGGTGAGCACCCCGGCTGCAATCGTGAGGAATATAGGAACCAGCCAGGCCCAAAGATAGGTCCGCCAGTTGCCCAACCGCTTCAGATTCAGGCTGCTTACCGGTTTCTTCTCGACCAGCTTGACAGCTATAAGGGCGGCGATGCCAGGCGCCCACATCGCAATCGACCAGCTGATTAAAGTCACCGTCTGTCGGGTAGGCGAACCGGGCGCACCAAACGCCAAAGGGAGCAGAAACAACGCCCAGGCGACTGCGAAGGCAATGATTAGAAATACGACCAGACTTTTCTGCCTGATAACTTGGTTGATCATTGGATTTCACTTTCTATGTTGCTGATTTCTGGAGTTCGCTTTTCGCCAGTTCCGACCTGAACAGTCTGGGACAGGGCGGTGATCCCGCTCAAAGCCCCGAGATTCATGGTGTCTACGGCGCTGCTGGGGACAATCACCAAGGCTCCCTTCTGCTTAAGCCCCTCGAAGAGCATGTTCATTGCCCTCAGGTGCAGTGCAGTTGGGTTGTTGATATAGGCCTGCGATGCCTCGGCAAACGAATGGGCTATTTGCTTCTCAGACTCTCCCAGGATGACCCGTGCCTGGCGCTCGCGCTCGGCCTGGGCTTGACGACTCATCGCATCTTCAAGGACCTGAGGAATGACGACATCCCTGATTTCAACCGATTGAACCGAAACGCCCCAGGGTGTGGTGCGTTCGTCGATGATTTGTTGCAGATCAGAGTCCATTTTTGCCCGGCCGATCAGGATGTCTGCCAAGGTCATCTGGCCGATGATTTCGCGCAGTGCAGTCTGGGCTGCCCAGGCAATTGCAGCCTGGTAATCGTTGACCTCTAGCGCAGCCTTTTCAGCATCCCAAACCATCCAGAACAGAACGGCGTCGACGTCAACCGGCACTGTGTCGGAGGTCAGTGTCTTTTCTGCGGAGAAAGGAGTAACCATGACCCGGTGGTCGATCCAGTTCGGTGTGGTATCGATTATCGGTGCAATCCAAAATGTCCCCGGACCCCGCAGCCCGCGAAATTTTCCCAACCGCAGCAAAACAGCTTTGTCCCACTGCTGGGCAACTTTTAATGAAAACAGGACATAAAAACCAACCAGCATAGGAATAGCAATCGCAACCGCAATCCAAAGATCGGGCAGGTCGGCCTGATCCATTAACAGCGAGATGATCACAGTAATCGCCATCATTACCAGGAATATCGTCAGTGCTGGATTGCTGATGCGCAGGTTATCCTGTTTTTTCTTGTTCTTCTCTTGATTTTGGTCTTTCTTTCTCATTTGTTCCTCTCTATCTGGGCGGCCAGTGCTTCTTTAAGCTCCTGACCGATTTCTTCAAGGGAAAAACCCGATCGGGTCATGTCCCGGATAAACTGAACAGTCAATTCTTTGAGGTCCTTGTTGCGGATTCGCAGCTTGCTTTCCTCGGATGGAGAATCCCATACATAGGTACCCCGACCATGCTGGGTTGATATCACACCGCCTTCGTCCAACAGACGGTAAGCACGTGCAACGGTGTTGAAGTTTACCCGCAGGTCTGCCGCCAGTTGGCGAACGGTTGGCAGCTGGTCACCGGGGTTAAGCTCTCCGCTTGCGATCCGCTTCTGTATCTGATCGACAATTTGGGCGTAGATCGGCAAGCCGCTGCGAAAATCGATCTGAATCTCCATCTATCTCTATCCGATAGGACCTCTCAAGATTGTATTATTGTATAATTGTATGTTTGTATTATTGATTGAATTGTATACAAAATTGCGAGATTGTCAAGGGTTTTCGATGTAAAATTGGACCATGATTATCAGCGCGAGCCGCCGTACGGACATTCCAGCGTTCTATTCTCGCTGGCTGATCAACCGAATTCGGGCCGGCTACTGCCTGGTCCCGAACCCATTTTTCCCCAGCCAGGTAGCAACTGTATCTCTTGCGGAAGAAGATGTTGATGCAATCGTATTCTGGTCTCGCAACCCTAGACCGATTTTTGATTATTTGAAAGAGCTGGACAGTCGCGGGTATCGGTACTATTTTCAGTTTACCCTTATGAATTATCCTGAAATGATAGATGCCCACACACCTCGAGTGAATCGGGCTGTGTTAACGTTCCGTTCTCTGGCGGAGAGGATCGGACCTGATTGTGTGATCTGGCGTTATGACCCGATTCTTTTATCAGAGACCACTCCTCCGGACTACCACCGGGCTTCATTTGAATATATTGCGAAGGGTTTATGCGGGTATACCCGCCGTGTTGTGATCAGTTTTATGGACATCTACGCCAAAACGCGCAGTCGAATGGAACGGTTGGAGGCAAAAGGCACCCGGCTGCTCCCAGGTTTGCACGAGATCGGTCGCGATAGCGGTGGTCTGCCGGAAGAAGCTGGGATGCTCGTCCGCGACCTGGTCGAAATGGCCCGAAACTGCGGTATGGAAATCGTAAGCTGCGCCGAGCCGATAAATTTGCAGCCGTTTGGTGTACTTTCAGGCAGCTGCATCGACGCCGTTCTGATCAAAAAGCTATTTAAAGTGGAGATTTCAAACAATAAAGACCCCAATCAAAGGAAAACTTGTGGGTGTGCTGTCAGTAAGGATATCGGAATGTATGATTCCTGTTTGTTCGGATGCCAGTACTGTTATGCCACCCGCAGTTTCGAGCGTGCTTGGAAAAACTACCATAATCAAGACCCCGGTTCACCCTCTCTTTATTAAATGCTTACAACCCAATAGAAAAGCTTAAGATGGCTCTTGACTTTCCTCTTATGGGAGGGTATACAATCTTAGTGTTTCTGGTAAGCTGAAATTCGCAGAGGGATTTTGAATGCTAAAGATTGGCGACTTCTCAAAGCTAGCTCGGGTCTCGGTAAAAACTCTCCGACATTATGCCCAAAAGGGTTTGTTGACTCCGGCCTGGATTGATCGCTATACTGGCTATCGATATTACTCAATCCGCCAGCTCTCCCGCTTGAATCGGATCCTGGCGCTGAAAGACATCGGGTTCTCCCTGGATCAGATTCACAGGCTCTTGAGTGATGATATTTCGGCCCCAGAATTGAGGGGGATGATGCACCTGAAACGCCTTGAGATTGAAAGTCAAATCCTCGACCAGAATGCCCGCCTTCGGCGAATCGAAGCAAGAATGCGCCAGATCGAGCAAGAAGGGATGCTTCCTCCTTATGAGGTCGCACTCAAATCGATTCCTGTCCAGCGTGTGATCGGAATCCGCAGAAGAGTTCCATCCTATCTATCCATCTCCGGTTTGTTTTCAGAACTTGAAGAGGCGGTTCAATTGTACGAAGGAGCATTTGGATCGACCAGATGGCGCCTGGTAATCTATTACGATACGGTATACAGGGAGCGCGATTTAGACGTTGAAGCGGCATTGCCGTTCGATGGAGCACCTTGTGCTGGAGATCATTTGAGCATTCATGATCTTCCTGCAGAGGAGGTGATGGCTTGTGCTGTCCATCAAGGAAGCTTCGAGGGATTTCCCGAGACCTACCAGAATTTAATGACATGGATTGATACCAACAACTATCGGATTTCTGGACCGAGCCGTGAAGTTTATTTTCGAGAGGAATCTCGACAGGATCCCTTCGAAGTTCTGTTGACAGAAGTGCAGTTTCCTGTCATGCCAAAGATAACCCCGATTCTCATGATTGATCAAGAGGAGCATAGAATGATGGAACCAAAAATTATCCGTAAAACCGGCTTCACGGCTGTAGGAATGCTGTATTACGGCAAGAACGAGAAGCAAGAAATCTCCCAGCTTTGGGGAGAGTTCAATCCAAGAATGAAGGAAATCCGAAACATTGTAGACGGAGCGTTTGGGATTTGCGAACCTGCTGACAAGAGCGGAGCCTTTCGCTATCTTGCTGCGATGGCCGTTTCAGATACCTCGGTAATCCCTGATGGGATGGAGGTCTGGAAAGTGCCAGACCAGAAGTATGCTGTATTTCCCTGCACGCTCAGCACATTAAAAGCAACATATCACTTTGCCTTTGAGACCTGGCTCCCACAATCAAAATTTGAGTATACCCAGGGAATAGATTTTGAATATTATGATGAAAGCTTTGATCCCGAAAAGGAAGGGTCCCAATTTTGGATCTACATCCCGGTGTGCGAGCGCTGATGGGCTGAGATAACCTGAATTATAATAACTGCATGCCGAAGACACATACACACTTCATCTGCCAGCAGTGCGGCCGGATCAGCGCCAGGGAGATGGGACGCTGCCCTCAATGCGGCGCATGGAACAGCATGGTGGAAGAAGTGATTGTTGAAACCGCCGCATCGTCAAAACGTACTTCGGGAAGCATTGGCAGCCGCTCATCGCCTCGCCGGCTGGCGGAAATCGGCGGCGATGCCGATGAGCGGCTGCTGCTTTCTATCGGTGAATTCGCCCGCGTCCTTGGGGGAGGTGTAGTGCCTGGCTCGATCGTCCTGATCGGCGGCGACCCTGGGATCGGCAAATCTACGCTGCTGCTTCAGGTAGCCCTGGAAATGTCCCGCAAGGGAGCCGTGCTGTACATATCGGGTGAAGAATCCGAGCGGCAAATCAAGATGCGTGCAAACCGCCTGCTGCGGCATTCCCAATCCGGGGTCTCTCCTGGAAAGCAAGAAGATGCGATCCCAGAAGACCTGTTCCTGGTCACAGAGACGAACCTGGGTGTAATCCTGGAGCATATCGCTGAAGTTAAACCACAGCTGGTCGTTCTGGACTCCATCCAGACGACTTATTTAGCGGAGTTAGACAGCTCTGCGGGTTCTGTAAGCCAGGTGAGAGAGAGCGCATCCCGGCTGCGCGAGCTGGCAAAATCAAGCGGGATCGCGGTTTTCTTGATTGGACATGTTACAAAGGAAGGTGCGATTGCCGGTCCGCGTGTCCTGGAGCATATCGTTGATACTGTGCTTTACCTGGAAGGCGACCGTTTTCAATCTTACCGCTTGCTGCGCTCGGTCAAAAACCGGTTTGGCGCCACCTCTGAAGTTGGTGTATTCGAGATGCGCGAGAGTGGGATGGTCGAGATCACCAACCCTTCCGAAGCCTTCCTCGCAGAGAGGATGGTAAATGCTCCTGGATCGGCGATCGTGGTAACCATGGAAGGGACCCGGCCGCTTTTAGTAGAAATCCAGGGTCTGACAAGCCCTACCGCCTTTGGGAACCCTCGGCGGACGCCAAATGGCGTGGATTTTAATCGGCTGCTGCTTACTGCGGCAGTACTCACCCGCCGGGTTGGATTGCATTTAGGCGAGCAGGACATTTTTGTTAACGTTGTAGGGGGATTTACAATCAGCGAGCCAGCCGCTGACCTGGCAATTGCGGCTGCGATAGCCTCATCGCAGCGCGGGTTACCAGTTCGAGCCGATACCGTCCTGATCGGGGAGGTAGGTCTCTCCGGTGAGCTCCGCCTGGTCGGGCAGATGCCGGCTCGGCTCAACGAAGCTGCCAAGCTAGGCTTTAAGACAGCAATTGTCCCTCGCCGATTGCGCCAGTTTGAGCCCTGGCCTGAGGAAATCAAAATCGTAGAAGCTCGCTCGCTCTATCAGGCGCTTGAAGCAGCTCTGCTGGATGCCAAGGCGGAAAGCTAAGCAGACCTTTGGGGCAGTCGATTTTTCATGCCCGAAAACCCACTCTTCTCGATCAAGCATATCCCGGTCTGCGGGGACCTGATCCTGGCGCCGATGGACGGCTATTCCGACCAGCCGTTTCGATCGATTTGCCGCGAGTTAGGTTCGGCGCTCAGCTACACCGAATTCATTAATGCCATGGATGTGCTTCATAAAAGCCGGCGCTTGCAAGCCAGGCTGGCTTACCTGGAAGCGGAACGCCCTGTCGTTTATCAGATCTTCGACAGCGACCCCGTTCGCCTGTTAGAGGCAGCACTGCGGTTGTGCGAATATCATCCTGATATCCTGGATATCAACATGGGGTGTTCGGTCCGAAGCGTTTCCGGGCGTGGGGCTGGAGCTGGGCTGCTGCGCGATCCTTGCAAAGCAGCCCAGGTGGTATCTACACTTGTTCGATCCATGGATCTTCCAATCACCGTAAAAATCCGGCTGGGCTGGGACCAGGATACCCGCAACTATATCGAAATCGCCCGCGTGATTGAAGATAACGGCGGTTCATTAATTGCGGTTCACGGACGGACAAAAGAGCAGGGTTATTCCGGAAAGGCGGATTGGGATGCAATCGCAGAAATAAAACAGGCGGTTTCGATCCCGGTGATTGCCAATGGAGATGTGCACACAGTCGCGGATATCGAGCGTATTAAAGCTCACACAGGCTGCGAAGGGGTGATGATCGGTCGCGCCGCCATCGGCAATCCGTGGTTATTTGCTCGGCTTGACCGCGGCCACGTGCCTGAAGACCTTGTGCGCGAGACCATGAAGGTTCACCTGGAGAGGATGGTCTCGTTTTATGGGGATGAGCTGGGGCTTGTATTATTCCGCAAGCATGCGAATCGCTATCTCAGCCCGTTGGATATCCCTCCAGAAACGCGAGACAGCTGCTCACAGCAGAAAGCCACTCGAAATTCCAGGAATTGTTAGCGTCGATTCGCCTCAGTTTCATCTGATTTTCGATTAAACCAATATAATTCAATCATGTCCGGGGATGAAAACCATGACCACTCAATAATTCTCAAGCGTGTGCGTCTCGGCTTGATCCACGTCGCAGTGGCTATGACGCTCGTACCAATCAACAGCACGCTCAATCGGGTCATGATAAAAGAATTGGCCATTTCTGCAACCCTGGTGGCTGTCCTGGCTTCCCTTCCTTATCTTTTTTCGCCCATTCAGGTTGCTATCGGTGCCTATTCTGATCGACACCCCTGGTTTGGATACCGGCGCAGCCCTTATATCATCCTGGGGCTGCTGCTCTGCGTTACAGGTCTGGTGCTTTCTCCCCTGGCTGCTTTCCAGATTTCGGAAAATCTGTTGGTCGGATTGATCCTGGGCGTCCTGGCGTTTGGGGCCTGGGGGATGGGCTTCAACCTGGCAACCGTATCTTATCTCTCGCTGGCATCAGAGATTTCTGGGGAAAAAGGTCATGGGAGGACAATCGCGATTATGTGGTTCATGATGATCACGAGCATCATCCTGACCGCAATCGGATTGAGTGAGATGGTCGATCCTTATTCTCCTGAGGCGCTTGTTCGATCGTTCTATGTTGTAGGCCTGGCTGCGTTGATCATCGGATTGTTGGGTCTCTTGGGGCTTGAAAAACCTGCAAGGCTGCAAAAGAGCAGCGGGCTGGATTACTCGTGGGGTGTACTGGTGCGGTTTATCCTGGAGAACCGTCAGGCTTTGATTTTCTTTGTTTACCTGGTAGTCCTTTTGGCAGCGCTTCTGGGTCAGGATATTCTGTTGGAGCCTTTTGGGGGAGAAGCGTTCGGTCTGACGGTCCAACAGACCACCAGGATCACATCGATATGGGGTGGCTGCGTGCTGGTTGCACTTCTTGCTGCAGGGGTCCTGGAAAACCGCATCTCAAGGCGCAGGGTCGTGCAGATAGGGGGAATTCGTGGCGCTGGTCGGTTTTGGGATGATCGCCGCCAGCGGGATGCTTCTGAATAAGGGTGTGTTCTACAGCGGCGTGGTTATGCTCGGCGTTGGCACCGGTCTCTCTACGGTCTCCAACCTGTCGCTGATGTTCAGCATGACTACCTCAGATAAAGTTGGGCTGTTCATCGGCGCCTGGGGGATGGCGAATGCGATTTCGCGGTTGTTAGGGTCGGTGATCGCCGGTGCAGTGCGCGACCTGGTTGCTCAAATTGCAGGAAATGTTCTGGTGAGCTACGTGACAGTATTTAGCCTGATGGCCGTTATAATGCTTGTTTCGTTGATCCTGCTTCGGAGGATTGACGAAGAAGCATTCCGCAGACAGGCCGAAGCGATGCCTTCTCTGATCGAGCGCGCTGCGATATCCGGCGAAGGTGGTTGATCATGTACCCGAATACCCGGCGCTCATGGAGATATGGGTGAGCGTGAATATCCAGGACCATCCTGGCTGACACTCAGTTATGATCTGTGCGTTAACAGGGTAGAATTACATGAGTTCTCAAGAAATTAATGAGATTATATAATAAAAGACTAAAAAGAATTCCAAAAATCAGGACTTCCGCTGCACGAATAGTCCATAGGTGATCCAGGAGTGATTATGTCTGAGCTTGCACAGCAGTTTCAAGGTTTGTTAGATACCGGGTTGATCTCAAGGATTCGCCGCAACCATGGGCTGGAGCATGCCACTCTGCATGTTCTTGCCGAACGCCACCCGGGGCAGCCGGTGGCAGGGCATTCGGACCAGCGGGTTTTTGGATTGCTGGAGATTTTCCTTCCGAGGAGATCTGCGAGGCGGTTGGGGATGCGCTCAATCGTCTGCAATCCGGAGAATTCAAGCTCGCCGTTCACCCGAACTGCGGGACGAATTTCGCCACTGCTGGCATTCTGGCCGGGTTGGCGGCTGGTGTGGCGATGTATGGTGTTGGAAAGCGCGCTCGAGACAACTTGAATCGTCTGCCAACTGCTGTGATGCTTGCCACCATGGCACTCGTCGTCGCTCAGCCGCTGGGGCTGGAGCTCCAGAAGCGAGTAACCACTTCAGGCGCTCCTGGTGGACTGCGGGTTGTGGAGGTCCAGCCGCGTGGGTCGGGGGCGCTTACAGTTCACAGGATTGTGACTGAGGGGTGAGTATGTCGGATAGGAAGCCGGTCGTCTATATCTTCCACGGAGAAGACGAATTCCAGATTGCTCACGAAGTTGCAAAGCTTGAAATGCGCCTGGGCGATCCGGCAACAGCCTCGCTCAACACAATCCGCCTGGATGGAAGTGTTTTTCAGATGGATCAGCTCCTCAAAGTAGCCGGCGTAATGCCTTTTCTTGCCTCACGCCGGCTGGTCATACTGACCAATCCCCCTGTGCGTCAGAATGAAAAGCCTGCCCAGGAAAAATTTATTCGGCAGTTAGAGCAGATTCCGCCGTCCACCGCTCTGATCCTGGTTGAAAACCACGCTTTGACCTCAGATCAGGATCAAAAGCACCACAAGATCAATTTCCTTGAAGTGTGGGCAGGACAAAATCCCGAAAGGGTTTACCTCAAGAAATATGAGCTGCCCAGGGGAGCGGAGTGGCGCAAGAAAATTCAGGAGATGGCGAAAGAAGCAGGCGGGCAGATGTCACCGCAGGCAGCCGAATTGCTCTACTCATTGCTGGACGGGGATGTGCGCCTCGCACACCAGGAGGTTGCCAAACTTCTGGCATATGTGAACTACCTCAGACCTGTAGAGGTTGAAGATGTTGTAGCATTGACGGCAGATGTGGGGCAAGGTGATATCTTCGCGCTGGTAGACGCGATCGGTTTGCGAGATGGTCGCAAAGCGCTTGCGATGCTGAAGCGTCTGCTGGAATATCAGGATTATTATTCAATTTTTGGGATGGTGGTGCGCCAGTTTCGCCTGCTCGTCCAGGCTCGTGAAATACTCGATGAGGGGGGCGGAATAGGCGAGATCATGAATTTCATCAAAAGCAAATTTGTTGCCGAGAAGGTAATTTCCCAGGCACGCCGCTTCACTTTAAGTGATTTGAAATTTATCTACAGACAACTGCTGAATGTGGATGAGTCGGTTAAAACCAGTAAAATGCCTGACGAACTGGCGCTCGAGACGCTGATCGTTTCATTGTCTGCCTGAGTTCAGCTCGAGCCATTGACGCCGATCCAGAGATGGTTCGGTAGAACAGATTGATTGGAGCGGATTTCTACCCCGCAGGCCGAAAATTTCTTATCCGACGCAGGATTGAGGTTTGTGACGTCTGGGAGCTCGTCCTTGTTATTGCCGTTTCGGAGCATGCTTGGGTGCACAAAACAGAGAGTTGGGCTGCACCCATACTTGTTTCGATAATATGTCGCTGCCCGCTCAATCTTAAGGTCCAGGTTGGATTTCGGGTCGTTGTCAAACCAGAGCATCCCGATTTTCATGACACAACTCCTGAGACATTTTCGGCTTCTGGTTCACAAATCCAAAAACGAAGCCATTCCCCGCTGTAAGGCACGAGGAATTGAAGACCTTTTTCCAATTCGCGCGTGGCGATTGATGGATCTTTCGCCAGACTGCGGGCGGTTTGCTCTGACCGCATGAAACCGAACAGGTGGGTTCGGAAGGCAGAAAGGTATGAATACCCGATCCGGCCAATCTGGTCAGAATCTATAGAAGCGATGGTCCAGATCCGGTAGCGCGGTCCGTGGCGAATCAGCCAATACAGGCTGGCAAAACCTGTTTCATCAAGAAATGAAAGCAGTGTTGATAGCTCGTCGATCGCCAGGATCAGACAAGGGTCCTCAGGACCCAGTAGTTTACGTTTTTCTGCAGCCTCTTTCAGACTGGCAATCTGACCTGCGATCGCCTTGCTTTCGACCGGGAGGATTGTCTGGCAATTGGCTGAAGCATTGAAAAGGCAGTACTCATCTGGTTGAGCAGCAAAAATCGTGAAAATGACCTGATCAGGAGAGTCCATCTGCTGGATAGAGGCAAGGATCGAACGGATGAGAGCTGTCTTGCCGCTGCGAGAATCTCCGGCAATCAAAATTGCTCCTGGGACCGGATTTGCCAGATCGATCAGGAAGGGAAGTCCATCCTCGCAAGCCCCCAACAGTGCGGCATGTTCCGGCAGGTTATCCAGGTTCAATCCATTTAGAGCGTCAGCAAGCGTAGGTTGGCCAAGGAAGGATGACCAATGCGGACCTGCCTTATTTAGCAATGATAATATGGAATGATCATCTGCTGAGTCCTTCATTGGAAGGTCTTCCTCCTGAGGAGAATAATGACCCCGGTTCGACCGTTGAAGCGGTTGCCACCGCAATTTGTCGATGAGTCGATGATGGCTGAGAAGAGATTTTTCAGATATTGACATGGAACCTCCGATCTATAACAGAACTTATGTTCTATTATAGATCATTTTTCTCTCCGAGTTCAAGCGGATTTGTAACCTTTTTTTGATTCTGGCATCAAAAGCTTCTGATGACCATTTTTCCTTATTCAGGAGTTGAAAATGCCGATTTATGAATTCTCTTGCAGCGAATGCAGCGAACCGTTTGAAGAGCTTGTGCGCAGTTCAAACCAGACCAATGAAATAAGCTGTCCTTCCTGCGGAAGTAAAAATATCACAAAGAAAATATCCAAATTTGCGTCAAATATCACGAGTATGGGAAGTTTTTCATTGGGTTCCAACGTAAGTTCGTCCTGCAGAACAGGCAGTACTTGAGGGTTTTGAACCTTCGGCCGTGTGCCGTTTCTTCAACGATATTCGGCTGCAAGACCAGAGGTTTTGCAGCCTTTTTCAACCTGTGATCAAATTGACAGAATAACCTGTGGGGGTTACACTAACTGCTTACGTGCTGAATTCATTTCATTCCAAGGGCTTTTCGAATTATGACTGATCCGATGAATTTTCAATCGATTATCATGACTTTGCAGGATTTTTGGGCGAAGAAGGGTTGCCTGATCTGGCAGCCGTATTACACCCAGGTGGGTGCCGGGACATATAATCCAGCGACGTACCTGCGCGTGCTTGGGCCGGAGCCGTGGAATGTCGGTTATGTGGAACCTTCGATCCGCCCGGATGATGGCCGCTATGGCGAGAATCCAAACAGGATGCAGATGCACTATCAATTTCAAGTGATCTTAAAACCCGATCCGGGGAACCCTCAAGAGATATATCTGCAGTCCCTCGAAGCGTTGGGGATTGACTTGCGCCAGCATGATATTCGCTTTGTTGAGGACAACTGGGAATCACCTGCGCTGGGAGCATGGGGATTAGGTTGGGAAGTTTGGCTGGATGGCCAGGAGATTACACAGTTCACCTATTTCCAGCAGGCTGGAGGCATCTTGCTCGACCCGGTCTCGGTAGAGATCACTTATGGGCTGGAGAGAATTGCGATCGCGCTTCAGCAGGTCAGCAGCTTCCGCGACATCCAGTGGAGCTCAGAGCTTACCGACGGCGATGTGAACCTGCAGGCCGAGCAAGAGCAGAGCAAGTATTATTTCGAAGAAGCAGACGTTGAGCGGCTGCGTCAAATGTACGACTTGTTCGAGAGCGAGGCAAAAAGCTGTATAGCCAAAGGGCTTGTCCTGCCAGCGCATGACTATTTGTTGAAATGCTCCCATACCTTCAATGTGCTGGACACGCGCGGTGCGGTCGGAGTAACCGAGCGGCAGGCTATGTTTGGGCGGATGCGCGAGGTCGCCCGAGGTGTAGCGGAAATTTACCTTGACCAGCGCATGCGGCTGGAATTTCCCTGGTTGAAGATAGATAATGAGTTTGAACGTGAAGTCGGGTTTGCTGCGGCTCAAAAAAAACTGGCATATCCTGATGATATGAAAGGAAATGCTCATGCCTGGATGCTGCTGGAGATTGGAACAGAAGAGCTGCCTGCTGGAGATCTGAGTTCCGCCTTGGGGCAGCTACAGGTGCGCATGCCTGAGTTGTTAACTAATTTGCGCTTACAATATCGAGATGCTCGGGTGCTTGGGACACCGCGCCGTCTTGTTGTGCTGGTTGAAGACCTTGCCTCCCGACAGAATGACCTGGAGCAGGTTGTCAAGGGTCCCCCAGAAAATCGGGCGTTTGGTGCTGATGGTACGCCAACCCCGGCGGCAGAAGGTTTTGCCCGAAGTAAAGGATTGGCCATTGCTGATTTGCAGATCCGGGAAATCGATGGAGGGCGCTATGTAACTGCGCTTGTTCGCGAGGTGGGTCGTCCAACCCTGGAAGTGCTTGCCGAAGCCCTGCCTGGATGGATTGCCTCCCTTCGTTTTGAGAAACCGATGCGTTGGAACCACAGCAATGTCGTCTTTTCACGGCCAATCCGCTGGCTTCTTGCTCTCTACGGTGATGCAGAAAAGAGCCAGGTGATCCCCTTTGAATATGCCGGACTTTCGGCAGGAAATTCGTCCCGGGGGTTGCGTTTCCGCCAACCCGAATCGCAGCAGATCCATAATCCGAAAGATTATTTTTCTTACCTTGAAGGTCAAGGGATTATTCTGGATCCTGCGGAGCGGTTAGAGAGTGTAAGCTTGCAGGTGAAGCAGCTGGCAGCAGAGGCAGGTGGGATGATCCAGGATGATCTGGAGCTGCTGAATGAAGTTTCAAATCTGGTTGAATCGCCAACAGCACTGCGTGGATCGTTTGATTCAGTGCACCTCAGCCTCCCAAATGAAGTATTAATTTCTGTGATGAAGAAGCACCAACGCTACTTCCCGGTACATTTGCCTGCGGCAGATGGAAAAGCAGGAGAGCTGCTGCCATTTTTCATCGCGGTCCGCAACGGAGATCGTGACTGGTTGGATCTGGTTGCTGACGGCAATGAACATGTCGTTCGAGCAAGATTTGCCGATGCCCACTTTTTTGTGCAGGAAGATCTTAAGAAGCCGCTGGAAGAATACCTCCCAAGGCTGTCAACGCTTACTTTTCAAACCAGGCTGGGAACGATGTTGGATAAAGTCCATCGAATTCAGGCCCTGGTCGAGGACATTGCTGCCCAGTTGGAGCTTGACAAAACTCAGCTGCAAACGGCTCGCCGCGCCGCGGCTCTATGCAAGGCTGACCTGGGGACGAAGATGGTCGTCGAAATGACTTCACTGCAAGGACAGATGGGTCGATATTATGCCTTGCAGTCTGGTGAATCAGAAGATGTGGCGGATGCGATCCTCGATCACTACTTGCCGAGATATTCAGGCGACCGACTTGCGGGTAACCTTCCGGGATTGGCAGTTGGACTGGCGGATCGTCTCGATACTCTGGCAGGCTTATTTGCTGCAAACCTGGCCCCGACAGGCAATAAGGACCCATTTGCTCAACGACGCACGGCGCTTGGTTTGATTCAAAATCTGATTGCCTGGGATCTGGATTTCGATCTGCGGATCGGTTTAGAATCGGCTGGCGAACACCTGCCGATTCCAGTTCCACCAGAGAGCCTTCAAATTGTTTTAGAGTTTATTTCTGAACGGCTTCGAAATGTTCTTCTCGAGCAAGGGAATCGCTTCGATGTCGTCGATGCAGTCCTGTCAGCACAGGGTGAACAACCGGCTCGCGCAGCCCGTGCGGTTAACGCATTGGAAGCGTGGGTAAGGAGACCTGATTGGGACAGGATCCTTCCAGCGTTTGCCCGTTGTGTTCGGATTACCAGGGACCTGGATGAGCGCTTCGAAATAGACCCAGCGGGATTAGAAGAACCAGCTGAAGCTGAGCTTTACAAAGTATTGATGATTGCGGAGAATTCGCCGCGCCTGGCTGGTTCTGTGAACGATTTCCTGAGAGCGTTCCAACCGATGATCCCGTATATCAGCCGATTTTTTGAAGAGGTACTTGTAATGGCAGAACGGGCTGAATTACGCCGAAACCGCTTGGCTTTGCTGCAACGGATCGTGATGCTGTCTAAAGGAGTAGTGGACGCCTCACGACTGGAAGGCTTCTGAGTTGGACACCTGCTGATAGCTCAGATAATTTGAGGTTTTTTTAAAAGCCTCTTATTAACAAAGAACAAAATCACAAGAACAAACCCACCCCATATATGGGGGTGGGTTTGTTTTAATGCCTGTAGAAATCCTCTTGACATCCTTTCGAAAGCGTGTTATTTTATTCACAATATTCACCTTACAAAAATGCAAGGTGGATCACATTACAAAACTGTAAAGTGTTGGTTCGAGCAAGCACAGTCGGTATTGCTCGAAGGAGGAACAATGTCACTCGGAAAAGTTGTACATCAACTCTCGACAGATCATGATTTTGCTGCACAATGGAAAACTGATCCTGAGGGGACTCTGGCAAAGCAGGGGCTGAGGCTGACAAATGAGGAACTCGCGTTTCTTAAAGTGGGGCTGAAACGCCGCGAGGCGACTGAGGTACGACTCTCGGACTTGATGTACAAACTCCGGGACTGGGCATAATCATATTTTTTTAACCTGGTGGTACGGCTGAAGTCCATCCAGGGGTATATTAATCAAATCTGGAATGAAATTGGCGCATGGCCTGAGATAGTTCAGGCTATGCGCTTTGCGTTAAATGCTCTAAATGGAGAGAATGACAATCGCGAATGGGCTTTGCTTCCAGGCCTTTGCTGCCAGGCTGCTGGCGGAGCCCCAGATGTTGCGCTCCCAATTGCGGCTGCATGGCTGTTGTTTTATGCTGCAGCGAAAGTTATGGATGACGTCGAGGATCGAGATGATCCTGATGTCTGGTGGGCGGAGATCGGGTCAAGGGGGGCGATATCTGCAGCGACGGGATTATATTTCACTGCCAGCTTACTGTTAAGCCGCCTGGATTTGTGGCTGGAGGATCAAGAGGCAGCCAGGGAGATTCGATCGGGTATGTTGAGCCGTTTCATGGAGATGTGCAGCGGTCAACACCTTGATCTTATGGTTGAGAAACCGAACCTGGAGGAATATCAAAGAATAGCTGCTGCCAAATCGGGTACTTTTTTCTCCATGGCGTGTTGGGCGGGTGCCCGCCTTGCAACCAACGAGTTGAAGATCCTGGATGGCTTTCAACAGTATGGCAAGCAGATGGGTCTGTTGGTTCAGCTGTCGGACGACCTTATGGACTTCAAACGGTTAAAAGCTGACCCTGAAGCGCAGAAAATCAACAACCTGATCCGCTCGTTCCCGGTCGTTTCGGTCCTAGAAACCTGTTCAGAACCAGAAAAAAAAGCGATTCTGCAGTCGACTGCAGCTTGAAAGTCAAGACAATCAGAATGCTGAAGAAATCTTTCGAATGATCGATCAATTTGGCGGTACGATGTCTCTTCTCGCAGAACAGGACTTCCATTATTTTCTCGGCCTGGAAGGCCTTGAGAAGGCTCAGGCTCAACAGCCGGCGAAAGGCAAATTGATTGCCCTTCTGGATGGTTTACACTTCAGCGAAAAATAAGTCTAGTGTTCCCTTGCTCCTCAGACCAGCCTACTTGTGCAATTTCAGACGGCATTATTTTTATTAATATCCCTTTGTGCTAGAATTTAAATATTATGGAGGCTGCGCGCGTCTCCCCTGCGTATAAAAAGTCCCAACTGGCGACGATAATACCTTTTATCATTCCTCTGGCAGTTTTCATCTTAATGGTTGTAACGACAAGACTGCTAATTTCCTACCCGGACGATGGAATTGATGGACTCGATTCGGCCAGGGAAATTGTTTCACTTGACCCCGAAGGTCCATCCATCAATAAATTGCAGGAAGGGGATACGATCATTTCATATGACGATATCCCTCTCATGCGAACCGAAATCAATTATTCCGCGCTGAAGAAAAAAAGTGGGGATGATATCGAATTCCTTGTTTTGCGGGATGGAGATTATGCACAGGTAACGATCACCCTTGCAGAGCCGTCTCGCGGTTTGTTGGCGAGCCGGTTGGTCGCAATCCTTGTCGCCCTTGTCTTTTGGGGGATTGGACTGGTAATCCAGGCATTTAAGCCTTCTGATAAAGGGAGCAATATCTATTCGCTCTGGTTCTATACCAGCGCAGCGACGTTTACAGCTGGTGCAGCCTCAACGATGCGCCTGGATTGGGCGACTGTTCTTTTCTACAGCCTGGTTTGGATATTGGGACCGGTATCGGTCCAATTCCATATGCTTTTTCCGCAAGTTGTACGTCATAAATTAAAAAAGGCATTCCTTGTAACGCTCTACCTGATTGCACTTATTGGGATAGTGCCGTTTTTGTTTTTCGACCCTGCTCAAAGAATGTCCTTTAGCTGGTATCCGAGCTATCTGGCTTTGAACCGGCTCTTTCTATCGGCAAACCTGATCATAGTGGTCAGTTTATTGGTTCACAGCTACAGGCATGCAGAATCCCCGGGCGTGCGTGGGCGGATCAGGTTGGTGCTTTTCGGTGCTGTGTTAGCAGCCTTTTCATTCATAATCCTTACAATCCTCCCGGAAGTGCTGTTCGAACAGCCGCTGATCCCTTATTCGTTTGCCTTTTTCCTGCTTGGGCTGCTGCCGCTTACTTATGCTTACGCGATCTTTCGCTTCCACCTGATCGAGTTCGATCAAAAGATCAATCGTGGGGCAACACTTATCCTGGTCTATTCGACCCTAGGCGCTTTCTATCTTGTCCTTTATGCCGTTATGAACCGCTGGATGCCCGAGGAAGTGGGAACGACTCCTCTGATCAATACCACTCTGGTTTTAGTGCTTGCCAGCATCTTCATCCCGCTTCACCGATGGGTGCAGAGGTTGGTTGACCGGGTTTTTTATGGCGGCTGGTATGACTACCGGATCGGGATTCGCCAAATCACAGAAAACCTTTCCCAGATTACCGAACTGGAAACGCTTGCACAGACTGTCAGCGCGTCGGCTGGTTGCCACTTTACGCCTGGAAGAAGCCGTTGTATTTTTACGCGATCAGAGCGGGGATTTCTCGGTGGTTGAAACATCATTCAACGGAGGCGGACGAGATCGCCCAAGAATAGATTTTCCGGTGCTGCCCCGATCCAGTCTGACCTACTTGCTGAAAATCGGAGCAACGGATCGTACGGCTTTGATGCAGGAGCTCTCGCAAGTTACATTGACGCCTGAAGAGCTGCAACTGCTCAACACCGAACAAATCCACCTGTGGATACCGATCATCGGTCATGGACAAATTCAGGGTTTGCTGGCATTGGGCCCCAAAATGGGGGGAGATGTTTTCAGCGGCGAGGACATGGATATCCTGAGGGTGGTTGTCCAGCAGATCAGTCCGATCATTGAAAATATTCATTTACTGACAGATTTGAAAGACCACGCCAGCGAGTTGGAAAAGCGGGTTGAGGAGCGGACAACCGAGCTTTATGAAGCAAAAGAGCGGGTGGAAGCTATTCTGGCGAGCGTTGGTGATGGGGTGGTAGTGATCGATCTGGATGGGTCCATCTTGACTGTGAACCAGGCATTTGAGAGGCTTTCTGGGTTCCATGCCGAAGAAATTCGGGGTGATAATCTCTTTCAGACGATTGCTGCAGAAAATGGAGTTGCCCGGGTGACCGCAATCCGAGAGGCGCTGAACTTAAGGAGGTGTCTGGAGCGATGAGCTGATCGGTAGGCGCAAGTCTGGCGGACAATACAACATCCAATTCACTATTGCTCCTATCCATGATCGCCAGGGTCAGGCAGTTGGGTATGTTGGATCTCAAACGGATATCACCCGCCAAAAAGAGCTGGACCGGATGAAGGACACGTTCATCTCGGATGTATCACATGAGCTACGGACGCCGATCACCAATATCAGCCTTTATATTGAGCTGCTGAAGTCCACACCTCCAGACCGGCACAACCGCTTTTTGAACGTTGTAAAGGAGCAGAGCGAGCTCCTGACCAAACTGGTGGAAGATATCCTGGACCTCTCACGTCTGACAGCTTCAAAATCCAGACC
Source organism: uncultured Chloroflexia bacterium (assembly GCA_963726375.1). Classification (GTDB taxonomy): domain Bacteria; phylum Chloroflexota; class Anaerolineae; order Anaerolineales; family UBA4823; genus UTCFX2. The sequence goes on along the minus strand of CAVSCE010000008.1, from coordinate 263,418 downwards.
AGTTGTCTTCAATAGCGCTGATTTAAATGGTTTGACCGAGCAGGTACTTGCAGCCTATATGCCGCTCGCCGATGCATCGGGGGTGCGTCTGGTGTTTATCCCTGACCCGACCTTACCCGCAATTTATGCAGAACAGAACCAGATTGCGCGGATGATTACCAACCTGGTGACCAATGCGATCCGCTACTCTCCCAATGGTGAGGTCCAGGTAATAACTTCCTGCAACCATGGTGGGGTCAGCATGACGATTCAGGATACAGGGATTGGGATCAATCCGCAGGACATCCCGCATATTTTTGAGCGGTTCTTTCGCGGCGGAAATGTCCGCCAGTCTGAGATGCACGGAACCGGGTTGGGCCTCGCAATTGTGAAGGAAATTATTGACTTTCACAGGGGGGAAATTGATGTACGGAGCGAACCGGGCAAAGGATCTACCTTCCAGGTGTGGCTGCCGGTAAACCAGTCATGATCAACCTCTTCTTTCGCAATGAGGAGGGGGAGCGTTGAACTGGTCTGGTTTGATTGAAAAATATTGATAAGTCTGATGCTGGAGTATTAAGAAGAAATGTCCGATGTCGATGAGATAAAAACCCGGATTGATATTGTTGATCTGGTTTCAGAGTCCGTTCAGCTTCGCCATTCAGGGAAGAACTATACAGGTTTTTGTCCTTTTCACCCCAACCAGCGCACGCCGGCTTTTGTCGTTTTTCCCGATAGTGGGACATGGCGCTGTTTTGGGCAATGCAACGAAGGTGGTGATATTTTCCGCTTTGTTATGAAAAAAGAAGGGTGGGATTTTTCAGAAACGCTGCGCTACCTGGCAGACCGGGCAGGAATCCAGCTCAAACCACCTTCGGGTGAAGAACAGGCTGCGGCAGAAGAACACGACAACCTGCGAGCCTTGCTGGAAGAAGCAGTCACATTCTTTCAGCACCAGCTGATGCATTCTCAAGCCGGGAAACCGGCGCTGGAATACCTGCGTCAGAGGCGAAGCCTTCGGGATGAGACTTTAGAAGCATTCGGCCTGGGATATGCGCCGGCATCCTGGGATGCTCTGGTCAGCTTCTTTTCATCGAAAGGCCACCGAATTGATGATTTGCTGGCGGCGGGGCTTGTGACTGAGCGGGAACAGGGTTCTGCTGAACAGAAGGGCCGGCTTAAGAGGAGGATGTTTATGACAGGTTCCGTAACCGGATCATCTTTCCGATCCGGGATATGCGCGCACGGATGGCTGGTTTTGGTGCGCGTGTTCTTGATCCGAATGACATTCCTAAGTTCATAAATTCACCGCAGACGCCGGTCTTTGACAAAGGTCGTTTGCTTTATGGTCTGGATCGGGCTCGCAAGGAAATCCGGACTCAGGATCAAGCTGTTATTGTCGAGGGATATCTGGACGTTATCGCCCTTCACCAGGCTGGATTTGAGAACGCGGTTTCGCCGATGGGGACTGCGCTTACAGAACACCAGCTTTATTTGCTGAAACGCCACAGCCGTCGTATTGTTCTGGCGCTTGATCCGGATGCGGCGGGCAGCAAAGCCACGCTTCGAGGCCTGGAAATTGCCCGGCAAACAATGGATCACGAAAGCGAACCAGTTTTTGACGCGCGCGGATTACTTAGGCAAGAAGCACGTCTTCAAGCGGATATCCGAGTAGCAACCCTACCAGATGGGATGGATCCCGATGAAGTTGTCAACCGAGACCCCGCTGAGTGGCAGCATCTGGTCGAAAGTTCTCGTCCAGTTGTCATCCACGTCATGGAAACGTTGGCGGCCGACCGGGATTTGGACGATCCGAAGGCAAAAAATGAGATTGCCGCCCAGGTTATCCCCTTAATTGAGGATGTACCCAGCCCAATTGAGCGTGATACTTACCGACAGCGGCTTGCGCGCTTGCTGCGTGTAAATGAACGGGCGTTGGATGAGATTTCTCCTGATAAGGTGCAACGCCGCCAAACTGGTCGAAAGTTTTCTCCTGCTTCAGCTAGAATCGCCTCAGCCGGTGCAGCAGAAGACAACATCCCTGAACAGCTATGCCTTGGAAGCTCATTGCATGGGAATTTTACTGCGACGACCGGGTCTGCTTTATCAGGTCGATCGTCGGCTACAGGAGGAAGGTCTGGCCAGGTTGTCGACGATTGATTTCGACCATTCTGATCATCAAGCGATCCTGTGTCGTCTTCAGGAGGCGGTAGATCAAGATCTTGCCGAGCCATTGAATTATGTTTTCAATAACCTTTCGCTGCCTCTGATGGAGCTGGCGGACAGCCTGCTTGAAAGGACATCCAGGATTGACCCCAATGAGGATCGCGTCCTGGAAGACCTGATGCGGGGATTGCTTGATTTACGGCGTACAAAAATAAACCAGGAAATTGAATACCATAGGTTTCTGATGGAGGATGCTCAAAACCAGAGCGGTGGCGATTCCTCCCAATACAATCATTCTATGTTACAACTATCAGGAATTCGTTTTCATATCGACCGAGCGATGAAGAAATATACTAGCCGCACGCCGGGAGGACGGTCTTAACTGGCCTGCAGGGGAACAGGGTAAGAGTTGCTGCTGACTGGTTAAAGATAACAGCCAATTCCAGGATTTAATCGAGATGTCCGAAACACCCGATAACGAACAACCGATTTCAGAATCTTACCCGGATCAAGGCGAGACCGAAAATTCTCAAGTTGAAGACATCGTCGAAGACAGGGATGACAGTTCCAGAAATGGCATGGATGATCTGCTGGACCTGGATGAAGACCTTTTACCCGGAGACGAAATTGATGATGAGAGCTTAGAGTCTGGAGACTGACGATATTGAGACGCTGGTAAAAGAAGAGGCGCTGGAAATACTTCGTGATCCGCGAGTGCTTTCAGAAATCAATGAAGATCCGGTCAGGTTGTACCTCAAGGAGATCGGGAATATCGATCTGCTCACATCAGACCAGGAATTTTGGCTGGCGACACGCTTGGATGCATTTCGCCGCCTGAATGTGTTGAGCCGCCAGCACCCGCTGGCGCGCCAGCCCGAGACTGCAGATGTCAAAACACTCGATCCCAGATTGGCATTGAAAGACCCGGATGCTGCCGGGCGTATCTATCGGGCGCTTTATGAAGACCTGACGACATCCTGGTCGCGTGTGATTGAAGATACCCGGCGGTTGGCATTTGATCGTCCCGATTTTATGCTGATCATCAGCGAAGCGCAAATGCTGCGCACAACCTGGCAAAGCTTGGTTCCGTCCTACTTGCGAGCTTACCTGAATAACGGACTATGGGGGATCGATCCGTTATGGAATGACATTGCCAGAATTGCATTCACAGTATTCTTATATCTTTATATGCTGCCGGAAACGACAAGCGAGAGTTTGAAGGTTCATATTGCTGAAACCGACTCTCTCCCGGAGGAAGAAATCTTCTTGAATTCTCTTCCTGATAAAGACCTGCTGTTGCATGAGATCGAAGGCATCATCATCCGCAGCGAGGATGCCCAGAACGCGATCATCCGTGCAAATTTGCGGCTTGTCGTCAGCGTTGCCAAACGTTATATTGGGCGCGGCAGCTAATTTTCTGGATCTGATCCAGGAAGGGAATATCGGACTATTGCGGGCTGTCACAAAATTCGATCCAACAAGAGGGTATAAATTCAGCACTTATGCGACCTGGTGGATTCGCCAATCCATCAGCCGCTCGATTGCTGATCAGGCTCGCACGATCCGCATTCCGGTGCATATTTTTGAGTCCTTGAATCGACTTTTACGAATCCAGCGAGAGCTGATCCAGAAACTGGGGCGGGAGCCGACCGTTGAAGACATTGCCCTGGAGGCAGGATATCTTGAACCGAGAGATCGACAGGCGATCTTACGCTCGCAGGCAGAGTCTACTCCAGTGGAGGCGGATGTCCGCAGCGCGTTGGAATCGAGCGGCTGCAAAAGTGAACCGGATCATGCGTGCAATGGAAGAGCCGATGTCACTCGACAGCCCGGTTGGATCCGAGGAGAGCAGTCAGCTTGGGGATTTTATTGAAGACGAGGATGCGCAGGAACCAATTGACGCGGCAGCCCGTGAAATGCTGCGCGAATCGGTCAAGAATGCTCTGGCGGTGCTTTCGGAAAGAGAACGCCAGGTGCTGGAGCTGCGATTTGGGCTTGTGGATGGAAAAGACCACACTTTGGAGGAAGTCGGTCAGTATTTCAATGTAACCAGGGAGCGTATCCGGCAGATTGAATCGAAAGCGCTTCGCAAGCTGCGCCACCCGACTCGCAGCCGTCATTTACGAGACTATTTAAGATAAATCCTGCTGACTTTGTGAAAATTGACGCTGTCTATTGGATATGATAAACTATCGCTGATTGCAGAAGTATGGATTGGAATAGTCCCTGCAAAACAGTTAATTAATACATGTAAGTATCAACCATATAAACTATAAATGAGGCAATTATGGTGCAGGACTTTCTCCCGATTGCTGTCTTGATTATCCTGGCAACAGGTCTGGCAGGGTTGGTTATCCTGCTTGGGCATCTGTTTGGTCCCCGGCGTCCAACCCTGCGCAAGTCTCAGCCGTATGAATCAGGGATGAGGCCAATTGGACCTGGGGCAAGGCGAATGCCGGTCCATTTTTACTTAATCGCGGTTTTGTTCATCCTTTTTGATATTGAAATCATCTTTTTCCTTCCGTGGGCAGTAGTATTTAAGAAGCTGGGTCTTTTTGGGTTGGTGGAAATGCTCATCTTCATCATGATCCTATTGGTTGGCTACGTTTACGCGTGGAAGAAAGGAGCATTGGAATGGGAATAGAGCAGAAACTTGGGAACATGGGCGTGGTGACCACAAGGTTGGAAGACGCGATCAATTGGTCTCGTTCGAATGCGCTTTGGCCTATGCTGTTTGGTCTGGCTTGTTGTGCAATTGAGATGATGGCTGCCCAGGCTTCTCATTATGATCTAAGCCGATTTGGGATGGAACTGATGCGAGCGAGTCCCCGCCAGTCAGATTTGATGATCGTTGCTGGTCGGGTTATCACGTAAGATGTCACCAGTGCTTGCGCCGGCTTTACGATCAAATGCCCGACCCGAAATGGGTGATATCAATGGGAGACTGCGCCTCTTGCGGTGGTGTATTTAATAACTACGCGATTGTTCAGGGCGTAGACGAAGTAGTCCCTGTGGATGTTTATGTCGCGGGCTGCCCGCCTCGTCCAGAAGCGCTCATCCATGGAATAATCACCCTGAATGAAAAGATTAAAAGAGAAAAGATGAAGGATTGGGCATAATTCTGCAGCTATAACTGAATGGGATGCCTGCCCACCTCAGATCGTTTGATCTCGGATGAACAGAGCGAAAGATGATGAACGAAGAACTTCAACCAATTGTGGATGATCTGCAAAAACAGTTTTCAGCCGAAGTGCAAGAATTTCGCGGCGAGGTTATTTTGTTCCTTCTGCCGGAACATATCCCGGCGATCTGCCAGGTTTTGAGGGACGAACTCGATTTTGAGCTGCTGATTGAAGAGACCGCAGTGGATTACTGGCCGGAGCAGGAGCCGCGCTTTCATGTTATCTATCGCCTGCGGTCCCTGAAACGCAATCAAATCATCGGTCTGCGTGCACCGTTGAACGGTAATGCCCCCATGATGCCGTCGCTGTGTGGGGTCTATGCCAATGCCAACTGGTTTGAGCGCGAGTTGTGGGACATGTTCGGGATCCGCTTTGAAGGCCATCCGGATCTCAGGCGGTTGGTCATGCCCGCTGATTGGGTTGGGCATCCGCTGCGCAAGGATTATCCATTAGGTTATGAAGAAGTCCAATTTTCCTTCAACTTTGATGAAATCGACCGGCGCAAACCGTATGCCCAGGAATAGCCTTCGCCTTCAGGAAGCCAGGGATCTGAGATTGTGAGCGAGTATGGAAACCAACCTTGATACGACCTTAACGGCCGCTTCGCTGGATGAAATCAAGCACTTGATTTCCGAGCGCGCCATCCAGGGAGAGACTGTGCTGTTAAATATGGGGCCACAGCATCCCAGCACACACGGCGTTCTTCGGCTTTTATTGGAGCTGGACGGCGAAAAGGTGATTAACTGCATCCCGGATATTGGCTTCTTGCATACGGGCATCGAGAAGAACATGGAGGCGAAAACGTATGAAAAGGCGGAGGTGATGACCGACCGCCTGGATTACTTGAATAACCTCGGAAACAACCTGACCTACTGCATGGCAATCGAGAAGCTGGCTGAGCTGGATGTTCCGCTACGCGCCCAGGCGATCCGGGTGTTGCTCACCGAGCTTCAGCGGATTTCTTCCCACCTGATCTGGTTGGGAACCCATGCACTGGATGCAGCCGCGATGTCGGTTTTCCTGTACTGCTTCCGCGAGCGCGAACATATCCTGGATATCTTTGAGATGGTCAGCGGTCAGCGGATGATGACCACATATTTTCGCCCGGGCGGTTTATGGCGGGACGTCCCTGTGGAGTTTGAAGAGGCGGTGCGCAGTTTTATTAAATATTTGCCAGCTCGGATCGACGAATACGAGCGCTTGCTGACAAAAAATCCAATCTTCTTGCGCCGGACTAAAGAGATTGGGATTCTGCAGCCGGAAACGGCGCTTCAATATGGTGTGACAGGCCCCATGCTGCGGGCTTCAGGCGTCGCCCATGACCTCCGCAAAGCGCAGACCTATTCGGGCTACGATCTTTATGATTTTGATGTAGTTACATCTCAAGGCTGCGACCTCTTCGCGCGCTATCAGGTGAGGGTTGAGGAAATGCGCCAGTCGCTGCGGATTGTAGAGCAGGCGCTGAATAAACTTCCGTTGGGTCCAGTTCGCAGTAATAACCGTAAATATGTGCCTCCACCCCGCAGTGAATTAGGGACCAGCATGGAAGCGGTCATACATCATTTTAAACTGTGGACAGAAGGTTTCAGCCCGCCAAAAGGTTCTGTTTATGTGGCGACTGAATCGCCGCGTGGTGAGCTGGGAGTTTATCTGGAAAGCGACGGCGGACCTAAGCCTTACCGGGTGCATTGGCGTACACCATCTTTTACAAATTTGCAGATCCTTCCGGTCCTCGCAAAAGGCCACTTTGTGGCGGATCTGGTATTGCTTATCGGGACGGTTGATATCGTCCTGGGAGATACGGACCGTTAGGACAGACTGGAGGTCGGAGGCAATCATGCTGGCCGAAAAATACGCACAAGAGATATCAACGATCCTTGAAAAATACCCCGGTGAGCAACGCCGCTCGGCTGTGATGCCGCTGCTTTACCTGGCTCAGCGCGACAAGATGTTTGTCACACGGGCCGATATGGTTGAAATTGGAGAGATTCTCGGGATCAGCGCGACGGAAGTGGCGTCAATTGTTGGTTTTTATAGTCTCTATTACGATCAGCCGAAAGGAAAATATCACATCCAGGTCTGCACAGACCTTCCTTGCGCTTTACGCGGAGCCGAGAATTTTTTGAATGAGCTCTGCCGCCGTCTTGGAATTCAACCAGGAGGGACGACAGCAGACGGTTTAGTCACAGTGGAGCCAGTGATGTGCCTTGCGGCGTGCGATCAAGCGCCAATGTTCCAGCTGCAGTCGGGAGCAGGGTTGGAATATTTCGAAAATCAAACGGTCGAAAATGCCCTGAAATTTAATCGAACAGCTTCGCCTGGATGCGGCGCGCAGGCAAGGGAGGAACGGGCATGGCAGAGAATGAGATGATTTTGCTGCGCCATCGTGATATCCAGGATCTCGATACCCTGGATGTCTATCGACAACACGAAGGCTTTCAGGCTTTCGAACAAGCTGTGACGAAGATGAAGCCTGGCGAAGTGACCGAAATGGTCAAGGCTTCTGGGTTGCGCGGCCGCGGCGGTGCAGGTTTCCCAACCGGGATGAAGTGGTCGTTTATTGACAACCGACAGCTGGCCCCATTACGTCGTCGCAAATGCCGACGAATCAGAGCCCGGGACGTTTAAAGACCGCGAGATTATGGAAGGTAATCCGTACCAGTTCCTCGAAGGGATGGCGATCTGTGCCTATGCGGTCCAGGCAAATGAAGCATATGTATACCTGCGAGGCGAGTTCTGGCAGCTGGCTGAAAGATTGGACCGCCAGATTGCAGCCCTGGAAGCGGCGGGGATATTGGGTAAAAAGCTTTTCGGCAGCGATTACTCGCTGCGCATCCACACCCACCTTGGCGCAGGTGCATACATCTGCGGAGAGGAGACGGCGCTGTTGGAATCGCTCGAAGGTAAGCTGGGACAGCCGCGGCTGCGCCCACCTTTCCCACCGTCTTTTGGGCTCTTTGGTAAGCCCACTGTTGTGAACAATGTCGAGACTCTGGCAAATCTGCCGCTGATCCTCTTGCGCGGCTCGGATTGGTTTCGTACGATGGGCACCGAAAAAAGTCCAGGTGTAAAGATTTTTTCGCTTTCGGGATGCATTAACAGGCCAGGTAACTATGAGCTTCCGCTTGGAGCTACTTTTCGAGAGCTGATCTACGAGCATGGCGGTGGATTGCCCGAAGGGCCGGAAGATTAAAGCGATCATGTCTGCAGGTGCGAGTTCCACTTTAATTGTAGCTAATGAACAGGCGCTGGATACCCCTATGGATTATGAAAGTGTACCGAACGTGGGCGGTCAGCTTGGCAGTGCTTCTGTGATCATCATTGACGAACTCGGTCAGCATTCCCTGGCTGATTGAAAAGACCATGCATTTCTTCAAGCATGAGTCGTGCGGTAAATGCACGCCCTGCCGGGAAGGGACATTCTGGATGTCGCATCTTACGGAGCGGATCAGCCGCGGAAGAGCGCAACCCGAGGATGTGGCGCTGCTTTATGATGTCGCCAACCAGGTGCGCGGGAAGTGCTTGTGTGCGTTAGGAGAATTTTCAATTGAGGCAGTCACATCCGGAATTGAGAGATTTCGTGGAGATTTCGAGGCAGCAGTTAACCAGATGCAGTCTGTCAGCGCTGATTAGGGATTTCACCGAGAACAGATCGGGCGAGAGTTAAAGGACGACTATGGCAAAGTTGGTCACTTTGAAAATCGATGGCATCCCTGTTGAAGTCCCAGAAGGGACGCTTGTGGTGGATGCAGCAAAAAAAGCAGGTGTTGATATCCCGGTATTCTGCTACCATCCTAAGATGGAGCCGGTGGGGATGTGCCGGATGTGCCTGGTGGAGATTGGACGGCCAGTCTTGGATCGGTCAACAGGAGCCGCGGTTCTCGAGCCGGATGGCATCCCCAAAGGTTCAGTTCGGTTCAAAGCTGGAGACGGCCTGCACAACACCTGTCTCTCAGGGGATGGTCGTGCTGGGAGCCACCGAAAAAGTGAAAGCCGGCCGTGAAGATATCCTCGAGTTCCTGCTCACATCCCATCCGTTGGATTGCCCGGTCTGCGACAAGGGCGGTGAATGTCCACTCCAGAACCTCACACTGGGTTACGGCCCGGGTGAGAGCCGTTATTTATTTGATGAAAAGAAACACCTGGCCAAGCATCACCCACTCGGCGAGCTGATCATGCTGGACCGAGAGCGCTGCATCCAATGCGGGCGCTGTGTGCGGTTTCAGAAAGACATAGCAGACGATCCCGTGATTGGTTTTTCGCAGCGCGGGCGGTCTCTGGAGATCATGACGTGTTCCGAACCGGGATTTGATTCGTACTGGTCCGGCAACACCACGGACATCTGCCCCGTCGGCGCGTTGACGACCATGGATTTTCGCTTCCGAGCCCGGCCTTGGGAGCTTCGAGCAGCAGCTTCAATCTGCAGCCACTGCCCGGTAGGCTGCAACCTGACCTTGAATGTTCGTCGGGAAGCCGTCTCAGGGGGAGAGTGGGTAGTCAAACGGGTGATGCCGCGCCAGAACGAAGTCAGTAAATGAGATCTGGATTTGCGATAAGGGCCGGTTTGGATATCGTTACGCAGAGGCAGGCCCCGAAAGGCTGCAGCAGCCGTTGGTGCGCAAGAATGGCGAGCTGGAGCAGGTTTCATGGGATGAGGCGCTTGATCTGGTTTCAGAGCGTCTGCGCGCATCCAGTGCCGGTTTGCTGACGCTGGCTGGCGGGCGTCTGTCCAACGAAGACCTGTTTAACCTGCGGAAGTTCACCCTGAGCCTGGGTGGCTCCACAGCTCTCTTTACCCACATGTCCGGTGGTGATCTGACATCCAAATTCGGTTTTTTCCCAGGGACGAATTTAGGAGAATTAGGAAATGGGGCAAATCCGGATCGACCGGATGCGATCCTTGTGGTTGGGTGCGACCTCGAGCAGGAGGCGCCGATCTACTGGCTGCGAGTCAAGCAGGCAGCTGATCGGGGGGCTGCGGTGATCGTTTTGAACTCGCGGGAGACCAAGCTGGAAAGAGCTGCCAAATATTCAGTTCATTATCCATTTGGCTCAGCGGCAGCCGCAGTTCTTGCGATGGCAAATGCGCTTCTTCAGAATACGATCGATTTGCCCGAATCGGTCCGGGATTTGGCGGCAAGAAAGGACCTGAGAGCCGCAGCCAGGGTATTCGCCCAAGCCGAAAACGCAGTCGTCATGTTTGGAAGCGATGGGATGGGCCTGGCCGAAACCGAATTGCTGGCGAAGGCCTGCGCCAACCTGCTGCTCGAAACCAACCATGTCGGTAGACCGAACAATGGGCTTTTAGGAGTCTGGCCGCGCGCGAATGACCAGGGCGCATGGGAGCTGGGGTGGATGCCCAGCAACGACCTGATGGACAGTATGAGCCAGGCAGAAACCCTGTATATCATCGCCGCAGATCCAGTAAGCGACGATCCGGCCTTCCAGGCTGCCTTTGGGGGTGATAAATTTGTCATTGTCCAGGACCTGACCCTTTCTCAGACAGCCCGGCTGGCAGATGTTGTGTTTCCGGCCCAATCCTGGATGGAGAGGGAAGGCAGCTATATATCCAGCGAGAGGCGCGTGCAGCGCTATTACCCTGCTGTGCAGGCGACGACAGCACTGCCGCAGAAAGTGGAAGCACCCGGGACGCGCGATGCCGCTGTTTTGACCCAACCCAGCCCATTTCTGGTTGGACCGCAGATGGATTTCTTAATCCCTGCCTTGATCGCCGAACGGCTTGGCCTGGATGGGATTGGCAGCAGGAGCGCGGTTGCAGTTTTTAATCAGATTGAGAAAGAAAACCCGGCTTTCGCAGGGATTCATTATCAACAACTGTCGGAAGGCGATGAACAGTGGCCGATCATCGGCCGATCAGATTTGTATTACGGCGGGACAAGCTATGAAAACAAGCAGGGTCAGGGGACGCATTTACAGGGTGGAAAGGTCAGCCAACCCTTAATTACCTGGCCGAAGGTCCTGGAATTCAAGCTGCCAGTGCTCGGCTTGATGGCTTTCCCGATCACGCGCCTTTTTGATCGTGGTTCAACGTTGACGCCTTCCGGTTTACTGCGGCAGAGAATTGGAGAGCCTTTCATACTGCTGAATGTAGAAGATGCTGGGAGGTTGAAAGTTGCTGACGGCGCGATGGTGAGAGTCACTTTCAGCAACTCGAACCAGATGGCAATCATTCAGGCCCGCCTGGATAAGTCCCTGCCTGAGCGGGTGGCGCTGATCCCACGCAGCTTTGGCCTGCCAATCAGCGCTCCCGCACTCATCGAGATCAAACCTGGCAGCTGAAATGGTTGCCTGGAATGGGATATTGACGATCGAGGATTACGATGGACCCTGTCGTATGGATTGAATGGATCATCAAGGCGCTGGTCTTAATTGTGGTCTTGCTGACCGGCTTTGCCTACCTGACTTATATGGAGCGAAAGCTGCTGGGCCGGTTTCAAAGCCGCTTTGGACCTAACCGAGCCGGACCTCTTGGCCTTCTGCAGCCGGTGGCTGATGGCATTAAATTAATTTTCAAAGAAGAGCTCATCCCTGTTCAGGCGGACAAGCTGATCTTTCTCATGGCCCCGATCATGACGGCAGTCCCAGCCTGGGTCATCCTTGGCGTTCTTCCCTTGGGCTCGGTCACCTTGTTTGGACAGACCTACGACCTTTCGCTTGCAGGGGATCTCAATGTTGGCATCCTCTACATCGCAGCAGTCACATCCATTTCGGTCTATGGGATTGTGCTGGCAGGTTGGTCTTCTAATAACAAATATGCAACCATGGGTGGGATTCGCTCGACAGCCCAAATGATCAGCTACGAGCTGTCTTTGGGCCTGGCTTTTGTTGGCCCGGTGATGATGGCTGGTTCACTAAGCCTGGCGAAGATTGTTGATACACAGGCAAGCGTCGGATGGTTTGCACTTTATCAGCCAATCGGTTTTGTGATCTTCCTGATTGCTGCCCTGGCAGAGATCAACCGCTCGCCTTTCGATATGCCCGAGGCCGAACAGGAGCTGACAGCAGGCTATCATGTTGAATATTCCGGGATGAAGTTTGCCCTGTTCATGCTGACCGAATATACCAAGATGATCGTTGTGAGCGCAATTGCAGCATCGCTCTTCCTGGGAGGCTTTCGATTTCCATTTATCACCGATCGATGGCCCTGGATGGGACCGATTGTGTTGTTCCTCAAGGTGTTTGTGCTGCTCTATGGGATCATATGGGTTCGGGCAACACTGCCGCGCGTCCGCTATGATCAATTGATGAAGCTGGGCTGGAAGGTCATGCTGCCTTTAGCACTTTTTAGTGTTTTCCTGACGGCGGTGGTGATGTTTGCATTGGGAATGGTCCAATAATGGTATTCGTTAAACGTGCGAATTTGAGCTGAAATTCGCGGAGACGTAAGCGTTTTGGAGGAAAGCAATGTTTGTTAAGGAAATTGCCCGTGGTTTGGCGACGACATTTCGAGAAATGATCTCCAAACCTGTGACCATCCAGTACCCGGAAGAGAAGCGCCCTGTGCGCCAGCGGTTTAAAGGCCGCCATGTGCTGAAGCGTTATGAAAATGGCCTGGAGAAATGCATCGGGTGCTCACTATGTTCGGCAGCCTGCCCGGCAGACGCGATCTTTGTAGAAGCCGCTGACAATACGGATGATGAGCGCTATTCGCCTGGAGAACGCTACGCCAGGGTTTATGAGATCAATATGATGAGGTGCATTTTTTGCGGGTATTGTGAGGATGCCTGCCCAACCGAAGCGATCGTACTGGGCGACAATTATGAGCTTTCCTTCTATGATCGCCGCAGCACAATCTATGACAAGAATATGCTGATCGAACCTGTACCTGAAGGCAGCCAACCAACCCCACAGAAGGTTGAGCCCGGGATCTTTACACGCTCAATACCGGTGATGGAAAATCCTAAGGATTAATGGCGGCAGAGCTGCCAGCTTACGGAACAAACAAAAGCCGAAAAGCAGCAGCCTTGTTATGACGGAGTAGGCAAATGACCCTTGAATACATTCTGTTCTTCGGGCTGGCTCTGGTGGCGGTCGCATCTGCGATTGGTCTGCTGCTGAGCAAGAATGCTGTATATGCAGCTTTGAATTTGATCCTCAACTTTACTGCGGTCGCGGTTTTCTATTTGCTGCTTGAAGCCCCATTCATTGCTTTGACCCAGGTTGCCGTATATGCTGGAGCAATCATGGTGCTGTTCTTATTCGTGATCATGCTTTTAGGTGCAGAGAAACTCGGGACTACCGGAACGCTTGCCTGGCAGCGTCCTTTGGCGTATGTGTTGGGCGGAATCCTGATCCTGGAGGCAGGAATCCTGCTCATCTTCCGGATGGGGAGTGGTGCACCGGCGAGCGCGGCACCCATCGGTTTTGGCACGCCAGAAGCGATCGGTGAAACCTTATTCAGCACCTACTTGCTGCCGTTTGAGTTGATCTCGATTTTGCTCCTGGTTGCGATGATCGGCGCGATCGTGCTGACGAAAAAACGCGAAAAAAATGCGAATGCTGCGAAACAATGACACCTATCCATCTGCCCATTTATTCGTTAAGGAAAGGGATCGGGTAAAGGATTGGGAAGAAAAAAGTTGGAGGTGATACGATGGTGCCTGTAGAATATTACACCGGATTGGCAATTGTCCTTTTTACCCTCGGAGCGCTGGGGGTTTTAATTCGGCGCAACGCGATTGTCATCTTCATGTCAATTGAGCTGATGCTCAACTCTGCCAACCTGGTCTTTGTGGCGTTTGCACGTTCTTATGGGTCGATGAGTGGACAGATTTTCGTCTTTTTCGTGATGGCTGTTGCAGCTGCCGAGGTTGCAGTTGGCCTGGCGCTGATCGTGGCAATTTTTCAGGCCAAGCATAATATCGATGTCGATCAGCTCAACAAAATGCAGGGATGATGGATTGTTCAAATCCGATTTTAGATTTCTGAACAGATTCGCCGAGATCTAAAACGAGAGAGGAACGCTTATGCTCTTCGAAGAGATTGTTTCAAATGGCCCACAATTTTTCTCCCTGGCTCCCTGGATCGTGTTCTTTCCAGTGATTGGGCTCCTGCTCAATATGGCATTCGGTGGGAAGATCCTGGAGTGGGGAGGAGAGAGTAAGGGCATAACTGCAGGAGAGAAAATTGTTGGAGGGATTGCCTGCACTGCCTCAGGCCTGGCGTTCGTCATATCAGTATTACTGACCATCTCGCTGATTGGTCATCCTGAAGGGGATGGTTGTGCCGCTGGCGGAATGGATCACGATCGGAGACCTGCAGGTTCGCTGGGCATTCCAGGTGGATACCCTGTCGGTATTGATGATGCTTGTGGTCTCCGGTGTTGGGACTCTGATCCATATCTATGCGGTCGGGTATATGCACGAAGATGTGCGTCATAACGGCGACCCCAAACGTTTCCGGCGCTTCTTTGTCTTCATGAACCTGTTCATCGCCATGATGATGATCCTGGTCAGCGGCGATAACTATCTGATGCTTTTTGTTGGTTGGGAAGGAGTTGGTCTCTGCTCATACTTGCTGATCGGTTTCTGGTATGAAAAGGGCAAGGATGGCATTGGGAATTCGCTCGCAGCCAAGAAGGCCATGGTAGTGAACCGGGTGGGGGATTTCGGATTGCTGCTGGCGATCTTCAGCATCTTTTGGGCCTTTGGGACGCTGGATTTTCATGCCGTCTTTGAAAAAGCGCCCGAAGTTGCGGCGGCTGCACCGACCCTGATCCTGATGATTACGCTGTTCATGCTGATCGGCGTCACCGGAAAATCGGCCCAGCTTCCGCTGTATGTCTGGCTTCCGGACGCGATGGCAGGCCCTACGCCGGTGTCGGCACTGATCCATGCTGCCACGATGGTGACAGCCGGCGTCTACCTGATCGCACGCTCGGCAGAGCTGTATGTGCTGGCGCCGCAGGCGCAGAATATCGTTGCAATCGTGGGTGCGCTGACAGCCCTTTTTGCTGCAACAATCGCAGTTGGGCAGTTTGATATTAAGAAAGTGCTGGCGTATTCGACGATCAGCCAGCTGGGATTCATGGTGGCCGCAGTAGGAATGGGCGCATTTGTGGCGGGGATGTTCCACTTGGTGACGCACGCTTTCTTCAAGGCGCTTCTCTTCCTCTCAGCAGGCTCTGTGATCCAGGGCGTGGAGCGCGGCGAGCACCATGTCGATCACGACCCGAAATTGCGGAAGCACGCCAAAACTCAGGGCCATGATTTCGACCCGCAGGATATGCGCAACATGGGCGGGATGCGGACCCGGATGAAGACCACTTTCTGGGTCTACCTGATTGGCGCGATTGCGCTTGCAGGTCTGCCGCCGCTGGCGGGTTTTTGGTCGAAAGATGAGATCCTGGCCGAATTTGGAAAGATGTATCCGGCTGTCTATGTCCTGCTTACACTGGCAGCAGTTTTCACAGCTTTTTATATGACCCGCCAGGTGTTGATGGTCTTTTTTGGCAAACCGCGCAGCCTGGCAGCCGAACATGCAAAAGAAAGCCCAGCAGTGATGACCTTCCCGCTGATCGTCCTGGCTGTCCTTTCGACGCTGGGAGGGCTGCTCAATCTGCCGTGGACGCACACCTTGACCCATTGGATAGAACATACCCTTGGGCATGTCGTCCATGAGGGTGAGTTTGTTGTGCTCGTGGCATTGATCAGCATCGTCCTGGCACTGGCCGCAATCGGGGTGGGTTGGTGGCTCTATAATCCCAGGCGCTACGAGGCATTCTGGGCAGAACCAGCCGGCCGTCGCCCGGATGACCCGCTCCGAGTATTTCTGGGTCCCATCTTCGAACTGTGGAAGAATAAATACTGGGTGGACGAGCTGTACTGGACATTGATTCTGAACCCTTATATTGCAATCTCGCGCTTCCTCGCGGACGTGATCGACTGGCGCTTCTGGCATGACTGGTTCCATGATCGGGTGCTGGTGAGAGGTTTTAACCTGCTTGACCCAGCTGTTGGCGGTACGAATTGATCTGGGCATCATCGACGCAACAGCAAACGGCCTGGGCGAGCTGACCAGGCGGTCTGCGACCAGCATTGAAGCGAGTTCAAACCGGCTTCGTGCGCAACTATGCCCTGTCGATCTTTTTTGGCGTGGTCA
This sequence comes from uncultured Chloroflexia bacterium, assembly GCA_963726375.1. Lineage (GTDB taxonomy): Bacteria > Chloroflexota > Anaerolineae > Anaerolineales > UBA4823 > UTCFX2. Next base: position 246,970 of record CAVSCE010000008.1, on the reverse strand, counting down.
TCATTCTTGGATATCTGCTATTAAGGTAACTTCATCCTGATCCCCTGCCCTTGCTGCAAGTCTTTCCTGTCTTTGGGAATGGCAAGGAAAAGGGGAAGGACCCCGGAGGAACAGTTATGAACTATCTCCTGAATCCGTTGACCCTGGTCACATTTTTCCCGCTGGTGGGGGTGCTTATCCTGCTTTTTTTGCGCTCGGAACAGAAAAACCTGGCGCGTTGGGTGGCCTTGGTCGTATCTCTGATCACATTTGGGATTTCGCTGGCTGTATTGGCGCAGTTCCAGCCGAGCAACCCGGATCTGCAGCTGGTTGTTGATCTTCCCTGGATTCCACTCGCAAATTTGGAGATCCACTACTATCTGGGAGTTGATGGTCTGAGCATTCTGCTGGTATTGCTGACCACCTTGCTGGCTCCGATTTCGATCCTTTCAACCTGGACCGCAGTAGAAGATCGGGTGAAAGACTTCATGATCTTTTTCCTGCTGCTCGAAGTCGGCATGGTCGGTGTTTTCCTGGCGCAGGACCTGTTTTTGTTCTATATCTTTTGGGAGTTTACGCTGGTGCCGATGTATTTCCTGATCGGCATTTGGGGTGGGACGAGGCGGATGTATGCTGCGGTCAAATTCTTTTTATACACGATGGCTGGATCGATCCTGATGCTGCTGGCAATCCTTTGGCTGGGGATCTACCAGGGGACGTTTCTGGTGCCGGATTTGGCAGCCAAAGGCGGCATCCCGGCGGACTTGCAGTTCTGGCTCTTCCTGGCATTTGCGGCCGCATTCGCGATCAAAGTGCCGATGTGGCCGCTGCATTCCTGGCTTCCGGATGCTCATGTTGAAGCGCCTACTGCAGGCTCGGTCATCCTGGCGGGCGTTTTGCTGAAAATGGGAACCTATGGTTTTCTGCGGTTCAACCTGCAGCTCTTTCCGCAGGCATCGGTGCGGTTAGCGCCCTGGATGGCAGGGCTGGCGGTAATCGGCATCCTATATGGTGCGGCGGTATCGTATGCGCAGAAAGATGTTAAGAAGCTGGTGGCATATTCTTCCGTGAGCCACCTGGGATTTGTGATGCTGGGTCTCTTTGCGTTGAATCCCCAGGGTATCCAGGGCGGAATCCTGCAGATGATCAACCACGGCTTGAGCACGGGCGCGTTGTTCCTCATTGTCGGGATGATCTACGAACGGCGCCACACCCGCGATATGGATGCCTTTGGAGGCCTCTGGAAGGTGATGCCGGTTTATGGTGTTCTGACGCTGATCGTGGCGCTTTCCTCGATGGGCTTACCCGGACTGAATGGTTTTGTGGGCGAGTTCACGATCTTGTTGGGGGCGTGGGGAGCCGGGCAGCCGGGAGGAGCGCTGGGTACCCCCTGGTTTGCTGCGCTGGCTGCGGTTGGCGTGATCCTGGCGGCGGTTTATATCCTGCTGATGTTCCAGAAGCTGTTCCTGGGACCGGTCACAAAGGATGAAAATCGAAATTTGAAAGACCTGAACTGGCGTGAGATCGTCACCCTGCTGCCTCTGCTAATTTTAATCTTCTGGATCGGCCTGTATCCCAAGCCGTTCTTCAACCTGATGGCTCCTGCAGTGGATCAGCTTGTTGCAGCCATTCAGGCAGGTGCAGTCGCGATGGTCCCTTAAGCCGGGAGTAGATGCGGAGCAGCGTTATGACGAACGACCTTCAGGTTTCCATTGGGGCAATTCTACCCGTCATCATCCTGACGGTTTGGGCATGCGTGCTGGTGTTGGTTGACCTGGCTGTCCCAAAGAAAAGCAAATGGATCACGGCTTCCCTGGCTGCCCTCGGGCTGGTGGTCAGTGCGGTTCTTTGTGATAGCCAGATTTGGCAGTCCCACAGAGGGATTTGGTGGGATGGTTGTCGTGGATGACTTCGCCAACTTTGTCAGCCTGCTGCTGCTTGGCAGCGGCCTGGCCGGGATTGCATTATCCTTCGATTATCTCAAGCGGATCGAGATCGAGCGCGGCGAATATTATGTCCTGCTGATGTTCTCAATCTCCGGGATGATGCTGATGAGCATGTCCTCAGACCTGATCATGATATTCCTGGCGTTGGAGCTGCTTTCGATCCCGCTTTATGTGATGGCTGGAATCGCTGTGCCGAGGGAAAGCTCTGAAGAGGCTGCAATCAAGTATTTCCTTCTGGGGTCCTATTCATCTGGCTTTCTGGTGTTCGGCACAGCGCTGGTCTATGGGTCAAACGGATCCACTTCGTTGAAGGCGATCGTCTCGGCGGTCCAGGCCGGGCAGTACAGCGCTCCACTGATGTTGGCTGGGGCAGCTCTGATCCTGGTTGGTTTGGGTTTCAAGGTCGCGGTGGTGCCGTTCCATATGTGGACCCCGGATGTCTACCAGGGAGCGCCCAGCTCGGTTACCGCATTTATGGCAGTGGGCGCAAAGGCAGCCGGGTTTGCGGCTTTGCTGAGAGTGTTTGGATTGGCCTTTCCGGTCTTATCGGAGGATTTAGTCCCGATCCTGTGGGGGCTGTCTGCCCTCACCATGATTCTGGGGAATTTTGCGGCGATTGCCCAGCGGAACATCAAACGAATGCTGGCATACTCCAGCATCGCGCATGCCGGTTACATCATGATGGCGCTTGTCCCATTAGGAAAAGAAAATGTCTCGGCAGACGCAGTCGCCTCGGCGCTTTTCTATCTGGTAGCGTATGCGTTTACTAATTTTGCAGCCTGGGCGGTGGTAATCGCTCTCGAAAAATCCGGCGAACGCGGGCTTGAGCTGGAGGATTACGCTGGATTGGGGCAAAAGCATCCGGCCTTGGCGGCGGTTATGGCTGTAGCGATGTTCTCGTTTACAGGCGTCCCACCGACGCTGGGTTTTGTCGGCAAGTTCTTCCTGTTCCGGACAGTGTTAGAAGGCGGTTTCGTGGGATTGGCTCTGATTGGTGTGCTGACCTCGCTGGTTTCGGCGTACTACTACCTCAGGGTGGTGGTAATCATGTACATGCGTGCGGGGGAACCCGAAGTACGGCGAGAACCGTGGCTGCAGGCAACGGCTTATCTCAGCGCAATCAGCGTGGTGTTATTGAGCATCTTTTCGGCGCCTTTGCTCTACCTTGCAGCTCAGGCGGTCCTCCAGTTATTCTAATGGCGTGAATTATTCCTTTGCATTAAAAATTCTACGGTGAACCCTGGCTTTTCTCTTAATCATGGGTTCATCTCGGGCTCATGCTAACGCCCTTGCGATCACCATTAATTGGTGGGATAATATAGGGCCTGTTCGAAAGAGCGATCGACCAGGGTCGCATGAAAACCAATAAATATTAAATTAGGAGCATCACAGCTATGATAAAACAGAAGCGATTCCGGTTTATTGTGTTCTTGATCATGGTAAGCCTATTGATCTCGGCCTGTTCAGGGGCTTTGAACGCAAAACCGACTGAACAGGAAATAGTTATCGATCCGAACGAAGGACAGGAAGAAGCATCTGTCCCGGTCGCAACTCCCACCCTCCGTCCGGTTCCGACGGCGACGATTGAACCTGAAATTCCGACTGCAGCTCCAACACCGACGGAAACGTTGAGCCCCTACGACACCCTGATCTTCGAGGGCATCCAGCTGCGGATTGATGAACAGGTGGACGCAGCGATTGCAAAATTTTCCGACGCTGTCCAGATGGACCCCACAAACCCGGAAGCCTATATCGAGCGGGGGGTTGCCTATAGCACGATCAACAAGCAGGATGAAGCCATCGCAGATTTCAACTTCGCGATCAATTACGATCCAGTGTCCGCCAAGGCTTACAACGCGCGCGGTGTGGCCTGGGCACAAAAATCTCAAAATGCCCAGTCAATTAAAGACCATACAAAAGCAATCGAGCTGCAGCCGGATTATACAAAAGCATACACCAACCGGGCGATCGCTTATATTCTGTCACAGCAATATCCAGAGGCGCTTGCAGATTTTTCGAAAGTCATTGAAATGACCCCGGACGATCCTGAGGCATACTTCAACCGCGGTCAGGCGTATATGCAGGCTTATAACAGTGTCAACGACGATTCCTACATCGACTTCTGCATCGCCGATTTTAATCAGGTGATCGCCTTTGACGACCAGAACGCCGAAAGCTATTTCAACCGCGGCTTATGCCAGTCGTTTAAACAAAACCTGGTCAGGGCTTTTGAGGATTTCTCAAAAGCGATCGAGCTGAATCCGGAAGGGGCGAAGTATCTTATTCAAAGGGCACTGCTGTTTCCGATCTTGGGGACTTCTGAGCAGGCGCTGGCCGACGCCCAAAAAGCCCTCGAGCTTTCCAAGGAAGAGGATCTTACGAAGATTGCGCAAGGCTTAGTCACGGAAATTCCCACGCTGCCCACCCCTACCCCGGGCCCATCACCAACGCCTTTTGAATAACGATGATTTCGAGCTGACAAGCTTGAGCTCACTCTAGTCTTGCCGAGGCTTCCCATTTTCTGGTTTCTTTAACAGAGGTGGGAGGCCTTTTTTGTGAAAACGAGCCCTCAGAGAGGGTGAATTGACCGAATCTGGCAAAAAAAGCGCCCCAAGGTTAAACAAACAGTTAAGAATATACCCAAAATTGGTTACGAAAAGTATTGACTCCTGATTAAGAGCTGTGCTATACTCTCGATACCCTGATGAAGGGAAATTTAACAAACCTTATAAAAAGGAGAATGACAGATGAAGAAAGTTTCTTTGCTCGTTCTGTTGGCCATTTTGGCCTCCACGCTGTTGATGGCAGCAATTCCGACCGCTATGGTCCGCCTGACTATCATCAACAAATCCGGCTATGATGTTTACATGAAACTCGAAGGCTCCTCAGCGACCGAGCAGTTCTATTACCTGACCATCCCGGCGGGTGATAAGAGCAGCCCCGAAGTTAAAGTCTTCACGGTCATGAGCGACATCTACAAACGGACCACCTGGCAGTGCGATGGTGTCCAGAGCAGCGGTGAGTCTGGTCATGGCCAGCAACGTCCGTCTGACCTTCACCCCCTGCTGGCAGACCTCCTGCGCCCTCCATTGGGACAAGGTTGTCGACCGCTATTACACCAACAAGTGCGGCAAGCTCGTAGGCCCGTACTCCAACCTGATGCGCGTCGCCGCTGGCGAGCCCACCATGGAAAAGGTCACCTACTTCAAGTACCTGTATCCCTTCGGGACCTCCATGAATTTGCGCCACCCGAACTGGCACTATGCCTTCCTGTATGCCGGCTACTTCAACTACGGCTGCGGTGTGTACTACTATCGCATTCGCTCCTACTACACCCCCGTCGGCTGCGCCTTCCGGTACCAGTACTAAACCTGTTACCAGGCTGATTGTGTAAGATATTCGGGGCCTTGCGAAAGCAAGGCCCCGATTTTTGGTATAATTTACACGTTGAACAAAACTCTATTTTTCAAATCTGCCGGGCCTTTCAGACCCGGCAGATTTAGACCCAGGAAGCCATGTTAGATAAGATTGCTGCAATTGAATGCAGATACGAAGAAATAAGCCGGGAGTTGATGGAAGTCGGCAACAATTACCAGCGCGCCGCGGAGCTAGGAATGGAGCGCGCCAGTCTGGAGCAGATCGTAGAAAAGGCGCGGCTGTACCGTCAGGCGGCTTCGCAGCTGGAAGAAGCCCGGCTTCTCCAGGAAAGTGAAGATCAGGAGCTGCGGCAGCTTGCGGAGGCAGAGCTGATCGAAGTCCTGCCTAAGCTCGAACAGCTTGATAGTGAAATCAAAAGCCTGCTCGTGCCCAAAGACCCGCGCGACCAGCGAAATGTGATCGTCGAAATACGAGCCGGGACCGGCGGAGATGAAGCCGCGCTGTTTGCCGCTGATCTTTTCCGCATGTACAGCCGCTACGCAGAACGCCAGGGCTGGTCGGTCGAGGTGCTCTCGGCAAACGAAATTGGGATCGGCGGTTATAAAGAGATCATCTTCCTGATCAAGGGAAACGGCGTCTATTCAAGGATGAAGTACGAATCTGGCGTTCACAGGGTCCAGCGCGTGCCGGTTACCGAATCGTCCGGGCGGATCCATACTTCTACGGCGACAGTAGCCGTGCTTGCAGAGGTGGGAGAGGTTGAGGTCTATATCCCTGAAAGCGATCTCCGGACAGACGTCTATAAATCCGCCGGGGCGGGTGGTCAAAACGTCCAAAAAAACGCCACTGCCGTCCGTATAACCCATATCCCGACTGGGATGGTGGTGGCTTGCCAGGACGAGCGCTCGCAGCTCCAGAACCGGCTGCGGGCGATGAGCATCCTGCGCGCCCGTCTTTACGAGCTCGAGCAGGAAAGAATGCGCCTGGAGCGGGAAGAAGATCGCCGGTCACAGGTGGGCTCCGGGGAGCGGGCGGAAAAGATCCGGACGTACAACTATCCCCAATCGCGCGTCACCGATCACCGCATCAATCTCTCCAATTACAACCTCTCTGCTGTGATGGAAGGCGATATCGACGAATTTGTCGATGAGCTAACACTGCGCGACGAGTCCGATCGGCTGGCTTCGGTGACGGAGTAAACCCGTCGAAGGCAGGCTATTGAACCCCTGATGTCCTGGGAAATCAAGATACGAGAACACTTAACCGGCTTGAGCGATTCAGCAGGGTTGGATGCACAGGTCATCCTGGCACGTCTGCTGGGGCGCTCAGCGTTCCTGGGTGCTTGCCCATCCAGAACTCAGCCTGACGATTGACCAGCAAGACCAGCTGAAAGAATGGTTGCAGCGCCTGGGGTCAGGCGAACCGCTTCCATATGTCCTGGGGGAATGGGAATTCTATGGATTGGATTTTTTCCTTTCTCCGGCGGTACTAATCCCGCGACCGGAAACGGAGCTGCTGGTTGAGCGTGCCCTCGGCTGGCTCAAAGAGCATCCAGGCTGTAGTCGCGCCGCAGATGTGGGAACAGGAAGCGGGTGTATAGCCATCGCCCTGGCTGCAAATTGCCCTGACCTGAGCGTGACAGCTTCCGATATCTCTTTCGAAGCCTTGCGAGTTGCGCGGTCCAACGCTGCCCGCTACTGCCTGGATGGGCGGATTTGTTTTGTATCATGCGGATTTGATTCCTGCTGTGGGTGATGCTTTTGACTTGATTGCAGCAAACCTGCCTTATATCCCTTCTCAGGACTTAGACGGATTGAAAGTGGTAAAATGTGAGCCTCGCCTTGCCCTGGACGGCGGCCCAGATGGGCTGCGCCTGATCGAAAAGCTGCTTGACCAGCTACCCAGATGGCTGGCGGCAGGTGGTTTAGCCTTGCTGGAGATCGAAGCCAGGCAGGGGGCGGCCTTGAAAGCTGCTGCTCTTGCTAGATTTCCATATGCTGCTGTTGACGTATTGGCGGATCTGGCAGGATTTGATCGGTTGATCAGCATCCAATCCAGAGAATGAACGTAAATGCTCCGTCAGAGTAAGTTGATTCTGGAGAGAGGTAAGGGTTAGACTTGTTTGAATTTGCCTCCAAGCTGCTGCCTGCCCTGGTTTATCCGCTTGGGTTGGCCAGTTTCTTAATCATCCTATCCCTGTTCCTTACCCGGCGAGAGAAGCTTCAGCGCATGCTGCTGATTCTGTCGGTAGCTCTGCTCTGGCTGGGAGGAAATCGCTGGGTGTCCTACGCGTTGGCCCGCTCGCTGGAACAGCGATATCCGCGACCTGGCGAAATCCCAAATGCTGAAATCCTGGTGCTTTTGGGCGGTGGGACAAATGCTCCTGAAGCGCCCCGAGAGTTAGTTGAAGTAAACAGCGCCGGTGACAGGGTGATCTATGCCGCCCACCTGTACCGGGAGGAAATGGCGCGGCAAATCCTGGTAAGCGGTGGCTTATTAGATTGGGAATCTCGTCGAACCACACCTGCAGAGGACATGGCAGATTTACTGGTCTGGATGGGGGTGCCAGCGGAAGCGATCTTGCTGCAAGGAGAATCGCGCAATACTTACGAGGATGCTCTGTATACTTCCAGAATCCTGAAGGAGAAAGGGATTGATCGGATCCTGCTGGTGAGTTCGGCCTGGCATATGCCGCGCGCCGTAATGCTGTTTGAAGCCCAAGGTCTTGAGGTGATTCCCTTGCCGACCGATTATAATGTCACTCAAATGGAGTGGGACCAGCTTTGGCGAGGGGATTGGCGTTCAATTCTTTTAAACCTGTTCCCGAGCGCCAGTAACCTGAGCCTGACAACACGAATGATGAAGGAATATTTCGGCCTGTGGGTTTACGGGCTGAGAGGCTGGATGGGATGAACCCGATTCAAGGAAAACGTATTATCCTGGGAGTTACAGGGTCGATCGCAGCATATAAGGCTGCCGATCTGGCCTCGAAACTGACCCAGGCGGGTGGCGTGGTTGATACGATACTGACCGCCGCAGCCGCGAACTTTGTTTCACCGCTTACTTTCCAATCCGTCACCGGCCGGCGAGCCTACCTTGATGCAGACCTGTGGGGATCTGAAGGTCATATTCAGCATATTGGGCTGGCCCGAGGTGCCGAACTTGTGGCGATCGCGCCGGCAACTGCAAACACCATCGCGAAGCTCGCACATGGGCTGGCAGATAACTTGCTGAACGTCACTGCTCTGGCAGCGAGCTGCCCGCTGCTGATTGCGCCCGCCATGGATGGAGGGATGTTAGAACATCCTGCCACGCAGGCAAACCTGGAAATCCTGCGTTCCCGCGGAGCGATCATCATCGGCCCTGCTGAAGGCCATCTGGCATCAGGGCTCAGCGGAAAAGGGCGGATGGTTGAGCCCAGCGCGCTCCTGGGTCAAATCAGGCAAATTTTGGCTCGCGGCGGTCCATTGGCAGGAATGAAAGTGATAATAACGGCGGGAGGCACACAGGAACCAATCGATCCGGTTAGGTTCGTCACCAACCGTTCATCTGGGAAGCAGGGCTTTTCTCTGGCTCAGGCTGCCCTGGATTTAGGAGCCCAGGTCGTGTTAATCTGCGGTCCATCTGGTTTGGAAACCCCGTCCGGCGCTCTTCGGGAAGATGTCACGACAGCTGATGAAATGCTGGATGCAGTGCTCAAGGAGCTTCCGGGCGCGCATGCGCTGGTGATGGCGGCGGCGGTGGCCGATTTCCGTCCGGTTGCTCCAGCTGCCGAAAAAATTAAGAAAGAAGCAGGAATTCCGCAGATCAAGCTTGAACCCTCACCAGATATTTTGAATCGGGTCGCAGTTTTTCGAGAAAGGCAGGGCTGGCCGCTCGTCACAGTAGGATTTGCAGCTGAAACGCAGCATTTGCTGGAGAACGCCCAATCGAAACTGAAAGCCAAGCACCTGGACCTGATTGCAGCCAACGATATCCAGGCGCCGGACGCTGGTTTCAGCGTTGACACAAATCGAATCACGCTGATTTACCCTGATGGTCGCATTGAGGCGCTGCCCCTCTTGGCAAAGGCTGAAGCGGCTGAGCGGATCATGGAACAGGTCACAAAGTTAATTTATCAACGAACTGGAAATGCACTGATCGCTTGATGGATCGTGTGAGATGGGATTGCAGTATATGAAAATTCTTAATTACTCTCAAAGGAGAATAATATGGCGCTGAAAGAAGGACAATATGCTCTTGATTTTACATTGGATAACCACCTGGGCGAGAAAACCCGCCTGAGCGACTTCCTTGGAAAGGAAAATGTCGTCCTGGCGTTTTTTCCGTTAGCCTGGACACCTATCTGAACTGCGCAGATCCCCTCGTATCAGGTCGCAATGGACCGATTCGAGCGGGTAAATACCCAGGTCCTGGGTATAAGTGTTGACAGTCAGGATTGTTTGCGAGCCTGGGGAGAAAGCCTGGGAGGAATAACTTACCCGTTGCTTTCTGATTTCTGGCCGCATGGGGCGGTTGCGCAGAAGTATGGTGTGCTGCGAGAAGACGGTAAAAGTGAGCGGGCGATATTTGTGATTGATAAGACGGGCGTGATCCGATATGTGGATGTTCATAATATCGATGAACAGCCGGATAATGAAGTCCTTTTCCGCGTGCTGGCGGATATCGAAGGTGTACCGGTCCCGCAGGAGGTCATTGAACCCGCTTCCTCGCCGCAGACGGCCGCAGAGCAGCCTGTCGAAAGCGAAGAACCTGTAGTGACGATGTACTGCACGGATTGGTGTCCAGCGTGCCGGCGGGCGCGAGCCTACTTGAAGGCAAATAATATCCCATTCCGTGAGGTCAACATATCACGGGACCGCCAGGCTGCGGCTGATGTGCGCGCATTCACAGGCGGATTCGAGACTACTCCTTCCTTTAACGTGCGCGGCACCATGGTTGTTAATTTTGATGTCAATAAACTGAATAAGCTGCTTGGGATCGAAGATTGAGGTGGAAGCAGGCTGCCGGGATTATCATTGGTTCAAGCAAGCTTTAATGAGGGAATCTTGAAGGCGGTCAATTTGGGAGACGATGCTGACTCGACTTGGGCTGTATTTGGCCGGCTGGCGGGTATCGATTATGGTCTGGAAATGATCCGGGCAGAATTGCGGGATACGCTCTGGAACAACTGTACGATCCTGGACTATGCTCGCCAGCTTGCAGCATGACGATTTCATCCATTCGTGCAGGACACCTGCACGTCTTGATTAAAGCCCGGGTTTACCGGTAACGAACCATGATCCGCGATCGCGGGATCATGGTTTTGGTGTCTGTGTTGCGGTCGTGGTGGGCGTTGGGGGATTTGCGACAGTTATCTTCAGGAAGACAGGTTCTTTGAAGTTGCTCCGGTTTTCGTTTGAGAGGACCCAATCTGTTCGGTATTCGCCCGTCCTACCTGGAGCAATCATACGAATGGAGATGTCTACGGTCTCTTCTGGCAAGACGATTTGGCCGAGCAGGATTTCATTTGGAGCTCCAAATGGTTCGCCGCTGTAGAACCGCAAGATATATGCGGCTGTCCAAATCGAGTCGCCTGTATTCTTCATTCGCCATGTAATCGTAAAGGTCTCGCCCGGGGCAAATATGGTGCCGTCCGCGATGGTCTGAGAGACCCACTCGGCCCGGTCTTCTGCTCCCACACCCGGTGTTCCGGTGATGTTTGTCGCTACGAGGCTGGGCGTACTGCTGGCTGTCAGGGGAGGAATCGGAGAATTTGTTGCCTTTGCAGTCTGGCTGGGGATCGGAGTGGCGGATGGGGTCCGAGCCAAATCCTGGGTTACCTGTGCAAATACTGTTGAAGCCACTTCTGTGCGAAATGGATTCAGGTCGGTGGTTGGTGTGCTTGTCGGGGTCGAAGCGCCGCAGGCAGACAAACACAGCAGGCCGATTAATATTCCGACTACGCCTACAGTTTTAATTGCATGTGCCATCTGGCTGTTCCTTTCCTGTGTCGATTCTGCGCTGACTGGCAGGAATTGTCAATAGTGTTTTGTCAATTGGTAGGTTATATTGGATCGATCCTCTTGCGATCCATCCTCTCGCGATCCATCTATCCTGATTCTACCTGGAATCTGCTGGCGCCTGGAATTTGATTTAATGAGAAAGCTCTCAGGCTCAGAAGGGATATGTCTCAATGCCCATCGATCGGTGACATTAGACACTGTAGCTGAAGGTTTTGATTTGATAAAATTATCCCAAGGTCTGGGGAACGATTACGTTAATATTTCGGATTATATTCTCTGAGAATATGAGGAGGTTTCTTATGATCTATCCGGCAGTACGAGATAAGCGCAGCGAAAAATTGATCTTTCTCAGCCACTGCTGTCTCAACCAGAATGCAAAAGTGCGCGGAATCGCACAATATCCCGGCGCGATCCAGCCTCTGGTTGAATTATTGTTAGAAAACGGTGTTGGGATGTACCAGATGCCCTGCCCTGAAATGACCTATCTGGGAAATATGCGTTGGGGACAGGTGAAGGACCAGTACAACAACCCCATGTTCAGGAGGCACTGCCAGCGGCTGGCGGAAGGGGTCGTAGATATGGCCCAAAATTACATCCAATGCGGCTATCAAGTGCTTGGCTTTGTGATGATGGACGGAAGCCCGGTGTGCGGTCTGAACCGAACGCCGCGTCCGAAGAACGATGTTCTTTGGGGCGGGATGGCATGGTATGTGCCCGAATCAGAATACTTGCCCGGGCAAGGAAATTTCTGTGAGGTGCTTCAAGACGATCTTCAAAAACGCGGCCTGATGAACCTGCCTTTTGTTGCATCCCCTGAGTTCGACGAAGTCGGCTCGATGGAAGCTTCATTAGACAGCATACGGGCATTGTTGAAATAGGAATCCTTCCTGGAACACGACATGAACTCACTCGAAAGGCTAATTGCCTCCGGTAATGGACAGCCTCTGGACTGTGTGCCGGTTGCACCCGGCATCGGTCATTATGCTGCGATCAAAGCAGGCCAGCCGATGACAGACGTAGCCTGGAATCCAGAGCTGATGGCACAGGTGGTCATCCGCTCTGTTGAGAGGCACGGCCATGACAGCTGCAGTCCGATCACAGATTATGGTCACGGTACCGAAAGCATGGGAAGCCGGGTGGTGATCCGCGACTGGGAGCAGACTTACGTATCGGATTTCGTCGTCCATTCCGAAGCAGATGTCTCAAAGCTCAAGCTGCCCGACCCATTGAAAGATGGGCGCATGCCTGTGATTATAGAATGCGAACAGATATTGGTTGAGAAGTTGGGAGATCATGTCGGCGTCAATGGGGGGCTTTCCGGCCCCTTTTCGTTTGCGGCTAACCTGCGTGGGCCGCAACAGATCCTTTATGATTTGATGGATCGGCCAAAAATGGTGCACGAGCTGCTGGCTTTGGGACTGGAAGCCACCAGGGCATTCGGTGAGGCTCAGGTCACCAAAGGAGGGGTGAAGACAGTCAATATCTACGAGCCGATGGCAACCATGGTTTCCAATCGGATGGTTGAAGAGTTTTCATTCCATTACCTGGAAAAGCTGATTCGCCATTTAAAATCTCATGATGTGCTTGTTCTTCTACACATCTGCAACGACACGACCCGCCTGCTTGACCGAATGGTGGAAATCGGCGCAGACATCCTCAGCCTGGATGTGCAGGTCGACCTGGCAGAAGCAAAGCGGATCGTCGCCGGGCGCGCTGGGATATCGGGCAATGTGGCAACCTGGAATCTTGCCCGGCTTTCTCCCCTTGAGATCTACGAAGAATCCTGCCGCTGCATCGAGAAAGCCGCTGCCGGTGGGCGCTTCACGCTAGGATCTTCGTGTGAAATCCCCTATGAGACCCCGGAAGAAAATATCGACGCTATGGTTCGAGCAGCTCGTGATTATGGGACTCGATTCCTGCGAAATTTGGAAGCATCATAAAACAATAAACAACACATTTAGGATCAGGAGGCTGTTGATGGACCCACATTTGTTCAACGTAGCAATGGGAAAAGAACCCGCGGATCTGGTTGTCAAGAACGGCCAGATTGTCAATGTCTACAGCGGTGAGATTTATCCTGGCGGAGTAGCTGTCGCCGGGGACAGGATCGCCGCTTTTGGTGATGTTGATTACACCATTGGCGAATCCACACTGGTGATCGATGCCGAAGGAAAATACATCACCCCAGGCTTTTTGGATGGACACATCCACCCCGAGAGCGCAAACTTGAGCATGACGCGCTTCGCTGAGATCGCCCTCTGCCACGGAACGACAGGTATCTTCACCGATCTGCATGAGGTCGGCGTCGTAGGTGGGATGACTGCGATGAGCGCTGCGCTGGAAGAAGGTAAGTCGACCCCGCTGAAGTTCCACTGGATCGTCCCGTCTCACGTGCCCTTCTCTCCCGGGCTGGAGACGAGTGGTGGACACATCGATTTCGAGATCATCGAGAAAGCGCTTAAGCGCGAGGACGCGGTCGGGTTGGGGGAAGTCGTAGCCCTGTACGTCGCTTTCGAGCATCCAGACCTTATGAAATCGATCGATGCGACCACCAGGCTGAATAAAATTGTCTGCGGGCATGCTCCCGAAACACACGGACCGTTGTGGAACGCCTTTGTCGCAAGCGGTACGACGAACGACCACGAGTTCGCTCGCGGCTGAGGAAATCCTGCAGCGCATCAGAACCGGCGTCAATGCTCAGCTGCGTCACAATTTGATCGTCCCGACTCTCCCGGCGCTGATTACAGCTATCACTGAGAACAAAATTGACACTCGCATGACCAGCCTGGTCACCGACGACACCACCGCGGTCATGCTGACCACGGCAGGCCATATGGACTTCCTGGTGCGTTCTGCGCTCGAGCTGGGTGTGGATTTCACGACCGCTATCCAGATGGTGACACTCAATACAGCCCAGGCATTCCATAAAGACTTCCAGATTGGCTCGCTTGCACCAGGACGCTTTGCGGACATTAATATAGTCAATGGGCCGGAAGATTTTAAAGTGTTGGCGACGATCGCTAACGGTAAATTGGTTGCAAAAGACCTCCAGCTGACCCAATCCATCCCGCTGGCAAAGCACCATGATATTCTGCTGAACACATTCCATCTAGAAAAAGCTGTCAGCGCCTCTGACCTGGTCATCCCAGCCATAGAAGGCAAGAAGAGAGCCCATATGCACATCATGCGCACAATGCCCTGGGTCCCGATCACCGAGGGCGGAGAAGCAGATTTGCCGATCAAAGATGGCTTTATCGCCTGCGATCCAGAGCAGGACCTTCTGCACATTGCTGTGATCGAGCGCCATCACAAGACCGGTAACATAGGAAGGGCATTCCTGGGTGGAATGGGATTGAAGCGCGGTGCGATGGCTTCCAGCATTGGACACGACCACCATAATATTGTTGTGATGGGAGTTGATCCAGCTGATATGGCCGTGGCAGTAAACCGGGTGGCTGAGCTGCAGGGTGGGCTTGTGCTGGTGGACAATGGTCAGGTCGTCTACGAGATACCGCTCCCCATCCTGGGTTTGCTCACAGATATGGACGCCTGGACGCTTGCGCAAAAGCGAATGGAATTGCTTGGGAAAGCCAAAGAAATGGGCTGCATCGTATCGGATGCCTTCATGTTCCTGTCCTTCATAACCCTGGCTGCAATCCCGGCTTATTCGATCACCGATAGAGGTTATGTCGATGTTATGCAGCAGAAGATCATCGACCCGGTGCTGAGTTATTCCTGATAAATTCTCGCGTTAATAAGGAAGGGGCTGTTTCTTTTCAAAGCCCAGGTTGAAACCAGGCTTCTTTGAGAAACCTGGTTTCTATATTGATTTGCAGGAAAGATAGCGCCTGGGATTTCATCTGGGCGCAAATAGAACCAGTTTTGATTTCCCTTCCATTTCCTTTACCAGCTCATCGACAGGCCCGAATTTCATCACATTAGCCTGACAGTGCTGCACACAGGTGGGAGCTTTTCCCTTCGCCACCCGCTCCTCGCACAGGTTGCACAGCTCTGTTGGAATCGGGACATAGGTATATTCCCATTTATCTTCGCTGATTTGAAAAGGGCCAATCTCAGCCAGCTTGATGCCCCATTTTCCAATAGGGATGTTGAACTCCACCTGGCAGGCAATTTCGCAGGTATGGCATCCGGTGCAGTATTCGTAATCGATCAGCAAGCCGTTGCGCGCCATCTCACTTCTCTCCCTCTTCCACTTTGTAAATTTTGCACAGCAATGATTTATAGTTGCTGCCAAAACCACTTTTGCCGGGCAAATATGGAATCAGGTTGTTGATGTTGATATCCCATATTCCAAAGAGATGGGGTTCCGCGGCTTCTTCTTCTGGCATCCACCAGCCATGGTCTGTGTTGATCATTTTTGGATGCATGATAGGAGTGACTTTGACTTTTCTTTTCGCTCGGCCGCGATGATTTTCGATCCAGATCCAATCTCCATCCTGAACGCCGTATTCCTTTGCCGTATCCGGGTGGATTTCGTCCTATCGGCTCCGGGTTCCCATGTGACCATGCGCGTCATCGAGATCTACCCTGACCAGATTATCAATCGGCGTGGGGAAGCGACTCTGGATATTCGAGACGGAAATGTTGTTTCTGATCCAGAGCAAGACCTGTTAAAACTGGCTGCTGTCGAGCGTTATGGAAAGAATGGAAACATAGGGATTTCGTTTGTACGCGGTTTTGGATTAAAACATGGGGCGCTGGCTTCTTCGGTTGCTCATGATCATCACAACATCATGGTTGTTGGAGTAGACGAAGAAAGTATGGCTACGTGCGTGCGTGAAGTGGAAGCCATGAATGGGGGATTGGTGGTGGCGCTAGGAAATGAAGTGTCAGGGTCTTTAGCTCTACCTTTGGGTGGATTGATGAGCGACCGATTGTCGGGCGAAGTGATCGAGAATTTAGCTCGGATCACATCTGCTGCTCACGAATTGGGCTGCATCCTACCGGCGCCGTTTATGTCGCTATCGTTTATCTCGCTGCCGACGGTACCAGAATTAGGTCTTACAGATCTAGGGTTAGTGGATGTGAGGGAGCATAAGATCATAAGCCCATTTGTGAATTAATTCCTAAATCAAGAATGCCCCTCAATTCATCCACCAATTACATTTTCTATATATATGGGGGAGCTGTCCGACACTGTTTGTTGTTTTGATCGTCAAGATACTTTATCTGACGGTTATCCTTTCGTCATTATTCCCGCCTTTTCAGGGTAATTGCTGCAAGGAGTAAGAGTAACTCTGGTGTTAAGAATCGTCCAATGGATTCGTCTAATCGCATTAATTTGACTCAAGAGATCTCGCTCGACGAAAACGAGCTGGAGTGTCGCTATATGCGCGCATCGGGACCAGGGGGTCAAAATGTAAATAAGGTCGATACTGCTGTACAGCTGCGATTCGACATCGCCCATTCCTCGTCGCTGCCAGACGAAGTACGAGATCGACTGATTCAGATCGCCCGGAATCGGATTACTGGTGACGGCGTATTGATCATCGAAGCCAGGCGGTTCCGTACCCAGGAGAAAAACCGTGAGGACGCAGTGTCCCGTCTTGTCAGCTTGATTCGGAGCGCCGCTGAGAAACCGAAACTTCGAAAAAAAACCAGGCCGACCAAAGGGTCCATCTTGCGAAGGTTGGAATCGAAACGCAGGCGGAGCGAGATTAAAAGAACCCGCCGCGGAGATGACTATTGACAATTTGAACGTGGAGGGGGTTGAAGAAATTCGCCTATGAAGAAGGGTGATTATCGTCCGTTATGAATACGATCAGCCGGCGCGGGCCGTGGACGCCGATCGTAAGCGTCATCTCGATATCTGCCGTGCGAGACGGTCCGGTAATAATGGCCGTCGAAGATGCAAGGCGGACTTCTGGCAGCCGGAGCACCTGAGCTAGCCGCTCCTGTATCTGACTGCAGTCCAGCACGGCTAGATGGATCTCCGGCAGGAGGGAGGCCGTGGGCGCTTGCCCAGGACCTGCCGGCAGTACCAGCGATCCAGATTCGGCGATACCGCTCAACGCCCCGGTCAATCCACATTTGATCAAAGGGTCAGCATCCTGGGTCACCGAAACCCCGGCCTCTTTTAGCGCCTCGATCAGGCCTGAAGGCAGGTGGGATTTTTCCCAGGCCTGGATCATATCAACCCCCAGGTCTCCAAGCGTTTCGAGGATTCGGCTGGTTAACTCGCCAGGTCTGCAGCGAATGACCTCACCGCCGAGAGCGGTAATCTCTTCGGCGAAACGGCCTGCCAGGTCCGCGCCATGTAAATCGGTTACAGTCTGTAAGACTGGTAAAGTCTTTAAGACTGCAATTGGCGCTGCTGAGACCGGTCGACCGATCGAAGCCTTCCTGGACAGCTGGGAAGGCTCACGTTGGATGTTAGAATGGGGAGCGAGCCCGCGTGCCAGTCTGGATGTGCTGAAAGGTCGAGGCGAGAGGCGTGGAAAATCCCGCTGTAAACCCCAACCGGTGAAGTCTGGCAGGCGCATCCAGCCTTCCTTCGCTGGGACGAGTTGGCAGAAGAAACCGCCCAATTGCTGGGCGAATGCAAAACGGGTTCGTGAGCGCGCCGCAAGCGAAAAGAGCTTAAGCCCAAACCGCATGACTTTTGGGACCTTCGATTTGCGAGGGGGCTGGTCTTGTGATGAGGAATTCCGAGGCGATCTGGTATCCTCGGCACGTACGCTCAGAAGCAGCCGTGGAAGGTCGATGTCAACCGGACAGGCGTCCTTGCAGGCACCGCACAGGCTGGAGGCGCGCGCCAGGTGGCCGAAATCAGCGACGCCGAACAATCCGGACGAGATCACAGAACCGATCGGTCCTGGATAGGGTGTTTGCTTTCCATTTGCACCAATATAGGCATGCCCCCCAATCTCCCGAAAGACAGGGCAGGAATTCAGGCAGGCACCGCAGCGGATGCAGAAGAGTGCCTCGGAGAGCGGGGAACTGCGCAGAGCCGAGCGCCCGTTGTCCAGCAGGATCAAATGACGTTGGCTCGGGCCGTCAACCTCACCTGGGCGGCGTGGACTGTGGATCAAGCTGGTGTAAACGCTCAGCTTCTGTCCGGTTGCAGAGCGAGCCAGCAGACTGAGCACGACAGCCAGGTCGTCGAGGGTTGGAACAAGCCGCTCGATCCCCATCAGGGCAATGTGAACCTTCGGCAGAGTTGTGCACATCCGCCCGTTGCCCTCATTCGTGACCAGTACGATGGAACCGCTCTCAACAACACCAAAGTTGACCCCTGAGATTCCGATGTCGGCGTCCAGAAAAGTCTGGCGCAAAATCCGCCGGGCTGCGGCGGTGAGGGCAGGGATTTCTGTTGTATAGGGCAGTCCGAGCGCATCCACAAATGTCTGCCCCACCTGGGCGCGGGTGAGATGAACGGCAGGTGTGATGATGTGAGCCGGCGGCTCGCCGCGCAGCTGAATGATGTACTCGCCCAGGTCGGTCTCGACCACCTGCAGACCTTGCTCCTCCAGGTACTGGTTGAGGTGGATTTCCTCGCCGACCATCGTCTTAGATTTCACGATCAGTTTTGCGTCCGAATCAAGCACGATCTGGCGGACGATCTCAACCGCCTCGGCACCGTCCTTGGCAAAATGGACGACGATTTCGTTTGATTGAACGCGATCGGCGAACTGGATGATGAAGCGATCCAGGTTTTCGATGACATCTGCCTTCACCGCATGGGCGCGTTGTCGAGTTGCCAATCGGCCTTCCGGCAGAGATTCGAAAGCAGCACTAAAAGCAGACTGACGGCGCTCGGAATTGCCGTCCAATGCGGACTGGAGCTGTGTGTCGGCGAGGGCGGTCTTAATCCTGCGGTGAAAGTCTTTCGCCATGGTGGTCACCCGTCGGATCCAGCCTGGGACAGGACTTCGGCGATGTGGACGACGCGCTGCGGCAAGCCCTTTCGATGCAGTCCGCCCTCGATGTTGGTGATGCAGCCTGCGTCGCAGGCGACGACAGTTGGTGCACCAGCACTTTCAATGTTTTGAATTTTCCGAGCCAGCATGGCGGTGGATATCTCCGGGTATTCGACTGAAAAAACGCCTCCGAATCCGCAGCAGTCGGTTGAAAAAGGCAGCTCCACCAGCTCAGCGTCCTTGACGGCGTTTAGAAGCCGGCGCGGCTGCTCGTCCACGCCAAGCTCGCGCAGCAGATGGCAGGAAGAATGATAGGTCAGCTTACCTGGCCAGCGCGCCCCCAGGTCTGTGACGCCCAGGTAGTCGACCAGGAATTCGGTGAACTCGAATGTGCGCTCAGCAAGCTGACGGGCTCTGTGGAGCCAATCCGGATCGTTAGCAAACAATTCCATGTAGCCGATCCGAATCATCGCAGCGCAAGAGCCAGATGGGACTACGATCGGGCCGGAGGAATGCTCAAAAACCTCGATCAGGTGCCTGGCGATAGGGGCTGCCTCATGGCGCATGCCGGCATTATAAGCCGGCTGACCGCAACAGGTCTGCCCGAGTGGGATTTCCACCAGAACCCCGGCCCGCTGGAGCACACGCACGACCGCTTCAGCAGTCGCAGGGTACAGGCTGTCTAAAAGGCATGTGATGAAAAGCTGGACGATTTCAGCCATCGTAGGATAAATCGAATCCCTTTTCTTTCATTTTATCGCTCGGGAAGGATTGGCGCAAGCGTTAACCTTGCACTTCCGAACCATTTACCAGCTCATCAACCTTTCCCAATTTGTAAAAAAGCGTTCACCCATCGGTAGATCTGGTCCGAAACTGAAGATTCTAATGACATCTCCGCTTGACATTCCTTCACTCTCCTCTATACTACATATAAGGGCGAAAGGAGGCCGGAATGACCTGGATTCCAATCGGGATGGTGACCCATTATTATGATCGGATCAGCGTGGCGGTGATTGCCTTGAGCGGCCCGGTCCGGCTGGGGGAGACCGTTCAGCTCCTGGGTCGGACGACTGAATTCGAGCAGCAGGTTGGCTCGCTACAGATCGATCACGAGTATATCAATGAAGCCGAGTCCGGACAGGAGGTAGCGCTGAAGGTGATTGAGCGCGTCCGGCCGAAAGATGTGGTTTATGTTCAAAGAGGCTGAAGTACTCAGAAACCGTTAGGGATTATTCAAGGGGAATTCTGGTAAGATTGGGATCGGCAATGATCCCGATACATCTTTCTATCACGGGTTTTCTATCCTATCGCGAACCAGCCGAGATCGACTTCACTGCGTTTGATCTGGCCTGTATCGCCGGATCGAATGGGGCGGGGAAGTCGTCGATTTTGGACGCGCTCACATGGGCGCTGTTTGGCCAGGCGCGCAAGCGAGATGATTCGCTGATCCATCAGCGCTCAGCACTTGCTGATGTGGCCTTAATTTTTGGATACGAAGGAAATATCTATAAGGTGCGGCGGATCAAACCGCGCGATAAGACGATGTCCCTGGAGTTCCAGATCCTGCAGGGGGATGGCGCTGGTCCGGCAAACGAGCAGATCGCCCGAGGTACCTGGAAGCCGCTGACGGAGCGGACGCTGCGCGAGACTGAAGCGCGGATCGAGCAGACCCTCAGGATGG
Organism: uncultured Chloroflexia bacterium; assembly: GCA_963726375.1. Lineage (GTDB taxonomy): Bacteria > Chloroflexota > Anaerolineae > Anaerolineales > UBA4823 > UTCFX2. The sequence continues at coordinate 226,101 of CAVSCE010000008.1, read as the reverse complement.
ATTTTGAGACCTTCACAAACGCTTCATTCTTTCTTCAGGGTAAGGCTGACCAGTTCACCCAACAGCGCCCAGGAGACCGCAAGCGCATTCTTGGGAGCATCCTGGGGCTGGATGCCTGGGAGAGCTATCGCGGCCGGGCGGTCGAGCGCCGACGGGGGGTGGAATCTGAAATTACAGCCCTGGACGGCCGGCTCAGGGAGATCAGTGAAGAGTTGAGCGAAGAGCAAGCTCGCCGAGAACGGCTGGAGGAGCTTGGGGCAAATCTGAAGCGCGTGGAAACACTTTATGCGTGGCAGGAAGCGGGAGTTCAGATCGCTCGCCAGGAAGCAGCCCGGTTGGAAGAGCAAAAGCGGATGTTGGACGTGATTGCCCGACAGCTCGAGAGCAGCTCCCGCCGGCTGGAAGAGACCCGGATAAAGCTTTTTCAGCGCCAGCAGGAACAGCAGTCTTTTTCGGAACTTCTGGGGAGAGCAGAACAGATTGAGGCTGATCATGTTGCCTGGCAAAAAAAACGAGTCGAGCTGGCTGGCATCGAAAAGGTTGCAGAGCAGTTTCGAGAAATTGAAAAACAGCGCGAGGCACCGCGGACGACCATCCAGGCTGAGCGCGCCCGGTTAGAACAAGAGCGTGATGGATTGATTCGTGAGCAGGAACAAATCCTGCAGGGGGTTGAGACGGCTGTGGAACTTAACCGCCAGCGCGAGACAGCCAGTCAATCGCAGTTACAGGCTGAGACTCGTTCTGCTCAGCGTGGGATGCTGGAAGCCCAGCTGCTTGAGAAACGACAGCAGCAGGCGGATCAGAGAGCCGAAAACAGCAGCCTCAAACCCGAGATGGAACGGCTGAAAGAGCGGATCGAACGATTAAGAGCAAGCGATGCGGCGGACTGTCCGTTGTGCGGACAGCCCCTGTCAGCCAGCGATCGCTTGACTCTGATCGAGCGCCTGGAGGCGGATGGTAAAGAAATGGGAGACCGCTATCGCGAGAACCTGGCGAAGCGAGGTCAAATCGATCAGGAGCTGGAGGAGCTGTCGGCCCAGATTGCTGAAATGGGATCGCTGGATGCAGAAATTCGCCAATATTCGAACCGGGTTGCGGTATTAGATCAGCAGCTGGAGTGCGCTGCAGTCTCGGGCAGACGGCTGGAAAACGAAAGGTGCGATGCGGCTGGGTGAGGTGCAGGCGCTTTTGGATCAGGAGAAGTATGCTATCAAAGCGCGACTGCATTTGGCAGAGATCGACGCAGAGCTATTAAAAACCGGATATGACGCCGCTGCTCACGATGAGATCCGCCTGGCGGAAGCATCAGGACGGGCTAGCGAAGCCTCTTTGCGCGAGCTGGAGCAGGCACGAGCAGCGCTGGCTCCCCTGGGCCGCGAGATTGCAGAATTGGTAGTACAGATGACCGACCTGGAAGCCGAAACCTTGCGTGAAAAATCAGCTTATGATCAGGCTGCAGAAGTCTTTCGCAGCAGCGCAAGCCAAAGCGCCAGACCTGGACGAGCTGGAACGGCAGCTGCTGGATCTTAAGGAGCAGGAGAACCGCCTGCGGATGGAGAAGGGAGCTGCCCACCAGAAGGTAGCGGTTCTCGACGGACTGAAAGCCGCAAACGCGATTTTGAGTCTGAGCGGGAAGGTCTGGCGCAGCAGGTTCAGCTTTTAAGGCAGCTCGAGCGGGCTTTTGGGAAAGATGGTGTCCCGGCTTTGCTGATCGAGCAGGCGCTGCCCGAGATCGAAAGTAAAGCAAATGAAACGCTTGCCCGGCTTAGCGGCGGCGGGATGTCCGTCCGGTTTGTGACCCAAACGCAGTATCGGGACCGAAACCGGGATGATCTCAGGGAAACGCTGGACATCCAGATCAGCGACGGCGCCGGGACGCGGGATTATGAGATGTTCTCAGGTGGGGAATCCTTTCGGGTGAACTTCGCGATCCGCCTGGCGCTCTCAGAAGTGCTTGCACAACGGGCCGGAGCGCGCCTGCAGACGCTGGTCATCGACGAAGGCTTTGGCAGCCAGGACGCATTAGGCCGCCAGCGTTTGATTGAGGCGATCAACCTGGTGCAGCAGGATTTTGCAAAAATCCTGGTGATCACGCACATCGATGAATTAAAAGACGCCTTTCCAACCCGGATTGAAGTAGAGAAAACCGAGCTGGGTAGCTCGGTGCGGATTCAGTAGCAATTTCTAAAGACTGGAAAATAGTTAAGCCTGAACTTTGTATTCAAACGTTGAATAGTGAATATTGATTATCGGGTATGCTGATTTGGAGGTAGAGCGATGAGTGAAGGTGAAGAATATGAGACCGCAACGTTAGGCGGCGGATGTTTCTGGTGCCTGGAAGCGGTGTTCGATGATTTAGAGGGGGTTTCAAGTGTGGAATTCAGGTTATTCGGGTGGGAGTATGGAGCACCCAACCTATCAGCAGGTATGCGGCGGAAAGACAGGCCATGCCGAAGTCGTGCGCGTCTTTTAACCCGACCAAGATCAGCTACCGGGAAATCCTGGAAGTCTTTTTCTCAATCCACAATCCCACCACGCTGAACCGGCAAGGGGCAGATGTGGGCACGCAGTACCGCTCAGTCATCTTCTATCACGATCCAACCCAGAAGGAGACGGCCGAAGCAGTGATCCGCGAGATTACGGCGATGCAAATCTGGGATGATCCGATTGTGACGCAGCTCGCACCCCTGCAGGCATTTTTCGAGGCGGAAGCATATCACCAGGAATACTTCAAGCACAATCCTTACCAGGGATACTGCCAGGTGGTTGTCGCACCGAAGGTAGCGAAGTTTCGAAAGAAATTTGCAAACAAGCTGAAATCGTCATGATGGAACCAGCACAAATGGAAGGAACGCACACGCTGCTGGCCGTACTGGCGCACCCGGATGACGAGTCCTTTGGGATCGGTGGGACGCTTGCGGCTTATGCCCAAAAGGGGGTGCGGACTCATCTGGTTTGCGCAACGCGCGGCGAAGCGGGTGAGGTTGCCGAGAGCTACCTGGAAGGGTTTGGATTCGATAGCCGAGCGGCGTGTCTCGGAGCTGCGCTGTGCAGCCGGGATCCTGGGATTGACGGGTTTTTATTTCCTGGACTACCGCGATTCAGGAATGCAAGGCTCAGAAGACAACCTTCACCCTCAAGCGCTGATCAATGCTCCTTTGGAAGAGGTCGCAGGGCGGGTGGTTTCGCATATCCGCCGGCTGCAGCCGCAGATCTTGATCACATTTGATCCCATTGGCGGGTATATGCATCCGGACCATATCGCCATCCATCGAGCCACTGTCCGGGCTTTTTATCTGGCTGGTAATGCGGATTACTGTGATCCAGAAAAGCTGCCGCCTTTCCAGCCTCAAAAGCTGTATTACTCGGTTTTTCCGAAAGGGGTTTTAAAGCTGGCGGCGCGATTGATGCCGCTCTTTGGACGGGATCCGCGCAAATTTGGACGCAACGGGGACATCGATTTCCTTGCGATCGTCGAGCAGGGCGATTTTCCTGTCCATGCCCGGATTGATACGAGCGAAGCTGCGGAGGCAAGAGCTGCCGCGGCAGCCTGCCATGCGAGCCAGCTGGACGGTGGTCCGCCTAACCGCGGGCCGATCGGTTGGATCTGGAAGAAGATGGGATCAAAGGATTCATTTATGCGGGCGTATCCAGAGGTCGTAGGTAAGGTGAAGGAGCGGGATTTGTTTGACGGGGTGGAGCCGACACCCTGAGGGGTATAATTTATCTGGAGCAAGAGCCGTGAAATCGCATTCATCTGCTGAGCAATCCTGCGACGTCATTTTCCAGAATCGGTTTGAATGACTGTATGTGACCCTATGACTCAAGATTATTTGTCCTATTTATCTCCGTTCTCCTGGCGCTACGGCAGTGATCAGATGCGTCAGGTGTGGTCAGAGGTGCACAAAAGGAGATTATGGCGGCGGGTCTGGTTGGCGCTGGCTGAAGCGCAGGCTGAAATGGGTCTGGTCTCCCCGGAGGAAGTTGCAGATTTGCGTCTTCATATCGATCATGTGGATGTTAACCGGGCGCTGGCGATTGAGTCTGAAATCCACCATGATTTGATGGCTGAGTTGAAGGCTTTCGCCGAGCAGGCACCGGCCGGAGGTAGGATCCTGCACCTTGGTGCGACTTCAGCGGACATAGAAGACAATGCAGATGTGCTGCGGACGCGCGCGAGGCTTTGGATCTGGTGATGCAGGGCTTGCGTGAGCTGCTTGTCATTTTTGCGGCGAAGATCGATGCATGGGCAGATACGCCTCTGATTGCCTTCACCCATCTGCAGCCGGCTGAGCCATCCACGCTTGGCTACCGTTTCGCTACTTATGCCCAGGACCTGTTGATTGACTGGGAGCAGCTGTCGGACCTTAGGGTGACCATGCGCGGCAAGGGGCTGCGCGGTGCAGTTGGGACAGGTGCTTCTTTTGCAGAGCTGATCGGCGCCGAGCAGCTGGAGCGTTTTGAAGACCGGCTTTCGGAGCTGCTCGATCTCTCGTTTTTTCCAATTGTCACCCAGGTTTATCCCCGCAAGCAAGATTTTCAGGTTGTGAGCGCCCTCGCAGGATTGGGGGGTCCCTGTATAAATTTGCTTTCGACCTTCGATTCTTACAATCGCCTCCAGTGGGCGAATGGAGCGAGCCGTTTGCCAGGGACCAGGTAGGATCTTCGGCGATGCCCTTCAAGCGTAATCCGATCCAGGCGGAAAAAATTAATTCGCTCGCCCGTCAGCTTGCCGGACTGCCGCGCCTGGCCTGGGATAATGCTGCTCATTCGCTGCTGGAACGAACGCTCGATAACTCAGCAAACCGCCGGACGCTTCTCCCTGAGGCATTCTTGACCGCCGATGAGCTGTTGAGAACGGCGCGCCGGCTGGTTGATGGGTTGTCGGTGGACCTGGCAGCGATGGAGCGAAACTTTAATGAATATGCTCCTTTTGCCGCCGTGGAGCGGGTGCTGATGGCGCTGTGCAAGGCGGGCGCCGACCGACAGGAGATGCACGAGCGGCTGCGGGTGCATTCACTTGCTGCGTGGGAAAAAAGACAAAGCGGGGTTCCCAACCCGCTCAGTGAATTGATTGCCGCTGATCCTGAGCTTAATCGGTATTTACAGGAGCAGAACCTGCGCGTGCTGATGGATGCAAGCCATCACCTGGGGGATGCGCCACAGCGGGCGCGCTGGCTTGCGAAAGAGATAAAACGGCGGTTCGGCTGAAGCTGGCTTTACACCTGTATCGTTGATTCGCGAGCCGGTCCAACCGAAATAAAGCGCACTGGAACCCCAATCAAACCCTTCGATTTTTTGGATGTAAGCCTGAGCCTGGATCGGCAGGTCGCTGAAACGGCGCAACTCAGTGGTAGACTTCTGCCAGCCGGGTAGTTCATGGTAAACTGGCTCGCATTCGCTCAGCTGTTCTGCATCTAATTCCCAATAGTGCCAAAGCCGTTCGCTCCCTGGAAGAAGGTAGCCGGTACAGATTTTGATCTCTGCGAAATCATCCAGGACATCCAGCTTGGTGAGAGCCAGCTCGGTTGCAACCGTTGAGCTGGCGGTGAAGCGCACCAGCTCGGCATCGAACCAGCCGCAGCGCCGCGCCGCGCCCGGTGACGGTGCCGAACTCCTGGCCAGCCTCCTGAAGCTTTACACCGAATTCATCATGCAGCTCGCTGGGCATCGGTCCGGCGCCGACCCGGGTAGTATACGCCTTTGTAACGCCAATAACTCGCTCAATCCAGCGTGGGGCTATCCCCAGCCCGGCACATGCCCCGCCTGATAAAGTGATTGAGGCTGTACAGTATGGGTAGGTCCCCCAGTTGTTATCCAGCAGAGCACCCTGCGCACCTTCGAGCAGCACTTCTTCGCCTTGGGTTAGAGGTTTCCTGGATCAAGCCAAACGGTTCACGAATAAAGTTCTTTTATCTCATTGTATTGGTCGAGGGTATCTCGATAAACCTGTTCGAAATCGAGAGGCTGGCAATTCAAATGCCTGAAAGATTGGATTTTTAATGGAAAGCTGCATACGCAGCTTGCCGGTGAAAACTGGTCTTCGTCGGCGAGGTCAAAAAAGCGGATCCCATTGTAGCTGACCTTGTCAGCGAATACCGGCCCGATGCCCCGCTGGGTTGTGCCGGTTTTGAGTGCGCCTTTGGCTTCCTCATAAATCCCTTCGAGCATGCGATGATAGGGCATTATCAGGATGGCAACGTGGCGAGACCCACAAGCGCCCTGTCATGTTCAATCCCGCCGCTCTGGATTCGCTCGATCTCAGTCGATCAATGTAGCCGGGATTTACCACGACCCCGGGTCCGATCACGCAGATCGTTTTTGGATTGGAGAAGCCATTTGGTGTCAGGCGCAGCTTGAAAGTCCCATAGTGGTTTACGACCGTATGACCGGCGTTGTCACCGCCATTGAACCGGGCGACGATATGGCATATGGAGAGAGCATGTCAACAATTTTCCCTTTGGCCTCGTCCCCCCATTGAAGACCTACGACTGCTGTAACTGCCATTTTACGCCCTCCACTTCGATTTCGTTCAGTAGGTCCAATTGACGACTTCTTCACGGATTTGAGTATAGAAATTCCAGGAGGGTTAAGCATTTCACCCGGCCTTATAGAACGGCTGGTCAATTCGTTGTTGAAGCGGGATCCCGCTTGAGTGTGAGGCGCAGCCCTTCCTCAAGGAAAAACGGGGTTGGTAGCCGAGCTTTTCGCGCGCCAGACGGAATATCCGCCTGCATCCGGGAGACGCCTGGGTCATTGTTCGGGTTGACTGATCGCCTCAAGGTTCATGCCGGTCACCTCCATGATCAGACGGACCAGATCACGGATACTGGTCTCTTTCCACTGCCGATGTTGATGATCTGGTGGTTGATCCCCGGCGCGGTAGCCGCAGCGATCATGGCACTGACTACATCATCCACATAGACATAATCCCGGGTTTGGGACCCATCGCCATGCATCACGAGGGTTCCGCCTCGCATTGTCTGGCGGAGATAATTGGGCACGACCGGAGCGTGGGATGGCGGCAGGTGCTGTCCGGGACCGAAGGCATTAAAACCCGCAGTAACACGGTCTCGATGCCCCACAGGTCGCCAATCGTTCGGATGTAATATTCCGCCGCCAGCTTGGAGACCGCATAGGGCGAGCGCGGGTTTGGGGCAGCGTTCTCACGTAAACGGTTGTTGCCCCTGATCGCCATAGACTGCCCCGGATGAGATGAATACCACCCGGCGGACGCCTACATCCCGCATCGCCTCCATCAGGCTGACCGTACCACCCACGTTTGACAGCATTATATTCGCGCGGGTAAAGCACTGGATTCTGGCACAGATACCCGGGCAGCCAGGTGATATACGCAATCGATTTCCTGGAGCAGCGTCCAGAGCTTTGGGCGGTCGCTGACATCGCCGCGGTGAATGAGACATCGGATGAAAGCACAGCCGGATCGCCAGCGGAGAGATCGTCCAGCCCGCGCACTTGGTGACCTTCGCGCACCAGGTAGTTTGCCAGGCTGGATCCCAGGAAATCCGGCAGCACCTGTGACTAAGCAAATTCATGTTCCACCTCAACTGGGCAGCGAGAATTTAATAATCCTAGAGCGCCCGGTTAAGAAAGATTATAGCATGCCCTGGTAATAATAAGACGAGCTTTAGAGCCAATATTTAATGAGACCGCTATGGTACAATCCCCGCTATGACACCGCTCCGCCGCTTATTAAGGTCTTTCGTCTTCTCGCGGTTGTCTTGGTTGCCATGTTGCTGCTGGCGCGCAGCAACGTGGCGCCTGGAGATCAGTTGGAGCAGGGTCAGCGCCTTCACTCGTGAGATTGAGTTCGACTTCATTGGGTGGACGTCAGATGCACTGCGTTTGAAGCTTTTTGAAGCTGCTTTGGGCACAAACCGCTATCTCGGTGATGACGATCGCAAGGAATTTGTGCTGGAATATCTAGAGCTGGTTCAAATATTCAACGCCAGGAAGGAGGAGCTGGAGCAAATCTATGCTGATCCCAATATTGGGGACCCGCGAGCATATTCGGCAGCGCTCCTCAAGGAATTGGATGAACTATATGCCCGCCGCAATGAGACTGGTCCGCTGGCAGAATCGATTCTACAGAGCCAAATCAGCACGATCGTGTCCGAGTTAGGACTGTGCGTTGGGTGGGCAGCTGTTGCCGCCTGTGCTCTATCACAGCACTCCACTGCCGTTAATTTTGATTATCAGCCCGCGGGATGTGATCCGGCAAGACGAGAGCATTGCCCTGAAGGCGGCCTGTCCATTGATCAGCGGATCGAGCTGGAGGAGCGGGTCGATCAGCGCCTTGAATGTCTCATCGCTGGTAGAAAATATTGGTGGGTTGGGGCTTTATCCCACCATGGTGGTCGAGTTCCAGCAGCCTGGACTGGTTGAGTGAAGTTGTTTCGCATGAGTGGGTGCACAATTACCTGACTCTCAGACCGCTTGGGATCAATTATGAGACAAGCCCAGAATTGCGGGTAATCAATGAAACTGTTGCCTCGATCGCAGGAAAAGAAATTAGCCGGGCAGTGCTGGAGCGTTATTATCCCGAATTGGTACCCATGAACCACCACAAACTCCAGCAGAAATGGAACAAGAGCAGGTGACTGAGTCGACCACCAAAGTTTGATTTTCGCAAGGAAATGCAGAAAACCAGGGTGACGGCCGACAAGTTGCTGGCTGAGGGGAAAATTGAAGAAGCGGAACAATATATGGAAGAGCGCAGGGAAGTCTTTTGGGAAAATGGTTACCGCTGGGCTGCGCAAATTGAACCAAGCTTATTTTGCTTTTCACGGAGCTTACGCCGATGAGCCTGGTGGTGCGGCTGGCGCGAGCGAAGACCCTGTTGGCGCAGCGGTGCGCAAGCTTCGCTCTCAAAGTGATTCCCTGGCAGATTTCCTTAATCGGGTTTCCTGGATCACTTCATTCTGAACAGCTCAAGAACGCGAGGTCGCGCAAGGGATGAAAAGAAGGCTTGCCATGCCCTGGTGATATCTTAACAGCAGGCTTGTATAAAGGAATGATCTTGCTGGGTAGTGTCTATCGGGTGGTTTGAACCATGGCAGGATAGGGATTAACGACCAATTGATGATTGGAGAATAGGAAAAAGTAAATGAAGAGACTGATCTTAACCGCTGCCCTGGCTGTGCTTTTTCTCGCAGCCTGCATGGGTGAAACCTCGGCTTTCCCGACGAGCACTTCGGAGCTTACCCCTGCTTCAGATGCTGGATCAACTCCAGCGAAGACCGCTACGGATGCTTCGATCGCGATCCCAACGGGAACGGCGTTCCAAGCCCAGCCGGCCGCGCAGGCAGGCTGTACAGTCCAGACCCGTCAGTCGACGCCAAATCCGACGGTAGAATCCGTCCTCCCTGCCGTGACCGAAGACGATTGGACCATCGGTCCGAGCGATGCGCAGGTGACGATCCTGGAATACAGCGATTTCCAGTGACCCGGCTGCGCCGGGATTGCGCCCGTGTTGGCGCAGCTACAGCAAAAATACCCTGAAGACGTGCGAATTACCTACCGCCACTTCCCTCTGAGCAGCCATGATAAAGCAGCGCTTGCCGCCCAGGCTGCTGAAGCGGCCGGAAAACAGGAGAAGTTTTGGGAAGTCCATGACCTGCTTTTTGAAAAACGAGCAGATTGGGTGACACTCGATCCTGAAGCATTTCAAACCTGGCTCCTGGAAGAAGCAGCCAGCCTTGGCCTGGATGTTGAGCAGTTTGAGCAAGACCTGAATAGCCCCGAGTTGGTCCAGCTGGCTCGTGAAGCGTATGAAAAAAACGCTTCGATCGGCATGCCGGGAACCCCTTTCCTGGCGATCAACGGATCGCCCTACAGCGGCCCGATGGATTTTGCCAACCTGGAGGCCACGGTCGCGCTGACCGTGCTGCAGGAGCGGCAGTTCTCCGAATGCCCGCCGCTTTCTCTAGATCCGCAGAAAAAGTATTCAGCGGTGCTGCATACCGAGAAAGGCGACATCACCCTTGATCTGTTCGCGGACAAGGCTCCATTGGCGGTGAACAGTTTTATTTTCCTGGCCAGGAACGATTGGTTTGACGGGGTGACTTTTCATCGGGTTCTTCCTGATTTTGTTGCGCAGGCAGGCGATCCGACTGGGACCGGGTATGGAGGTCCTGGTTATGCGTTTGACAATGAAATCGATCCAAATCTGACATTTGACAGCCCGGGTGTGCTGGCGATGGCAAATGCCGGTGCAAGCTCGAATGGGAGCCAGTTCTTTATTACATACGCCCCGGTTCCCCAGCTGAACGGTGGGTATACCATCTTTGGGAAGCTCAACTCTGGGATGGAGGTGCTTCAGCAGCTTGACCCCGCGCGATCCGTCTCAGTCGATGAATTTGCCCGCTGGTGACAAGATCCTGGACGTCGAGATCATCGAGAAGTAGATTTGCAAAAGACCAGAAAATATAACGGATTGTTAGTGGCACAGCTGATTTTGTCGCTCCTTGTGGTGGCAGCCAGCTGGATGCTTGCCGGCGGAATGCTCTTCTTCTGCGTGTACAGCGTGTTGACAAAGGGTCTGGAACCCGGCGAGCTTCTGCAGGTCTTGATGATGTCCTGCGCGCTGGCAGCGGTTGGCCTTTTCTTGCTGCCCTCTGGATATTATGCGCTGGTGGAGATGATGGGCCGACCAGCGCCGGATTCGCGCAGGCTGATCGCCAGACTCAGGCCGGGATTATGGATCTTTGCACTTCCGGTCGTGATTCTTCTCGGGCATTGGATTGCTCAGAGGTCCGAACTGGCCTGGCTGTTTCTGCCTCCGCTGCACCTGCTTGCGGTTGGGATACCAACCGCCTGGATCGTATACCTGGGAATTCACAGGCTCCCGCTCGGTTCCTCCAGGCAGATGTGGGGTGCTTTTGGAAGCGGATTAAGTATTGGCCCGGCCCTGATCATGATCCTGGAAGTCCTGGCCGCGGTAGGGCTGCTGATTATCGCCGTGGTATATTTGTTCACTCAACCTGAGATGATGGAGCGGATTACCGAGCTTGCTTAAGCCTGGGAGGGGTCGTTGACCAGGAGAAGGCCGTTGAGATCGTGGGCCCCTATCTGGTCCGACCTGCTGTGATCGGGATCGTCCTGCTCTTTGTAGCACTGATCGTGCCAATGATCGAGGAGCTCTTCAAGCCGATTGGGGTCTGGCTGCTGGCAGGCTCGAGCCCGAGCCCTGCAGCCGGTTTTGCTGTCGGGGCGCTCAGTGGAGGCGGGTATGCCTTTATCGAAAGCCTGATGTTGAGCGGGACAGCAGAGCAGTGGAGCGCCGCTGTGCTGGCGCGCGCTGGCACAACTGCGGTGCATATCCTGACAGCCGCCCTCACTGGTTGGGCGCTGGTTCAAGCCTGGCAGAAACGGGGGTACCTGCGGCTTTTGCTCGTGTATCTTTTGGCGGTGCTGATCCATGGATTGTGGAATGGGCTGACCCTGCTTTTTTCATTCCAGATGCTGGCTGAGTTGCAGGACCTGACGCTCGATCTTCCGTATTTCCAGCTGATCCGGTACATTGCCCCTGCCGGGTTGGTCCTGCTGGCTGCCGGGTGTTTTTTGGGTCTGATCGGAGCAAATCGGGTCTTGCAGGCCAAACCGGTTTCGATTGTTGAGGCTGAAGTGGAAGATGGTGTGGCGGAGCAGGCCGGCGAAAGCATGCTATAATCCCGCAGCCGCCTGCGGGCAATTAGACCAATTGGAGAAAGTTGAATGGAGTTAATAAGAGTATCTTTTTGATCTCTTTATGCACCTGGATCAATACCTGAGCGTGATTATCCAGCAATACGGGACCTGGACGTATGCGCTGCTCTTCCTGGTGATCTTCATGGAAACAGGTTTTGTCGTGACGCCTTTTCTGCCAGGAGATTTACTGTTGTTTGCAGCCGGCACATTTGCATCCCCGGCGTTGGGTTCCCCGCTCAATATCTGGGTGCTCTGGGTGCTGCTGCTGATCGCGGCGATCGGCGGCGATACAGTGAATTACTGGATCGGGCACAAGATCGGTCCGCGAGCCTTCAGCGGCGATGTCAGGTTCTTAAAGAAGGAATATCTGGACCGCACGCATGATTTCTACGAACGCTACGGGGGCAAGACGATCGTGATTGCGCGCTTTGTGCCGATCGTCCGGACCTTTGCTCCTTTTGTCGCCGGTGTTGGGAAGATGAGCTACGGCAAATTTCTCAGCTATAACGTGATCGGCGGTTTTCTGTGGGTGACGCTGTTTACCTGGGGCGGGTACTTCTTCGGGACGCTTCCGTTTGTCCAGGAGAATTTTGGACTCGTCGTTGTGGCGATCATCCTGATATCGGTGATGCCGGCGGTATATGAAGTGGTTAAAGCGAAAATCCAGGCACCAACGAAAGCTGAAGCTTAACAGCCCCTGATTAATGCAGGGTATTTAATTACCGGCTGCGACGACAAACGCGATTGCGATAGTATGGGTGTGGCTCAGGCTGATGGTCCATTCCGTCAGGCCGAGCTGTTCGGCCAGCCGAGCGGCAGCGCCGTGGAGAAGCAAATGGGGACGGTGGAGGTTATCACGGTGGACTTCGATTTCACGCCAGGCTACCTGCCCGATCCCGGTGCCGAGCGCTTTGGCGGCTGCTTCTTTTGCTGCAAATCGAGCGGCTAATGAGGCGGTATTGGCACCAGCTTCAGCCAACTCCTGAGGAGTATAAACCCGGTTCAGGAAGCGCTCCCCATGCATTTCGACCGCAACCCGGACGCGCTCGATCTCTATGATATCCACACCGTTTGATAGTTTCAATCGAACAGATCCTCTCGCATCAACGCAGCTCCGGGCCTGCTGAAGCGATTGCCAACCGGTCAGGATCGAGATACCGCGCTGCGGCTTCGAGCACCTGTTCCGGGTCGACCGAATTCACCAGATCGGAATACCTCAGATAATAATCCAGCCCAAGCTGGTACCGCTCGAGCGAAAGCAGGGAGGATGCAATCCCGGCGTTGGATTCGAGCGAGATCGGTAGGCGGCCGATATAATTTGCCTGGCTATCGGTCAGCTCGATCGCGCTCACTGGAGTGCTTACAAAGCGGCGGATTTCCTGTAAAACTATCTCGATCGCCCTTTCAAGGTGGTCGGGGTCAACACCAGCGGAGACATCCCAGGGTCCAGGCCCTAGCCCGCTGTTCAGGCTGCTGCTGACGTAATAGGCGATCCCAGCCTTCTCGCGCAGTGCTTCACCCAGCCGCCCCATCATCCCAAAGCGCCCCAAGATATGGTTTCCCAACGATGCAGCCATATAGTCAGGCGATGCGCGTCGCGGCCCAGCAGACCCGATGACCAGGTCGGATTGGGTTTTCCCTGCAATCTCAACATGCTTTCGGATATTTTCATTAAGTGGGTTAAGCGGTGGCAGCTCGATTGGAGCCGGTTGATCCGGATTTTGCCAGTTTTCAAACGTCCGGCAGACCTTCTCGATTGCCTGTTCCGGGTCGATCCCGCCAACAACTGCAATCAGCATTCCTCGGGGTCCATAATATCGGCGGTGATATCGAATCAAATCTTCCTGTTGGATCACCTGGATCGTCTCTGGGTTACCTTCCTCTGGACGGCTGTAAGGGTGGTTATTGTATACGACCTCATCAAAGATCATGGAGGCTCGAGCAGCAGTATCCTGGGCTCGGATTGCCAGCGAGGTTAATATTTGGGTACGCAGGCGTTCGACCTGATCAGAGGGAAAGTTAGGCTGGATCAGCGCTTCCGAGAGCAGCGTAAGCAGGAGGTCAAAGTCTTCGACAAGAGATTTCCCGCTGAAGCTGACTGAATGGGTTCCACCGGAAAACCCCAGACTTGCGCCAATCGATTCAAGACCATCATAAATCTCAAAAAAGTCCTTATTGATTGTGCCGCGCATCAGAGCGGCTGACGTAAAATCCGCCAACCCCAGCTTGTCGTCCGGGTCAAACAAACCACCGGCGGGGAGGCTGCCGCTGATAACCACTGATCCGCTGCTTGGATGAGCCCGGCTGAGGATTACTGCGCCGTTTATGAGCTGCTGGCGGTGGATGTTTTCAGGGCCTGGGAGGGACTTGTCTCCGGCTGGAAGGGTCGATACCTGAATCACGGATCGATCTCACTTTCCAGCTTCTCGCCGGTCGGGCGGTAGACTCCAATGATCCGGTTCTCCGGTCGCAGATATGTTTCAGCAATACGTTGGACATCCAGCGGTGTGACGGATTCTAATTGAGCCAGGTAACGCTCATACCAGGTATGGTCTGCGATCATTTCACTGAAACCAAGCCAAAAAGCCTGGTTGGTGATGCGTTCGTCCCCATAAGCGAAAAGGGCATGGGCTTGTTTTACAGCACGGTGGAGCTCTTGAAGTTCGGGGGGATCGACCTGCAATTTCTGGACTTCAAGATCAAGCGCTTCGATCACTTGTTCGGCGCTGCTTTGGGGGTGGACGACGGCTGTAATCGAATGCAGGAAAGGATCGATGGTAGCCTGGAGTCCTCCGTGGACTCCGACCGCCAGCTCGCGTTCGACCAGGGAGCGGTAGAGCCGCGACGTTTTATTGGAAATCCCTTCTCCGAGCAAATTCAAGTTAGCAGGACCGCTCAGCAGGCTATCCAGGACCAGCAAGGGGAAGAAGTCCGGGTTGGAGGCAGCAGGAGCCTTATAACTCACCTGAATGTATGTAGTCTCACCCGGACCATCAACGCCTACCAGGATTTGATTTTGTTGGAGGGGTTCCGGACAGCTGGAGCGTAAAGGCAGTGGGCTTGCCGGAATAGACTGATAAAGCTCTTCCAGCCGCTCAAGCATCTGCGCTGATTTAAAATCTCCTGCAACGGCGACCACAGCGTTATTTGGCGTGTAAAAGCTGCGGTAATGATTGTAGAGGTCTTCCTGGGAAATAGTTTGCAGGTCAACCATGTCACCAATCACTTCATGGCGATAGCTGTGGACCTGGAAGGCGGCCGCCTGCACTTGCTCTCCAAGCCTAAAAAGCGGCTCGTTCTCGTTGCCCTGCCTTTCAGAGATGATCACAGTCCGCTCGGATTCAACATCACTGGGGTCAAACAGGCTGTTCACCATCCGGTCCGCTTCCAGCCGGAGCGCCAGATCGATCTTTTCGGTTGGAAGAGTTTCGAAGTAAGCAGTCCAATCGAGGTACGTGAATGCGTTCCAATAGCCGCCCTCGCGGGAGATCGCCTTATCCAGAATCCCTGCGGGATATTGATGTGTCCCTTTGAACTGCATATGTTCTACCCAGTGGGAAACGCCTGTATTTCCGGGAGTCTCATCTCGAGAACCAACCCGATACCAGACCCAATGGCTGATCAGTGGGGCGTTGTGATCCTCTTTAAGCAGGATGCGTAGACCGTTCGGGAGAGTGTGTTCGATGATTGGCTGCATTTTGAATGATAGAAAAACAGATTGCCTGAATATAGCACATTCTGGCAAATTTAGCTAATGTTCGGAAAAATGAGCTTTTGATTAGAATGTGTAAATTATCTATACAATATATTGACATATGCTCGATTTATTGTATAATACCTTCATAACATGTAGACAATAAGTTGGTTTGTTGGTTCAATCATTCAGAAATAGGAGAAGAAAATGTCTAAGTACTTTGTACCCATGTTGGTTGTTTTTGCCCTGTTTATAGGCGCCTGTGCCCCACAGGCTACTCAAGCACCTGT
This sequence comes from uncultured Chloroflexia bacterium, assembly GCA_963726375.1. Taxonomy (GTDB): domain Bacteria; phylum Chloroflexota; class Anaerolineae; order Anaerolineales; family UBA4823; genus UTCFX2. The sequence continues at coordinate 210,408 of CAVSCE010000008.1, read as the reverse complement.
AATGACGGATGCCCCGCAAGTTACCAATCCTCCGGCTCCTGCTGCAACACCAGTACCGACCGAAGCCCCAAAGACAATTGTTGACCTTGCGGTCGAAGACGGACGCTTCACGACACTGGTCGCTGCACTTAAGGCAGCGAATTTGGTCGACACCCTGAGTGGGGAAGGGCCGTACACCGTATTTGCCCCGACTGACGATGCGTTTGCCAAGCTTCCTGAAGGCACTGTGGATGCTCTTCTTGAAGATCTTCCTCAGCTGACCAATATCCTGCTTTACCATGTCCTTTCCGGCAAGGTGATGGCAGACGATGTTGTGAAGCTTGATGGTAAGATGGCCGAAACAGCTCTTGAAGGGAAGCAGATTGGGATAAAAATTGATGGCGATAAGGTCATGATCAATGAGATGCGATGGTGATCATCACAGACATCGAAGCAGCGAACGGCGTGATCCATGTGATTGACACGGTACTGCTCCCGCCAGCAGATGAAGCTGCGATGACCGAGAAAACCATCGTTGACCTGGCAGTTGAAGACGGCCGCTTCACGACCCTGGTCGCTGCCCTGGGTGCGGCTGAACTGGTGGAAACGCTCAGCGGCGAAGGCCCATACACTGTATTTGCCCCAACTGACGATGCATTTGCCAAGCTTCCGGAAGGCACTGTTGAAGCGCTGCTTCAGGATATCCCGCAGCTGACAAACATCCTTCTTTACCATGTCGTGCCTGGCAAAATGATGGCAGCGGATCTTGTGAAGATGGATGGTCAGATGGTAGACACGGCGCTGGAAGGTGCACAGATCAAGATCACGGTCGATGGTGACAAGGTCATGCTGAACGACGATGTGATGGTGATCATCACAGACATCGAAGCAGCAAACGGTGTGATCCATGTAATCGACTCGGTCCTCTTGCCTCCCGCTGATGAAGCTGCGATGACTGAGAAAACCATCGTTGACCTGGCAGTTGAAGACGGCCGCTTCACGACCCTCGTCGCTGCCCTGGGTGCGGCTGAACTGGTGGAAACGCTGAGCGGCGAAGGCCCATACACGGTGTTTGCCCCGACTGACGATGCATTTGCCAAGCTGCCGGAAGGCACTGTTGAAGCGCTGCTGCAGGATATCCCGCAGCTGACAAATATCCTTCTTTACCATGTCGTGCCTGGCAAAATGATGGCAGCGGATCTTGTGAAGCTGGATGGTCAGATGGTAGACACGGCGCTGGAAGGTGCACAGATCAAGATCACGGTCGATGGTGACAAGGTTATGCTGAACGACGATGTGATGGTGATCATCACAGACATCGAAGCAGCGAACGGCGTGATCCATGTGATTGATGCAGTATTGCTCCCACCATCGAGCTAGATTAATCAAGATCTTACCGATGGTTCTGACAGCCGCCTGATCGTCAGGCGGCTGTTTTGTTTAATTTAAAACGGATATCAATGGCTTGTGGATTCGACTTCCGATGGCTATAATGAATTTATATTCTCGGTTAAAAACCAGGCTTTGAAAAGAATTTTCCATTGCATGGAGGGGCTAATGAGTGATCAAAAACTAAACGATTTTGTGGTGGCTGTAATTGGTGCAGGCCCTGCAGGGATTTTTGCATCCAGACAGCTGGCAATCGAGGGAGTTCAAGTTGTCTTGTTTAACCGAGATGTCAGGCCAGGTGGTCTGGCGGAATATGGAATTTTTCATGATAAATATAAAATGAAAGAAGGTCTGAGAAGGCAGTTCCGCCAGATCCTGGATCTGCCCGGAATTCGCTACTGCGGCAATCTCACGATTGGAGAAAATGGTGATCTGACCCTTGATGAACTTAAAGAGATCGGTTTTGGGGCTCTGCTTGTTACGGCTGGTGCGCAGGGTACAAAGTGGCTGGGGCTTCCTGGCGAAGACTTGAAAGGGGTGTACCACGCAAAGGATCTTGTTTATCACTATAACAAACTGCCGCCGTACAGCACGCGTGAATATTTTGTTCATGGAAAAGTGGCAATCATTGGGGTAGGCAACGTAAGCATGGATATCGCCCATTGGGTGATCCGAGACCTGAAGGTGGATGATGTTGTTCTCGTTGCCCGGCGCGGTCCCGCTGAAGTGAAATTTACCAGGCAGGAAATGGAATATGTGATCAGCAACCTGGATCTCCAGGCTTTAGACGCGGAGATGGAGCGGATAAGGTCCCGAATGGAGGAAATCGGACAGGATGTTCAGGCAGCCAGAGATAACATCCTCTCGGCGCTTCCAAAGGCTTTACCTCCTGTGTCGAAGACCCGCTTCCATTTTGATTTTCTGGCATCACCAACGAAATTGATGGGCGACGACGCCGGTTGGGTTACTGGTCTGGAAGTGGAAGATACGTATCTTGTCCTCAAAGATGGGGACACAAAGGCGCGCAGCCTGGAAACCAGGCGAATCATTCCCGTGGACAGCGTTGTTTTCTGCATCGGCGACCGAGTTGATGAAGACTTCGGCCTGCCAGTGCAGTGGAATGAATTCGTCAAAAATCCTGATCCGCGCTTTGCGGTGAACGGAATGTCGTTTGAGGCGTTTGATCCGCAGACCAATCAATCCATAGAAAGGGTCTTTATGGCAGGCTGGTCTCGTGAAGCAAGCAGCGGGCTGGTTGGGGTGGCGCGTAAAGACGGGGAGGACGGCGCTCAAGCTGTGCTGAAGTACCTGCGTACTGCACAGCCCCGAATTAGCAAAGAACTGCTCTTCTCGCAGCTGGAGCAGGTGCTGAAGGCATGCGGGAAGCGGATCGTATCAATGGAAGACATCAAGAAGCTGGAGCTTGTGGAACAGGCTGAAGCCAGGCAGTCATGCATCAAAGAGTTCAAGCTGTCGACGAATGAGGAAATGCTTGCTGCAATTGGGTGAAAATAGAACTTGCGCGCTCAGGCATCCTTGGAAAGAGATAAGGTTTGTATCTATTTAGACAGGGGTGTCTGACGGCTCATCTTCTGAGGGCTTTTTTTGGCCTGAACGTGGAATCATCAGCAGGAAACCGCCGATGATCATCATCTGCCCGAAAATGACACCGGAAGCCTGATAAGGGCCAAAGAACGGGACAAAGGGGGAAGGCTGGCTGCCGAAGCCGAATACATCGGCCATACCGCTGACGACCGCGAACACATATCCGGTCGCGATCAGGCGGTATCCGATATCCGCTAAGATGGTCTTATCCCGGCCGTCCCAGAGTGCAATAAGTGCCGTATAACCACCCAGGCAGATCATCCCCAGACCGACCAGAAATACGGCAATCTGAACAAAGCCGACGACCGGACTGCGGTCCAGGGCAAATAGGGAAGGCTGAATCCCAAGGGTAAACACTAACAATCCGAGGATGGACAGTACCAGTCCCACGCGGATACGGAAATTATCGGAGGCTTTTCGAGTATTGGATTCGTTCATAAGTATTATGGCAGCACTTTTCGCAACATTGACAGCCAGTTTTCACCGAGGATCGCAGCACAGTCCTGGGTGGTATACCCTCGTTCGACGAGCAAGGGGACGAGCTTTTGGAGGTCAGCGATCGTGTCAAAACCGGTTGGGGCAGATTGCAGTCCGAATCCGCCGTCAAAATCAGTGCCGATGCCGACGTGACTGGAATTGCCAGCCATCTGGCAGAGATAATCGATTTGATCGATCAGGTGATCGATAAGGACTTCCTGGCGCCGGTTGCCCTTTTTCCAGCCAGCTTTTAGAAAGGCGTTATAAGGATTCACCCCTATCACGCCGTCTCTTTCCAGGATCCCGTGGATTACCTTGTCGGACAGATGGCGGTTGGTTTCATCCTTATTGAGAAGGGCTTGCGCATTGCTGTGGGATGCAAATAACACACCAGCATAAGTATCAAGCGCCTGCAAAACGGCTTTTTCATCCATGTGGGTCAGATCCAACCCAAAGCCAAGCTCGGACATTCTTTCGAGCAGTGCGTAACCCTCGCTGGTGAGGGGTCCAGGTTCATTAGTCCCACCGCAAAAACGGTTGGATGCCCAGGCAGGGCCGATCAGGCGTAAACCGCGCTCCCACCATTCATCCAATTCGCCTGGGTTGCGCACGGCTTCAGCGTTTTCCATCGAGATGATCAAACCGACTGGTTTCGATTGGCGCAGCGCTCCTGTATCTTCGTCAAACTCGGGCAAGACTTCCCATGAGCGGAGCAGGTCTTCCATCTCTGAGCAATACCGAATTAAGCGGAACTTTTCGTAATGCTCATCTGTCAATCGCTGATAAACCTCTAACTGCTGGTGATAAAGCCGGCTTGCCTGGCGGGAATCCAAATAAAAGATCGATTCCCAGGAGCCGGTTCGCAAGCGAACCGGTAGGGCGAAAAGGGATGCAAATATCAGGGCAACTTGCCCGAGCTGGAAATCATCATATCCGAGCATCGCCTCATCGTTGTAAGTCGGAATCGGTGTCCCCTGCTCGCGGCGTCGGATCTCAGCGGACGAAAGAGTGTAGTCTCGCCCAAAGCTCAACATGCTCCATGCCAGATCTTCGTGGGAGTCCACGATCAACATGGCAGCCCTCTTGCCTGCAGGTCGCGGGAGATCATGCGGTCAATTTTCCCCATGGGAAAACCGTCAAGCTCACTGCAGGCAACCCATGCCAGATCCTGAACCTGGATGGGAAGAGGTGTCTTGGCAGTGCGCAGGCTGCAGAAGAAAGCATGCACGGTAACTTTGAAGTGGGTGTAGGCATGTTTGTATACTCCAAGCTTGCCTGCAACCTCAACCTCGACCTGGAGCTCCTCGCAAATTTCTCGCACCAGACAGTTTTCAAGGCTTTCGCCCAATTCGAGTTTGCCGCCCGGGAATTCCCAAAGCCCTCCCAGGAGCCCTTCCGCAGGACGCTGAGCGATCAGTACCTGGCTGTTGGAGCAGATCACAGCGGCAGTGACAGTATGATGGGGGACCTGAATACGGGGGAGCCGGACGGGACGCTCCCCCTGGAAACCGCCGGCAAAAGCCTTGCAATAAATGCTGAGCGGGCATATGGGGCAGTCTGGGGCTCGCGGCGTGCATACGGCTGCGCCCAGGTCCATCAAAGCCTGATTGTAAATTCCCGCTTTGCCTGGGGGCAAGTGCGCTTCGACAAGCCTATATAACTGTTTCTCCCCTGCAGGAGAACTGACTGGCTCGGAGACATCAAAAATCCGAGCCATGACCCGACGGATATTTCCATCCAGGGCAGGTGCATCGATGCCGAACGCGATCGACGCGATTGCTCCAGAAGTATAGCGACCGATACCTGGCAGACTGCTCAACCTGGAGATGTCCTCGGGAAGGGCGCCGTTGTATTCTGCAATGACGATCTGCGCCGCCCGGTGCAGGTTTCGAGCCCGGCTGTAATACCCAAGCCCCTCCCAAACGGCCAGGACCTCCTGTTGAGATGCCTCTGCGAGGCTGGAGACGCCGGGAAAGCGTTCCATCCAGCGGTTGAAGTATGGGATGACCGTCTCAACTCGAGTTTGTTGAAGCATGATCTCCGAGATCCATACTGCATAAGGACCGGGGTCTCTCCTCCAGGGTAGATCACGGGCGTTCTGCGAATACCAATCGAGTAATGTCTGAGCGAGTTCGGGGTGGTTCACATTTGAAAACCGCTGCGCGCCGGCACAATTTTGTAGGCAAAATTATCGACATAATCCAACAGGCGGCCGGTAAGATCCTTCCATTCGGACGAGTTGAGGGTTTTTTGCAGGGAGCTCACAGTGGGCATCTGGGCAGAAACGAGGATTTGAGGTTGTGGCCCATACATGGTAAACCAGGCATCGCTGGGTTCCATCCCCATGTGCTGGATGCCGGGGATAAAATCCCGGACAACAAACTCAAAGTATTCTTGTTCACGGCCGGTCAAGATATCCCATGTCATCAAGATTTTTACTGCCACGTTGGTTGCTCCTGCTGAACGACTTTAGGACCGTGTGTAATCTAATAAAACAACGCGCGTTTCGTCTGGAATCCCGTTCATGGTAATTCTCAAGGATGGCTGAGATTCGACGTTAGCAATCCCCATCTCTTTCAAGAATTTTGTGACCGGACCCAACTTCAGGCTGCTTCCAGGGATGTTGTAGTGCATCGGGATGACGATCCCGGGCTCCAGCTGGCTGACAACTTCGACTGCCTTAGCTGCTGACAGGCCTCCCCCACCGCCAACAGGCACCAACGCGATTTGGACATTGCCCAGGGTTTCAATTTCGGTTTGGCTGGGGACGCGGCGCAGATCTCCAAGGTGGGCGACCGTCAGGCCTTCATAATCGAAAACATACAGGGTGTTTCGCGGCTCATCGGATGATCGCTTGGTACCGTTCGTTTGCACGCCCGTGATGAATACGCCGCCGATTTCATATTCACCCGGTCCGGTTAGCACATGAGTCTTGCCCTTGACGATATTGACGTAGTTGTGACCTGGCGACGTCGTGGCTGATCGTGACGATATCAGCTTTGAGTTTGAGTGATTCATAACCGGTAACTTGATGGTCGTAAGGATCCGTGACGACGCTTGCCAGGCCGCGCTCGCTGAATCGGAAGCACGAGAGGCCATACCAGGTGATTTCCATCCATACTCCTCGTCCCGTCTTGGTTGTTCAAGAGGGAAGTCTGGGATCAAAATGCTGAGTCAGATCGCCATCCTGGCGCTGGCTGCGTTTTTGATTATACATCATCACGGAAGAGATCAGTAAGCTTGCGATGGTCGTTGGGGAGAGCATAGATCATTGAATTAGCCCCTGTACCGTTCGCACAGACGCGCTTGACAAGCACTCGACTAATGAGTAAAATATCCGGGCTCTTTAACAGGGTACTTCAATATTGGCCGAGATAGCTCAGTTGGTAGAGCACATGACTGAAAATCATGGTGTCGCCAGTCCGATTCTGGCTCTCGGCATTCTCGGCCTTGACTGCGAAACTGGCCGACTGCGGGCATAGTTCAGTTGGTAGAACACCTCCTTGCCAAGGAGAAGGTCACGGGTTCGAGTCCCGTTGCCCGCTCTTTCTATTCACACGGCGACGTGGCCAAGTGGTAAGGCAAGGGTCTGCAAAACCCTGACCACGGGTTCAAATCCCGTCGTCGCCTCTAGAAAGAACTTTTTCTGGACCTCAGGAACAAACTTCCTGAGGTTTTTTATTGAAAAGGCTTCAAACCTGCACTGGTGCAGGCGTGGGGATCGCCGAAAATGAAGCGGACGGCTTTTGTTGAAGCGCTTCATTCTCATTAAGGGTGAACGCGAGCAGATCTGGCAGGTTGATTTGCTGGTCTCGATCCAACCAGGATTGGATTCCCCAAAGGCGTTTCAACGAACAATCCGCAAGGGCGTAATTACCCAGTGCCAGCTCGCTGATCTGTTGAACGAGCGTCTGAATGCCGCCAATCAGGCAAAGCACCAGGTTTGCCTCAACTTCATTCAATCCATCATAAGGAATCTGGTGCTGAGCCAGCATGCGGTCAGCGAGCCTGTTGTTAGGCGGCTCGCTGGAGAAGAACAAGACATGTCGTTTATGCTGACATGAAACAAGCGATTCCATCAAAGGTATCTTTGATGTGAACAGCGCAGCCAGGCGGAGGGTGTTACATTCATATAGGGCCTGCCTCTCCTGGCGGGCAAGGCGCGCTAATAGTTGCCAGAGTCGGAACTCTTGCACTAGCAAGACAAAAAGGGAAGTGTGATTATCCTGGTCCATTTCCTTCCTACCGGCAAAAATCAAGACGCGCGCCAAATCAGGATGGGCTCATCAAAAAGATTTGTTCATCAATTTTACACACGTAAAGAAGGATTTGAATAAAGCCGCTGTGAAACCAGTGTAAAGTGCCAGTAAATTCGATATTCAACTGGCAGAGCTGATGGTGTACCCATAGCCTGGGACAGTTTGGATAAAACGAGGTGTGTGCGGGTCTTCTTCGATCCGCTCGCGCAAGTTTTTTATATGAACGCGTACAAGGTCTGGGCTGCCCGTGTCAGAGGGATAATCCCATACTTCATCAAGCAAACGGCTCGGAGAGAATATTTCTCCCGGATGACACATCAGATGGTGAAGCAGCTCGTATTGAACAGGAGTGAGTCGGATTTTGCCGCGCGCGGGCGTTATCAGCTCGTATGTCCGGGTGTCGAGGATGAAACCGGCAACAGATATTCGGTAGGTGTCTTCCGCGAGCAGGCGGGTTTCGATGCGGGCGGGCTGAGGACGAATGGTTCTTGAATTCCCAACGGCTTCGGCAGCCGCAGCAGCCGCCAGCTGATGCCCCCCAGAGCGCCTGTGTGCCCGGCGGAGGATGGCGCGGAGACGCAGGATCAGCTCATCGATATTAAAGGGTTTACAGAGATAGTCGTCGGCTCCAGCGTTAAAACCAGCGATCTTATCCTCATCTTTAATCTTCGCTGTTAAAAACAGGATGGGGATATCAGCCAGGAGAGGGTCCGACCGCATCTCACGGCAGACTGCATAGCCGTCCATACCGGGCATGATGATATCCAGGATGACCAGATCCGGGGTCCGCCGGCGAGCGGCTTTGAGCCCTTCGACCCCACTGTTTGTCAGGAGGACCCTGAAGTCTTCCCCGCGCAGGCTTCGCTCGATTGTACGGGCTACGATATCGTCGTCTTCAATAACCAGGATTTGCGCCGGTTCCATTTTTTATCCTCTCAACCGTGGGTCCAAGCGATCGAGAAATGCATCCTTGAAAGCAGGTTCATGATAAAGCCAGAAGGATAAAAATTCCATAAAGTATCTGTAAAAGAATCAGATGTCTCCCCGGTTGATGCCGCTTTCAGTTAACTGGCGCACGTCAGCCAGAGCCTGCTCGATCTCGGCAGGGGTGACCGTGCGGTTTTCTGACAGGTGGTTGAGCTTGCCGGCGGCTGCTTTTATCAGTGCGACCTGGCGCAGCGTTCGTCCGCTGGCCAGGCTTTCTTTGACCAGGTCTGCTCCGGCGGCATAACCGATCAAAGGATTTAACGCCGTGACGATTATGGCATTTTTCTCTAACCAGCTTTCTGCTTTCGCATGGTGAGCCTGCAAGCCGAGGACGCACTTTTCTGTAAAGGCGCGGACGGCGCCGATCATCACCTGCATCGATTCGAACAGGTTGTGTGCGATGATGGGCATCATCACATTAAGTTCGAGCTGGCCGGCCTGGGCAGCGAGAGAGACGGTCAGATCGCAGCCCTGGATGTGGAACATCGCCATGTTCAGCATTTCTGCCAGGACAGGATTGACTTTACCCGGCATAATGCTGGAACCCGGTTGGACGGTCGGCAGGTGGAGCTCGTCCAGACCGGTGGCCGGGCCGGAGGCTAACAGCCGGAAATCATTGGCGATGCGGGTCAATGTGATCGCCAGGGTGCGCAGAGAAGCAGAAAAATCGGCAGCATCAGCCATCGACTGCATGCTCTCAAATAGATTTTCGGAAGGATAACATTCAATGCCGGTCAGCTCGATAATGCGCTGAACCATGCGGCGGTGAAAGTCCGGATGAGCATTGAGGCCGGTGCCAACTGCAGTCCCACCAATACCCAGGCGGCGCAAGCCTTCGGCAGAGCGCTTGATCCTGTCGCGGTCACGTGTGACAGCCAGCGCATAAGCAGAGAATTCCTGTCCCATCCGGATGGGAACAGCATCCTGAAGATGGGTGCGCCCGGATTTAACGATTCCATCGAATTCAGCTGCCTTTCTGCTCAAACCGCCTGCAAGATCGTCCACAACACCGAGGAGTTCATCCAACCTCCAGAGAACACCCAGGCGGATGGCGGTAGGGATAACATCGTTGGTGGACTGAGCCATATTAACATGATCATTGGGATGAATTTTAGATTGACCGGGCACGCTGCCGAGGATTTGAGCGGCACGGTTGGCGATGACTTCGTTCGCATTCATGTTGTGGCTGGTGCCTGCGCCGGCCTGGAAGGGATCAACCACGAATTGGTCATCCCATCTCCCGTCTATCACCTCCTGGGCAGCTTGGATGATGGCAGCTGCCAGATCCCCTTCCAGCAAGCCGAGGTCACGGTTGACCTCGGCTGCGGCACGTTTAACCGTCGCGATCGACCAGATAAATGCCCGCCAGGGGCGCATTCCTGAGATTGGGAAATTGACGACAGCACGCTGTGTTTGCGCACCGTAGAGAGCATTGCTGGGGACCTGTATCTCTCCAAGCGAATCGCGTTCAATTCGGTATTCCATAAATAGATCGCCTCCTCAGTAAATTATACCGTTTTTGTCGGAAAAGCGGTCTGTTGGAAAGGTCATCGAGCAGTAGCTAAAATGGTAAAATTGACCAGAAATGGCTGTTGGCGACTGTCAGCCACCAGAAGTCAGCTGAGATAACAGGACATGCAATGTTAATTCATTCTGCTTCTCAAATAATCACTCTGGCGGGAGGACCGCAGCGCGGCAGCGAGCTCGGAAGGTTGTCTATCATCCCGAATGGTGCATTACTGTTTCAAGACCAGCAAATCGCAGCGGTGGGTCCCAGCGAAGAGCTGCGAATTGCTTATCCCGACCAACCACTGCTTGACGCCGGCGGCAGCGTCGTCATGCCTGGATTTGTTGATCCGCATACCCACGCAATCTGGGCTGGAGACCGGGCAGCTGAGTTTGAGCTGCGCCTGCAGGGCAAGACTTATATGGAAATCCTTGCCGCTGGTGGGGGAATCCTTTCAACGGTGCGGGCAACGCGCACCTCTTCGTTGGATATGCTTAAGGATCAAACCCGACCGCGCCTGCACAGCATGTTTGTTCATGGCACTACAACTGCCGAGGTCAAGACCGGATATGGACTGCGCACCGCAGTTGAGCTGCGTATGCTGCAGGCTTTATTGGCACTGAACCGAGAAGGTCCGCTAGAGATTGTCCCTACCTTTCTGGGGGCTCATGCTATTGCACCCGAGTATCGCGACCGCCCGGACGAGTATACAGCTTTGATCTGCAACACCATGCTGCCGATGCTGAAAGAATGGTGGGAGCAGCATGCTCCTTTCCTGCCGGCGCCTTTTGTCGATGTGTTCTGTGAAACCGGCGCCTTTTCACTTGATCAATCGCGCCAAATTCTGTCTCAAGCAAAAACGTGTGGATTTCCGCTGAAGATCCACGCCGATGAATTTGAGAACCTGGGAGGAGCCCGATTGGCCGCAGAGCTGGGGGCAGCATCAGCTGACCACCTGGTGAAGACCTCGATGGAAGATATTTGGACGCTGGCTCATTCGAATACTGTAGGTGTATCTCTGCCCTGTACGCCATTTGGCCTGGCAGAAAGGGAATACACACCAGCTCAAGAATTTCTAAAGGAAGGTGGTTTGCTCGCGATCGCTACCGATCTTAACCCCGGGACGGCCTGGTGCGAAAGCATGCAGTTTGCGATCGCGCTGGCCTGCCGTTATCTGCGCCTGACCCCTGCCCAAGCGATTGCTGCAGCGACAATCAACGCCGCGGCTGCGGTCGGGCGTTCAGACCGAATAGGATCACTGGAAGCGGGAAAGCAGGCGGATATGCTTATCCTTTCTGTCCCGGATTACAGGCAGCTGGGCTACCGTTTTGGGACGAATCTGGTCAAGACTGTGATCAAGAAGGGGCAGATCTACCCGGTCTGATCGGTCCAGATATATGCCCACCATTGAACAAGCCCGCAGCTGGTATCCAGCCGGCGACCCGGTGCACGGCTTTGATCATGTCCTGCGGGTGCTGCGCCTGGCAGATTATTTAGCTCGCTTGGAAGGCGCCGACCTTGAGGTTGTAGCTGCTGCTGTCCTTCTGCACGACGCCCAGGTTGAGACCGGAATCGATTCGACCTGCAGTGAAAATCACATTCAATTTGACTCTCACACACCAGGCGTGCGAGGCGACCACCACCTCATTTCAGCAGAGCTGGCACAGCGTGTTTTGGAGGAAGAAAGCTGGCCTGAAGAGCGGATCGCTGAGGTGAAACACTGCATCCAGGCCCACCGCTATCGTGAACTCTCCACTGCGCCGCAGACCCTGGAGGCCAGGGTGGTTTTTGATGCAGATAAGCTGGATGCGATTGGAGCGGTCGGCGTGGCGCGGGCAATCGCTTACGCAGTCAGAGCCGGGCAGCCCTTCTATTCCCGCCCTTCGACCAGCTTCCTTCAAACCGGATGCCTGGAACCGGGCGAGCCGCACAGCGCATATCACGAATACCTGTTCAAGCTGGTGAAAATCCAGGAACGCCTCTGCACGAAAGGTGGGAAGCTGCTTTCAAAAGCCCGCCAGCAAAGGATGGACACATTTTTTAAAGGCCTTGCCCTGGAAGTTGGAGAATGATGGTTATTGGCCTTACAGAAATGAGGATTGATCAACACGCCGGTGCCGGCTACAATAGCCGTATGAGCAGCGTACCTTACGGTCCGATTCTGGTTGTGGAAGATGTGCCCAATATCCTGGAGCTCCTGGATGTCACCCTGCGCTTCAAGGGATATCCAACGGTCACAGCTCGAAACGGACAGGAAGCACTGGAATGCATCGCCAGGGAAAGACCGGCGCTGGTGATCACCGATATCCTGATGCCAAAACTGGATGGCTATGCACTGGTTCACAAGCTGCGAAGCGACTCGAAAACCAGCAGCATTCCAATCATTTTCCTTTCCGCTACCTATGTCACCCCGGAAGACAAGGTGTTTGGGATCAGCCTGGGAGCGGTTCGTTTCCTGGAAAAACCTGTCGACACTGAGGATTTTCTGCTGACTGTCGCCGAAGTGCTGACCTGCTGTCCTCCTGCCGCACCGAGGCCGCTTGGGGAGCAGGATTTTTACCGAGGCTACCGGAATCGGCTGTTCAATAAGCTGCGCCATAAGCTCACTCAGATACAAAGGACTGAAAAGCTTCTGCTGACGCTCCCCGAAAGCCAGAAAAAAGCCTTCCAGGCATTGCTGGAGGAGGTCATGCAAGCAGCGTGATGAAATCCAGGCCGAATTGGATGAGCTATATCGTCTATTGCAGCAAAACACAAACCGCGCTTGAATAAGCCAACCCTGATTGAAATAGAAACCCTGGCTCGAAAGGCTGGCGAAATCCTGCGAGCTGGATTGGGCGCGGAAAAGCGGGTCTTTCTCAAGGGTGAGATTGACCTGGTTACCGACACCGATCAAAAGTCTGAAAAACTGCTGATTGAAGAAATCCATGACCGGTATCCTGGACATAGCATTGTCGCTGAGGAGAGCGGAGAGACGCCAGGGTCGAGCAGCTTCGTGTGGTTTCTAGATCCGATGGATGGGACCGTGAACTTTGCACACGGTCTGCCGCATTTTGCGGTATCAATTGGGTTTGCTGAAAAAGGGAGGATGCGGTTTGGGGTGGTTTACGATCCCATCCGGGATGAGTGTTTCTGCGCCGAGGCCGGGGTGGGTGCCTGGTTGAACGGGGTTCAGCTGCGGGCTTCAAAGGCAGAAGATCTGAATTCCTGTCTGTTAACCACGAATTTCGGATACGATATCCGCACCCATCCGCATAACAACCTGGACCTGTTTGCTTATTTCTCGCTGAACACCCGGGGAGTCCGGAGATCGGGGTCGGCGGCGCTTGATCTCTGCTATGTTGCCAGCGGGCGCGTGGATGGATATTGGGAACTACGGTTCAAACCGTGGGATGTGGCTGCAGGAGGGCTGATCGCCGTGGAATCAGGGGCGCGGGTCACAAAGGTTGATGGTGATACTGACACGATCACGCCGCCATGCTCTGTCCTGGCAGCCGCGCCGGGAATCCACAATCAAATGCTTGAAATCATAAAGAGCTGCCTGGTTTAGATTATTTGGCAGCCCTCAAAAACCGTTCATTTGATATTTCCGGGTTCACCGGAACCCGATCAGCTGTTTGCCCGTAACAGCGCCTCGAATTCCTTCAGGTCAATCCGGGAAGTCATGTCCAGACTGAGAGGAGTGACTGCGACCTTGCGGAGGACATGAACTGCATAGACGTCCGACAATGGGTCGTCCTGCTCAAGGTTCGTCGCCACACCGTAGCCAACTTTGACCGGCACATCCCATGATTCGCGGACGGGAGCAACGGGTCTGAAATACCTCAGGCGCGAAAGTCGGGCAACTGTCCAGGGAGTGTCCGGGGTGGCATCGCAGGGGATTTCGAGCTTAAGCACATTCACGTCGGGAGGAAGCTTTTTTTCAAGCAGCATTTTTCCTAAAAGGGCGGTGAAATAGGCGGCGACAGAGAAGTCCACTTCTTCAGAATGGGTAAAGTGGTGGCGCTGTTCGGTCTCCAGCGAGACGGCGATCCCCGGCACGCCAAATGAAGCTGCCTCCAGAGCTGCCCCGACTGTACCGGAGACGGTCACGCCTTCGCCGAGGTTTTCGCCGTAATTGATGCCGGAGACGACCAGATTTGGCCACTCCGGCAGGATTTCTAACAATCCGTGAAGGATGGCCTGAGCAGGGCTGCCGCCGACAGCATGGACGGTCCATTCTTTCCCCTTGACCGTCACCTGATGCGTATGAATCAGGCCGTCTGATGAAGTAGGCAGGCTCCGGCCTGCTGCAGAAGATTGTTCGCGCGGAGCGACGACGTGGACAAATCCGAGTGCTGAGAGGGCCTCTGCCGCTGCCCACAACCCGGGGGATTGAATGCCGTCGTCATTGGTAAGAAGAATCCGATTTTTATCCATAAAGCCTCATTCTTCTGGGCAAGCCCGGTGGTATAGAACCCCTGCAGGATCAGAAGGGATGTATTATCGAAAACCGCATTAGGGGTTGATATGATGCGGCAAAAAAAGAGAGCTGAGACACCTGTTGTCTTGACTCTCTTGGTATTGACCAGGTGCCCGCGGCGCGACTCGAACACGCGACCCTTTGCTCCGCAAGCAAATGCTCTAATCCACTGAGCTACGCGGGCGTACCTTTAATTAAGCGTCACCAATTTTACCACTTTCCATCGAATCTGCAAGCAAAACCCCTGGATTATTATCTGACCGAGTCGATGCAATGCCTAAAAACTGTCTCTTTCTGTCTGGCGACGGCGAGTGACGCGGCCGGCCGAGTCGATCGCATGCTCGTCGTCAAGGGCAACCTGATAATAACGCACCCGGCGTTGAAGCGATTTCATCTCCTGGATCACGCCATCATAATCCAGCTCTCCCCGCAGATAATCGTTTTCGATCTCCTGCATCCCTTCACCAAGGCTGTCGAGCAAATCGCGAATTTCACGGCAGGTGCCAGGATGATCGCTAAAGCGGATCAGCATTTGTTCCCACGGATCAACCATCCCGGCAATCGCATCCTCAAGCTGCTCGACCTGACGCTGTTCTTTTTCCCGTGCGCTGGAACCCTGGCGGAGGCGCTCGGCCAGATGCTGGTAGCGTGATGCGAGGCTGCTGTACTGGGCGACGAATGAAATTGCCTTCATAGAACGTTCTCGCAGGGCGGACCATTCCTTTTCCAAAATCTCCAGATCCTGGCGCTCGGATTCCAGGGAAGTGTTGGAAGGAGGCCAGCTGCGTTTCCGCTGCACCCCAATTGCTGCCAGATCGCGAGCCTGGTCATGCTGAAATACAGCTTCGCGGTGTGTGTCGATGAGCTGTCGGACGTTCTCGAGCGATTTTTGGGCTGCTTTACATTCCTGCCAGAAGCTGCTGCGCCGCTTGAATTCCAGGATCGAGTTCCTGCAAGGATAGGCGAGTCTGGCTGGCAGGTTTTGATATCGCAAAAGCAGTCTCCGAGGAAAGCAGCTTGTGAACACTGGCGACACTGGCATCTTCCAGGCGAGCGATTAAGTCCAGCTCGCCGACCGCCTGGGCCAATTCTTTGAGCAGGAGCTGGTTCTCCTTGTTCAGCATGCCCATCCAGCGCGTCGCCGAGGCTGTGGCGCGTTCATCCAGAGCAGCTGCCTGGCGAAATTTCTTCTCCACACTTCCAGATCGCCGTTGGTTGAGCTCCGCAGAAAGTTTCTGAGTGTCACGGACAAGTAGATCCATTTCCGAGAGTGCAATGCCTGCGAGGAACTGGTTCGAGCTGGCAATTAATCGGATCTGCCCCAGATTTTTTTGAAGATCTGAAAGCGAATCTTGGGCTTTTACTTCCAGCTCTTGCAGCTCATCCTGGCGATGGCGCAGGTCCTCGACCCGAATGGCAATCTGGCGATAATCGATTCCGAGCTGCCGGGTCTGGTCAAGTTGTCTTGCCAAATCTGATTCAGACAGTGGGACGGAATGTTCGATGGAAACCAGCCGATCTACTTGCTCTGCCAATGCGTCTAATTCGCCTGGTAGTTTTGCGGCGTTGTCCAGGAGCGGCCAGTTTTCCGGTGAATAAGCCTCGATTTCTTCCATTAACCTGCGGGCTGACTTGATCCAATCGCTCATCTGCCTGAACTCAGGGCTTTCGAGCAGAGCTGCCAGGTCGCGGTGAGAGAGGTCGATTTCTTGAATGCGCCGTCCAAGCTCCTGCTGTTTTAGGAGAATGCTGGTTGAATCGGCAAGGTCAGCGCTTAATTCGGCAAACGAGCGCCCTTTTTGAACTCTTAACTGATTCGTTTACCTGATTTTCGAGATGCCCAAGCTCTTCAAGGCTGGCTTCCCAGCGGATGGGACGAATCTGGCGTCCGCTTGTTTCAGCCAGCTGAGCGGACAGCCTTTGGAAACCGTCCGTTAGCTCGCCGAGGATTGATTCTGAAGATTCTAGCTCGCGGCTGGCCCGCTGAAGCTCGCGGGTCTGCTCGACGATAGAAGCAGTCAGTCGGTCTGCTTCCTGACGGACGAAGGCCAGAACTCTCGATTTCAAGCTGGGAGGCTGTGACCTGCAGGTCCAGGGCAAGTTCTTCAAGGCAGGGAAACTCTGCGCCTTCATCCAGGATGATTAACCCTGGATGCACCTGGGTCAGCTCTTGATTAAGCGCATCAAGAGCCTGGCGCATTGCGAAGACCGAATCCGCCGTTTTGAGGTAATCCTTCTCCCAGCCGCGCGCCTGAAGAATAAGCTGCTCTAAAACTGTCCTGTTCGACCGGACAATCTCAAAAACCATGGAAGTACTTGCTTTCTCGGTCGATTGAAGCAGGCTGGCTTTGTCTCCCTCAAGGAAGAGGATTGGTGCCTGCTGGATAGCATCATCTATTTCCTGGCATTGAATAAGTGCAGCCTCGAAAGTTTTACCTTGCAGGCCGCGGGTTTTTAGCCAACCGAGAAGCTGCGCCGCAGTTTCGAGATTTCGAACCAATTCGCGGATTTGGTCGGCCACCTGCAAGGGTACCTGTTCCAGTTCTTCCAGGAGTCCCTGTATCTTCAACAAGTCCAAATTTGCCGCTGCAAGCTCTGCTTGCAAATGGACAGAATTGCTGTGCAGGTCGTGCCATGCAAAGGGATTGACAATGACTGCTCGCCAGCTGTTCGATTTCAGTCTGGTCTGGCGCTCATGGAGGGTGACGAGACTGCGCTCCAACGAATCCAGGCGATGGCGGCCGATTGCCATCGCCTCTCTAAGCCTGGTCGACAAAGAGCGAAATGGTTCTGGATCTCTGACACTGTAACCCCGGGATTGCCCCTCCAGCTGCTTGCGCCTGGTTTGGAAGTCTCGCAGCGTGATGCGGAGTCCTTTAAGATTTTTTCCGACTCTGTGCTGGAAATGCCTGACAAGCATCACCCAGGATGTGATGATGATCAGGATGGCGGAACAGGGGACGAGCCAGATCCATGGGGAAATATTGGCGAACATTTAAAACCTGCTGTCTGCCGCTATCATTTGAGCCAGATTATGTTTCACCTGTCTCGAGTGGTCTGATCGCAGCTTCCATCAATTTCTGGATGCGCTCGATCATCCCGGCCGGGTCGGGGTGCAGCCCCTCGATTAACAGGGCGTCTTCAAAGATCTGCTCGATAACCAGGCTGCTGAGCGGATCGTCTTCGTTCAAAGCGCTCAGCCGAAGCAGGATCGGGTGCCGGGGATTGAGCTCTAGAACTTTTCGAGGAGGCTCAAATTCTCTGTTTAAGAGCCGGTAGACGCGCTGGATCTCCTGATCTGGGGCGCCTTCTGGATCAACCAGGCGGGCAGGTGAGCCGCTCAGCCGGTTTGTGGTTCGAACGATGCTGACCCGCTCACCCAGCTGTTCCGAAAATCGTCTGATCAGTAAATCGGTTTCAGCTGGTGCCAGATGCGGAGCCTGGTCGTCAACAGGTTCCTCCTCAAGCAGCTCAATTTTTGCGGAGGCGACATTGACCAGCGGTTTTTCTTTGTACGTTTTCAGGCGTGTGAGCATGAAAGCGTCAATCGGGTCGGTCATAAGAAGGGCAGGAAAATTCTGGCGGCGGAGAGCATCCAGATGAGGGCTGTGGAGAACAGAGCGCTCGTCATCACCAAGGATGTAATAAATCTGCTGCTGTTCGGGTGAAAGAGCCTGGAGATAATCGTCTAACGAGAGCCAGTGTGCGGTTTCAACAGTGGTGTGGAAGCGCAGCAGTGGGTAGAGCGCATCTGGGTCAACCTGCTCAACGGCAATCCCTTGCTTGATGAAGCGGGAAAAACCACTCCAGAATGCGGCATATTTTTCAGGATCTTCTTCTCCGAGCCTTTTCAACGTATCGATCACTTTCGATGTGACCAGCTTCTTCAACTGGGCCATCAACCGGTTAGCCTGGACCAATTCACGTGTGACATTTAACGGGATATCTTCTAAATCAACGACGCCCTGCACGAACCAGAAGTATTCAGGGAGAAGCTCGCGGTGATATTCCTGGATCAGTACTTTCCGGGCATAAAGCTTCAGCCCATCTTCTTTTCGAAGAGAAAAAAAGCCGCGGTCGGGTTTTGCAGGGATGAACAGCAGTGCATACATTTGCACCGGCCCATCAACGACCATATGGGCATGAGCGAGCGGCGGATCAAAATCCAGGGTGAGCTGCTGGTAAAACTCGTCATAATCCTTTGCTTCTACTTCGCGCGGTTGCTGGCGCCAGATCGCTGACTGGCGGTTGACTTGTTCTTCCGAATCGCCGATGTAGATCGGGTAGGGTATGAAATCCGAGTGTTTGCGAATGATCTCTCGCAGGCGGCTCTCCTGGGCAAAGGCTTTTGCGTCTTCCTTAAGTTGGATCAAAACAGATGAACCGCGCCGTTCCCGATCCGCTGGCTCAATGGTAAAGGTGTCTGCGCCGGTGCAGAACCAGACGGCAGGTTGAGTTTCTTTTTGATAAGAGCGGATGTCACTCGAATCCACTCGGCAACCATAAAGGCAGAGTAAAAGCCGACACCGAACTGTCCGATTAACTCGGAGGCGCTTTTACCGCTCTCTTTAACGGCCTGGAAGAAAGCCCGCGCTCCAGAATGGGCGATAGTGCCAAGGTTTTCAACCATTTCCTCAGAAGTCATGCCGACACCGGTGTCTTCGATAGTCAGCGTGTTTGCCTCGGGGTCGGCATGAATGCGGATTTCGAGCGGCAGGTCGGGGTCAACCACTTCGCGGTTGGTCAGCAGCTCAAAATCCAGCCGGGTGAGGGCGTCCGAGGCATTGGATATCAGCTCGCGCAAGAAAATCTCAGGCTCGGTATAGAGGGAATGGATGAGGATATCGAGCA
The DNA here is from genome assembly GCA_963726375.1 of uncultured Chloroflexia bacterium. GTDB lineage: Bacteria > Chloroflexota > Anaerolineae > Anaerolineales > UBA4823 > UTCFX2. Next base: position 190,892 of record CAVSCE010000008.1, on the reverse strand, counting down.
GCTGTCGAGTTTCGGCTTTGAAGGCGATGGGGGGTGCCTGATGATCAGCCATAGTGACCTCCTGATAAAACTAGATTATAACTTGATCTCCATTCATGCCGCTTCCCAGGGCGTCCGGCTCTGGTTGGCGCCCTCCAGAGACTGGCGGATCGGCTCCCCCAGACCTGGAAGCACATCGGCAGTCGCAGCGAGCAGCCCAAAGCAGCCGGCAATCATCATATCCCCGAAGGGAACGGCAAAATAAGGTCTCAGCGCCGACCCGCGCATCAGCGACCGACGCGGGCCGGTGACAACTACGCCAAATTCATCATCATTAATCGGTAGCGGCTCGCCGTGGAAGATCAGTGCGCCGTGGCCGTGGTCGCTGAATACATCGGCGTTGGTCAGCTCACCAGCAGCAAGTGAGCGCAGTAGCCGTTCGAGCGCGGTTTGGTCCAGCAGACCGGTATGATGTTCGAAGACACCTTCAATGCCGGTTGGCCCCAATCGAAAAGCCAGGGTGTGAAAATTACCAATGTTGGCAATCATCATCCTTGAGCGGAGGCGGACGACTGGGTCAAAAGTTGCGCCGAGCACTGCTGCTGGGGCTGTATCCATCACGACCAGCGGGACTTCGCCAAGTGCAGACAATACATTTTGCTGGGCTGATTGGGCGACCGCCTTCAGGCGGGTCATGATCTCAGGGATTTCATCAGATCGGAACGCAAATGCGCTCAACCGGTTTTTTTGGCAGATCTGTTCTTCCAGATAATCGAAGCGAAATTTGCGGTCCGAGACTTCCGGAGGGGCATTGCCGTGGTCAAAAACTGCGACTGCGACTGCCGCGAGGTCATTCAGTGAGACGCCAAAACTCTCAAACGCGGCAGCGATGGCTGCAAAGTCGAAATCGCGCAGTTCGATCCGCCGGATATCCGCAGTTAGGGAGGGCGTTTCGGCCTCGTCAACCAGGCGAATTCCCATCTCCTGCACTTTCTCCAGATCGTCGTTGAACGAGCGGGCAGCAGCGGGAGTGGCGTAAAGCGGAAGCCCGGCTTTGATATGGTCCTCCGCAGCCCATGCGCTGGGACCTCCGCCCATGGTAACACCACTGAGAAGCACCTGCTGGCGGCGGCGGGTCGCCTCTTTGATCTCGCGGTGGACGATCATCGTAGGGGATGGGACGACCAGCTTGAAGCCGTTCTCCAGATCAAGTTGAGAATCGTAGAGGAAAATGTCCTGGGTGCCGGTGCCAACATCAACAGCAAGAATTTTCATAGATATACCTGTTCCGATTGATGGTTGATGGTGTGGGACGATCTTCGCGAAAGTTTACCATAAAGGGTTAAGATGTTTCGTAAATCCTGAGAGTTAAGTTATACTCCGGTCATAAAACCAAAAAAAAACTGAGAGGTCCCCATGACCCTTGAGGAAGAAAAGAAACGCTGGGAAGAGCAGATGCTTGAACCAGTTGTGAAGAAATTTCCGGAACGCAAATGTGAATTCAAGACCTCGTCAGATATACCGCTGCCGGGGCTCTTCACTCCAGATGACTCCGGACCTCGAATACTTGGAAAAACTGGGTTTCCCGGGCGAATACCCGTTCACACGGGGCGTGCAGCCGAGCATGTACCGCGGAAGGTTTTGGACGATGCGCCAGTATGCCGGTTATGCCACGGCAGAGGAATCCAACCAGCGCTACCGCTACTTGCTGGAACAGGGGCAGACCGGTCTCTCTGTGGCGTTTGACCTGCCGACCCAGATTGGCTATGACGCAGATGACCCGATCTCGATAGGAGAGGTTGGAAAGGTAGGCGTTTCAATCTCGTCCCTGGAAGATATGGCGATCCTGTTCCAAGAAATCCCGCTCGGGAAGGTCTCGACCAGCATGACGATCAATGCACCAGCGTCGATCCTGCTGGCGATGTATATCGCAGTCGCCCGCCGGCAGGGTGTGGAAGCGCGGGTGCTGCGCGGTACGATCCAGAATGATATATTGAAGGAATACATCGCTCGTGGGACGTATATCTTCCCGCCGGCTCCGTCGATGCGGTTGATTACGGATGTGTTCCGCTTCTGCCAGGCGGAGGTCCCGCACTGGAATACGATCAGCATCTCTGGTTATCACATCCGCGAAGCTGGCTCTACAGCTGTGCAGGAGGTGGCTTTCACGTTGGCTGATGGGATCGCATATGTCCAAGCCGCGCTCGATGCCGGGCTGGATGTTGACGGCTTTGCCAGCCAGCTCTCGTTTTTCTTCAACGCCCACAACAACTTCTTCGAGGAAGCCGCTAAATATCGAGCTGCCCGGCGGATTTGGGCGCGGATCATGCGCCTCCGGTTTGGGGCAAAAGACCCGCGCTCGTGGATGATGCGCTTCCATACCCAGACGGCCGGATCTACCCTCACCGCTCAGCAGCCGGAGAATAATGTAGTCCGGGTGACGCTGCAGGCGCTTGCGGCTGTGCTTGGCGGGACTCAATCGCTGCACACCAATTCGATGGACGAGGCTCTCTGGCTGCCGACTGAGCGAGCCGTACGGGTAGCGCTGCGCACCCAGCAAATCATCGCGCACGAATCGGGCGCGGCTGATGTTATCGACCCGCTGGCCGGATCCTACCTTGTGGAATACCTTACCGATGAGATTGACAGGCGGGCAGAGGCTTTCATTCAAAAAATCGATGACCTGGGCGGCGCGTTGGCTGCAATTGAGAGCGGCTATACTCAGGGTGAGATCCAGAACGCAGCTTATGCATATCAGCGGGCGCTGGAGCGCGGCGAAGAGATCGTAGTCGGTGTGAATTCCTTTCAGGTGGAAGAACAGGTCGAGCTTGAGCGGTTGAAAGTGGATCCTGCGATCGAGCAAGGCCAGCGTTCTCGGCTTGAGCTCGCTTCGCTCCCGGCGGGATTCCGCCAGAGTGAGTGAGCTCTTGGGGCGCCTTGAAACATCTGCGCGCAGCAGTGAAAACCTGATGCCGCTTCTCATTGAATGTGTCGAAAGCGATATCACGCTGGGCGAGATTTGCGGGCTGCTTCGCAAGCTGTGGGGAGAATACCAGCCTCCGGCTTGGCTATGACGGATCACGGTTCACGTGTCATGTATCACGTGCTAAGGTTCAATGATAACGCATCAGTGTAAAATCACATGTCAAGTGAATTTTTGACCCTGAACCTTGTCTTCAAACACATGACTCTTAGCAGTCGGAATATATTTTGGAGAGATAGATGGCAAAAATTACTCGAATCGATCATGTAGCAGTATTGGTCGATGACATGGAAAAGACGTTGGCATTCTGGCAGGATGGGTTAGGCATGGAACTGAGCCATGTCGAGGACGTCCCGGCCGAGAAATCGATGGTGGCTTTTCTGCCTGTTGGCGGCAGCGAGGTGGAGCTGGTGAAGCCGACGACGGACGATTCCGGTCTTCGCGCGCTACCTTGAAAAACGCGGCCCCGGGATGCACCATATCTGCCTGGAAGTCGATGATATTGAAGGGATGCTTGCTCGTTTAAAAGAGAAAGGCATTCAGCTGATCAACGAGTCTCCTCTTAGTGGTTTGGGGGGGAAGCGCTATGCGTTCGTCCACCCCAAGAGCGCTAATGGCGTTATGGTTGAGCTGTACGAGCTACAGAAGTGACCTTATCGGCCTATGTTTTCGGGTAGTTCACCGCGCCGAAGTCCACAACAGGCTGCCAGTGGGAGCGCTTGGTGAACTCGTCGATTGCCCGGTGCTCTTTATGGCCATTTCAGCCTGTCTGGCGCCAATCGCGTTGACTGTCATGTCCCAGATGGGGGTTGTGTTATCTTCCAGTTGTGAGGTTCCTGGTTCTGGCGTCGCAGTGACGACTACCGTCTGGAAGACTTTCTTATATCGTGGAACGATGGATTCTCTCACCTGAGAAAAGTAATGAAGATAACATGAGAAATTACTATTGACAGAAAGGCAAGAATTTGCCAGAATAGGGTTACAAACCGGCACCTATTCTCAATTGTGGTGAGCGGTGGAATAGTTGGGGGAGAATCCTTTGGTGCTGTGATCGCAAGAGGGGAGGTGGTTGGCTGCCATTTTAGGTTGGGTTTAACCTGCTAGCTGAATAACCATCAGTTCACTTGTGTTACCAGAAGGAGAGAGTTATGAAGAAAGGATTGTTCTTTTTCTGCCTCTTGACTGTTATTGCTCTGCTGATTTCTTCCTGCGGCGGTGGAGCTGGCGGTGGAGACGTGATCAAAGTAGGCGGGATTGCTGAGCTCACCGGCGATATTCCAGCTGTGGGCGCTTCTTTTAAGAACGCTGCAGAAATGGCTGTCCAAGAGATCAATGACGCCGGCGGCCTGGACGTAGGGGGAAAGAAATATAAGATTGAGCTGGTTATTGAGGACAATGCAGGCAAAGCCGATCAATCAGCTTCTTCTGCACAGAAGCTGATCACCCAGGATAATGTTGTGGCGATCATTGGCCCGAACGCAAGCCGTTACGCGATCCCGGCATCGGAGATTGCCGAAAGCTCGAAGGTCGCCCTGATTTCGCCGTGGTCGACCAACCCGAAGACCACTCTGGATGCCAAGACAAATGAGCCAAAATCCTATGTGTTCCGGGCATGCTTTATCGATCCATTCCAGGGCCGGGTTGTAGCAAAGTTTGCGATGGAAAACCTGGGCGCGAAGAAAGCGGCTGTGCTGTATGATGTCGCCTCTGACTATAACAAAGGGATTGCCGAGTTCTTCAAACAAACCTTTGAAGAGAATGGCGGGACGGTTGTAGCTTTCGAGACTTATACGACTGGCGATAAGGATTTCACTGCCCAGCTCACGAAGATCAAGGACACCGGGCCCGATGTAATTTTCCTGCCGAACTACTACAGCGAAGTACCTCTCCAGATCCAGCAGGCTCACCGGCTTGGGATCGAAGTCCCATTTATAGGCAGCGACTCCTGGGGCAGCGCGGAGCTGATCAAGCTGTGCGGGGCGGAGTGCGAAGGCTACTACTTCAGCACCCACTACGCCGCTGATAATGCCTCACCTGTTGCCAAGAAGATGATCGATGCCTATAACAGCGAAGTATGGAAACACACCGGATGATGTCGCTGCCCTGACTTACGATGCATTCGGTCTGCTCTGGCAGTCGCTGCAAAACGCGGGAAAAGTGGACCGTCAGGCGGTTCGCGATGCGCTCGCGAAAATCCCGAATTATGAAGGCGTCACCGGAAATATGCAGTTCCAGGAGGGATCTGGCGATCCGATCAAGAGCGCGGTAATCCTTCAGGTGAAGGGCGACAAGTTTGTATTTTTTGCAAACGCCAATCCATAAACTCAAGACATCTTTTTTGGAGACCGGCAAAAAAGGGTGTCTTGAAGTAGTTTCATTGAATTAATTGGCTGTTCAATAAACCTGCTTCAGCCCGCAGGGGCGCACATGAGGAAAGACCGACTCAGCTCGTTCCCCTTTCAGATGCGCCCCTGCTTGAAGCTAAGCAGGAACGGCAGATTTCCCTTTTTGATATCCAGAAGACAAATGCCGGGCTCATCGGATTACATCGAAAGGGCAGCCTTATGACCTATTTTCTCCAGCAGTCCTTGAATGCGCTGCAGTTGGGCAGTATCTATGCCCTGATTGCGCTCGGCTATACGATGGTCTATGGCATCTTAACCATGATCAATTTCGCCCATGGCGATCTGTTCATGGTTGGAGCTTTCTTTTGTTTTATCATCGCAACAGTTTTGAAGCTTTCATTTGTCCCGACATTGCTTCTCTCGATGCTTGGAGTGGCGATGCTGGGAGTTGTGATCGAGCGGTTGGCCTACCGCCCGCTGCGGCAGGCGCCGCGCGTTTCTGCGGTTATCACCGCGTTGGGGGTTGGAATCTTGCTTGAAAGCGTCATGCTGGTGATTTTCCCTTACCCGCAGGCAGTGCCGATGCTGATCCCGAATATCACCTGGACCATTGGTGGTGTGACGATTTCGCTGCTGCAGGTGATCATCATCCTGCTCTCGCTTGGGTTAATGCTGCTGTTAGATTTCATCGTCCGCAAGACGATGGTCGGGATGGCAATGCGGGCGATCTCGTGGGATAAGACGATTGTGCCGTTGATGGGGGTGCCTCTTAACCTTGTGATCTCGGCCACATTTGCCTTAGGGACCGGCCTGGGGGCGGCAGCAGGGGTGATGTACAGCCAGGCATTTCCTGTGATTGATCCTTACATGGGCGTGTTGATCGGCTGGAAAGCCTTTATCGCAGCGGTGGTCGGTGGAATCGGCAATATCCGGGGGGCGATGATCGGAGGGTTCATCCTTGGAGGTGTGGAGATCATGGTTGCGGCTTTTATGCCCTCCACATACCGGGATTTTGTCGCATTCACCCTGCTGCTGGTCCTGTTGATCTTCCGACCTTATGGAATTCTGGGCAAGCCGCGCCCTCAGAAGGTGTGAACAATGAGCCCACAAGCTGAAAAACTCAATACTTGGCGTAAACAGCTCAGCTCGGGGTGGGAATCCCTGATGAGCAATCGGTGGCTGCTGCCCGTCTTGATTGCGGTCGGTTTCGTTTTATCGTTTTTAATCCCCCAATTCAACCTGATCAACCCATATATCCAGCTGATTGTGATGTACATTGGGATCAATATCATCCTGACGGTCAGCCTGAACCTGATCAATGGATACATGGGCGAGTTCTCGGTCGGACACGCAGGCTTTATGGCAGTCGGGGCGTATATCAGCGCTTTGCTGACGATGAACGTGATCCCCACTAACTTTGGCCCCTGGATGTTCCCGCTGACAGTGCTCCTGGCGGGAGTTGGAGCCGCGTTGATCGGTATGTTGGTCGCAATTCCATCTTTTAAGACCCGCGGCGATTATCTGGCAATTGTGACTCTCGCTTTCAATATGATCGTCAAATCGGTGATTGAAAACATCGATGCATTCGGTGGCCACGCGGCATCCCGGGGATCGACAAGCTGACCACACTGCCGTGGGTGTTCTTCTGGACGGTCCTCGCGATCTGGGTGATCCGCAACTTCGTCTTTTCGAACTTCGGCCGGGGTGTGCTGTCCATCCGCGAGGACGAAATTGCTAGCGATCTGATGAGCGTGAACACCCGCCAGACCAAGGTGCTGGCGTTCATGCTTTCCTCGTTTTTTGCAGGAGTGGCAGGTGCGCTTTTTGCACACTTGCTGCAGTTCATCAGCCCGAAGGTGTTTGATATCCTGAAATCGACCGACATCCTGATCATGGTCTATCTGGGTGGGATCGGCTCGATCGCCGGGTCGATCCTGGGAGCAACGATCTTTACGGTTCTGCTCGAGGTGCTGCGGCCGCTGGGCTACTACCGTTACGTGGTCATGCCGCTGCTTTTGATCTTCCTGATGCTATATCGGCCGCGCGGCATCATGGGGCTGCGTGAATTCCGCTGGTTCATCCCCGGCTACGAGCTGATGGCCGCGAAACTCTGGCGGCAGAAGAAGGAGGCTACCGATGCTCCTGCAAGCTAAGAACGTCACACATTATTTCGGCGGCCTATGTGCTGTCCAGGATTTCAACCTCGACATCGAAGAAGGAGAGCTTGTTGGGATCATCGGCCCGAACGGTGCAGGCAAGACGACGATCTTCAACTTGATCACCGGAGTTTACAAATCAACCCAGGGCAGCATCTGCCTGAAGGAGATCGAGCTGGTCGGAAAAAAGCCTAATGAGATCACTGCGCTTGGAATCGCGCGCACATTCCAGAACATTCGGCTGTTCAAAGAGCTGAGCGTGATCGATAACGTGAGGATCGCTGGATACAATCAGACCAACTACAACCCGGTTGAAGCGATGCTGCATATGGGACGCTTTATCAAAGAAGAGCAGCGGAATATCGGTGTCGCAATGGATCTGCTGGCAGTCTTCAAGATGGAGGATTACGCCGAAGAGACATCGAAGAACCTACCCTACGGGCTGCAGCGGAGGCTGGAGATCGCCCGGGCGATGGCCACCAGGCCGAAGCTGCTGCTGTTGGACGAGCCGGCGGCTGGGATGAACCCTAATGAGATCGGACTTTAATGGACTTCATCCAGTGGATCCGGAAAGAATTCAGCCTGACGATCATCCTGATCGAGCACCAGATGCGCCTAGTGATGGGGATTTGCGAACGGCTCAAAGTGCTGGACTTTGGTGCGACGATTGCGGAGGGACTTCCCGAGGAGATCCAGAAGAACCCAAAGGTATTAGAAGCATACCTGGGAGAAGGAGGCGAGCTGTGAGCCAGGGAAACGGTACGATACTGGCAGTGGAGGACCTGACCATCTCCTATGGGAACATCAAGGCAGTCAAGGGGATCAACTTCGAGGTCAATGAAGGCGAGATCGTCACGCTGATTGGCTCCAATGGGGCTGGAAAATCATCCACCTTGCGCGGAATTTCCGGTGTGATTCCTTATAAAGGAACGATCAAATTCCAGGGGAAGGATTTGCACGGCGTCGATGCAGCACAGATTGTTGCTCTGGGGATTGCACAGGTGCCGGAGGGTCGGGGAATTTTTGGGACTCTAACCGTCCGAGAAAACTTGAAGCTGGCAACCTGGCAGCGCAAGGACAAGCTGGAAATCGAGCGCGATTATGAGCGGGTGTTTGCTGTATTCCCTCGGCTGAACGAAAGGATTAATCAGCTGGGAGGTACGCTCTCCGGTGGGGAGCAGCAGATGCTCGCGGTAGCGCGGGCGCTGATGAGTCGGGGTAAGATGATGCTGTTGGACGAGCCTTCGATGGGGCTCGCTCCGGTGCTGGTGCGCGAGATCTTCCGGGTTCTTCGAGAAATTAATAAAAGTGGGACAACGATCCTGCTGGTAGAGCAGAACGCGAACATGGCCCTGAGGGTGGCGTCGCGCGCGTATGTCTTAGAGACTGGAACCATCACGCTGAGCGGGACCGGAAAAGAGCTCCTGGGTAATCCGCAGGTGATGGAAGCATACCTCGGGGGATCATAAGAGCCTGAAAATCATCCTGGACAGCCGTCCTATGTGACGGCTGTCTATCTATGAATCTACAAAAAGATAGGTGAGAAAGTTATGCTGGATGGAATTGTCACCTGGGCAGAGATCGATCTGGACGCGATCTCGTATAACGTAAGAGCCTTCAAGCGCCACGTGGGGGATCGGGTAAAAGTGATCGCGGTTGTGAAAGCGAACGCCTACGGCCATGGTGCACTGCAAGTATCTCGGGCGGCGCTGGAAGCAGGCGCAGAAATGCTGGCGGTCCATCGTGCGATCGAGGGAGTGGAGCTGCGGAAAGCCGGGATTTAAGCCCCCATCCTGGTGATGGGCTATACGCCGCCTGATGGGGCAGAGATGATTGCCGCTTTCCATTTGACTTCCAGCTTGATGACCGTCGAATTCGCCCAGGCACTCTCCGAACGCGCCCTGGCGCTCGGAGCAGTCGCCCCCGTCCATATTAAAGTGGACAGCGGGATGAGCCGTTATGGCGTGATGCCCGACGAAGCGGTTGAGTTCCTGAAAGCGATCTCTGCATTTAATGGGATCACAATGGAAGGGTTGTTCACTCATTTCGCGACAGCCGACTGGGCTGACCAGAGACCGGTGCGCGCCCAGATCGAAGTCTTTCAAAATGTCCGAGAAGCCGCGCGTCAGGCGGGATTTCAATTTCCGATCGTCCATGCTGCAAACAGTGCAGCGACGATGATCCTGCGGGAAGCGCATTTTGACGCAGTCCGCCCGGGTATCGCGATGTACGGACTGGACCCATCGAGCGAATGGCCGCCAGTTTTTGAGATCCACCCGGCGCTGACTCTGAAAAGCACCGTGAGCCGCGTCAGGATGCTGCCTCCTGGGGCGGGGGTGAGCTACAGCCGCACGTATATCACCAGCAGCCCGACGCTGGCCGCATTGATCCCGGTCGGTTATGGGGACGGATACCACCGGATTCTCTCCAATCAAGGTGCAGTGTTGATCCGCGGCAGGCGAGCTCCGATCATTGGGAGGGTCTGCATGGACCAGTTTGTAGTGGATGCGAGCGATATCCCGGATGTAGAGCAGGATGATGAGGTCGTGCTGATTGGAGGCAGGGATCAGAGCGGATCCGGGCCGAAGATGTGGCCGCGCTTGCGGGGACGATCAATTATGAAGTCACTACTTCGCTTTTGCCCAGAGTTGCGCGTGTTTACATAAAATCCGGTGAAGTCCATCTGGTCAGGTCGATTGCCAATCCGACTGGGCCTGAAACCAGCGCGACAGTGGGGCCTGCCTGCACCACTTGTTTTTCAAAACCTCCAGTAAGGATTGCTTGACATCCCCAAAGTAGATATGATAATATAAATCATATTCTTAAGGTTGCAGTTAAATTCGAAATTTCCTTCGTAGTTTATCATTGGCTAATTAAATACCCTTAGTGGAAGCGCTTTCCTATCTGTGGCTCGAGCAACCATGGCCTAACTTCGCTCAATTTTTACCCTGGCTGATTTATCGGTTCGAAAAATGAGACAAGCCTAATAATTCAGGAGGCAATAAGGAGAAAAGATATGAACGAGAAATCGAAACGCTGGACCTTATTAGCTCAGCTTATTGATCATCAGTCTTCTGCTTGCCGCTTGTGGTGGGGCTAAGCAAGGATGACACCATCAAGATAGGCTCAGCCCTATCCCTGACCGGCATTCAGGGACCCCTGGATGCCCCAGCGCTAAAAGGTGCCCAGGTAGCTGTGGATGAGATCAACAAGAAAGGCGGCGTGCTGGGTAAAAAGCTGGAATTGATCTACCTGGACGGCAAGAGCGACCCCGCCACGGTTGCCAATGTGACGGTGCAGCTCATTGACAATGGCGCCAAAGCCATCATCACCAACAGCGACTTTGACTTCGGTGGTCCTGGCAGCCGCGAAGCCCAGAAAGTCGGCATGGTGGGTCTTTCCCCGGCTGCTTCATCCCCGATGTACGGATCGGAAGCGCTGGGTGACAAACAGTTCACCATGTCCATGTGGAACACCACCATGTCCGCCGCCGCCGCCCAGTATGCGAAAGAGCAGGGTTGGCAGACCGCCTACGTGGTCACAGATGATTTTATCCAATACACGAAAGACTTAGGCGAGTATTTTATAGTAGCCTGGCAAGACCTGGGGGGTACGATCGTGTACGATGAGAAATACACCCAGGGCGCGGCCGATTTCTCAGCCCAGTTGGCCCGCATGAAGGCTTTACCCGAGCAACCCGATTTTTATTACATCTCCTCATACATGCCAGATATGGGTCTGATCATCCGCTCCATGCGTGAAGCGGGCATCGATGCACCCATCGTGGGTGGCGACTCGTACGATGACCCTGCCCTGTTCCAGGCGCTCGGTCCTGAATATGGTAATGACATCATCTTTGCCACTCACAGCTGGGTCTCGGCTGATGCCTCACCGCAAATGGCGGAATTCCTGAAAGCCTATGAGGCCAAGTTCGGTGGGCCACCGGAAGCTATGTGGGCTGTTACTGGTTGGGACGTTGTCCAGATCCTGACGGGCGCCATGGAGAAAGCCGGCAGCACTGACGGCGCAGCCATGGCCAAGGCAATGGAAGACAATACATGGAACCTGCTGACAGGTAATCTGGATTGGGAACCCGCCTCCAAGGGTCATGAGACACACAAGGAGGCAGCCATGGTCAAGCTGGTCAATGGGAAACCTGAATTCATCGGCTGGTTGATGCCAGACAAGCAGCCCCCCCCATAAGCGATCCATCTTCCTACCTGGTCTGAACAGCTGGATTCTACAGAAGCCTTCTGGCTTCTGTAAAATCCGCCTGGAAAGCACAAAACCATGACCTCTGACATCCCAGCCGAAGACCCCGAACACAAGCGCCTGACCATAAGGGGGCTATCTAAATCCTTTGCCGGCCTGAAAGCGCTGGAAGACGTAAGCTTCACTCTTCAGCGCGGCGAGATTCTCGGCCTGATAGGGCCGAACGGCTCTGGCAAAACCACCCTGATCAATGTCGTCACTGGCCTGTTACCCACAACAGGCGGGCAGGTTTTTGTGGACGGCGTTGAGATCACCAACAAAAAACCCTATCAGGTGGCACACGCGGGCCTCGCTCGCACCTTCCAGACAATCCGCCTGTTTCACGACCTGACCGTGCTCGAGAACGTGGAGGTTGCAGCAGTCAGCAGAGGCTTTTCGCGGGGGGAAGCTCGCAAGCGAGCTCTCGAGTTGCTGGAAGAGATCGGTATACTGCGTTGGGCGGAGATGTTCGCAGGTGTGCTGCCTTATGGTCTTGAACGGCGTGTGGAAGTTGCCCGTGCCCTGGCCACCCAACCGAAGTTCCTCTTCTTGGACGAACCCGCGGCCGGTCTTAACGAAGAAGAGAGCGAGGAACTGCTTCAGGTGCTGTCCAAAATACCAGAACGAAAGAACCTGGGCATGTTGATCGTAGACCACGATATGCGTCTGATTATGCGTCTGTGCCACCGGCTGCATGTGCTGAACTTCGGCAAGACCATCGGCGAAGGAACTCCCGAAGAAGTGCGCCACATTCCGGCCGTGCTACGGGCCTATCTGGGCAAGTCTGCGGAGGGGGGCTGACCATGCTAGAGCTGCACGAGATCCATGCCCGTTATGGAGCCATCACCGCGTTGCGCGGAGTGTCGATCACTGTTAGCCAGGGCGAGCTGGTAGCGCTGTTAGGAGTGAACGGAGCTGGCAAGTCCACTACCCTGAGCTGTATAGCCGGTGTGATGCGGCCTTGGAAGGGCAGTATCACCTTTGAGGGCAGCTCCTTGATCGGCAAGCCACCTGAGGTCACTGCGAGGGCTGGCATTTCGCTCGTGCCGGAAGGGCGTGACATCTTTCCCAGCCTTACGGTAGCGGAGAACTTGCGGTTGGGGGCATACATCCTAAGCGAAAAAGGCGAGTACCAGCGCAATCTGAAGGAGGTCTATGAACTCTTCCCGGTGCTCAAAGAGCGTCTTGATCAGGCAGGCGGCACGCTCTCGGGTGGCGAACAACAGCAGCTGGCTATCGCCCGCGCATTGATGTCTAAACCACGCCTGCTGATGCTAGATGAACCTTCGCTAGGTCTCGCTCCGGCGTTGGTAGACCAAATCTTCGAACTCATCACCAACCTGCACCAGCGCGGGGTGACTATCCTGCTGGTTGAGCAGAATGTGGAACGCAGCCTTGGCGATCGTCGACCGGGCCTACCTGATGAACACCGGTTTGATCGAGAGCCAGGGCACACCCGATCAGCTTAACAACCGTGCTGACATCGAAGGCATCTACATGGGCGTCAAGAAGCAGCCTGGAAAATAAGAGTGCCGTTGTGATTAACCTAGAATTCATCATCAATACTCTTAGCCTGGGGAGTTTGTACGCCATGCTGGCGCTGGGATTGGTCATCGTGTATGGAATCCTGCGCCTGGTCAACTTCGCCTATGGCGAGCTGGTCATGATAGGCGGCTATATCATGTACCTGCTGACCGCATTTTCTCCAGCGCCCTGGCTAACTGTGGGCTTGCTGGCGATTATCGCAGCCATGCTGACCAGCCTGTTCACCGAGCTGGTGGCTTTCCGCCCGGTACGCGAGAAATCACTGACTGCAATGCTGATCACCTCTTTTGCGGTCAGCACTCTGCTGCAGAATACTGCGCTGCTAGCCATCTCGCCCCGGGCCCGGGCGATAACTCTCCCAGAGCTCTTCCAGACAAGTGTGATTATCGCTGGCATAAGCGTGCCATGGCGCAACATTACTACCATAATCGCCTGCGTGATCACGCTGACCTTGCTGACGCTGTTGCTCCGACGTACGGTTCTTGGGATCGCCCTTACGCGCCGCCGCAGACAATTTCACTATGACGCGCATGCTGGGCGTGCCAGCCAATACAGTTATCTCAGCCGCCTTCGCTATCAGCGGGATCATGGCCGGCATCGTCTCTATTTTCTGGATGGGACGTTCGTCTTCGGTTACTCCCACTGTCGGCTTGCACCCTCTGCTTGTAGCATTCGTTGCTTGCGTCATCGGCGGCATGCGCAGCCTGACCGGTGCGGTGGTAGGAGGTTTCGTCTATGCCATCATTATCAGCTTACTGGGTGTGATCCTTCCGCCCGGGCTGATAGAGTTTCGCGAAGCCTTCATGTTCATTATTGTCATCTTCATCCTGCTCTTCCGGCCTGAAGGCCTGATCCGCAGCAAAACCTCTGAGGAGCGTGTTGGTTGAAACAAGCCGCCAGTCTCAAATCGCTTAACACTCCTCTCACCCTCGTTGCGGTGGTGTTGATCATCGCCCTCTTCACCCAGCTTGCGGGCATCCCCCTGCTGACTCGCATCGTCATTGTCATGTTCATCAACCTGATGGTGGTGCTGGGGCTACAGCTCTTCATGGGAAACTCAGGCATCCTCAACTTCGCCCACGTCGGCTTCATGGGGATCGGCGCGTATGCCTCTGTGCTGCTCTCTATGACCCCAGAAGCCAAACTGATAGCCAACTCAGAAATGTATCCATTTCTGGTGCCATTGCATCTGCCCTTCCTGCCCTCGATTTTGCTCGGCGCGTTGTTCGCGGCTGCGCTGGCCGCGATCATCAGCTACCCGCTGATGCGCCTGTCGGACGCAGCGGCCGTCATCACCAGTTTCGCTGTGCTGGTTATCATCAATGTCGTGATGCTGCATTTGGACTCGGTGACCAACGGCCCACGCACCACGTTCGGAGTGGATTTCCGCACTACTCTCTGGGTCAGTGTGATTTTCGCGATTCTCACGATTTTCGCAGTCTGCTTTTTCAAAGATTTCGCGGGATAGGGCTGCGACTGCGCGCCAGCCGCGATGACCGTTATGCCGCCGCCTCAATTGGTATCAACATGATGATGATGCGCTGGGTGGCCTTCGTGATCAGCGCGTTTATCGCCGGGTTGGGTGGCGGGCTGTGGGCGCATTTCATCACCTCCTTTTCACCCTATTCCTTTTACTTGAACGAGACTTTTGTGGTTCTGGCCATGTTGGTAATCGGCGGAAATTATAGCGTCTCTGGGGCGGTCGTGGGCACGTTGGTCGTGACGACTGTCCGGGAGGTGCTGCGAAGCATCGAAAACCAGGTCAATATATTACAAATCTTTCCGCAGGGCTTCTTCGGCTTTACCGAAGTGGTGCTCTCAATCGTGCTGATCCTGATCCTGATATACCGCCCGAATGGCATAATGGGCAACAATGAACTAAGATGGTCGCTCCGCCGGAGCAACAAGAAAAAAACGGCGGAGCCAGATAAGCCACAATCATAAGGTGCTTCATGTGTGATACTTTTGTCGCTCTACCAAACACGACGCAGCAAAAGTCAATGCTCTTCGCCAAAAGCGCGGACTGTGAGGTTAATGAGGGCAAACGCTCTGGTGCGTATCCCCGGCAACAAGCATGTACCGGGAGAGGCGGTCCGAATCACTCACCTGGTCATCCCGCAGGCAGAAGTGACCTATGAGGTCATCCTAACCAAGGCTTTCTGGACCTATGGCTGCGAAATCGGGATCAATCAATTCGGCTTGGCGATGGGCGAGGAGGCCGTCTACACTACCGAAATGGAGGACGAGAAACCTACTGGGATCATCGGGCCGGATTTGATGCGCCTGGGGTTGGAGCGGGCCAGAGATTGTCGTGAAGCCATCCGAGGTGATGACAGGACTCTTCTAGAGGAGTATGGCCAGGCTGGATCTGCTGAGCTGAAAGGCAATTCACACTTCGACAGCAGCTTCTTAATGGCAGATGCATCAGAGGCGTTATATCCTTGAGACTGCAGGGAGAAACTGGGCGGTTAAACAGATCGAATTCGGTCGGCTCGATCTCCAACCTGCTAGGAATCAGCAAAGATTGGGATGAGCTGTTCGGTCAAGGGGGCATCAAAGGGGACCTTTGATTGGGCTGAAAGGTACGGACTGCCGGAGATACCACCGACGCTCGGCTCACCGGACCGCCAGGCAACGACTTATGGCTGCCTGGCAGCCGCAAGCGGAGAGATCACTCCCAAGACAATCTTTGACCTGATGCGCCACCACGGGCCGGGCTACCACCCAGCGACTGCCGATGCCCACCACAATATTTGCGTGCACGCCGGTCCCCAGGAAAACCGCTGGTGGCAGGCAGACGGGGTGATGGTGACGGACGTCGGCCAGGATGGTACCGTAATCTGGGTCACGGGGACTTCGGGTACCTGCGTCTCGATCTTCAAGCCGGCTCTTTCTAGGGGTCGATCTCCCGGATATCGGACCGGTCCCAAATGAACACTTCGATCCCAGGTCGTTGTGGTGGAAACATGAGTTGCTGCACCGCCGTGCAATGGCCGAATTTGACCAGCTCGTCCCTGAGATTCGGGCTGATTTTGACCATCTGGAAGCAGAATTCTTGTCTCAGGCGCCTGCGGTCCGGAAAGGGACGAACGCAGAGAAGCAAGATTTCATGGATTATTGTTTTCGAAAATCAATGGAAGCGACCGAAGCATGGATCGCCCGACTCAGAGCCAACCGCCAGCTTGGTTTCCAGGACCATGCGTACCGCCTCATGTGGAAGAAATTAAATGCAGAAGCCGGAATCACAGGCATGCCTGACGCTGGATATGAAGAAGGTTTAGATGGTGAAACGGATCTCTCGTGAGCATGTTTTTTTTGCATTCAGCCCCGATCTGGCCCCAGTAGCCCGCATCGGACAGGGGGAGGAAGTCGTCCTGGAAACGCACGATTGTTTCCAGGCCCAGCTGCAGACCGAATTGGATTTGATCGACTCGCTGGATTGGAGCCATGTGAACCCGGCGACCGGTCCCCTGTTTATTGAAGGCGCCAGACCGGGGGATATTCTAAAAGTGGACATCCTCGAGATCCAGGTTGGGAAGCAATCCGCGATGGTCACCATCCCCGGGGAAGGCGCGCTTGGCGATGTGATTACGCACATGGAAACGACCATCCTGAGGCGTGATGGAGACGAACTGGTCTTTAAAGATAAGCTGAGAATCCCGAAAAAGCCGATGATCGGTGTGATTGGGTTGGCTCCGGAGGTGGGATCGGTCCCGAACGGCACGCCGGGACCGCACGGCGGAAACATGGACTGCACCCTGATCCGAGAAGGCGCTAGCGTCTATTTCACCGTGGGCGTCGAAGGTGGATTGTTTGGGACGGGTGATTTTCACGCCGCGATGGGAGATGGCGAGATCGTGGTCTGCGGAGCCGAAACCGAAGGAGAGGTGCGGATCAAGGCTGAGGTGGTTGATCTCAAAGGTCTTCCCACGCCGTTCGTTGAGACGCCTGAGCTCGTAGCGACCATTTTCTCCGCTGAAACTACGGACGAAGCTGCTCAGGGAGCGATCCACCGCATGTCGCAGTTCCTTACCGAAAAAGCCGGCCTCTCGATGAATGACGCCGGGATGCTTATGAGTTTGGTGGGAGAGCTGAAGTTCTGCCAGGTAGTCGATCCGGAGAAGACCGTCCGCTTTGAATTCCCCAAGTGGGTGCTGGAGAAGTACGGGTTTCGGTTGAGCTGAGACCAGATGGATGGTCTGGATAATGCTTGCCCAGGGCTGTCAAGATGATGTCAGCTCTGGGCAAATTATTTAATCTAAATACCCACAAAGACGCTTGAATTTCATCGTTTTTTATTGTAATGTATACATATCAAACCAGTTGTAATGAACCGTATAGATTGATCATAGACAGGATGGATGCTGGGATGGAAGTCATCGAGAGCGGGATCGGCCCATTAATTCAGCCAATCGATCTTCAGTCTTTTCGCGAGTGGAACCGGCAGAAGAATAAGGCGCTGGTCGACAAACGGATGTCCGAGTCCGAGGCGATAAGGCGTTTTGTTCGGGAGGGGATGTATATCGGCACCGAGCTCTATGGGACTGTTCGCTGCCCGATGTCGCTGGTCAGCGAGATCATCCGCCAGGGGATCGGGAACCTGCGCCTTGTGGGCCAGGGCGTGCTGGAGACTGACATGCTGCTTGGCGCAGGGCTGGTCAGGGCGATGGACGTCACCTACATCGGGCTGGAGGTATATGGGGTTTCCAACCCTTTCCGGCGCGAGCTGGAGAACGGACATCTGGAGACCTGCGTGGAATGGAGCAACGCCGCCCTGGTGTTTCGGTTCAAAGCTGCCGCAATGGGGGTCCCGTTTGTACCGATTCGTTCGATGTTAGGCACGGACACCTTCAAATACAGCGCTGCAAAGGCGGCAACCTGCCCTTTTACCGAAGAACCGATCTGCCTGGTGCCGGCGCTCATCCTGGACGTGGGATTGATCCACGTCCACCAGGCGGATAAGTATGGGAACGCCCAGATCGAAGGGATCAGCGGTTTCGCAAACGAGATGTCGCGCGCCTCAAAGACCCTGATCATCAGCGCCGAGGAGATCGTCGATACGGAAGTGATCCGCAACCACCCCGATCGGACGACGATCCCTTATTATCTGGTGGATGCAGTGGTGGATGCACCGTTTGGTTCGCATCCGGGCGAAATGTGCTATCGCTACAGACGGGATGAACCCCAGATTCGGGAATGGGTAGATGCAGCCCAGGACGCAGAGACAACCCGCACTTACCTGGAAAAATACGTCTATCGCGTTAAAGATCATCGGGAATATCGGGCGCTGATCGGCGAGGAGCGGTTAAACCAGCTTGTAAAAAGAGGCCGGACATGAAAGAAGCAAAAAAATCAGATGGACCGGATCAAAGTTATAACGCTGCCGAGCTGCTGATCTGCACGGCGGCAAGGCTAATGACAGACAACAGCACGGCGATCATCGGCACCGGCATCCCCATGCTCGCAGCAGCACTGGCAAAGCGCATGCACGCTCCCAACCTGGTGACGATCTTTGAGTTTGGTGGGATCGGAGCCATCCTGAACGAGCTGCCCATGGCGGTAGGAGGGGAATCGACCTTTCATCGCGCAGTTGCCGCGGCTGGTTTGGGGGATATCGGAGAAACAGCCCACCGCGGGGTTATTGAATACGGTTTTCTGGGCGGCGCACAGATCGATCCGTACGGAAACTTGAACAGCACCGTGATCGGCGATTACCACCGTCCCAAGGTGCGCCTGCCCGGCAGCGGGGGCGGGAACGATTTTGCCTCTCTGTGCTGGCGGACGATTGCAATCATGCGCCATGACCGCAGGCGTTTTGTCCAAACGCTGGATTTTGTCACGACGCCTGGATTCCTCGGAGGCCCGGGGATGCGCGAGCAAGTCGGCCTCCCGGCCGGGAGCGGGCCGTATCGGGTGGTCTCCAACCTGGGGGTGATGGGTTTTCACTCAGAGAGCAAGCGCATGATGCTCCTGGCTGTCCAGCCGGACGTGACGGTGGAACAAGTCCTGGAAAACACCGGTTTTGAGCTGCTGCTTTCAGATGATGTTGAAACCAATCTGCCGCCCAGCTTGGACGAGCTGCGCATCTTGCGCGACGAGATTGACCGCGACCGCCTGTACATCTGATGAGAGCCGCTGGTGACAGGCGCATTGAAGCTGACTGTCGCCAGCGGCCTTTATGCGGGGTTCAGCTTTTTAGCTTCACCCTGGGTTTTGCTGGAGCGGTTTCAGTGTGCAGCTTGATGCTGCCTTTCTTTTCGGCGCTTTTCTGCTCCTGCCCCCTGTGCATGCGCGGCAGGAACGTGATCAGTATTAGGGGATTAAAACAGCAGCGCAAGTCCAATGATCAGCCCCAGGAAAAGCGGCCAGGAGGCTGGCTCAGCAACCTCGGGCACCAGCCCGCCCGGGTTGTATGAGGTCGGGGAATCGACTGTGCCAGGCAGCCCGGTCGTATCTTTAAGCGTAGCGCTGAGGGCCCGATTGACTCCGTCTCGCAAGGATGCAGGCGATGTGTACGAGACGACGTATTCGCTTTGCAAGGCGCGGCCGTATTTCTGATAGAGCTGTCGCAGCGAGTTGGCGTCCTTGGCGTAGCCGTACGCGCCGCCTGCAAGCGCCGAGAACGCCAGCAAGCCGCGTTCATCCAGGCTGGTGATTGCACCGGTGCTTTGAGATGGGTCGCCGAGGCCGACCACGGAAATCGAGAGGCCGCGCGGGCCAATCAGCATGAGGACCTGCTGCGAGCTCAGCTTGCTGCGGTTATCTAAACCGTCTGTTAGAACGATCACTGCTTTCCGGCCTGGGATGGCTTCGAGGATGTCGATCCCTTCACCCAGCGCGTCAAACATCGCAGTGTCGTTCTGAGCTTTCAGTCCATTAATCGCTGCGATCAGCTTTTGGCGGTCGCTGGTCAGCGGCTGTTCATATTCAATGTCTGTGTTGAAAGTCAGCAAGCCGATCTGGTCCGAGGGGCGAGCCTGGTCGACATAAGCCTTTGCAGCTTCTTTGGCGGCTTTGAGCTTACCGCCGTGGTTCATGCTCCCAGAGATATCCATCACCAGCAGGGTCGTCAGCGGGCCGATATCTTCCGAGCTGCCAACCTCGTCGAGCTTCATTGCCTCGCCGTTTTCTTGCAGCACGATTTGATCGGGGTTGACCGCAACTGGCTCGCCGTTTTCGTCGGTCACTGAGATGTAGGCAGTCACCTGAGGGAATTGAGAGGTATCCACCTGGGTGATATGGGCGATCGCGCCCGCGGCTTCCGTTTCGGGTTCCGGTGTCGTTTGAACTGCCAGGCCAAACGCGCTCTGTGTCGCCAGAGTCAGGAGAGCCAGGATGGCTATTGAAAATCGACCAACTCGATATTTGAAATGGATGTTCTGATCCATCGTTCACCTCTTTTCGTGGTAAACCAACTGGGTGTTTCCGACCCGGATGGTCTGGTGGTTGCGGAGCTGAGCCTGCTCGATCTGCTGGTTGTTGACGAAAGTACCTGCCAGACTCAAGTCTTTCAGGTTGAAGTGCGTGCCTCCACCTTTCAGCATGGCGTGTTGGGGAGCAACATCTGGGTCTGGAAGGACAATATCGGCTTTTAAAGCATCCGAACCGATGAAGGCAGAAGGCCCATTCGCCTTCAGAAACTTGTCGAGGATAAACTCGGTCCCCTTCAGCTTTCCGGAACCCACTTCCAGCCAGGCGCGCGAGAGCAGGAAGACAATCAGAGCGATAAAGGTTCCGACTGAAGCGCCTAGCAGCAGCAGGCCAGCGGCTTTTCCGAGTAGTGGATCTTCAAACCAGTTCCGGGCGGCTTCGAGCAGTAGCCCACCAAGCAAGCCGCCGATCATGCCGCCTAGGGCTCCTTTCCAAATCTGGCTTCCACTGGTGGCACCGGCAGCCAGTCCAATCAGCAAACCGAATACTGCCCACCCCAGGGCGCGTGCCCAGGCCTGCCCTCCGATCAGCTGAAAAAACGCTTCTGCGAGCGGCAGGCCGATTGCGCCGCCGGCTAGACCTAACAAGCCGCTATATAAGGCGCCGCGTCCAACCTGGAGGGCATTTCGGGTAAGAATCCCTTCGGTTATGCCGATCATTAAGCCTATAAATAGCCCGATCAGCGCGCCAACGATGATTTCGCTGAGATAGACGCTGCCAGTAAAGGAAAGCCCAAGCAAGTTGCTGACGTGCCAGCCGATCACTCCCCCGATCGCACCCAGCACACCGTAAAAGTAAAGCCTCATGATCCTATTCATAGAAAATTCTCCTTAAGCGATGGAAGCCTGGGGAAACATGTTTCGCCAATGCACCACGCTTCTCCGATTTCGGTGATGAAGTTCGTAGAAGCCGAAATAGCGGCGCGGGTCCAGCACACCATCCACCTGGCGGATAAAAAAACCAGCTGTGGATGAGTGAGGCTCGACGACCAGGGCAACTTGGTGCTGCGCCGGGAAGAAATTCCGGTGCAGCCAGGTATCATATTCGGACAGGAAGACCCCCATATGCGGGTGGGTATGGTACCAACCGACCAGGTCTTTGGAAGGAAAGCGGGCGATGAGCTCATCATGCAAGGCCACCTGGCTGTCTTGCGTAAAAGTCAGGAAGGCGCTGCCATGCCGGGTGTGAGGGGCGGGGAGGATCGCTTCAACGATGATAAAATCCTCGCCTGTCCTGCGGTCGGCGCGCCATTTCCCGACCAACCAGCCGCCCACCTCATTGCTCAGATCACTGCCAGCATGTGCGCAGATGCGAACGAAAGCGCGCTGGGTGACAAAGACGGAAACGCCCGGGGTCAGCCCGTCTTCTTCCAAGGCGGTGCGCCAGCGCCAGGCCCGCTGACACGGAATGTGTGAGCGAAGCGGCAGAAGCGGCTCATTTGGTACAAGGCGGATGGTTTGGTCGGCCATGCGTGGTAAAATCTCCAATGCAAGTTTTTCAGGAGAGGCCAGGTGGCTGTCTGGCGGGATATGCCACCTGGCCGAACCTTTATCCTGCCGTGATGTCAGCAGTGATCAGCAGCCGGTCGTCTTCAGGGACGCCGGCCCGGTTCAGCGTTTCTTCGTCCTGGAGCTCGCGTCCCAGGGCTTTGCTGTCCAATCGATAATTGATAGGACGGCCGTCCGGACCAGTTGTGGGAAGCTCCAATGATGTCGCCAGTTCAGGGATCAGCTCCTTCACAATCACATCGTCTGGGACTTCCGCCGTGCGGGTGCCACCAGCGGGAAGCACAAGGGTAAGGTTTTTATCAGTCATTTTTTCCTCCGATTTTCAGAACAAGTTGGATGGATGGATTTGGATCTGCCCGGGCCAGGCAGCAGCTGAAGGCTTATTTCAGCCGGATGCGCTTTTGGGGCGCCGCAGGTTCCGGTTTGCGGATTTTTACTTTTTCAGGACGGAGCAGCTCGCGTTCGTCCACCGGAAAAGCATCCGGATGCTCCTGACGGTAGAACCGGCTCCAGCGGGCTGCTTCGGGATCCCAGGGGAAGGGGGGTTTTGCAGGATCGTCGTGATAATTTTTATACTGCACCATCTCGCCGATCATGATCACCAGCCGGTCGAGCGAGCGGCTGGCTGTCCACCAGGCTGCGTCGATGCAGACTGTTCCATTTAGGTGGTTGATGTTTGGATGCCAGATCGGGGTCAGCCATTTCATCCCCGGCCAGCGTTGAGGATACTGGTTGTGCAGGTAGATTTCCACCTGGTGGCGGCTGCCGAATTTTGGCCGGCCCTGTCGGTCCACCCCCAGGATGCCCTTACATTTATAGGTGATGATGTAAGTCTCGGGCGGCAGTCCGGGGCGTACGGCTTTTGAGGTGAATTCGATCATATCACTCCGCCCGGCAAGCTCCTGCATCAGCTGATAATCAGCCCACAGACGGCGCATGCGTGGGCTCTGATCGGTGGAGGCTGCCCCGGCTGTAATATCGGCGGTCAGCATCAGGCGATCGTTTTCCGGGATCCCGGCTTTGGCGAGCGTTTCTTCTTCTCCAAGCTCGCGGCCTTGCGATTTGCTGTCCAACCGGTAGCCCATTGGGCGGCCATCGGGTCCAATGGTCGGGAGCTGAAGAAGCCCAACCAGCTCAGGGACGAGCTCGCGGATCTGGTACATCATCGGGCATTTCCGCCTGGCGTGCCCCTCCGTTCGGTAAGACAATTGTGACAAGTAGATCGGCCATCAGTCGCTCCAAAAACCTTGCTGATTATTCGTGAACATGCGGGACCTGGCAATTGCCGGTGACAGCCCAGCAGTCAGAATGGTGATGCGTGCGGCAAACCGGACAAATTGTTCACGCCGCGTGGATCGTTCGGGATGACTTCTTCCAGGCAATAGGGGCAGCGATGCTCTTCTTTTCCGATCAGCTGGATCATTGTGCGGGCTTTCTGCTTTTTTGCAGGCGTGCGGCGCGGGTGTTTGACCTGTACTCGGACGCCGGGGTGTGTTTTCCGAGTGGCTGGGAGATGGTGACTGCTGGGCTGTCGGGTCCGGACAAGCCGTGCTCCCACCAATCCTGGAGTTCTGCCTGGAATTTCTCCACCGGTGGGACCAGGCTTTGCTATGACCCGATGCAGTGGTTTTGGCTGGACAATTTTCTTCAGTCGAGGGGCATGGCTGGAAGACAGCGGCGGTTTCCCTTTTGTCTTGATCTTGCCCGGTTCAGCCGGGTGCCCATTTTCACCTGTACTGGTCGAGGCTTTTTGCGTTACTCTCGAACGGGTCGGCTTCCTCCAGGCTGAGAGAACGAGCAAGGCCGCGCCACACGCGATGCTATAAGGTGCAAGCCAACCCGGATTAAATCCGGCCTGCCCGCTCTGGAACAGATAATCGCCGAGAGAGCCATTTGAGATCAACGTTAACAAAATCAGTCCGAGAAACAATGCCGCAGCACTGGCAAGCAGCTGGAAAAGAGAACGCGGCCGGGCAGGAACAGGCGAGCCGCAAAACCGGCGCAAATACCCAGCGCGCCGATCAACACCCAGCGCAGCACAGATGGGAGAATGCCCCGGTTGGTCAGGTAGATCAGATAGGCCAACGCGGCAGCTGCCAGTGTGGCAAGGATCACGGTCAGGAATTGTCCGGGCAGGCTGCTGCTGAAGTTCTGCATCGAATTAGATCTCCATTCTTTAGTGAGCTTGTTCTTGGGCTGTCATGGTCGACCTTAATCCTGCAGCACGACCTTGCGCCGTGGTTTTTTACTGAGGCTCTCATCGAAGCCGACCTGCTCCCCCAATCGGATCCGATTCCGGATGCGCCTCCCGGCGGGTTGGGGAAGTCTCTTCGAAATCGCTGAAGTGCAGCGCTTCTGCCAGGTCGGCTGTCATCTCGTAGAATCGGTAATCCTGGGCAGTGAAGGCCCGCAAGATGTGCAGGGGAGGGACTCCTACGCTCGCCAGTGTACGGTTTAGGAAGTGCTCTGAGCCGGTGACGGAATGGGTCATCTCAGTCTCGCGCATCGCTCCGCAGGCTGGGCAGTGCGCAGCTTCAAAGCTGACCTCAGAAATCGGCTTGAAGACTTGCTCAATGGTGTTGCAGCGTGGGCATTTCAGCGAAAGGATCAGCTCCTGATCCAGCTCAATGACAGCCTCGGGACCAAGGTCAGCGGCGGCGATCTCGCAGCAGGTCAGACAGGTGGTGGAATGGACGCTGGCGGGCAGCTCGGTGACTTCACCATAGGTCCAATGGCTTTCGCAGTCGGGGCGAGGGTTATAAGCGGTGGTGTGCATCTCGTTGATCATCCCATTGAAGTGGATGACTTTTCCTGGCTCTACCGGTAGGCCATGGAGCAGCTTAAGGCTTCCTGCGACTGCATTGCGCCGATGATGGATGCGATGGTAGGCGTTGTGGGGACTTTACCGAGCAAGATGTTCTGGCGGGCGAGCAGCGGGCAGGAATAGCGCACGGCCAGGTCGCGGCGGGCCTGCTCGTTCAGGGTGCATTCAAAGCAGGCGCCCTGGCCGGGGATGAAAACCCGCACCAGCCCCAGCAGCTCCTGGATTGCGCCGTCCACCCAGGGTTTATTCATCCAATAGGCGAAGCGATTGACTGCCAGGCGGGCTTCGCGGTTATCCAGGCAGCCGATGATGACATCCATCCGGCGGATCACCCCCAGGCCAAGCTGGGTGGTCGCATCGCCGTGCAGGTACTGGACATGGACATCTGGATTGAGGTCCTCTGACGCGGGCAGCAGCGACCTCGGCCTTGCGCCGGCCCGAATCGCTCTCGCGAAAGAGCGGCGAGCGGCTGAGATTGGCGGCCTCGATCGTGTCGAAATCAACGATATATAGGTTCCCGACACCCATCAGTGCCAGGTTTTTGATCACCTCGTTGCCCAATGCCCCGGCGCCGACGACCAAGATTTTCGCCTTCTCGACGCGCTCTCGCTCCCACCAGGAGATGAAATCAAAGGTGCCCAGTCGGTCGGTCTGCAGGTTGGGAATATGGAGTGGTTTTTCCGGAGCGACCGGCAGGCGGCGTGGGCCGGTGGGTATCTCGTCAGATGCCCGCCGAACGGCAGGGGTCGCGGGCTCACGGTCGATCCCGGCGAGGGCGCGAGCACGGGTGAAATTGGTTTGATCGATCTTGCACAAACCAGCCGACACCCTGGCGCGGGTCGATCAGGTGGTTATCCGCCAGCACTTTGAGGGCTTCGCGGAGGGTTGAGCGGCTGACGTCGAACTGCTTCATCAGCTCGCGTTCAGGAGGAAGCTGGCTGCCTTCTTTGAGCGTCCCATTGAGAATCGATGCGGCGAGCTTGCCAGCGACAACATCTGGCAGGTAACGGCGGGAGATCGGATTGATTGTCATAGGTTTCTCTTCAATGGTATACAAGTCAGACCACTGTACCAAGTATAACCAGTGATTTTAGGCATGTAAATAGGATACCAGTACTATTGGAGACTGGACTATAATCGATTGGATGGACTCTCGCTCAAGATTTCTTGAAACCATGGCGTATGGCACGCCGGACCGCGCCCCGCTGTTCGCTGAAGGGCTGCGGGAAGATGTGCTGGAAGCCTGGCGCAGCCAGGGGATGCCGAAAAATTCAACGATTTCCGGCTTGTTCTGGGTGGATCAACGAGAAGAGATCGAAGCGGATTTGTGGCCGATCCCTTATCCCAAAAAATGGCCGAAGCAGTTTGAAGAGGCTGCCGGATATTCCCAACTGCTGAACCTGGATGATCCAAGCCGCTTGCCAAAAAACTGGAAAAAGATCATCAACAGGATTAAAGAGGGCTCACAGGTTCGGATGCTGTATGTTCACAACGGATTCTTTGAATTGGTTGGTGTGGACGGCTGGGAACGGTTCAACGAGCTGATGCTGCTGCTCAAAGATGATCCGGCTGTGATCCAGAAGTTGATGGAAATCCAGGGGGAGTTCAATGCCCGGATGGCCGAGCGGATGCTGCGGGATGTGCAGGTTGAAGCGGCCGTGTTCAGCGAGCCGATCGGCGGCAACCGTGGGCCGCTGGTTTCGCCAAAGATGTACCGCGAGCTGGTACTGCCGACCTATCAGCCGATCCTTAATGTGCTTCGCCGAGCAGGTGTGAGCACGATCATCCTGCGCACCTATGCGAACTGCCGCGTCTTGATCCCGGCGATGCTGGAAGCGGGCTTTAACTGCCTGTGGGCGGTGGAAGTGTTCGGAGGTGGAATGGATTATCGGGAGCTGCGCAAGGAGTTTGGCCTCGATCTGCGGCTGATCGGCGGGATCGACCTGGATGTGCTGCGGGAGGATAAGGAGTCGATCCGCCGCGAGGTGGAAGAAAAGGTGCCTGCGCTGTTGGCTCAGGGCGGCTACGCCCCTCTGGCGGACGGGCGGGTGAGGGCAGACGTTCCCTGGGAGAACTACCGCTATTACCGGGTATTGTTACAGCGCATTGCCAGCCAGGTTTAAACCTCAGCTGGGTTCTTGTCCTGAGTTTGATATTCCATCTCGATCATTGAATCGCATTTTTTGCCATTTAAATCCAATCGGTCGAGCTCTGCGAAGGCCGCGGCTCGACCGATTGGTATCTGTGAATCCCAAGGAAGAGAAGAGAATGAAAAAACCCTGTCAGAAGTACCTATAATTATAGGTACCAAAACGAGAAAGTCAATTGTGTCAAACATCATGAAATCAATATGATCGTATGGATAAATATGCAGGTGAGGCGGCCAATTTTAATGCCGCCTCGAATATCGATGCTCTACTTCTGTCTTGTTCTGCCCGCTAGCTCTTACCCATCAGGCGGCTCAGCACCAACCAGTCCAGCTCTTCATAATCTCGGGCGGCGACCAGCTCGGCGACAGTATTACGGTCAAGCGAGCGCGAGATCTCGACCAGGCGCAGGAACGTCCCCAAACTGTTGCGGAGGTGTTTGGTGGCCAGCTCGGCAGGCTGGGTGCGGATGGCTTTGACGTCCATTCCGACCATGCCAACCTCCCAATAGCGGTTTTCGTCCAGCACGCGGACCTGGTTGAATGCACGCCGCAGGTCTACTGAGCCAAAAGAGCGATCCTGGTCGAATTTTTGCCCGTTCTGATCGTTCAGGTGCACGCTCCACAGCTTCTTGAAAGCCATCGCGAAGGCGATCTCGTCGGCAGGGTCCAAGCCGGCCAGGATGCTGTGGGCGGTTTCCATAAGCACGCCAACTCTTACGGGGTCCGATGCCTGAAATCCAAGCGCCAGAGCATGACCCATTGTGGGGATATATGCCAGGTCCATCGGCTCGTTGGGTTTTGGCTCGATGGCGATGCGGAGTTGGGGGGCATAATCAAGCACGGTGTTGATAGCCTCCAGCAGCTGGTGTGCGGCGCGGCCGGCGTCCTTCGACTCGCGCATGTAGGTACCTTCACGAGCCAACCAGAGCACCATCAGGTCGCAATCCAATTCACCTGCGATATCCGCGGCGATTTTCGTACGCTCGATTGCATAATGGCGGGCTTTCGGATCATTCGATGTATAGGCGCCGTCTATCGTCATGGGGCTCTCCCACAGGCGGGGGGCGACGAATTCGGCGCTAAGCCCGTGGTCGCGCAGCTGGCGGCGTACATCCCGGGCTTGCTGGCGGATCTGAGCCGGGGCAGCCCATCCAGGTTTGGGACGGCGTCGTCATCGTGGAACTGGACCGCATCGAAGCCGAGCTCTTTGTAAAACAGCAGCTTCCGCTCAAAACTCAGCTCTGGGCGAACAGGCGGGCCGAAGGGATCCGTGCCTTCATGTATGTTCCAGGGCCCGAAAGTGAAGCGATAGCCATATTTTTCCATCAGTTGGTCTCCTGAGCAAAAGTGTGTGGATCAAATTTATTAATACTTGACCTGGAAATTATAAGCCATGAGACTAAAGTTAAATTACGCACTTGTACAAATTATCAGAAATACCAGTATATAATTCAAAGGGCTGTTTTCTTGCCTTATTCGTAATGAATTGCGTCGAGGATACGGGTTCGCGCCGCGCGCAGCGCGGGGAATAGAGCCGCGATCTGGGAGACGACCAGCGATGCGACCACCGCAAAGAACAGCCGGGCAGCTGGAAGGACAAACGCCAGGCGATAGCCCGACATTGCGCTCATCGCCGCCATGAAGATTTTTGAAAGGACTACGCCAAGTGCCAATCCTAACACGCCCCCGACCAGGCCGATCAAAGCCGCTTCGGCAAGGATGGTGCGGATGATCTGCGGTCGGGTCATTCCGACGGCGCGGAGCATGCCGATCTCCTGAGTGCGCTCGATCACATTCATTGTCATTGTATTTGCTATCCCAAAGAAACCGACCAGGATCGCGATAAGGGCGAGGACGTCGAAAAGGCTAAAAGCCTGCTTCATCAAAACCGTTATTCGTCCCAGCAGTGACTGGCTCGAATTCGATCGAGAGCCGGTCGCGTTTTCCATAGAGGTCGTCAATCCGATCCGCGACCTCGTCCGGCTGATATCCGGATTGAACCCTGACTAAAAAGGCGTTCGCATCTTTCTGACGGAAATAGCGGTCCATATCGTTCCATATTCCGGTGATGACCAGTCCTTGATTTAGATAACTTACGGTCACGCCCGCGATCCGAAACGTGTGTGGGCCGGTTTTGGTCAGCAAGACAATCGAATCTCCCGGCTGCAGGCCGTATTTCTCTGAGAGCACGCTGGAGATGAATACAGATTCGCCTTTCGATAGCTGCTGGATCGATTCCTGAGGCTCCGGATCGGACTGGCTGAACTGGAAATTTGTGACATCCACGTAGGACGCAAGGTCAACGGCCATAAAGGTCAATTCGTCTTCGCCGTCAGGAGAAAGCCATTTAACGTTGAAATAATGAACCGGCGCGGCGGTTTTTACACCTTCCACACCCCGGATTCGCTTCCAGACATCGTCCCCCATTGGAAGCGAAGAAGAGATGTACAGGTCTCCCCCTGCATAGCTGGTCAGCCAATCGTCCAGGTCGCCTTTGAAGGAACCGGTAATCGCCCAGACGATGACCACCATCGAGACGCCGATCATTAAAGCCGCCACAGTCAGGGTCGTGCGCAGTTTTGTTCTGAGAATATTGCGGCTGCCGAGCTGCCCGCTCTGACGAAAGAGCAGGACAGCGATCGGCCGCAGTCCGATTTCCCAATAGCGGATTGAAGATGGGATCATGAGAGTGGCACCAAGGAAAAGGCTGAAAGTGACCAGACTTCCCAGGCGGAACTGGACATCGTAAGGGAATGGGTTCAAAACGAGAATGATCGTCGATATTACCAGCAGGACGATGCCAGGAATCCAGCCGTAACGGATAAACCAGCCCTCCCGCGAACGGCCGCGGATCAACACCGCCTCTATAGGCGATATCCGACCGGCATTGACTGCCGGAACCATTGCTGCAATTACGGTCACAAAAATACCGACGAAAACCGCTGTGAGAGCCACATCCGTTGGGAAGGAGGCAGCCCCGATATCTTGGGCGAGCAGGACCCCCATCACCTGGCTGAGGCCGCGCGCCATCAACAACCCTAACCCAAGTCCAAAAAGGGAGCCCAGAAAACCCAACAAGGTTGCTTCACCTAACACCTGGATGGTGATCTGGGACCGGCTCATCCCAACCGTACGGAGCATGCCGAACTCGCGGGTGCGTTCGGCGATGGTCATCGCAAAGGCGTTGTAAATCAAAAAAGCTCCCACAAAAAGCGCCATCCCGCTCATGAGATTCAGCCCGATCTGAAAGTTGCTCAGCATTTGGGTCATCCGGCGGCCTTGGGCGGCGGGGTATATCACAGAATAATCGTCACCGATGGTGCTTTGCAGATTTTCTCGGATCGTTTCGACCGCCTGGGTGGATGTTTTATCCGGCGTGACGACCAGGTCGACCTGATCGATCATGCCCTCTCGGAAGGTCAATTTCTGAGCGGTTTCAAGCGGGATCACCCCGAAGGCGCCGTTGTTTAACTGTCCCGGTCCTTCCTTGGCGATCGTGCCCACCAGAGTGAATTTTTCCACGCCGTCCTCGGTGAGGATTTCGACGGTCCTGCCTATCTCCAGCTCGTTTTCTTCAGCATAGCTATCCACAAGCACGATTTCATCTGATGTCGGATCGTTGCTGAGGAATTTTCCCTGCAGGAGCCGGTATTCGCGCGCCTCATCGTCTTGTAAGGGATCAATACCAAAAAGCTGAAGCCCGCCGGACGATTGGCCGAAGAAGCTGAGCCCGGTTTCGGATGGAGCGGCTTCGTCGGCGAGCATGGCCATCAGCTGGATCGATGGCACAGCAGCTGCGATCCCGGGTTGGGCGCGCAGCGAGGTCAGGATATGCTGCGAAAAACCATCCTCTTGATCCTTCGCAGCGGTCACGATTAGGTTGGCTTTCCCTGAAGTATTGCTGAAGAGCCGGTCGACTGACGCGATGGCGTTGTTGTTGGTTATGTTGATCGCCAGAATAGCTGCCACACCCAGCATGATGCCAAAAGTGCTCAACAGCATCCGGAGCGGACGGTCAAGCAGTGAACGGATAATCAGCAAACGAAAAAGACGCATAGGAAATTTTATTGTTCAGGACCGAGATGCTCGAGCTCTTCAATGACCAGTGAGTGCTTCTGGGAGAGTAGGAAGGTCCTATCCAGGTGGATTTCGTTGATGATGCTACCGTCGCGCAAGAATGACCACCCGGTCAGCATAAGATGCCGCTTTCGGATCGTGGGTGACGATGATCATTGTCTGTCCCAGCTCGTCGCAGGAGAGGCGCAGGATTTCCATGATGGATGTCCCGGTTTTTAAATCCAGGTTGCCGGTGGGCTCGTCGGCGAGCACAATCGCCGGCTGGGTGATCAGGGCGCGCGCCAGGGCGACACGCTGCTGTTCTCCTCCAGAAAGCTGCTCGGGTTTGTGCTTTCGCCTGCTGCTCAAACCGACCAGTTCCAGCAGAGCGTCCAACCGCTCCTGATAGTCGTCGGATTTTCTTGTTATCGATCAGCAACGGCAGGGCGATGTTCTCTTCGGCGGTCAGTGTGGGGAGCAGATTAAAGCTGAAAAACAAAACCCACATTTCGCCTGCGGAGAAGCGTGATTTCTTGTCTTTGAGCATCGCCAGGTTTTGTCCGGCAAGGGTGATCTCCCCGCTGTTGGGGTATCCAATCCGCCGATCAGGTGGAGCAGGGTAGATTTGCCGCTCCCGGAAGGCCCCATAATGGCTACGAATTCCCCCTCTTCGACAGCAAAATCAACTCCAGCAAATGCGCTGACCTGATGACTACCGAACTCATATTGTTTCACCAAGTTTTTTGCAGTAAGTACCGCCATTTTCTCTTCCATAACGCTCAACCTTCGATAATCTTGATTTCGCCTTTGAATCCGTCGACATGGACCAGGGTGTCATCCTGGAGCAGAAGCGCGCCGGCGACGGATACCACTGCCGGGATATTATATTCGCGGGCGATAATTGAACTGTGAGAAAGCATGCCGCCTGAATTCAGCGATGACAGCCCCTGCCTTTCTGAAAAGCGGCACCAGCCAGTATCGGAGAACGGAATCACCAGGACGTTCCCCGGCTGAGTTTTGGGAACTCGCTCAGTTTTTTGATGACTTTCACGCGTCCTGTGTAGTAACCGCGCGAAGTTGGTACGCCTGAAAATGTTTTCTTTGCATTTACAACTGCCGGCGGGGCAGTGTCGCCGAAAATAACTTCCGGCAGTTCGACATTTTTCGATTGCTCCATTTCTTCTTGACGTTCTGCGATAAGCCGCTTTACTTCAATATCATTTATATCATCAGATAAAATCTGTTTCAACTCGTCGTGGTACAGGTAGAAGATATATCAGGCACGAACAGCACATCATTCTGGGAAAGTTGTCCTGCAAGCGCAAGATAATGAGAGCGGAGCAAACCTAAAATCCTTGAAAACAGCCGACTGAAAGCCTCTCGATAATAGCAGAGGAAAAGCCTGGCACGGCGATAAAATGATTTGATCAAAATTCCGGACAACCAGCCTGGAGATAAGTCTCGCAGGCTGGTTTTGATGCGAGTCTGTTCTGAGAAGGCTGGATATTCAGTTATGATTTTCAGGACAAGGTCCGGGTTTTCACGCCAGGGCACATGTGAAAAATCAACGGCGCTGTCGCTCAAGTAGCCAAAATTTTCGAGGAAGTCCGCCACTTGGAGTTGAAAATCTTCAATACCTGGCAGAGATTGGAATGCCTGATAATCCGAAGCTTGAATTTGTTGTTGGACTTCCGAGTCCAGGGTGCGAAAGGTAGATGCTAAGTTCGCAAGGGAGATATTGGGATTAAACAGTCAGACTCTGGCATTCCTTCGGTCAGATCAAACAGGTGGAAATCAATCCCTTTTCGCTCAAGGAGTGATTTCAGAATGCGATTGTATATATGCATCATCATTTGAACGATGATGGTGTGATGAGATATTTGCCTGTAAAGACCATGCAACTCATCCAACTTAATAAGGATTTGTTTTTCGTCGAGCTGTGGCAGAACTTCAATCGGGATTGAATAACAATGTTTCTCAATTGCGGGAAGCGCTTGTTTTGCGATGCGATCGAAATGAGCATAATTCCACAGGAAGCGGGTCATTCGAGGGATATTGGATACCATTCCTGGACTGGGCTTGAAGTGCGGTTTATCGATATTGGGCGGAACAAGTCCCATCATCATTTCGAGGGATTCCTGCGGCATACCCAAACGCTTAAAAACCTCTCGCAAAACGCTTACATTGAAGTTGGCGCGATTTGAAAGCGCAAATCATATCAGAGAGGTTAATATTATTATTACCGATCATATCTTTCAAGATTTGGAGCCATCACACACTATGCGTTGGTATAGCAACAGACCAGACCAGGGGTTTAATCAACCCCGGGATCATTTCTTTGGAGATGCGATTTGAGAAGACGTTGCCGCCTTGATGGATGTAATGTCTCGCAGCTGCACCCAATAAAGGTTTTTTCCATCAAATACCCATTCCAGATCGACATCTTTGTGAAGGCTTTTTGAAGATCTGACGAGTCCGGTCAACAATTTCCTCCAGTAAACCCGCAGGAAAATCATCCAAATCGGGCTTACAGAGCCAGCTTCCCCATTTATTCACCCAGCGATGAGGCGTAATACCTTGTTTCATCAGTAAATCGCCTCTACCCATCACCGCCTCAACGACAATTTCATCGAGACATGTAATGGGGTTTTTGCTGAACGAAACCCCAGATATCTCAGGCCTTATCATCTCTTGAATTATCACAGCCATTTTTATCGCAGACTGGCCCTGAGATGACTCTCCAAGATAAGAGCGGACCTCGGTCGATTGAGCGGTTGCCCAGACAGCCCAAATAGCCTGCAGCACTGGGTTTGTACCGCGGATATCCAACATCGACTTAAACTGACCAGCAAATGAGTAATTTTCACTATCTTCGACATTTGCAGAGGATCGAATTGCGTAATTTATTTCTGGGTTAACGACAATGCTGAGCTCTGCAATTAGTTGATCGAGCAGGCGAACATCATCGTGTAGATAGCTTTGATATGCATCCCAGGTACATATGTAACTATCTGGGACTTTATATCCTTTATCCATCAGAGTGCGGAGATTTCGGGCTTTGGCTCCAATTGACGCAGGAAGTCTGTGTTGAGTTAGCGGGATGATGTAATGCTGTGTCATGATCGTTATCCTAAAACGCATTTACTTTTTCAGGCGCATCATTTCCATCATTTTAAGCATGCCGCGCCCCATTGGGAAAAACTCCAGGCCTGCCTGTAGATTTGCTTTTCCTTCCCGGTGAGCTTTAATCTGTTCCCGAATTTCTGGCAACAGCGCCGCAATAAATAGGATATTGACAATGATTGCATAAGCTATATAAGCCGGGTTATGAGTGGTGAACCATAACCACAAGATCATGAATGCCGGACCTATCATATACGCCACAAGGATGTCCTTGACGATTACCAGCCCGAAGATCAAGCCGGCTGTTGAACAAACCAACGCGCCGAGCCAATCCACAGCCAGAAATCCACCATAGATGGAAGACATTCCCCCGCCGCCTTTGAATTTATAGAAAATTGGCCAGTTGTGCCCCACCATGCAAAAAATAGCTGCAATTAGAAAATAAGGTTGATCTGGATAAAGATATTTGACCGCTAACGTTGGTAAGGTTGTTTTCAGGATGTCTAACAGACCGATTGTGCAACCCCACCTGGCACCCAACTTGATTGAGGCAGTATCGGCTCCGTAATGACGCAGCTCGGTTATATCGCCACGTTCGCTATCGCCGATCTCGACATGATCAAGGTTAGTTCCCGGTGAAACAAGATGAGTAATCAGACGTGAGAATGAAATTGCACCAACCAAATAGCCGGACAAGACCGCCAGAATAAGGATCACTGGATCCATTTACTACCTCCCAGTTTTATCCAACCAGCATTTTAATCATGTCTAATATGCACGAAATACCGATGTTATCCAGCATTTGTGCACTATAATTATATATATTGGGTCGATATTGTATATTATAATATTTATCCTTGCCTTATCAAGATTAACTTCATCACAAATCCGCATTCAAATGTCACCATTTTTTCTCTCTCTATCTCCATCAGGCATACAAATTTCTATTCCAGGCAGGCAGAGAGAAGTTTGTTGAACAATATTTGACTCGGATGTTATTCATCCGTATAATGGAGTTGCAGTACTTCACTGCGCCTAGAGCGTCGACTATCTCCGCCAGCGGAACCATATCGATTTTTTCATAGCTGCGATCATTGCTGCCGTTGAAATGATCCTGGGATAATCAAGGAAAGCGAGGGCAGAATGAGCTTTGGTTTCATGGGGAAGATCTTGAGGGTCAACCTGTCTCAGGGGGAAGTGCAGGAAGAAGCGCTGAATCCAATTTGGGCGAAAGATTTCCTTGGTGGCACTGGTCTGGCAGCGCGATATTTCATGGCAGAAGTCCCGGCGGGCGTTGATCCGCTGGGGGATGCCAACAAGCTGATCTTTATGACCGGTCTGCTGACCGGAACTGCTTCTGCCAGCGCCAGCCGCTATTCAATCGTCTCCAAATCGCCGCAGACCGGAATTTTGGGTTATGCGAATTCTGGAGGCAATTTTGGTCCGCTGATGCGGCGCAGTGGTTTTGACGGGATCATTTTCGAGGGGATATCTCCAGCGCCGGTTTACCTGGCAATAACGGATGGTCATGCTGAGCTGCATGATGCAGCGCATCTGTGGGGAAAGAATGTGCGGGAGACGGATGAAACCCTGAAGCGAGAGGTGAATCCGCTGGCGACGATTGCCTGCATCGGCCCGGGTGGTGAGAACATGGTGCGCTACGCCGGGATCATGAACAACCAGCACCGCGCCGCAGGCAGGTGCGGTCTGGGCGCTGTGATGGGGTCTAAAAGGCTGAAAGCGGTGGCGTGCGCGGGCAGAAAACGCGTCCCCCTTGCGGATGAAGAAGGTTTCATGCAAGCGGCGAAACGACAAATCGATCTGCTGGACGAATCAATTCTCAAAGTGGGCTTTGACGCTTTTGGAACCAATATGGTCTCGGACATGGTCAACGTGCGCGGCGGTTATCCGACGCGGAACTGGCAGCAAGGAGTATTTGATGAGATTGAAGCGGTGAACGCGCAGGCGCTCACCGACCAGGTGCTGGTGGACGGTGTAGCGTGTTTTGCCTGTCCGGTCTCTTGCGGGCGAAAAACCGAAATCCGTGATGGTAAGTGGAGCGGGCACGCGGGAGAGGGACCTGAATATGAAACCACAAATACGTTTGGGGCATTGTGCGGGATATCTGACTTAAATGCAATCACCATGGCGAACTACCGCTGCAACGAATTCGGCCTGGACACGATCAGCTGCGGGGCGACGATCGCGTTCGCGATGGAATGCTTTGAGCGAGGCACCCTGACCCGCGAGCAGACCGGGGGGATCGAGCTCCGTTTTGGAGACGCCGAACTTGTCGTTGACCTGGTTGAAAAAATTGCTAACCGGCAGGGTGTAGGGGACCTGCTCGCAGAAGGGACCCGCATCCTTTCGCAAAAGCTGGGTCAGGGCTCGGATCATTTTGCCGTCCATGTGAAAGGGCTGGAGCTTCCTGCATATGACCCTCGGGCGGCCAAAATCTGCGGGCTGGGATATGTCACTGCCAACCGCGGCGGGGATCACATCACTGCCTACGTGCAGGGGCCGACCTTTATCGACGCGCCTTTCTTGATCGTCGATGAGAGCAGCATTCGGAACCCTTTTGAAGCCAACCCGGCAGAGGCCAGGGTGCTGGTCGACCTGGAGGATGCACTCGGTGTGCTGGACGCGGTTGGGGCATGCAAATTCATGGGGATTTTGCTGACCGCAGATGAGATCGTCAGACTGATCGCCTGTGCGACGGGGGAGGATTTCACGGTCCTTGATTTCCGCAGATGCGGGGAGCGGATCTACAACCTGATCCGGCTTGGGTGCGTCCGCGAAGGCATCCGCCGGGATGATGACATCCTTCCAGGACGCCTGATGGAGGATGCGCTCCCGGATGGACCTGCAAAAGGGATGCGGATCGACCGGGAGACTTTGGAAATGATGAAAGACGCTTACTATGAAATTCGGGGCTGGGATTTGGATACCGGGATCCCGACCCGGGACCGACTTCAGGCATTGGGGATGGATGATTTGGGTATGGATCAGTAGATCGGGGAGATTTCCCTGATCGATCAAAGGTGAAACGGATGAGCAGCTACAGCGATCGTCCCTGGTTGAAAAGCTATCAGTTAGGTCCTTACAAACTCGAAAAAACACTTTCGCCTTATCCCGAACGGCCTGTGTTTTCGGCTTTGGATGATGCGGCAGAAAAATACCCTGCCCAGACGGCAGTTCTGTTTCTGGAACGGGAGATCAAATACCATCAGCTTAAACACGGGTGGATCGTTTGGCGGCAGGCTTTGCAGCGTTGGGGATTCAAAAAGGCGACCGGGTATGCGTCTTCCTGCCGAACTGCCTCGAGTTTCTACTCAGCGACTGGGCAATTCTCAAGACCGGCGCGGCGACCGTCCCAACCAGTATCTTGCGAACTCAGGAAGGGCTCCAACATGAAATCGGCAGCTCCGGGGCGCGAGCGGTTGTCTGCAGGGAAGAACATCTCGAGCGCGTGCTGGCAATCAAGGAATGCTGCCAGATTGAGACGATCATTGTCACTTCGACTGAAGGCTACGATGTCAAAGCGATCTCAGGTTCCCTGCCGCGTGGGGTCTTTGAGCTGCGCAAGTTGATCGATCAGCACGATCCTGAACCGCCGAAGCTTCGGCTGGATCCGCATGTTGACCTGTGCGAGCTTGCTTTCACCGGAGGGGCAACCGGTGTGCCGAAGGGGGTGATGATCACCCACTCCAACCGTTATAGCTGTATTCTGCAAGGCTTTTCCTGGCTTTTGAAACCGGTACTGCGTGGTTTCGTCGGAAAGGCTTCGGTGATCATGCCTGTCCCAATGTTCCATGCCTACGGTCATTTTGTGCTTCAAATGGCGACGCACCTTGGGCTGCGGATCATCCTGCTGCCCGATCCACGGGACATGGATATGCTGGTAGAGCACCTGCACAAATACCGGCCCTTTCTGATCCCTGCTGTACCTACACAGCTGATGCGGATCGCTGACGCAAATCTGGGAAGGATGAGTGTGCTGCCGATGAGCGGCTCAGCGCCGCTTCCTTTGGAGGTTGCAGAGGCGATCAAGAAGAAGATTGGAATGCCGGTCTCGGAGGGATACGGCCTCACCGAAACTTCTCCTGTGACGCACTACAACCTTTCAGCCTTTTCGAAGATCACTGAATTCATCCCGAAGGAGAAATTTGGCATCGGTGTGCCGACGCCCGACACCGAATGCAAACTGGTCGATCCAGAAACCGGGGTTGAGGTACCTTTCGGTCAGCCTGGGGAGATTGTCGTGCGCGGTCCGCAAATCATGCGCGGATACTGGCCTATCCCAGGATCGGGTTTAAGCCCGGATGGCTGGTTCCACACCGGCGATGTGGGGGTGATGGATGAAGATGGATACTTTCAGGTAGTGGACCGGATCAAAGACATGGTGAACGTTTCTGGGCTGAAAGTCTACACTACGCTGGTGGACGAGGTGCTATTCAAGCATTCTTCCGTGAGGATGGCGGCAGCCTTCGGAGTGCCTGACCTGGACCACCCCGGCAGTGAGCGTGTAATGGCGGTGATCCAGCTCAAGGAGGAGTACCTGGGAAAGGTTACTGAAGACGAGATCAGGAATTACTGCCGGGAGCACCTGGCGCCGTATGCTGTCCCAAAATACGTCGAATTCAGGGATGAGCTCCCCTTGACGGTCTCGGAGAAAGTCTTTAAGAAGGCGCTTCGCGATGAGATCCTGGCACGGTTCCAGGGGAAAAACAATCCGCAGGAATGAGAGATTTTTACTTTAATGGGAGGGTCGTATGGATTCTGTTCGATACTGCACCCCAGAGTGGCTGGAGGGTTGTTTTCACCTCTTCCCGAGCCAGCCGCGGTTTGAGCAGGAGCTGAAAAAGCTCAGCGTCAGCCTCGCCTTCAGGGTGCTGGCTGAGCCGGAGTGGGCGATTGAGAATGATGTAATTTTCGGCGGTAAGGTTGAGACCGGCAGGCTGCTAATGCTGGATTTCCTGAGCGAAGGAGCAGCAAAACGCGAATCCGAGTTCATCATGGCTGCAACACCTAAAACCTGGAAAAAAGTTCTCAGGAAAGAGGATAAATTCCTGACCGACTTTATGCTCGGTAAAATCAGCCTGGAAAAGGGCAGCAAGGTGGGCGTGCTGGCGATAGCCCCGCACGCGAATACGTTTGTTGAGGTATTGACACAGATTCCGCTCCAGTTCCCGGATGAAATGACGCCAGAAGAGATTAAAACCTATCGGAGCGATTTGAACAGCCTGAGACAAAAATTGGGCAGCTGAAGAAGTCTTGCTTCCAAAAATGAGAGTCTATCTTAAGGGATACCTGACATTTCGGGAGAGGTTGAAATCCACACCCTGGGTTGAGCTGGCAGAAAACAGCACGCTGCGCGACCTGGTCTTCCATCTGCCGGGTGAGTTCCAGGAGCTGATCGAGGCCAGCGGAAGACCTCAACCCAATCGAGGTCCTGGCGCGATCGCGATTCTGGTAAACGGGCAGCACTATACCCACCTGCCCGATCGGCTTAATACTCGATTGGAAGATGGGGATGAGGTGGCGGTATTCCCGCCTGTTGCAGGCGGTTGAAATTGGATTATCGTAGCAATCAGGCCTCGGCAGAATAATCGGAAAACAGGAATGTGTGTACCCAATATTCTGATATAATAGGTATATATAGTATATATATTTAACAGTCTGACATAATGGAATCCAGATTACTGTCTAGTGAGATAACTGATCTGGATCGTTCTTAGTAATGAGGGAAACATGAGACCAGATTTTGAAATAACTTCAGCTCAGGAGTTGGGCAAAAAGCCGGTAACGGTGTTCCACATCCATGGGGATATCGATACCAACACCTATTCAATTCTGCAGAAAAAGGCCGAAGAGAGCTTCCATGACGGGATGCGCGATTTGCTGCTCGACCTCAGCGAAGTCAATTTTGTCAGCAGCGCCGGACTCAGGGCATTCCATGCGATTTATAAGATGCTAAGGGAAGCCGCTCAGGATGAAAACGCCGATACGGTGAGCAAAGGATTGATGGACGGCACATACAAATCTCCCCACCTCAAGCTGTTGAAACCATCCCAAGGAGTCCAGCTGGCACTCAAAACGGCAGGATTTGACATGTACCTCAAATCCTTTAGCGACCGACAGCAAGCGATCGCCTCTTTTTATACGGGTAATTAAGGAAGGATCAGCATGGTTCGTGAAGTTGAACAAATCATTGAGCCGAAGATGGTCATCGAAGGCGCCGGTGTACTGCTGCGGCGTTCGATCGCCCCCAGCCGGGCCAACCCTTTTGATCCATTCCTGCTCTTCGATCATTTTGCCTTCAACGACCCGGCTGACGGCCCGATCAGCGGTTTTCCGATGCACCCGCACCGCGGCATCGAAACGGTCACCTATATGCTCGAAGGCTCTGTCCACCACCGCGACAGCCTGGGGAATGCCGGGCTGATCGGTCCGGGTGATGTGCAGTGGATGACCTCAGGACGCGGCATCCTGCATGAAGAGATGCCGCGCCGAAATCCGGAAGGAAATATATACGGCTTTCAGCTTTGGGTGAACCTGCCTGCAGCCCAGAAGATGAGCAAGCCGCGTTACCAAGAAGTGAGTGCCGATTCCATCCCGGTCATAGAAGTGGGAGGGGCGCGGATCAGAGTCGTCGCGGGGGAGGTGAACAGCATATCCGGTCCGGTAACCGAGATCGCAGCGCGACCGGTGTACATGGATGTAGAGCTCGAAGCTGGTTCCAGCTTTGAATATCCTGTCCCGGCCGGACATACGGCTGTCGCCTATGTATTTATGGGGCGAGGAAAATTCGAGGTGTTTTCATCAGGTCGGGGAGAGCTTATCGATGCGGTCAGGATGATTGCTTTCGGGGATGGGGACCAAATCCTGGTGCAAACCGATCGGGATTCTGGAGTTCGGTTTATGCTGATGGCAGGGAGACCGTTCAGGGAGCCGACTGTGCCCTACGGTCCATTCGTGATGAACACCTGGGAAGAGATCCAGCAGACTTTAGCAGATCTGCGCAATGGAGACTTTGTTCGGGGGTAAATTTACCGAAAACACCAGGGTCGTCATCGACCTGTACCGTACGAGGAACGGTCCCCTACCCATTCTTCCCAGAACTTTGTGGTATAGTTTATCCTCTGAATCTTCAGAGCTATCATTTTTTTCGGGGCACAACCTATTTATGGCTCGTTATAAAGTACTTGTCAATCCCGTTTCCGGGCGAGGAAATGGGGAGATCATTTATCCGCAGATCGAAAGCCGGCTGAAGGAATTGGGGGCGGATTTTGACCTGTGCCGCACAGATTATCCCGGGCACGCAATCGAGCTGGCAGCCGAAGCTTCGGCTGAGGGTTATGATGCGGTCGTAGCCGTTGGAGGGGATGGGACTGCCAACGAGGTTGTAAACGGTCTGATGCGGGCGGCGTTGGAACGCAAGGGTCATGCTGCCCTCGGGGTTGTTTCAGTTGGGCGCGGCAACGACTTCGCATTTGGGATTGGAATACCACCCGACCTAGACAAAGCTTGCAAGGTGCTGGTCGAAGGACGAAAGAGGTGGATCGATATCGGCTTTGTGCAGGGAGGCGATTATCCTGCCGGCAGGTATTTTGGCAATGGGGTCGGGATCGGTTTTGACGCAGTGGTTGGTTTTGAAGCTTTGAAGTTGAAGACCCTGCATGGTTTCCCCTCCTATGTCGTGGCAGCGCTGAAAACCATCTTCCTTTACTTCGACCCTCCAACGCTGCGGGTTGAATATGAAGGTCAGGATCTCATCCAACCTTTGCTGATGTTATCGATCATGAACGGTCGGCGGATGGGCGGGGGATTCCTTATGGCGCCTGACGGGGTGGTTGACGATGGCGCTTTCAACCTGTGCATTGCTGGTAATGTGAGCCGGGCAGCGGTCTTTGGATTAATCCCACGCTTCATGAAAGGTACACAAGCCGGACATCCAGCCATCAGCACTGCCAAAGTGGACCACATTCGAGTCACAGCCGTGCGCGGTACCATCCCGGCACATGCGGACGGAGAGACCCTCTGCGTGGCGGGAAAAACGCTGGAAGCCAGAATTTATCCGAAAGCGCTTGAGGTCATCACGCAGATGAGCGGCGTACCGGTATGACGCTGGAATATTGGGCGGCGACGAATATCATCAAAGGAGCCACCCGTCTGATTTGCCGGATTGAGGATGATCCGCTCGACCAGGTCCCGCAAAACGGTCCGCTGATCCTGGTCTGCAACCATATCAATTTCCTCGAAGTTCCGCTTATTTTCACCCACCTGCAGCCGCGTCCGGTGACCGGCTATGCAAAAGCAGAGACATGGGACGATCCCTTCCTGAGACATTTATTTGACCTGTGGGGTGCAATCCCGATGCGGCGAGGGGAAGCAGACCTGGCAGCCATGAAGAAAGGTTTACAGGCTCTCGAAGAAGGGAAGATATTGGCCATTACGCCGGAGGGGACGCGGAGCGGCGACGGTCGGATGGGAAGAGGCCACCCGGGCGTGGTCACCCTTGCGCTCAATTCCGGTGCGCCGCTGCTGCCGCTGGTTTATTTTGGGGGTGAGCTTCTCCAGCAGAACCTGCGCCAGCTCCAGCGCACGGATTTTCACATTCGGGTCGGGCGCCGGTTTAAAATTGATTTGAATGGTCAGAAGATCGACCATTTTATCCGCCAGAAGATCACAGACGAGATCATGTATCAGCTGGCAGCCTTGCTCCCGCCGGAATATCGCGGCGAGTACGCCGATCTGGATGCCGCGACTACGGATTTTCTGCGGTTCTAGCCTCCCTGGAGCTTCAGCCAGAAACCGGGTACAGCTTGCAAGCGCAACCCGTTATTTCAATACTTGGTCCCTAAGAAGGTCATCGAATCCACATAGCGCTCCCAGGTAAGCTCGGCGAGCAGCTTGGTGTGTTTCATGACGGCCTCGATATCCGGAAACTCCTCGACCCCCCAGAAATGCCATTCCTCGGTTGACCAGGTTGGATCGCACATCAGCACGCGCTTTCCGCCCGCCTGTTCGACCGCAGCCTGGACCTTGGTCAATAGCTCGTGCTGTTCGTCTTTTGAGAGCCTGTGCCAGGCTTCGGTCGTCTTGCCGATGAAGAGTTTGTAGATCTTCTTAGACATTTTGGACCTCCTTAAGAATAAACTGCGCCACTAGTTGAAAGCCGTTTCGCGGTTCTTGGAAGGATGATCGCCGGCCTAGTTCTGACCGTTTCAGCACCGCCGGAGATGTCCCCTTATGAATGGATGGGGCGGTCTAGAACCAATTTAGCATGGAATCATTCAAAATGCAAGCGCTAACCACCATTCCTGAAATCCGCGGGGAGCTGCCTGTTGAAATTTTTCCTGTTCATGCTGGATCCAATTTCCCCACCATTTCTGAGAAATGGCAGGCAGTCAGATGACTCGCGTCGGAGGTCGGTCCAAGGATCGGCGGCTCAATCGTGCAGCGGTCCTGTCGGTAGCGGCAGCGAGGGTGGAAAGGGCAGCCTGGAG
This sequence comes from uncultured Chloroflexia bacterium, assembly GCA_963726375.1. GTDB lineage: Bacteria > Chloroflexota > Anaerolineae > Anaerolineales > UBA4823 > UTCFX2. The sequence goes on along the minus strand of CAVSCE010000008.1, from coordinate 147,033 downwards.
GTGGATTGCGCGGGCTGGGAATTTCCCCCTCCAGCACAATCCGCTGCCGGCTCTCGCGCTGCGTGGGATCTGGAACTGCCACAGCTGACATCAAGGCTTCCGTGTATGGGTGGAGGGGGGCTGAAAAAATCTGATCCGTCTCGCCAATCTCGACGATCTTCCCCAAATACATCACTGCTACCCGGTCAGCGATGAACCCGATGATATTGAGGTTATGAGTGATCAGGATATATGTCAGGCCCAGCCTGTCGCGCAGGTCCTTCATCAGGTTCAAAATGCCCGCCGCGACCGAGACATCCAATCCCGCTGTAGGCTCGTCAGCCACCAGCACAGCCGGGTGCAAGGCCAGCGAGCGGGCGATCCCCACCCGCCGGGCCTGGCCGCCTGAAAGCTGATGGGGGTACTTGCCCGCCTGTTCGGAAGACAGACCCACCATTTGGAGCAGCTCTTCGACTTTTTGACCTGGATCGACCTGGATGCCGTGTATTCTGAACGGCTCGAGCAGAATGTCTGAGACTTTCATGCGCGGGCTCAAGCTTGAAATGGGGTCTTGAAAAATCATCTGCATCTGGGCGCGCAGAGGTCGGATTTTTTCCTGTGCCAGCGCAGTAATATTCCGCCCCCCAACGCTGATTTCGCCCGCGGTCGGTTTTTCAAGCCGCAAAATCAACCTCCCCAGCGTGGTTTTCCCGCTGCCGCTCTCTCCGACTAACGCCAGGGTCTCTCCGCTGAAAACAGCCAGATCCACGCCGTCCACTGCTCGGACGAGCCCCTCTTGCTGCCTGAATACCTTTCCCAACCACCCAACGTTGTCTTTGTAATGAACCCTGACTTGAGTTGTCTGCATCACCTGTTCCATCATGGAAATTCGCTGCCGCTCGGGGATGCTGCTTTCGGGTCTAACCGATTGAACCGGGTCTTTTGCACCGGCAGGTAAATAAGAAGCGGTTGGTCCTTGCCAGCCCGGCTGATAGGCATGGCACAGCACGGATTGCGCCGGGAATTGACTTTCTGGGGGTTCCTGAATAAAACAGATCGATTGAGCCAGGTCGCAGCGGGGAGCGAATTTGCATCCGGTTGGCAGATCTTTCAAGCTTGGGACGCGGCCGCGGATTGTAGTCAGCTTGAGGGCGCGCGCCTGGTGAGATGGATGCGACCGGAGCAGCGCCTGGGTATAAGGGTGAAGCGGTTTTTTGAAGACGCCGAACACATCGCCGGATTCCACCACATTGCCGGCATACAATACGATGACCTGGTCGCAGATCTGGGCGACAATACCAAGATCGTGGGTGATGTAGAGAATCCCGGTATTCAATTCGTCCCGCAGCTGGCAGATGAGATCTGTGATCTGCGCTTCCAGGGTCACATCCAGCGCAGAAGTTGGTTCATCAGCGATCAGAAGGGCCGGATTAGATTGCAGTGCCAGGGCTATCATGATCCTTTGGCGCATCCCCCCCGAGAACTGGTGCGGAAAGCTTTTGATCCTTTCCGCCGCATCTGAGATGCCTACTCGATCCAGCATGAATATCGCTCGATCGTGCGCTTCTGCTCTGCTGATGGGCTGGTTATTTGGGGGGTGGGCTGCAATTGCATCCACCATCTGCTGCTCGATGTTGAAGACCGGATTCAGGCTGGTCATTGGGTCCTGAAAAATCATCGAAATCGCACGGCCGCGCACCTGGCGCATCTCTTCCTCGGACAGGCTGCGCAAATCCTGTCCTTCAAATAAAAGTTTTCCTCCGGAGATTTCCCCGTTTGACGGCAATAATCGCGTCAGCGCCAGTGCGATCGTGCTTTTCCCGCAGCCAGATTCGCCCACCAACCCGACAATTTGCCGTCGCTTGACTTGAAAGTTCACATCCCGAACAGCCGTTAAAGTCGCCTGGCGGGTGTGGTATCTGATTTCAAGATCGACTGCCTCAAATACCGTTTCCATCAAGCTTTTCTTGTCCCCGATAGGCGTGGGTCCAGCACGTCTCTCAACGACTCACCGAAAAGTGTGAATCCAAGTGTGATGATGACCAGGGTCAGGCCGGACCAGATGATCGGCCACGGCGATTGAAAGATGTGGTCAAACCCTTCCGAGAGGATCACGCCCCAGGAAGGAATTGGCGGACGAACGCCCAGCCCCATAAATGACAGCCCGGCTTCGAAGGTGATCACCCAGGGCAGGTCCATCGCAGCCAGCAGCAGCGCAGGTGCAACCACGTTTGGCAGGATATGCATCCGAAGGATGCGCCAATCATTTGCCCCCAGGGACCGTTCGGCTTCGACGTACATCGTTTCTCTTGCAGACAGCACCTGGGCGCGGATCACCCTGGCATAATTGGGCATCCAGGTAAACCCGATCACCAGGATTACATTAATCAGGGAAGGCCCAAGCAGAGCCAGGATAGCCAGCGACAGCATAATGGAAGGAAACGCCTGAAGGGAATCCATGATCACCACGATCACATCGTCCACGCCTCCCCCGAGGTAGCCGGCGGTCAGTCCCAGCAGAATCCCGGCGGAAAGCGCGATGGCAACGGAAGGCAGGGCGGTTCCCAATGCGATCCGGGAGCCATAAACCAACCGGGAGAAGATATCCCGGCCGAGATGATCTGTGCCCAACATATAGGTCTCCGACGGTCCTTGATTCCGGTTGGGGATGTCCTGGTCGGCATAATGGTAAGGGGCGATCAGCGGTGCAAAGATCACTGTGACGAAGAAAAGGGCAATAATGATGAAGCCTAAAGCTCCGAGAGGTTGTCTGACAATATCGCCCAGGACCGGGATTCGGTCAAGGAACCTATTTGCCCTGCTGGAAGGTTTTTCAATGTACTGCAAGGTCAGCTCCGCTTTTTATTAAGCTGAACGCGCGGATCCAGATAGGTGTAGATCACGTCTGCCAGCAGGTTGGCAAATACAAACAGGAATGCAACCACCAGCACGCTGGAGCGTACGATCGGGTAATTGCGCGCCTGGATTGCTTTATAGATCAAAGTCCCCATTCCCGGGCGGGTGAAAATGATCTCCACGAATACTGCCCCGCCCATTAAGCTGCCCAATCCGACCCCAAGCACGGCAACAGTAGGGATCAAAGCGTTCTTGAGGGCGTACTTGTAGCGGATCAGCCGCTCCGAAAGCCCGCCGGCTCGGGCAGCCCGGACGTAAGTTTCATTCAAGACTTCCAAAAGGCTGGTTCTGACCAGGCGGGCCAGGTAGCCGATCCATGTGATCGCCAGGGCAGTCGCCGGAAGAATCAGGTGCTTTAAATAATCGACCGGGTCCCCTTCCTCCCCTAATCCCATCGCTGGAAGAACCTTCAGCTCCACCGCGAAGATTAAGAGCAGGAATAGCCCGGCCACATAGGAAGGGATCGTTGTGAAGGAAATTGAGATGAGTGCTGTAACCCGGTCCAGCCAGGAATCCTGGTGGGTCGCAGAGAAAACCCCCAGTGGGATCCCAAGGAGTACAGCCATTCCCAGGCTGGCGAAGGCGAGGATCAAGGTGTGGGGGAGTGCGGCTCCGATCAGTTTATTGATGGAAACGCCTGTGAATACGTCTGTCCCGAAACTGCCGTGCAGCACGTTCCAGGCAAACCTGGCAACCTGGATGTGCACAGGTTGGTCCAGGTCCATTGCGGCGCGAGTCTTTTCAATCAGCTCAGGGCTGGCGCGTGGACCCAGGAGCGTCTTAGCCGGATCGCCGGGGATGATATGAACCAGCAGCGACAGAAAAACGGTCACCAGCAGCAGCACTGCGATTGTCATCAGCAGGCGTCTTACAAAATAGACGATCACCGTCGCGACAGATCCTTATGCAGGGGATTATGATTGAATGGTAGGACAGGGCTGGTTCAATCTACATAAACCAGCCCTGTCTAAAAACAACGGCTATTCGGTCGCTGTGAATTCCCTGAGCATCGGACACAGACCACCGGGGTAGATCACAAAGTTGATATTTGGCTTAGAAGTATAAACCAGGGGCGTGTTCGTGATCCAAACGGAGATGACAGCCTCGTCCCAGAGCTTCTGCATTTCGATATAGATCGGTTCTCGCTTTGCCGGGTCGAGGGTGCGGATGCCTTCCTGATGCAGCTCGTCGAATTTCGGATCGCACCAGCGCATCCAGTTCCACACGCCGACCTGGTCGCATGTGAACCACATGCTGAACCAGGCCGGCTCGGGGCTTACCGAAGAGTAGCCAATGGCGAAGAGCTCGACCTCTTTCCCTTTGTCGCCAGAACCCATGTCCCAGAAAGAGCTCGCGTCCAGAGGGATAATATTAATGTTGATGCCCACTTCAGCGAGGTTCGCCTGGACGATCTCTGCCCAGGTTCGGTATTCGCTCGTGTCCTGGATCGCCAGGTTCAGGTCCAACGTCGAGAGACCGGCTGCTGCAAGGTATTCTTTTGCTTTGGCGACGTCCCGCTGGAAAACCGGGGCATCCGCCCAGTGGCCGATTACTCCTGGAGGAACCAGGGTGTATGCTTGAGGCGCAAGGTCGTTGTAGGCTGCGATCAGGATGCTCGGCACGTCTATGCCGTAGCGGATGGCCTGGCGCACATTGATGTCCTGCAGCTTGGGGTTTTCTATGTTGATCCCGATCCAGCTGTAAGAGAAAGAGGGGGTGATTTCGAGCTTAAAGGCGGGATCGGTCTGGAACTGCTCGGCAGATGTCAATGAGATGATCCCAAAATCTATTTCGCCGGATTGGAGGGCGACTTCAGCTGCCTTGTCGTCGTCGATCGGGAAAAGCTGGATTTCATCAAAGTGGGGTGGCGTACCCCAGTAATCCGGGTTGCGTTTTAGAACCAGCCTCTCGGTAGGCTTCCATTCGACCAGCTCATAGGGGCCAGTGCCGACGATATCGGTTTTGAATTTTTCCAGCCCGACTTCTTCGACGAATTTCTTGCAGACGATCAACCCGGAGGTCAGCGGCAGCGTGGTCGTCCAGAAAGTAGCCTGCGGCTCTTTCAGGATGATCTTGCCTTCATATTTGCTGACGATTTCCACATGGTCCAGCGAGGAAAAATCGTCTTTATAAGCAGCATCCAGCTCGGGATCGATGAAGCGCTCAAAGGAAAACTTCACGTCCTCCGTTGTGAGCTCACCATAGCCTCGCTGCCATTGGATGCCTTCTTTTAACTTGAAAGAGATCACCAGCCCATCCTCGGAGGTCTCAATCGTCTCAGCCAGCTGGTTTTCGATCTCACCTGCAGCGTTGAAGCGGATCAGCCCATCCATCACAGCACGATCAACCTGATCATCTTCCGAGCCAACGATAAACGCTGGATCCAGGTTGCCGATGTCTTTGGTGAGGCGCGCCCTTCAGCACTTTTGGTTCGGCGGCTGGAGGTGCAGCTTCCTCAGTGGCGGCTGGCTCAGTTGGAGCTTCTGTTGCAGCCGGTTTTGTGGGTGGTTCTGTCGCTGCCGGCTCAGCTGGAGGCGCCTCTGTCGCAGCCGGCAATGGAGCGGCTGCGGGAGCGCAGCTTGCCAGGATCAGGCTGGCGATCAGCAGCAGGCTGATATTAAGCCAGAAGGTTCTCTTCGTTCTCATCGGTTTGTCCTTTCTCTTTATAAGCGGAAAGCAAGTTAAGACAGAATTTTATTTTTTCGAAGCAATCCTATTGGTTCGGACAACACATCCTTTCATTATAATTATAAAGGGGTATATTTTGAGCCTAAACGCCTTCACGCGGGATGGCGCGGGACCAGCTTTTTGTGAACACCCTGACCTCACCTTCGTAGGCGTCAAGGACGCTGGTCAGGTGAAAGTGGGTTGTATCGCCGGTCATGATGCTGAGTGTTTTCACGCATGTCTGCCAATCGCCGCGGCAGATTTCGTGCGCTCTGCGGCATTCGACCCGGGCAGAAAGCGGCTGTCCTTCCACGATTGAAAAGATGTTCGTGATGATGCTGTCCACCACAGTCCCATTTTGGACCAGGCGGAGGCGGCCATCGTCGATCTGGTCGACCATCTGCAGGCGTTTTGTAACGACATCGTAGCTGAATTTACGGCTGCTGCTTTCCGGGCGCAGTGTCTCAATTGATAATGGGGGTGCGCCTTCCGGCAGGCCAAAATCGACCAGCGCCTCGTCCAGCGGGTTCGGAGGTCTGAATGGTAGGTTAATCAAGCTTTCCTCGCCCAGGTGTAGGGTCAGTCGGACCGGGGCGGGAGACGGCCAGGCATGCGGCCAATAGGTGGGCGAGACTGCCAGACGCCAGCGGTGCCCGGGGAGCAGTCGATGCGCTGCCGCGTTTAGCTGGATGCTGATATCGTAAACTCTGCCAGGCTCCAAGGGCTCTGTTCGCGCGTGCCCGTTTCTGTGGGTGAGGTTAAGCATCGCCCAGCTGACCAGCCGGGAAGCACCGTCGGGAAAAACATCGCAGAGGCGGACCGCGATCAGGGCGTTTGGTTGGTCAACCGAAAGTTTTAAGCGGACATAAGGGAAACCCAGGATTTCCACTGGCATCTCGAGCGGGGCAGAATCAAAGCATATATGACAGGCTGTCATCCAGGCGCTGATCGATCGGCATCCCGGTGATGTTCCCATACGGACACCAGACGCCGGCGCTCGCACCGTTGAGCTGTGCGCCGAGCAGGCTGACTTCTCTTGCAGGCTCAGGAGCCTCAACCAGGCTGCCGTCAGCAAGCAGATAAATATGATTTTGAATGTTTGCTGGCGGCCAGCCGGCTTCTGCCCCCCAGCGACCGGGCCAGAAGCTCTCGCGAGGCTCTGGCGCGACCGCTTCCGGCATCCAGAAGCGCAGCATTGGCTCTGCCATGATGCCGGTATTGATATCTTTGAGCCAGAAGTCCCACCAGCGCAGGCATTCCTGCAGAAAGCCGATGGCCGGCCTAGGGACGGCAGTATGTGGGTAAGAATGAGCCCAGGGACCAATCAAGCCTTTGCGTGGGCCTGGCAGCTCTTCAAGCAGCCTGGGGATCGAGTTGGTGTAGGGGTCGACCCAGCCGCCGACCGCGTAGACCGCACAGCGGATCGCCGAATAATCTTCATCGACCGAGCCCTGTTTCCAAAATGCATCGCGCTGCTGGTGGCTCAGCCAGCTCTCAATAAATGGCGGGGTGTTCTCCAGCCGGTTGAACCACATCTCTCGCCAGCGCTCGCCGACAACTGCAGGATCGGGAGGCAGGCCGTTGTAGGTGAACATGATCGAAGCCCAGTTTAACATGTCCGAGCCGAGGACGCACCCGCCCATATAGTGGCAGTCGTCCGTATATCGATCGTCCGTAGAACATACTGTGATGATAGCTTTGAGTGCAGGCGGCTGGCAGGCGGCGACCTGCAGGCTGTTGAAGCCGCCCCAGGAGATGCCCATCATCCCCACTTTACCGGTACACCAGGGTTGGCTGGAAATCCAGGCGATCGCTTCACAGGCGTCGCTTTGTTCCTGGGGCAGATATTCATCCAGCAGCAGGCCGTCGGAATCTCCACTCCCGCGCATGTCCACCCGGAGAGAGGCGTAGCCGTGTCCAGCAAAGTATTCATGGATGACCGGGTCCCTGATAGCCGTCCCATCGTCTTTGCGATAAGGGATGTATTCCAGGATCGCGGGCACCGGATTGGACCAGGCGTTTGACGGAAGCCAGATCCGGGCAGACAGGCGTGATCCATCTGAGAGCGGAATCCAAACCTGCTCGAGCAGCTCCACCCTTTCCGGGAAGTCAGCTATGGTGTTAAATTCAGGGAGTTTTTTCATCGAAGAGAACCATCGAACCAGGGCGAACTGGGGTAGCTGGCAGGTTCCAGTTATTTTGAACTTCTCAATGGAAAGCTAAGCCGACCGCGCTGATCCGAAGGATGCAGGATAAGCGCGTATCGAGAGTATTATACCTAAATGTGGTGATTATGCCCCTGAATACTTAGGGCGCCTATCCCCCAGCCATGGCACCGACAATTCGCAAAGGCTCTTCGCCACCGATTACTGCTTCAGGAAGCAGCGCCTCCAGAGGGATGTGCGACAGGTCCTCTCCGCAGGCGAAGAAGCGGATAAACGCTCGCCTTTCTTTTGTCCTGTGATCGCGGATTGTCCCGCGCAGCATCGGATAGCGCTGCTCCAGCGCGTCCATCACAGCAGCCAGGGAGGTCGAGACCTTCGAGTTCGAGCTCGACCTCGCGGTCGATGTTCGCCAGGCCCCGTAAATGCGTAGGCAGGATGACGCGGATCACGGCAGCGTTTGAACCTCGACGGAGAGCACGGCGGGGAGATCGTGAACAATAGGCGACCAGCTGTCGCCGGAATCGGCCGAGGCGTAGACCTGGCCTCCCGTGGTGCCGAAGTAAACACCGCAGGAGTCAAGTGAATCAACAGCTAACGCGCTGCGCAGCACGTTGACGTAGCAGTTTTCTTGCGGCAAGCCTTTTGTGAGCGGCTCCCACTCGTTTCCACCGGACCGGCTGCGGTAAACGCGCAGCTTACCATCAGGCGGAAAGTGTTCTGAGTCGCTCTTAATCGGGACGACGTAGATGGTATCGGGGTCGTGTGTGTGCACGGCGATCGGGAATCCAAAATCGGACGGCAGGTTTCCGCTGACCTCATGCCAGGATCCGCCGGCGTCGTCGCTGCGCATGACATCCCAATGTTTTTGCATGAACAGGGTATTTGGATGCGACGGGTGCATGGCGATGCTGTGGACGCAGTGGCCGACCTCAGCCTCCGGATCGGGAAGCTCGAAAGGGGAGAGCAGGCCGCTGTTGATCGGCTTCCAGGATCAACCCGCCATCGTCCGTGCGAAAACGCACCTGCCGCCGAGATCGCAACATAGATCCGCTTTGAATTATTCGGATCCAGCAGGATGGTGTGAAGGCACATCCCTCCTGCCCCAGGCTGCCAGAGATCTCCTTTGACATCCCGCAACCCGGCGAGCTCCTGCCACGTCTGCCCGCCGTTGCTCGAGCGGAACAGAGCAGCGTCTTCAACCCCGGCAAAAACTGTTTCCGGATCTGTCAGGGACGGGGCGAACTGCCAGACTCGCTTGAACTCCCAGGGGCGCTGGGTGCCGTCGTAGAACTGGTGTGTGGTCGGTCCGCCTTCGTAGACGAATTCGTTGCCAACTGGCGCCCAGGTGCTGCCGCCGTCATCGGAGCGCTGGATCACCTGCCCAAACCAGCCGCTGGACTGCGAAGCATAGAGCCGATCCGGATTGACTGGCGATCCCTTGATGTGATAGATCTCCCAACCGGCGAAATGCGGCCCGCTGACATCCCAGCTCTTCCGCCTGAGGTCTGAAGTCAAGATGAACGCGCCCTTGCGCGTGCCGACCAATACTCGTACTCCGCTCATACCCAGTCTCCTTATTCTGTGAACCAAACCCAAAGGGTTTCGAACTCCCCTCGGGTTATCAGGACAGCCTGATCTCTTGTGCTTTCAATCTAGCGTATATTATAACCATTATGGTCTGATTAGTCAAACTATGGAATATTGATACACTTTCTGAAGAATTTTCTCCCATGCGACTACTTGCGAATAATTGGTATATAGAGGCGCGGGCCGAACTGTGGGGCTGCATCGGAGATGAGAATTTTGCATTTTCCGCCGTTTGCCGTGGATTTCGAGATCTCCAGGGCGTTGCGGTCGACCAGCACGGTGTCATGCAGCGTGATTGTTGAGCCGGCCAGGTTCTGCTTCACCGCCCGGAACAAGATGTAGGCGATTTCCCCGCTCCCATCGGTTCCATAGTCCTTACCCAGACGGGTGTAAGCTGCCAGGGTCATGTCGTTGATCGATGTGCCAGGGACGACTACGGGAGCGACCGAATAGCCGAGCGCCCCATCCGAGCGCAGGTGGTCGCCGCTGACGATGCCGGCAAATTCCAGGTATTCGGGATAGTAGCGGGCGTTGATCTGCCAGGCAAACAGGTCGACTGTATCGGTGACCGCGACGGTGATGTAGAACGTCTGCCCGGTTTTCACGGTCAGGTTGTACGGTCTGCAGCCGATGTACGGATCAGCCGCCGAGGCGGTTTGCATGAAGAACATGAGAGCAGCGAGGGGGATCAGCGTGACCAGGGTTATCAGAATGATTTTGCGGTTCATGGCTTATTCTCCTTATCGTCTCTCATCACCGCGGCAGCGGGAAATCGCCCAGCTTATAAGTGCCGGAGATATCCCCGCTGTTCAATTTGAGCTTCAAAATCTGCTGGTTATACTGGTAGAGCTGAGGCGGACTGGAGAAATCGCCGCCGACGTTCAAGCCCCGCTTTCAGATAGAGCCAGACTTCGGTGTTGCCAAGGTCTGAGAAGGATGCTCCCGCGAAGTCATAGGTTTTGGTGGTGTCGTCGAAGGCTTACCAGGAGCCGCCGCCCTCCAATGGGCTGGTAGACCGTCTTGAGCACCTGGCCGGTATCCGCGTTGACCAGCCTCATTTCGATCACGGAGAGGGCAGTGCTCAGCCCGAATCGCTGACGATCGGGATCGGGATCGTGACGCCGAGCAGGTCGATGCTGCTCAGGCTCATGTGGATCTTCGATAGGTCTTCGGCGCCAGGCGGACCTGGGCGAAATTCAGCTGGTAATCGCCGTCCGCGCCGGAATAAGCTGCCGAGAGGTTGTACTCGTAGCAGCCGTAAAGCACCAGGATGCGGTAGTCGATCCAGAACTCGTCCTTGAATTTCTCGTAAAGCTGGGTCAGGGCGAAACCAGCATCGGGGGGCGCGTCGGGCAGCATCCCGCCGGTGGATACGTCGATGACCCGGCTGGCGACCCGGTCCCCACCGCCGACGACGCGTCACAGGCGGGTCAAATTCCATTTCGAGGTCGTTCAGCAGCGGTTTCCAACCCGGCGGTCATGCTTAGCGTCTCGTTGATAGTCTTGTATTATATCGCGGCTGATCTACAAGGGTGGTGCAGCTGGCTTCGACTTCCATGTCGAAAATCCCATACTCATCTGTTGAGGTGATGTTGCCGCAGACAACGACCGGATGCGCCAGGGACCGGGTTGCCGAACTCGTTGATCACGTTGCCGTGCAGATAGGCTTTTGTCGTTGGGATCATCACCCGATCGTAGTCGCGGACCTGCAGCGAGCTGAAGCTGAGCGTATCCACGATGCGGGCGTAATTTGCCCGGCTGATCCGCACCTGGTACTCGCCGGGGATGAGCTTCCCGAGGGCAGGCAGGGTGGCGGGCGAATAGTTCCCATTCACATCGGTCGTCGCTTCCAGGGACAATCCCTGCCCCACCAGGCGGACCTTGGCGCCGGAAAGCCCGCCGCCGCCGTCTGATTTGGTGATCGTGCCGCCCAGGCTGGCCCAGCGGTCGGTGACGATCTCGGCTGTGTTCAGCGGGGTGTAATCGATCTTGTAAGGGTCGCTAGCGTTGCGCTTGACCCCGATCTTAACCGGGCTGGCAGGACGGTAGTTTGTCCCGACCCAATTGACCGTATAAGTGACCACCGAGGTTTCCACCGGGATATCCTCCGCCAGGATCGTCGAGTAATCGGTCACATCGATCTTCTTTTTCGGGATAGCCGGGACCTGAAATGGTCGCCGTGCCCGTGTTCACGAGCTCGGCCGACTCGGCGCCGCCGATGACCGTGAAGGTGTCGTCCCGGACCACCATATAGAGCCGGGTCTGGGTGGGAAGAGGCTCGATCGGCGCGGGGGCGGAGATGATATTGTTCGATTCGGTTGTCTCTTCGATCAGATGAGAGGGATCTACTTTCAGTTCAAAGCGTAAGAACTCTCAGCCCCTCAAAACCTGGCGGGGAGAACACGGCATATCCAGGCTGGCATTGAACTGTGTAGGATTTGTAAGGGCCGATCGAAGGGATTCGCCACTTCTGTGCTGTCCAGCACCTGATAGATGGTATCGCTGATTGCGGCATTTACCTGCACGGTCGTCGCGGTGGAGGTGTACCAGCCGGCGTTGAAGACCGTGCCGGTGATGACCACCGGGTCGTCCCAGCGCAGAATGTATGGATCCCAGGCGAGATTGGTCACCGCAGTCCCCAGGTCCGGCAAGCTGAGGTCGTAGGTATTGGCTTCAAAGGATGTGCTCTGGTAGCATAAACGAATAATCGTCGCAAGGGGGATAACCGCTGGTATCGCCGGCTTCGTAGATCAGATGAGCATCATCTTGAGAATTCATGAGCAGGGTCGGATTCAGCACGACCTCACCGTAAATCACCATGCGCATCGGCTGGATGACCGTCGGTGTCATTGTCGAATATCCCATAGGCTGTGTGCGCAGCATGACCACCGGGTTTAAAGTCGGTATATGAAACCATGTGGAGATTGTCGTTCGAATCCAACGCAATGTCGGTCTGCGCTCCGCCATGCGCCCCATTGTCATATTCCGGAAAGATCAGCTTGTCGTTGATGATCGAATTGCCGTTCTGGATCGATCTTTTCTAGATAAAGGTTTGTTGGGAGGTTATGGAAGGTGAAGTATGAAGCAAATGCATTGTTATTGGAATCCACTGCCAGGGAAGGCCGGATGACATCGTTGTATCCGCCCTTCCCAGCCCACCTACGGCGATGGTTCGTGGGCAGCTAAGGAAGGCGCCGCGCCAGTGCTGATGCGCTGGTAAGCCATGCGCGTCGAGTGCAGGGTGTCGGTGTATACCGCATAGAGCAGGTGGACGTTATCGTCCTGATCGACCTCGAGCTCATGGTAGCGCCGGGCCAGTCGGGATGATCTGCTTGGGCAAATTCAGGATTTCCAGCATGGATCGACGATGTCGTAATACGATTTCCCAATCGTATCTTTGTTCAGAAGATATGGGCGTTGCCGTGAGAATCTATATCAATATCTGGGAATTGAGTAGGCTCTGCGCTGAGTGTCCAGTCTGTTCTTGATGAGCCAATAGCCATATTGATCGATGCGCGCCTGGCAGGTGCCGTCCACGCTATCGGCGCAGTCCCAGATCATGTGGCTGTTGCCGGCATCATCACAGCCGATCGCAGACCAGTCGTCTGCCAGCAAAGGCGCCGTGCTCCAGCAGCAAGTCGTCGATCAATGTATTGCCGAAGCGGTCCAGGCGGGTGTAGAAGACCTTACCGCTTTCGGACCAGAGGATTGGATCCGGTCGCTGGCGTCGATGCAGGAGCTTTGATAGATCACGCTTTTTGTAGAGTTGGCGATCCGGCGCGGGTAGTGGAAGTTGCGGGTGGAGCCGTATGAGCGTCCGGCAATTGCAAGGTCCTTGACGTCGATGTAGTAGTCGAGGTTGAGGTTCAAGAACTCGTCGAAACCCGGGTCGGACTGGTAAAGCCCGAATTTTGCGGCGATCGCGTCCAGGTCGGCCGAATCCACCAGGTCGTCCAGGTTGATATCGCCCAGCAAGGCCAAAACGGGTGAGAACAGGACCGCTGCCGCCAGCAGCGTAAAGATAACCCCCAGGGTTATTATTAAAGCTCTTTTTTTCGTCATTCAACCCTCCCCATGACTCACTTGCTCAAGGACAACATTCCCCCACCAGGACTTACGTTCCTGGGTAATATCATAGCAAAAATTGGGAGTGAAAGCAACAGGTTCCGGGTGGATGTCTCAAATGTGGAAGTTGAGCACGATCTCGGATCCGGTACTTCTTCACAATTGCTGCTGCCAACTGCTCGGAAGGCTGGATGTTGGTGGATCTGCAACCGTCAGACATTCTTTATTAATCGTGAGATTTTAGTAACTTCCATCTCTCTATTTTGATTTCTTCTATTCAGTTGGCTTAAGCTAATGCATTTATATCGCACTTTCGATTATCTTGCATCAACTCTGTAATAAATCCGGTGAAAGAATAATTCAAATCGGCTAAGTTCCCTTTATGATTTATTTAATACCAAAACCGAAAGATGGATAATCTTAGATCCTGGTGCAATGTTCGATATCAAAATAAAAACAATTTCATGGACTGAATAAGTTCGATTTTTAAAACTCTCACTGAATATTATGAATTACAAAAAAAAGGGCGGAGGTTAGCATTCTCCGCCCATATAATCCTTACAACTCTTCTCTTCTCTCGTCCTCCACCAATAGCCCCATTTCGGAGGATAATACCAATTCCTGGCACTAATACGATGTAAAGGGTTACAAATAGGAATTGGATTCGAGGCACCATTCCTTAGCCCCCCCTCCAATCGCCCCGTTTTCATGAATCCGACAAAATATCTGGGAAGTGAGAGGCCACCTTTACTGAAGCGCCACTTCAAGCAGTCGGTTTGTCGCAATCAGCCTTTCGGACAACATGCGGACGACATATTCATGAAATTCTACCGACAGCTCGGGCTCTTCAAGCTTCATCTTTCCCAGCGCTTCCCTGCTGAGCCGATAGGCGAAGGTAGGGGCGTTGGCGATAACCGAAGCCGTGCGCGGGGTACCTAAAAAGAGGCCCAGCTCTCCTACGATCGTGCCGCAGCCCAGAGTCTGAAGGCGAACCTGTTCACCGGTCTCCAATTCCAGAAAGATGGACACTTCGCCTATCTCGATGAAGAAAAGGTCGTCGGCAATTTCGCCCCGATGGATCAGGGATTCGCCTTGAGCAAACTGCTTGAAGTCCAGATATTTCATCAGACGGTCTGCGGTGGACTCATTAAAACCGGACTCTGCCAGCTGCTCTTTTAGATTGACCGGTGGATCGCTCAGAGTGACCCGATTGATCTCAAGCAGCTCGCTTTCGCAGCATTCCAGGCCACGGTCCAGGTCAGGAAACAGGCGTGTGTACCCGTTTTGATCCAGAAGGCCAGCCCGCTCGAACTGACGTTTGATCCTATCAGATAAATGGGTAAACAATATGGAGATCTGCTCTGATTCAGCCCACTGCATTACTTTTATAAAGCTGTAAACGGCTGAGGAATCTATTCCGATCACATGCCGAAAATCGAGGACGAGAAAACGCACAGTCAGTTTTTCTTTGTCAGCCAGCCGCATACGGATCTTTTCCAACAGCGTATTAGCCGTTCCGAAAAAGACGAACCCTTGCAGCTCCAGGATCAGAATGTGGCCTCCAAGCTCTCTTAACAACCGCTGGTGATAAGTCCATCGCGAGACGTTGCTTTTCATTTCCGCACC
The DNA here is from genome assembly GCA_963726375.1 of uncultured Chloroflexia bacterium. GTDB lineage: Bacteria > Chloroflexota > Anaerolineae > Anaerolineales > UBA4823 > UTCFX2. The sequence continues at coordinate 132,028 of CAVSCE010000008.1, read as the reverse complement.
AGACAATGTGTGGCGGACGACGTTGATCCGGCTGTAGCTCAAGACGAATAGAAGGATCATCGCTGCTAACCCAAATGCGACCCCAACCAGAAAATTTGTCACCCCAATCACCACAAGGATAGACAATACGACAAAGTAATCTGCCCTCGGGAGTTTATCCCAACCGTCCACGACCCATTCGACCAGGAACCCCAATCCCATGAAGAGCAGCAGTCCGCCTAATATTGGAACAGGGGTAAATGCGAGGAACGGCAGCCTTGCAAAGAGCATGACCGCGCAAATGGAACCTGCAATGATGCCGGGAAGTTTGCTGAGTACGCCCATCCGTAAGGATAAGCAGGATAACGAAAGTGCTTGAAAGCCAACCGCGCCGCCTCCAAATCCCGAAACAAGATTGCATACCCCCGCGATGCGTAATTCATGATTGAGGTCGAGGTCCTTTCGAAATGCAACTTCGATGGCAGAGGCGTTCAAAAGCAGGCTGACAGCGCATAAAATGAGTAAAATCGCGATATTTCCGCTCTGGCCGAGAATCGCAGCCCAATCAACATCAAGAAAATTTTGATTAAATATTGGCTGCCAGGTCGATTGATCGGCTGATGTTCCCAACAGCAAGCCCATATCCATTGCTTCTTGAACTGAGATTCCAAGGATCATTAATGCCAGATAGAAAATTACAATCCCGCCTATCAGAATACCCGGCAGAGTCAGATAATGTTTACTGTAGCGCTGTGCTAAGAAAAGGACTATTCCGAAGATTACCCCCGGGCCCCATAACACCAGCTGGTCAAAACTCAGTAACTCCTCAAGGTTCGAGATTGTAAGCTGGAAATCAGACATTACCCCAAATGACCCCTGTACGAGCAGCCATCCTGTTCCTGCCAAAAATCCCCCCAAGACAGGATAGGGGAGATAGCGAACAAGCCCGCCTAACTTAAAATTGCCTAAAGCAAGTAATATTAATCCTGTAAAGATTGTTGTGAAGGCGATTGCCACCAGTATGGTTGTGAGCTTTTCTTCGGCTTTGGCAAACTGCATGGAGGCGAACAGGGCGCTTGCCATTAACGCCAGGATCACAGATGGGCTGTCCTGGATGCTGCCGATCACCCCAGGTACGGAGCTGAACAGCGAGATGCCGAACAATGTCACAGTGGCTGTGACTAAAGCAATTCCGATGCCAAACGAAAGGTATGGAGCAAGCTCGCCGGAGAAGATCAGGCTGCCCATGGATAGGGCAACCATTACTTCAGAGATGCCGATCAGCGCGCCGGCGGTCAGGCTCGCCAGGAGCAGCTTCGATTGGGATGACACATCGATTGGACGTGAGGAAGCATTCATGGTTTTTCCCGATTTATTGCAGTCCGAACCGCTGGCGCTCTGCATCTGTAAGGTCGCGTATGACGCTCCATTCTTTAGCATATTCGATCAGCTCTTGCTTGGACTGCCAGACGCGCCACACACTGATCAGCGTCTCTGATCCTACAATAGCCAGATGCTGCCCATCCGGGGACCACCAGGCGTAACCACCATAGAGCACCGGCACGGAAAGCTTCAGCAGCTCATCACCATTAGACGAGTCCCAGACCCTGACCGTGCCGTCATTGCCGAAGGTCGCGACCCGCTCGCCATTTGGCGACCAGTCCCCCGGCCAGGTGGCCTTGGTATGCCCAGAATAGACCAGCAGCTCTTTTCCGGTCTCGCCGTCCCAGATGCGGGCGGTGTTATCCTTGGCTCCTATCTCATCGTTGCCCCGCCGTTGTAAGCAGGCGCTTTCCATCCGGCGACCAGGTTGCAGTAATTACAGCAGTGGGCGGTTCATGCTGCAAGGTATAGAGAGGCTCCCAGGTTTGCGCATCCCAAACCCGGGCTGTGCTGTCATCACAGGCTGTGGCAATCTTCGTCCCATCCGGCGACCAGTCGACGTAACCAACCATATATCCAGCATTACTATGAACCAATTTCCCTACTTGCTTGCCTGTCTTATAGTTCCAGATCAGGATTTCACCCGAAAACAGTCCCGTTGCCACCTGAGAACCATCTGGCGACCAGGCGGCGCTGCGGATCAGAGTATCACCGCCCGGAGTGAAGGTGCTGATGATTTCGCCGCTCTGGGCATCGAAGACATACGCAGTGACTAAAGCCGAAAAATCGGGGAAGCCCTTTAAACCCAGGTACAGGATCGCCTGGTCATCTGGTGAGAAATGGGCTTCCAATCCCATAAAATTAAGTTCATCACCCAGCTTCTCCATGTTGATCTTGTTTTCCTGCACATCCCAGATGTTAAAGGATGGTGGCTCTGTTGAACCAATCACATCCCCACCTGCCATCGCCAGGTAGCGGCTGTCGCTGGACCAGCTGGCGCCCTGCACCGTCCAGTCGGCGCCGCTCGCAGCCTGGGGTGGGTACAGGCGCCAGGCGGTGCTGGGGGCGGCTTTCCACTCACGTGCGTAGCCGCTGCCATCACCGCTGGCCAACCGGTCATCCACCGGCGACCACTTCAGGTCGGAGACGATTCCTTGATGGCCGCGCAGGGTCTCGAGCAGTTTACCGGAACCCGTTTCCCAGATGCGCAGGCTGCCGTCACCGTGACCGGTAAAAATTCGCACACCGTTCGGCGCCCAGGCCAGGCTGAACACTTCTCCGGCGTTTGTCGCGATGCTGCTCTGCAGCTCGCCGGTTGCAGCGTTCCAGATGCGCACGATGCCATCCCCCCCGCCAGTCGCAATCCGGCTGCCGTCTGGCGACCACAGCGCAAGGTTGACCCGACCCTCGTGGCCTTCCAGTATAAACAGTTTCTGGCCGGTTTTGGCATCCCATATCATCGCTGTGCCGTCCAGGCTGGCAGTTGCCAGCTGCGCATCGTCCGGCGACCAATCCACGCTGCTGACGCCTTTTTTGTGCCCGCTCAGAACCAGCGTCGGTTGCTGCCAGGCGGCGTCCCAGATCAGGGCAGTATTATCGCCGCCCAGGGTCGCCAGCCGCCCGCTGTTCGGGGCGATCTCCGCCGCCGCGCCGGTCGGATAGTTAGTAAAGGTATTGCTCATTTCCCCGCTCTCAGGCTCGGCCTGGTTGGCGATCTCCAGGCTGGAGATCAGCTCGCCGCTTGAAGCATCCCATAAAAGCAGATCATAATCCTGGCTTCCCAATGTGTATCGGTCGCCGGTGAGTACCAGCAGGCGCTTGCCGTCCAGGGTCCATTGAACGTTGAGCGCCATATCCAGCTTGTTTCCGGTGATGCCCTTGGGCATGTCGATCACCAGGATCGTTTTGCCGGTGGCAGAGTCCCAGATATGCACGTTGTTGTCGCTGCTGCCAGATGAGGCCACCCGTTTGCCGTCTGGCGACCAGGCCAGGCTGGTCAGCGCGCTCTGGTGTGGAGCGATCTGCAGCAGGGCGCGGCTGTAGGAGACAGCCTGTCCCAGAGCATGCTCGGCTTGGGGTGTGTAGGGATAATTCTCGAGCGCTTCGAGAGCCAACAGGACAGCGCGGTCGTGGTAACCGTCTGCCAGCTCGGCTTCAGCCTGCCCGGCCAGCAGGACTGCCGCCTGTTGCAAGGCGTTCTGGCGCTCCTGCATGGCGACGGCTTCGGCAGTTGCACGGTTGTTTGCTTCAGTTTGCGCCGTTTGGGCGCTGCGGTTTGCCCGCTGGCCGGCCAGGAGGGCGACGACCCCCAGGGCTGCAACCAAAAGAAGACCTGCAGCCAGGGCCAGGATCGTCCGCTTCCGGCGGCGCTCCAACTCGTTTTGCCGCAAAACATGCTGCGCCTGGCTTGTTCGGATATATTCAGCTTCCGGAGCGCTCAACTCGCCAATGCGTTCGGACAGCCAGCTTTGGGCAACGGCAAGCGGCACGCCGGCCAGCAGTGCGCCTTCGTCCTGCCCGCTCTCCTGCCACTGGCGCAGGCTGCTGCGCAGGCGCTCCTGCCAGGCCCGAAATGTGCGATCGGCGTTCATCCACTCTTGAAATCGCCCCCACTTCTGGATCAGGGCCTCGTGCACTACCTCGGCAGTCTCGCGACCCTGGGCATCGCGCCCGGTGACCACCAACCGCCAGTTGGCCAGGCGTTGGATCAAGCCCCAGGACTCATTTCCGATCTCTTCGCGGGTAGCGATCCTGCGGGTATCTTCGGTGCCTTCCCCGGGCTGCACCAGCTGAATCAGGGCGCCTCGGGCGCATTCCTGATCGCCCGAGGCCAGTTCTGCATACACCTTTTCGGCATAAGCCGCCAGCGCTCCCTCCACGCAGCCCATCGCTTCATAATCAGAGTGTGTCAGCCAACCGTCGGTCTGCTGCTCCCACAGCTGGGTCAGGGTGAACTCCAGCAGAGGCAGGTTGCCAGGCTTGTCGCCCACGTCATCCAGGATGCGTTCCACCAGCCCCGGCTCGAAAGCTGCGCCTTGCATCTCGGCCGGTTTCTCAATTGCTCCATGTAGTTCCTGGCGTGTCATCGGCCCCATTAGCAAGGATGCTTCCTGCAAGGCATCCGCAAACGCGCGATGGGCGAGCGCCTGGCCCATAAAATCCGCTCGCAGAGTAAGCAGGATAACTGCTAACCCATCCTTCGAAGTGCTGGCTGCCTCCATTGTTTTCAGCAATTCGTCGATGAAGGCTTTCTGCAGTTGGGCATCCGGACAGAGGGTGTATAGCTCCTCGAACTGGTCAACCACCACCAGCACCTGCCTGGTACCTGGGGATTTCTCCAGGATACGCCCTAATACCTGCGCCAGGCTGATTTGCTCCTTAACCAGAAGCTCCGCCAGCTTACGGGTTTCCGCCAGATGCTCGATCTCGCCCATACCGGGCTCAAGCAGCGGCAGAAGCGCTCCTGCCAGGGCATAAAATGGCTGGCTCCCGGGGCGCAGGCTTGCGAACTGGTAGCTTCCCAAACGGCGCAGGCGGGGAAGCAAACCGGCGAATATCGCCGAGGACTTGCCCGAGCCGGAAGAGCCGACGATCACCGCCACCAGCTTTTTCGTCTGGATGGCATGCTCCAGGGCATCGATGAAATTCTCCCGTCCGAAATAGAAGGGTGCATCGAATTCCTGGAACGCGGACAGGCCGCGGTAGGGGCATTCACCCACCTTGCGAGGCTGGCGAGCCGACTCCGGCGGAAGTGCGTCGAGTGAAGTCAATGGTGGAAACTCAAACGGCAATCCCTCAATCACCAGCTGGTGGATATGCTCCGGGCGGTGGATATCCTTGAGCAGGTGCCGGCCTAAGTCTAATAGGCTCACTCCGTTTGGCAGCTCATCCAGCACCAGGGCAGTAGTCGTCTCGGAGAGCAGCACCTGGCCGCCGTGACCGACGTGGGCGATGCGGGCCGCCCGGTGGACATCCATCCCAACGTAGCCTTCCTCGGCACTCCAGGGCTCGCCGGTGTGGAGACCCATGCGCACACGGCAGCAAACACCCTCCGGCCAGGCATGCTCGGCCAGGGCGCGCTGCGCTTCGACTGCGGCTGCCACGGCCTGCGTGGCGCGCGGGAAGGCCACGAAGAATGCATCCCCCTGGGTGTCCACTTCGTGGCCGTTCCAGCGGGCGAAAGCCTGACGCAGAATCGTGCGGTGGTCAGCCAGAAGAGATGCATACTGCTCGCGCAGCTGCCCGAGCAGCTGGGTAGAGCCTTCGATGTCGGTGAACAGGAAGGTGATGGTTCCAGAAGGTGCTTCCTGACCCGGGATCTTGGATTCAACAGGGGTATCCATCCCTACCTCCTCTTTGGTTTGAAAACCGCTCGAAAGGGAAGCCGCAGTGAGGCTTAATTGATAACTAAATACATATTGCATATTGGGGGAGAAAAGTCAATAGCCAATCAGGCAGGATCAATCACCCCAAGCGAGAGCGGCTAAAGACCTGGTCAGGTTGCTTTATACCTGAACTGAAAGCCGATTGTGTTGGGTTGGGATTTTACTGCGGCTCCGACCTGGGGATTCGGAAAGCAGATACGAGAAAAGAAATCAGGTTGAGGGCGAGCTTAATAAAATGTCTGAAATGGACCAGACGCGCAACTGACGAGGGGACTCTAACCCGCTCTCCAGCCTATCTTACCGCGCTTCGAAAGATGATGGTTTCTGTATTGACTTCGATATTCTCAATCTCCAATGCGATTGTGGAGCCAGCCAGGTCTGGACGATGCCTTAGCTGGCCAGCTCCGCAACATGATCAAGGAAATTGTCAACGGCAGTAACAGCCATACTGGTAGTTATAATTGTAGCCGTATCCGTAATAGTACGGATTATAGCGAGGCTGGCCGCCATAGTCTACGTTCCCGTTGTTGTAGTTGTTATAGGGATAGTAGCCGTAGTTGTAGGGGTAGTAGTAGCCATTATTGTAATAATAGTTATAACTCCCCAGGTTGTACGGGGCCATGGCTAACCGCCAGCCACATCTCCAGCCCTGCCGGTTGTATCCGCTCGGATAGCAGTAGCCCAACTCCGTTGGCTTTGAGCCTATTGGGTTAATGCCATCTGCGGCGGCAGGCTGGCTGCTGGCAGCAGACGCCGTTCCAACTCCAGAGAATGCTCCGAAAGTAAGCGACAGCGCAAGTGCCAGTGCGAAGATCACTCGAAACATTGATTTCATAAAAATCCTCCTATTATTGATCATTTGAACTGGAACTATTATCACTCGCCTCTCAGCGAGTACCGGGTAGCTATATCTTAGCAATTCTCCGGGAAATTACTGTAAAACTCTGATAAATTCGGGATAGGAAATTTTGGAGGAATGCCTTTTGCAGAGATTAATCACCCCCCGTCCATCATCCGCGGCCGGTACTGGAGAGCCTCAGCCAGGTGCTGGGGGGCGATCTGCTCCGCGCCTGCCAGGTCGGCGATGGTGCGGGCCAGCTTGAGGACGCGGTGGTAAGCTCGGGCGGAGAGGTTGAGCTGGCTCATGGCGGTCTTTAGCAGGCTGCGGCCGGCTTCGTCCAGGGAGCAGTGCTGGCGGACCTCGGCTGGACGCATATCCGAGTTGCAGGTAACTGGTAGAGGCGCGGCAGGGGTGGAGACAGGATCAGTCGGGGCAAATCGACGGCGCTGGATCTCTCGGGCAGCTTCGACACGAGCCTGGATCGAGGTCGAAGGCTCACCCTGGCGGCGGTCTGAGAGTTTGTCGTATTCGACCCGCGGGACTTCGATGTGGATGTCGATCCGGTCGAGCAGCGGTCCGGAGATCCGCTTCTGGTACTTGGTCACTGTGCTGGAGGAGCAGGTGCACGGCTTGATAGGATCGCCGTAATATCCGCATGGGCAGGGGTTCATCGCGCCGATCAGCATGAAATTGGCAGGAAATGTGAGCGTGCCCTGGGCGCGGCTGATCGTGACGATCTTGTCTTCAATGGGCTGGCGGAGCACTTCGAGGACTCGCATCCCGAACTCAGGCAGCTCGTCCAGGAAGAGGACGCCGCGGTGGGCGAGCGAGATTTCGCCCGGGTGCGGCAGGTTTCCGCCTCCGACCAGCCCGGCATGGCTGATCGTATGGTGCGGCGAGCGGAAGGGACGGCTGCGGATCAGCGGGACATCGGGCGGGAGCTGGTCGGCGACCGAATAAATCCGGGTGACATCGAGCGCTTCATCGATTGACATGCGCGGCAGGATGCTTGGGATTGCGCGAGCAAGCAGCGTTTTTCCGGCACCTGGAGGTCCGACCATCAGCATGTTGTGGCCTCCCGCCGCAGCCACTTCCAGGGCGCGTTTCACGTGCTCCTGTCCCTTGATCTCCGAGAAGTCGGTCTGGACCAGCACGGGCAGGTCTTCGGGCTGGATGGTCGGCTGGGGAGGAATGGGAAACCGTCCTGAAAGATGCCCGACCAACGCACCGAGCGAGACGACCGGGTAGACCTCCAGATCCGGGATCAGAGCAGCCTCGGGGGCGTCGGATGGGGGGGTGAAGATGCGCCGGATTCCTTGCTGTCTCGCCAGCGCAGCCATCGGGAGCACGCCGCGAACGTGACGGACGCTGCCGTCCAACGAGAGCTCGCCGATCACCAGCGAGTCTGCAACGCAGTCGTCAGAAAGCTGGCCGCTTGCAATCAGGGCGCCCAGCGCAATCGGCAGATCGTAAGCCGGTCCTTCTTTGCGGACTGCTGCCGGAGCCAGGTTGACCGTGAGGCGTTTGCGGGGGAAATATAACCCGGCGTTCTTGATCGCCGACTGCACCCGCTCGCGGCTCTCCTGCACCGCCGCGTCGGGCAGCCCGACGATAACGATCGCAGGCAACCCGTCGCCAGTATCGACTTCCACCTCTACGACGACGCCTTCCAATCCAATCACAGCGCAGGAAAACACTCGGGCCAGCATGGTCTAATTTTCAGTTTGAAGGGGTGTTTTGTCAATAGAGCAGTGAGTAGATTTACCAAATTCGGGTAGAATAGCTTAAGGGAGGAGGTTTCGGAGCGGCTGAGAGAATTGATCCCAACGCTGAAAAACGCCAATCCCAGATACTATAATCGTAGTTGCTTGAATATTGTGATCCATACGAATCAAGATTGCTTCGTAAACAACACTCGCAATGACAGACAAGGAGTCTAAAATGGGCGATTTACCTCGCGATATCGAGCGCGTTCTGATCAGCGCCGAAGTGATCCAGAAAAGGGTGGAGGAGCTGGCGGACCAGATCTCGAACGATTACAGGGGGAAGCGGCTGTATATAGTGGGGATCCTCAAAGGAGCTTTTATCTTCATGGCCGACCTGACGCGGGCGCTCTCGATCCCGCACGTGGTCGATTTCATGGCACTTTCGAGCTACGGCAAGAGCACGGAATCGGGCGCCGTCCGAATCTTGATGGACCTGCGCGAGCCGATCGAAAACCAGCATGTGCTGATCGTCGAGGACATCGTCGATACCGGACACACGCTCAAATATCTCTACCACGTGCTGCAAGGCCGCTCGCCGGCATCCCTGAAGACCTGTGCGCTTGTGCGCAAGGAGCGCGCCCAGGTAGATATCCCGCTCGACTACCTCGGATTTGAAATTCCCGATGTTTGGGTGGTCGGGTACGGGCTGGATTTTGCCGACCGATTCCGGACCCTTTCGTATGTGGCGGAGCTGAAGAAGTCGGCTTATTCCAAGTAGGGCACCTTTTCGATCCGAACCATGTTAAAATATGCGCTGATGGATCAGAACGCGATCGTAAAAAACAACCAGCGGAACCCGCTCACACACCGACAGCACCGCCGTGAGGTGTTCTGGCAGATCACCGTGCCCGTCCTGATCGGGGGGCTGATCCTGCTGGTCTTCGCTCTCATGGCGACGCAGATGGGGATGATCGAGACGAGCCGCTGGGCGGATATCTCGCTGATCTGGCTGATCATCCCGATGATGCTCTTCGGTCTGATCACGCTGGCGCTGCTGGCGGCAAGCGTCTATGCGACCATCAAGATCATCCTGGTTCTGCCGGGTGCGGCTTACCGGCTGCACTGCTTCCTTATCCGGCTGAGCGGCTCTGTACGCACCACTGGCGACCGACTGGTCGAGCCGGTGGTGCGGGTTAAGGGGTTCTCGGCCTCGCTGAAATCCTTTAAACGCCAGGTGAGCAGGAAATGACCCGGAGCGGGGATGACCTTCCCGGGTTCCTGGCGAAAGGAGCGAGGCGGCGGGCCGGTCAAGGTTGGAGAGGAAAACGAGTATGAGCGAACATCGAAGCGAGATCACGACGACTGACACATGGATGCCCAAGGCGCTGATCATTGGAGGCGCCCTGGGCGCGGGCGTAGGGGTTTTGGGGGCTTATCTGCTGGCCCAGCGGCGCGCTGAAGGCGACAAGCTCAACATTTCGGCGGGGGAAGGCGTGAAGCTTGGGGTGCTGATCTTTGGTCTGCTGCGCAGCATCGCCAACCTTTAGCCGGCGGGTCTCTGACGGGAATCCTGAACACCCATTTTATCGGTGGAGGATGGGGTGAGGAGGCTTCGGAAGGCGAGCGTTTGGATCGATCCTCTGCTTAAAATCAGGGCTTTCCGCTCGTGAAGATCCGAAGCCATCCATTAATGGGATAAGTCCGCATGAAGCGTTCGACGCCTCGAAACCTGGTGTTTGGCCGGCTGACGCGCGCGACTATGTGCTGCTGCCCTCCGGAGAGCCACTTCTGGACATCCCGGGGGGCAGCGCTTTGTATGCGGCGGTCGGGATGGCGATCTGGGAGCCGCAGCCGCCGCCCGGGATTGTCGCTCGGGTGGGGGAGGACTTTCCGCAGGAGTGGCTGGGTGAGTTTGAGCGCTGCGGTCTGGATGGGCGCGGGGTACGGATCCTGCCGGAGGCGGTGGATCTGCGCAATTTCACGGCGATCATCGACCGATATACCCGGGCTTACGATGATCCGGTGGCGCATTTCGCCCATGCCGGGTTGGCATTCCCAAAGGCCCTGCTTGGATATCACCCGCCGGCTCCCGGGGGGATCGACAGCCGGACGCGGATGTCGGCGACCTCCCTTCGCCAGGTGGATATCCCGGAAGCTTACCAGGGCGCCCAGGCGGCACACCTTTGTCCACTGGACTATATGACCCACAGCCTGCTTCCGGCGCTGCTGCGCCAGGAGCAGTACACCACAATCACGCTCGATCCTTCACCGGGGTACATGATCCCAGCCTATTGGGGCGATATCCCCGCGCTGCTCACCGGGCTGACCGCTTTTATGCCGTCGGAAGAGGAGGTGCGCCTCCTTTTCCAGAACCGCTCGAGCAATCTGTGGGAGATGGCGGAGGCGCTAGCTTCCTACGGGTGTGAGATCATCGTGCTGAAATGCGGGGAAAGGGGCCAGCTGGTTTACGAAGCGGCATCCCACAGCCGCTGGGAGGTGCCTCCTTACCCGGCGCGCTTTACGAACCCGATCGGCGCGGGGGACAGCTTCTGCGGGGGGTTCCTGGCCGGATACCGGCGGACGTATGACCCGGTGGAGGCCGTGCTGTACGGCAACATCGCCGCTTCGATGGTCGTAGAAGGCAACCTGGCGACCTTCGCTTTGGACGCCCTACCCGGGCTTCACCTGGCGCGGCTGGATTCGCTGCGGCAATCTGTCAGAAAGGTGTGAGAAGATGCAAATCGATGGTTCGTTAACTGCCCGTGTGCTCGACCTGGCCGTCAACCTGCAGCAGATCCCGGCGCCGCCGTTCGGCGAAGAGCAGCGGGCTGCTTTCGTGCGGGAGCGCTTCCAGGTGGAAGGGCTGCAGCACGTCTCGATCGATGAAACCGGGAACGTCTACGGCTGCCTGCCTGGGCTGGACGAGAGGTCCCCGCTGGTAGTCTCGGCCCACCTGGATACGGTCTTCCCGTTCGACACCGATCTGCAGGTGCGGCGGGAGTCGGACAAGATCTTCGGCCCTGGGATCGGCGACAACTCGCTGGGGCTGGCGGGGCTGTTTGGGCTGCTGTGGGCGCTGCGCTTGCGCGCCGGCGGCCGCCCTGAGCTGGCGGGGGACGTGTGGCTTGTGGCCAACGTGGGCGAGGAGGGGCTGGGGGACCTGCGCGGGATGCGGGCGGTGGTCGACCGGTTCGGCGAGGAGCCGCTGGCTTACCTGATCCTGGAGGGGATGGCGCTGGGGCAGATCTACCACCGCGCCCTGGGGGTGCAGCGCTACCGGATCATGGTCCGGACGCTGGGCGGGCATTCGTGGGTGGACTACGGGCGGCCTTCGGCGATCCACGAGCTGGCGAAGCTGATCCAGGCGCTGACCGAGGTGCCGGTGCCGTCGAAGCCGCGCTCTTCGCTGAACGTGGGGGTGATCTCGGGTGGGACGAGCGTGAACACGATCGCGCCGGATGCGCACCTGGAGCTGGACCTGCGGTCGGAGGGGGCGAGCGCGCTGGCAGGGCTGGTGCGGCAGGTGGAGCAAATCGTGAAGGAGGCTGAGGGGCCGGGGGTCAAGGTGGCGCAGGAACTGATCGGGCAGCGGCCGGCAGGGAAGCTGGCGGCGAGCCACCCGCTGGTGCGGATTGCGAAGCGGGCGCTGCAGCGCCAGGGTATCCAGCCGAACCTGACGATCGGCTCGACGGACGCGAACGTTCCGCTGAGCCGCGGGCTGCCGGCGGTGACGGTGGGGATCTCGACCGGTTTTGGGGCGCACACGAGCAACGAGTACGTGCACACGCAGCCGGTGGGGCAGGGGCTGGGGCAGCTGGTGGATATCGTAGACGGGGTGTTCGAGGAACTGAGGTAGTGTCCCTCACCCCGACCCTCTCCCAAAGGGAGAGGGGGAGGCAGGATGTGGGATTAAGATTGGATCATTAGAATTGAATCGAATAATTCAAATCGGTTCAATTCGTGTTTTCGGGTGGTATGGTCCTGAGGCTATTGTAGCACATATGTTCGATTTATGCAAGGCTTTTTGGATGGGCTGATGGGCTGTTGAAAGGTTAAAGGTTGAGAAGAGGAGGATAATAAGGCTGTGCAGCGGAAGCGAGGCGGGATGTGGCTGCGGCGGCTGGTGTGGGAGGGAGAGGGAGGTTCGGAAAATCGAAAAACCGCAAAATCGAAACCGGAAAATCGAGAATTCGGATTTAGGGGCAGGGCAGGATTTGGGGCGGATGGTACTGACAGCCGGGCAGGAGCTTTTCTGCAGCAGCAAAAATGGCAGGCGGATGCCCGGCCAAGGTGCTGCTCAAAGCGACTGGCTGGCAGGATTATCCGGGTCGATTTCCCATTTCAGGGGATCCTCTGTGATGTACTGGCGGATTTTGCCGAGAGTATCCTGGCTGCGGATGATGCTCTCGAAAAAGCGAGGCTGCCAGGCGAATTCCTGGAAGCAATTCAATCTGGCCCAATGAGAGACCGCCGATTTGAAGGAGCGGATCACCACGCCCAGCGATCCGGATTTTGGGGGCGAATTTTATCATCAAGAGGGGCGAGGGCGTAAAAACCGGACAGCTCCTACCTCTTTTATTGTGAATCTATTGTATAATTTATTGAACTCAATCCATCAAAACCACCCCCCAACCTGGCGGAGCCCGGTGCGATAACATCACCGGCAACCCCTGCGCTTTCTTCTAAAGCCGCTTTCGAGTATGGAGCGGCTTTTGTTGTTTGTTAATGAGGAGGTCCCATCGCGAAAACAATATTCTGATCCGAAATCGTGCAAAACTTCAACGAACGCGAAAGGAGGAAAAAATGCCTCAAGTCGGAGGGCATCTGATTGTTGCAGAGAAGGTTATAAACAGCCTGAACAACCCTCAGTACATCCAGCAGCACCGCAACGCCTACAACCTGGGGGCGGTCGGCCCGGATATGACTTTCTTCCTGTTTGATCCGATCGGGGAGTTGGAGATCTTGAACACGATCCTTGACGTGTACATGACGATCAGGGACATCAAAAAAGTGCTGGACGAGGCCGCAAACGCTGTTTTGAACCCGGCGATCGATCTGGCGGACTGGTTCAGCGGAGGTCTGCTGCAAAGCCTGGGCGGGCTGGTGACGCTCAGCTTCGAGTTGTTCAAGAATCTGATGATCCTGACCCTGCTGCCCGGCTCGACAGAGACCGTCGAAAACCCCTTTGCCGGGCTGAATCAACCCGGCCTGCCCAACAACGCTCAAATCAGCCTGCAGGCCACGGATCTTTCGATGGTTTTCAGGCGGTTTGGCCACCCCTACTCGCACGACGGCAGCTATAAATCCGCAGAACCGGCGGGGGTGTATGACAACTGGTGGTGGACGGATGTGCTCCACTACCGGCGAACGGGGCCTTTTGCCCAGGCCCTGATGGGCAATGCGGGCGCGAATGCGCTGCTGCGGGCCTACGCAACCGGCTATTGGACTCACGTCGGCGCTGATGTGACCGGGCATCCGTTTGTGAACTCGGTCGTCGGCGGACCATTCCGCGAGCACGTGATCCGCCACATGGTGGTTGAGAACATCATCGACGCCTGGCTGTGGGACCATTACAAGAACGCAGACATCATCAACGCCGGCCTGGAGCGAGAGGTGGATGTCGGCGGGGATATTCACGCGATCGCGGCTCTACTCGTGCAAACGATGCAGCAAATCTACACCCATCCGCAGGGCGGACTGCCGGCGATTCAACCCAACCGCTTCCCGGGCTCAACCCCCAGCGAAGAAGACCTTGAGCGCGCCTTCCAGACCATGCTGACCTTCCTGGAGCTTTCTACAAATGCCGGGATCAACCCGCCCGTCCCACCGCCCGACAGCATGGACGAAGTCTTCCAGGAGGTGATGAACGAGCTTACCAAGTCGGCCAAACAGGTCGGTCAATCCTTTAATAACATCAAGTGGTGGCAATTCTGGCTGTGGCTGCTGGCTCTATTCCTGGCTGCGCTGCGAGCGCTGGCATTGATCATCAAGCTGATCACATTGCCGGGCGCGATCCTGACCAGGGTGCTGATGCTGGCGCCGCGCTGGTTGATCTATGAGATCCAGCTTGCCCTGTACGAGTACGTGATGAACGCCCGCTTTGCACTGGCGCTGAGCGGATGGGGCAAGGCATCCAACGTGGATCTAGTCCGTCCGTTTTCGAAGATTGCGACGGTCAACAATCCCTTCCGAGCGGGCAACTACTATGGTTTCACCTACCCCTACAAGCAGACGCCGCGCATGACACAGGCTTTCTGGCTCGCCGATCCGATGTATTATGCCAACCTGGATGCGCCGCTATGCGAGAGCAGCCCATATCCTGCCTATGCGTTACCTGCTCATTTTGTGGATGGTCCAGCCTATCCGGCTGCGCACGATGGCTCTATTCAGTCCTTTGCAAACGCCTTCAGCCCGGCTGCTACGATCGATATCGAACGAGCGACCTTCAGCACCCCCCAGTTTGGCAATGCGGTTGATTTTTCGGCCAGGCTGATCACCGGACAATATCCGCCGGCGTTGTTCGACCTGGATGGGGATTATGGATACGGCTTCCTGGGTTGGGAAGGGCCGCCTCCAGTTTACAAGCCGTAAGATGCGAAAGGAGGAATGCGATGAGCGACCAACCTAATATCCCTGAGGAAGGCGGCGAAAAACCGGACATCTTCACCCGACTGAGTATTGCGATGTGCCTGCAAGACGACGGCACACGCCCGGTCAACCCGGCCTGGGTCGGCAGCGATATCAGCTTTTTAAGCCCGGCCATCCAATTTTCCAGCTTTCCCGTCCCGGCTAACCAACCCACTCAGGTCAGCATTCAGATCAACAACCACGGCACAGCCGATGCCTGCGGTGTATTTTTAGAGACGGCTTATAACATTTATATCGGAAATCAAGCCGCCACGATGGTGAATGTGGATAATCAGACCATTCCAATCATCCCGGCCGGCTGCCCACATCCAGCCAAGGTGATCTGGACACCACCGGATGAATTTATCGCCCACGCCTGCTTTCACGCCCGCGTCTTCGACAGCTTCTCCATGCTCCATTACCCCGCCCGCTGTTTAAGCTGGGATTTGTATATCAACCCTCAGGCGGGGAGCCACAATACGATCATCCTGAGAGTACCCGGCCCCAACCAGGCTGCGGTCATCACCTATCCGGCCATCAATACGACTTCAGCGACCATTCAGCCCAAGCTCCTGGTCACTGTGATCGACAACCGCAACCGGTTTTCCGACCTGGACGAGCGCTTCCCGCTGCCCTTCGTGCCTGATCACCTGACGAGCACGAGCGTGCTGCGGACAGAAGACACTCATGCGCTCAGGCTGGATCACGCGGTTGGGGGCACTATCTCCGGCTTTCTGCGGCCCGAGATCACCCTTGCCGGTGTGCTGCCGCGGCTCACGACCAACCTGCGCTGGCCACGCTCGGATGTGAACCAAAGGTTCATCCACAACAATTTCGGGTTCGACACTGCGGATGCCTTGAATTTGCCGGCAGGAGCGGCTGTGATGCAGCGCAATACATTCTTCAGCGCGCAGCCGCTGGCTGGAGTCAGGCTTCACTCGTACACAAACATCCAGTTAACCCCGCATCAAGAAAAGCTGATCCGGCTGGTCATCCCGCCGGCGGAATTTCCAGCTCCAGGAAGGAGAAAGAAATTCCAGGTGGATTATCAGGTCGGGGACGAGCGCCCCGTCCAGAATTTTGTCTATCTGTACAACTAACAGGAGCGATCGATGCCCGACCCAGAACGACTTAAAAACCACTTGCTTTTGGATTATATGCTGAGCAACAATCAACGGCTTCTACAAGCGTTGGTGGAAAATCCCACCGAAGTATTGGAGCAGCTTGGTCTGCCTCAGGACGCCCTGCGATGTCCAGCGCGAGCCCACAGGGCTGCCAGGCGTGCAGAGGATGCCGTCCGTGAAATTGAAGCTCTGGATAATCCCAACCCAATCGAGACGATGCCGCTCATCGCCGAGATCATTTCGCGTCATTTTGCCAACCCTTATTTTCTTGTAAAGATCCCGTTCGGCGTGCGTTTTGAGGAAAGCCAGAATTGGGACGACGATGAAGAGGACGGCGGGCAGCATGATGCGACCTACACCGGCACGGCTACTGTTCAGTGCACCTGGAGCCCGGGCTGCGGCCTCGATGTTGACGGATGATCCCAAGAATCCTGATCGTCGGACAGCTACCTGACCCGCACATTGAGGCTGTAGCCGAAGAATTGGAACGCCTGGGGGCTGCACCCGTGCGCTTCAACCGGGTTTGCCCGGAAGAATCGCATCTAACCTATCGGATGGATGATGGAAAGTCCGGTGGGGAGATCATCACGTCCGATGGTCGGGTTCGGCTTGATGAACTAGCTGCTGTCTGGTGGCGCGTGAAGCCCTTCAGCTTGATGGAGTACGGCGCTCAGCCAATGCCCATCATCGAGGGCTTTATTGAGCGTGAGTGGCGAAGCACTCTGGGCTCACTCAGCGCCTTCACCCCCCAGGCGTTCTGGATCAATCCGCGTTCTGCGGATCTGCTAGCGCGAGACAAACCTGTCCAGCTGCTGGCAGCTCAGCAAGTTGGTTTTGCGATCCCTCCTACGTGCATCAGCAACGATCCCCAGGCAGTTGACGGCTTTGTGCGCGCAGAATCAGGGCGTTCCATATATAAACCTGTCACCTGGTATGCCGATCTGCCAGACCGGTTTATCTTTACCTCACAGATCGATCTGGACGAGGTGGAGAGTGGAGCGGAAGAAATCCGGGTCGCGCCGGGTATTTTCCAACGGCGGATCAAGAAAGATTATGAAGTGCGCGCCACGCTGGTGGGCGAATTGATTTTTGCTGTCAGGATTGACTCGCAGGACCTGGAAGGGGCGGACCTGGACTGGCGGAGGAGGCAGCACCAGCTTCATTACAGCCTGCACAGCTTACCGGATGAGATTTGCGAGCGACTGCTGCTCTTGCAGCGCAGGCTGGGGCTAATCTACGGCGCATATGACCTGATTGTCACCCCTGAAAACGAGCACGTATTTTTGGAAGTGAATCCATTGGGGCAATGGTTGTGGCTGGAACGGCTGACAGGGTTTCCGATTTCCAGAGCGCTGGCAGAGGCGCTGGTACGGGGGGTGTAGCGAAGTCAATCTACCACGATTCCGGCACGCGCACGACCCAGCACACCCACTGCAACCAGATCGCCCGGCACGTACTCCCTCAGCAGGGCTTCCAGGTCCGCCAGGGCACGGCGGATATCGGCCTCCCCGCCGGGATGCTGGGATTTCGACCGTGATCACGGCGAGGGTCGTGTCGTCCTGGACGGTGCTTTCGAGCGACTGCTTCCAGCACCAGCGCCGGGCGACGACCAGCCCGGACGGGTCAATGAAGATCACTTCGCCGGGCTCGGGGTGCTCCGGCTCGGGGGAGTTGTGGGCGGTGAAGGCCTCGCCCCCTGAGGCGAACCGGACGGTGATCGGACCGGAGAGCCGGCGGAGGTCGAAGGCCGCGACCGGCAGCGCGTAGCGGATGCTGACCAGGTTGCACAGGTCGACAAGGGCGCTGATGGAGGGGATGTCGCCTTTCTTGGTCAGGCGGCGGAGAAGGGCTTCGGCGGCGTTTCGATATCTGGTGGGGTCGACGCCGAAGAGCCGGAATGCGCCGCGCCAGGCGGCGAGGGAGGGGATCTCGCTGAGCGGTTTGTCGCCGATACGGGCGACCTGGACCCGCTGTTCGGCCGAGATAGGCTTCGATCAGGGCGGGCGGGGAGGGGCGGTTTTGCAGGAGGCGGGCGATGATCACACCGCCGCAGATCTCGGGAAGCGGGCGAGCAGGTCAGGGTGGTATTGAAAGCCGAGCTGGGTCATCGTCACATTGCCAGCCTGAGTCGGACGTCGAGGGCGAAGGCACCCTGGCCGCGGGGGAGGGCGCGCAGCGGGTTGATCTCGAGCTCGGACAGCTCCGGGAAGTCGGCAGCGAGCCAGGCGAAGCGCAGCAGGCTATCCAGGACGGCTGGGCGGTCGGCGGGGGGCAGGCTGCGGAAGCCTTCCAGCCGGCGGCCTGCCCAGGTTTGCTCGAGCAGATGGGAGGCTTCTTCGAGGCTCAGCGGGGCCAGGGCGAAGGCGACGTCTTTCAGCTCTTCGGCTTCGACGCCGCCCAGGCCGAACATCACGAGCGGCCCGAACTGGGGGTCCTGCACGGCGCCGATGATCACGTCCTGGCCGGCAGGGAGCATGCGCTGGACGTGGACGCCGTCGATCTGCGCATGCTGGGCTGATGGCGGCGGGCGTTTTCGACGACCTGGGTGAAGCCCTGCTCGACCTGGCGGGCATCCCAGAGGTTGAGCAGCACCCCGCCCAGGTCGGATTTGTGCGAGATGTCGCGGCGAGGCGATCTTGAGGGCGACCGGGAAGCCCGATCCGCTCCGCCAGCACAGCAGCTTCTTCGGCGTACGGGCAAGCCGAGGGGCGGGAGAGGAATGCCATAGCAGGCGGTCAGCTTTTCGACGAGCGGGGCGGGCAGCCACCCGCCGTTTTCCGAGCCGGAGCGGTATTCGTTGAAATAGCCGGCGGGCTTCGACCCGGTCAAGCTCGGGGAAGTCGGCAGGGGTGGGAAGCGGGCGAGCCAGGTATTCGGCGCGCTCGGCCAGGGCAGCCAGCGCAGAGGCGGCCCGCTCGGGGAAGCGGTATTCGGGGACATGCGCGGCCCGCAGGTGCTCCACCGCTTCCTGGATCAGGCGCTCGCCCATCAGCGCCACCACCACCGGCTTTTCGGCGTATGATGCATCACCGGGATGATCGCCCTGGCGACCGCGCCGGCGGTGAACATCGGCGGCGGCGGCAGGATCACCATCACAGCGTCCACCCCGGGGTCGGCGAGCAGGATGCGCAGGCAGCGCGGCATACTGCTTCCGGGGAGGCCGAGGCGAGCATATCGACCGGGTTGTGCAGGCTGGCGGCGGGCGGCAGGAGCCTGCCGAGGGCCGACGGGTTTCGGGGCTGAACTCGGCCAGGCGCAGGCCGTTGGCTTCCAGGGCGTCGGCGGCGGTCACGCCAGGGCCGCCGGCGTTGGTCAGCACGGCCACGCCGCGCCCGCGCGGCGGCGGGCACCAGGCCAGGGCGCGCGCCCAGTCGAACATCTCCTCGCTGGTCTCGGCGCGGATCACCCCGGCGCGGCGGAAGGCGGCGTTGTAGGCGCTTTCCTGCCCGGCCAGGGCGCCGGTATGCGAGGCGACGGCCCGCTGCCCGCCTGGCGAAGCGCCCGACTTTGAGGGCGATCACGGGCTTTTGGCGGGTGACCCGCGCGTGCTTCGTACAAAGCGCCGGCCGTCGCGGATTCCTTCCAGGTAGAGGGTGAGCACGTTGGTGAAGCGGTCGGCTGCCACCGGGTCGAGCACGTCGGTCTCGTTCACGTCGGCCTGGTTGCCCAGGCTGACCAGGCGCGAGAGGCCGAAGCTCTGGCCGCGCGCCCAGTCGATCACCGCAGCGCAGATCGCGCCGGAATGGGAGATGAAGGCGACATCGCCGGGCAGCGGGCCGGGCGGCGGCAGGAAGGTGGCGTCCATCGGCAGGTGGGTGTCCAGCAGGCCGATGCAGTTCGGGCCGATCAGGCGCATCCCGAAGCGAGCGGGCGATCTGCAGGCATTCGGCTTCCAGCGCGGCGCCTTGCGGGCCAGTCTCGCGGAAGCCGCCCGAGCCGATGATCACCGCCCGCAGGCCGCGCTCGCCGCAGTCGCTGCAGGGTCTTTGGGACGGCAGGAGCCGGGATGAGCAGGATGGCCAGGTCGAGCGGGTCGGGAGCGGCGAGGATGCGGGATAGATCGGACGGCCCAAGCAGCCGCCCGCCGCTGTGGGTTGACGAAATGACACCGCGCCGGGATAATTGCTCTGGACCAGGTTGCGCGCCAGGCCATAGCCCAGCTTGGTGGGATCCGTGCGAAGCGCCGACGATGCGCGACACCGTTGGGGCGAAGAAGGGGGTCAGGGATGGCAGGTCGAGCGGTTCATGTCGAAGCCAGGCTCGCTCAGGAAATCGGGAGGAACTGACGGTGAAGCACGCTGCCCACGCCGGGCTGGCTTTCGACCTCGATGCGCCCGCCGTGCTGCTTGACGATCCGGTGGCTGACCGACAGGCCCAGGCCGGTGCCGTGCCCGGGGCTTTGGTGGTATAGAACGGCTCGAAGATGCGCGGCCAGCCGGTCGGGGGGGATGCCTTTGCCGTTGTCGGCCACGCTCACCTGGATATCATGACCGGTTTTGGCGCGGCTGGCGACCTTGATCTCGCCCGGGCGGTTTTTCCAGCGAATCGATGGCGTTGAGC
The DNA here is from genome assembly GCA_963726375.1 of uncultured Chloroflexia bacterium. Taxonomy (GTDB): domain Bacteria; phylum Chloroflexota; class Anaerolineae; order Anaerolineales; family UBA4823; genus UTCFX2. Next base: position 111,423 of record CAVSCE010000008.1, on the reverse strand, counting down.
AGCAGGTTGAGCCAGACGCTCTGCAGGTGATCCTGGCTGGCCAGCATGGGCGGCAGGTCGGGGTCGGGATCGAACTCCAGGCGAGACGCCGCGGGCCATCATCTCGTGCTGGACCAGCTCGAGGGCGCGGTCGATCGTTTCGTTCAGATCGGTCAGCGCCAGGTGGTATTCTTCTTTGCGGGCAAAATCGAGCAGGTTGCGCACCACCTGGGCGGCGCGGCGCCGGCGCGCGAGATCAGGTCGACCGATTCCTGCAGGTCGGAGCCGGCGGGCAGCTCGCGGTGCAGGATCTGGGCGTTGGCGATGATCGCGGTGAGGGGGTTGCTGATCTCGTGGGCCACCCCGGCGGCCAGCTGGCCGACCGCTGCCAGCTTTTCGGATTGGGTCAGGATCGCTTCCAGGCGGCGGCTCTCGGTCATTGTCCTGCTCGAAGCAGGATCGCCTGCACGGTCTGGCCCTTGCTCGTCCAGGATCGGGTACGCGTGATCTCCCAGTCGAGGAACTCGTCGCCTGTGGTAGCGGCGGCGTCGCTTCGTCGACGGACTGACTGCTCCGCAGAATACTCCATGGACCCGGCAGGCCGGGCAGGGTTCGCCGCGGTTGAAGAAGGCCTGAGTAGCACGCCTGGCCGACCAGATCAGCCGAATTCCGGCCGAGCGGCTCTACCCGGGTGCGGTTGACAGCGTGCAGGCGGTATTCCGGATCGATGATGTACAGGCCGGCGGGCAAATGGTCGAGGATGGCGCGCATGAAAACGCTCGATTCGAGCAAGCTCCCAGCGGTCCGCTTCGATCTCGGCTGCGGCAGACGGAAGGACTGGATTTGGCGGGTGTTGCGGATACTGCTGGCAGCCTGGGATGCAAGGGCTGAGATCAGGACGTGATCCTGCTGGTCAAAGGCGTCCCCCTGCTTGTTCACCATCAGCAGCGCGCCCAGCACCTGGCCGGAAGCTTGAAGCGGGGCGCAGAGCAGAGAGCGGACCTGGAGCTGGGGTTGGCCGGTGCAGGTGGGATCAAAATTGATCCGGGCGCGCTCGCCTTCCAGGCTCAGGACCTGTCCGGAGCGGATCGATTCGCTGACCGGGCCCTTACCTTCGTCCGGCTGGAGGTGGAGCGCCCAGCGGCTTTCGCTGTCCAGGGATCTTATACGTCATCCAGCGTGGGATCTTGCTCGTCCAGCATGACCAGGATTGCAAGGTCGCATTGGAAAAGCCTGACAGTCCCCAGGATCAGATGTTTTTGCAGCGCTTCGCCTTCGGCTTCGGCTCCAAGCGCAGACAGCTCCGCCTGGAAGAGGGCAGCCTCCAGGAAGCGCTGGGAAGGAGCGAGGGAAGGAAGAGCGTCCGGCATGCTTTATTTTACCCGCGTTGGGGAGGGTTCGGAAGATGGAGCGACCGGATGGGCGGGGGGTTCCGGCGGATTACCGACTGCATAACCCCGGCCGGGCACGGTGCGGATGAAGGCCGGGTGGGTCGGGTCGACTTCGATCCGCTCGCGGAGCGTCTTGATATGCACGCGCACCAGGTCCGGGCTGCCTTTTCCGGAGGGGAAATCCCAGATTCATCGAGCAGGCGGCTGGGAGAGAAGGTTTCGCCGGGGTGGGTCATCAGGTGGTAGAGCAGGTCGTACTGGAGCGGGGTGAGGCGGACCACGCCACGGGTGGGGGTATGAAGCTCAAAGGTGCGCGTGTCCAGGATGTAGTCTCGACGCGCGAGGCAGTGGGCGGGAGGCGTGGGGATGGCGTCTTGACTGCGGGGACGGCAGTCGTCACTTCCGCAGCCTTCGCGGGTTCGGCGCAGGATGGCGCGCACCCGCAGGATGAGCTCGTCGATGTTGAAAGGCTTGCAGAGGTAATCATCCGCGCCGACCTTGAAGCCGGCGATCTTGTCCTGCGGCTTGACTTTGGCGGTCAGGAAGAGGATCGGGATCTCGGAGAGCTGCGGATCGGAGCGCATGGCTTTGCAGACCTGGTAGCCGTCCATATCGGGCATGATGATATCCAGGATGACCAGGTCGGGGCGTATCCTGGCGGGCCATGAAGATGCCTTTCTCACCGCGGCTGGCGAGGGTGACCTTGAACTCATCGCTTTTCAGGCTGCGCTCGATGGTACGGGCGACGATGTAATCGTCTTCAATTACAAGGATGCTGGCTGGTTCCATTGTCAGACCTCCCCGGGAAGGGTGACACGGATCGTCGTATGTTCCGCAGGGGTGTTTTCTGCGACGATCTGACCGCCATATTGGCGGACGATCTCACGGCAGATGCTCAACTCCATGCCGGAGCCGCGCCCGCTGGTCGGGCCGATGAAATTGGGCTCGAATATCGCGGCGAGCTGGTCGGGCGGGATGGGGCGGCCGTCATCGCAGATCTCGACCACAGCGGCATTGGGCGGACTCCGCCGGGAAGTGATGCGGATCGAATTAGTCCCGTGTCCTGATCGGCAGCATCCCGGGCGAGCAGGAGCAGGTTGACCCACAGGCTTCAAGCTGGCCGCGGCTGCCGACGACCGCGGGAGGGCTTCGTCGCAGTCTCGAGGATGAGCCGATCTCGGCATTCCAGGCTGGCGCGGACGAGCGAAACCGCGGCCTGGATGGTCGCGGTGATCGAGACCGGTTCGAGGGTTTCGCCGGCGGGGCGCGAGAACTCCATCAGGCGCTGGACGACCTGCTGGAGGCGCCAGCCGGCCTGCTCGATCGCTTCGGCGGATTCACGACCCGGGTGGTCCGGTGGACAGGCTGCGGCGCAGGATCTGAGCGTCGGCGATGATGGTGGTGAGCGGGTTGTAGATCTGGTGGGCGACGCCGGAGGCGACTTCGCCGATCGTGGCCATGCGGGCAGCCTGGATCAGGTGGGACTGGGCGGCCTGGATCTGGGATTCCATCTGCTTGCGGTCGGTGATGTCGCGGCCGACGGACTGAAATTCGAGGATCCGGCCGCGGGCGTCGAAGATGGCCCGGTCGGTGCGCTGCAGCCAGCGCAGACCCTGGCCGCGCTGCTCGACCTGGTGCTCCAGCGTCGCAACATTTGTTATCCATCCCAAACGAGACCAGATGCTGGATCATCCTTGGGCGATCGCTCTCGGGGATGAAATAGAGGAAATTCATCCCGAGCAGCTCTTCGCGCTCTTTGCCGAAGTAGCGGCAGAAGACTTCGTTGACAAAGGTCAGCGTGCCGTTTGGCTTAAACCTGCAGATCAGCTCGGTCTGGTAATCTTCAACGATGGCGCGGTAGCGGGCTTCGCTCTCGCGCAGGGCGCCTTCGGCATCCACGCTGCGGGTGATGTCATGCGAAACGTCCATGTAGCCGATCAGGCCGGCTGGAGCTTTTTTCGTCTCGAAGTGCGGTCAGGCGCGAGCTGACCCAGATCGTCTTCCCGGCGCGGTGAGATACCTGGCGGACGACATGACTGGGAGGGACTTCACCGTTTTTGGGCGGGTCGATCGGCGGTGTGAAGGTGGCGAGGTATACCTGCTCTACCGGGCGACCGAGGCGCTCATCGGCGTTGCAGCCAAACAGGGCGCCGGCAGCCGGGTTCCAGTAGGTGATCCGCCCGGCCATGTCCCAGACGACGATCGCGTCGCGCACGTTGTTGAGCAGCAGGGCCTGGTAGCGGATCCTGCTCGAGCGACTTCTGCATCGAGAGCTTGAGATTGTGCGCCTGGATCGATTTTTGGATCAACGCCGGCAGGGTGACCAGGTAGTCGCCGCTTTTTAAAAGGTAGTCTGAGGCGCCGCGCAGGATGGCCTGCGCTGCGATCCGCTCATTGCCCTGGCCGGTCACCATGATCACAGGGATCTGGCGCTTGCGTCTGGCCATCTGGTCCAGGACGTCCAGCCCTGTGCCGTCGGGCAGGCGGTAGTCGAGCAGGATGATGTCGTAATCGTGCTGGCTGAGGATCTGCCAGAAGCCGTGGATATCGGAGGCGCGGTCAATCTGCTTGAAGCCTGAGAGTCGTAAGAACTCCCTCATCATCTCAGCCTGGGCAGTGTCGTCATCCACAACCAATATTCGATAAGCGGCTTCGCTCATATTTTTGTTGAGGATAATCTCTGAAGATCAAAAAAGCAATAAAAAAGGTGTAAAGGTTGGCTAAAGGGCGGTTGAAGAATTGCAAGCCCACCGAGGCCGGTCCATGGATTATTCGGGTGGGAGGGGTTCGGGATAGAAGACATCGGGGTGATCAGCCGGGTAATAATGGAGGATATTGCGGTCCGGGAAATGGGCGGCGACTTCAGAATCGGTCTCTGCGCCGCGCGAATAGACAAAAATGAACGGTGTATCCAGGAAGGGGCTCTCGAGCTCGAGCAGCGTGCCGTATTCGATCCAACTTTCAGAAGTATGGACGATGACCAGCGCCGGGGTCAGCGCCAGGGCGGAGGGGGTCTGGAAAGGTGCCAGGTGCGAGCGCTGGACGCCGTAGAGGCCGGTGAGCATCTCCATCCGGCGGGGAATATAGAGTCAGGTTCGCCGCCAGGAGCAGGCCGAGCAGGAAGGTCATGCCGAGCGGCTGGGCTTTGCGCCAGCCAGAGTAGTTGGGGAATGGCACGCCGGGAAGGGTGGGCCAGCCCGCCAGAAAGGCGATCCCAAGAGCAGTCAGAAGGGTGAGGCTGAACAGCCCTTCATAATAGTAGCGCGGGCCGAAGACCCAGGCGCCGATCCAATAGGCGTGATAGAGCACAAACAGGCTGAAGAAAACGCTGACCGGCAATATGGCCCGACTATTGCGGTCTCGGATCAGAGCAATCAGGCCGAAGGGAAGAAAGATCAGCGACCACCCAGCCCAGCCGAACAGGTCAAAGCGGCCGACGTGGATGTTGAAGCGGGTGTTAACCCAGGCCTGGTTCAGGGTATGTCCGCCGTCGATCCGGCCGACGCCGGGACCGAAGCCGATTTTGTCATACGGCCACCAGAGTGTATAGGGATTGAGCAGAGGGTCGCCGGTGACGGCGTACTGCCAGGCGAAATGGAGCGAGGCGATCGCCAGCGTAAGGCCGCCGAACAGGATCAACCGGCGCCGGACCGCGCCTCCAGCTCGGAAGAAAAGGTACAGACCATGGAACATAAACGGCAGCGCCACGGCGAGGGCTGTAAACGGGCGAGAGAGCGCCAGCAGCCCGAGAGAGGCCGCAGCGACCAGGGCAGGCAGCCACGGTTTTTTTGAAACTGGCTCCAGGAAGGCGTCAAACCAGGCCAGCACAAAGGCCGTGCTCAGCACCAATCCGAGCGGGTGAGAGAGCAGCGACCCGGAGTTCATCAAGAAGAAGGGCGAGCTGACGGTCAGGCCGGCGGCGAGCAACCCGACCGTCTCACCGAAGACGCTTGCGGCCGAGCAGGTAGGTGAGCCAGACTCCAAGCCCGGCCAGGAGCGGGTTGACCCAATGGCGAAGGTTCAGGCGCTCGCCGATTGCCAGCACGACCGGCCAGCCCAGCGGGTATTTGCCGAAGCGCTGCCCGTTGTAGTCCACGACAAAGGGGAACAGGAAGCTCTTCGGGTTGGGCGGCGAAGGAACGGTCAGCTGTCCCTGGGCGATCACCTGGGCCTGCCACAGGTAGGCCATCTCGTCTTCCAGGTGTGCCATCCCCTCGAAGACGCGGTCGTGGACCCGGTAGGCAGCGAACACGGCCACCAGGCTGAGCAGGACTGCGATATAAGCAGGGCGGAAGTGCAGGGATCGAACTCATCGAGGGAAGCGGACCGATCAAACTCCAATCTCGCGAAGGGCTGCTAATGCGGATGCATGGAGCATGCCGTTCGAGGCGAGGACGCCGCGGTTGCGGGTGAGGTTTCGGCCAGTCGTGAAGTCGAGCGAGGCGCCATCGAGATCGGTGAGCCGACCGCCGGCCTCTTCCAGCACGAGCGAGCCAGCCGCCTGGTCCCAGATTTTCTCGCGGTAATCCAGCTTTGAGGGGGAGAGCAGGCGCAGCATCAGCTCGCCCCCGCCGGCGGCGAGCACAGCGTACTTGGCCTGGCTGTCCATCTGGACCGGGTCGGCATGGATGCCCATGGAAGCGGCCACCTGGTCGATCTGGTCGATGTTGGTGTGGCCGGATTCGACCGAGCGCAGCAGGCGGGCTCTGGAGGGGTCGCTGATCGCGGAGACGTGCAAGCTGCTGATAGACGCCAGGTGATTCGAGCGAGGTCGTCCACGTCCCCTGGCCGCGGGCGGCGACCAGAAGCGAGCCGGGGCCATGGAAGTCTGGGGTCGATGCATCCACCAGGTTTGGGCAGCCGAGGGCGCCGACCTGGACCTGACCGTCCTGGACCAGGGCGAGTGCGACGGCGTACTGGTCGCGGCGCAGGAATCCTTTCGTCCCGTCGATCGGGTCGAGCACCCAAAAGCGCGACGAGAATTCGGAGCGGCCACGGTCGATCCAGGCGCAGACCTGGTCGGGGGAAGCGGGCCCGGAGGCGCGGGAGACGAAGCGGACGACTGTCGCAAGGGTGTCCTCTGCGCCCGGGGCTTTCAAGGCGGCGGAGGCTTCCTCGGCGACGAGCGGGTTATCCGGAAAGTGGTCGACCAACAGGCGGGCGACCAGCGCCTGGGCGGCGAAGTCGGCGACGGTGACCGGCGAGCGGTCGTCCTTGGTGATGGCGGGCAAGACCAGCTCGGCCTGGACGTGGCGGACGAGAAGTGCGGCCTGGCGGACAGCCTGGACGAGGAAGGAGATTTCGGGGGAGTTGAGATCGAGCATCAGGGAAGACACTTTCTGTATGAAAATTGTTGTTTCAGGCAATGAATTCGGGATTTGTATCCGGCCTGTTAATCACTTTTTTGGAGGAACTCCAGTCAGGTCGTAGGTCATCGCACCGTGGATGCGCACCGGGACGATCTCGCCGAGCGGCAGCTCGCCTTCGACGATCACCAGCCCGTCGATCTCCGGGGCGTCGCGAAACGAGCGGCCCATCGCAAGCCCGTCGCCGGCGCCTTCGACCAGCACGTCGAGCGTCCTGCCGACCCAGGCCTGGTTTTTCTCGAGCGAGATCGAAGCTTGAAGCTCCATCAGCCGGTCGTAGCGCTGCTGCTTTCACCTCGGCGGGGACCGGGTCGCCGAGCGGCTCGCTGGAGGTGCCTGGCTCGAAGGAGAACTGGAACGCGCCGACCCGGTCGAAGCGGATCTCGGCCAGGAAATCGAGCAGAGCCTGGAACTCTGCCTCGGTCTCGCCGGGGTAGCCGACGATGAAGGTGGAGCGCAGCGCCAGGTCGGGCATCGCCCGGCGCATCTTCGCGAGCGTGCGGCGGACCCAATCGATGTTCGCCGGGCGGCGCATGCGCTGGAGCATATCCGGGTGGGCGTGCTGGAGGGGGATGTCCAGGTAGGGCAGGATCTGGGGATTGCCGGCCATCACCTCGATCAGCCGGTCGCTGACGTAGCCGGGGTAGGCGTACAGGACGCGGATCCAGTCGATCTTTGGGGCCGCGAGGACCAGCTTCTCGAGCAGGCGGGACAGCCCGTCTTTCAGGCCCAGGTCGTGCCCGTAATCGGTCGTGTCCTGGGCGATCAGAACGAGCTCGCGCACGCCGCAGTCCTGGAGGAAGCGCGCTTCGGCGAGGATCGTCTGCTCCGGGCGGCTGAGGAGCGTTCCCTTTGATCAGCGGGATGGCGCAGAAGGCGCACGGCCGGCGGCAGCCGTCGGCGATCTTCAGGTAGGCGCTGCGGCCCTCGATGGAGACCCGCTGGGCGCCGCGCTCGTCGTGCTCGACGACGGACGCCTCAGGCAGGTGGTAGAGCGGTCCGGGGTGCGGACTGGAGCGCAGCGCCTGGACCAATTCGACGATGTCCATCCAGCGCCGCGTGCCCAGGATGCCGTCGACGCCCGGCACCTGGCGGGCGACTTCGACGCCGTAGCGCTGGGTCAGGCAGCCGGCGGCGATCAGCAGCTGGCCCTTGCGCTTCTTAGCCGCCAGCTCTTTCAGCACCTGGAGCGACTCTTCCCGGGCCGCGGCCGATGAATCCGCAGGTATTCACGATCAGAACCGAGGCTTTCTTCGGGTCATGGCGCAGCTGGTATCCGGAGCGGTCCATCAGCTGGGCCATCGAAGACGAATCGACCGTATTTTTGGCGCAGCCCAGCGAGATGAGATGGAATGTTTTTGGGTCCATTATTATCTTCCGAGTGGATCGATGGAATCACGGATTCGCCGGGGGAGCGGGCGTGGCTGCAGGCGGGACGGTCGGGATGATGGGCTGCGTGGGAGCGGGCGTCGGGGTTACCGTCGGTGTGGGTGGGAAGGCGCCCTGAGCGGTGAACACCAGATCCACGATCTCGTTAGCTTCGCCCATCGTCCCAACGTCCGTGCCGTTGAAGAATACCTGCAAGGCAGCCCCGTTACTGGTCAGGACTTCGACCTGCGAGCTGCCGACGAACGGGTAAGCGCTGCCCGCGATCACCCGTCCCTGGAATTCGATTTTGCCGTCCACGGTGACCCGCATCCAGGCGCGCTGCAGGATGGTCAGGTAGACCTGTACGGCTGCTCCACCTGAAGCAGGAGGCTCGGCGCCTTCCTCCAGTGTACCGGTGGGAAAAACCGGCTGGGTCGGGAAGAGGCCGGCCTGTGAAGGCGGTGTAGGGGTCTCCGGCAGAGGTATGGGGGTCTGGCTGGGTGTGGAGGTCGCAAGCAGGATTTCTGCGATCGACGGGGCGGTAGGCAGCAGATCGGTTTCAGAGGTCATCGCAAAGATCCGGATCACGCCCCAGACGATGAAAACACCCAGAAAAATCACGAGCGATCCACCGATCAGGATATCTGGAGAGAGCAGCTTGCGGAGGCGAGAAGGTGGGATAGTTTTTTCTTTGATTGGGACTGGCTTCGATGACTGCGGATCGGCAGAGCGGCGAGCCTGAAGCTGCGCCTGGAGACCATCCGCAAAACGCAAGAGCAGCGCCTCAGAATTCAAGCCCAGGAAGGAAGCATAATTGTTGAGCATCCCCCTGCCCTGGACAGGGGAAGGGAGCCCTTCCAGGTTCCCAGCTTCGAGGGCACGCAGGTAATGCTGGCGGATGTGGGTGTGGCGCTCGACGTCTTCGAGTGAAAGCCCGAGCAGCTCACGCTGACCCAGGAGCTTGCGGCCGATATCCTTGAATATCTCCCCGGCTTCTTCCTGGTTCTGCCGGGCAGTTTCGTTGATCGGGGGCTGCGAATTGGGCGGGGGTTGAGTTGGCTGCGGAAAGGGCAGGGAAGTTGCCATACCTTCCAGCCTGGCGATGAGCGGCTCTGAGTCCAGCTCGAGGTACTCCGCGTAGGCGCGCAGAAAACCGCGGACATGAACAGCGGACGGCAGCGCCTCCCATTCGCTGAATTCGATCGCCCGGAGGTAATGCGCCCGAATCCGGGTGGCGGCAGCGGCCTGCTCGATGGTCAGGGCTCGTTGCTCGCGTTTCTGGCGGAGCTGTTGACCGATCTGTTCGCTCATCTGTTAATCATCACCTCGGCCTGGATTAAAATGCGGAAGCAGGTCCAGGCCGAGGCGGCGATCGGGCTATCCTGCCCAGAAGGTTTCAAATCTGCTATGCGGCTTCTGTTTCAGACGGCGTTTCTTCAGCCTGGATTTCGGTCTCCGAAGCTGCTTCCTGCGCCTCAGGCTGAGCGACCGCTGCGGCCAGCGCTTCACCTGGAAGGCTTACGACTTCACCTTCGCGGTGCACGATGACGGTGACTTCGGGGATCAGGTCGATCGTCAGGCGGACGCGGATCGGGTGGGTTCCGATGGTTCGGATCGGCTCAAAATCGAGCTGGCGGCGGCTGACTTCGACGTCTGATTTGGCTTTGATTGCATCGGAGATCATCGCGGGGGTGATTGAGCCGTAGAGCTTTCCGGTTTCGCCCGCTTTTACGGGGAAAGACAGCGTCAACTTCGAGAGGATTTCGGCCACGCCGCTCATCTCGTTGTTCAAGACCGCTCGCTTGGCGTTTGCCTGGGTGCGGATGTTTTCGGAGCGAGCCAGCGCTCCAGGGGTCGCCAGGACCGCCAGGCCCTGCGGGATCAAGAAGTTCCGCCCGTAGCCGTCGGCCACTTTTTTTACTTCCCCAGCGCGGCCTAATTTATAAACGTCCTTAATCAAGAGTACTTTCATTGTCAAGCCCTTTCAATATAATATGAAGTTGAGCGAAGGGTACTACGCTCACAGCGGGCTGAATTTTACCAGATGCCCGACAGAGAGTTAACCAAACTTCTGGGGAGTTCCAGCGAGCAGCAGGCCTGATATAATGCGCGAATGGGAGAAAGCGAAGTTAGTCACAGGCGCCAGCGAGTGGTGCGGGTCGAGGCGATCGTGCTGCGCCATTCGGACTGGGGGGAAGCAGACCGGCTGCTGTGGCTGATCACTCAGGAGATGGGTAAAATTCAGGCTGTGGCGAAGGGCGTCAGGCGGATTCGCTCGCGCAAGGCGGGCCACCTGGAACCCTTCACACGCGCCAGCCTGCTGCTGGCGCGTGGCAGGGATCTTTTAATCGTCACCCAGGCGGAGACGATCGACGCCTTCCTGCCGCTCGCGAGGACCTGGCCGGGGTTACGTATGCCTCCTACGTGGTGGAGCTGCTGGATCGGTTCACTTACGAGCAGGGGGAAGGGCGCGAGCTTTTTGTGCTGCTTGCCGATACGCTCAAGCGGCTATCGGAGGGGACAGATCCACGACTCCGTGATCCGCTACTTCGAGCTGCGCCTGCTGGACCAGGTCGGCTTCCGACCGGAGCTCTTCAACTGCCTTGGCTGCAGCCGGGAGATCAAACCGGAAAGCCAGTTTTTTTCGGCGAAAGCAGGGGGTGTGCTTTGCCCGAAATGCGGCCCGGGGGCGCCCGGTGCTATCCCAATCTCGATCAACGCGCTGCACTTGCTCCGGCATTTCCAGCGCAGCAGTTTTTCCGAGGCGATGCGGCTCGGCCTCTCTGCTGAAGTTAACCGAGAAGTAGAAATCCTGATGCAGCACTACCTGACCTACCTGCTGGAGCGAGGCCTGAACACGCCGCCGTTCCTGCGCAGGCTGCGGAGTGCTGCGCAGGACGCCAAGGCCTAATCCGCCGGTTGGGAAAGAAGTGAGGCCGGATCGAACTCTGGATAAGCCGGCAGGCGCGCCTGCATCGACCAGGGACCGGTCCAGGTCACCTGAACCGACCGGATCTGGCCGCGCAGGTCCTCATCCGATTGGACGAAGACCAGCTTGTTGGTAGGAGTCCTGCCGCGCCAGCGGCCGCGCACTTTTTCTTCAAAAAGGACATGGGTGGTCTCCCCCAGATAACGGGCGTTGATCTCAGCAGTGATCCCTTCCTGGAGCTCTTCCAGCAGTCGGAAGCGGCGCCATTTCTCTTTTTCAGGCACGTCATCCGGCATCCGCCGCTGCGATACCGTCCCGGTGCGGGGAGAATAGCGGGCAAGGTGGGCGACGTCCAGCTTGAGCTCGGCCAGCAGGTCGGCAGTTTGCTGGAACTGAGCTTCTGTCTCGCCGGGGAAGCCGACGATGACATCGGTGGCGATCGAGACGCCCGGGATGCGGAGACGGATTTTTTCGACCAGCCGGCGGTAATCCGAGGCAGTGTAGCCGCGGTGCATCGCTTCGAGCACCAGGTCGTCGCCGGCCTGGATCGGGACTTCGATGTGCGGCATCACCTTCGGCAGCTCTGCGACGGCGTCCAGAAGCTCGGCGGTCATCCAGTTCGGGTGGGAGGTCAGGAAACGGATCCGCTCCAGGGATTCGATTTCGTGGAGGATTTTCAACAGTCCGGCCAGGTTGGGACCCTCGGGGACATCTTTGCCGTAGCGGTCGACGATCTGACCCAGCAGGGTGATCTCTTTGACCCCCTGGGAGACCAGGGAGCGAGCTTCGGCGAGGATATCCCCTGCGGGGCGGCTGCGCTCGGGACCGCGCTGGTAGGGGATGATGCAGAACGTGCAGGCGTGCGAGCAGCCCAGCACGACCGGCACATGGGCTGAGACCAGCCGGCCGCGCTCGTCCCTCGGCAGCAGCAAGTCGGCGCTGCCCGGCAGCGCCCCGTCCATGAGAGCGTAGCGCTGCTGGACGCTTTCTTTTTCCAGCTCGCGGGTCTCGGCCTGAGTCAGGTAGGCGATGAGCGGGCCCGGATCGGAAGGGGGGAGAACACGTCCACGTAGGGGAAGCGGGATTTCAAGCGATCATAACCCCTGATGCCCACGAGGCAGCCCATTAATTGATCACCAATCCGGGGTTTTGTGCTTTCAGCGGACGCAGCGAACTCAGCCGGCCGTAGGCTTTGTCCTCGGCGCTCTGGCGAACCACACAGGTGTTGAGCACGATGACATCGGCTTCAGCGGGAATGCGGGTCGGATGGTAACCGAGGTGTTCCAGCGCAGAGGCGACGCGGACTGAATCAGCGACGTTCATCTGACAGCCTTCTGTCCAAATGTGATATTTCATGTCCGGTATTATAACAAAAGCTGTGCGGACTTTGTCGACCGCAAAAAACAGGGATTGCTCCACAGAGTAAGTCCAAAGATACGTCCCCTAAGAGAACGTCCGCAGCTAGAGTGATCCGCGAAAGAAGAAGATGCGGAGCGTGAAGGCGGACTAGATCCGCCAAGAGGCTTGCGATGACAATCCGGGGAGATCGTTTGAGCTGATGGTGGTGGATTTCAAGCCCCGATTCCCTTAACGTGCCCTTCACCAAACGGATTTCGTCTGATGATAGAATTGCCAGCATGCGCAAACCGATCTGGATCGTCCCCCTGGCCGTCCTGGTGATCCTCACAGCATCCGCTTTGATTTTTTACCAGCTGCCGCCCGTCAACAAGCGGCTGTCCTGGCGGGTAGAATTCGGCCAAGACGTACCTGCGAAAGGTCGTCAACCCGGTTGAGGCCATGCCCACCGCGCTGCCGAGGCCGGATGTGGCTCAGGTCTCGAGGGCTCCAGCGACCGCGCTGCCGACTGCAGCGCCCACGCCGCTTCCAACCGAGGCGGTTCCGCCAACCCCCACGCCGACCGATCCTCCGCCGCCCGAAACCGTCATGCTCCCTTCGCCTGCCTGGGAAAAGCAGGACATGAACAACTGCGGGCCGGCTGCTCTGGCGATGTACCTGCGCACGTTCGGATGGGAAGGTGACCAGAAGACGATCACCGAAGTGATCAAGCCTTACCGCGACGACCGAAATGTGAACGTAGAGGAGCTGGCTTACTACGTGCGGACACAGGCCGGCTGGCTGCAGATCCAATACCGGGTGGGCGGGGACCTGGAGCTGCTCAAGCGCCTGCTGGCGGCAGGGCTGCCAGTGATGATCGAAGAGAGCTTCTTCTTCGAAGAAGATTACTGGCCTGAGGACGACCACTGGGCTGCCCACTACCAGCTCCTGACCGGATACGACAATAAAGAAGGGGTCTTCATCGGCCAGGACAGCTTTCACGGCGCGGACCAGCGCATCCCTTACGAGAAGCTCGACGAATACTGGCAGTCGTTCAACCGGGTTTATATCATGATCTACCCGCCGGACAAAGAAGATACGATCAAGAAAATCCTGGGAGAAAATTGGGACCCGGATGTGAACCGCCAGCGCGCCCTCGAAATGGCCGAGCAGGAAACGAAGGATGACCCCAAGAACCGGTTTGCCTGGTTCAATCGGGGTTCCAACCTGACCTATTTCGAGCGGTATATCGAAGCCACAGACGCCTACGACGCAGCGCGCGAGCTGGGTCTGCCCCAGCGGATGCTGCGCTACCAGTTTGGTCCGTTTATCGCTTATTTCCACACCGGCCAGATCGACGACCTGATCGCGCTGAGCGAATACGCTCTGGAGATCACCCCAAATTCGGAAGAGGCTCTGCTGTGGCACGGGTGGGCGCAATACCGCAAGGGCGACAGCAAGCTTGCGCTGGAAAATTTCCAGCAAGCCCTGGTCGAAAACCCGCAGTACCAGGACGCCCAGTACGCCCTTGACTTCGTGCGGGCGAACCAATGAGCGCACAATCGATTTGGGATTGTGCTATACTGTCAAAAACACCGTAAATCAAGCACAAGGAGAGTCCGATGGATATTAAAAGCGGCTCCGTTTCAGAATTGATCCAATCGAAAATACGCCCGCACACCCGGGGGAAGCGCTGGCTGCACATGCTCCTGTTTCTGATGCTGGTCACCACGCTGACGGTCCAGCCGGCATTTTCCCAGGAACCGGCGCCGGGAGCCCCAACCGTTCCGATGCCGACCTGGAATATCGACACTGTGGACGGACCGCGCATTTTCGCCAACATGACCGACCGCACATTCGCTTACCGGTCCAACGGCCAGCCGTGCGCGGCCTACGGCGGCGACGGGCTGTATTTCGCCTGCTACAACAGCACGACTGCGATCTGGGAAACGATGCTTTTAGACCACAGCGTGGGCGTCGGGCAGTACGCCTCGCTGGCTTTTTTCTTCAGCCCGGTTACGACCAAAGAAGAAGCGTTCATCGCTTACTACGACGCCACAAATGGCGCGTTGAAGTTAATGTACACGTTCGGTGGGTTATGGCAGGCGCCGGTACCCGTCCCCACTCCGCCGCCGCTCTACCTCAGTCCTGAGGCCGGAGGCGGGCAGGCAGCAGCCGAGCCTGCGCCCGAAGGCGACATCGATTTTCTGGCCGAAGCCCGCAAGCTCCAGCTGCCCTGGCTGAACAACATCAACCCGAACAACCCGGATTTCATCATCCAGAACCCCCCGGGCGTGGGTAAATACACCTCGATCGCGGCGGATGCGAACGGGATCTACATCAGCTACTACGACGACCGCGTGAAACCGGGCGGAACCACAATGGAGTCCGAACGGAACCTGAAATTTGCGCGCTGGAAGGGCGGAAGCAACTGGTATTTCAAAGTGGTGGACAACTACCTTGACCAGGGCGCGGTCGGGCTGTGGTCCTCGCTCAAGGTGGACTCGAATTCCAACATCCACATCGCCTATTTCGACGAGAAATACGACAACCTTAAATATGCCTTTTGGAACCAGCAACCCGAAGATGAATGGTGGACCGCCACGGTCGACGGCGAAGGCGGGGACCAGGCCCGCCCCAACACCGGGTCGATGTGCTCGCTGGACCTGTTCGACCGGAATGTCTCCGGCGTGCGCGGCATACCTTATATCAGCTACCTGGATTTCACGGACGGCGACGGAGGATCTCCGGATGGAGACCTGCGGCTGGCCAGGCTGACCGGCTGGGGCGGCGAAAATGGATCGTGGAACCGCGCGACGATCGACTCTTCGGGCATCACGGGCTGGTGGTCATCGATTGCTGTGGACAGCGGCAACGATCCTCCAAGGGTGCACATCAGCTACTACAGGCCGGAGGGAGGCCAATTGAGGTACGCGGACGTGAGAGGGTCGAATGTAACCATTACAACGATCAAATCGGAGCTTGGGAATTCCGGCCAGTTCACCTCGATCGACCTGAACTACGCCGCCTCTGGCACTCCGCCGGGGATCCTGCACTACAACGCGCCGCTGGGGCAGATGGAGTTCACTTATAAGAGCTCGACGAACAAGTGGACTTCTCAGACCGTGGATATCAACGGGCAGGATGTGGGCTACAACTCTTCGCTCGCGATCGACGGATCGAACGTGCCGCACATCAGCTATTTCAACTCCACCCACAGCACTTTAAAGTACGCCAACGCCTTTGGGTCGGCCTGGTGGACCTGGACTTTGCCGCTCGGCCCGCACAACGGTTATTTCTCGTCGATCGATACGTTTAACCAGGCAATCCGGATCGGGAGCTACGATTTGGACAACAGCGACCTGATGCAGGCATCCGGCGGGGACCGATTTGGCTGGGAGTACCATACGATCGTGGATACCTTTGAGGTCGGCCAGTACCTCTCGCTGAAGATGGACGGCCTCGGCCGGACGCACATCAGCTATTACGACGCGACGCATGGGGACCTGATGTACGCAGACTGGGGCGTGCACGGGAGCTTCTGGTACACGGACACGCGCGATTCTTCGTTCGACGTGGGCAAATTTACCTCGCTTGCGGTCAGCAACGACAACCGGGTCTATATCAGCTACTTCGACGAGGAGCACGACCATTTGAAGATGACCTACCAGACCCCCCCGTTTGGGATCTGGGACACGGTCATCGTGGATGACGGCGATCACAACAACGACGGCACAGAAGAGTACGAGGTCGGCTGGCGTTCTTCGATTGACGTTGACGGCGCTGGCAACCCATACATCAGCTACTATAATGTGACGACCGGCGACCTGGAGTTTGCTTCTTCGTCAGACGGTGGGGCTACATTCAACCTCAGCACTTTGGATGATATAGGCCTGGTTGAAACAGTCGATGTGGGTCTGTACTCCTCGCTTAAAATCAACCGGACAGATGGGACCCGGCATATCTGCTACTACGACCTGACGAACGGGGATCTGGATTACGCGCGCTGGAATTCAGTCGATGGATGGCAATTCGACACCATAGATTCTGATGGAGATGTGGGGGCGAGCTGCTCGATCGACCTGTCGGTCTACACCCCGGCAGATCCTGGTTGGCCTCCCAGCGGACAACCTCCAATCGAGGCGGGTCAGCCGGCGATCTCCTACTATGACAACTCGCGCGGCGACTTGAAGATCGCTTTATCCTATTCGCTACCGTTGTTGAGGCTCTTACCTCCCGGTAATCGAAAATCCATAAACCTGATTGAACTGCCTGGAATAGTATCCAAAAAGATCCCCCGGTCTCAGAAACCGGGGGTTTTTTGAGTGAGGTGAAGCTTTATCTGGAATCCCCATGGTTGATGACCGGGGCGATCACAAAAACCGACTATAAGCAAGAAGCTCATGCAATCGATTTTTGCCCGACTGGTTCGCATATGATATGATTCAGTCGGAAAGAAAACTGAAGATTCAACGAGGAAAAAATGGAGCTTCAAGAAATTTATCTAAAAGTGATCGATGGGGATGCACCAGGAGTGCAGGCAGGCGTGCAGGCGGCTTTGAGTGAGGGGCAGACTGCCGAGGCAATATTGAACCAGGCGTTGATCGCAGCGATGGAAGAGGTCGGCCGGCGGTTTGAGGATGGCGATTTCTACGTCCCCGAGATGCTGATCGCGGCGCGGGCGATGCAGTCCGGGCTGGCGCTGCTGAAGCCACACCTGGCGGAAGGCGGGATCAAATCCGCAGGCAAGGTGGCGATCGGGACGGTCAAGGGCGACCTGCATGACATCGGGAAGAACCTGGTGGCGATGATGCTGGAGGGGGCGGGGTTCGAAGTGCAGGACCTCGGCACGGACGTGGACGCCAGGACGTTCATCAAGGCGGTCGAAGGGGGCGCGAACGTGATCGGGATGTCTGCGCTGCTGACGACCACGATGAACAGCATGCGGTCGACGATCCAGGAGCTGCAGGCTGCGGGGCTGCGCGAGCAAGTCAAGGTGGTCATCGGCGGCGCGCCGGTGACGGACGCTTACGCGAGCCAGATCGGGGCGGATGCTTACGCTCCGGACGCCTCGAGCGCGGTGCGGGTCGTTCGGGGGCTGATTGCAGGATAATTCAGCGCGGACCGCCCTTTTTCGACTGCATAATGAGGGATTGCTTCGCCAGGAAGGCTCGCAACGACAGAGGTCTGAAGAAGCTCCTCAAAGTACGAGGACAAGTCCTCAAAGTACGCGGACAAGTCCTCAATCCACGTGTACAGGTTCACAATTAGAAAATAATTAAGAAATCTTGCCAGATATATAATAAGGACAAAACCTGCCGTGTCATCATTCGGCAGGTTTTTCAATGATTTGCAGATCCCGGTTGATCAGTCCACCTTCGGGTATTCCTGAACTTCCACAACCGATGCAGATGATGCGGCCGATGCGGGGGCCGGCTCGATAGGCATCAGGATCGAGCGCGACGATATAGGCGATAAATCCCGGGCCGCCCAGCAGCGCAAAGGCGACAAAGACCAGGCGCACGATGGTCGGGTCAATATCAAAGTAGGTGGCGATCCCAGCGCATACGCCTGCGATCATGCGGTTTTCGCGCGATCGGGTGAGTTTCTTTATATCAGACATTCTTAAGCTCCTTATTCTATTTCCGCCTCTTTTGGGTTAACCCCGCGCAGTCATGGGTGCGTTTAGGGTTTTGGGGCGGTTTCAACGCTCGTTTAATTGATTTCTTCCCCGGCAAAGGGACGAAAAGCCAGATTTCGGCATGGGTTGATGTTTCTGATTCAATCTACGCAGACTTCGAAAAAAGGTTGCAGAACCGAAGGTGGGCTGGATCAGGGCATGCTGGAAGGCGAGGGTGTGGGTTCGCGCGGCTCAGCGGCGATGATCAGGTCACGAATGGCTGCGTAGACCTCCGGGTTGATATCGTAAACATTTTGGATCGCGGCAATATCCTTGAACGGTCCGTGAGCCTGCCGGTAGGCTACGATTCGGGCGGCGCGCACCGGCCCGATCTGCGGGAGCAGCTCCAGCTCGAGCGAGGAAGCGGTGTTGATATCGATCGGGAAAGTCGCGGCTGGAGTGCCCGTCGGCGGGAGGGCTGTTTCTGAGGCTTCCGGGAGGGTGTTTTGAGGCTGAGTCTCGAGGACCGAGGCGGTGGGAGGGATCGTCGGGACGAGAAGCTGGAGGCCGTCTTCCAGGAAGGCGGCCAGGTTGAGCGCCTGGGTATCTGCCCCCGGCAGGAAACCGCCGGCAGATTGGACGGCATCCTGGACCCGGCTTTGAGCGGGGAGGGCGTAAACACCAGGACGGCGGACGGCGCCAACCACATGAACGAGCAGCGGGGAGGGGGATGGGACAGGGCTGAGCTCGAGCGGCCGGCCGCGCGAGCCTGCGCTGACGAGCAGGATGGCGCCCACTCCCAGAAGCGTGCAGAACACAGCGAAAACGATCTTCCACAAGTCCTTCACGGTCCACTCAACCTCCGGCTTGCGGCGGATGGAACCACCCGGCAGGCAAGGCCGGGCGGTCCCGATGATCTGCGTCAAATGACTTCAGCCGGCGACTTCTTCGCTGTCAAGCTTTAAACTCAACCCCAGGCGCTGTTTTGAGGCGTCGACATGCAGGATGCGAACCTGCAGGCGCTGGCCTTCCTGGAGCGGGATCATCTCATCCGGATCAGCGCTGGAGGCGAACTCAGAGACATGAATCAGCCCATCCAAGCCTTCTTCCAGGCGGGCAAACGCGCCGAAGGGGACGAGGCTGGTGACGACAGCCTCGGTGATCTGTCCCGGGTGGTAGCGGGTCTCGGCGCTTTCCCAGGGGTTGGGATGCAGGCGTTTGAGGCTGAGGGCGACCCGGGCCCGTTTTGGGTCGACCTGGATCACGTAGACCACAACCTGCTGGCCCAGGGTCACGACCTCGGAGGGATGCTGAACCCTGCCCCCATGAGATTTCCGAAACATGGACCAATCCTTCCACACCGCCCAGGTCGACAAACACTCCGAAATCGGTTATATTCGTGACGACACCCGATGCGCAGGATCCAGGGATCAGGTTCCGGAGGAGCTTATTCCTGCTGCCCGGGCTGGATTGGGCGGCGCGCTCCGAAAAGACTACCCGGCCGCGCTCCTGGTCGCATTCGATCACTTTCAGATCAAGGATGCGTTCGACAAAACTGGCGAGCCATTTTTCTGCTTCGTCGATCTGGCAGGGCGATTCGATCAGGTGAGAGATCGGGACAAACCCCTGCAGCCGGTCCCCGCTGACCAGCAAGCCGCCGCGGTTATAGCCGGTCACTTCCATTTGGACGACCTGATCCTGTTCGTAAAGCTCAACCGCCCGCTGCCAATCGAGCTGCTCCTCGTTATTTTCGTCGGCATGGGTTTCATCCCACCCCGAGGAAAGCATCGCCGTTCGAGCAGAGCGCGCTGCTTGCCCTCCAAGCGCCTGTTCTTCAGCGAGCACAGAATCCCACCACGATTTCCTCCATGGGTGGGGGCGGTCCTTCATGCACTTCATGGTAACGGTTTCTGTTTACCATTAACATTTCCTCCCCGTGCTGGTTCCATTACTTGATCATTTGGATTGTTTTCTGCTTTGAGAGGAACAGGATCGGGCGAATCCCGAATGACTTCCTGTTCCATTTCCATGATTGATTTTGCCACAGCTTCAATTGCGATCCGCTGCTTACGATAAAGATCCGCCTCGGATACCGCCAGGCGCAATGCAACCTCCCGGACTTTGCGGCCTTCCATGAACTTCAACTCCAAAATGTTATACAAAATCCACTCCGCTGTAAAACGCCTTTCTCCTTCGGGACGGACGCGCTCGATCGCGCTGCGCAGAATCGCGCGCAGGGCGTTGATCGAGCTCTCCTCCTGCTCCTGGGCGGTTTTTTGGACCACTCGCAGGTTAAGCAGCGGGCTATCCGTCAGCTTCGGACCACCCCAATAATGAGTTAAAGCATCTTTAACAAGGGAAGACATTTCGTCCGCTTCAAGCAGGACATCCGGCGAGGTCAGGATTTCCGTGCCATCGTAGCGAGAAGCGGCGCGCAGCCTCTGGATCATCTCGATCTCTGGCGTCAGGGCTTCAAGAGAGCTGAAAGCCTGCTCCTGGCGGAGGCGGTCGCCGATGGCAACTGCCGCACGGTGGGCGAGCAAATATAAGGCCTCGCGCTGCTCGTCGTCCAGGTCCTTATCCGGTGTCCGCAAGACCCCCAGCAGGCCGACAAGCTCGGTTCTGTCCCCGGCCGGGTCGTAAAGCGGCGCCAGCCAATTGCCACCCCAGGCAAACAGCACCTGTCCCGCGCCGTCCTGCGAGGCAGCCTGGATGGAACTGACCGGGATGTCCTCTCCGTTCAGCGAATTGTCACCTCCTATGATCAGAAAATTCTCAATTTTCCCCGAACCGCTCAGGGTAGCGATAAAAGCTCGGGAGACCTGCAGGCGGTCGCAGACTGCGGCGAGGATGGCTTCCAGAAACTGCTGCAGGTCGCCCATCGTCAGCAGCCTTTCATCGAGAGTCTGCAAACGCTCCATCTCGGAGCGGTCTTTCCCAAAGAAGAGCCAGCGCTCCCAAACCGGCGATGCGAGCGTGATCAGGTGTTCCATAAGCAGAATCCCGGCAACCATGACTACCGGGATCATCGCGGAAACATCGTAGCCAAAACGGTTTCCAAACCGGCGCAGGAGGGTTGTGATCGCCAACACGGTCGAGGCGGTCACCGGTCCGCGCATCAGCCATTTGAACAACCTTCGTTTTACGACCCGATCGGGCCAGGGAACGCCAAAGAATGCGACCGCGTAGGCCATCAAGACCAAGAGGAAGGTCACCAGCAGATTGCTGAGGGTCACAATCGACCAGAAGAGCAGCGGTGTGCGGGCGGCCAGGTTGGATCCGAAGAGCAGATAGGGATAGGATCCGAGGGCTGGCGCCAGGGCGCCGAGGATCAGGTATGTCATCCGGCGGCGAGTGGATGGCGTGACGGTTCGCTGGTAGGCTCTCCAGAAATTGAACCAGGAGATGGCCATGGCCGCGAGATAGAACGCTGCGAAGATCCAAGTGAGCCAGGTTCGCTGAAGGTGCGGCGCAGGCGCATCGATCAGCACGAGCCGGCCGACCAGCAGGTTGGCTGGCAGCGCCAGCAGGAACCCGAGCGATGCAATCCCCATCAACGTGTTGACCAGCGACCGCCGCCCGCGGGACGGTTTTCCGGTCGTAGCAAGCAGGGCGTCGGAAAAAGTAAGATAGGAGATCGGCAGGAAGATGATCCCGACCCACTGCAGCCGCAGCCAGAATTCTAATGACCCAGGCGTATCGGCGACCGTGGTGAGCGCTTCGCAGACATAGACGATGACGACGCAGGAGAGGATCAGGGTGAAAGAGCGGGTGACGCGGTCTCTTAGGTTAAATGAAAACGCATACATTAAGAGCGAGAAAGCAGTAATTGCGATCCCCGCCGATAAAAAGCTGTTCAGCATTTTAAACGCTGCAGTAAGAATTTCGTACATCCCTGTAAAAGACGTTCCTCAATAAATGGATTAAAAATCTAAAAGGATTTCCGAAAGAACACTCCAATTTTGTTTACTGGATAATAGAAGTCGTTATAACCGCAAAATTCAAAGCCCATCTTGAAGGCGAAATCAATTCCTGGTCCGTTCTTAGGATGCATCTCAAGCACCAGGTCGCGGCATTCCTGATTGGCAGACCATTCGACGGCAGCCAGCACCAGTGCGCTGCCGATCCCCTTGCGGCGGAGGCTTTTTTTCACCGCCAGGTCGGTCACCCAAACCGCCTGGGTTAATCGATCCAGTACCAGGCCGATATAACCTATCACTTGATCGGAGTGCGACGCAACCAGGAGTCCCGAGAGGCGGGTCCAATCTTCCGCAAGCGAGTGCACGGGTTTGGGGTAATCCTGGCGAACCGGGCGCGGCAGGCGGACTTTTTGAAAATGGACGTCGATCTGCCCGGGCTCGCGCTGATGGCGGAATTCCATCTGCCAGACGACATCGGTAATCGTGCTGTGATCCAGCGCGATCAGAATGGGGATATCAGATGAGACGGCAGGGCGAATTTCGATCTCGGGCATATCGGCCGGATTTCTATGGCTCGGGGTTCTCCTGGGGCGGAAGCGAAACCCGCACCTGGATGATGCATGGCTCGGAAGGTTTCGCCTGGCTGTCGACCACAACCAGGGCGAGCTGGTAGTTGCCTGGGGAGAGGCGGCTGGTGTCCCAATCGCCGAGCTTGCCGGAGACCACGGGCGAGTTTCCGGCCTGGATCGTCAGCCAGGCGCTTTCTTCCGGACGCTTGATCTCGAATTTATAAAAGCCGAAGTTCTCGATATTGGCTGTTCCGACAACCGGAACGACACCGCGGATTTCTTCGCCGTTTTGCGGGATCACGATCTCGATCAGACCGGGCGTGCATCCGCTTTCGACGACCGGGGTTGTTTGAGCCAGCTCCGGCAAGATGGTGGCTTGAGGCGGCTCGGCACCCGGGGTTGTCGCAGCAAGCGTTGTGGTGGGTGATGCCAGCAGGTCCAGCGTTGGAGTATTCAGCGCACCGCTGCCAGGCATCGCCGGGGCAACAAAAGAAACCATGATGAATTCTGTTACGACCATCGTTAATATCAACACAATAATGCTGGCAGACTGGTTCAGCCGCGATTGAGCGTTCTCGCGCTCCAATCCAAAACTTGCACCTTGCAGCTCGTTCCAGGCAAGTAAAAACCTTCGAATGTATAAGAGTCCCCCAAGCCCGAGAAGCAGATATATCCACATCTCAAAGGCGCGAAAAAAGCCGAGTGCTTCTTCCATGCCGCTCCTAGCTGGGGATCAAATGCGAATGATAATACCCAGGGCCTGGTATCTTAATTTCCCAGAGTTCGGAGAACACCCCGGATCAGAGCTGACAATTGCGGGACGATCTTGTCTCCCGCTTCAAGAACCTCCTCGTGGGTCGTAACCGTGCTGCCGTCAAGGTTGGCTTTATTGCTGATTCCTGAGAAACCCAGGACGCGAAGTCCCGCCGTGGCGGGCAGCGATTACTTCTGGAACGGTGGACATTCCAACCGAATCCGCACCAGCCAGGCGGAGGAATCGAAGGTCTGCGGGTGATTCGAAGGATGGGCCGGCCAGGGAGACGTAGACGCCCTGGTGAAGGCGGACACCCAGCTGGCTGGCGGTCTGGAGGGCAGCCTGGCGAAGCTCAAGGTCATAGGGGCAGCCCATATCCGGGAAGCGCGGACCTAACTCATCCAGGTTCGGGCCGCGCAGCGGGTTTAATCCGGCCATGCCGATAAAATTGAGGTGATCTGTAATGAGCATCACATCGCCCGGCTCGAAATCGGGGTTGACCGCCCCAGCGGCGTTGGTGATGATGAGGATTTTGACGCCCAAGCGCTGCATCACGCGAACGGGGAGGGCGATCTGCGCCATGCTGTAGCCTTCATAGTAATGGCTGCGGCCCTGCATGACAATTACCGTCTGGCCTTCCAATCCTCCAATGACCAGCCGGCCTTTATGGCCTATGACCGTCGAAACAGGCCAGTTGGAAATCTGCTCAAAGGGGATGAAAACCGGATTGTTGATTTGCTCAGCCAACCCCCCCAGCCCAGAACCGAGGATCAGGCCGATTTTTGGTTTGACGGTTAATTTCGAGCTGATTTCGCTGGTGGTCTGGTCGATCTGTGATAAAGAAATCCATTCGCTCATTCTTTTACCTGCACTATGTGAATATTATAACATGCACTTATTTTTCAAAGCGCTGCTTTGAAAGCGGCAACGGCCTGTTCGACCGCGCCGTCGTCGATCCAATAGTGCGTTACCAGCCGATAGCCGCGCCGGGAGACCACACCGACCTTTACGCCGCGATCGCTTAATCGTCCGGCAAATTCCCGGGTGGTGTGGGGGATTGATTCATCCAGCGTCAGGAAAACCATATTTGTGGCGGGTTTGTTTACGTGCAATCCCGGGATTTTTCCAAGCTCCTGGGCAAGACGGGCGGCGCGGGCATGGTCATCTGCCAACCTTTCGGTCATTTCTGTCAGTGCAACGATCCCGGCTGCGGCCAGGATGCCCGCCTGGCGCATCCCGCCGCCGAGCATCTTGCGGATGCGAAGGGCGCGATGGATGTACTCTTCCGAGCCGCACAAAACCGAGCCGACCGGGGCGCACAGACCTTTGCTCAGGCAGACGGTGACCGAGTCGACCGGGGAAGCCAGCTCGGCAGCCGGGACGCCCAGAGCGGCCGCAGCGTTAAACAACCTGGCTCCATCCAGGTGGAGCTTCAGGCTGTATCGGTGGGCTAATTCAGCAACCTTGCCGATGTATTCAGCGCTCAGAACCACCCCTCCACAACGGTTTTGGGTGTTTTCGAGCGAAATCAGTTTCGTTATTGGATCATGCGGGTCATCCGGGCGGATTGCGGCTTCGATCGCGTCCAATAAGAGCGTGCCATCCGGTTGGTTGGAGATCTGGCAGGAGTGCACACCGCCTAAGGCCGAGATCCCGCCGGCTTCGAACAGAAAGGTGTGGGATTTATCCCCCAGGATGACTTCATCGCCGCGGGTGCAGTGGGCGAGGATGCCGGCAAGGTTGCCCATCGTGCCCGAAGGGACGAAGAGCCCGGCCTCTTTGTTTAATAACCGGGCAGCGGTCTGCTGAAGGCGGTTGACCGTCGGGTCTTCGCCATAGACATCGTCGCCGACCTCGGCTTCAGCCATCGCCCGGCGCATCTCTGGGGTGGGGTGGGTAATTGTATCCGAACGCAGATCGACAATTTTCATCTGGTTTCTTTAACCTTTCCAACCCTGAGACCAGCCAGAATGTTCACCAATTCCAGCGGAAGCGGGGCTTCAAATGTGTTGGTTTCTTTTTCTCCCGGCAGGCGGAAGGTCAACCTTTCCGCGTGCAGGAAATGGCGATCGATTGACAGGGTAGGGCGCTGGCGGCCGTACACGGTGTCTCCGGCAACCGGGCAGCCGATGAAGGCCAGGTGGATGCGGATCTGGTGGGTGCGCCCGGTGACCGGGTGGACCTCCAGCAGGGTGTGCTCGGGGAAGGTCTCGATCGTTTGGTACTCGCTGGCTGCCTGGCGGCCTTTGGATGCGGTCACAACGGCCATTTTCTTGCGCGCCCGTTGGTCGCGACCGATTGCAGCTTCGATCTTCCCGGCTGGGGTCGGCGGGCGGCCATCTACCAGCGCGATGTAGACCTTCTGGATTTTGTGCAGTCGAAACTGGTCCTGCAGCCAGCGGTGAGCCCGGTCATTCTTGGCGAGCAAGATCAGGCCGGAGGTGTTTTTATCCAAACGATGGACCACGCCGGGGCGCTGCTCGCCGCCGATGCCCTCGATCTCGGGTGCGTGAGCCAGGGCGGCGTGCACCAGCGTCCCGGAGCTGTGCCCGGCAGCCGGATGAACGACCATCCCGGCGGGTTTGTTCACGACCATCAAATCGCTGTTCTCGAAAATGATATCGAGCGGGATCGCTTCTGGAATAAGCTCGGTAGGCTTTACGGGTGGAACTGATATCCTAACTTCAGCACCGACTTCGATGGCAGCGCCAGACTTGTGCGGGATTGCTCCGTCTACGGTTACCTGACCAACTTTAATCAGGTTCTGGATACACGTGCGCGATAACTCGGGCAGGCGGTCTACCAGGAATTTATCCAGCCGCTGGGGCTGATCGTTGTGAAATGTGAAAACATCCGGCTGCTCCGGCGGTTCATTCACCCTGGGATTCCTCTGGAACGCTGGTGGTATCCAGGTTGGAGGAGGCTGAATCGGGCTGCTGGGCGTCTGGCTGACCCTGGCTTTTCTGGCGGTTCTCCTGGATCCATAAACCGATGAAAAGGACGACGACGCCCACAGAGATGCTGGCGTCGGCGATATTGAAAACCGGGAAGCCGCCGACAGAAAAGAAATCCGTCACATGACCGATTTGGAGGCGGTCGATCAAGTTCCCGACTGCGCCGCCCAGCATCATCCCCATCGCGACCCGGATCACCCAATCTTGTCGGGGGATCTGGGGGAAATAATAGATGATCACGCAGCTGATGACAAACGAAAGGATCATGAAGACGCCGCCAAAGCTCTGGAGCATCCCAAATGCGGCGCCAGTATTCTTTACGTGAACGAGGCGGACAAACTGCGAAAGCCACCATTCCGGATGGTAGACTTCCCCAAAAGCCAGGTTAAGGCGAACCCACGATTTCGTAAGCTGGTCCAGAATCACCAGGACGGATGCGATCGCAAACAACATAAAGTAATCTGAAAGCAATTTCTTCAAATGACAGCTCCGCTGAAACATGATTGATTTTCACAACCATTTTACCTCAGTAAATCGACCTCATCGCCGAATAGCCTGCTGAAAACCTCGCGAGCGGCGAGGGGCAATTGGGGGATTTGGCTGTTCCGCGGATAAATTGAGTGAAACAGAATTCATAAAATATTGCAATTGAAATAATAATTGCGATGCGGATTATTGGCAGCAAAAAACACATGACAAAAATGCAAATATCTGGCATAATTAGTGCAATCGGCTAGTCATTATGGAGGAACAACGTGAAAACACTGCCGTTTTGGGTTGAGGGGATTAAAGAGAAAGCAATATTTATTGCAGCCGCTGTAAGCCTGGTTAACCGGGCTGCAGGCGTGGTCAATCTTTCAAGATTTAATGCCCTGGAAAGAACGTCCAATCGAGCCTTGCCGAATTTGAGCCCCAGTGTGGATATCCCATATCAAGGGCCCTTTCGACTCCAGAAGGTATCGATAGTTTTTATTGTTGCGGAGCTGCTTGACCTGGCGACGACCGCGGTGGGGCTGCTCGTCATCCCAGGGATATGGGAAGCCAACCCGATGGTGGCGGGTTTGGGAGGCTGGATGCAAGCGCTGCTGCTGAAGCTTGCTGCGGTCCTGCTGATTGTTGCGGCGATCGAGGTGATGAACCGACCGCTTCAGATCGGATCGGTCCGAATATTTTCCGGAAAGCTCCCGAAAGCCGTCTGGATGATCCCGGTTATTGCTGGTTTACCGATGATTTGGAACATCCTGGTGATCGTCCTGGAGCAAATCTATTGAAAGAGGCGGTTGGATGTCGAAGATCGAATATTTCCTGATTTTCGTGCTGGTCGTCATCCTTTTATTGATTTTATGGGCATTGTTCGGGACATTCCTCCAGGAAACCTGGCAGAGCTTTCTCACAGGCATCACGCAGCCGTAATTTTACGCTGGATCCGACGGAAATCCGAGTCCAGATAATCCCAACGACGAAAACGATTGAGAAATTCACGCGACAAGCAAGGAACAGGAAAGTGAAATTTACTTTACTTTCGCTCCCATATCTGCAATAATTGTAACTGCATAGAATCATTTCATCGTTACCCGACGGTCTCAGCAGAATGTATCAGACGGGGCGGTCTTATGTTCGGATTTCCAGGGAGGGAGCGATGGGTGTCGGTATTCCCAATTCAATTGCAAAACAGGAGCATTATGGAAGATGGAAGAGCGCATGCCTTCAGCGCCTGTACCATGTCGGCTCCAGACCGCAGCCCGGGCGATCAGGCAAAGGGAGGGTCATTCTCACAGCTTTTTTAGCCGCCGGGCTTGTATTCGGGATGACCCCAGCTTCCGGCTTGAGCGGGCGCAATGCGCCTTCTGCAGTTATCCCTGTGACGACCAACCTGGATGTCATGGACGCCGGTCCGGCATGTGGTGCGATATTTATTGGGATGCTCCCGGGACCGGACGGATTGTTCAGCCTGCGTGAGGCGATCTGTGCGGCAAACAACACGCCGGGCGGACCCCATAACATCCTCTCGGTTATTCCGCCCATGCCGCCGATCATGGTCGGAGGGCCGCCGTGGAACCTTGGAGCTCTGCCGGTGATCAGCGCGCCGATGATCATTGGTGGTGGTCCCCCAATGATCGTCATCGACGGCACGGCTGCGGGGCCAGCAAATGGTCTGACGATTGGCCCGCTGGGGATTGCCGGGGTTGTTCAGATCAGCTGGATGACGATCCAGAATTTCCAGGGGCACGGGATCGAGATCACCGGCGGACCGGCCATGATTCAGATCACGCACATCGGAGTCGATATGGCGGGTGTGGCGCCCATGCCTAATGGGGGAAATGGGATCTTCATCTCTGGAAGCGGTCAGAATTTCATCGGAGGTGGGCCGGGTTTGGGGAATATCATCTCCGCCAACATCGGCGACGGGATCAAGATCAGCGGACCGACTGCTTTTGCCAACCAGATCATGGGGAATAAAATCGGCACAGACATCGGCGGGATGGGGCCGGACCCCAATGGCATGAGCGGGGTGGAGATCGATAACGCACCCGGGAATATGGTCGGGGGGCTCAATCCAGGGGAAGAAAATGTCATCGCATACAATCATCAGAAAGGCGTGTACATCCACGGCTCGCTTGCGAACGGAAACGTCGTCCACAACAACAAGATCGGCACGGACGTGAGCGGCACGCTGGACGCCGGCAACCTCCAGCAGGGGGTGATGATCGACAGCGGCTCGACCAATGTGGTCGGCGGGCCGATCCCTGGCTCGGGAAACCTGATATCTGGCAACGACATGGAAGGGATTCTGATTACAGGATCGACCGCGAGCCTCAACAAGGTGCACGGTAACATGATCGGGACAGATCTGACCGGGACAGCCGCGCTGCCGAACACGGGGGTCGGCGTCCACATCGATAACGCGCCAGGCAACAATATCGGCGGAGACAACCCGGGCGAGGGCAACCAGATCTCCGGGAACGGCGCCGAAGGGGTGCTGATCGATAACACGCTGGCGATGAACAACACGGTGAAGGGCAACCGGATCGGGGTTGACGCCACTCAGTCGATCGACCTGGGTAATGCGATGGACGGTGTGCGCGTGACGAACGCGATGACCAACACGATCGGTGGAACTACCCCGCTGGCCGGCAATTTGATCGTCGGCAACGACAACGACGGGGTTCGGATCAGCGGGTCAGGCGCATACGACAATATCGTGCAGGGCAATTCGATTGGCGGGAGCCTGACAAGCGGGCTGCAGCTGCCAAACAGCAAGGCCGGCGTTTTCATTCAGGATGCGCACGACAATATCATCGGCGGGGCTTTCATCACAGAGACAAACACGATACTCTGGAATTCTGGCGATGGGATTGTTGTCAAGGGCGGGACGGCGATCGGCAACCTGCTCTCCAGAAACCTGGTCTTTGGGAACGGTAAATTGGGGATCGACCTGGAAAACGACGGTGTGACGGGCAACGACCTGCTGGACGCGGATACTGGCGCGAACCAGCGCCAGAACTTCCCGCATATCGACCGGGCGACAGTGAAGACGTCTACGATGGAGTTCGCCGGCGAGATCCGCAGCAATGCCAGCACAACGTACAGGCTTGAGTTTTACGCGAACCAGACCTGCGACGCACTCCTGCATGGCGAGGGTGAGTTTTATTTGGGCGCGGCGAGCAAAACCACGAATGCGATCGGGACCTCGGAGTTTGGGATTACGCTGCCAGTGACAACGACAGTCGGATTTTTTGTGACGGGGATCGCGATCGACCCGAGCGGAAACACATCGGAGTTTTCAGCCTGCCGGCTGGCGACGAAGCTGAATATTTTCCTACCGGTTGTTATGAGATAGATGAGGCATTGAAAGGCAAGCTGTCATGTCGCCAGTGAAGAACAAGCTGACAGGATAGTTCTTCAAGATTTCGAGGGTATCAGTTTCTGTTCAATTCTTATATATCAAACAACTGGCGGGCGTTCTGAAAGGTGATCCAGGCGATCTCTTCGACGCTCTTCTGGTGGATCGCCGCGACTGCTCTGGCGACCTCGAGCACGTGAGCCGGCTCGCTACGCTTGAGCGCCCGGTAAGGTTCGGGCGGGACGCAGGGGGCATCGGTCTCGATCAGGATGCGGTCCAGCGGCAGCCTGGCGACCAACGCGGGAAGCTTCCTGGCATTCGCGTAGGTCAGCGGTCCGGCGAAGCTGAGGTAGAGCCCTAAATCCAGGGCGCGGGCGGCGATATCATAATCTGCCGAAAAACAGTGCAGCAGGCCAACTCGTCTGCAGCCTATTAATGAGGAGGCTTTTACAAGCTGTAAAGTGTCTTCGTAGGTCTGCAGGTCGCGGTTGTGCAGCAGCACAGGCAAGCCCAGCTGAGCGGCCAGCTCAAGGTGGGCTTCCAGGACGGCAAATTGGGTCTCACGCGAGCTCTTGATGTTGAAGTAGTAATCCAGGCCGATCTCGCCGATCGCGACCACTTTGCTGTGCAGGCCGCCTGGCGAACCCGCTCGATATCGGCGGGCTGCCAGTCGCGGATATAGCGCGGGTAGATCCCGACGCCGGCAAAGCACTCGGGATACTTTTTAGTTAATGCCAGGACTTTAGGGATGTTTTGAAAACTGAGCGACGGGTTGACCCAGAGGGTCACGCCGCCAGCCCGCGCCCGCGCGATGACCCGTTCGAAGTCGGGCTGAAGGTAGCTGTGATCCAGGTGGCAGTGGGTGTCGATCAGCTCCATAGGAATAGCACTTGAAATTGCTGACTTAATAGCATTCTTTTCATTAGGATGATAAACCATTGTCATGCGGGCAAGCTAACAGCTTGCCTTACACGGCTTCCAGCGCCTCTTTGGCCTTCTTGGTCAGCTTGCCGCGCTCTTCGGTGTTCAGGATGCGCTTGCGGATGCGGTAGTTCTCGGGAGTGACTTCGAGCAGCTCGTCCTCGGCCAGGTATTCGATCGCTTCGTCCAGGCTCATCTGCCGCGGCGGGGTCAGGCGGACGGTGATGTCGGCCCGGGCGGCGCGCATGTTGGTCAGGTGCTTGGTCTTGCAGACGTTGACGGCGATGTCGCCGGGCTTGGCGTTCTCGCCGATCACCATCCCTTCGTAGACCTCCATGCCCGGCCCGATGAACAGGATGCCGCGCTCTTCGGCGTTGTGCAGCCCGTAGGTGGTGGTAACGCCGGTCTCCCAGGCGACCAGCGAGCCGCGCTCGCGCCCGCTGATCGGCCCGGCCATCGGCAGGTAGCCGTGGAAGATGGTGTTCATCACCCCCATGCCGCGGGTGGCGGTCAGGAACTGGTAGCGGAAGCCCAGCAGTCCGCGGGTCGGGACGATGTAGGTCAGGTGGGTACTGCCGTCGCCGGTCTCGACCATATCGATCATCTGGCCGCGGCGTCCGCCGAGCATCTCCACCACCACGCCCACCGTATCCGGATGTGTCTCGATGTGCAGCTTCTTCGAACGGCTCGAGCGATCTCGCCGTCGTCGCCTTTCTTCAGGATGACTTCCGGGCGCGAGACCTGGAACTCGTAGCCCTCGCGGCGCATGGTCTCGATCAGGATCGCCAGGTGCAGCTCGCCGCGCCCGGAGACCAGGAAGGTATCGGCCGTCTCGGTCTCGGCGACGCGCAGGGCGACGTTGGTGCGCAGCTCGTCGAACAGGCGCTCGCGCAGCTTGCGAGAGGTGCCCCAGCGCCCTTCCCGCCCAGAGAAGGGCGAGGTGTTGACGCCGAAGGTCATCCGCACGGTCGGCTCTTCGACCCGGATCGGCGGCAGGGCGACCGGGTTTTCCGGATCGGCCAGGGTTTCGCCGATGGCGATCCCTTCCAGCCCGGCCAGGGCGACGATCTCGCCGGCCTCGGCCTCCTCGACTTCGACGCGCTCCAGCCCCTGGTGGACGTACAGGTAGCGGGCCCGCTCGGGCAGCACCTGGCCTTCCAGGGTCATCCGGGCAAGCGGCTGCCCGGCCTGTGATCCGCCCGGCGAAGACGCCGCCCGATCGGCGGTCACGCCGCGGTAATCGTCGTAACCCAGGTTGGTGACCAGCAGCTGCAGCGGGGCTTCCGGATCGACCTCGCGGCGGCGGGATGTGGCGCAGGATCGCCTGGAAGAGCGGCTGCAGGTCCGGTCCAAGATCGGGGGTCAGCCCGGCCTGGCCGGTGATGGCGTTGGTGTAGACCACCGGGAACTCGGCCTGCTCGTCGCTTGCGCCCAGCTCGATGAACAGGTCGAAGGTCTCGTTGAGGACGCGCTGCGGCTCGGCGTCCTTGCGGTCGACCTTGTTGACCACCACGATCGCTTTATGGCCCATCTCCATCGCCTTACGCAGCACAAAGCGGGTCTGCGGCATGGGGCCTTCGGCGGCATCCACCAGCAGCAGCACGCCATCCACCATGTTCATCACCCGCTCCACCTCTCCGCCGAAATCGGCGTGGCCGGGGGTGTCGACGATGTTGATCTTCACCTGCTGATCTGCTTGAGCGTCCCAGATCTGGACGGCGGTGTTCTTGGCCAGGATGGTGATGCCGCGCTCGCGCTCCAGGTCATTGGAATCCATCACCCGCTCGGCAACCTGCTGGTTTTCGCGGAAGACGCGCGCCTGTTTGAGCAGGCCATCCACCAGGGTGGTCTTGCCGTGGTCGACGTGGGCGATGATCGCGATGTTGCGCAGATCGGTTCTATGGGTTTTCATAAACAGGTTTCCTTCTAAAACGCGGACAAATGGCGGTCCAGATCCAATAAGAGTGCTTCAGACAGTAGAGCCCCGGCGAGGCTGCCGGGGCTGCAACTTCCAAACAAAGCATCATATCAGAAAAGGCCGTTCAGCGCAAGTCGAGCTTGCAGTTCATTTGGAATAATTCGCTCGATGTTCAGCCAGCGTCACAGGTCGCGCCGGTTGAAATTGCGGATCGTAAGTCCGAAGGCGACGAGGATGTAAAGGATGGCGTACACAATCATGACTGCAGACGGATAAGCGCCGGCGGAAAACGGAGAGACACCCAGAATGGCGGCAAGTGGGGACTGCAGCTCGTGGGCGGCTCGCCGCCAGAGAGCCTCGCTGGGGATGATCAGGCTGGTGATCACGCCGATGTTCTGGGCGATCTGTCTTGCAGCGATCGTGGATAAGAAAGCGCCGATCTGCTCGATCCAGCCGCCGATAAAGGCGATGCCATATAAACCAAAGACCATCACCCCGTTAGCCAGCGTGGAGAGGCTGGCTCCGCCGAGCAGCGACACACTGAGCAGCACCAGATCGTTCAACCAGATCAGCAGCAGGGCGCGGATAGGGTGCGGGGCGGCATATCCGGAACGCAGATAGATCAGCGCCATCACACCGCCTCCTAACAGGATCAGGTAGAGCAGGATCATCACTGCAAAGCCCAGCCATTTTCCCAGCACGATTTCCCAGCGGCAGACCGGCTTGGAGACCAGGGTGTGGATCGTCCCGGTGCTGATCTCGCCGGAGAGCGTATCCACCGAGGTCAGCACGATCATGATCGCGGCCAGGAAGTTGACCACGTACATGCCAGCCATCAGCATGAAATTGCGCACCTCGTTAAGTGTGACCAGCTGGTTGTTGCCTATATCATTTTCCAACTGGAGCAGGATAAAGTGGAATCCCACTCCAAAAACGATCAGAAAGGCGAGCCCAAGCAGCGATGCAGCCAGCAGAATCTTGCGGCGAGCAGCCTCGCGTAAGGTCAGCCTGGCGATGGTAAGCGTGATCATAAGCCGCCGTCCGTGCCGACGATCTGGATGAACAGATCCTCCAGCGAGACGTGCTGCGGCCGCAGCGCAAAGACCTGAGCGCCCTGCTCGACGAGATAGCGGTTGATCAAAGGGAGGTCTTCCTCATGGTCGACGGTCATGCTCAGATGCTCGCCGTCAAGGCGGATGCTGCGCGCCCAGGCAGCCAATCCGCCCAGCCCAGCGGCGGGAAGGTCTCGCAAGCGTATCTCAACGCTGAGCTCGCCTTCCATCAGGGTCTTAAGCGGGCTGGTCTGGACCACCTGACCGTGTTTGATAAACGCGACTCGATCGCAGGTGATCTCAACTTCGCTGAGCAGATGGGAATTGAGGAAAACCGTGGTGCCGCCGGCGCGCAGATCGCGGATGATATCGCGAACCAGCCTCCGGCCGACCGGGTCCAGACCGGAGGTCGGCTCGTCGAGGATGACCAGCTCTGGCCGGTTGAGCAAGGCCTGAGCCAGGCCGATCCGCTGAAGCATGCCTTTAGAAAATGTGCGCAGCTTGAGGTCTGAATAAGCAGACAGACCGACCATCTCGAGCAGCTCGGGGATGCGGTGGTGATAGATGCTGGCAGGCATCTGGTAAAGGTCAGCGTGGAGCTGGAGGAATTCGAGGGCTGAAAGCCAATCGTGAAAACGGAAATGCTCGGGAAGGAATCCTACCTTCCGGCGGTTGCGGTAATCCGAGATCGGGGCGCCGAGCAAACTGCCCATCCCACCGCTGGGAGCGACCAACCCGAGAAGCATCTTGACCGAAGTCGTCTTGCCGGCGCCGTTTGGACCCAGAAATCCAAAGACTTCGCCGCGCTCGACGGTCAGGGTCAGGTCCCGGACGGCGGCTTTTTCGCCGAAGGTTTTCTTCAGGTCGTGGGTTTCGATCGCAGGGCTGTTCGGCATGAATGAAAGGGTTCCAAGTCAGCCGGGGCGCAGAAATGTGCGCCCCGGTGATGTCCATGGTTGGGTATTTTTTGAGGCATGCACCCCTGGTTATACCCGATCTTTGACTGGATGTCTATTGGATTGAGCCGGCGATCTTCATGGCTGCGGAACGGCCCCCCCAGCCATTCAGGGCGTAAATGAACCCGTCTTTGACCCAGATCAGTGTATAGTACTCGTTTTCTATGCCGTAGTCATAGATCAATGTGCCGTTGACTCCATCGACCTGGACTTCTTCATAATCGGCGCCGTAGCGCGGGAGCGGAACGACGAAGGTAGTTGTCCAGTTCACGGTGCGGGCAAAGGAGGCAGCTTCTTCGGCGCCCATCCCAAACAGCTGGAGATAGGCTTCGCCGACCTGGGTCAGGTCAAGGTCCGGCGGGGCAGAGACAGCCGGGCTGGGGACCTGCATCAGCTTGGTGCAGCTCCGAAAATCCCACTCTACCGCCTCGGGTTCATCCGGGTCCACAGGATCAGGATTGGCTCTGATCTCACAATCCCCGAAAGAAGCGGACAGGCTGGCCGGGATGCGGACCTGAACGACCGCACCATCGAGCTCGTCCGGGAGCTTTATGTCCTCGCGGTCGATGTCTTTAAGCACAGCCCGCACCAGCTCGAGGTCCACGACCAGGCTCAAATTTCCAGCAGGATTAACACTAAATTTCGGTTCGCCTTCGATTTCAGCCGGAAGGCGGGGCGTAAAGCCTGCCAGCGCCGCGGCCTCAGCGAGGTCGGCTGCTTCCTGATACTCACCTTGTTCTTCCAACTCGACCTGGTTGGAGAGGATATATTCCAGATTGGAGGAGCTCTCCAGCTTATCCGGGACCTCATCCGAATTGACCTGGACGACGCGGATCTCCTCGACCCGGAAGAGCGCCAGGAAATCTTCCGCCAGGGCGCGAACAGGCTGGAAGGTCAATGCGACGGCAAGGACGATGACCAGCCCCAAGGTGACCCATGCGGGAGGCGGAATGCGTTGAACAGCATTTGGTTTCATAGTTTGTTTCTCCTTTTCTATTTCCAGCCGGTTTAACAGGAGGGACCGGGCTGATGACAGGGATTTTGGATGATCCGACCCTGGATTGGGGTCCAGTTGGGAAAAATGGCTTTGAAACTGCTGCGATCTTTCAAGAATTGACTCCGAGATCGTGCGGCAGCCCGGACAGTCCGCCAGATGGCGTTCGGCTAGCATCAGATCTGGATCTTCAAGGCTGCGGTCGTGATAAGCCCTGATTTGACCTTCGGAAAGATGCTCAATTTTTCGAAATCATCCCACTCCGTCCTTTCTGCGGCTGTAGACCTTTTCGAATTCTTGTTCGGCTCGGGCCAACAAGGAGCCAACCGAGCCGGGCGCCAGGTCCAGCGCTGAAGCAATCTCCGCATACGAGCGCCCGGAATAGCGCAAGAGCAGCAATCGGGCCGAGCGCGGCTTGATCTTCTGCAATGCAGCACGAACAGACTCGCCCTCCAGCTTGCGCTCAACATCCCGGGCAGGGTCGGCGGAAGCGGCAGCCCTGAGTGAATTCCAGGCCGGACTGCAGCTCGTAGCGGCGGCGGCGATCCCGGGCGCGCAGCGCGTTCAATCCCCGGTTCAGCGCCACCCGGTACAGCCAGCCGGGGAGGTTCTGGTTTTCGCGCGGGGGATTGCGATGCAGCTCGAGAAACGCTTCCAACGCCAGATCTTCGGCTTCATCCCAATCTCCGAGAAGGCGGAAGAGCAGCCTGCAGACAGGCTCCCAGTTTTGCTCGAACAGCTCTTCAAAGCATCCAGCTTCGAGCTCGACTGGTTTGTTCTGCGGGGTGAAGATCGAGGCCAGCCAGCGGGGAGGGGTCATGGTAGTCCAGGGTTCCTGTGCTGCGGTGTTCATCAAAATATAAACACCGGCCGAGGCGCAGGTGTGACAGTCTATTGAGAATTTTGTGAGGGCATAGAAATGCCCATTTTCACCCAGTGCCCCCCGAACCAGGCTTCAGCAACCTGAACCCCTTCGGGAGGCTTATCTTGAATTATTTCTGCTGCGTTCGTCTCTCCCTGGACCAGCTCGAGGCCTTCCTGGACTGCATCCCACAGCCCGGGCGTTGCCGTTATGAAGACCACGATCGAGCTGGTGATGGCAAGATCGGCTTTGACCCGCAGGTCCAGGATGCGCTGGATCACTTCGCCGACCAGCCCGGCGCGGATCAAGTCCGGAGTCAGCGCGGTGGTCAGGGCAGCCTGATATCCGCCGTCGTCGGCGGCTGCAAATCCAGGCAGGTCGAGGAGCGGAATTTCCACTCCACCTGGCTTGAGCTCCAATTCCTGACTGGCGATAAACCGACGGAAGGCTGTTTCGCCGAGCAGGCGCACCTGCCTGACGCTCAACGCATCGGCAACCAGGTCTCTGTACCGCTCCATTGCCGCCGCCTCGTCTTCACTTGCCAGTTGAAATACGATTTCTTGAAGGGGCTGAGCGGTTTTTACCCCGGCCCGGTTTCGGGCAGAATGACCCAATGAGGCGAATTCATCGCCAACCGCATCTCGGCATTAAGTCTTTCGTCGATGCTTTCCGGAACAAATTTTGGCCAGCGGCTCAGATGGACCAATTCGGGAGCGGTTGGGTCGATCGTGCGCTGCAAGTTTTGGTAGAGAACTTCTGCCAGGAAGGGCACGGCAGGGGCAAGCAGGTGAGTGAGGGTGAGCAGCGTCGTATGAAGCGTCGTGTACGCCGAATTCAAGGCCGCATCCAGGCCGCGCTTCCAGAACCGGCGGCGGGAGCGAGGCAGATACCATTGAACCATGTCTTCTACGAAGTTTTGGATCAGAACTGCTCCGCCCGTCACATCATAGGCTTCGAATGCCTGGGTTAGAATCGCGAATCAGGGAGCTGAGCTCCGAGAGCAGCCAGCGGTCGAGGAGAAAGCCCTCTCCCCCGGCCTCTCTCCCATCGGGAGAGGGGGGAGAATAGTCGTCAACAACACTGCTTGGAGGCAGGATGGGATTGAAGTGGTCAAGGTTCGCGAGGGTGATAAAGAACGCGTAGACATCCCAGATTTTCTTGAAAGAACTCCTGGGTTATAACGCCGACCAGGTCGGGTGAGAAAGGGACTGCTTGACCAGGTCTCGAAGCGGTATAGAAATGCCAGCGCAGGGCGTCAGCGCCATGCTGGTTCAGCGTTTCCCAGGGATCGGCAAATTTCTCAGGAGATATGGAAGTTTTTTCACTCTCAAGGAATGAAACCGGGCCGATGCGGATTATGTTTTGAACGGCTATGCTGTCAAAGAGCAAGGCGCTGACAACCTGGAGCGAATAGAACCAGCTTTGATCGAGCTCGGCAGCTTCGCAGATAAAATTGGCCGGGAAATGGGCGCGGAATTCCGGGCGGTTTTCAAATGGGTAATGCCACTGGGCAGCTGGGATCGAGCCGAAATCAAACCAATAGTCAACCACATCAGGGACCCGCTTCATCATGCCGCTGCATTTGGGGCACGGAACCTGGATTTCATCGATATACGGCCTGTGCAGATCATCGAGTGCACAACTGCGTCCGGCTAACCTGGAAAGCTCCTCAAGCGAGCCGACGGCTATCTGGCTTCGGCAGAGGGGGCATTCCCAGATTGGGAGCGGAGTACCCCAAAAGCGCTCGCGGCTGATGATCCATTCTGCATCGCCATCGATCCAGCCTTTGACGCCGAGATTCCTGGAATGAGAGGGGACGAAATGGGACTGCTGATTCAGCTGGATCAACCGCTCGGCGTGCCCGCCGAGGCGGATCGACCAGACATTTCGGGCAACGTGGAGCAGCGCAGAACCGCAATACAGGCAAAATGGAGCGGAATGCGTGATGGATTCTTCGCTATAGAGCAGCCCGCGCCGCTGCAGCTCTTCGATGACCAATGGCTCGGCGGCTTTGACGAATTGACCGCTCCAGGGGCGAATTTCGGGTATGAAGGCGCCGTCTTCTGCAGCGGTCATCAGAATCGGCAGGTCATTATTGATCGCAGCCTTCAACCCATCCCCACTGAAAGCTGGCGCAATGCTGACCAGGCCTGACCCTGATTCCATAACAGAATTATCCTGCAGGACAACAAAATGAGCCGCCTTCTGCGGATGAAGGAAAGTGAACAGCGGGTGATAGCGCCTGCCTTTGAGCTTCTTTCCTTTAAATTTCTCGATGACCGCGACAGGTTGGTCCGCAAAGACTTTTTCGACCAGGTGGCTGGCCACGATCAATTTTTCGGAGCCGCCCTCGGGATATCCGCGGCGGACGAGGGTATATTCTGCTTCGGGATCGGCGGCGACTGCCGCACTTCCGACCAGCGTCCAGGGTTGGTCCGTCCAGACCAGCAGGGAGGTCCCAGGCTCGTCGACCAGCGGCATGCGCACGAGAACAGCCCTGTCGACTGCGAGGCGGGTGCCGAGGGAGGCCTCATGCCTTGAAAGCGGAGTGCAGCAGCGAGGGCAATACGGTGCGACCTGAAGGCTTTGAACCAAAAAACCGCGCTCCCAGAATGTCTTCAGGATCCACCAGGTTGATTCGATCATTTCGCTCGCAGAAGTGACGCCGGCTTTCTGCATATCCGTCCAGGAAGCGAGCCTGTCAGCGAAGCGTTCCCAGGCCTGGATGTGTTTGAAGGCTGAAGCCCGGCAAAGGGCGTTAAAACGGTCGATCCCATAGGCTTCGATCTGGCTTTTATATCGGATGCCCAGCTGTTTTTCGACTGCGATCTCGACCGGCAGCCCGTGAGTCCCCCAGCTGCTGCGTTTATCGACGTGGTAGCCGCGCATCAGCCGGTAGCGAAGATAGACATCTTGAACTGCCTGAGGCAGGATATCGCTCACAGCGGGCTTGATGATTGCGGTTGAAGGGTATTCGAAACAAGAAAATTCGGCGCTGCCCTGGTGAAGCTCGCTTGTTTTGGCAAAAATCCGGCGCAGCTTCCAGAAATTGAGAGATCTGCTCCTCAACCAGGACGGGGTTGTATTTGGGTGGAACGGGTTTGTACATCAGGATGCCTGGAAAGGATTTTATCAAAAAGCGGCGCACCGGCCGGAGGCGCCGCTTCAAGTATATCGCAGGTCGTCATTCAGGATGCAAGCATCAGGAGATCCACTTTGCGGAGAATGCCGCCGATTGATCAACCCATCAGCCGGCAAACCAGGATGGTCGCATCGTCTGCCAGCGGTTCCAGACCGCTGAAATCGACAAGCTCCTGGCAAATCGACTGAACCATCTCGCCAGCCGAGCCTTTCACACCCCGGCTGACCGTCTCCGCAAGCCGCTGGTAGCCGAACTGATCACCGGCGGTGTTCATCGCTTCGGTGACGCCGTCTGTGTACATCACCAGGAAGTCGCCGGAATGAGTTGGGATGCTCCTCTCCATCTGAAGGGATTCTTCGAGCAAGCCAACCGCCGCGCCGGTGGGGCGGAGCCACTCCAACGAAAATCGACCCTTGTCAACTCCGACCAGGAGCGGGGGATTATGCCCGGCGTTTGCATAATGTAAAAGGTGGGAGGCCGGGTCGTATTTTGCCAGGAAGATCGTGACAAAATTTGAAAAACGAATATTATGGATGAGCAGCCTGTGGATGTGGTTGACCACTTCTTCAGGTCTACTGCTGGTGGGGATCAGCGTGCGCAGAAGCGCCTGGACGCTGGCCATGTGCAGGGCGGCGGAGATACCGTGACCGGCGACATCCGCGATCGCCAGACCCTGCGAGCCATCCCCGAACTGAAAGAAATCAAAATAATCGCCGCCGATCACCTGGGCCGGGCGGCTGAAGGCGGCCGCTTCCAGGTAAGGGGTGTCCGGGCCATGCTGGGGAAGCAGCGATTTTTGCACCGTCTGGGCAAGCTCAAGCTCTTGCTCCAGGCTGCGGGCTTCTTCTTCAGAGAAATGCTCGAGGCAGATGCAGGAGGTGTAATCCATCTGAAGCAGGCGGGTATCGACCACTTCGTGGCAGACCTGGCAGCATCCCAGCTCGCCGCAAGCGGCGTTCTCCAGAGATTGTTCGATGGCGGCCAGGTGGGTATGAACGGCTTGCTCGCCAGCGATTCCCAGGCGGAGCTCGCGTTCACCTGCTGGCGATGCCTGGAGCCATTCGGTCAGGTTGGCCCGCTTTTCAAGCAGGTTCGAACGGATCTGTTCGAAAACGTCAGCGCTCATTGGATTATCCCTTGCGAATCACTCCAAAGGTGATCTGCTGCCCCTCCACCTGCTGGGTCTCGCGGTAAGAGCCGGCAGGCGGCTCGCCTTCGATCAGATCGACCGTCAGCGTCTCCGCCTTGATATAGTCCGCCCAATCCTTGAATATCTCGAGGAACTCGCCGGAGGTTTGATAGCAGGTCGTGATCCGGTCGGAGATATCGAACCCGGCGTCCTTCCGCATCGCCTGGATGCGGCGGACGACTTCACGGGCGAGGCCTTCGGCGCGCAGCTCGGGGGTGATCGCCGAATCGACTGCCACGGTCGCCAGCTTATCGAACGCGACGGCCAGACCTTCAGCGGGCTGGGTCTGGATGAGGATCTCCTGCGGGGCAAGCTCGAGCTGCTCTCCATCCACGTTCAGGACGAAGGGCTGTCCGGCTGCAGCGCTCGCTGCGACGGCGCCCGGGTCGGCGGCCTGAAGCGCGAGGCGCACCCTGGGGAAGCGGGCGCCGAAACGCGGGCCGAGCAGCTTGTTGTCTGGCAATACGTGATACCGGACAAGCTGGCTGGCCTGCTCGACGAACTCGAGCTGCTTGACGTTCAGCTCGTCGACGACGATCTCGACCAGCTCAGGACGCAGAGTGCTCCGACCGCCGGCGTATGCGAGAGCGCGGGCGAGCGGCTGGCGGACCTTCAACCCGGCGCTGTTGCGAGCCGCGAGCCCCAGGCTGGCCACCTGGCGGGCGAGGTCCATCTGCT
Organism: uncultured Chloroflexia bacterium; assembly: GCA_963726375.1. Lineage (GTDB taxonomy): Bacteria > Chloroflexota > Anaerolineae > Anaerolineales > UBA4823 > UTCFX2. Next base: position 69,682 of record CAVSCE010000008.1, on the reverse strand, counting down.
CCAGCAGCTCAGGATCGACCGCATCAAAGTCGGAGGCCGGCCAGGCGGTGTGGTGGACGCTTTCGAAGGCATCCGGATAAACCGAGCGCACCAGGTTCTGGTAGATCGCCTCGGTGACAAACGGAATGAAAGGCGCCAGCAGGCGGGAGAACTTCACCATCACGTGGTAAAGGGTGGCATAGGCAGCGTTTTTATCGCCGTCGTGCTCGCTCTTCCAGAAGCGGCGGCGGCTGCGGCGAATGTGCCAGTTGGTCAGGTCGTCCAGGAAGGCGGCGATGTAGCCCGTGGCGGTGTTCGAATCGGAATTGGTCAGGGACTCCGAAACGAGTGGGATGATCTGGTTCAGTCGAGCCAGCACCCAGCGGTCGAGCAAGTTTTCGCTGTGCGGAGTGGGACCTTCGGGGTTGTGCGGATCGAAACCCTCCCCTCCGCTTCCTTTCCCTTTCGCTGAGCGGGGACTGACTTCATCCTCTGCTGGAGACCAGCTATCCAGGTTGGCGTAGGTCGCCAGGAAGCTGTAGGCGTTCCAGAGCGGGATCAAGAAGGAGCGCCGGGCTTCGTCGCCGCGGGTGTAGCCAAAGATCAGGTCGTTTTCGGGTTTGTGGGCGCTGTAGAGCCAGCGCATCACGTCGACGCCCATCTTGTCGGCGGCCTCGTTGAACTCTATCATATTGCCCCAGCTCTTGTGCATCGGGCGCCCGTCTTCGGCAAGCAAGGTTCCGTATCCGAAGTTTTCGAGGAACGGCGCGCTGCGGTCGACCACGGTCGCCATCGCGAGCAGGCTGTAGAACCAGTTGCGGAACTGGCCTGGGAACAACTCGCTGATCCAGTGGGCAGGGTACCAGGAGCGCCAGTAATCTGGATCGGTGCGGTAGCGGAGAGTGCTGAATGAGACGATCCCGGCGTCCAGCCAGGGGTTGCCGACATCCAGGATGCGGTTCATCCGGCCTTTGCAGTGCGGGCATTCGAGCTTGACAGAGTCAATGAAGGGGCGGTGGGGTGTGTGCCCTGCGAATGCCTCCCAGCCTTCGATGGCGCGCGCTTCAAGCTCGTGTTCGTCGCCGATCACCTCGTACTCACCGCATTTCTCGCAGATCCAGAAAGGCAGGGCCAGCCCCCAGTAGCGCTTCTTGCTGAGCATCCAGTCGTGCATGTTGCGAAGCCAGTCCATCTCGCGGGAGTAGCCGAACTCGGGAATCCAGCGGATCTGGTCGACCACGTCCATGATCTGGTAGCGCAGGCTGCGCTCTTTTTCTTCGAAGGTAAGCTCCTCGCGCGGCTTATCGTAAGTCTCGCCCATGCTGATAAACCATTCGTCGACAAGCCGGAAGACCAGCTCGGTCTTGCAGCGCCAGCAGGTGGGGTAGCGGTGGGTGTACGGCTCGACTTGATAGAGCAGGCCCTTCAGCTGCAGATTTTCGAAGATCGGGTCGGCGATCTCGCTGACATGCCGCCCGCTCAGCCAGCCAAATCCTTCAACGAAATGGCCTTCTTCGTCCAGCGGGGCGACCAGCGGAAAATGGTGCAGTTTGCCGAGCTGGAAGTCTTCGGCGCCGCAGCCGGGGGCGATATGGACGATCCCTGTACCTTCTGTTTCGCCGACCTCATTCCACGGGATCACCTGGTGAGACTGGACGGCGCTGAATTTGACGTCGCGGGCCAGCTCTTTCAGGACAGTGTGGCCGCCAATTTCCTGCTCGGCGGGCAGGTCATCGAACGGGCCGGAATACGTCCAGCCGACCATCTGCGAGCCGTTCAACTCTTCGAGCAGCTGGTACGGGCCGCGCAGCATGTGGAGCGTACCCTTCGAGAGGTAAAAGACTTCGTCGCCCTGGCGGACCTTGCAGTAGGTCAGGTCAGGGCCGACAGCGGCCGCGACGTTGCTGCTCAACGTCCAGGGTGTGGTGGTCCAAACCAGGAGGGATTCTCTTCGCGCCCGAGCAGCGGGAAGCGCAGGGTGACGCTGCGGTGGGTCAGCTCGGCATAACCGTCGGTGACGATCTCGTGCTGGCTGATCGCAGTCGCACAGCGCGGGCACCATGGCATCACATCGACGCCGCGGAACAGCCAGCCTTTCTGCCAGCACTTCTTCAGGAAGGTCCAGATCATATAGTTGTTCTCGTTCGAGAACGTGAAGTAGCTCCCAGCGAGGTCTTTAAGACCGAGCTGACCAATGATCTGCTCAACGGTTTCGGTGAACGGGCCTTCAGGACGCTGGACGGTGATCACCTTCAGCGGATCGGTCTCGATCAGATCGGCCAGCATGCGCAGCTCATCCGGATCGTTCCAGTCCATCCAGTAGCCCAGGCGGACGGACTGTTCGGTCTGGACGGCGGCGTAGCGCAAGACGCGGGCCTTGCACATGCGCACGAAGTTGTCCAGCCCGAATTCTTCAATGTCCTTCTTGCTGGTGAAGCCTTTGGCCTTCTCGACTTCGACCTCGACCCACAAACCCTGGCAGTCGAAGCCGTTCTGGTAGCGCAGCTTGCGGCCGGTCATCGTGTAGAAGCGGTTGTAGAGGTCCTTGTAGGTGCGCCCCCAGCCGTGGTGGACGCCCATCGGGTTGTTGGCGGTGATCGGACCATCGATGAACGACCAGTGCGGGTCGTCGTCGTGGATTTTTCTGAGCTTGTTGAAGGCGTCCGTCTCGCGCCAGAAGCGCAGCAGCTCGCGCTCCTGGGCAGGGAAATCGACCTTCGTCGGCACTTCTTTGAATGGCATGATTCCTCCGATAGAACGTTCGAACTCAGGTTCGAACGCAGATTAAATAAAGAACTCCCGTCCAAATCCAGGGACGAGAGAAAGCTCCCGCGGTACCACCCTGCTTCCCGCGCAGAGGCGGGCAGCTCGGCCAGGCGCCGGCGTTGATATCGGCGATGCCTGCGTCGAGGATAACGGGTGACAGGCCCGGCGGGGATTAGTTTGGTTTATGGTGATTGGTTTTTGGTTGTTAGTTGAAGGCATTTAACACAATTTATGATCAACACTTTCCTGCCAAGAACTAAGAACCAATAACCAATAACTAACAACCAATAACCATTTCTGCTCGCGACTCCGGAAGGATTTTCGGCTGGAGACCTGTCCCGGCTTGCACCCATTGCCCCAGGATCGCTGTCAGGTCCGGATCAGCGTACTCGGTTCCATCATAGCCGTTGGGCGATTCAGATAGGCGGGATTATGCCACAAGTTGGCGGTTGGGTCAACGACGGCTTTGAAAAAACGGATCTCAGGCAGGTGGACTGCCCCTCCTGCCTGGCAAAACAAGGTTGAAGTTGTATAATCTCAGGAGATCGAGAGGACCAAATAAGGCGAACAAACTCTTTTATATTCAGCTAGACATCATCTCAGAAAAAAAAGCAGGAGTTAACACATATGAACAAGATTTTCGTTTCAGCAACGCCAAACGAGCTGGTCAACACCGAATCCCCAAGGGGAGAGGTGGCCGGGTTCTGGCAGGGGCTCTGGCATGGATTTACCTTGCCATTTGCATTCTTCATTTCACTTTTCAACAAGAATGTTGGATTATACGAAGCCCACAACAACGGCAGTTGGTACAATATCGGTTTTTTGCTCGGTTTGTCGATGGTCCTGGGGGGAAACAAGGGAATGAAGGTCAATATTGATAAGAAGGAATAACATGACCCGAAGAAATATTTCCAGTGGAAGCCCATATGAAGAGGTGATCGGTTTCTCGCGAGCCGTACGGCTCGACAATCTCATCGCGGTTTCCGGGACTGCGCCGATCGGGCCGGACCGCAGGACCGCCAGCCCGGGCGAGGCTGCCGGACAGGCGCGCCGCTGCCTGGAGATCATCCGGGCTGCCCTGGAGGCCGCCGGCGCCTCGCTTTACGATGTGGTGAGGATCAGGATCTACCTTGTTGATATCGCGGATTGGGAAAAGGTGGCGACCGTGCTCGGGGAGTATTTCAAGGATATCCGCCCAGCCAGCACGATGGTGCAGGTCGCCGGGTTAATCGATCCTGAATGGCTGGTGGAGATCGAGGCGGACGCCGTGCTCCAGGCAGGGGGGTAGCGCCAATGGCGCCTTCGAGAAAAATGATTGTGATGCAGGCTTGAATTGCCTGCTTTCAGCCATGGTCAGCCCTGAGAGAGTTGGGCTGGTCCATCCTTTGTTTCAGGCTTGAGATCAGCGCAGAATCAAAGGATTCTGAGGGCTCTCAGATCATCTTTGAGCTGGTCCGCAGACTGGAAATGGATGACCTGGAAGCCAAGCTCGCTTGCGACGTCGATATTATGCAGGGCGTCATCGATATAAAGGCAATCCTGCGGTGCATGCCCGATCCGCTCGCTCAGCAGGCGGAAGATGGCCGGGTCGGGCTTGGCCAGCCTGACATCGCCTGAAATGATGATGTCGTCAAACCAGCTGAAGAACTCGTATTTGTCTCGCACGGGAGGAAACTTCTCGGCCGGCCAGTTGCTGAGCCCGTAGAGCGGGTAGCCGAGGGTTTTCAGCTCGCGCAGGATCTCGACCGTCGCCCAGATCGGCCCGGAGATCGATTCCTCGTAGCGCTGGTCGTAAGCCCGAATCAATTCGCAGTGCTGGGGGTAGCGGCTGCAAATCTCGAGGATCGCGTCATGGAAAGGCCGACCGGCGTCCTGCTGGACGTTCCATTCGAAGAAGCGGACCTCTTTCAGGAACTGTTCGACTGCCTGCTCATCGCCGTTTAAGAGCTTGCGGTAGAGGTAGCGCGGGTCCCAATCGACCAGGACACCGCCGTAATCAAAGATGATCGCGGGGGATCTTAGAGATGGCTCGTTCATAAATCATCCTTCCTACAAGCGGGACATTATAACGCAGAAAGCCGACTACAGCCGGGCGGCTGAGCTCCGACGGATGCGAGCGTGCTATAATTTTGTTTTGAGGACGATGATGAAAGGCATATTTGTCGCGCGAAAAAGGTAAATTTACGATCTAGATGTGTGGATCAGCACGGACTCGATGCTGATCTCCTTTCTGAATAGAACACGGATATAATTTCATTGCCCATGCGAAAAAATTGAATGACGGATATCAGGAGGTTGGGATGAAGGTCTTGGGGATCGACATCGGAGGATCGGGGATCAAAGGCGCGCCGGTGGATACGGATACCGGCCAGATGCTGGCGGAACGGCTGCGCGTGCCGACGCCCCCGGGTGCGAATCCTGAACCGATGATCGAATTGATCTCAGGGATCGTCCAGGAATTTCAATGGTCTGGTCCAATCGGGTGCGGATTCCCGGGCGTGGTGCGGCATGGGGTGACGCTTTCGGCGGCGAACGTCTCAAAAAGATGGATCGGGTATGACGCCGCAGCCCAGATCGCCCAGAAGACCGGCTGCCCGACCTGGATGGTCAACGACGCCGACGCGGCCGGCCTGGCCGAGATGCGTTTTGGGATCGGACGAGACCGCAAGGGGGTTGTGTTGATCGTCACGATCGGCACCGGTTTGGGGACCGCCCTTTTCACAGACGGCTACCTGCTGCCGAATGCAGAGCTTGGACACATCGAGATGGACGGCCAGGACGCCGAATGGCAGGCTTCCGACGCGGCGCGAAAGCGCGAGGAGCTTTCGTGGAAAAAATGGGGCAAGCGTTTCAATCGCTACCTAAACATACTCTGCTTCCTCTTTTCTCCCGACCTGATCATCCTCGGTGGCGGGACGAGCAATAAATTCGATGCTTTCAAGGAATTCATGGATGTGCCGACCGAATTGGTCACGGCGCAGATGCTGAACGAAGCCGGGATCATCGGGGCTGCTCTGGCAGGTAGAATCGGGACGATCGGAGAAGAGACATCGCTCCCGCTTGCCAGGAGTCACTTAACCGCGGCAGGATAACTGCGCATATTTTTTCTTCGAGAATAAGAAGACGGATGAGGGGGGCTGACGCCTGGCAGATTTAAACAAAAACCGTGCCTGGACCGGTCTGCCAACCACGCCGCCTGCACGGATTTTTGCTTAAGGAGAATGTGATTTCTATTATACCGATCGAGCTTAAGCCGGTATGAATGCCCCTTGAAGGGTCTATGAGAATCGAGCAGGATCAGGACAGCGCATCGAGCAGCTGCTCGATGCTGATCGGGCCGGGGCGGAGGATGACCGGCTCTTCTGTAGTGCAGTCAACTACAGTCGAGGGCTGCCCCCCGGGCGTGCGTCCGCCGTCCAGTATCAGCGGGATGCGACCGGCGAGCTGATCGTATACTTCTCGGGCAGAGGTCGTGTTTGCCGAGCCCGATAGGTTAGCAGAGGTAACCGCCAGCGGGCCGGTGCTCTGCAGCAGGCGAAGGGCCAGCGGGTGATCCGGCATCCGGATTCCGATGGTCGCCTGCGGCGAAAGGTTCTCAGGCAGATCCAGGCGGCGGGAGACGACCAGGGTGAGCGGACCGGGCCAGAAACGCGAGGCAAGCCTTTCCGCAATCCCTTTCATGGATGATGCTGCCCTGACTGCATCGGATGGATCGCCGACCAAGACGGCGATTGCTTTGGATGCCTCGCGGTCTTTTACCCGGTAGAGCTGCTCGATCAATTCGGGGCTTTCCAGGGCTGCTCCCAGGCCATAGACCGTATCGGTAGGGAAGGCCACAAGCTGGCCTGTGTGGATCAAATCCAGGGCAGCCGATAATGATGCCTCTTCTGCTGCAGGCAGGATCAGCGTTTCCAAACGGTTTTCCTCCTATAATCTCAAAGCCGGGCGGCTTTGACAAACCGGGCCAGCCCTTCCCCAACTTTCAAGGTCGATTTTTGAATCCGAAGACCGGCTGCATCCATCAGCTTATTAAGATCCGCACTGCCCCAACGCCAATGGGTTTCAGCGAGACAGGCCCAGTTAAGCAGTGATTCGCGCGCCAACCCCTGCAGGCCGCGCTCGTCCGCCAGGGTGGCTGCGGCGGATAGGCTCATCTTTTCAGACGGGTTGAGCAGGGCTATTTGCCCGCCGGGTTTGATGACCCGCCTGAATTCGACCAGCGCCGGGAGCGGGTCGGCAAGCAGGAAAAGCAGGTTGCTGGCAGTGACCAGATCGAAGGTTCGCTCTGCAAACGGAAGGCTGCAGGCATCCGCCTGGAGCAGCTCAGGATGCAGGCGTTTGCCGGCCAGGGCGGCGGGATCGATATCTGCACCGAAAGCCGTGCAGCCGGCAGCTTTAAAGACTTCCGGCAGTAAGCCAGGACCGCAGCCGACATCCAGCACCTTCCAGCCAGGCTGCGGACTGCACCAATCGGCGAAACCCTGCAGCGTACTCGCCCAACCGGTCCTGGTCTGGATTTCCAGGAAGCTCAGAGGTTCAGGTCCCAAATGATCCGCAATCCATCCAAAGTGAGCCAGGGGGCGATGATTTTCAGCACTTCGGTCTCCCGAGCGATCAGCTCTGCCAGCCCTCCGGTGGCGATCACTTTCATATCTTTGCCGAGCTCGCGCCGGAAGCGGTCAACCATGCCCTCCACCATCGAGGTATACCCGAATAAAAGCCCGGACTGCATCGCATGCACGGTGTTGCGGCCGATTGCAGCCGGCGGGCGCTGCAGGTCAACCCGGGGCAACTTTGCGGCGCGGATGAACAGCGCTTCGGAGGCTATCCCGATTCCCGGGGCGATCGCCCCACCGAGATAATCCCCTTCTTTCGAGATCGCGTCGAAGGTTGTCGCTGTTCCGAAATCGACGACGCAAGCCGGCCCGCCGTACTGCACCTGGACGGCAGCCGCATCTGCGACGCGGTCTGCGCCGACGGCGCGGGGATCTTCGTAGCGAATGCGAACGCCCGTCTTCACCCCGGCATCGACGACGAGCGGATCATTTTCAAGGTAGCGCTGGCAGGCTTCAACGACTTTGCCGGTCAACGGCGGGACGACAGAAGCAAGGCAGATCCCATCGATTTCTGCCGGTCCGAAACCGGCATGGCTGAGCAGCCCGATGAACTGCAACCCGTACTCATCCGGCATGCGGTCGTGGACCGTAGCAAGCCGCCAGCGCGGGCCAAGCTCTTTGCCCTGGTAGAGGCCGAGGGTCAGATTGGTGTTGCCGACGTCTATTGCAAGGAGCATCTCATTTGCCTCCCAGGACCAGATTATCGATCAGGCGGGTTTTCCCGATGAACACCGCCATTGAGAGCAGGGCTTGATCCGAGATCAGCCCTTCGATCTCCTGCATGCTGAGCGGGTCGGCGCAGGAGACATACTGCATCTCAGCCAGCGGTTCGGCCTGAATGGTTTCGGTCATGATCGCCCGGAGGCGATCTGCCCGACGCTCGCTGCGGTCAAATTCTGCCTCTGCAGCCCGGAGCGCCCGGCTCAACACGACAGCAGCCATTCGCTGTTCCTGGTCGAGATAGACGTTCCGGCTTGAAAGGGCCAGCCCATCGGGTTCGCGCTGAATTGGGCAGACGACGATCTCCAGGTTGAAGTTCAGGTCAGCTACCATCCGTCGGATCACCGCAGCCTGCTGGGCGTCCTTCTGGCCGAAATACGCCTTCGTGGGTTGGACAGCGTTGAAGAGCTTTGCGACGACGGTCGCCACGCCGCGAAAATGCCCCGGACGCATCGAGCCTTCGAGCGGGGCTGATACTTCATCAACGCTGACCCAGGTCTGAAAGCCGGGAGGATACATCATCTCAGCGGTCGGGGTCCAGACCAGGTCGACGCCGGCCGCTTCGAGCAGAGCCAGGTCGCGAGGCAGGTCGCGCGGGTAGCGGCTGAGGTCTTCCTGCGGACCGAATTGAGAAGGATTGACGAAGATGCTGACCACCACGCTGGCGCAATGCTCCCTGGCGGACCTGACGAGAGATAAATGACCTTCGTGCAGATAGCCCATCGTGGGAACAAAGCCGAGCGGATCGGATAAGAGCCGGCGCTCTGACCGTAAATCCTCAATCGATAGGATCGTTTTCATCTTTACTCCGGTCGAAGAGCCCGGACGAGCTGCCAGACGGTCCGGATGCTCGGCGTGGGTACGCCGGTGTTCTCGCCTGCCTGGACGATCGCCCCGCAGATCTCGTCGACCTCTGTCGGTGCGCCGCGCAGCACATCCTGGAGCATGGATGATTGGTTGAGGGCGGTCCGGCGGGCGATCGCTTCTGCTGCGACGACTGGATCGGGATAGGGCAGGCGGATGCCCTGAGCGACCGCGACCGCAGCTGCTTCTCGGACGATCGACTGCATCAAGAGGCGCGCCGGGCTTCTGGCTAACAGCTCTCCATTCGGGATTTCCAGGATTGCAGTGAGCGGATTGATCGCGGCGTTGATCACCAGCTTACCCCAAAGCATCGCGGTCGGGTCGTGCTCGATCTCGATCAGGAACCCGGCTGCGCGGAGCATGTTTGCCAGCGGCAAAAGCTGAGGATGACCGCTCATTGAAATCACCCCCTCACCCGCTTCGCGGACCCTCCCGGGGCCGAGCAGCGTGGCGCCAATCGTGGTGACGCCCAGGCTGGTCCGTTTGGCGCCCAGGGCTTTAGATATCGTCTCTCGGTTTCCGACCCCGTTTTGGAGGGTAAGCGCCACGCCGTTTGGCGCCAGGCAGTCGGCGAGCTGTCGGGCGGCACGCTGGGTTTGCCAGGATTTGACCAGGACCAACGCATACCGCGACCCGGGGCAGTCCATGGGCTGCGAGATCACCTGCACAGGGTAAGCGTGTTCTTCTCCGGTCTCACTGACCATCCGGACGCCTGCTGTCTGGAGGGCGTACCGGCCTTCAGGCCAGGTGCCATACATAAAGACCGGAACATCAGCGGCAGAAAGCCTCGCTGCGAAGAGACAGGCCATCGCGCCTGTCCCCATGATCAGAACTGAATTGTTTGGATCATAACTCATCAGCCACCACCTGTAGAAATCGATTCCATTCTTGATCGGACATCTCGACGCTGTGTTCCTGCGCCGGGAAGCCACGCGATTCAACATCGGCCTTATAGGCCGAGAAAGCCTGGGCCATCTCGTTATAAAGATCGGCGTATTTTTTCACGAATTTCGGGGTGAAGCGCTCGAAGAGCCCCAGGAGATCGTGGGTGACCAGGACCTGGCCGTCGCAGCCGGCGCCTGCTCCGATGCCGATCGTCGGAATCTCCAACCGCTCGGAAACCGCAGCAGCAAGCCGGGCCGGAACCAATTCCAGCACGATGCTGAAGCATCCGGCTTCCTGTAGCAGAATGGCATCTTCCAGCAAATTAAGGGCAGCTTCGGCTTCGCGGGCTTGAGGCCGAAACCCCCCTAATTGATGGATGCTTTGGGGTGTGAGGCCAAGATGGCCCATAACCGGTATGCCAGCTGCAAGGATTCCCCGGATCGCGTCCATACGAGGCCGGCCGCCTTCCAGCTTGACCGCGTCCATACCGGCTTCCTGCAGGAACCGCCCTGCGTTGCGGATCGCTTCCGAGGCCGAGACCTGGTAAGACATAAAGGGCATATCGCCAATGAGCAGCGCGAGTCGGGCGCCGCGGGAGACCGCCCTGCAGTGGTGGAGCATCTCATCCATAGTTACAGGCAGCGTGTTGGGGTAGCCCAGCACGACCATCCCGAGCGAATCTCCGACCAGGATCGCGTCGATCCCGGCCTGGTCAACTGCCATGGCGGTCGGGTAGTCGTATGCGGTCAGCATGCTGATTGGCTCGCCTGCCCGTTTTTTCTGGCGCAGGGTATGGGTGGTAATTTTCTTGCGGATTACGTCAGTGGTGCTTCGTGAAGGGGGAATCGTTGACATGGTACCCTCCTGTAAAAGGTAGAGGCCTGAACTGTTGGAGCAGTTGAAAGGCATTCACTGTCCCGGTCGGGTGCGATCCGGGCAGCAGGTCTATTATGCCCTGATTGGCTTGAAATGACAAGTCTGACCAGAATGATTGTTGGATTGTGAGCTCAGGCTGCAGCCGGGCGGGCAAAGGAGGCTCAACGAGGCGCCTGACTTTCAGCGATCGCCTCTGTTTTTCAAACAGCATAACCCATCCTGCCCAGAAAGCCGGAGAAGCGGTCTGCCATCGCATCTTGCTGTTCCGGGTTCATCTTCTGGCGGAATCGTCCAATTTTTCCATGGCTGAAATGCAATCCTTTCTGGTCGGGCTTAGCCCCTTCTGGTTGGTAGCGAGTCAGGATCGATCGGATTTCCGGCTTCTGGATGTCCAGCCCCAGGAAATCCACCAGACGCCCTGCTTCGTGGTTGTAATTTAAAAGAAAGTCCTCGTAGCGGACGAGAAGAGCCTGACTGCAGGTCATCCACGCCTCCCAGACCTGCAGATATTCGGCCATAAAATTTAGAGCTGCATCAAAATCGGCGTAAGGCGAGAAGGCATTTGCGCGGCCTTTTTCGATAGCCCGGCGGCCGTTTTCCATCACCGAGAGCATCGCATCGCGCGGATCGCGGTAGATATAGGACGGCCGGATCGTCCCAACTCGAATCAACCGCAGCGCAAACGGAGAGGGGGCGGCGTGGGCTTTTATCACAAATGTGTTGCCCATCAGCGCCGGTAAACATACCGCAAGCAGACGGCGGGGCGTCAGAGCGCCGATGTTGCAGTTCACTTCGGTGAGAATCCCCTGGAGGTGGAAGCGTTTGCGGATCAGGCGGGCGTCTTGTGCGCCGCTCGCAAGCATCAAATCGTTCGTCAGGTTGTAGTACCAGCCGGAACCGGCGCGGGGCATGCCAACAGAAAGGACGATCATAACCCAATTATACAGTCGAATCAGGAGGCGTTCTCTCAGGATTGACCCTGAAGTAATTTATTTCCTTTCTGTTATAATTCTAAATAGAGAAGGAGGCCAGAGGCTATGAATATTGAGAAATTCTTTGCAGGTTTCATCCTGGGTGGATTGATCGGTGCGGCAACAGCATTAATGTTGGCTCCCTCCTCCGGAGAGGAACTGCGCGGGAAAATCCAGGCTGAAGCCGAGCGTGTTCGAACTGAAATGGAAAAAGCTGCCAGCGACCGCCGGATAGAACTGGAAAAGCAGCTCAGCGAGCTGCGAGCACCGCGGACACCAGCCCCACCGGCTGCCTGATCGTGACCTAACTGTACCAACAACGCTGCTCCTCGCACTTTATAGACCGTGCGAGGAATAATTGCCTTTTTAGGAAATCCACTGGATTACAGACTATGGATCTGGAGTGACCGCCTTCTAAAGGCGGTCATTTTGGTTGAACCGACAAAGAATACACCGCACTCTGGCGGGTGAAGCGGCTGGTCCCCGTTACGATTAGAATGACATCCTGGATTTCTCCGCCTGTTGTAATCGGGATTTCCACATTTTCTCCTGGGGCAACCGGGAACATCTGCACGGTCGTAGCGCGGCCGCGGCTGATCACAGCCAGGCGAAAGGTCTGCGGCAGGGTGTTTTGAATACGCGCGAAACCTTCCGCGTTCCAACCCCCATCATCTGTCTCAAAATCTGCGAAGTAGTCGACCTGCGGGACTGCAATATCATCGATGAGAAAGCCCTCGCCGTTGACAGCTGCGTCTGTGATGTATTGGAAGCGCAGCTGGACTTTCTTTCCTGCGAACTCAGACAGGTCTACTTCCTCCAGGATCCATCCACCACCGGTGCTGACCCCGTTGTATCCCCAACCATAGCTGTTCCCCGAAGGGTCTTCCGCAGTGCCTGAGGGGGTAATCTGGATTTGCCAGTCTTCACCGTCCAAAGATGCGGTCAGATACAGATAGTCGTAGTCTTTTTCCAGGTCGTACCAGGTCCAGTACTGCATCGTAAGAGGTCCGGACAGGTTGGTAAAATCAAACTCGCGCGTCAGGGTCATGTTTGATTCGTTGCCGCGATTTGAATAGAAGGCGTAGCTGCCGGAATGAGGGTCGACCGGGAGCACAGGCACCTGGGTGGATCCGGTGAACTTGATCAGATGCTCGCCTTTACAGCGGATTTCGATGTAGTTGACCCCATACTGGTGAACCGTACGCGTGCCCGGGCTGACCGGGCAATCTGTAATGGTTTCTGTCGGGTCGAAGTCCGGGGCTCCCGGGTAATTCTGGTAGTCATAACGACCATCGGCCACATTCGAATCCTGGAGGATGTTGGCCGCCAACCAGTCCATAAAGACATCGTCGGCGGTGACCGCTGCCGAGCTGAGCGGGTCTACCACACCGAGCTGTGCCAGGACGTTGTCGATGCTGACCATCCCATTGGATGGATCATAGACGAGGGCTTTGGTTGCATCCTCGCCGAACCGGTCGAGGAAATAGGTCATGAAGAGGAACGACGCGCCGTAGTTGGGCGACCTGCTTCCAGAGTCGTTCGGCCAGTCTGTGAGCTGGATGTCAGGATTTAATGCAAAAGACCGATCATGTCCACCGACCGAATATCCATTCAGGAAGGCGGCCAACTCTGCCGATCCCTCATCGATCCAGGTTTCTTCGTTTCGGTCTCGGTACCAATGGATCATATGCTGGAATTCGTGCGCCAGAACGCTGTAAGCAAACTGGTCATCCAGGTCGACGTGCTCGGTGCTCATCAGGAACATCTCGTGGCCGTTGGCATATTCCTGAACGACTGGAAGATATTCATCGGCGGAGGAAAAATAGCCTGCGACCGAGCCTCCGAGGCCACCTGCATAAAGGATGAAGAGGTGGGGATCTGCGTCGACTCCGGGGGTCCATTCGCTGCCAAAAAACTCACGGTTGGTTGGGTAGGTTTTTTCTTCAAAATTCTCCACCAGCGCTCGAACCTCTTTTTCGTCGTAATCAAAGCCTTCTTCAATCCAAAAATATACATGATCGCTCACATACCGCAGCACGGCCGGCACCTGGAAGTTGATATTTGTATCAGAATTGATGACCCAGAATGTTTTCACATCCCCTGCTTGATAAATCTGAACGGGGAACTCCAGGCTCCGGGGCAGATTCTGCTTGTTTTCGAGCTGTTCTGCCACCACGATCGGGTCATAGATCGGGACGTCTTCACTCTCCAGTGCAGCGAGGGTTTCGGTGACCACTTCAGTTGAAACGACGAGCTCCGGGGCTGTGGGTTCCGGCCCGGATGATCCTGGCCCGGTTATAACCTCGAGTTCTGGCACTGAGGAGCTTTCACTGGCGTTAAGGAGCATGGATACTGCGGCGATCCCGCTCGCAGACAGACAGCAAATCACGAAAATACCTAAGAAGATGAATACGATCATGCGAGACCTGGAATTATTCATAAGGAGACACACCTGTTATTGTTTGGGGGAATACGGGGGCAGCGGACAGGATAAATTTTCTGGGAGAGGCGAGCGCAGAACGACGCCATCCAGGCTGCCGGATTGATCAAATAACGCTAAAGCGAGCGGATCGGCGCGCAGAGGATTTGATGTCAGGCAAAAGAGAGCCAGCGCATCCGAGGCATTCTTAAAATCAACGGGCTGTTTTCGCATCGGCAAAGCCATATCCAGCGAAACCTCACCTGTCAGGTTGAACACCAGGCGGGGGTAGTCTTTGGTCATCAGCGGTCCTTCATCCGGGTCCGGAGAACCGTAGCCGGATGGGTAAAACAGGGGATAAAGGGCGCGTCCAGCCATGGCGGTACCGCCTTGAGCCAGGAATTCCTCCAAATCGCGGCGGATGTTCAGCGGGATGGTTTCTGATCCGAGCAGGGCTTCCAGCATCTCGGCTTCGCGCTCCAGGGGATAACGAAGCGGGAAGGCCCTCTCAACCAGCGGGATCGAGACTCCGAGGAGCAGAAAGAACGCCGCCGTAAGATAGAATTTTGGAGCCCGGAGCAAGCGCTCCGGACTGGAAACGGCATCCGTTGAAGGAAGCGGCGCTTGAAATTCTTCGCGCGGCCGGAAACGCCCGGCCAGCTCAATTGCAGCCATAGAAAACGCGATCAACCCGATGCTGAAATACAGGATGCTGATCCAGTCCACCGGGAGAATGTATCGACCTCCGGAGTTGCGCAGCAGGGCGTAGAAACCGATAAAGAACACGAGGGCGAGGGCCGGCATCAGACCGACAAGACGCTGCTTTCTCCAGGCGGCCGAAAGCCCTGCTGCGAGCATCAACACCGAAAACAGCACCGGCAGGATCGATTGGGATGGGAAACTGCCGTCCCATTTTCTCCAGAAAGGCAGCCTGCGGATGAGGTCGGTCAGCGAGGAAGACTCGGAATACTTCAGCAGGTCGCGGTGTCCGAACAACCCGATCAAGTTGTCAAAGAAACGGTACGCGTCCGGGTAGATCAACAGCATCTGGATCTGGTTGTTCAGGTAATGGGCTGAGAACAATCCAGCCAGCTCGCCGGGTTTCTTCAGCGATTCGTTTACTAAATTCTTGCCAGCCGCTTCGAGTCCCCCAGGAACCTGCGTTGGGAAAACGGGCGCTGATGTTGGAATGGTTGGAACCGCAGCTTCTTGACCGGGTGCAGAAGGGCTGGCAGGCGGAGGCGAGGCGGTTTGAGTGATCGGCTGAAACCGTTGAACCAGGAGCAGATAGCGGAACATCGGCGAATCGACAAAAAGCTGTCCGGTGCGCTGCCAGTTGCGCCCGATCCAGGGAGAGATGACCAGGGCGGCACCTAACGAAAAAAGAGCCAGATGTTTAACCCACCAGGAAATTCGCTTTTTTGGCAGGAGCGTCAGGCTGGCAATCAGCACTGGCGAAAAGGCGAGGACTGCGGTTTCCAGGCGGATCAGCATCGCCAGGCCGAGGGTTCCTCCGGCGACCAAGGCTGGAAAGCTGCGCTGTTCGACCTGTTTGAGCCATCGAATTGAAAGATAGAAGAAGATCATCACGATCAGGGCTGTCGGCAGGTCTACCATGATCAGCTTCACATGGGAGGCTGTGATCGTGTCTGCGATCGAGATCGAGTTCGCCTCCCTGAATATGATGAGGGCTGCAGCGACGAACCCGGAAGCCCGGTTGTGCAGGGATTTGACCGTTAAAATAGACGAAAACCGGAAGCAGCGAGAGGATGAGCACCTGCAGAAAGATCACACGGTCGTATTCCTGGCCGGCGATCAGGTGCAGGAGGGTCAGGTATGCCGCATGAAGCGGGCGTCGGACATCAATACCATTAAAGAATTTGAACCCCTCTCCAATCAGGGCAGACTGAGCCGCCACGTCATAAACGCGCGCATCAGAATAAGGATATTGAGCGAAATTGGGAGGGATTTTTTCGGATACGAACCAATTTGGAGAGATCGGCGTGCTCTGCCAGAACACTGCGGCGCAAGACCAGAGCAAGACGACTGCCACCAGATCGAACAGCCGGCCGTTGGATCTTCCCGCCGCGCTCAGCCGGTCGACCAGAAGCAAGGCGAGGATCCCAACGCCCCAGGCCAGAACCAGCTGCCCCTCAAGGACCGGCACGCCCAGCTGGTTCCAGCCCACCCGAGATGAGGCGATCGGGAGAACGGTCCGGCTGACCCAAAACCATGCCAGCAAGGCAGCGCAGAAATAAGCCAGGAACAACCAAAAGCTGCGAGGGATTCGGCCAGGCACGGGAATCCCCCTGGCTCGACCCAGATAGATCATCAGGATCAGCGTCAGGGCGCAGGCGCCCGTCAACCAGGCGATGATCGGGATCAGGCGCTCCATAAAACCGCGCGTGAAGGGTTCAGTGATATCCGGGTAAAGCGTGAGCAGGTAGCAGGAGAAGTAGAGCAGGATCCCGCTGAGCAGGGTCAGATAGCCCCAGCGAACAGGGCGGCTGAGCCAATCTGCCCAGCAAACTGCCCTTTGGTGGTAGTGAATGGGGAAGAGAAAGCTCCCTACAAACAGCCAGGCGGCTGCTGCGGTCAGGAGCAGCACTCCAGCGACGATCGCCAGCCGGATCCCGGAAAAACCGAGTAACAAACCGGTCTCGGACCTCGTTTGCAGGTATGAAACCAAAACACCCAAACCTTGAAGGGCGATCAAGCCGAAAAATATCCGCCATAGAGATAAGATGGTGGATCGGTGCGTCAGATCGTGCGGATTCACACCGGCTCCTCTAGCTGTTCAAACGTGCTGCCGGTTTCCGGCAGGTGAGCTGCAGCTGTGATCAGGCCAAAAACGACCCACATGTTGGGCAGCGCGAAGGAATCGAAAGAAAAAACCAGGAATAAAAAAACGATCATGGCAAGAAAAGCCGCCAATCCCCAAAAGCGCTGTTCTGATGACGGTGAGAACCACAGGAAGACGGCGCATCCAACGATTGAAAGGATGTATGTAAAAAAAACGGCAATCCCTATGACGCCGGTTTCGGCGATCAGGCGGGCTACCAGGTTTTTTGGTGTGATCAGCCGGTCGCGATCTTCGCCGGGCGTGATCTGGCGGACGATTTCGACCTGCTGGTTCCAGGGACGATTGGGGAGGTTCTCGTCAAAGTAAAAAGCATAATTCCCCAAACCGACGCCCAGCCAGGGATCCTCAGAAGCAATATTCAGGGCTGTTTGCCAGTAAACGAAGCGCTGGGCGACGGAGATGAACTCGAGATAGGATTTGTTGCGGGTCTTCGCCTCGGTCCAATAGCGCCAAAGCCGGGAGAAATAGGCATTCTGCGAGCCGAAGATCGCCAGCGCTGTGATCACAATCAAGACGATGGAGCCAGTCTCGAATATCCTCAAGCGGAGAGGCTTCTTTGGGTGGGCGGGTTTTTGGTGAAACTGGTAAGGAAAGAGGAAATAGCCGATCACAACCAACAGCACGAGCAGGAACAGGCCGGTTCGCGAGAATGTGAACGGCAGGACGGCAACCGACCAGACGAGCAGCAGCCATTCGATCGTGACGCCGCGCCAGCGCCAGGAGAAGACGGTGCGTCGGGTCAACACGGAGGCGATCAGCCAGGGTAAGAGCAGGAAGCAAATTTGCTCGGCAAACCACTTGGGCTCGAAGGTCATCCCAGAGATGCGCGTTTCAAAGAGCCTGCGGATGGAGATATATTTCTGCAGGGAATTGATCATCCGGTAATATTTTGGCCATCCCAGGATGATGTTCGGGATTTGAATGGTGCCCCAAAGCAGCGCGGCAGCGAAACCGGTGTAAAGCCAGCGAAGTGAAAAGTGAAGATCATCCCATTTCTCGTGGAGAAGGGTTGACGTAAAGTAAAAAGAGACGCCAATCCCGAGCGTGGCCAGGTTGCGCACCAGCCTGGAAACTGGCGTGACGCCTCGAAACGCCTCCATGTCCGAGGTGAACGCGAACACGGAGCTGATCAGCGCGACCAGGATGAACGCAAGCAGCGGCAGGAAAGTCCTCGGGAGCGGTTTTTTGAATAAACGCGGGATGATGACCAGAACGAGGAGCACAACCATCGGATAAACGGCAAGCGGCCGTACCAACGTCCGACCGCCCAGCCCGGCCGGAAAGTAAGGGAAGCTTGTCACCGGCAAGGTCAGGAAGAACAAGGCCCAGGCGATCCTGGTGATCATCGAAAGGTAAGGTTTTTCCCTGGGCGAGCTCACTTGCGTTTCCATGGTGGCAATATCATAATCAATTGTATTAAGAGCCCGATTAACAGCCCGACGATTCCGCCGACCATCACAAAAACCGAGGTCGGACGGATCTGGCGCGCTTCGAGGTCTTCTTTTCGATCGATGATGATATTTGGAGAAAAGCCGCGGCTGGCTTTCGACTCGATCGAATAGGATTGGGCAAGCTCGATCTGGTCCGCGTCAAGCTGGCGCAGGCGCCTGTTCAAGGAATTGATCTCCAATTGGACCACCCGCTGGATCTGGCCGATCCAGTCCTGGTAGTCTCGCAGAGGCGCATCGGCCGGAGGCATGCCTTCCAGGGCTTTCATCCAGGCCGGTGTGAACTCCGCCGGGAATGCAACGAGGGCGGAAAGGCTCGCCCGCTGGTTGGCGTCGAAAGGGATGGTTGGGTCGCCTTTTTCAGATTGGTGCTGCCATTCATCAAGAGAGCTTCGAACCTCCATAAGGTCCTGCAGCCGCATCGATGAACTCAGCATCTCGTCCTCCCCGGCCTGGAGCTGCTCATCGATGAATATCAATTGGATGGCCGCAGTGACGGACGCGCCTACCTGTTCGACCACAACATCACTCCAGACTTGGGCGGCCTGGCTGGCGTGAGTCGAATCCGGGTGGCTGGCGATCAAACTCCATGTCCCGCTGGTCCGCCATTCGGATTTCAGGATGCTCCGGAGCGTGTCGAGGTCGACATTCTCCCAATAGGGATCGATTTCCCTCAGGCGGTCGAGCACAGGCTCCAGGAAGCCGTCCATCGTGATCGCTGACTCGAGCTGAGACATCTGCCAGTAGTGGTAGTTGTCCAGGTTGGAGTATTTCGGGTTCGCGAGAGCTTCGAAGACCGAGTCCGAAAATTTCCTGTAAGGGTTAAGGGCAATATAAATCTGGCTGGAAGCCCGATATTGGGCAGGCCAGATCCAGGACAATCCCCAGCCTAAAAAACAGCCAAGTAAAGCGGCAGCCAGCAGAATTTGCCAGCGATGGAGCACGTTATACAGTTCTTCGCGCAGGTTCCAGGTTCGGTTCATAGTTACTTTCAGAGGGAATCTTCAGGGGAATATCTTTGCGGCTGGCGATACGCGTCGCCGCAGTCACCAGTCCCAGGAGAACCCACATGTTGGGAATGACAAATGAGTCAAAAGTCAGAGCAGATAATATAAATGCTATCAAGCCAATCAGGCTGGCCATACCCCAGTATTTCCATTCTTTATCCGGCGAGAGCCATAGATAAAGGGCATAGCCGACGCAGACAACAAAGAAGGCGAGGAACGCGATCCAGCCGATGATCCCGGTTTCAGCCAGGATGCGCAGGAAGAAGTTCTTGGAAGTGATCAGTCGATCGCGCCCGATTTCTGGTGTGATCATCAGGAGGATTTCGGGTACCTCGGCGATGGGGCGGTAGGGCAGCATCTCCTCAAAATAGAAGGCATAATTGCCCAGGCCGACCCCGGAAAGGGGATGCGCCTGATAGGTGTTATAGGCGGCCTGGGCGTAAACCAGGCGGGCGTCAAAACCAAGATAGCTTAAATACCCTTGCAGATTGGGGTTGGGCGTCATCCAATAGCCCCAAATTCGGGCGAAAAACGGGTTTCTACCACCGATACTGAAAATCAAAGCGCCAATAACAACTGCGAGCAGGCTGATCTCCGCGATCCGACGCAACCATGGACGTGATTTTGAATAGCTTGGGGATTTTGACTTGCTCTCGGTCCGCCTGGGTCGAAAAAGCGGGATTGCAAGGAAGAGCACGACGATTAAGTTTATCATCCCAGCTCTCGAGTAAGTGAAAGGAAGCAGGACCAAAGCCCATCCGAGCAAAAACCATTCAACAGACAGGCGCCGCCAGCGCCGCTTGAATGCAGAGGTATCTATCAGAACTGCCGCCAGAGCGTAGGGGATCAGGAGCAGGATGATCTGCTCGGCGAACCAATGAGGCTCGTACGTCATCCCAGAAATCCTTTCGGGAAGAAGCCGGCGGGTGGAGATATGGCGCTGGACTTTCTCGAGAAATGCGAAGTAAACAGGATTTGGGGCGAGGATATTGTAGGCCTGCGCCGATCCCCAGAGCATTGCTGCGCCGATCCCCGCATAAATCCAGCGCAACGAAAACCTCAGGTCGGCAGGGCTTTGCGGGAGGATTGAAAGCGTGACAAAAAAGGCACAGCCAATTACGAGGGTGGAGACGCCGCGCAGGACGCGCGAATCCACTGAGACTCCCAACGCTGGCTCAATGCTGCGAATAAGGGATAGTAATGAAGCTCCAACCGCGACCAGGAAAAAGAAAAGCAGCGGGAGGAAGTTTTTCGGGAGCGGTTTTCGGAAAACTTTCGGAATTATTGAAAAAAGCATCAAAAACACCAGCGGATAGAGCGAGAGCGGTCGTACGAGCGCCTCGCCGCCGGCCGCATTTGGGAAATATGGGAAGCTTGTCACCGGCAAAAAAAACAGCACTCCAGCCCAGGCGGCTTTTTCAAGAAAGATCCATGCTTTGTTCAGCTTCCCTGTGCTCATGAAACGCCTCGCAGGCTTATTTTGCTGAACCAGCAAACCAGCCATACGACCAATCCTGCCAGGCTCCCAAACAGCATGAGCAGCCCGGTTGGGCGTGTGACGGACGGCCGGATTGGGGTCCCGGATAATCGATCCACATCGAGGGTGGCGGAAAGTCCCAGGCTTTTTTGGGACGCCTCTGCAAACAAGGCGCTTGCTTCCTGTTCCTGAGCTTTAAGATCCTGCAGCTGCCCTTCAAGGATTCGGATTTCGTCTTCAAAAAGCGGGACAACCTGCCCAATCCACGCAAGATAACTCTGGGCAGAGGCACCTGAGGAGGGATATTGATCAAGGATGGATTCCCATTCTGGAGCTGAGACAGCCCTTGTGATCAGCCGCCAGATTATCCAGGACTCGGAATCATCGATGACCGCTTCAGGCGACCGGTTGTCCAGCTCGATCCACCATGCTTCCAGCGCATTGATCGTCCGCTTTAAACTCTTGATCGTTGCGAGATTTTGGGCGGATTGATCTGTCAGCGAGTGGAGCTGAAATTCCAGAACGAGCGCCTGCTGAGCTTCCAGTACGGCAGCATGCACTTGTTCGAGCACGACGTCCTGCCAGACGGAGGCGGCCTGGCTCGCCCGGATTGGATCTGGATTCTCGGCAACCAGGCGCCATTTGCCAGCGTTTCGCCAGTATACATGAAGCGCGGCTGCCAGGTCCGTTCGGCTGACGGTTGACCAGTAGGGATCGAGGTCCTGCAGCCGCCTTAACGTCTCATCGATCACGCTGTCCATTAAAATCAAGTTGTTAAGGCTTGCCATCTGCCAGTTCTTGAAATCATTGGCATTCACCACCTGGACGCCGGCAGATTCGCTGAAGTTTTGGCCGCCGTCCAGGGAATGATAGATGTTTAAACCAACGTAAAGCTCTCGGGTGGCCCGATGGGGGGTCGGCCAGACCATGGAGATCGCCCAACCCATCAGGGCGCCTGCCGCGCATAACAGAACCAACCAGGGCCAGCTTTGGGTGGCATTCAGGATCTCATCGCGAAGAGACCACTCATTTGACATTCTTGAGGCGCCTCAAATTCAAGGAATTATACCCAAAATGCGCGCCGATCAAGCAAGGCCAGGGCGAGCCCCCCGATGAGGATCAAGGTCATAAAAATCAAGTTTGCGATGGATGGTGGTTGAATCAAGCTTATAAACGCCAGGCAGCCCAGTGTCAGCGAGACCACCTGCATCACCAGCACGGCACGGTTGGAAGGCAGCCCCAGCCGAAGCAGACGATGGTAGGTATGATCCAGGGCGGCATGATAGACCGGTTTGCCGCGCCGAAGGCGTGAAAGGATCACGAGCGATGCGTCGAATATTGGCACACTGAGCAGCATAACCGGGACGAACCAGGAAGAGGACTGGTTGACGCCCAGCGGCGCGTAGCTGATCCCAAGGACAGCCAGCAGAAAACCAAGAAGCTGGGCGCCGGAATCTCCCAGGAAAAGAAGCGCGGGCGAGGAATTGAAGAAATAGAGACCTATGCATGCTCCGATCAGCATCGCGCTGTGCTGGGCGAGTTGGATCTGACCGGAAGCCAGCGTTACAAGCATGAAGAAGGATGCCGCCATCCCTGCCAGCCCTACCGCGAGGCCATCCATGCTATCGACAAAATTAAAGGCATTCGTGATTCCGACCACCCAGAGCACGGTGAGCGCCCAATCCAGAAAAAGGTACACCCCGCCAGTCCCATAAAAAAAGAATTCCGGTGATTCGAATATCTTGATATAAATCCCTTGCTGGATCAGGATGACTGCTGCGATTAACTGGCCAACCAATTTACCCGCGGGCGAAAGGCCCCGGTAATCGTCCCAAAGGCCGAATACGAAGATAGGGACTGCCGCTATCAAGGCTGCCCTGACAGCAGTCTGATGAAATGAGCCTAAAAACAAGCCGTTGATCAGGATTGTGAGCAGAAGCGCGAAGCCGCCCGCCAGAGGGACGGGATGGCGATGCTGCTTGTGAGGGGCGCTGCCCGGCTGATCGATCAAGCGGGTCCGTCTGGCAACCTGAATGCTGACGATCGCGGCTACCAGTGAAGTCAGCAATGCTGCCAGCAGGGTTTCGAAAATGAAGATGATGTTTATCGAATTAAACAACATGATAGACAGGTTTTTCCGCCAGAGGCCCTAAACCATGCTCTATTTCAAATAGCCTCCAGAAATGCTTCAGGGCCGGCGGGCGCTGACGATTTTCTCTTTACGCAAGAAGTTTACTACCAAAGAGACCAAAAGCTTGATGAACATCGCCAGATAATAAAGCCAGTTGAACAGGAAGAAGTAGTCTTGGGCAAGGTTTTTCCGGTAATAAAGGAAATAAGACCGATGCCAGGCGATGATTGAGCGATAAGGCTCGTTCTTTGAGCCGCCTTCTCCGCCATAATGGATAATCTGGGCTTTTGGGTAATAGAAGACCTGCCAGCCTGCCTTACGAGCCTGGAAGCAGAAATCGGCGTCTTCCTGGTAGGCAAAGAACCGCTCGTCCAGATACCCGATCTGCTCAATCAGCTCGCGGCGGATCAGCATGCAGGAGCCAGCAACACCCGCAACCGGGCAGGTTTCGTCCTCATCCAGGTAGTTGAGCTGGTATTTGCCGAAGAGCTGGCTGGAAGGAAATAATCTGGAAAGGCCGAGGAAGTAAGTGATCACTGCCCAGGGCGTGGACTCGCCGCGCCGGCACGATTTCTGGAGAGTGCGGTCTCGGTTCAGCACTTTTGGGCCGATCACGCCAATATCCGGGTGTTCTTCCATAAACGCGACCATCGTATCCAACGTTTCTGGGAGGATCTGTGTATCCGGATTTAGCTGCATCAAAAAGCGGCCCTGCCCCAGCCGGAGGGCCTGATTCATTGGCCGGGTATAACCAAAGTTTGCGTCATTCTGGATAAAGCGTACATCCGGGTATTCCTGGGCGAGCAGCTGGCCAACCCCATCGTTTGAGCCGTTATCCACCACGATTGCTTCCCAGGAGAGCCGCGTGTTCTCGGAAATCGATTTCAGGCAATCACAAAGTAAATCCCGGGACTTATATGTGACGATGCAGATAGAGAGGACCGGTGCGCTCATTTTGATCTGCTGGCTTTCTCATATACCTGGATGGTTTCTTCTGCCGTCCTCTGCCAGGTGAACTCGCCAGCACATCGAATGCCCGCGCTGGAAAACTGCGCACGAAGACCTGGATTTTCCAGCAGCTCATGTAGCGCTGAGACAAGAGCCTCCTCATCCAGGGGAGGCACCAGCAGCCCGGCATCTCCGACATTTTCCAGCATGGCTGAGACCGCAGAGGTGATCACGGGTGTGCCGCAGGCCATTGCTTCCAGCGGCGGGAAGCCAAAACCCTCATAGGACGATGGGTAGACAAAGATCTGGGCTAAATTGTAAAGGACCGGCAGATCCCCGGCCGGGATATAGCCCGGGAGAATAATGTTCTGCTTCAGCTTGAGATCTTCGATCAGCTGGAAAAAAGGACCAGAATCCCAACCCAACCGTCCCGCAAGCACTAAAGGTGGAGGGTCTTCGCGCTCTACCAGGCGGGAGTAGGCGCGCAGCAGCAGCGGCAAGTTCTTGCGCGGCTCGATCAGCCCGACAAAGAGGATGAACCTCTCGGGGAGATGATATTTCTTGCGGATTGAATCCAAAAGGTGGGCGTCACCAATCGGCTTGAATTCCTCGCTGATGCCAAGCGGGACAACGGTGATCTTCTCTGGAGGAATGCCGAGGATACGGATTGCATCGCGGCGCGTGCTTTCGGAATCGGAGATCAAAGCCTCTGAGCTGCGAGCGCTCATCCGGATTGCCCAGGGAAAAAATATCCTTTTTGAGCGGGTATGGAGTTCGGGATAGAGGAAGAAGGTCATATCGTGGAGGGTGACAACGGAAGTGCAGGAGAGGAACCTTGGCCGGGTATAGTGCAGGGAGTGGAGCAGATCAATCCCGACTGAGGATGCCACTCGAGGAAGCTGTAATTGCTCCCACAGCAGGCGCAGAGCGGGCGGCTTATCGGCTGAAAGAGCCCACTGCACCCGATCTCCAGACAGCTCACCGATCAGGGCGCGGCCTCTCTGCTGGGCAAATATCACGAATTCATGCTTGCTGGGGAAAGCCGTGATTGCCCTGACGAGCTGGATGATGTAATTCCCCGCCCCGACCGGGTTCGGGGGGAGCGATGTGCAGTCGATGCCAATTTTCATCTTTTCATTGTCCGCTCCAATTGCTCTGCCTGGTTATGGCTGCATCAGTCTCCATTGGATGCGCCGGCCGATCCAGCGGAGCATCCCGCCCAACCCCTCGGTTTTCCAAACTCGGACGGCTGTTTGAACAAGTGCTGGCCTGGAAACAGGCAGCTCGCCGGATAGTACATTTGAAAATTCCGGGAATTCGATCGTTCGACCAGCAAGAATCAAAGACAGATATTCACCACAGATGGCCTCCCAGGTCAGTTGAGGAGAACCGGCATATATCCGAGGGACGGGCGAATTTCTCTGCAAACGATAGAGCTCCTGGTCATCCATACGGCGGTCTGCCTGGATCGTAATTCGCTGCTTAAGCAGCCCGGAGAGAGATTGGAAATAATCAATCCATCCCTGAAAGATAGAGTGCGCCATCCCACCACGGCCTCGGACCAAATAAACAAGGGCACGAAGGAAGTCTTCCAGTGCATAGCTGAAAAAAAAGGTCCAAAAATTCAAAACGCCATTGATGCGAGTGATAAAACGCAATCTCCCTGAGGTAACTCGGCGGATTTTTACCGGCCCCAGCATCTCCGTGTTTTCCTGCGCTTGCCGGCTGCCAAAGGCGTGGTATACAACAGCTTCCGGCGCGGCGTGGATAGAAAATCCGGAGAGCCGCGCCCGATAGCACCATTCGCTGTCTTCATAATACATCGAAAATCCTTCGTCCAGCGGTCCAATCGTTTCTAAAGCCCGGGAGGGGATCAAGGCGGCTGCAAAACAGGCAGAAGGGATTTCGTCCCATCCGGCAAATTGTCCAAGATCCAGATGGCCTAATCCGATATCCGTACCCCATGAAATCGCGCCGACCTGATTCCCAAGGCCGTTCAGGAACGCCGGCGCCCAAAGCATGCGCAGTTTGGCTGCAACTGCTGCACAACGCGGATTGGAGGCTGCCTTGCGCACCAAATGAGCTACTGCGTCCGGTTCGACCTGAACATCGGGGTTCAACAGAAGATAGTATTTCCCACTGGCAGCCTGCATGCCGAGGTTCAAGGCTCTCGCCAGTGATGTGGTTTGCCCCAGGCGAATCAGCCTGAGCTCCGGGTGCTGCCTCTCGACCCACTCTGCCGAGCCGTCCTTCGAGCCATTGTCCACAAGGATGATTTCAACGGGCGTGTAACTTTGCTTTGCCAGGGAGTCAAGGCAGGTGGGTAGCCAGGATATGCTGTTATAGCTGACGACCACAATGGACACCAGATCACCCCGCTGGACGGAGATGCGATTGGCTGGGACAGGCAAACCGTCTCTTATGAGCAAGCCCGCTTCCGCGAGGCAGGCCAATCCGGCAAGGATCTGCAATCGTTCGGCTGGTATCGGGTGGAGCCGGCTCAGAACATCATCGGGACCGAGACCGTCAGCAGCTTGCCAGAGACGAAGAACTGACTTGTCGACCCAGACGTGGCCACCTTCTCGGGTTTTCAAAAAGATTTGCCCGCTGCTTTGATCCGACTGCACACCGGTTGGTATCTGGTACCGGAAATTCATCTCGGTTTATTTCTTCTCTCGCTGGCGGGATTGAAGTGCGAGCGGATTGCACGGGTTCGCCTGCCAAGCAAAAACGGCGCAAACCAATTGTGATTGAGAATCCGGTCAATCTCTTTGGACTCCAGCCGACGGGTTTTCTGGATCCGCGTGCGTTCACGAAGCGTCTCACGCAGGGTGCGAAAGGCATCCCATTTGGCTTTCCAGACCGGGCCAGCTTGCCGGCGGAGTGTATAGTAGATTAAGAATACCAGGTTTGCAAACAGATGAGCTGGCAGATACTTCCAAAAAAGAACGCCGGGCATATTTTGAAAATACGCCCAGACCACATTTCGCTGAACTTGATAAACCGTCCGGTTGCTTTCTTTCCCGTAGCTGGCTGACCCCAGGTGAGGGACAACAGCGTCTGGGACATACAGACAGCGATTTCCCAGCAGCCGAAGGCGGAAACCAAGGTCGACGTCCTCATGGTGGCTGGTGAAGCGCCGGGTAAATCCGCCTGCTTCGATAAACGCATCGCTTAAGTAAACGGCTGCAGCTGCGGAGGGGCTAAAAACCTCATCTGGATCGAGGTGCGACTGCTCAACCGGACAATGATTGTCCCGCGACCAGGCAAATCCGCTGATATTGTAGATATCTCCGCTGCTTTGAACCCGATCAGGCTGGTCCGCGTAGACCAATCGAGAGCTGAAAAACGAAAAATCTGGATATGCCTGGGCAGCCTTCATGATGCATCCCAACCATTCGGGGTCTGGAAACGCGTCGTTATTCACGAAAGCCAGCCAACGTCCTTTCGCCCTGGTAGCGGCGCGGTTGTTACCCAAGGCAAACCCCAGATTTTGATCAAAACGTATGACCTTGAAGCCAGGCCAACGTTTTTCGATCTCATCTGCCGAACCATCGGTTGAGGCGTTGTCTGCTACAATCACTTCGAAGTCCTGGAATGTCTGCGCCGCGATCGAATTCAAGCAGCGAGGCAAGATGTGCGCCCCATTCCAGTTCAGGACGACAATCGATACGAGCGGATCGGATTCTTGGGTGAATGCCTGCATTCTATTCCCGGAAAACTTTAGGCGCTGAAGGACATTCAGCAAGGGTTTGAAATGATTATATCAAAACCAAGAATTTCAGATTGGAAGGTGATGGTCTGGGTTATGATAGAATCTCCTTCCTGTGAGAGAAATAAAGGATAACTCGCCAGAAGCCATGCGGATTGGATCCTGCCATACCCTGACACAGCCCATCCAGGAGCGCGCCAGGAGCAGCCCAGAGCACCCGGTATTAGTTTACCTTAACGAGGATCAGAGCGAGCTTCGGATTACTGCAGCAGAGTTCCATCACCAGTCGGCGCGGTATGCAGTGGCTTTGCAGGCTGCGGGTGTACGCGAGGACGACCTGGTCATCCTGGTGCTGCGCCATGAGCTGGATTTGCTGTATGCGTTTTGGGGAGCGATGTACCTGGGGGCAATCGGCTCAATATTCCCTTTCTTGACTGAAAAATTAGATCCTCAAATCTACATGGCACGAGTGAGAGAGCTGGTGAAACTCTCTCAGGCCAGGGCAGTGATCACTTCTCCTGAGTTTAAGGCTGAGCTGGCAAGTCTGTTTGCCGATGCGGGGTGTGCTGTGCTCAGCACGGATGAAGTCATCAGGAAAGCGGATGGGGATTTTGAAGAACGCGTGTGGCCCGATTTTTCCGGCGACAAGACCGCTTTTCTGCAGCACAGCAGTGGAACGACTGGATTGCAGAAAGGTGTTGCGCTTTCCCACATTGCGGTGTTGAATCAAATCGAATCCTACAGCAAGGCGATCGATTTAAAGCATGATGACGTCGTCGTCAGCTGGCTGCCGCTTTATCATGATATGGGGTTGATCGCCGGATTCTTGATGCCGCTGGTCGCCGGTATCCCCCTGGTGTTAATGTCGCCTTTTAAATGGGTGCGAGATCCAAAGGTCCTGTTCCAAGTGATCCAACGTGAAAAAGGGACTTTATGCTGGATGCCCAATTTTGCCTACAATCATTCGGCGCGGGTGATCCGGCCTCGGGATTTATCCGGCATTGACCTTTCCAGCATGCGCGCCTTCATCAACTGTTCAGAGCCGGTTTATCTTCACAGCCATCAGGTATTCGTCGAGAAATTTTCCGCTTTTGGTGTAAATCAAACTGCGCTTTCGACATGCTACGCCATGGCAGAAAACACATTTGCCGTGACCCAATATCCGGTAGGGAAATCCGTCCGGGTGGATTGGGTGAGAACTTCCATCCTACAAAAGGAGCAGAAGGCAGTTCCGGGACCGGCAGACGAGGAAGGCTCAACAGCGCTGGTGAGCTGCGGTTTTCCAATTTCCGGGACGGAGATTCGTATTCTGAATTCTGACGGTAAACTGTTAAAGGAGCGGCGGGTTGGTGAGATCGCCTTACGCAGCAACTGCATGTTAAGCGGTTATTACCGCCGACCTGAGGTCACCCAAGAAACCATACAGGACGGGTGGTATCACACTGGCGATATGGGCTATCTTGCAGATGGAGAGCTTTTTATTACAGGTCGAAAAAAAGACTTGATCATCGTGGGCGGAAAAAACATCTATCCGCAGGATTTAGAGGCGATTGCTAACGAGATTCCTGGGATCATCCCTGGACGCAGCGCTGCATTTGGCCTGTTCGACCAGAAGCTCGGCTCGGAAAATATTGTGATGGTCTGCGAATTGGAAGATGGGCGCCTGAGCAGAAGCGATAGAAAGAAACTCGATGTTGAACTTCGCCGCCGTGTGGTCCAGCAAAGCGATGTTGCGCTTTCCGATATCTGGTTTGTCGAGCGGAGCTGGCTGATAAAGACATCCAGTGGGAAAATCTCTCGCTCAGCGAACCGGGAGAAGTATCTGCGAGAGTGTATTTTTGAGGATGGAACGCTGCAGGCAGGAGATCCCCCACAGTTTCGAGGTGAATAATGAGCGCAGAAATCGAAGAAAAACTGGCAGCGTATATCCGCACCCAGGTTTTGAAACGGCCGAAATTCGATTTAGAAAGTGACGACCCATTGATCTCCAGCGGTTTGATCGATTCGTTCCACCTTGTGGATCTGGCGGTTTTTATCGATGAGACCTTTGGAGTGCATATAGATGATACAGAGCTGAACATGGATGTGTTTGACACAATCGGCCAGCTCGCGGAAATGGTGGAGAGGAGGATGGATCAGCTCGCAGCAAGGTGATGGAAAGATGACCGCAGAAGAGAGCTTGGGCTGAATTGTGAGGAGCTTTTTTCCCGAGAAAGTTTTGGATGATTCAAGAAGCGGCGGTTGAAAGTACCGGATCAGGCAGCATCCATTCGGAGATCAGACCGAGGATCGAGAGCGTGCTCCATCCTAAGAGGAGCGAATAGGCTGGCGCCATGTACCCAACCGTAAAATAGGGGTAGGATGTCAGCTGAAAGAGGGCGACTAAAAGAATCCGGGTCAACGCTCCGGACTAAAAGGATCGATGCAACAGCCCAACTCGTGAGCATCCTTTTTCTCTTGAATTGAAGCACAAAAAGAGCCGCATATGCTGGCAGGGCGATTATCGTCAGGGGCATGTGGAAGTTTTGGAAAGAATCCAGAACGCCGTGAAGGATTGTCATTTTCAAGACATTCAACTTTTCCCGTTCTGGCGGCGGAAAAGGGACTGAAGCCAGCTCTTCGCTGGTTTTGCAGAGCTCTTCGCCGGTCAGCCGTGCAAAAATTGAGGCATCATGATCTGGATCAGGGGTGTAGGGAGGACAATCGATGAGCAAGGCTTCATATCGAAGGATGCTCAGCAAATCATCCCGAAAATAACGTGCCAGCGGGCGCATATCTTCAATTAGAAAAGGGGGTATCATCGAGGAACGAGGTGGATAACAGGACAATTGCCCTTTTCTGCAGGCAGAATCGATCTCGTCCGTCATCCGGAGGTAGAAATCCTCAGGGAATTTTCCCTTAGAATAATACCCGGCGTGTGAGACCGAATCTCTAAATGCCCACATAAACCAACCACCCAATATTTCATTATTGTTCAGCGGATTTTTCTTACCGAACTCGACCCATTCTTTACCAACCTGTCCTTCAAGGTAAGGTCGAAGCTCAGAGAATGTCGGGCTGACATCATAGATGTTCATCCGTACTTTGCGGGTGACAGGGACCTGTGGACGGCGGATTCCAGCTTTAACGCGGGTCAACGAGCCGTAAGCTGATTTAAAGACCGCCGAATTGTATTCTGTTTTGGCAAAAACACCATAATTATGCAGGTTCGCGGCTGATACCATCCACACTAGAATAACCGGGATTGCCAGCCCGCCAAGCCAAAGCGCAAGCCTGCTTTTCCAGGCCCAAAAACCGCACTTTTTGCTTTGATAAACTGCAAGGGCGATGATCAGCCCAAGGGAAGGAAGAAGCCAGATCCCTTCCTCACGCGTGAGCCAGAAAGCGGAGAGGGATAGCCCGAGCCCGAAAGCCCAGGGCCACAGCCTGGTCCATGCTGATGCAGGTCGAAGAGCCAGACCAAAGGCGCATCCGAGAACCAGAAGCACAAGCGATGTGTAGATGCCCTCGCGAAGGACGCGAAAGGAAGAAATCTCATAGCTGACCGGGGTGAACAGGAGGACACCAAAGAAGATCAACAATAAAGCTGGTTTCTTAAATGCGGGGATCAAAGCGGCTGTCAGGACCCAACATGCAAACACGTACAAGAATTGCTGAGCAAAAAGGAGGCGGACGCCCAGATCATGGACGCCAGCGATGAACATTGGATAGAAGGGACCTTTGATCAGAGTAAATTGATCATAAGGTCCCAGCCACTCACCTTTTAATAGATGTTGAGCAAGGTTCAGAAATAAGGCGTCATCATGAAGGGCAAAAGCTCGGACGAATACTGACTGGGCCTCAACAAGCCAAAGCTTGATAAGCGAGAGAAAAAACATTCCAATAAGAAATCCGATCCAGGACTTTTTCATATGGATTAGCTTGGTCATAAAAAAAACATATTAACAGATTTTTTCTGAACTGTCCATTCGAAAACAGTGATGGGATCGAACACGATGCCAGGCTTGAAAGGAGGGATAGGCCTGCATGCTTTTTTTGAATGAATGAGCATTTGTTGTATGGCTGCTGGCAGCGATGGATCAGGCATAAAGAAAACCTGCCTTTCGGCCACAAATTCATTTGAAAATGTGGCCAATTGGCAGGTTTTGGGAGAACCAGCATCCGACTGAACGGCTCTTTTTGCGAAACCGGATTAATTCCCGGGGCAGGGCGAAGCGCAGCCGGCCAGTTTTAGACTACTCACCGCTTTACAACTGGTAGAAATACGTTTTCAACCGTTTCAACAACAATGATCTCAATCGTCACCTGAGCAAAGCCGGCTGAACCGCCGTCAATATCCATCTTGGCATTATATGTGCCTGGTTGGTCCGGTAATATATTGAACGGGACAGCTCCAACGCTGGTGATGGTTCCACTTGAAGTTGTTATCTGGATCAAGTCGGGCGTGCTCGTCTCTGCGGTCCAATCGATGGTCCAACCGCCTATGTTTTGGATTGGGAAAGATGCTTCCCGGTTGGGCTGGTCGAGACTGATCAAGACGGACATTTTATCCTGGGCGAACAGCTTTGCTGTGCGTGTGTCAAATGACTTGACAAAGCCGCCTTCTTTTGTGACCAGATAGACCGAATAGATGCGGTTGGTGGATTGAACTTGAACTGACCCAGAGGTCTGGTTGGAAAGATTAAGACCCTGATTTGCATAAATGCCCAGGAAAGAACCCGAGGTGTGCTCCCAACTCAGGGTTGAATATGGATTTCCGGACATCATAGAGGCGTTGAAATCTGGGGCTGGTCCCATCGGGAGCTGGACGGTCGAGTTTGTCCCGTCGACATTCATGCTGTGGATCCCTGTGGTGGTCGTGGGTTGAACTCCTGTTTGGGAGGATAGAGACGATCCATCCAGATTTGCCGAAGAGCCGTTCCAACCGTAACCCAGATAGCCTGTTGTACTTTGGGCATATTCGCCGGCTGCCAGAACCGGCAGCAGCATGCTGGGTGCGGCGTAAAGTTTATTGATCGTTGATGGATTAGCAAGCAACTGGTTGTTATTTTGAGGAGATTTATCGGTCGAGGAACCTGACCGGGAAACCACCAGGCTGTTTAACCCAGCCGGGGATTGAACATCGGTGAGTGAATCTCGATAGATTTTGTCGCCAAAAGTGGTTTCATAAAAGTTATTGTTATTATAGACCAATGCATTGAGTGATCCTGTGGCGCGATCGTCATCATATGTAGCCAGGCCGTCGTTATTCTGGAATAAATTGTTCGCGACGGTGCCGTTCATCGACAAATTGCGGCCGAAATCCGGGCTGGAGAAAATGCCTGCACCGAGCGATCCGCTTGCATACTCCTTCACACCCGGGCTGAGGACGTTGTTGAAGAAGCTGGAATTGGTGAGATTGAGTGTAGATCCCCAGGTTTCGAGGCTTGCCCCGATCGAATCAGCCGAATTATTTGCAAATGCCGATCGAAGGATGTTGATGTTGGTGTTTCCGAAGGCGATCATGCCACCACCGCGGCCGCCCAGCGGACCGCGAGCATCGCAGTTCATGATGATTGAGTTCTTCCATCAAGAAGTTTACATCCCCGATCTCGATGCCTGCCCCGAGGGTGGGTTTGGTCGACGTTGTCGTGGTATCCAGGTCGTTCAGGATGACCCGCCGAAGCGTGATGGGAGGCTTGTTTGTTGGAACGCTGTTATGGGCGTGAATTCCACCACCATACTTGGCAACGGTTGTGTAGCCCGGGTATTTACCCTGGATCAAAGTGTCTTCAATGAGCAGGCTAGAGGCATCCGGGCGGTCATTGATGTTGAAGGAGATTGCCCCACCGAATCCCGAGTTTGGATCCGGATCTGTCGCGCGGTTGCCGATGAACACGCTGTCGCGGATCTCAACTTGAGCCCGGTAGATGCTCATCCCGCCGCCGACCCAGGCGCTGTTATTGATAAAACGAGAGTGGTATACCTTCAAACGGGTATTGTCTTCAACATTTATTCCGCCGCCGGAGATCGGCTCAAAAACAGAGTTGGTGCGAACAACATGGTTGTTTTCGAAGGAGGAATTCGCAACAATCACATCACTTCCGGTTTTAAACCACTCTCCGATAATATAGATTGCTGATCCATGACCAAAAGTATTGTTCCCATAGAAGCGGGAGTTTGTGACCCTGGCGACAGAGTTAGCGATATTAATGCCTCCGCCAACTGGAACACCCAGATAAGTCGTTGAAGTTGTCGTGTTGTTCAGGAACTGGGAATTATGGACATTTATGGTCGAATCTCGTGTGGCGATCCCAGAGCCGCCATCTTCGGAAGTGTTATTTCTGAAGATGGTATTGAAGAAATTTGCGGTTGAACCAACATCCACGTACACGGAGGCAGCGCTCAAGTTATAGCGGTAGCCAGCCTGACGGTTATTCTCGAAAATGCAATCGATGAAGGTCACATTCGAGTTTGTAACGGTCACTCCGGCGCCGTGAGAGGCACTGGCATCATAGCCGTTCGCAAACGTGATCCCCTTGAACACGACATGCGCAAGCGGGGAATTGATCAGCTCGATGATCCGATGGTTGCTTGCGCCAGAAAGGACCACATTGGCGCCATCGGCGGCCTGGATGGTGAAACTCCGGTCTTGCCCATTGAATGAAAAAGCCGGAGTTGGCGAGCTGTAGGTCCCGGATTGGATCACGATCGTACCGTTATTTGGCACCTGGTTGAGCGCAGTTTGG
Organism: uncultured Chloroflexia bacterium; assembly: GCA_963726375.1. Classification (GTDB taxonomy): domain Bacteria; phylum Chloroflexota; class Anaerolineae; order Anaerolineales; family UBA4823; genus UTCFX2. The sequence continues at coordinate 35,272 of CAVSCE010000008.1, read as the reverse complement.
AGATCGGTATTGGTGTCTCCTGGAACGTTAATAACGGGACCCGCTTGTGGGGCTGCCTGCATATAGGAGGCTGCCTGTGATGGTTGGGTGAATGAGAACACCATCAATACGGTCATACTTATTAGAAGGAATTTTTTTGTTAACATTTTTTCTCCTTGCCGGTTGTCTTCGTTATTCAACCTTGAACGAACTCAGATCGATGTGCAGTGATGAACCGGAAGAGTACATTCAATTTTTGATTTACCTTTATTTGTTAATCGTTCTTTCAACAATAAACGAGCGTAGCAGCAACTGCTGGAAATTACCCAGCGGCCTGATCGTCTTGCTCATGGATGGATCGTTATAGATCGATTGAATCCACTATCTCAGAAAATTTGTGAAAAGAACTTTTTTTATTTCATATCAAGATTTTACAAGATAAGCGATCTTATCAAATTACAAGTGTGAAAGCACTGCTTATTAATTTGTTATTAATATAGAACAGGATTGGTGGAATTGACGATCTCTATTTTTGTACACTTAAATGAAGAATAGCCGCCATTGGTTCACGGCTATTCTATCAGGATTTTATGAAATATTAGAAAACCTCAAGCTTTTGTGATTTTGATAGTACATAAATACTAAAATGGTGCGTTTTTTGGTCGACAAACAACACTGCAGATATCCTTGTTTTCCTTTCGTGTATTAGATATTGATAAATCACGCTGGATAGATCGAAATGACATCAGGATCAGACTTTTGAACGAGAGAATGTATAATTGCATCTCAGGTCATCTCCTAATGGAGCATCCCTAATTTTATTGCCCTGTAACCTGGTAAATTCTAAAATTGTGGGAGCTGACTAAAACTTTATACTCTGGTCGATCAAGGATTGAAATATGAGAAAAGCAAAGTCATTATTAAATCGGATTGTCCGCAAGTATCGAATTGATGTCTATAACCTGAGCTATCGCTTGATTGGCTCTCTTGATGGGTATCCTTTCCCGCCAGCAAAGCTGATTAATTTGGTGATTGGGACAAGAGAAATCGCCTGGTACCAGCTGGGTGGGCTTTTTATGCATCAGGCGATTACAACCTTCTTGCGCAGGAATGGTGTGGAGGTGAATGAGCTGAAATCGGTATTCGATTTTGGCTGCGGGTGCGGGAGGATCACTCGTTGGTGGTCTGATCTTCGCCATCAATGTGAAATCTGGGGAACGGATTACAATCCTGACCTGATCGAGTGGTGCCAGAAAAAACTTTCTAAGATGGGAAAGTTCAAAGTAAACCAAGCCAATCCGCCGCTGGATTTTGCAGACGAATCTTTTGAATTCGTCTACGCTTATTCAGTTTTCACCCATTTCGATATCAACCAGCAGGAAGCCTGGTTCAAGGAGCTGAGGCGCGTCGTGAAAACAGGCGGCCACTTGCTGATCACAGTCCATGGAAAACGTTCAGCCTGGAAATCTGGTTTTTCGAGCGACTGGCTTGAGAAACTCGAGACCGACGGCGTGGTGGTTTTTGGGGCGGAGCTACGCGGAACAAACGATTGTGCAACCTATCATTCCGAGAAGTATATGCGAGATCTGCAGAGCTCTCTGAATATGGTCCTGGTTGATCATCTGCCAGGCGGTGTGCGAGATTCTTCCGAACAAGACATGTATCTTTTTCGGATGGTGTGAAAACTCAAGATCCATCGGTTTGTTTTGAGAACAGCGCTAAGCTTGGTGCGAGGATGCGTCCTGCCAACAGGCTGCTGATCTTTTTGGCTTTTTCTTCATCGGGAAAAGATCCAAAAATAATCCCTTTATAAAAGAAATAAAAAAGCAATCCGAGATAGTACCGGTCAAGCGCTGGATGCGATTTCCACTCGTATTGGCTTGCCAGGTGGAGCGCCTGGCTTTCCAGCTCTGCAGCGGTTGTCTCGGCGGGTTTTTTTAGGACGGACAACCATTGAAGCCGGAGCAGGCGCAATTTCCATCGCCTGCCGAGGACCAAATTCCTGCTCCCGGGCTGCTTTTTTACCACATGACAGGCCATCATCCCTGCTCTGAACTGGCGGATGGAAAAAGTCCAAATGGTGTGATAGTGATAGTGGTAGCCGAGCAGGTGTTCTAAATAGATGATCTTCATCCCGGCCTGACTTAACCGGTAGGAGAATTCAGTATCTTCAAACGCAGCGTAGGGGAAATCGGTATCAAACCATTTGTCCTGCTCCGTCAGAAGGTCTCGCTTGACTGAGACGTTGGCGGTATAGAAGTGGCGGAAATCGTACGACATCCCCGTGCGAAGATAATGGTAGCTGAACTGTTGGGCGCCAATCCCATCGATATGCGCCATCAGGGTGTTGACCTGCATGTCCTTGGGCCAGATCACTTTGCCAAGGACGGCAATTTCCTTCCCTGGATAATAACGGTGCGCTGCCAGATGCCCGGACACGAGATACCGATCCGGTAAAATATCATCACCGGCAAAGAGAACAAGCGGTGCTTTTGCTTGACGGATCCCGGCATTTCGGGCTGCAGCCGGACCTTGATTGCGCCCCTGCCGGATGACCTGCAGGGAATAGCTTGTGGGTCGAAATGTGCTGAGAAGCTCGTAGGTGCCGTCGGTGGATCCGTCATCCACAGCAATCAGCTCAAAAGATGGTCTACCGGACTGCTGGTCGAAGGCATTCAACACACGGGCGAGATCGTGCGCCCGGTTGAAGCAAGGAAGGATGATGGAGAGATCGGGTACTTCCCCACTCATATTAATCAAGGTCTTTGCGAAAAGCCCTTTTAAGCCTGCTGATCAAACCAGCCGCCCAGATAAACTGCGTGCCAGAAGCACTGACGCTGCTGCTTTGGCGAGATTTTTCTTCCTGGATATGTTCAATCAGCCTGGTACGGATCGGATTTTGAGGCTGCAGGAGCTTTAAAGCCAGCTCGGGTTGCTCGTGCAGCTTCATCAGCAGAAGCATATTCAAAACACGATCACAATTGAAGGTATAGATGGAATTAAGGAGCTGGTCAATTCGCTTTTCAGAAGCCTCAGACCCTAGAAATTCCGGGTCCTCGACTGCACGCGGCAGATGAACCGCCAGTATCCAGCAAATCTCAAAGATCATCGAGTTTTGAGATTTACGAATTGTGTTTTGCGGGTGAATCCGATAACTTAATAATGGCTCTGGGAGCAGAATGAGGTCCGCAATCCGGCTGATCCTTAATGCAAAATCCCAATCATGAGCAAAGCGCAGGGGACGAAATCCACCCACATGTTCGAAGCAGCGGCGTGGAAACACAAAATTTGATGTCGTTGCGAGGTAATTCTCCGTCAGAAGCACGTCTTTCAATTCAGATCCGGCCCGAAAGCTGCGTTCGGCATTTATTAATGGCCAGGGCTCAAAGTCTTTATATCCGTGCTTGATTCCGATCGGATGGTTATTCTGATCCACAATTTGGATATAATGAGCAAACCAGACCGGCTTGAGGAGTCTTTCTAAGACGCAGCAACGGCTTTCTCAAGCCTCTCGGGGTGGTAGAAATCGTCAGAATTTAACACTGCAAGGAGCTTGCCTTCAGCGAGCTCCAGCGCGCGGTTGATCGCAGCATGCGCTCCCTGATTCTCCTGGCTGAAGATTTTCAAACGGGGATCAGAATAGGCCTCCAAGACTTCAAGGGTATTATCCGTTGAGCCGTCATCAACAATGATCAGTTCCAGATCGTCAAAGGTCTGGTTCAGAACGCTTGCGACTGCTTTGTCGATGTAGCTGCTGTGGTTGTATGAAGGGATGACCACGGAAATTTCAGGCATTTGGCGCACCGAAGAAAGCCGGGAGATGTTTCTCGGCACAATCCTTCCAGTTGAAATGCTGGAGCGTGCTGTTTCGAATCTCCTCAGGCAGAGGTGGGGAGTCGAGCATTTTTTCTACACCGGCCATCAGCCCCGGGATATCCCCGACTTGAGAAACGACGACACCACCCAAAGTGCGTTCAAGGATCTCACGGATATTGCCGACATCTGTAGCCACGACAGGTACACCCATCGTCTGGGCTTCGATCACGATCAAGGGGTTGCCTTCGAACTCAGACGGCAAGACCAGCACATCGCTGACCGCAAGGATATCCGTGATCGGTTGATAAAATGGTTTGCGGATGAGACCTGCCGCTCCAATCTTGTGGACCTGTTCATCGATCGTCCCCGCGAGCGGGCCATCGCCGACCATCAAGAAAGAAATATCTGATCTGGCAGAGAACCGCCTGGCCATCTCGACAAAATCCAACGGGCGCTTCTGAGGGTTGAGCCTTGACGCAAAGGTTACAACCCTGGTTTGAAGAGGGAGCCCGAGCTTAATTTTCAGGTTTTCTTTTTGAGCTCGATCATAACGATGCGGATCAAGCTCAACCGGATCTGTGCCGTTCTCGATGAAGAAGACCTTATCTGGATGAGCGCCTTTATCGAGATAAGCCTGGCTGATTTTTGAGTTGCATCCGATGTGGGCATCGATGAAAGTCAACAGGGCAGGATCGTAGCGATTGATCCAGCCCATCTGTGTATCATAAACCTGGTTGGCGATCCGGATCGATGGATGCCGGTCTTTTATTTTTGGCAGGGAATCGTAAATCCAAGGCGAACCATTGGCGATGTAGATTGCAGCAGGATTAAATCGCTGAATCAGATACTCGGTAAATGAATCGTTGAGCTCATTGGATAGAAATTCAGGAATTTCATAAACATAATGTGTGATCTTCCGGAAAAGAGCGGTTGTTGTACCCAGGGCATGGTCATGCGAATCGTACGTCAAGACCACAAACCGAACGCGATCCGAAAGATTTTCCATGACCCGAAGAGCGACCTTTTCAGCGCCTCCGACGGCCAGAAAAGGCATCACCACGAAAACGGTAGGAAGATCCGAAGGCTCGCTCACTGCTGGCAAAATTTGATCCACTGGAATTGAGCATCAAGAATGAACTGGCTCGATCCCAGCCAGAATCACCCAGAAGCAGGTGCCGGTTAACTAATCTTAATGGTTGGGCTGCCTGGGTCTCATAGGGAAGATGAGTTATCTCATCGACGAGATTTGTGAAATGAGCGATTATTTTTCCGGCAACCGCTGAGGGATTTTGCCGGTTGATCTCATGCAAGTTCTCGGCTTGATCTGGATGACCGGTTTGCCAGCGGGAAAGATCGATCGAGAAGTCCGGGCGGAGGCAGGTTTTTTGAACGATCATGCGCAGAAGAGGAAAATCCGGGCTGCCGGGCAGTTTTCCCTGGCGAATGGCCTGGATGAACGCTTCGTCTGTGTCAGAAACATTGACGGTGAGAGCCAATCCCTCGGTTTCCAGCGTCAGCAGGTTGGTTTCGAGATAGGACTCTTCCCTTTGGAGCAAATCCTCGGATGCAGCGACGAGATATTTTTCTGAGATTCCTGACAGCAGCTCAGGCACGCTTGAAGCTATCCATTCTGAGGAGGGATCATTGAGATAGCAGGCAGAAGATGCCGAAATATCCCAACGGATTAAACTGGCCGCCTGGGGAAGCGTCTGCCTGCGCAACCAATTTTGAATACTCTCCGTGTCTGGAAAATCCTTGTTTTCAGCCTGGATGAGAACTACGGCTATTGCTGGAAGCGAAAGGCGCGCGCCTGGCGGTACAGAACCGGGATACAAAGCACTGAATTTCCTGGGGTCCTGCATCGAAGAGGTTTGATCGGGTTTTCTGATCCGGCTGGCTTCACTACGAGCCTGACTGAAGAACGATTTAATGCCGCTGTTTTTAAGCGCAGAAATTGAATGATAGGCTCCGGCCAGCACGCGTTCTCCAAGACTGCCCCGTGGAATGAGCCGGAGCTTCAGTTTGATCAATCGCTCCATTAATTTCCAGGTGCGGCTGGTAACCAAATCCTGATAAAGGAAAAAGTATTTCTGTGCGGCTCGGTCCGTTTCAAGGATAGCCTGGTCTTTTTCAACCAGCTGCTTTTGGAGGGAAGCAGCCTGGTTTCTTACCTGTCGGCTTTCGAGCAGCTCCTTTTCCAACACCTCTTGAAAAGAATGCATTTTTCGGGCAACGTGCTGCGCAAGCAGGTTTTTCTCAACCGCCGCCTGTTTTTGCGAGAATTTGCGGTAAAGGTCAGCAAAAATCTCGGAGTGATCGGAAAGCAGCCAGCTCTGTCGAACGGAGTCCTGGGCATTCTTCCCAATTCGGAGGCGAAGCTCGGGATCAACAATAAGCCTGGTGAGATACGTTTCCCATTCGTCGTTATCAGAGGCAAGAAATCCGTTCTGGCCCTGGTCAACGAGGCGCTCATAAGGTCTCACACGGCTGTAGACACCAGGAACGCCGAGAGCGCCGTACTCGAGGAATTTTAAGTGGCTCTTACAGTGATTGAAGAGATTGGACTCCAGGGGAGCCAAGAAAATATCACAGTTCTGATGTTGAAAATAAGCCGCAAAATCCCGATAAGAGCCGAAGGCGACCGGTATCCAATCGACATTCGAGAAATTCTTCAATAAACTGGGAGGCTGGATCCCATAGAATGAGATTTGAACCTGGTGGGAGAATTGAGTCAGTATCCGCTGTAAAGCAGGAATGATCAGGTTGAGATCATGGATATGGCTGTGTCCGCCCATATAGCCGATTCGGATCGGCGTATGGTCCGGCGCCTGATTGGGAGTGGAGAAAGACCACAAACTATCATCCAGGTAATTTTCCCAAAGATGGGTAGACGGGTTGAATTGCTCAAGATACTCGCAAATTGCTGGCGTGCTGCCGACTACGGCATCTGCTTCAACAACTGCCTGGAGGATCGCAGAACGAGATGCCGTGTAGTAGCTATAATCGGGGTGCTGTTCAGGGATCTCCAGCAGCAGGTCGTCCAGCTCATATACAACAAACTTGCTGGATTTGCGCGCTTCTTCCATTACCTGGTGATATTCGGAGCTCCAGATCGGGAATTCGCGCGTGATCACTACCAGGTCGGCTTGTTTGATTTGGTCGGGAACAAGTGTCAGCTTACCATCGGCCCAGATCGAACCGCGAATCAGCGGAAAGCCGGCAAATCTAGCTGGTCTTGCGATGCGTATCTGGGGACAAACATGTTCCCAATAATCTGCAGCGAAGACCGCCAGTGTCGGTTTGGGAAATTCTGATAACTGAGCTGATTTTTCCAGGTGATGGTCTTCCATCAAAAAATTCTACCCTGCCGTATCCATTGCCATCTTCAGGGCGGTCCTCCAGGGTGGGAGGCGCAGGCCGAAAACGCTGATGAACCGACTGCAGTCAAGGGCGGAATAAAGCGGTCGAACGGCATGTGAAGGAAAATCGCTTGTCTGGGCGGGTCTCGCCTGACTGCAGAGCTGTTCTTCCGGATGAGGATCGAGCCTAAGCGTTTCGGTTGCCCACTCTAATCTGGTGGCAATGCCGTCACCCGCCAGGTGATAAACGCCGCGTCGTTCTGCAATCCAATCTGTTGGATACGTGCCGCTTCTTGCGAGAAGCTGGGCGCTGATTTCCGCCAGCATTCGCGCCCAGGTAGGACTTCCGATCTGATCGTCTACGATGAAAAGCTCTTTGTTCTGACGAGACCACCCAAGGACTTTGGTCACAAAGTTGTCTCTCCGCAGGCTGTATACCCAACTTGTGCGGAAAATCAGGCAGGCTTTTTGAGCAGCAGCGACAGCCTGTTCCCCAGCAAGCTTTGTGCGCCCATAGACGTTGAGGGGATTGGGTTCATCGCTTTCGATATAAGGACTGCCCTTGGTCCCATCGAAGACATAGTCTGTAGAATAATGGATGAATGCGGCGCCAATCTTTTGAGCAGCTTCTGCAAGCATACCAGGCGCGGTTGTGTTGATCAACAATGCAGTATCGGCATCTCTTTCGGCATTTTCCAATATCGTGAACGCAGTTGCGTTGACAACGATATCGGGTTGCCACGCCAGGATCAACTTGCAGGCGCTTTCCGGCTGAACCAGGTCAATCTCAGGATAATCCACACTGAGCAGCTCTCCTAATGGGGAAAGCGTGCGCTGCAGCTCCCAGCCAAGCTGGCCGTTATTTCCTAGTAAAAGAAGTCTCATAGTGCTCTATGTTCGATCAAGAAGAGCTTTGATCATCGAATAAGAAATCCTGTTCCAGCAAAGAAATCAAATACTCCCCATACTTGTTGTTGTGGTAGCGCTGAGCTTGCTTTCGAAGCCCAGCTTTATCAATCAAACCCAGGCGGTATGCGATTTCTTCCGGGCAGGAGATCATCATGCCTTGCCTGTCTTCGACTGCCTGGACAAAATTCGCCGCCTGGAGCAGCGACTCATGTGTCCCGGCATCCAACCAGGCGACCCCGCGCCCCATCACTTCGACGCGCAGCTCGCCGCGCCGCATATAAGCCCGGTTTACATCGGTGATTTCCAGCTCGCCGCGGGGAGATGGCTGCAGGTTGGCGGCGATCTCGCCAACCGATGAATCAAAGAAATAGAGGCCAGGGACTGCATAATTCGAGCGCGGCGCAAGCGGTTTTTCTTCGATGCTTACTGCCATCCCGTCCTTGTCGATTTCAACAACTCCATAACGCTCCGGATCCCGCACCGGGTAGGCAAAGATCAGCGCGCCGTGCTCCAGCCGGGCTGCCTCGCGCAGCCTTGAGGGTAGACCATGACCGAAGAATATGTTGTCTCCCAGGATCAAGCAGACAAAATCGCCTCGGATGAAGTCGGGCTGGACAAGGAATGCATCTGCCAGCCCGCGCGGCTCTGGTTGGGCAACGTAGCTTAATTCCAACCCCCATTGGCTGCCGTCGCTCAATAACTGCTTGAAATTCGGCAGCGCTGCCGGCGTGCTGATCACCAGAATCTCGCGAATCCCCGCCAGCATCAGCATCGAAAGCGGGTAATAGATCATCGGCTTGTCATATACCGGGAGAAGCTGCTTGCTCACTCCGATCGTCAAGGGGAAAAGGCGGGTTCCGTGACCTCCAGCGAGGATAATCCCTTTCATCTGCTCTCTCCTCCGAGGATTTTAAGGACCTTTGGTCGTAATTCTTTGCCAGCCAGCCCTGGTAATCCTGGGCCTGTCGGATAGCATGGACCCATTCCGGGTGGTCGAGATACCATTGGACAGTATCCAGAAGACCGCTGGTCATAGAATGGCTTGGCTGCCACCCCAATTCACGGCGGATTTTCTGGATATCCATTGAGTAGCGCCGGTCATGTCCGGGACGATCAGCAACGTATTGAATTAACCTTTTATGCGGGATATGGGGAGAGCTGGGCTGAAGCTCGTCCAGGATATCGCAAATGGTGTGGATGACGGTCAAATTCGCCGGCTGATTCTCCCCGCCGACCACATAGGTTTCTCCTGCGCCGCCGCGATTCAGAACGGTCCAGATGGCTTCACAATGGTCTTCAACATAAAGCCAATCGCGGATCTGCTGTCCGTCGCCATAAACAGGCAGCGGCAGACCGTTTGTCGCGTTCAGGATCATTAAAGGGATCAGTTTTTCAGGAAACTGGTAAGGCCCATAGTTGTTCGTGCAGTTGGTGATTGAATAGGGCAGCCCGTAGGTATGCCCGTAGGCTCGCACCAGGTGGTCGCTTGATGCCTTTGAGGCCGCGTAAGGTGAGTTGGGAGCGTAGCCAGTCGCTTCAGTCCAGGGAGGATCGTCAGGCGCAAGCGATCCAAAGACTTCATCCGTGGAGACATGGTGGAATCGAAACCGATCCGATCGTCCGCCGGCCTGCCAATGGGACTTCGCCGCATCCAATAATGTAAAAGTGCCGATGATGTTCGTCTGGATAAACTGCTCAGGACCAAGGATGGAGCGGTCGACGTGCGTCTCGGCAGCAAAATGAACGATGGTATCGATGTGGTGCTGTTCCAACAGACTCTGGACGAGAACGCGGTCGCAGATGTTGCCCTTGATAAATGTATGTCGGGATGGATCTGGCAACCCTTTCAGATTTTCCAGGCTGCCGGCGTAAGTCAATGCGTCCAGATTGATAATCTGAGCCTGAGGTTCGCGAGCCAGGATGAAATGGATGAAATTGGAGCCGATGAACCCCGCTCCACCGGTTACCAGGATATTCTTCATCGGTATTTACTCGAAAAGGTCAGCATTTTCCAGCGTCGCCCCGCGCACGTCTTTTTCAGAAAGGACCGGCGGTTCTCCATCAAACAGCGGCCAGGTGACATTAACCTGCGGATCATTCCAAAGAAGCGTACGCTCACATTCGGGTGCGTAAAAATCGCTCACCTTATAGGTCACTTCGGCCCAATCGCTCAGGACATAAATGCCGTGGGCGAAACCCACAGGGATATAGATCTGGAGCCGGTTCTCGGACGATAAATGCCTCCCCACCCAGCGGCCAAAAGTAGGCGAGCTGCGGCGGATGTCAACGGCAACGTCGAAAACTTCTCCATGAACCACGCGAATCAGCTTGCTTTGCGGGTGGCAGATCTGGTAATGCAAACCACGCAAGCTGCCGCGGCGCGACCCTGACTGGTTGTCCTGGACAAAAACTGCATCGATCCCGGCCTGATTGTATATCCTGGCGTGGTAAATTTCCATAAAAAAACCACGCTGGTCTCCCAGCATCTCAGGCTCGATTAATTGAACATCCGGAATTTCTGTCGGGATGAAACGCATCGGCAACCTCACAAAAGAACAAGAATGTGGAAGAGATTATAGCAAACAATTATTAGCGGGGAACCGGACATTTCAAGGTTGGGAGCAGGAAAAGATGTCCAGGTTTGTCGGATAGCTATACTGCGATCCCCTGAACTGTTTTACGTGGACGCAATTTTTGTAGATGTATTTTGTTTCAAATTCTGGGAGCCAGCCTTCATTTACGACAAGATAATCTGGTCTGTATAAAGTACTCGCAAGAAGGGCTAAATCGCTGTAGGTTGATTGACGGTCCATATTTTCAATGATCTCCGGTTGGATCAAACCAGCGAAATCGACAATAAAACGGTCGGAAAAATAGCCAATCATCCCAACTTCCAGGACCCCTACTGAAGCATCAAGCGGTGTATTCTTGTTCAGCCAGATGCCTGCCCGTCTGTAGATCGGGTAACGAGAATCGTTTTTTCTGGAAGATGAAACTGCCTGAACTGCCATGGGGACCAGCAGAGCGAGCAGAATCGCTGCGCCGATTCCCTCCGGGATGAAGTCTCGCCAGGTGGGTCCTTGCACTTCATGGTCGAAAAGCGCCTCTATACCTCTCGTGAGGGATGTGAGGCCTAAGCCGACCAGGACGAGCACTCCGGGGAGAAGCGGGGCATAGTACCAGAAATAGCTGGAAACACCCAGGGCAGTGTACGAGATGAAATAGAGCAAAGGCCATGCAAGAAACACAGCCCACTGCCGGGCGCGCAGCGGTACGTAAAAACCACCTGCCAGAGCGAGCAATGCCAGGACCCAGCTGTACCAGGGGATGGATGACTGCTTCAGCGCAGCAAAGATGTGTTCTGGAAACTTGCGACCGATCGCCATGAAAGCTTGATTCTGCTTGGCTGCCAGCGTGATGGGGATTGGAGACCCAAAATAAAGCCAGGAAAACACAACCCAAGGGAGCAAGATCAGGGCAAAAACAAGCAATGCCTTCCAGGGAACAGGCCGTCTGCGGATGATCAGCCAATCTGCCAGCAGGATCACCGCCACCAGGATCCCATCCGGTCGGGTAAGCACTGCGAGAGCGCTGAACCCAGCCGCCATGGTGAGCCTGCCTCGAAAATAACAGCAAAATGAAGCCAGGCAAAACGCAATATAAAGCGGAGTCTCGGAGCCCAGGGTATCGAGAAGCAGGACCGATAGGGGATAAAGCACAAGACCAGTCCACCCTACAAGGGGGTTTTTCAGGGATGCGGCGATATCAAAGATCAGCAGCGCGCCGATGGCAATGCTCAGCGCTCCAATCAGATTGGCTGCTTTTGGGATGTTGCTCACGAAAAGTGAAGCGGCAGCCAGGATGAGGGTGAAAAGCGGTGTCGTCGTGCTCAGGATTTGCTCGCCCGGATTATAAACGAATCCAATACCCTGGCTGAGATTCCTGGCATAACGGAAAGTGATGAATGGATCGTCATAGCCCCAATCGGTCCGCAGGAGAAATATCCCCACACCAACGATCAGGATATAAGCCAGAGCCCAGAATATCGGCATCCGGGTGACCGGAGCGGACGAGTCTAAAATTTCGCGAGGCTGGATTTCATTGTCGGTTCTGCTCAGGTTGATCTAAAAAAACTGCCACCAAGTTCCAGGACAAGTCATGGAACGCACAGATAGCGGGCGGAAAACGAGTGGGCGCCGCCTTCCAGGAAAATGTGGTAACCCTGGGAGTCTTTAAATCCCTTGGATTGCGTTGTCGGTTCCAGACCCAAGATGCTTTCGCCGTCCAGAAGAAGCTCTAAATTTTGCCAGGAAATTGGGAAGATGACCTCGCCGTGAGTTTGGAGCGGGGCAGATATCGTGAGAATACTTTCACCGCATCCGGGATTTTGCCATTCGACATCCAGAATCCCACTGGCAAGCGGCAGCTTACCTGCGGCTCGCCCAACTCCTGAAAAAGAGGGGCGCACGACCCATCTATCCAGATCGTCCGAACGGGCGCCGAGGATGAAAGTTGTCAGGAACCATGTGGGAGCGCCGCTCCAGCCGTGAGAGACGCTGGTTTCCGGATATTCCCCGGCATGGAACCCTTCCCACCAGGTTTGAGCACCTGATTGAAGGATAAACCCATAATAGTCTTCGATCAAGGCGACAGCTTGCTTAAAAAAGCCTGCTTTTCCGAGGGCTTCCAGGACCCATAACATCCCATAGGTCCCAAAGGTTGATTTCGCTGGATCTGGCGGGATCATTTCAAGCAACGACTCGGTTGCCTGTATGCGCTCATCCTCTGGAATGATATCGGACGCGAGCGGCCACGCCTGGGAGTGGACGGTTGGTTTAGAATAACCCGTTTCAGAGAGGCTCGCCCGATAGAGATGATCCTCAAACCGATAAAGGACGTTATTGACCGCCGACCGGATTTTTTCCGATTTATTCGTCCATCTATGCGCGGCTGCAGATCTACCTGTGAAATCTGCGATCCACGCGGCCTGTTTCAGCGTTTCATAATAAATTGAGTTCAAAGCCGCAGACTGTCCAGACCGACTCAGCCTGGCTGCAACATCGATATACGCAGTCTCAGACCAGGGTCCTTCGGGCAAATCCAGGAGACCGCTGCTGTCATTTTCGGCCATTTCCAGGTTTTTCATCAGCTGGTTTAGCCGAGGATATAACTCCAAGGCCAAATTTCGGTCACCTGTAACCTTGAGGTAGCCTGCCAGATCCTGGACCCACAACATCGAGTAATCCAGCATGCGCAAGCCTTGATTGTTTGGAACCAACCCTGGTGCTTCGCTACGCTGCAATGCATCTGCCATATATATCAGGCTGCGGCGCAGAAGGGTCTGATCTTGAAAAGCAACTTTCGCAATCCTGTTTTCGGCGTGAACATCTCCCCACCACTGGCCGCGCTCACGCCAGGGTGTATCTGTGAATGCATCTGTCATATTGGGCCGAAGCGTGTCCACGCCGACCTGCCAGATGCGGTCGAGAAGCTGATTCGACGAATGAAATTCACCAACCTGTTCTAATGGATAGCGTTCTTCCAGCGCCTGCAACCGGCTCAGCCTGACTGGACCTTCACCCCAGACCGCGATGAGAATATAGCGACCGGCCCGGGCGTCGATCGTATAGATTGAGCGCGGGCGGCCATCGAGCACCCATGAGTCCACCTGGTTCCATTGCGGGAAAAGCGAGCCGGGGTAAGGATACGGCCGCTTCGAACCCGTATGCAGCCTTTCGTCCCAGCCGATATCCAAAATCGAGCCAGCAGGACCTTCAACTTCGACGTAGATGCGTCCGTGAATCGTCCGACCTGCATCCAGGATGACATAGGCAGGAGGTTTGCGGAATTCGAAATCCAGGCCGGCTGCTGTTCCGCTGGCCTGCACCTGAGTGAGGTCTGAAGCTAAACTTGCCAGCGAGGTCCTTCTTCCGGCGTGCTTCCCCTGTTCTAGAGCAATCAGCGGGATCGTGCTGCCGACCCTGGAGATGCAGAAAGTGGCACCCTGTTCCGGGATGTTCGTGATCACAAGCCGATGAGGCCCTGCTTCCACAGGAGCTGTGGCTTTATACACATCCAGGCGGTCTTTGTGAGCAGGGGTCCATAAGAGCGAGTTTCCATCCAATCCAGCAGTCATCGTGAATGGATAGGATATCGACACCGTCTCGATCACCAATTCCGCCGGGGAGGAAACCTGGAGCTTGAGCTCATAAGGGTTTGGGACCGGGGGAGAGATTTCGACCATGGAACAGTGGGGCGAGAGCAGACCGGCATCCAAAAGAGTGAGAGGCATGCGGTAATCGGCCAGGAGCTCGATAGAACGCGGCTGAACCACAGGCTCGAGCGCCGCATCCTCTGGATGGGTTAGCAAAACGGCATTCGGCCAATCCTGATCAGGGAATTCCGGCTGATGCCAGTCGACGGGTAAGCGGCGCAGGTCTAGCAACTCGGTTGGGCCGATCAACCCCCATTCATGGACCGGGGCGGAGTCCTGCTGCCATGCATCGGAGAGCCAGGCTTTCCAATCCGAGCCTGTCTTTGTCAAGATTTGTTTGCCATATCCGGTCTGCGACAGAATCCTGGCGGTCAACTGCGGAACAGCAGATTCTGAGCGGCGAATATTAGGCGCCCACTGCACCAGCACAGCGATGGTGTGCGAGCCGGCCTGGAACGGGTCAAGCTTAAAAACATCAAATTCATGCAGTGTCCTTGAAAATCGAGCAGGACCTCTGCCGATCCAGGTGCCGTCAATCCAGACCTCATAACGGGTATCTGCAAAGATTTCGAGCTCTGCCAGAGGAGCTGCATCGACCAAGCGAAATGAGCGGCGAAAAAGCACAACCTGCGGCAAAGGCGGCAAATTTTGATCCACCCACACAGCCGGTTTCTCGATCAAGAGCTCCTGCGGATTCGTGGGGGATTTTTGGATGGGCGCGATCACCAGGAGGGTCAGCGCCCCTGAGACCAGCACGGTAAAAAGAGCAATCAGAGAAAAGGTACTGTTCAGGGACTTCTTCAAAATATTCGTTCAGCGCTGATGGAATGTCAGATTGTGAACAGTGAGCAAAGTCGGCGATTTGTTTTCGTTCAGCGACGAGTCTGGAAGGCCTACCAGCTCGAATGCCAGCTGATTATATTCATTTGTCCGGATCTGGTCTGGGGGAATCGTGAACCTGCCTGAGGCATTCTCGCAAGATGACATCTGGATCATACCGATTTCTTGAGAGCCCCAGGTGGCTTTCAAACCAGTAACGGCAGGTTTTCTGTCGTAGCATGCGGGCTGTACGACCAGCTCCAGCTCGGTTGGACGTCCCCCATTCATCGCAATCAACAGAAGAGCCTGGGAAGCGATGATCTCACGCGAACTGCCGACTGCTTTTCCCCACCCTTCTTTGTAAAGCTCATTGAACAGAGGTTCGTCCAGGGGAAAGCTGCCGCCGTACGCGATGGGATTCTTCTTCAAGAGGTATTTTGGGACCATAGCTTGATCCCGACCTGGGTAATTGACTCCGGATTCGCGCAGGAAGTTCCCAACATACAAATAATTGGGCAGCCACGAGTTAGGCAGCTTATCCACAATGACCCAATCAAATATCTGGCTTGCTAATGAATCTTGAAACATATCCCGGATTAATTCCTGGCGGCGGAAGGATTCAGATCCCGGCGGGAAATTTGCAGCAAAGACATCTCCCAGAGGTGTGATATGGAGAAAGGTGTTTTTTCCCGCCAGATCGTTCCAATAACCGCGGTTAAAATTCAGCACTTCCCCTGGGAGGGACTGGGTACGCTGGATGATTTTTTCGGATTTCTTGAAATGTTTTTCTGTCGGGATGAGCTGGCGGGGATTGTAAGCCAGCAAGGCCAGCTGGAGGAACAGCAACCCCGGGACGATGAGAGCGAAAGCAGCAGGTTCGACGAATTTTGGGCGGTCTTGAATAACAATCCCAGCACACAGCCCGCAGATGATCGCCAGGCCAGCTGCAGCCGGGATCAGATCGTTCTGAAAAGTCCAAATTTTGAAATAGATGCTCCAGCTGGTCAAGATCAGCGCCGCGCAGAAGCCCAAAGTGTTCCAAAGTTCCTGACCATTCTTCTCCATTCGGAACGGAGACGTGCTCCTTAGCTGGCGAACGCTGAATATGACAGAAAGGAGGATCGAAGGCCACAACCCTGGAATGGCAGCCTCCAGGAATGGGAGCCATCCGGAGACTTTTTGATGCGTCATCACGGTCTTAAAGGTGTAAAACGAAAACCAGCCGCTGCTCATAAAATCGGAGACTGCAGCGATTCCGGTAATCAATAACAGCGTTGTGATCCAAACAGGCCAGGTTCTGCCGCGATATATCCAAAGCGAAAGAGGACCAAAGATCAGGATGACCGGCAGGGCAAGCTGTTTGGTGAAGAATGCCAGGGCGAAACACATCCCTGAAATCAGCATCAAACCCTTGTGTTTTTCCGGTCGGCTGAAGAAAAACGCAATCAGGACGAACAACATGAATAACGAATCCACCTTTGCCAGATCCATCCAAACTCCTGTGAGCTGGAAGGAGGCTGCGTATATCCCTGCTGCAATAATGGCAGGGATATAACGACCGGTATCACGCCGGATGATCTGATAAATGGTCAAGATACAACCGCTTGCGGCAAGGATGGATATGAACCGCGGGGCCAGAAAACCAATTCCTACCCATTTCATCAAGACTGCGGACAGGTAAAAGAAAACCGGGGTATATGCAAAAGGGATAAAGTGGATATCTGGAGGAGCATACAGCGCCTGACCCTGGAGAATCCAGCGAATCTGGTCGATCATTGCCCCTTCGATCCACTCCAGCTCAAAGGGATAGACCATCCGGAACCCGGCAATGAGCAGAAAGGCCAGGATATATCCTGCGGATAGGAAGGTTAAAAGATCCAGATCGGCTTTTCCCATCTGGAAAAAACCGATCTGAGGGGGATTTGGGGAGTTATTCTACCACCTGTGAAGTTGGAAAAAAAGGAAAATTCCCCCAGATGATTTATTGGGGGATTTCAAAATATGTCGGGTGTATGATTTCGAGCGTTCCCGTCAGTGCAATAGGATTCCCAAATTTGTCAAAAATCAGCGACGTACCGACCGGAGGAGCAATTGAAACTCCTGTCACCCCATCTGGCGACCATAAAACCCAGACTTTTTTCGTGGGGAGCTGAAATATGTAGCCGCGCAGCCCGGGATAAGCTTTGATTTCGGAGATCACCGCACCATCTTTCAGCTCTTTGGACATGTACTGCAGCGCCAGATAGCCGGGTTTAGGAGTCATTTCTGGGGTGTGAAGTCCAGTGTCGCGCCAGGTCGAATCCTCGAGCGTGTACCAGATCGCTCCCATCATCCCATGTCCCCAGGCGCGGAGATGCGAAGTCACGACGAAATCGGCCTGCAGGTCCCAGAAGAGATCTTGTTCGGTCGTGCAGAATTTGTCTACAAATGCTTCATCCAAGCAGCTCAGCGAGACTTCGGTGAGGAAAAGCGGTTTGCTGATCCCATATGCTGCCAACAGGCTGCGGACATAGTCAACCTTACCGTCGACCTGACCGCCCCTCGATTTGAAGCTTGGGTTGTCCACATCCCGAATTTTCAGGGTGTCATCCGTCCCAATTTTGTCGTAAGGCCCAAAACCGACATAGGTGTGGAAAGCAACAATATCGAAATACGGAGCTCCGCCGTTTTTTAAGATGCCTTCGAGGAATTTTGCCGGCTGGCATCCGTCAGTTCGGCCTGGCGGCGGGTTCGTGGGATCGCAGTCGAGCAGTAAACCACCGAGCAAAACCTTAGAATGCATATCTCCCGCTTTCACAGCCGGATACGCCTTCTTGAGCATTTCGGCGTAATAACCGCCACCGTAATAAGGATCGTTCTTGTCTCCCCAACAGCCGAATACGGCACGATACCAGGGATAGATTAAGGAAGGGTCGGCGTCAACCTCGTTGCCGAGCTCCCAATGCCGGATGTTATAAGGTGGGGCGCTGTAGCGCCTGACGACTGCTGTGACAAATTGAGCAAACTCATCCAGGGAATCAGGAGCGATCGGCCCGCAAGCCCAGGGGGGATTTTTCTGAGCCCAGGAAGGTGTGTACTTGATCGTCCCAATGATGGACATATTTCTGTTTGCTGCTTTGATCAGACCGGCCTCGTCGACCTGGTTCCAGTAATAGAAAGGGATCTCCCTGCGGGTAGGCTCAATCTCGTCCCAATTAAAGGCTGCCGCGCGCAGCCAATATACATCTGCGGCGTCCGCAGCGTCCATTTTCCAGGTCAGGAAGGCTTCACGATTGTAATTATCCCTCGTCTCGACACCGAAAACAGATGGGGCAAGAACGCGGAAGATGACCGGCAGATAGATTTCGGATTCCAGTTCGGGTTGTTGTGGATTTTGGAGGGCAGCAGCGACGCTTTTGCCCGTAGTAACGCTGGTTTTAAGAGAGCTGGGGAAGAAAGAAGCAACAATAAAGAGAAGGCTGATTATTTTGAGCATAAAACTCCTGAATTCGAAATGTCGATAATTTAAGTCTGATCTAATTTGAGGCTAGATTTTACCATAACCGAAACCCCGTCCACTACTCATTTTATGATTGATGATTGCGGTACGCCTCAATCACTGCTTCAGGTTTTCCAACTTCCATCAGGTGGCCGTGATCGAGCCAGGCGGCGCGATGGCACATTTGCTCGATGGAGGCTAAATTATGGGAAACCAGCAAAATGGTGGCGCCCTGGTCGCGAAATTCCTGCATTCGGGCGGCGCTTTTTCGTTGAAAAAACTCGTCTCCTACAGAGAGGACTTCATCGATGATTAAGATATCGGGCTTGACGTCGGTCGCGACTGCAAATCCAAGCCTGGCCCACATCCCGGAGGAATACGTCCGGATCGGGGCATCGATAAACTCCCAGAGTTCGGCAAAATCGACGATGTTCTGGAATTTTTCCTCCATCTCCTGATGAGAAAACCCCAGCAGGGCGCCATTTAAGAATATGTTTTCCCTGCCCGTTAATTCCGGGTGAAAACCGGCGCCAAATTCCAGAAGCGGGGCAATCTGACCGATGACGACGACCCGACCAGATGTGGGTTTTAATACTCGTGCAACCAACTTGGAGAACGTGCTTTTCCCTGCCCCATTGTGACCGATCAGGCCAATCGCTTCACCGCGCGGGATAGCCAGGCTGACATCGCGAAGCGCCCAGAACTCGCGGTGCTTGATCTTCCCCTGCATCCACCGGATTGCATATTCTTTGATCGAAGGGATCCTCTCATCTGGAGCCCGGTAACAAACTCCGACGTTCTCGAGTCGGATTGCAGCTTGATCGAACGTCGGATTTCCAGTCTTTTCCAGGACGAGGGGTGGATCTGCTTCAGATATGGTAAGCAAACTCATCCGCCTTTTGGGAGAAAAAGACCCAGCCAATACCAAGCGTAAAGAAACTTATCGCCCCGGCGATCAGAAATATTTCTGGCTGGGGCGGTGTGTCGTTCATAATCGGCATTCGAAAAAGGGTAATCAAATAATACATCGGATTTAATTTGATGATCCAGGCAAATTTTTCGGGGATCATTTCAATCTTGTAGATCACCGGACTCAGGTACATCCAGGCGGTTAGAACGATGCCGTACATGTAGACAATATCCGTGAAATAGATCGCGACGGCTGAAAGGAGCAAGCCGATTCCTAATGCAAACATTGCCAGGAAGAGTACAGGTATAGGCAGAAGCAAGATGGTGGGCCGAATTTTCATCCCAGTAATCAGCATTACCAGGAGCAGAGGAACCAACCCGAAAACCATGTTTATCAGCCCTGTCCCAATTGCGGATACTGCAAATACTGTGCGCGGGATATAAATCCGCTTCAATAACCCTTCCCCCCAGATCAGGTTGGCCATTGCATCGCTGGTGCCCTGGGAAAAGAACACCCAGCAAATCAGGCCGCTGAGCACATAAGGCGCATAGTTGGCGGCGCCTCCGAACATACTCGAAAAAACGACCGTCAGGATCAAGGTGGTACCGAGTGGATTCAGCATGGTCCAGGCAATTCCGAGAGCCGAGCGCTTGTATCGCACAACAATATTCCGCCGAATGGTCTGCACAACCAGGTGGCGGTAGCGAAACAGCTCTCGCAACTCCTCCAGGGCTGGAAGGCCTCGCTCGGCTGAATCGTAAATGAAAGTTGGTTTCGTTTGGGGCATATTCTTAACTGGAAAGGCGATTATAACATACGGCGCAGCCAGACCCTCATCCGCAGCGGCAACCAGGCGTACAGCAAAGGCCGCAGCTTCGCCTTAAGGACCAACCTAGAAAAAGTGCTGCCGCCGTCCCGGTAGTGGACGCGCAGCATTTCCGGCCAGCAGCGGTCATCTGCTACGACGGACTTGCCTGCGCCGTGCAGCCGAAAATTTGCCCAGGTCCTCGGGAGGTAATGCAATTCCGAGATGCGCGCCAGTCGGACCCAGAGATCATAGTCCATAGCGAAATAAAAAGATGGATCAAGCGGACCAACCTGCTTCCAGAGCCCAGCCCTAAAAAAGGCTGACTGCTGCGGAATATGGACATATCCTTCACGAAGACGGCGATAATCCGTCTGGCGAGCCGGAAATTTCCCAATCACACCGCCGGCCGCATCCATCAGGTTGGCATCACCGTAAACCATGCCCGCATCTGGATGGCTCTGAAGGTATTCGACAGCTTCTGAAACGGCCTGAGGTAAATAGGTGTCGTCGGAATTCAGCCAGGCGAAGACTTCGCCCCTGGCATAAGAAAAAGCTTTGTTGAGGGCGTCCGTCTGGCCGCGGTCAGGTTCAGAAATCCACCAGGCCAGCCTGTCTGCATAGCGTTCGATGATCTCCCGGCTGCCGTCGGTGCTCCCGCCATCGGCGATCAGGTATTCAATCCTGGGATAGTCCTGATGCAAGACGGACAGAATCGTCTGCTCAAGGAATTGCGCCTGGTTGAATGAAGGTGTGATGATGGAAACCAGTGGAGGAGAAGCCATCGCTCAATCCCAATCTTGATCCGGGTAGTATTCAGCGGCAACCTCTCCGGTCAGCTGCCTGATGCGCAGGATTTCCTGCGAGGAAAGGCGGCGCTTCCAGCTGTCCAGGTTTGCCTGACTGTCCAGCCTGACCGAGTGGACATTTTTGCTGGACAGCTCTTTCGGATTTTCCGGGCTGCTTGATTTCAGGATCGCCTGCTCGACATCACCAGAAAAAGCAAGACCCAGGTTGTCATATAACTCCCGGTAGCCCTGGGTCGGCTGTCGGGACAAGTCTTCCTGCCGGACGACCAGGAATTCGGGGTATACAGCCCGGTATCTGTGAACTACGGTGTATACCAGCTTCCAAAGCAGGCAGTTCGCCCCGATCTCGTCGCCTGGATCGCGACTTATGGTTTCCAGCTCCCCCCGAAAGGGTTCGAGCCAATCCCGCATCAGCAAGGGTTGGGCGAGCAGGTCTTTCAGGTCAAAAGGCCACCGCAGGCGCTTCAAGCTGCTCACAAACCCAGCCGGGTGGCGGACTGTGATGACCACTTGGCAGCCAAGCTGGTCGGCAAACCAGGGTGCGGAAAAGACGGCAAACGGGTCCTTGATCAAAGGTCGATGCCTTGCGATCCTGCCCCTGAGGAATACTCCCCAATCCCGACCCATCCGGCCGAGGTCTTTGAATGAGCGAAGGGAAGCAATCTCAGCCCAGATATGATAGCGGAAGCCCAACGTTTGCGAAAGACCATCCAGATAATCACTCTGGTTTTCTTCGCAAATGTAGGTGTACCAACGTTCGGTCGGGGAAATCAGAACGCCTGGGCGGTGCAGAACGTTCAGCGGCTCGCTGATATATGCGGTCTGGTTGTTTGCGGAAAGCATTTTTCCAACCCAGGTTGTGCCAGTTCGGTGAGCGCCGGTGACCAGGATCGGAGAACGGAATTGATGCGATGGATTTTAATCATGATTGGATCTTGGAAGGTCGTTCAGGCTCAATCCCGGCCAATCTGCCAAATTGAACGGTTCGGCTGGACCTGCGTCGAGGGCTGGAACCCGGGCGATGCAAGTATTGCAGAGCGCTTCGGTCAGGCGCTGTCTCTGGCGAGCCTCGATTCGGTGAATCAGCGGATCTGCCAACCTTTCGATTTTGAATAAGCTCAACCCGGCGTAAAGCATCCGGTGCCAGTGTTTCAGCGCGAAAGACGGCCGGTATCCCAGCGCCTTCCCATACGATAGCAGGGATTTCCAGGCCAACCCGGCGTCGAGAAGATAGCGGGCATTCAGGCGGTATGCTCCGGCCAGGACGCGAGATCGGTGTTTCTGGATCAGGCTGCAGAGATCGGGCTCGGCATCCATCCAATCCAACACTTTTATTGTTTCTGTCCCGAAGCCGGCAGCCTGGGAGATGTTCTTCGCGCCCGGGTGATGGCGAGCGGCTGCCCACAAACCCTGAACCGGTATAGACGGATCGATTAACACGGCTGGGATATGGCGGATGGGCGCGAATCTGGCCATCCTGATCCAGAGCTGGTGGTCCAGCATGAAATGATAGCTCTGGTCGAGGCTCGCCAGCCAGCTCCAAGACGCTGCGGCGCATGAAAACCGCCGGCTGGCAGATAATCCGAAAGCTTACCAGGTCAATCAACCCCCAATCATCAAAGGCAAACCGCCCTAATGGCTTTCCGGACGAGTTGATTGCGATCGCGTCTCCATAGACCATCCCAAGGCCGGGTTCGGCATTAAGCGCCTGGACCGCCTGAGAGATTGCTCCCGGTAAATAAAGGTCATCTGAATTCAACCAGGCGACGAAATCGCCGCGGGCGCGCCGAAATCCCTTGTTGATTGCTTCAGCCTGGCCTGAATCGGGCTCGGAGACCCACCATGCCAGCTTATCTGAGTAGCGTTCGATGATCTCCCGGCTGCCGTCGTTCGAACCCCCATCCATAACCAAATATTCGATGGCTGGATAATCCTGTCCCAACACAGAACAAATAGCCTGTTCCAGGAAGGCAGCCTGGTTGAAACTGGGAGTAATAATGGTGACTAACGGAAGGGATGGCATTCTGGCGTACTGCCGATTGTATTTTCGATCGTATTCACTGGTTTTTTCTGCATCAAGTCGAAGATGAGGTATCCAGTCCCTTCGGTCAGGATGGGAAAGTTTTCGTAGAGCATATCTTTCAAGGCCGGTTGGTCTTCGAATTGATTGAAAGCAGTAACCAGGAAATACCGCTTCCCTTCGGTCCGTTTTGAAAAGAACTCCTGGAACTTCTTATCGCTGCCGCGCAAAACGCTTAGCCGCAGCTCGCCCCGGTTGGGCCAGAGCACAACCTTGCGCCAACCGTAGTACATCAATCGATAGCCGTAATCCTGGGTCAGGGCAATAATCTTTCCATCTGCGGGGAGGTAAGAAGCGATCTCCTGCCAGTAGGCAGGCTCGCTGCGGTCGTCGCGGCTGTAAAGCGGGATAAGCGCCTGCCATACCCCCAGGACCAGGATGATCCATAATAGCCGCGACCAAAGCGACCCGCCAGATTCGCCCGCGACCAACCAGCCATTCCGTGATGCGCTGCAGAGCCGGAGCGATCGAAAGAGCCGCGATTGGGACCAACTGAAGGTGATAATAGCTGTGCGTGGTCATTTGATAGGGCAGGAAAAGCCCGTACGCGAAATATCCGACCCACAGGCCGATCAGCAAGAAACGAGCCCGACCTCTGGCGAAGATCATGCCAAGGACCGCAAGTGCCAAACCAACCGGCGTAAGCAGCTGCTGGATCAGGTTCAGCCAGCGCAGGTAAGTCACCGGCTGCAGCAGCAGGTGAGAGAGAGAAAGCGTCCAGGAGCCCAGGTATTCAGAGGCACGATCGCCTCGATTGAGATAATAGATCAGGGTCGGCAGAACTGCCAGGGCAGCGATTATCCAGACTTGAGGGCTGCGAAGCATCCGGCTGACATTTCGATCAAAGCGCTGTTTTTCCTGCCGAAATGTAAAGAAGGTGACTGCCAGCAGCATCCCAGCAATCGTATAGAAAGCTACCGCCTTCGTCAGGATGGCCATCCCGGCTGAGATACCAGCAAGAACCGCCCTGTTCCAGACCGGACGTCTCCGACCAACGATAAGCTGCCCAGGCTGCCACGATGATCCAGACCGTCATCCCCGGGTCGGGTTGAAAAGCGCGGCTGGCCTGGACGCTGAACGGCAAGACCAGGTAATAGGCCAGTGCGGTGAGGGCTGCAACTGTGCCGGATAATCCTGAGCCCGCTCCAGTCATCCGGCGCGCCAGATCGAAAAGGAATACGCCCCCGAAGACCCAGAAGAGGATATTGAGCAGCCGACCCAGCCAGGGCAGCTCGCCGCCAAGCAGGATGTAGCCCAGCGCGACAATCCGCTCCAGGATCGAAGGCTCGTACTGACCGGTGGAAGACCAGAAGGAGGCGGCCTGCTCCCGAAGCTCCGGGTCAGCCCCTGGGAGCATTTCGTAGTACATCCCGCGGGCGATGATTGCGCTGCGCAGCTGGCGGGTGGGGTGAAAATCGATCGGCTGGTCGGTCAGGTCAAACAGCCGGATGCCGGCTCCCAGCGCAAACAGAAACAGGAAGATCCCGGCGGTAGAGATCAAATGCCGCAAAACGGAGCGATCCTGCCTGGATTTAGGAGGGTTCTCTGCAAAAGACATCAGAACAGCGATAAATAATCAGCTTTTGGAAAGATTTTCAGCATCCCACCGACGGTTGCGTCAATGACCTGTCGGCCGGCTGACTTCGTATGCCTGGCGAGCCATTGCGTAACCGCGCTCGGAAGTTTCCAGGTCCGGGAGCTGCCAGCGGAAGCCTTTGCCAAAGTAATCCGGGTGGAAGTGGTCGCGGTCCTCCCCCTGGGATACCACAGTTGTGTTGGGCTTACCCTGGGCGGAATAGCTGTGGTCCACGCCAATCAGGATCGCTTGCTGAAATCCCATGTGATAAGCCAGCTGAAGGGCGATATTGGTCACAGTGCCGCCTTCCCAAAGGCGGCCGCGGGCGTCCGTCGAAAATTTTGGGACGGTATAAGTGGTATGGAGGAAATTGAGATCGGGTGCGGTCCCGATCAAATGGCGCGAGCGCCAGGAAATAAAGCGCGGCATCGTGAGGAGCGCGGATATCCGCGGCACACTGCTCGATCACCAGGCTGTTGATGGTCAGAAAATAGGTGGTCTGGAAACCCATCTCGGGAAAGCCCAGGTAAATCCGGTTCATCCCAAAAGTAAATTCATCTTTCAGCAGGGAAAGGTCGGTTTGCTTTAGGCTGGGGCCGTTGCCGATGATGAAACAGCGCTGGCCGCGGTGGATGTCTTTCAGCTCGCCCAGCCGGCGGATGCTGGCTCGCCGCCAGGGGTGAAAGGTTGCAGCAGGCAACGCTCCGGCATTCTGGATCGAATTCCACGAGCTGCGCGCAGACTGCCAGAGGGCTTCGGGAATTCTTGTTTTGAGCTTAGCTTTGATCTCTGTCATTGGGATTGGATCATTCTGTACTCAGGCGGGCTGTCGCACCGCCGTCTACAACCAGCGCCTGGCCGGTCATGAAGGAGGACTGGGTTTCGTCGGCGAGAAAGATAGATCGCATGAGCGATTTCCTCGGGCCGACCAATCCGTCCGTTCACGGTCTTGCGCGCGAGGTTGTCGAGGCGCTTATAGATGTCATCGCCGTCAACGTGGCCGCGCCCCAATCCGGCGCGCAGCATCGGCGTATCCACCGCACCGGGAAGGATCGCATTACAGCGGATGTTGTCAGGCGCAAACTCAATCGCCACGGCGCGGGTCAGGGCGAGCATGCCGCCTTTGCTGGCGGCATAGGCTGCGATATCGGCGGAGGTCGCCACAGCGTGGACGGAAGAGACGTTGACGATCGCCCCTCCGCCGGAAGCTTTCAGCAGTGGGTGGGCGAGCCTGGTGGCCAGGAAGACCGAGCGCAGATTGGATGCCATGACCGCGTCCCATTCTTCTACAGTTGTATCCAGCAGCGGTTTGGCAATCTGCAGCGCGGCGTTGTTAACCAGCGCATGCAACTGATCGGAAAAGGCGCGCGCCTTCGAAAAGATGGTTTCCATGTTCTCACCAATCGAGATGTCGGATTGGATGAAAAGCCCATTGGATGGAAAACCAGGCCCAAATTCTGCCCGATCCACTCCGATCACCTGCCAACCCTTCTCGTAAAGTGAGCTACGGTGGCGCGGCCGATCCCCCCGGCTGCGCCGGTGACAAGGACTATCTTGCCGTTTTTCGTGTCTTTCATCGTTCCTCTTTGATATTTTGGTAATCATTGATGCTCTTCGATGAGCATCACCAATCCGTCAGGCAAGGCGCGGGTATTCCTCTAAGAGTTTATGCCTGGCGTTCCTTAGAATTCCGGATATTCTGATGGAGGCGTCAACCCCAGACCGACGAGCAGATTGCGGATGGTGTTGCGGTGGACTCGCTCCCAGGCAGCCGGGCTGGAATTGGCGTTGTGCGGAGCAAGCATGACGTTATCCATTTGCAAAGTAGGGCTGATCCGACTGGCAGCGGTTCATATTCAAACACATCCAGGGCGGCGCCGCCGATGATCCTGTCCTGCAGCGCCCAATCAGGGCAGCTTCTTCGACGATCGGCCCGCGAGCGGTGTTGATCAGGATCGCGCCGGGTTTCATCTGCGCCAGCATCTGGCGGTTCATCAGGTGGTAGCTGGTCGGGTTAAGGTCGCAGTTCAGGCTGACGAAATCTGCCCGACCCAGCAGGTCTTCGAGCGAGGTCATCTCGACTCCGTTTTCCTGCAAGAAATCCGGGGCGATCTCTATGATATCGCTGCCGAGCAGGTGCATTCCAAAGGCGCGCGCCCGGCGCAGCACGGCCTTGCCGCTGTTGCCCACCCCAACCACTCCCAAGGTGCATTCGCTCAGCGAACGGCCGGGGATCTTGTCCCAGATGCCGTTTTTCATCATCCGGTCCATCCAGGGCAGGCGGCGGGCGAATGCCAGCATATAGCCGAGCACGGTGTCGGCAACCGGCAGAGTGAAGGCGTTCGGGGTGCGGCCGATCCTGATGCCCAGCCGGGCTGCGGCCTCCTGGTCGATCGAATCGATCCCGGTGCCCCATTTGGAGATCACCTTCAGCCTGGGGGCGCAGGCTTCCAGGACTCGGGCGGTGTACTGGTCGTCGCCGCAAATAGCGCCGTCAATTGTACCGGCATATTCGAGCAGGTCTGCTTCGTTCAGGCGCTCCTGGACGGGCGCAACGATCAGATCGAGGCCGTAGCTTTCGAGCAGAGGGCGGATACCTGTCGACAATCGGAATCATATAGGGAGCAGAAAGGAGGATGTGTTGGCATAGGCTTTTCGTTGTAAATCTTAAGGACTAGGTAGGCTTATTTTATCGGGCGTGCGCATCAGGAATTCAACGATCGAAAAGTCCAGCTCTTCATCAATATCCCAGGCTTCGGCGGCGTCGATCTCGAACATCAGTGGACGGTCGCCCAGGCGGTTGCGGCGCGCAAGCAGGGTCTGGCGGGTGAAGATATAGATGCAGGAGTTCTCTTCGAAGACAGGCGGAAGATCCTGGGTTTGCAGCAGGATGGCCGGGTTGTGGTTGATCGCCCGGCCGAGCTGGTCCCACAGGCGGGTCTGCATGCGGGTGACCGAAAAGAGCGAATCGTAAGCCGGGTAGTTCGCCAGGAAGGTCCTGGACGGCGCGCGAGATCGTCTCAGCCCGCAGCAGCGGGTTGGTGCTGTGGGTCTGCAGGTAGAAGTCGGCTTCCACCTGGGCTGTGTCGTATGCCAGGATTTCATTCATCGGGACTGGCGTCGGCGCGCAGGTGTTCGGGCCGCTCGATGACATGCACCTGGGGGATAGTCGCGAGCGCAGCCCGCGGATGATCGGTACTGTCGGTGTCCACGACAACCTGGAGATCTCCGGGCAGGCCAGCAAGTTCTCAAGGATATGCTGGTAGAGCGGTTTGCCGCCAGCGGGCGGTAGTTCTTTCCGGGGACGCGCTGGGAATGGTGGCGCATGGGGACTAGGGCGACGATTGAGGTCATAGCTCACCTGGGGGAATGTGGGTGAATAATGGCTGCTGCATCTTTATTGAAGCTCGACAGCTGCTATTCGGGATTCCGCAAGCTGGATGTAGCTCGGGTCGATTTCAAAACCTACATACTTTCGACCCGACTTTAAGGCCGCGATCGCAGTTGTCCCGCTGCCCATAAACGGGTCCAGGACGACATCTCCCGTGAATGAGTACAGCTGGATCAGGCGATGGGGCAGCTCAACGGGAAACGGGGCAGGATGTCCAACTTTGCGGGCTGATTTCGGTATTGATCGTCCAGATCGATTTTGTCCATTCCATGAACTGCTCGCGGGTGATGGTATTTTGCTTTCCGTCAGATTTCTGGCGTGAAAAGGACCCTTTTGAGAACACCAGAATATACTCGTGCACGTCGCGGAGGACGGGGTTCGTGGCGGACTGCCAGCTGCCCCAGGCCATCGACACGCCCGCCCCGGCACCCTTGTTCCAGATGATCTCCCCTCGCATCTGGAAACCAATCTCCAGCGCGAGCTTTGAGATGAAGTCGGAAAGCGGAAGATAAGGTCTTCGGCCCAGGTTTGCGACGTTGATGCAGGCACGCCCACCGTTCACCAGCAAGCGGTACGTTTCGGTGAATACTTTGCGAAGCAGCTCAAGATATTCCTGGAGAGATAAATCCTCGTCGTATTCCTTGGTGACGTTGTAGGGCGGCGAGGTGATCATCAAGTGCAGGCAGCGATCGGGCAGCTCTTTCATACTTTCTGAACTGCCTAAAATTACTTTGTTCTCATATTCGGTCGGGAAAAGTTGATCCGGGGCATCTGCCTCCACGAGAATGGCGGGCAGCTCAGCATTGAGCCTGGAGCTGTAATATTCAGACGAGTTGTGGCTGATTTCGGGATTTCACGCCAAAGCGGCTCGTTTTTGAACCCTTTTTCATGGTTTATCCCCGTATCGAATGGGTTCAATCTCGCGGGCTCTGTTTTCTGCGTGAGCATGGGCGCCGGGAGGGTAATAAAACGTCTTGCGAAGCCCTTCAGTGATCAGGCTGGGATGGCGGTAGCCCTGGTAAGTACCCCAAAACTGCATCCAGCGGAATGCGACGATGCCGGCCAGATTCCCCCCAGAGATTTCGAGCGGGATGCATGCCGGATATCATTTGCAATGTTGCTGGACAGCAGACGCAAGAAGTCTGCAAATGTGAAGCTTTCGGAAGGAAAGAGGCGCTTGTATGCCATCGCTTCGCGCCGGTAGCGGTTGAAGACACCGGACGTCGTCTCGTTGTGAATGTGGACGACTTCCGCTTCGGAAACGTAAGCGATCGTATGGCCCTGGTCCAACGCCCAGCGCGCCCAAGCCAGGTCTTCCAAACCGGTCAGGCTTTCATCGTAAGGGTGCTGCTCCCAGAGGGCGCGGCGGACAGCTGCATTTGCATTGTTGCAGAACGGGTGAGGTTGATGCAGGTTTGTTTGGTCCGGATACCAGCGTGCGAAGACCTGCCGCTCCGAGAGTTTCGTCGATTCTCCGCCGCGCTGCTTCCCGTAAGTCAGGGCAACCCTGGGATCAGAAAAAGGGGCAAGCAGGCGCTCCAGCCAGTCTGGATAAACCGGGTAAACGTGGGCGCTGGCGACAACCACATGCTCATGCCGCGTGGCCGCGATGCCCATGTTCAGCGAGCGCCCGAAAGAGAACTCGTCCGGTGGAATGTGCAGGACTTTAACGGATCGCCTTGCGGCAATTGCAGCCGTCCCGTCGGTCGAGCCCGAGTTGACCAGGATGATTTCAGGTTCCGTCAGAGTCTGCCGGGTGATGCCATCGAGCAGCCGGCCGATATGGCGGGCTTCGTTGTAGGCCCGGATGACGATTGAACAATGGTCGATCATTCGAAATTTGTGTTTTGAAAGATTGGACGTTGAAAGGATAACAATGAGATCAATTTACCAGTCCAAGGAGGTTTCGTAGCCCAGGCGGATTAAAAGGTCGCCGGTGGTCTGCTTGAACAGGCGGATATGTGCCGAATTAAAGGCGCTGCGCCAACCGCCGACCTTTCCGCTGCGGAATGTGGGCGAGTGGATCGGATCGATGCTCGCTTCCAGAAGGCGGACGGCTTCCGACCGAACGCATTTTAGCTCGAAACCGCGCTCGACGGCATGGTCGAGAACCTTGACTACAGCTGCATGGCGGTCGGTGATGAAGTCTTCATACCGCAGCACGAGCACCTCGGCATGGTTGAGCCACCCCAGAAACGGCTCAAAACGACTGCGGATATCCGGGAGCGGCTCCAAGGAAGTGAGACCGCCTGCGCCACGCAGCGCCTCGAGCGGGACGCCGGCGATGCTGGCTTCAAGCCGCTGGTCGAATCCAGGCAGGATTTCATGGTAGTAGCGGTGGTGGATGTGACTTGGGGCCATCTCGGCGATGTAATGGACGTGTGAGACCGCTACGTCGCGGGGATCGCGAAAATAAAAAATCCCGCCATCCCATCCCGGCACAAAACATGGACTGCTTCTGGAAAGGAATGAACGTGCCCGTAGGCGATATCGCCTGGGAGCAGGCGCATCAGGTCGGCAAGGATCTCAGCTGGGGAGCGCTGCCGTCCGGTCAGCCCGTCGAAGGTGACGACAGCGGGCAGGCCGGCTTCCACCGCAAAGCCGAATCCGCTGAAGCCGTGCATCACCTGGGTGAGGAGGTGCGTGCCGCTCTTTGGGAAAGAATTCGCGAATAAGATCGGAGAAGAGCCAGGCGAGAGGATTCGCCAGCGCAGCATCGTTTGCCAGCGGCGGATGCGGCGGCGGGTAAGACGGGCGAACAAATCCAATTTCTTCTGCATGATCGAAGTATGTGTTCTAGAGCCTCTCAGCGGCTCAACGGTCGAAGGTTGTCGCGACCACGCCGGGCAGCAGGTCGTATACGGATCTTCCGATCGCTCGTTCGAGATCGGTTTTGATCTCGAAGAAAGCCCTCCACTTGTTAAGAGTGTGTTCGTTAAAGCCGTATCGCAGCGCAACGTCTACCAGGCGCTTCTCCATCAGACAGAAGCCGGTCGGCAGGGCAAGCGAATCGCAAAGCTGGATCAGGCGGTCATAGGGCGTGTATGAATTTGAGTCCAGGAAGGATTGAACAAACGCGAGCTGTTCTGCAGTCCCATCCCACGGTGCGGCTCCGGCGAGGGCGTTGGGGATCGGATAGGAATGGGTCAGGCAGATGCGGGCTGCATCGGAATATCCTATGGCCTCCAGGTAGGCATAGCCGTCGACGGCATGGACCATCCCGGTGACGCCGGCGCTGCCGGCCGATGTCGTGCAGCAATCCCAGGATATACGCAGCCTCGGCATCCATTTGCGGATGAGGTTCGGCGATCGCCCGGGCTGCCTGCGCCACAAAAAGCGAGTGCGTCGTCCAGGGACCTGGGTTGAGAGCCCCAGACTCGTCCAACAGGGATCGCGCCTGTTCAAGCGATGGAATCTTCAGCGCATTCATGATGCCGGCCAGTCCAGGCTGGACTCGTAGCCCATTCGAAGAAGAAGGTCTCCCGTCTGCTCCTTGAAGAAGCTGACATTTTCAGGGGTGAAATGCTCTTTCCAGCTGCCGGGCTGGCCTTTTCGGAAAGTCCCGGATTTTTTCGGCGCAATCGCCTTCTCCAGGATGGCGATCTCCTGTTCGCGCTGGAGCTTCGGTTGAAATCCGCGCCTCACCAGGTAGTCCAGCAGGCTTGATAAGGCAGCCTTTCGATCGAGGATCAGGTCCTCGAAGCGCAGGCAGAGCACGGCAGGCTGTTCGAGCCAACCCAGATAGCCTTCGTATTTCGATAAGATGGAAGAAAGCTCGGACCCGGGCTCTTCCACGCCCTGAATCGCGGCGTTGATGCGCTGCTCCATGGTCTGGAGGGTTTCATTGTAGTAGCGGTGCATCCCGTGCCCGGCATGCATCTGGGTGGCATAAAAGACGTGCGAGATGATCATATCACGCGGGTCGCGATAGACAAAAACCGTTGCCCTCCCTGGCTGGGAAAGAAGTGAGATGAACGGCTCTCGAGCCTTGAGATATCCATATCCAATATCACCGGGGCGCATCCGCTTGAGGTTTGCCAGCACCTGAGCTTCAGGCAGCTTGTCGTTGACTTCATTCCGGTTGACAGGTGGGAAACCGGGATTGACAAAAGGGCCGAGGTTGGTGAGACCCTGGACGACCTGATTGATCAAGTGCGAGCCGGATTTCGGCATGGCGTTACCGAGAACAATGGGAGCGCCGCGGAGGGCCTGCGGCCCGTCGCGCAGCGCAACGGACGCCCGGCGGTACTGCCAGCGAGCATGATTTCAGCCAACTTTTAATGCTGTATTGGGTCTTCATTGGAGTTTATATCTGCGCGGATGGGTGGGTTGCGGATGCGGGCTGTATCCGACCAGGTCTTTCTCCTGAAAAATCCGGAGGACTTCCCAGACTGCCTGGAAGGGGATGCCAAGCTCAACAGCGATGTCAGCCACAGTCCTTTCACCGTCGCAGCGCTCCATGATCTCGAACAGGCGGCGGTGGCCTTCGGGATTGACCCGGTAATCGATCCAAATCCCGTAGCCGGAGCAGAAAACCTCACCTTTGAAATGGTTGACTACGTAGCAGTTTCGCTCCCAGGCGTCTATCAAGCCGAGGGCAGTATCCCTGGAGGCCTCCAGGCGCTCGGGCGTGATGATTGCCGGGGTGTCGAAGCTCGAATGATATTCCGGATAAGGCCAGGTTGGCGAGCCGGGTTTTTCGACCCTGGAGAGTGAAAGCATCGGGACGCGGACGCCCGGGGCGTTGAACTGGCGCTCGTCGTTGTTGATCACCTGGCGGTAGGGGGCGGTGTAGCTATCGGGGTCCAGGGCTGGCATCGTCGAGACAAAGCAGCGATCGACCTGGCTTTCCGGCTGGAAGGAACCCTGCAGCGCGTGCGGCGAATTGTTCCCAAGCATCTCCAGAAACAGACCGCCGACCATTTTCGGGATCAGGTCCTCGTTGTGGCTCAGATAGGCGACCGATCCGATCGTCTCGGGGAGGATCAGCAGGCGGTAGGTGAATCGGGGTTTTGGGCGCTGAAGCAGATTTTTTATGATGTCCAGCCCTGAAACCACGCCGGTCAGGTCGTCGTTGACCATCCCCGGGTGGCAGAGGTGAGCGGCCAGCACGAAGGATTCGGCGCTTTCCCCGGGGACCACGACTTCACCGACTTTGAGCGTCCCCGGCTCAAAGCGCGAGCGGATCAGAACTCGATAGGCATCCTGGTCCAGCGCAGTTGCGCAGGCTCTGAGCGGCGCACAACCCCCAATCGCGCTGGTAGTATTTGAAGACGAACGGCACAGCTTCGGGGAGGCGCGGGTGGACATGCAGATGGCGGAGCAGCTCTTCACGACTGACTACGCCTTCGAAGGCAGGGAATACGACACCACGTGAAGGGGCTGTCCGGTGAAGTCGATCAGCCGCCGGCCATCCAGGGTCTCCAGATAGGCTTCAGAACAGGTCCATTTCTCGGGAACCTCCCATGTCCAGCAGGGCTCGCCGGTCGGATATTCGTGAACGATCATCCGCCCACCCGGAACTGCTTCGATTTCAGCTTTCAAGCGCAGGAGCGCCCGGTCGTAGTCGTCGGAGACCAGGTTTCGCTGGAGAGGCCCAGAGCTCCTGGATCAGCTCATACATGCTGCTCATTTCATTCCTCTGGTAATTGGGAAGATTTAGATTTTTCATCAGGACGGCTCTGGACACTGACGACCAGCGACCAGGGATCTGCAGCCAGACATTCATCGGCCGTGAGCACGAAATCGCGCAGCTGGCAGACGGTGATCAGGCCGTAATTCAGCGTCCGGCTGAGCCATTTACCCTGGCTTATCAGGTTTTCAACTACCGGGTCCAGGGTGAGCTGCGGGTCCAGCTCCAGGTCGCGGACAAACATCTTGTAGGTGCGGTTCTGCCAGCCGTCGGGCGTGCGAACCGGTCCGCTGAATTCTTTCCAGTAGCGGTATGGGACGCCGGCGCGCTGCTCGCAGTAGTGGAACATCGACACTGCCCGGGAATCGGCGCCGAGCAGCAGCAGCTTGAAATCCAGCTCAAGCATCCGCTCGAAAGCAGATCCGGGGTCAAGGCGGAGAGGGTATCGCGCCTGCCAGATCTGCTGCCCAACGCCCAACCACTGCGATCGACTGCATCGGATGGCTGGTGCGTAACGCCCCGGGCAGCCGGCGGACAAACTCCGAGAAAGCTCCCATGCCTACCGAAGGCGTCGTAAGGGGGTCGTAAGGTTCGCCTTTTGCAAACCCAAAATTAAAGGTCGGGACGATCAGCGTGCCTTCTGGACCGATGACCTCCAGGATCGCTTCCAGGTACATCTGGAGGCCTCCGACCGGGCGGCCGAGAAATTGGACGGCTGAATGAACCAGCAGGCCGTCGCCTGGAACGAGCCCAAGGCTGCGCAAGCAGCCAGCAACCTGGGCTTGATTGACTTCTTCCATATTTATTTCAGGTAGGGAGTAAATTCCTTTCAGAGGTAAAAAAGACAGCGTTAGCCTTCGTTGTAATCTTCCCATTTCAGGCGGAACTGGGTGATCTCTTCTTCATTCCCAGGTACTCGATCAGCTTGATGATCGGCTCGTTTCCCATAAGGATCTGGGCTTCGCACGAATGGACGTTCTGGTCGCGGCACCATTGAATAGCCAGATGGAGCAGCTTCTCGCCAATCCTGAGGCGGCGCACCTTTGGCTCAACCCACATATCTTTCAATTGCCCACCATCACCCCGCCCAGGTATTCCGGGACGCGTTTGATCCGGGCGACGATGAAACCGACCATCTCTCCATCCACCTCGGAAACATAAAGCACGCTATAGCGCCCGAGCGTGCGCCGGAACATGTCGAGCCAGAGCTCGCCGGGGTGTTCGACTTCTGGGAAGTTGTAGTGTATCCCGGTAGAGCTGGTCCAGCTTGTCGTAAAAAGCCGCGACCGCAGGTAAGTCCGCCTCGACGGCTTCACGGCAAACGACTACGGGTTGGGTCAGGTCTGTGGACATGAAAGCCTCCTGCAATTTGAAGATCTGTGCGGGTCACGCCGCGTTTTCTCGCACTTCTGACGGCCAAAGAGCCGGATCGAGCCCAAACTGGGACAGAAAAGCGAAAGCGATCCGCTCCAACCCAAAGGCGACGCACCCGGTA
>CAVSCE010000007.1:0-406957 GCA_963726375.1 uncultured Chloroflexia bacterium | reverse complement strand
TGATTCAAGTGGCCCTGGCACTGCTGGCGGTGGTTTGCGGGCAGGGCGAGTTCCTGCTGGCCGAAGGCCTGATCGCGCTGCGCACGCAAACCGCTGCGACCGCCGCCCTGCAAGCCGCCACCTGGGATCGCGTGTTGCGTCTGCCGGCCACCTTCTTTCGCCAGTTCTCCTCGGGCGATCGCTGAACCGCTCCCTGATGGTCAGCGAGATGAGCACAGAGATCGGGGCCACGGCGGTCCGCGGCCTGGTACCGGGATCGTGTCCCTGTTGAACATCGGCCTGCTCTTCTATTACAGTCCCAAGCTGGCCTGGATCGCGATCGTTCTGGCGGTCGTGTGTGCGTGCTGAGGGACGCTGGCGGCGTGATCCGCAAGCGGGCGATGTTGCTGGAGCGACTCGAGGCAGCTTGTCTTGGGCTGTGGTGCTCAGCTCCTGAGTTCCATCGCCAAGCTGCTGGCCGGGGCGGAACAGCGAGCGTACAACCATTGGGCCCGCCGCTATGCACGCCAGCTGAAACTAAAGTCGAGTGTCCAGCGACTCCAAGACCTCATGGTGTTGTTCAACTTTGTCCTGCCGCTGCTCAGCTCTGTCGTCCTGTATTTCGCGGCGGCACGGCTTGTTCTGGAAGGCCAGGCGATCGAGGCCCCGAGCAGCCAGACGGGAGTGCTCACGATGGCGAGTTCCCTGGCCTTCAGCTCGGCGTTCGGCATGTTCCTTACGGGCGCCATGACGGCCAGCAACACCTTCATCGACGTCATGGACAGCGTGGCCAAGGCGCAGCTGATCCGCCCGATCTTCGACGCCCAGCCCGAAACCAGCGGGCAGAAGGGCGATCCCGGACGCCTATCCGGCCACGTCGTGCTGCGGGACGTCACGTTCCGCTACCGCACCGACGGCCCGCTGGTGCTGCACGACGTCAGCTTGGACGCCGAACCCGGGCAGTTCGTGGCGTTCGTTGGACCGTCGGGCAGCGGCAAGTCTACGGTCTTCCGGCTGCTGCTGGGGTTTGAGACCCCGGAGTTCGGCAACGTGTGGTACGACGGCCAGGAACTTTGCGACCTGGACGTAACCGCCGTGCGGCGTCAGATCGGGTGTCGTCTTCGGCACCCTCGACAGCATCCATGCCGCCGACCTCGGTCTTCGGTACCTCGCCTGGCGACCACTCGCGCCGAACGTGAAGCCTGGGAACCTGGCGGGACGTAGGAACTGCCGAGGAAATAAAGGAAATGCCCATGGGCCTCTGCACCTGATCAGCAAGGAAGCGAGCTTTCCGGGGGCCAGCGACGCGGCTGGCCATCGCTCGGGCCCTGGCCCAGGCCGCCGAATCTTGCTCTTAGACGAAGCCACGAGCTCGCTGGACAACCGCACTCAGTCGATCGTCAGCGACAGCATTCGCCGTCGCAAAGTCACTCGCATCGCGATCGCCCACCGCCTGAGCACGATCCAAAACGCCGACCGAATTTGACGTTTTCGAAGCCGGCCGGATCGTGCAGGTCGGGTCGTTAGGCGAGTTGGCCCGCTGTGAAGGCTTGTTCCAACGGCTGATGGCACGCCAGACGACGTAGGCCAGTCATTCAATTCCCCCCCTGTGTTCAGGGGGGCTCGGGGGGGTGCTTTGCTTCATCGAACGTACCTTTCATTCTTCCGACTCGTCGTGATCGCAGTAGCGATTTTCATGGACCAAGCCTGCGGTGGGGCGACGAAGATTCCGGCTGGGAGGACTTTGCGGATGCGCGGATCTGCTCGCCGTAGCGACTTCAATCGGCCGATTCCTCCACAAGACATCCACGTTTACCGGCCTCTTACCAGTCCCTTTCTACCTTGCAGTCCACGCGTAAGGTCCTTTCTGCCGAGCCGCCATGCCAGCCGTTGGACGCATTCCCCGGTCGCTCGTCGGCATTTTGCTGCTTCTGTGTCTGCAGTCCGGCCGGTTGTTGGCTCCCCTCCCACTTCCGCTCCAGCAACTTCACCCAACTGCAAACGGTCGAACGTCTGGATCTGGTAGAGCAAGCGGAAACGCCGCCGACCATCGAGCGGCTGCCGCCGGCCGCGGATCCACGTGGCAGCCGCGACCCGCCGGAGGAAGTGCCGCCGCCCGCGGAGTGCCACAGGCTGGCCCGCGCACGGTCGAACTCAAACTGGAAGAGGCCCGGGCCGCGGCCCTCGCAAACAACCTCGACTGCGTGTCCAGTTGGTCAACCCGGCCATTGCCAACCAAGTAGTCAGCGAGGAAGTTGCTCGCTTTCAAGCCACGTTTCAGCAGCCTGGGGCCCGAGCCAGACCGATCCGCCGCCGGGGAATTTTCTGTTCGGCGCCCAACAGCGGCAGGTGATCGATCTGGTTGACCCGTTCAGCCCTGCCGGGTTCGGCGGTGCCGGTACCTCTACGGTGGACGTGCCGCTGACTACCGGCGGCCGCGTGTCGCTGGAGACGGGGATGGGCCGCCTCGAGACGGCCGGTATCGACTCGTTCTATGACACGAACGTTGGTTTCGCGTTCCGCCAACCGCTGCTCCGCGGCGCCGGCCGCAACGTCAATACCGCGGCCATTCAGATCGCCGATCTCCAGACCCGGGCGGCCGTGCCGCACGAAGCTGGCCGTCATTCGCGTGCTGGCCGACGTGAAACGCGCCTACTGGAACCTGTACAACGCCCTCCAGACGCGAGAGATCGCCGAACAACAGATCGAAATCGCCGAGAAGCAGCTCAAGATCGCGCGGCGCCTTATCGAAGCCGACCAAATCTCCCAAGTGGACGGGCTGCGGGCTGAATCCGGGTTGTATTCCCGGCAAGCCCTGATCATCGCCGCCGAGACCGACGTCCGTCTCGCCGGCCGCGAGCTGAAACGGATTATGCAGCGGCCCGACCTGCCCGTGGACTCGCCCGCTCCGCTACTGGTGGCCACCGACCCGGCTCCCGCAGGCATGAAGCTAGACCGCCAGATCCTCGCTCAGTACGCCATCGGCAACCGCATGGAAATGTTCGAGCTGGAGTTGGAGTTGCTGCGCAACGCGGTCCAGATGGCCGTCGAAGACAACGCCGTCTTGCCGCGGTTGGACGTGACGGGCCGGATCGCACTGCTGGGCAGCGACAATACGCTGGGCACTTCCTGACCGCCGTCTGTTCGGAGACGGATTCAATGATTGGTTCGCGGGTCTGGTGGGGGAAGTCCCGTTGCCGTTGGGCAGCGGCAACCAGGCCGCCGTGGCCCGCCGCCAGCAGGTGGTGCTCGAGTGCTTCCAGACTCGCTCTCACGCAGGACGCCCTGCAATGGATCATCCGCCAAGAGGTCCAAGATGCGGTGGACAAGCTCGAGCAAAGCTGGCAGCGGATTCTGGCCACACTGCGCCGGGCCGTGTTGGCTGCGGAAAGACCTACCAGGCCGAAGGCCGCCTGTTCGAATTCGGCCAGCGTGACAGCACGGACGTGCTGTTCGCAGCGGAACGTCTGGCGGTTGTGCAGCTAGAAGAGGTCCGGGCCCTGGTCGATTTCGAGCTGGCCAAAGTGAAGTTGGCCGTCGCCACGGGCACCATGCTGGGTTTCGGCCAAGTCTATTGGTGGCCGCTCACATCGCACCCGCCTCCACACCGGACAGCTAACCCGGATCATTCATGTGCAAAACAAGACACACACCGATTGGACGCAAAAAAACTGACAAAACTAAGACACACACCGATTGGGCGCAAACAAGGCGGAGCGGGGCGAATGCCAAGAATGGGAGGAGTCGGCGAGGGACAACTCCGGGTCCGCAAGGACAAGGAAGCTCGAGAGGCACAGTTCGTGCCGTGAAAAGCCGCTGCGGGGTTAATGGCGCTTGGCCGAACCGCCCGGAATGGCCTGCTCGACGACACGCCTTGCTGATAGCGAAGACCAGCAGAAGCTGTGGCGCTTCACGTCGAGCGAATCGCGCGCTGCGGCAATCAGCTGAAGACTTGGGCTGCCCGGCGAACGCCATGCAGCCAACGTCGGCCCGTTCGCTGGGCTTCCCCCACCAGGCTCTCGACGCGACCTGCAGCCGAGCGGAACAGGCGTGAGAAATCGCTCACAATCGTGGTCCAGCTTGACCGCATCGACTTTGAGCCGCTCGAGAATGGGAGGCAAAGCGGTGGAAATAACGCCCCGCTTGTCGCTGCGCAATTGCCGGCCCGTCCAATCGAGGAGCTGAAGATAGTCGGGGAGCGTCAGAGGCAGAAAGCCGAGGTCCGAAGCGCGCCGGGCCGGAAAGGGATTCGCTGGGACCGCAGTTGGAGAGACGCGGCCGTCTGTCAGGGCAATCGGAGCCAACCACAAATCGGCTTCCACCGCGGCTTCCCGATCGAGCGGACATGCGGTCGGGAGGCCCGCTGGCGGCGTTCCCAGCGTGGCGCTGTTCCCACTCGCGGCAGAGCCTGAATCCGCTGGTAGGCCGATGTGTACTCGGACGCTTCGGGAGTGTCGGCCTTGCCGGCTCGAATGGGGTTCAAGTCGACGTAGACGCTGCACGCCAGCAGCGCCTCTTGATCCAAGAGCGGGACGGCCCCAAATCTCGACTCCCAGAACTTCCCTGAAACCTGGTCCTCCCGGTTCGCCCTGCGCGCGATGTGCTGGCAAAGCAGCTTCATGAACCAGGAGATGTCGGACAGCCGGTCGCGAAGTTGCCGCATCTTGTCGGGATCGTTCAGCCAGATCCTGAGCTCGAGGTCCTGGGGTTCGGCCGGCTCACCGTCGCGAGTGCGTCGCTGGGGACACAACTTCCACCAGCGGCGAGCCACTTCTTCCTCCGACCAGGCGGAGACCAGATCGGGACGGTTGCGGAGGATGAGGTGGAGATGATTGTCCATCGCCGAAAAGCCACAGATCTCGACCCCGAAGGCAGCAGCCAGCGTCTCCAGACGCTGTTGGATCCAGGTCTTGCGGTGTCCGTAGTCGTTACCCGTCAGCGAATCGACGCCGCACAGGAACGCTCGACGGACGCAACGGTTAAAACAGTGATAGTACCCGACCTCATCCCGACGGATCGTCTCCTTGCGCCCGGGCAGGCATGGCGGACCTCCTGACTGGTAGCCGTTGTCGGCAGTCGCACAACGGGTCCCTCTACCAGTAAGAGCACTATCCGCGCGAGCCTCCCATCAAGATCCCGCCCAGATTCCCGGAATTCTCCCGAATTGGCCGCAGGAAGTGAATTCTGCGAATAGAAAGCGGATCCTCAGGGCTACCTACCTCGGGATCAAGAATTCAGTTTAAATCCATAACCCCAGGTCATATCTGTCATACCCGCAAGTTGATCAATAGTGAGATATATTTTTGATGCATTTACAGCAATCCCAGGTTCAAGTATTAGGTCATTAGCGTAGGGTCCAGTGGAAACATCGGCATGAAGATCAGGTTGTATCGTTTCAATATGCACTTCATCTATCGAAGTGCTTGACCCAGTAGAAATCTGGTATTGATTACCGACATCATCGTAGACATGGATATTGTTGAGTTGATAACGAAGGATGTAATCCTCTTTCCTATTGTTTTTTACTACTACTAAGATTTTAAAAGATCCTCATCGGCAAATCTTATGTCTGAAGTAGTAACTAACAAATCAGTTTTCTGAAAACTTAGGCCAGCTTCAATTGTAGTACCAGGCGGTGGAATTTGTACCGTCATGTCTATCGTCGGTTCAGGAGGATAAGTTGGAGGGACTAAAGAGGGGAGCGGAGTGTATAACAAAGTTGTTATGTCAGTAGGACGAAGTGTTGCTGCTTTTGCCTGAGAAGGGGCTAGTGAAATCTCGGAGACTCTCTCTGCTCATCGCCAAAATCGTAAAAGTCAAAAACCCAATCACCACCATCGAGACAACTGAAAAGGCCGATAAATCAACAATGATTTGCGATGTAACCCAGAACGCCTTCTGGGAGCTGGTGGTGCAATCGTAATAGCGGGTTCACGGGGAGTAAAAATAGGAGGAGCAGGAATCGGTTCCTCAATCGGTTCTGGGATGGCCTCTGAAGGCCTCTGAATCGCCTCTTTGGTCGGATAGAGGGTTCTAAATATATGGGCATACTCCCTAAAAAGGATAATCCTTTTCTCTAAATCGCTGCCCGTAATTGCCAGTTTTTTGTAAATTCCAGACAAAATATTCCGTATCGTGCTTTCCCCATAATCATTTTTGATGCTATGTCTTTAGCTTTTAATATCCTTTGTGGTTGACACATAGAACAAAACCTCTTTCTCCCTCTCGGTCAGACCCTCTAGTTTTTCCCTTTTTTCATCCGCCATAACAGTACCTCCTGATAGGGTTTAGTGAGGTTGTTTTATGTCTAAATTTTGGATAATGTGAAGCGAGGAGAAAAAAATGTGGAAACCAAAACAATGAGAGAAAGTGAAGACAAAGTTCGAGGTCATAGGCTGCGGAGAGATGCCTTTACGGCCGGTAAAGATAGGAGAGTGGTATGTGGTCCCGGCACATCAATACAATTCTACTATTCACCCGCAGCAATGCAGAAGCTCTTTGCCCTGGTAAACCAGGGAGTGAAAATCCGGGGACTGGTGGTGGCCGACGATCTCAGAAAGTCGAGCTGGAGATGCAGAAAGAACAGAAACAGAAGGAGATGACGGATGGAACAATCAAGGCAATACTTGGAGTGCTGGGTCTGATGGTGTTTGGAGTGTTGTACCTGTTTGTGTACGCCCTGGCATACGACCCGATGCTTGTGGCAGTGCTGGAAGATGGGAGCTGGATATGCGTACACTCTTGGTGGGACTGAAATGGATAATCGTAGTTTTCCGTTTCATCATCCCCTTCACAATCAGAGTCTTCCGAATGGCACTCAACATGACCAGTGCTGCACTAGCATCCATCTGGGTAGGTGTCCCGACAGCAGTAACAAGGATCGCCAACCAGTGGGTGGGACTGGGTAGAGAATTTGGAATACCCGAAAAGTATGATGGACTGATTTTCTACCCAGTCTGCGTGGTGGCAACGATCGCCCTGTTTTTAGGATGGCTTGTAATGGCCTACATAACCGTGCTGATCGTCCAATTGACAATCATAAAGTGAAAAGGTAAGGTGGAGTTGACATCAAGGTCCTCGCTCCATCAATCCTAGAGAGGCTAAACCGATGCACTACTCTGTAATACGACAGAAGGATTTTTTGGAAGCTGCGCAAGTTTTTCATTGGGCCACAAGAGACCACTTTGTGATGTGGTTCACGGGAACGACAGAAAGACATCGCAGGACGGAAGCATTGTTACCAAAGTTTGTTAGCAGAGGGTTGCTGAAGTCCTTCTCATACGGGAACCGTTTGGTGTACTCCGTACCGAGGAGATGTCGTGGAACGCAGCTTTATATCGAACACGGGCTTGGGTGTACGGAAGGACTGGTAAGGATCTGGAGGTCCGACATGGACTGCACGATCATCCCAGAGCGATACCTGAAAGGCAACGGAAACGTACCTGAATGGGGCATCCGCTACCCCAACCGCAAGCTACTTCTTTTTGAATACTGCACCTTAAAAAACTTCTATAAATCAGGATTGGTCAAAGGCAAGATCAACCGCTACATCAAGGAAAGCCTGTCCGTAATGGAAGGAAGTTTGATGCGGATCCACTGGTGCTTTTTGTGGCCAGCGTGCCGAGACGCCAGGTGCAGCTCTTTGTAGAGAGCTTGATACCCGAAGGACCGTTTTTCTTCACCGACTATGAGGAATTTAAAGGGTTCCGATAGGCGGGCGACTCTTAGCCCAGATCTATATCTGGGGCGAAAATGGAAAGGAGTACAAACTCAAACATGTTTAATTTTTCAATGCTTAACCATCCTCCTCCCCCAAAACCACCAATCCCAAATGCGGTGGTTGAAGAAGGGGAGGAGTTGTTTTCTGAAGGGCTGTCGATGGGAACGCTCTACATCGGCAGACAGGGGACGGAAAGCTCATCTCTAGCAAGACACCTGGTAAGCTACTTCCGCAAATACCAAGACCGAGCGATCTTCGTACTCGACTGGTCGGGTTCGATCACAGACACGATCCTCAACATGATCCTGCAGCTCCCCAAAGAGGAGCGGTGCAGACTCTGAAAAAGGATCGTGTACGACGAGATCGGAAACCCTGATTGGGTGATCCCGATGCCCGAGTTCTCAAGCGAGTACGGGGATGCAGAGGAACAGGTGCAGCGTGTTTCTAAGAACCTGATCCGTCTGGCTCCAGAGTTGGTGAAGGGTGCGCCCTTCTTAGGGGGACTGGCTCTCCAAGAAATCGCACCTGAGGTCTTCCGACTGATCACCGTGATCACAAACGAGATCGGTGAGAGCTGGCAGATCACAGAAGCAAAGAGGCTCTTGCGGGACGCAGGACTGATGAGACGTGCGCTGTCAATCCATGGCTACAAGTTCCCTGGTTCGAAATGGTGGCTGGAACAGGTGTTCCTTGAAATCAAGGACAGTGAGCGGGAGCTGAGAAGCTACGCACTCTTGTCCTTACTGGGAGCAGTTGAACCGAGGGGCGATCAGGACCAGGGTGGGCTACTACCGCCCAGGCTGGACTGCCAAAGAAGCGATCGACAAAGGCCTGCTAGTACTTGTTGACGGAGCAAGGTTGATAAACCGTGAGATCACCCAGCACTATCTGTTCATGCAGGTGTACTCGCTGATCATGGCGGAAATCAACAAACGTCGACCATCAGACCCCAACGACAAGCCTGTGTCCCTGG
This sequence comes from uncultured Chloroflexia bacterium, assembly GCA_963726375.1. GTDB lineage: Bacteria > Chloroflexota > Anaerolineae > Anaerolineales > UBA4823 > UTCFX2. The sequence continues at coordinate 398,285 of CAVSCE010000007.1, read as the reverse complement.
TGATGGATGAAGTGTACTCACTTATACAGATCCCAGGGATGGCGCCTGAAATATCACGTCTTTCACCGCAGTACCGCTCACGTAAGCTACAGCTCTACGTGGTCCTGCAGGAACTTTCCCAGATGGCTCTCGAATTGAGACCGCACATCTGGAGCCTAGGAAACCTCGTATGTTTTGCGCTCTCGAACTTCAACGAGGCTTATGAACTTTCACAGCAAGTTTAATCCGTCCTCAGACTGTCAAACTGCCGGCTAAGTCAGAAGCGCCAGGACCAGTGGTCGAGCCAGACAGAGGACAGTATTTAGCAATCGCCAACACCTTACAGAGGATGAAACATCCGGGAGTGCATCATGCGCAGGTTTGTCAGCGAGAAGTTGACCGCCACATCAGATACATACCAAAAACAAAGGAGAACCCGAACATGACTACTGAAGACAACATCGACACGATCAAGGAAATGCTTTTGAAAGAACGAGGGGTCAGGGTACGAGATGCCCTTGAGGTGATCGAAAAGCGAGACATCACTTTCGATCAGTTGAGGGGGCCGAAACCGCCTGGCTAAAGGAGAAAAAATGGAACGGATATTTTTAAAACTACATCTGCCACCAGTCGAGGATCTGTGGAGTGTGCAAGAACCAAGCAAACGATGTATGTATTGAAGATTGTGCAAAGAAACAAGACTTTTAATTACTTGACCCAAATCCACTCAAACCGCTCTCGATGTTGCCAGACCTAACGATGTCCGAGTTCGGGGAAAGTGTCCCAGGAAAGGTGAAAGGAGAGTGGATCTTCTACAGACAGGATAGGATCATCATAAATCTTATAGGGGAGGGAGAATGGAAACGTTATATACTGCGCAAGAAGTTGCCAAAATCTTGAAAATGTCGAAGACGAAGATGTACTCGATGATCAAAGAAGGTAAGATAACTTACATCAAGATCGAGAGGAACGTGAGGATTAGAGAAAGTGATCTAATAAAATGGCTAGAACTACGGACGGTCCAGCGCAAGTTGTGGTAAAAAGAAAATTCCCCTATTGACTTTACGTCTTTAGGGGAATAATCTGTTCTTATTACTATGAACATCCCAATTATAGCACTTCAACGACACTGCGTCATCTGTGGCCAGCTTTTACCCCTAAAATGCAATAGAAATAAGAAATACTGCAGAAAGAAATGTGAATCTAAAAATTATCGTATAAGAAATAAGGAACGTTTACTACCCCATTTAAGGAAAGCTATCATCATAGTTATTATCTCCGAATAACAAAGCCAAAAAGACATCGAATGAAATTACTGGAACTTTAAAATAACTCGTAGTAATTTTGAGTGTGGAACACCACTGTCTGAGAGCGGTTTTTTCGTGTCTTCAAAATTCGTGTTGCTCTCGTCCCTGAACTGAAAGACTTCAGGTGGGCGTTCAGACTTTGAGATTTTGTCGGCGTATAAACGATTTTGAAGACCAATTCCGTAACGCAGGATAACCGCCAAATAGGAGGGGGGAGGATTTTTTAGTTACCTTATAAGAAAGAATAATATATCTAACTCCTACGGCTAATCCTACAGTTTAAATATTTACGAGAGAGCTTCTTCATATGCGAGTATATCTAAACGGGGGTTTTACATCTGATCCGAAGTCAGGCGCTCTGTCCATTGAGCTACGGGGGCGACGCCCGCATTATACCTTAAATTTCCGGCAGGTTGTAGAAGTTGTATACTGCTTGAGATAGCTGAGAGATCAATGTGGATGCTGATTCCCAAATCAGCTGCTCAGGATTATACAGAAAAACAACCAGGATATAATCGCCCCCTGGAGAATAAATAATCCCCGCATCGCCAATCGTATTGATAATTCCATTCACGGTTACCCAGCCGTGCTTGTGAGCAATCGTCGTGGCTTCTGGTAATCCTGCCGTAAGCAAAACGGGCAGTCGATTTTTTATCAAGAAGGTGTTCATCGCCTGACATTCAAGCTGGGTGATCTCCCCAGGAAAAACTGCCGGCAGAGCCCCGCTGCCGGTCTTTGCACACTGATAAATATCGTCCAGCAGCATCCCGATATCAGAAGGTGTTGTCTGGCTGTAAGGATCGGGATCTGTGAAAACATCCTGGCGTGAGTTCGCCGGTGTTTCGATTAATGCTAGCAACGGTGAACCAAATGAAAAATAACCTGCCAGAAACGTATTGTTTAATCCCAATGCCTGCATGTCTTCCGTCACGACCAACGGTCCGCGGTCCGTTGCAATAGCACGATCCATCAGCCAGTCAGCCGCTTCGTTGCCGGACTTGTCGATCATATCTTCTAATAGCTTCATCGTTTCTGTGTCATTTTGATCCTGCAACCTGCGGAAAGAAGACACCATGATCGGAATTTTGATGATGCTTGAAGCGGTGAAAGCAATATCGGGTTCAACAGGCACATCTTCGAAATTCTGAGTGGCAAAATGCATTTCCTGACCGGATGTCAGGTCCTTTAAATAGATTCCTGCCAATCCCTCAAATCCACCAACCTGAAGGGTCTGTTTTAGCAAGACATCCAGGTTCTGAAATGCCGGACGAGAGGGATCCACTCGCTGAAGCTTAAGATCTACCTGGCGATTGTCCAAAGAATATAATGCAGCTTCTATCGGAGTCATGACGCCTTCTATATCAAGCGCTTCACCGGGTTTTCCAGGATTAAAGCTGGCTGAGCCGGGAACAGGCATCGCAGGCTCTGAAGGTCGGTCATAACGCGCTGCAACATCGACAAGAAACGTCCTCAAGCGTTCCTCAGAAAAGGTCGCCCGCAAAGGAATTTGGGTTGGAAATTCAGTGCGCCCCCAAATATAATCCCAGAAATCCTCCCAAAAAACTTTCTGAGTGCGCTCAAGGTTTGCCAATGCAAGCATATTTTCTATATCAAGGGAAAAATCGACAACCGATGGCTGAAGAAGGATAGAAGAATCTTTATACAGAAGAACAACTGGGAAGGAATAAACCTCCATCAACCGCTCAGCGGCCTGTTGACGGTCTAATCCTCCAACAGGCACACCGGCAACATTCAGACCAGCTGGCAAATAAGATCGGACTCGGCTGAATCGTACCAGCTGTAGCGCAGTCATGATAATCGCGCCCAGCAATATGCCGAGTGATAAAAATCTCAATGCAGATAACGATCTTCTTGCTCTCAAAAAACCACCTCTGGAGTAGCCTAGCTGGCAGCTCCAGCGGATTATCATACCACAACTTTAAAATGGGCTTCCGAGTGCAGGGATTAGGGATTATTAATCAGCCGGTCCAAGGATTGTTACTTTTTTCAGCGTGAAACTACCATTTTTACTAGCTTTCCATGCTCATCGAGCGTAAGTCGGGCGATCTCAAGATGGGTTTCTCCTGAACCGCTTACCTGCTTCCTTAGCGTTACTAAATTGCGGAAATTCATTGTCAATCGGCTGCTTTTGCGATCATTGCTGTGTCCATTTTCCGGACTGAAAGATCTCTGTTGCAGGCAAGATTGCTCTTCCGAAATTTTTTGCGGCATCGAATGCGGCTCATGCTCGCAACTATATACCAGACGTGCATCAATCATCCCAGGCAGATATTTAGCCACAGCCCTGCGAACCCCATCCATTACTTCCATGGGGACCGGTGTGGGTTCTCCAGGTTTGTCCTCCCGATCGCATACCGTCTGGACCTTAGCTAACGGTTTCGCTCGATATCGTACGCTCTTGGGTGTCCGGTTTTTGCTAATCAACTCTGCCAGGGGATCACCATAAAGAACAAAAGAAATCAGCGTTTTCTGATCTTCACCATCCAGATATTCCTGGCGGCGATGCATCTCACTGGCCAGGTAAATCTTCGCCTGACGAAGCGCCTCACCAGCGGGCATCCCTTGTTTAAGGAAACGCCAGAAAGTGAAACCCAACATGTCTGCTGCAACCATTGGCGCTGCCAGCACCGCGCCATATGCCATACTTGTTGATCCCACAACTGCCAGGCTTCCAGCTTCTAGGAATTTTAATGCAATTACTTCATCAATTACTCGATCCTTGATATGCATACCATAACATGCTTCGCTGAAAACAACCTGGGGGACACTGGAGACGCCTTTCGAGCTGCAAATATCCGATGGGCGAAGTGCGATAGGATAGTCCGGCTCGTCCGAAAAACGCATCGGATCACGATGTCCAAACCACTCCGGCACATTAACCTTGCCATGTAAATTGAAATATCCCATCCTCCCGCTCGGAGCTGGGATGCCTCGCAGACCATTCGACCTCCCTGTTGTCCCACCAGACTCCTCTTGCTTTAAGCCCGAAGGCGGGGAAACATGCATCCAAACAGGTCTGCCAATTGAACTGAAGACTAATCCAGCTGCCTCCTGCCATATCTCCGCAGTGTATCCAAAACTTCGTCGATAAGAAGGGGTAATATTTCCTATCACGTCATGGATCCATCTGGGCAGGTTTTGTTTATGTGATACTTTTGGTTTTTTTGCGCTGTGTTGTTCTTGAAACCTTCTCAAAGATTCTAATAATAAACGCGCATCGGTTCCAGATCCTCCCGGTAGACGTCCAACCGGCCATTCCGGTATGAAATAATTTTCATCCCGGGTTGAGTATGGATTGTCTGAAGGGATATCATGATCTGGATCATCGACCGGGTTTGGCAGATGGTGAAATGGGACGATTTCCGGTCCCCCAACAATCAGGAGTGCGCCGATCCTTTCTCCTCGCTTTCGCAACCACTCGTCCAGGTCCGCAATTAAAAGCTTGCATGCCCAAGGATCTTCAGGTTTCACCGGCTTCAACCCGATTTTCAACGTATACTCGGGGTCATCCGCAATCACAACCCGACCACCCCAACCGGTTCGACTTCGCACCGCAAGAGCAAGCTTTTTCATTTCGGCTTCAAGCAGCTCGGCAACTTTTTCCCCATAAACTGATTTCAGCCGCCCACGGAGGGAAAATACAATATAAATCGGGAAACGCCCGTCCTGGCGAGTTAGTCCTGTCAGTTTGTATCGTGAAGCCAGCTTTTCCAGTTCAGTTTCAACTGTCAGAAGATCGGTATTTATCACCCTCACATTTTTCTTGGCTCGGCTCGCAGGAACCGAATGTTTTATTGTTTCTTGCTCGGTATACCGTGATTTATCTTGGTCCAGGATTGGATTTGATTTACTCGATGCCGTTTGTTGAGAGACAGAAGGAATGTCAACTCCTTGGATTACAGGATTGTCCTCTTTGCCCAGGGTCTCTTTAAAATCCTTTACATCAACCGATTTAAACGACTCGCCGCTGCCTGATGGAAGTTGGTTCCAACCCATGAGTTCCATCACTTGAGACGGTATCATCAAGTCCATTTTTAGCTGCATCCGCCGCGGCCAAAGTGATTGATAGGGATGGCCTTTACCCCAAATTCGTTGGATTACCCGACCTTCGATATCCCGAGCCGCAGCTTCATGAAGCAGAGCAACTGCATCATCTGACCTTCCGATATTAGACGACCAATCTGCCAGTCGAATCAGAAAATACAATGTGTCCGGCCAAAGCTGATGATACTTTCTTGCGATGTCTACAAAGTTCTCACTGGATTCTCGGCTGCTCATTTGAAGAGACTGAAGGTGGGTTATTCCACCGAGTGGATGTTTTTTAACCTGAGAGACGACATCATCCATTAGGCTTGATGCCAACTGCGTTTCGCCTTTTTCCAAAGCTTGCCTTGCGATCCAAATCGGTCCTCCCCAGGGTGCAATTTCTTCCCCATCGGTCTTTGGTCCTTGAAGCGCAAAACGATGTGCGCGTACGGTCATCTCCAAAGATGAGATCTCTTCGCGCCACTCTGGTTTATTTTCACTCTCCCACTCACGTAAACCCCAATCAAGCCGGGATTGGTTTTGTTGCGCCTTCATGAGCATGATTACATCCAAAAAAGTCTGGACAGCATCCAGATCTTCTGGATCGAGGATGCACAGCCTTTGTAGGACATGCCCTGCCTGGGAAAGTCGGTTCTCACCAGCCAAAGCGCGAGCAAAATAAAGGCTGGCACGCAAATCCCCCGGAAATGTTGCCAGCCAGTTCAACACAGCCTGACGGGCAAATAAATTTTGACCAGTCGCCAAAGCAGTTCGCACAACTTGGAAATATTCAGCTCGAGATAGCGGCCGTTGCAATACAAGCGGATTCTTAATAGTCATAAGTCATGGCTTTCCGATTCACGAACCTCACTTGGCGCTGGTTGGGACTAATCGACGGCTGTGAACCAGGTTCAGCGCAACAACCGCCCCAAGCAAACGGTGTACTGCGACTTCATTTGGAGCGAGTTGGGCTGCCCTGCGAAGCATCGCCTCAGCTGCCATGTAATCTTTGTTATCTTTCAACACCATCCCCGCCTGATAATACGGGCGAAAATCTCCTCCTGCCAGGTTAATCGCCTTTTGGTAAACTTTCAAAGCCTGCTGGAATTCTCGCCGATCGTGATACACTCTTCCAAGCTCTAAATATGCTTCCAGATGGTCTGATGATTCGCTGATTGCCTCGCTTAGGTTTTGAATTGCCTGATCCAACTGTCCTGCCCGGCGCATTTGGAGTCCAATAAGAGTATGCAGTTGGGCTCGTTTTTGCATTGTGAGCCCATCCAGCCCTTCTTGCAGGGCAAGCCGTGCAGCTTGAGTCGCAGCATCCATTTTTCCGGCTTCCTGAAGCCATTCTGCAAGCAAAGCAAGATAACCAGCCTGTTTTGGATTTTGTGTCACCATATCCTGCAGAGCGCGTAAACCGGCTTCAAGTCCTTGCGAACGTTTTATAAGCTGCAGCTTCTCTAACTGCATCATGGTCGGATTTTCATAAATCGGCAGTGTTTTTTCGAGCACTTCGAGCGCTTCTGCAGGTCGATTTAATCCCTCAAGGGCACGGGCGAGCAGATAAAGCGCTTGAGGATTTTCGGGCTGAGAACGTAAAACCGTTTGGGCCCGGCTCAAAGCACCGCGATGGTTGTTTGTCTGCAGCGCGGTTTCTGCACGCAGCAATAGCGCCTCAACCGGGTCGTCGGATAATTCAATTGCTCGCTCGGCACTGGATGCTGCAAGATCTAATTCGCCACACAGGTGCTGGGCTTTTGCCAGGGCTAACCATCCTGCCGCATTTTTGGGCTCCAGGCGTGTCGCATTCTCAAAAACCTGCAAAGCCTGGCGATTCTGTCCGGTTTCAATATAAATTTCTCCTAACGCAAGCTGGTGAACGCAGTTTCCAGGCTCCTGGGCGGCGGCTTTTTCCAGGTATCCGATCGAATCGGCTAACTGCTGAAGTCGGTTTTCTGCGGGCAGCGAAAGCGTGATCCTTGCAGCCAGCGCCTGCCAGCGCGGCTCATCTGGCCATGCCTCCAGCGCTTGTTTTATCGCCTGGCGAGCAACTGTGAAATCGCCTATTTGATGACATAACCTGGCGACAAGATAATGCATCATGGGCATTTCCGGCCACCCAAAATTAGAGCTTACTGGAGATGCCATAGAATCCATGATGAGATCGACTGCGCTGCGGACGTCGGGGTCCACAAGAGCAAGCTGGATGATAATATGTGGGTCTTTTCGACTGTCTTTGCCATTAAAGACCGGATGCCACCCTACCTGGATCGATTTCATCGCCCTGTCAACATCCCCACAGCGGCGGTAAACCATAATCAACGCCGCGACATCATCCGTGGCAGGTATTACAGTTTGTAAAAGATATTCCAGGGCATTCGCATTTGCCAGGATTGCCTTGAAAACTGCTCGGCCGCGCCTGGCACACATGCCTAAAGTTCGCTTTATCTCGACATCCACATTTTCCAGGACACCATCCGTCTTTAAAACATCGGCGTTTCCGGCTTTTTCTGCAGCAGCCTGCAAACACTCTTCATACTGGCGATATGCTTTTTCAAGCAGGCGGTCTGGACCTGGAGCGTGCTTGACGACTTCCATATCCTGACAAAGTGCCTGCGCTTCCGCAACGAGCATCAGCGCTTGAGCCAGCAGATATTGGGCTCGTGGTTCTTCAGGGAACATTTCTACAAGCTGTTTAAATATTGAAATGGCCTCTTTCCATAGCCGGTTTTCCATGGCAGCCATCCCAACAGCAGCGAGTTCAGCGATGAAAGCCTCTTTACTTGTTGCAGGTGTTTGCCCTGGCTGCCCCATTTGCAGTTTGGTCCACATCCGAACCGCCGACCTGCATTTTCTCTCACCATCATCCCGGTCGCCGCGCCTGCAGGCCACCAATCCACAAACCGCGAGTGCTCGGGCAGAGGATACAGCCTGTGATTCAAATTCAGCAACCGCTTGTTCTGCAGCCTCGAGCTCGCCCGCCTCAAGCGCCAGCTCGGCTCGCCAGATCGCATAGTCCATCCGATGATAATTAAAATCCGATTCCGGAATAGCTTTCTGAAGATAGGCAAATGCCCGGCGGGATCTCAAGGTCGCATTTGCAAGCCCGGCTGCACACAAATACAGGTCCTTTGCCTGGGAGTCATCCAAATCTTCTTCAATCCCGGAAATCCCAAGCTCAGCCTGCTGTAATGCTTTTGGCAAGTCACCCAAAGCCTGGAGCGTGCGGGCCATTCGATATCTAAGTCCGATGTTCTCCGGCCAACGAATAAGCGATTCATCCAGGCTTTCACGGGCCTTGTCCAACCTGCCCAGCCGATACAGGATATCAGCCTTGCTGATATGAAATACAAGCCGCGCTTTATCAAATCCAATGGCTTCATTAATTACTTCTAAAGCCCCATCCAGATCGCCTAGCTGTTCGAGTGACTTGACTAGCAATTCATATAAATCCCCCACCAACGCACCGTCTGAGCTGGAATCATTATCTTTCTGGGTCGATTTGAGCTTAGTGATTGCTTTGCGGAGAAGGGTTACCGAAAGTCTGGCATCGCCAGCCGCAAGAACCACCTGTGCAGCCTGATATAGATCTTGAATGCTCACCTGCTGCAGCGCTAAATCGAGTCCAGCCAGCTTCTTGAACACTTCCAATGATTCCGCACGCCCACCTGTTTGCATCAGCATTTTTCCTAACCGGACCAACAGATCAGCGCGATCTGGAGCTTGCTGCAGCGCAACTCGCAAGGCATGAATCACTTCTGACAGAATTGGCTGGGCAGCCGAACCAGGTAAAGTCGCAATTCGGGTACCTTGATCTATAAACCAGACCAGTGTGTTAAGGTCCGTAGGAGATAGCTCCAAGGCATTATTAGCAGCCTGAAAGGCATCTTGTGAAAGCTCATTTGCCAGATAGGCTTCACAGAGGTTGCGTTGGATCTGTGCATTCAAGGGTTCGACATGGGCAGCTTCCTGAAGCGCGGCAACAGCCATTTCAGGCAGCTCTAATTTCAACGCAGTCATCCCTAATCCAACAGACAAACGCGTTTGCATTCTTGAATTATGGTTCACAGGTTCATCCAGCGCAGTACGATAAGCATCCATCGCTTTTTCATACTCACCTGCAGCTGCATAAGCATCGGCGAGGAGAGTACGCGCCCTGCCGCGCCCCTCAGGGTTATCATCCAATCGAGCTGAATAAGCCCCCTGCGCTCCATCCGGACTGATGCCAAGGATACGCTGAAGAAATGGGATAGCTCTTCGTGCACCTGATGCTTGATCGCTGAGTTGCATCAATGCGTCGGCAAGGTCTAACAGCAAATCCGGATCATCTCCATTCACTTTCAGGATCTGAGTCAGGATTGGGATTGCTTTTTCAGGTTCCCCAAGTCCAAGAAGTGTGCTCGCGTAGATACGCGCAAGCTCGAATAAGTCCTTTTCGAAATGGTTTTTTGCTTCACGATTGCCCGCCATCAGGAGGAATTCGCTTAAATGATCATAGGATGGCTCAAGCACTTCACGAGCCTCATTCAGACGGCCTAATTGATTCAATGTCTCGCCAAGTCTGATGATAATTCTTTCCTTCGAAGCGCCTGAGGCTGCAGCAGCTGCGCTTCGAAGACAAGGCAAAGCAAGCGTAGGTGCCCCTTGAGATAGATATAGTTCTCCTAATTGAAGCTGAATTTCACCGTCTTGAGGCAGCGCCTGACTGGCTGCTCGCAGGCTTTCGAACGCGGCAGTATCCAATCCAGCTTTATTCTGGACACTTACCAAACCCTTCCATAAAGCAGCCTGCTCTGGCGCTATTTGGATTGTCTGGGAATAATGCACAATGGCAGTATCAAGATCACCAATCGCATCCGCGGATTCAGCTATTTGGCGGTGCAAGTCCAGGTCATCTGGATCCTCCTGGAGAAGTCTCCTGCAAATTTCTATCACCCGATCGTGTTTCTTGGCGCTGAAGGCACAGGTCGCAAGTGCTTTGAGTTCATCCTTACTGGGATCGCTTTTCCCTTCCAGTGCTGCTGACCGCTCCGAGTATGCTGCATCCCAGGAACCTACCGCCTCCAGACTTTCGATCAGCAAAGTCTGGAGATCACTCATAGTGACATTTGACGAAGTGTTTGAATCAGTTTCCCCATCATCTTCAATAGATTCTTGTGTCAAATGACCTGACAGCGCTTTAACATAAGAACCTGCAGCCTGGGCTGCATAGGCTGAAGTCAAAGCATCGTCCGGTTTTCCGATTAAGAAGTTTGTTTTCGCTGCCAGGGCAAACAAGTTGCGGCTTGATGGATAGAAATCCAGTCCCAGGCGAACCGCTGTCAAAGCTGCTTCAAGTTTATTTGTTCTAAGCAGATAGTCGACCATAAAAATGAAGTCGCGTTCGCTGATCGGATGCCCTTGCTGAACCAGTTCTAAGGCATTTATTGCTGCTTTGCCGGCATTCTCCCCCTCCCCCTGTAATTCCAGAACCCGGGCAAGGGTAAGCATCAGCTCGGGATGCGGAGCATAGGCTTCTTTCTCAATCACACTCTTCAAATAAGCAGCCGCATCCGACACGCGCCTTGTCTTGATCAGCGTTTTTGCATATCCAGCTGCATAGCGTGCATCATCTGGAGCCAGCTGGACCGCCTGCTTCCAGGCTTCCAGGCTTGCATCCTGGGCAGTATCTCCCCACTCTTCGGCAGATACATCCCTGGTTTGGGCGACCGAATGAGCCAGATTCGCCGATATTTGACCTCGCAGTTTTCGGACGACTCGCAAGCTGTCCGCAAGTGCTGGAACAGCCAAATCTGCCTGACCTGCGATTTGATGAATTTGAGCCGTCCGAAGTGTCCTGTTCAGCTCATCTACGAAATCCATTCCTTCCGGTGCCAGAGTCATTCCAACCTCGGCACTTGTCGCTGCTTGCAATCCCGTCAACACCTGCCGAGCCAGCAGCGTTGCCAGATGCGGACGATAAGAAGCCACCGCCTGGAGTAAGCTCAGGGAAGTTTGCGGATCAAACTCGGACGCTAATGAGTTCAACGCTGCCAGCTGGATTTCTGGTGAATGCGGATTTGCCAGAAGAATGTGCACTCCTAGTTTAGCCCAATCTTGTTGAAGAGATTGGCACAAAACCCGAAGAAGTCCCATGGGTTCCGGCAGCATCCCATATAGACAGGCGAGTGATGTCCGCAGCGTATTCAGACTTACACCCTGAATGTGAAGTGCTTCTCCCCATGAGACACCCAATCGATTCTGTTCCCGAAGCGTCAGCGCCAGTAAGCCAGCCTCTGAAATCGTCTCTGGCACATTTGGTTTCTTTACCCAATCTTCATATACTTTGCTGGCCTGCTTAAGCAGGTTTTCATCCAGGCTCTGTAAGTTCGATGAACGTAAGCGTTCCACTGGGATTGGTTTTTGAAGCGCCAATAAAGCAAGCGCTGCAGGTGACCAGGCTTCAGGATTCGCTGGAAGTTCTTCGAGAGCAAGGATCCCTAGATCTGTGCTTTCCAGCGCCGACCAGACACCGTCATCCTGCCGCAGCGCCATCAGAAGCCATGACCAATCGGCGAATGGCATTCTTTTCTTGAGTTCCAGGGAGATATTGTTATTCTTCATGGGTTTATTTCATAAATCTGTATCGCCAACCAACATGCGGCACCCATCATGATCACACCGATCACTGTAAGGAAGATCCCAACACCACGGGTTGTGCGCACAAGTTGACTCATTGCATCCACCAGGTCAGAGGCATTTCCAACAAGACCAGCTACATCTTCAGCAATCCCTTTTTGGGCTAATTTGGCGGTCTGAGATGCCAGGCTTTTTACATCGCTGCTCGATGCGCGGAATGCGAGGATTAATATGCCGCAGATAAATGTCCCCATTCCCAGCAAAAACAGCAAACCAATGATAAAAACCGCAAGGTTGAATGTTGTAAGCATAAAGTGTTGTTGCCTCCTTCAGTGAAGTGCGATTTATAATATGCCAGCTGGTTGGGTCAATCGCGTCCACTCCAGTATGAAAGAACCTGCAGCGTTGGGAATTCGCAAACAGCTTCTCCGTTGGAGAATTTAAAAAGAGCATCGACTGAATTTAACTTCTCGACCGCCAGATCTGACCGCATCCGCTGAGTCATAAGACCCCATAGAACTTGGGGATCGGCATTTTTGGTCCAAACTGGTGCACTGCTGCAGAGCGACCTTGCAATTTGTGCTTGCGCCATCAGCGCAGCATCGGGTGCTTCGCTGGCGTTTGGTAAAGACTCAACGATTTCCACGCCGCTCATTTTCCGATCACCTGAGAAAACCCCACCGCTTAACTCCACCAACTCGGCCAGCGAGGTTCGATCAACAATCAAGTAGTGGTTCCACCAGATATTCTTGGCGCGAAGCAACTCCAAAAAAGTTCCTTCGGGTTTGCCGCCAGCGTCCAATTTGAATTTATTTAGAAAAAGGTCCGATTCCTGTTTTCGATAAGTTGGGAAGAGCGGCAGGAACACCAGCTGCGGGACCGATTCGGCCTGTCCTATCAACCAGACTCCCATCAATTCCGGTTTACTGCTTTCCAAAGAATCCACAAGGATTACCAGTAAATTGTTTTGCACCTGAGCGGACGGTTGTACGATCCCTGCTGATGAAGCAAGATTGGTTCTTATTGGAGATACCTGATTCTTAGATATTTCGGATCCCGATTCGAAACCTGCCTTGACGATGATTGCTCCCAGGCTCAGCAGCGAAGCAAGAAAGATAAACCCTCCAACCGCAACAGTCCACCTGAGAGCCCGTCTGTTTTTCATCAAGCTTACAATGAACATCCAGAAGAATATTTCGCACCTGTGGAAAAGCACCTTGATGTTCATCCGTTTCCTCACCTGGACATACTCATTCGAAGGATCTTCCCCTGTGAATTTGCCACCACTCGCACTAAGTATTTCATTGGCTCATCGGAATGCGAGTCGCTCCGAGATTGGAAAATCAATAAGAACTTTGGCGATGGACGGGGGGTGTTGTTTTTTTCAGATCCATATAACTGGATCTTCGGGCGCGAACCGCGCGTCTCTGGAAAACGCCTGTAAACTTCTCGACAAATATCAGAAACCCATTTTTCGTTCATTTTTATCGTATTCGGTTTCGAAAGAACGGAGGCAATTCTCGGTCCCGGTAGCTTGTATTGACGCTGACGAACTGTCCATCAGATACCAGGGGCCGTTCTTCAACCTTTGGTTTCTGGACTCTCACACCCATCGCTTCCTCGAGCGTTGGCGCGCCCAATCCGGTGATCATCAAGATCACCTGAATGCGATCTTTCATTCGCTCATCCGTGATAACGCCAAAAACTACCTCAGCTTGCGGACCTGTCTGTTGTTGTAAATCTGTTAATGCTGTTTGGACTTCGAAAAGTGAAAGATCGGAGCTGCCGGTAAAATTCACTATGACACCGCGAGCACTTGATAATGAAACCGTGTCCATCAGAGGGTGATGGAGTGCCTGGTCTAATGCTTGCTGGGCCTTGTTTTCCCCCTGGCCGTGTCCGATCGACATCAAAGCACCGCCCCCCAGAAGAATTAATCGGCGGATATGAGCAAAATCCACGTTTACCAATCCAGGCTCGGTGACCAGTTCCGTTATCCCTTGAACGGACTGACGCAGGACATCATCAGCCAGTCGAAATGCAGTCTCCATAGGTAGATCGCGAGGAGCGACATATAAAAGACGATCATTCGGTATCGCTACCAGTGTGTGGGTATGATCCCGCAGCTTCGCAAGACCTTCATTGGCGTTTTTTTGCCGTCTACCCATTTCGAATGAAAAGGGAGTAGTCACAATCGCAATCGTCACTGCACCTTGTGATTTCGCGATCTCGGCTGCCACCGGAATAGAGCCTGTCCCCGTTCCACCACCCATTCCCGCAGTCAAGAATACCATGTCTGCTCCTGACAATGCCGCGGCCAGCTCTTTCCGGCTCTCCTCGGCAGCAGCCCATCCCTTTGATGGATCTCCTCCTGCCCCCAGTCCGCGCGTTGTATTCGATCCGAGCAGCACCTTCGTTGGAGCTGGATTGTTCTTCAAAGCTTGTAAATCAGTGTTTGCAGCAATAAATTCAATCCCTTGCAGATCGAGCTCCATCATTCGTTCGACTGCATTCGATCCCCCGCCTCCCAGGCCAATAACCTTCAAGACCGGTTTATGGCAGTTGAGGTCGCTAAGTTCCGGATTTACTGATGGTTTCATTGGATACTCGAACATGGTTTTCCTCACTCCACATCTACAAATTGACAAAACATGTGGGAATCACCCAACTGGTTCGTGAAAATTCCTGACTCTGTATGGTCTATGGTGCAACAAGCGTGCCATCATCCCGAATCCTCTGGACCTTGCAACCGTTTAACCGAAGCATCTCCAATGCCTCAGATGAGATCGCTCCCTCCCCCCCCATCACAGTCACCTTGTCTGCAAGCCTCGCCTCAGTAAGTGAAAACCCAACCGTTGGATGTTCATCCTGCAGCAGTGGTTGGATCACCTGCAAATCCCATTCTGCTGGCCCCCAGGCGTACAAAGGCAGTAAAACATAGTGGGTTATTGCATGAGGTTTTGTTTTTTCAGGATCTGATGGAATGTTGTTTTCTGCAATCACTGGTTCTTTTTCCGCGATGGCATATTGTTCGACCTGGTCCTCGGTTGGCTGAAAAGAAGGCAAATCAGCCTTTTCGATATCTTCTTCTTCCACTTGATCCTCGCCAGGCTCTACTGAATTCTGATCTTTTTCAAAGAGCTCAATAGACTCTTCATTCGCTTTCGAATGAAGAGTTGTGACCTGTTCAACCGGTAGTTCGGGTGAGAATAGAGAGCTTTTTGCAGCCAGGCGATAGAATCCGTTAACTACGGGGAGGGGCTCTCCATCGGGTGGGAACCAGGCCAGATTGGAGGTTGCACTGCCAGATCGAGAAGCCAACAACCAGAAACAGCAGGCAAGCACTTCTTCAGGCGCCTGATCCTGCATATTTTTTCCATTTGTTTGCATTTCGAAAATAGAGGCTGCCGCCAGGTTGCTTTCAGCGTGCGCCAGAAAATCGGGCAACCCGGTTTGAATATTTATAAATTCATTCGGGAGACTTCCAGCTCGAATTACAAGGAGCGGCAGCGGTCTTCCCAACTCTCTTTCAGAGAGCGCCAGGTACCAATCGAAAATCCGGAAACCTTTCTGGTCTTCGCTCCCATCTGGCGTGTAATAAGGTTTCGCATCAGGCCAGCAGGCCGGGCCTCCTTTTCCCCATTCGATTGGTTTTCGACCAACCCAGCTAATCGCTCCCAGTCCAAGTCTTTCAAGCAGCCGGAATTTCCCTCTCCTCTGCAAACTCTGAAGAGAGCTCTGCAGAAAAGATAAATCCCAATAGTCTCCACCAGGCTCTAACGGTGGAAAAATTGGATTTAATCCTTCATCTACAGCGCACTCTGCAATAGGGATGAACATATCGATGAACCGTTCAACAAGGTCAGATTGAGTCCAATCTGCCGTTCTCCAGCTGGTCTGGCAATTGGGTCGGTCATAAAAACAGACCCATTTAACGCCCCAGCGCGCATAACTACGAAAGAGCAGGCGATAAGCTTGCGGAGAAATCGGTGAGACGGTTGAAAAGTGGAAATGGAGGATCGGTTGAATCCCGCCGTTTATTAAACCGGAAATGAAAGTTTCTGGGATAGCCCGTTCCATGGGCGCTAACAGGGTTAACCATCCAGCGCCCATACCCTGTAGTTCTGGCAGCCATGTTTCAAGATCTCCGACACGGTAATGCAGGGTGTCTGGATAATAATGAAATCCTGTCCGACTTACTTTTTTTTGCGAAGAAGAGAGCATATCCACATGCACCTCACGGATCGAGATGCTTGAGTTGGTGCAAGTAATATGCCCAGGGGATTCGGTCAACAATCAACTGCTCCCGAATGTCTGATTCTTTTGCAGAAATTAAAACCCTGAAAGTGAATTTATACGGGATTCTTACATAATCCTGGTAGAATCCCAAAAGATAAGGTCCATTTATCCGTTTCAATTTTTAGAAATCAGGAGCAGCAGTCGGAGATGAAGTCATGATGGCATCAGACTTTATTATTAATGTTAACGAATCGGATTTTGAAAATGAGGTGCTGGCTTACTCGCACCAGGCACCTGTTGTTGTCGATTTTTGGGCTGAATGGTGCGGCCCTTGCAAAATGTTAGGCCCATTATTGGAAAGTCTTGCAAAAGAAGGACAGGGGAGCTTCCGTCTGGCAAAAGTAAACGTGGATGAGAATCCAAAGCTTGCGGTTAGATACGGAATCCACGGTATCCCGGCTGTTAAAGCGTTTCGGGACGGCCAGATGATCGCAGAATTTGCAGGTGTTCAGCCGGAGCCGCGCCTCAGGGAGTTTGTACGGTCAATAG
The DNA here is from genome assembly GCA_963726375.1 of uncultured Chloroflexia bacterium. GTDB lineage: Bacteria > Chloroflexota > Anaerolineae > Anaerolineales > UBA4823 > UTCFX2. The sequence goes on along the minus strand of CAVSCE010000007.1, from coordinate 381,543 downwards.
CCCCCTCAAAAAGCGACCTGGTGGTTGAAAAAGGCCAGAGCATGCTGCAAGCTAACCAACCAGACTCTGCAGAAAAGGCATTTCGTGAAGCATTGAGCTCTTCCCCTAAGAATCCGGCCGCTCTGCTTGGGCTTTCGAAGAGCTTGATCCTGCAAGGCAAAATCAAAGAGAGCATCCAAATCCTTTCAGACTTCCCCGCCAGCAAGGAGTATCAGGCAGCTCAAATGCTGCTAGAGCTTGGGAAAGAACTGATTGAGATTAAGGAAGTGGATCTGCTGCGAGATGAACATCCTCTTGACCCTGCTTATGCGCAATCGTTGCGCCTGGTCTTGCTTGGGAATATCGAAGCATCCATGGACGGATTGTTGGATATCTTGCGCGAAGAAAAGCATTACCGTGATGGGGCTGCCCGAAAGACAATGATCGCCTTGCTAGAGCTGCTTGGCAACGAAAGTCCGGTCACGCGTTCCTATCGGGCTGAACTCGCCTCAGTCCTCTTCTAGTCAAACAACCTGAACCATTGAGATGGAATAAAAGCATACAGCAGCGAAACAATTAATTGTTTCGCTGCTGTATTTGATGGTGATTATACCGAAAACCCCACCATGCCGTGTGCTGCTGAGTTTTGAACCTGCCTTCGCAGGTTGGGCCTCGCCTCATGAGTTTCGCCTTGGCCGAAGCCTATCGCGTTGCCCATTGAAGATTGAGACCCCGATAAAAATTGTTGGCTCAAAACCGGTATTGCTGCATCACGTGCACAGCAGGGCAACCATCTTATACCATAAAAGGACTGGCATGAGCAGGTGATTCGAGATTAGAAACTACTGACTCCGATGTACTCAGATGCATTCGATAATATCAGGCTGGTTCGGTCGGCAATTCCACCTGGATATGCAGCTCTTTGAGCTGTTTTGGTTCAACCGGAGATGGTGCATCTGCCATGACATCTCTGGCTGCCTGGTTCTTCGGAAAAGCAATCACCTCACGGATATTTGGTTCATCAGCCAGAATCATACAAATCCGGTCAATCCCTGGTGCAATTCCACCATGTGGGGGAGTCCCAAACTCGAACGCTTCCAGCATGTGGCCAAATCGCTCGGCAGCGACTTCCGGCTCCAATCCGATTAATTCAAACACTTTTTCCTGGAGCTTACGATCGTGGATCCGGATTGAGCCGCCGCCGACTTCATAATTATTCAGGACCAGATCATACTGCTGACCGCGCGCTTTCCCAGGATCGCTGTCCAGGAGCAAAATATCCGTAGTCATTGGTGATGTGAAGAGATGATGGCTTGGATCCCAGCGCTGTTCTTCAGCATTCCAGTTAACAAACGGAAAATCAATCACCCAACAGAAAGCCAGCAAATCAGGGTCAGCCAGTTTAAGTCTTTCTGCAAGTAGTACTCGTAAGCGAGCCAGGGATTCAAAAACGATGGCCGGCTTGTCAGCGACAAACAGAAGCAGGTCGCCAGGCTCTGCTTCCATCCGGTCCATTAACTTTTGGAGCAATTCAGGTGTGAGGAATTTTGAGAAAGTTGAGCGCAGCTCACCCGATACCGGAATGGCGATATAAGCCAGACCTTTGGAGCCAAAAGCTTTAACGAAATCCGTGAGTTCATCGATCTGTTTTCGCGTGTATTCTGCACAGCCTTTGGCATTTATGCCGCGCACGTCTCCATCTTGAGAAATTACGCTCTCGAAGACCTTAAAACCGCTTTCAGCAGCAAGATCTTTGATATCTTTCAGCTCCAAACCAAATCGTAAATCCGGATTGTCTTTCCCAAATCTTTCCATGGCTTCACGATAATTCAAACGCGGCCATGGGCTTGCCAGCAAGCGTTTTTGCGGGACGACTTCGGCAACAAGTTTTGTGAATAATTCCTCTGCAAGCTGCATGATGTCTTCCCGCTCTACAAACGACATTTCCAGATCCAGCTGAGTGAATTCGGGCTGTCGATCGCCACGTTGATCCTCATCACGAAAACAACGGGCAATTTGAAAATATCGCTCGACACCTGCGACCATCAGCAGCTGTTTGAGCTGTTGAGGTGATTGAGGCAGAGCATAAAACTCTCCAGCATGGATACGAGATGGAACCAGATAATCGCGCGCCCCTTCCGGTGTGGTCTTGAAGAGTATCGGCGTTTCTACCTCAATAAAACCACGCTCGTTCAGGAAGTCACGGATAAATTTTACAGTCCGGTGCCTGAGAATCAGGTTTCGGCTCATCCGCTCGCGCCGTAAATCCATGTATCGATAGCGCAGACGAGTATTCTCATCGACTTCCTCATGCTTATTAATGGCAAAGGGAGGCGTCTTCGCAGGGTTCAAGATTACTACTTCCTTTACTTCCACTTCGATCTCACCGGTAGCCAGGTTGGGATTCTCTGCGCCTTCCGGGCGGCTTCTTACCTCACCGATGACCTGAATAACCCATTCATTGCGGGCATTTTCCAGCATCTTATGCGCCGAAGGTGCATGATTTGGATCCGCAACCACCTGACAAAGCCCAAATCGATCCCGTAAATCGACAAATGTTACGCCGCCATGGTCTCTTCGGCGATGAATCCAGCCTGCAAGTTTTACCTGTTGACCTACATTTGAGCGGCGTAATTCACCGCAAGTATGCGTTTTATACATATTACTCCTCCATATGCAGAAAAAAATGCCCCACGCATCATCCGTCAGGCAATCAGATTGTCAGTCAGGCTGGAATTGAATGGATGTTTGAAATCCACATTCCGTTACACTGATGGACAGCCGCTCCATTAGATTCGGATATTAATATCGGTATCTGGACCCAATATTATGACAGTGATGGGCTTTATCTAATAGTCACAATCAAACGAGCTTGTTTTATATATTGTGCCAATGAGGACGGATTATAGCATGCCTGAATATAAAACCATGAGAATTTTGGGAATCGCTGTGATCCCTGATCTTCCAACTTAACTACCCGAGCTCTTCATTTCAGCTTGGTGATAAAATCAATATCGAGGTCTCTGAATAAGATAGGATTTTCTCTTTCATAATTTATCTGCAAGCAGAACAGAAAACTTGAATAACTGGACATTGTGATCGGTTAATCTTTTTGCTCATCATCAAATAATCCGATTTTCCGATTCCGGGCTGAAGAAAAACTGGACGAATCCCCCGGCTTGGGACTCGCCATCAAAAAAAAACAAAGATCATCTCAAATAACAGCAAACCGAAAAGGAGAGCCAAATGACTGAGACACTAAAGCGAACCCACTTGTATCAATGGCACGTAGATCACGGCGGACGGATGGTCCCATTCGCTGGATGGGAAATGCCCGTACAATACCCTGCTGGACCAATCCAGGAGCATCATGCAACTCGCCAGATTGCAGGTTTGTTTGATATCGATCACATGGGTCAGGCTTCTGTGCGCGGGGTCGATGCAGAAGCTTTTGTAAATAAAATGGTCTCGTACGATGTTACAACAATGCAAATGCTGGATGCACACTATGCGATCTTTTGCTACAAAGATGGTACCTGTGTTGATGACCTTTTTGTTTATAAGTTGCCGGATCCCGAATTCGGTTTCTACTTCTTCCTGGCAATCAACGCCTCAAACCGGGAAAAAGATGTCTCTTGGTTAAAAGCCCACATTAGAAATTATGATGTAGAAGTAAAAGACATTTCTGACGAAACCTATATGCTGGCCTTTCAAGGACCGAAATCAATCGAAATCCTTGACCAGGTTGCTGAGGCACAATTAACCAACGTTCCACGGTTCTCCGCTGTTCAAACCAGACTCTTCGGAAAAATACCGGTCTTACTCGGCAGAACTGGTTACACTGGCGAGGATGGATTTGAGCTTTTTGTCCCCGCCGAAGCAGCAGTACAGGTTTGGGAGGGGATCATGAAGGCAGGCGAGTCCGAAGCGATAAAACCGATTGGACTTGCCGCAAGAGACAGTCTGCGTTTTGAAGCGTGCATGCCGCTCTATGGACACGAAATCGACGCAGCGACCACACCGATAGAAGCCCGCCTCGGATTTGCCTTGAGTTTGGATAAATCCTTCATTGGCCGGGACCCTCTCCTGAAAATCAAGCTCGAAGGACCCAATCGTGTCCTGGTAGGTTTTGAGATGATCGAACGTGGGGTGGCAAGGGAGCATTATCCCGTCATGCATGATGGGGTGGTAGTTGGGCACGTGACATCAGGGATGTTTTCCCCAACGACCGAGCGGTATCTTGGGATGGCTTATGTGCCTACCAATTTATCGAAACTCAACACTGAAATTCAAATCGTGATACGTGAAAAACCGGTGCTGGCTAAAATCGTCAAACGTCCTTTTTACATCCCAGCCTATCGGCGCTGATTGCAAATAAAAAGGGGTGTGCAGACTGCACACCCCTTTTTATTTCATATCTATTGAGATCAGACTGCAATTCCTGCATTATCGTAGATGCGGCGAGCTGTCACTTCGTTGTATGAAATCATCCTCTGGAAAACTGACAACAGCTCGCCTGCAGAAGCATGGCGCGGCAAGATTACTTCAGCGCCGAGGCTTTGGCCTAAACGAGTCTGGCGTTTATTATCCGCAATCACGATGCAGTGCAGATTAGGAACAGCCTTCTTCAGTTTCTCAATCTCAATAATTCCGTCTCCACCAATCCCATCCGCATCAGCCATAAGAAGAAAGGTCTGGCAACATGAGGATACCCAGGTTTTTCCTGAAGTACTTCTATCCAACCGATCTAACAGGAACAATTCCGACCCCGGTAGCGTCTTGATAACAGCAGACAAGCTGTCTCGGTAATGACCAGGTCTGGCACATATCAAGATTTTATATACGGTATCCATAAGACAATTCTTATTTACTGCACTTTAAAAAACCGGGATTACATATTTCCGCTCAATACTTTTTCCAGGCTGAAGCGAAGTTCTGCTTCAGTATTATCCCCCAAACTGATTTCGCGGATTACGCCGGTTGCATCCACAAGATAAGTCGTCGGGAAGAACAGCGCTTGATATTTATCTGCAAACTGACGGCCCTGATCCAGCAAAACAGGGATCGTCATCCTGTAATCGCTCACGATCGTTTGAACATTATTCAGGTCGTCCTGGTCAATGGCATTCACTGAAATGAATACAACGCCTTTTTGTTGGTATTCTTGCGATAATTTCTCCAAAATGGGGATTTCTTGTTTGCATGGGATGCACCAGGTCGCCCAGTAATTGATCAACACCACTTTACCCAAAAGATTTGTCATTTGGAAAGGCTGCCCTTCGAGGGTCTGCAGAGAAAAATCAGGTGCTCGAAAGCCTACCCGCGGCTCAATCGCCAGGTTAAGGTCAACCTCAGGGAGAGGAACAGCTTGCGGATTTGGTATCGAAAGCAATTCTGCCTGAGCAGGTGCGGCTGAAGATGCAAATGGATCTTCGGTTGAAGGTTGGGCTGCAGGCTCAACTTTCATTTCAGGCAATATCGGTTGGTCTGGTTGGTTTGCGCCTTGCGTAGAAACTGAAGAATCCGGGACTGGCTGCACAGACTTTTTTTGAGCCTTCGGATCATTTTGGATAGGTCCTTGTTTTGGGAGGCTTTCTGAAAGACGACTTGAAGAAACTATTACCTCTTCGGCGGCGACTTGCAATTGTTCAAGGGGAGCTGTACTTACAGAACATGCAGGTAGAAAGCTGATCGCAATAACATTTACCATTAATAAACGGACAATCTGTTTTTTCTTGAAAAATCTTCTCATCTGGCCTCGACTAAAATTATCAGGGTGCAATTTAATGATTTGTTTTCAGAACTTATTATACGCATCCCTGGTGGAACTGCAACGAATATCCATTAGTTTTTAAAAAAACAAGACAAATAGTCGCTGGAAGCAATTCTTGATGTGCGTCAATTGACGTAATAGCGGATTAACTGCATCGATGAACTTCTGAGCGAATCGCGATGATGTTGTCTCTAATCCCACCTGTTGAATTGAATATCGCCGAACCAGCTACAAGGACGGATGCGCCGGCTCTTGCGATTGACCTCACATTATGAAGGTCAAGACCACCGTCTACTTCAATTTCCACGTTTGCCAAACCCAGGGATTCCAGCATACCGCGCAAACGGTTGATCCTTCCAGTGCTGGCCTCGATATAATCTTGCCCGCCAAAACCCGGATTAACCGACATAATTAATACAAGATCGATTTCCGGTAGAATTTCTTCCAGAGCGACCAGTGGTGTGGCTGGATTTAACGTTACTCCCGCTCGTATCCCAAAAGACTTTATCTGTTGGATGGTTCGATGCAGATGCGGGCAGGTCTCGACGTGAACAGTGATATTGTCGGAACCAGCTTTTGCGAATGCCGGAATCATCTGTTCAGGCTTTTCAATCATCAGATGAACATCTAATATGACTCCTGCTGCCTGTGTCAGCGGTTTGATCGCGGAGACAACAAGCGGTCCAACAGTCATATTGGGGACGAAATGACCGTCCATCACATCAACATGGATATATTCTGCACCGGCTTCGATGGCTTCCTGGATTTGAGTTCCAAGGTGAGCAAAATCCGCGGAAAGAATCGAAGGAGCGATCTTAACCCTCATGTCAACGCTCCATTACTCGAATACCCGTCTGACCGGCGATCAGCACGCGTGTCGCCACTCTAAGAAATAGACCGTGCTCAAGGATCCCTGGTCTGCAGTTGAGCATCTCATTCAATAAAAAAACATCGAGAATCCCGCCTTCGAACCAGCAGTGAACGATAAAATTTCCATTGTCCGTGATGACAGGTTCTCCATTTGACTCTAAAAGCAGCTCGGCTCGACTGGAGATAGTCCCCAGCCATTGGACATGTCTTTCCGACTGGAATTGGAGAATCTCAACTGGCAGTGGGCAGACCGTTCCTAATTGCGGAACCAGTTTGCTTTCATCAATAATTACCAGAAATTCTCGGGCATGAATTTCAACGACTTTCTCTCTAAGCAGAGCCCTGCCAAGTCCTTTTATCAGGTTTAGGTCCGGATCCACTTCATCAGCGCCATCGACAGCCAGATCCAAAACCGGGTAATCCACCAGACGAGCAATCGGAATCCCATATCCGCGCAGCTTGTCAGCGCTGGATTCTGAAGTGGGTACAGCTCGAATGTTCTTCAATTCGCCTTTCTGATACAGCTCGCCTAATCCATCGATGAAAAATCCATTCGTTCGACCAGTTCCCACACCCAGAATCATGCCATCTCGAACATATTCAACGGCATTTTCACCGGCGCTTCTTCGCAGCTCATTAACATCCAAATCCATATTTCACACTATAACATGAGAGTAAGAGATTTCATTCAATTTCAATCAGAAATTCATGGGCTGCAACCCGCTGACCCAATTTTACTCCAAGTTTTATGACTTTTCCCCGCCGCGGCGACCGAATTTCATTCTCCATTTTCATCGCTTCCAGAATCATTAATGGCTGCCCTGCCATCACGATATCTCCCACTCCAACCATCAGTTCTGTAATCTGACCTGGGATTGGGGCTTTTACCCGTCCATCCCGTTGAGCAATTATTTTGGATGGATTAACACGGTCTATTATCTGCAGCTGAAAAGTTCCCCAGCGAGTTTCGATTTTATTGAATTCTTCATTAATCACGAGTTCAATCGGCCGATCATTAACAATGAACCAGTTCATCCGATCCAATGGCGTTCCAGGAACTGGAGCATAAATCTGATAAGGGTTCCCGTCAACTTCGATAGAAATCGGCGAGCCGTTTTGGCTTAGCGGATCGATTTCTACGAAAAAATTTTGCCCATCCAGTTTTAGATGAATTCTTGTCATTCTGTTTTGCCTGACCTAGGATGACAGACGACGGCTCTCACGGTGCCAGCCGCTCAATAACCGCTCGGGAAGGACATTTTCCTGCAATTGCTTACGGCGAATAAATGCAATTGCAGCTATTGCTGCCAGGTCGTGGACAAGGACTTCATCAGGGATCTCTGGACCGATATCAGAAAGCGATGTGCCGGTAGAATAAATCCCTGTTGAAAAATCCTTCTGCTGGATCATCCGGCGAATCAACGATATGTTCGTTGGAATCCCAGAGAATAGGATTTCGTTTATCGCTCGCTCAAATCGACTTAGACAAGTTTCTCGATCGATCCCCCAAACTAACAATTTTGCGATCAAGGGGTCATATTCGACAGGAACAGCTGCGCCGCTGAACAGGTAAGTATCCATGCGAACGTCCGGACCGCCGGGATATCGAAAATCCTGCAGGTACCCGGGTGTCGGCATGTACTCCATCCATGGATTTTCTGCGCTCACTCGGCATTGCATAGCCCAACCATTCAGCGAAATATCGGATTGTGTGCGTCCAAGCATCTCACCGTTTGCCAATCGAATCTGTTCACGGACAAGATCCAACCGGGTTAACATTTCTGTCAGTGGATGCTCAATCTGGATGCGCGGTTTGATTTCTGTAAAGTAATATTGGCCTTGATCATCAACCAGAAATTCAACTGTTGCGACATTCTGAAGATTAAAAAGTTTGGCAATACCTGATGCGGCAGTCCATATTTCTGATCTCAACTTTGTGGACAGGCTTGGTGCGGGTGACTCTTCGATGATTTTCTGGTTCCCATAAATCAGCGAACCTTCTCGCTCGCCAAGATGGACTCTCGATCCATTATTATCCCCAATCACCTGAACTCCGATTTGATGAGCGTACAGCACAGCTTTTTCAAGGAAAACTGAGCGATCGTTGTAAACCCTCTGTGATTTAACTTGCGCTCGATGAACAGCAGATAAAAGTCTCTCCGGTTTCAGGACGAGGCGAGACCCGCGACCTCTCCCTCCCCGACAGGATTTGATAATCACTGGATAACCCAGATTGTCGGCAGCTTTTTGGATCGCAAAGAAATCATTTGGATCTATTGCGCAATCGGTATGCGGTACAGTCTGGTAGCCCGCCTGCTTCACGCGCTCGATACATTCTATCTTTTGACGCACTCGTTCGACAACATCAGCCGGAGGACCAATGAATCTCACCCCTGCTTGATCACACCGCCGGATGAAGTCATCTCTCTCCGCCAGAAATCCATAACCTGGATGGATTGCGTCGGCATGTTTTTGATTTGCAATTCGCAAGATTTCTTCCTGGTCCAAAAATCCATCTTGCGCCTCAAGTTGAACACATTCATCAGATAGGCGCACGTGGAGAGAACCCTGGTCCGATGCCTGATAAAGCGCAAGGGTCTTGATGCCCATCTCGCGGCAAGTTCGGATGATCCGAACAGCAATCTCCCCTCGGTTTGCAATGAGTAATTTTCGAAACATATGGACTGGTCCACCTGATTGAGTTTCGGTTTATTTCTACATCGGTGAAATGCCGTGCTTTTTCGGCAGGTGACGTTCTCGTTTCGATAGGGTCAGAGCTAAAGCCCGGATTAAAATCCGCCTCGTATCCTTCGGTTGGATCACATCATCGATCAAGCCTCGAGCCGCAGCGATATATGGATTATTGAAGCGTTTTTCATAATCTTCGACAAGCTCGTGGCGTCTAAGCACTGGGTCAGATGATTTTTTCAGCTCAGAACGGAACAGAATATCTACCGCTCCCTCGGCTCCCATCACGGCGATTTCGGAATTTGGCCAGGCGTAAAGCAGATCGCCGCGCAAACCTTTGCTGCTCATCACACAGTAAGCCCCGCCGTAGCTTTTCCGTAAGATAACCATCAATTTAGGGACGGTAGCTTCGCTGTAGGCATAGATCATGCGCGCCCCATTTCGGATGATCCCCCCATACTCCTGGTCTTTACCTGGTAAAAAGCCGGGGACATCCTGAAATGTGATGATAGGGATATTGTATGCATCACAGATTCGGATGAAATGCGCTGCCTTGACCGATGCATTAATATCGATACAACCAGCCAGGTTCATAGGTTGGTTGGCTACAATCCCGACAACCCAACCGTCCATCCGAGCGAAACCTACAACCAGGTTCTCGGCCCACAATGGGTGGACTTCAAAAAAACGCCCTTTATCAGTGATAATATCGATGACCTGGTGGATGTCATAGGGTTTATGAGGTGCAGTTGGGACGATTTGTTCCAGCTCCGGACAGCTCCTTTCGGGATCATCTGCCGGAAGTATATAAGGCGGATCCTCTTGATTATTTGAAGGCAAGTAGCCAAGCAGCTCGCGAACAGACGCCAGACAGGTGGGATCATCAGGCGCAAGGAAATGACATACCCCACTTTGAACGCTGTGGACATATCCACCGCCCAGCTCTTCCTGACTGACTTCTTCGTGCATAACTGTACGTACAACATCGGGTCCGGTGATGAACATCGAGCTTTGTTCTGTCATGAAAATGAAATCAGTAAGTCCTGGAGAATAAACTGCGCCACCAGCACAAGGACCCATGATCAGAGAAATCTGAGGGATTACACCTGATGCCTCACAGTTCATATCAAAAATCTGGGCATACCCTGCCAGGCTTTCAACGCCTTCCTGAATTCGCGCCCCACCCGAATCATTAATAGTGATGAATGGGCAGCCGTATTTGACGGCCATTTGCATGATTTTCACGATTTTGCTTGCATGCCTGCTGCCTAAAGATCCACCCATGACCGCTGCATCTTGAGAGGCCACGCAAGCTTGTCGCCCATTAATTCGCCCAAAACCAGTTACAACTCCGTCACCATATCGAGATTGTTTTCCGCCGAGATATTGTTCCTGGTGAGGGAGCGCAAGGGTGTCTATCTCTTCAAAAGATCCCGGATCAAACAGCAAATCGATCCGCTCGCGTGCGGTCAGCCTCCCTTTCCTGTGTTGAGCTTCAGCCTCAGCGACGGAACCGTGGGAAATCTCTCTTCGGGTGTTCAGATCCCGCAGGTAATGATCCATATCGTGAATCATGAAACCATCCTTGTTGATTCAGGGTGAAAAGAAATACTTTGAATTGAAGGGAATATTATCCTGCTTATTGTGACAAAAACTCTCACAAATTTTGCTTATCCATCAAAATCCTCTCAGGCATCATCAATCAGCCAGTTTTTCGAGAATTGCAACAGCGATGCAACGTTTGAGTGTTAATAATAAGAGCATTTTATATGAGCTGCCCTGTCGTTTGTAATAATTTTTAAAGACAGTCCTAAAAACAATGGTTGTCAAACTATCTTATGAAACGTGCTCCTGAATTAGTTCTCAGATTCGTCTTTATGAGTTGAAGACAACCATCTCCAATCATCGACCGTTTTATAAACAAGTACTCAAAAAAACAAAAGTGTATAATGGAAACATCTGTTTTCCTTGTCGGCATTTTAGATTTTATTGGAAATCAAAAGGGACCAGGAGGTTCAATGAATATTTTGGTTGTTGGCGAACCTGAAATGATTGGACAATCGTTTGATGTATTGTTTCCAGAGGCTGTCATAACTAAAGTCGAAGATTCACAGGCTGCCCTTCAAACAGCAAATCAAACCCATTTCGATCTTGTGATCATTAATAATCCAGAAAACTTCTTTTCCCAACACAACATTAATGTGAACCTGAAAACCTTTCAGGAACTAGAAATAAGCCGCCGCACCATCAATGCGTTGATGCATGCGCCTACGTATGGCATGTTATTGATCAAGGCAGATGGTGAAATCATTATCGCCAATCCTTTATTTGCAAAAGTAATTGGTTTAGAGAACATCGATCTGGTCGGTCAGAACTTTTTTGAGCTGTTACCCCCAGAACTCGCAGATCACCGCCGTCGTGCCGTTATGCGAGCGATTGAAACACGGCAGCCGCAGCAATTTGAAGGGCGCGGGATTATCGGGGTTGTGGAAATTAGAATATTTCCAGTTCCTGACGAATTTGGAGAAATCTGCCAGCTTATTATTTTTTCTCAGGATATCACAAAGAGAAAAAATGTCGAAGAAGAAATGGCCATGAGCTATCGAATGATCCAGGCTCTATTGGATAATCCAGCCGATCTGGCTTGCGTAATCGATCTAGATGGGACAATTCGATTAATTAATCCAACTCTCGCCTCAATTTATAAAACCATTCCGGAAAAACTGGTCGGGAGGAATCTTTGGGATTTGTCCTCTCCGAAATCAACCTTTTTTCGGAAAGACGTCATAGAACAAATAAGAAGAACCAGGCAATCGATGCGGGTCGAAGATATCGGACCTCACGGGAACTTCGATTCGATTGTTCGACCGATAATGAATGAGGATGGAGAAGTAATCCAATTAGCAGTACATGCGAGGGATATTACTGAAAGGATCAAAGCGGAGAGGGATCTGCGCGAGCGCGAACTACTATTAAGCGCAGTTGTCAATAATGTAAATGTGATGCTCGTTGCGATGAATCTCGACGGGGTCATTACTTATGCAGAAGGCGCTGGATTCAGTTCTCACAATTACTACCCAGCCACGCTGATCGGCAAGCATCTTTCCGAAATCCATGAACTACCTGCAGATATTCTTGAAAAGACCAACCAGGCACTCAGTGGTCAAGAATCGACCGGGAAGTTAACAACAATTAATGGGCTTACTTATGAAACCCATCATATTCCCCTCCGAGATTCAAACGGCGATCTGTCTGGCGCTATCGCCCTATCATTGAATGTAAGCGAATACCTGAAAGTCCAGGAGGAGCTTCACAATTCCAGGAATGAGCTCCAGTCGATCCTGGACAGCATTGATGACAGCATCTCTTTGACAAGTGTGAATAATGAGATGATTTTTGTAAACTCGTCGGGTCTTCGGATGATGGGTTTCCAATCTGAAGAAGAGCTTCAGCAGCGCTTTCGAGATCCGAATTCGATCCAGTTTTTTAGCGAATCCGGATTGCCGATTAAATGGGATGTCCTGGTAGATAAACTTCAAAGCGGGACTTACTACACTCCCGCGGTGATTCGGATGCTGCCATACGGTTCGAATGAAGAAAAATGGCTCAAAACTCGGGCTATCCCCATTAGAGATGATTACGGAAAGCTGCAATATTACATCACAGTCTCCACGGATATCACGGAGATCAAGCAAGCCCAGAATCAATTGGAGGCTTTACATGCTGAGCTGGAGCGCAAGATTTCAGAGCGGACATTAGAATTGAATCAGGCCAACCAGGAGCTTATCGAGCATGTTGCACAAAGCCAGCGCGCTGCTGCTCAGGCAGAATCACTTGCGCGGATCGCAACAGCAATCAGCGAACAAACCGATTTGAGAGAAATCCTGAATACAATCTGCGAGGAGATGGTCAGGTCGATTTAATTCCCTTTGTGCAGTATATCCTTATACGACGAGGAAACCGATTCCCTTAATATCACCAATATTTTTCCGCCTGTTGAGCTTCAATCCCCCCTTCCAGCAATTCCCAGAGAGTTATTTGACCAATACACAAGAAGTCATGGGCCAATAATCGTTATCCCAGATATTAACGATTTACCAAGAAATTCCATATATGATTTTTTTGTCCCTATTGGAATTCATACCGTCATCGTCAATCCGATCATGGATCATGACGAGCTGCTTGGTAATTTGAATGTTGCCTCCATAGACGAAGAAAGGATCCCCGACTCCAGCGAGATGAACTTTATCAAGACAATGGCTGAAAGGGCGAAGATCGGGATTACCAAAGCTCGTTTATTTGAGCAAGTCTCAGAAAGCCGCAAGCGCCTGCAGGTATTATCTAACAAATTGGTCGAAATTCAAGAACAAGAACGCCGCACCCTTGCGCGTGAGCTGCATGATGAAATCGGCCAATCACTTACCTCGCTCAACCTCAACCTGGATTTCATCACTCGCTCTTTAAATGACTGTCACGGGATATCAGAAGTGCTGCAAAATGATCTGCAGCAGCACCTTCAAAGCGCAAGCAGCACTACGGTTCAGCTTCTTGATAGGGTCAGGAAGATTTCATTGGATCTACGCCCAACCATGTTGGATGATTTGGGTTTACTCCCGGCATTGTTCGTGCTATTCGATGGCTTTTCAAGCCAGACAAAGATCCAAATTCAGTTCAAGCATTCCGGAGTGGAAAGGCGATTTCGGTCGAATATTGAAACTGCCGCATTCCGCATTATCCAGGAAGCGCTTACGAATGTCGCCAAACACTCAGAGACAATGTCTGTATCTGTGAGGTTGTGGGCGGATCACAGCTTCCTCCGACTTCAGGTAGAAGATGATGGAATTGGTTTTAATCCGAATATATCATTTCAGTTGAAACAGACCTCTGGCTTATCCGGTATGAACGAAAGAGCAGCCGCTTGCGGCGGAATACTCGAGATCGAATCAGAACCAGGTCAAGGTGTTCGAATTTCAGCTGAATTCCCCTTGGACAATGGAAAACCCGATGAAACTGACAATCTTATTAGCAGATGACCATACAATTGTTCGACAGGGTCTGCGTGCCTTGCTGGAAGGTGAGCAGGAATTCATTGTTATTGGAGAGGCAAAAAACGGCGTCGAAGCTTTAGAAAAATCCCTCCAAATGGATCCGGACGTCATCGTATTGGATTTAGGTTTGCCGGATATCCACGGATTGGAAATCGTCCGGCAGATCCACAATCAGAAACCCGAAATCAGGATCGTGATTTTTTCGATGCATTCTAAAGAAGCTTATGTTGCGGAGTCGTTTAATAATGGGGCAAGCGGATATGTCTTGAAAGGGTCCGAATCCAAAGATTTGATCAAGGCGATTCGCCTGGCGTATCTCGGAGTCCGATATATCAGCCCTCCGTTGAGGGAGGAGGATATTGAAGCCTATAACCTGCGCGCCAGGGACGAAACATTAGACCTTCTTGAAACGCTGACTAACCGCGAACGGCAAATCTTCTTCCTGGCTAGCAACGGGTGCAGCAACAGCGAAATTGCCCGCCGGCTCACAATCAGCCCTCGCACTGTCGAAGTCCACCGTGCAAAGGTGATGTCTAAACTCGGATTACGGAACCAATCCGAATTGATCCGCTATGCCATACAACATGGCAACATTCCCTTGCAAGAAAATTGAGAGAATGCTATCTGAGTGAGATACCTTCCCAGACAGATATTTTTTGGGAATGCTAAATGTATTTTTATATCGATACAAATAATACGTAGTTTCCCGGATAGCGGATTTTTAGCAGATGGGTTGATAATCCAGGTCAATATAATAAATTGCATTCATCCCCGGTCGCGCGGGACTATCTATTATGCGGGGAAATTCTCCTTTTTTTAGTCAGGGGAGCGATCTCTTGATCCTTAGAGCGGCAGAGAACTGTCGCTCTAAGGCTTTAATATAATTATCAGCATCAGGTTTTATAATTGTTGGATGCAATCAGCTCAATCTGGTCATCGAAAACCTAAATTTTTTGCCCGTCACATTGCACTCCCCCAGGATCACGGCTCATGGGTTTTTCTTTTCAGCCCATTGTTGATCGGATTATTCTGCGCAGATAATTGGTCGAGTGCCAGTCTGATCCTCATCCTGGCGTTGATTGCTGCTTTTTTACTACGCCAACCGGTCACGATTGCCGTCAAAATAATCAGCGGGCGGAGGACTCGGCAGGATCTTAACCCAGCGGTATTTTGGATGCTTATATATGGTCTAATTGCATTTTGGCATCAATCGGATTGATTTGGTTGGGTTTCAGCTATCTGTTGTTCTTAACAATTCCAGGTTTTGCTGTCTTCACATGGCAGCTCGTTCTGATTAGCAAACGCGCCGAAAGACGTCAAATGGGAGTGGAGCTTGTAGGAAGTGGAGTGTTGGCACTTTCTGCACCTGCTGCCTATTGGGTTGGCGTCGGTTTTGCTGACCCAACTGGATGGCTGCTTTTTGGATTGTCCTGGCTCCAATCAGCAGCTTCTATTGTCTACGCTTACCTGCGCCTGGATCAGCGCGGCATCTCCAGAATGTTGACCGTTCGCGAGCGGTTCAAGCTTGGATTTCGTGCTGTCCTTTATTCTTCATTCAATCTTCTGCTCGTGATTTTCTTGTCCGCAGATCATCTGACTCCGCCTTGGCTTTTCGTCCCTTACCTGGTGCAGTGGGTGGAAACGTTGCGAGGTGTCATCGAGCCAGCCTATCAGCTTAAACCGACCACAATCGGCATGCGTCAGCTTATTATCAGCACGCTGTTTACGTTTTTGTTTATCCTTGCCTGGAGAATTTCGTAAGCATGAGAAATGCACCGGAATACAGTGGACATTCTTCACTTGACTTTTCAACCCTCACCACATAAAATCAAGCTAGGTTCCGAACGAATTTCGGAGCTTTGAGTTTGTCCGGCTGAGAAATGCTGCCGGTGAAGTAACGATAAACAGGACTTGAGGAGAGTCTCGGATTAATGCCGAGCACCGAAGGGGCAAATCTGGCCAGGAAAAAGTCAGATGAAACTCTCAGGTAAAAGGACTCTGATCCTGGATGTCTCTGGAAAGTCCCTGCCGTCGATAATTTCGGTCGAAAGCCTATCCGGCTAGGGACACCGATGGGGCAAACACCGACCTACTCGGTGTGAATCTCTCAGGTTCTGGACAGAGGCGCACACCGAATGTGTGTGCTTCTTTTGTTTATTCCGATATATCCGTGTTTTTCACTCATTTTGATAAAAGGAGACAATCAATGAACATCCCTGCTGATCTGAAGTTTACCAAGAATGATGAATGGATCCGCGTCGAAGGCAAGGTTGGGACCGTAGGTATTTCTGACTATGCTCAGGACCAGCTTTCGGACATTGTTTTTGTGGAAATCGTTGTGGCTGAAGGCGATGTGGTTAAGAAAGGTGAAGCCTGCGCCACAATTGAATCGGTTAAAGCCGCTGCAGATGTATATATGCCGGTAAGCGGAAAAATAGTCGCGATCAATGAAGCATTACCAGACACACCCGAGCGTGTGAACAGCGATCCATTTGGAGAAGCCTGGATGGTCAAAGTCGAGATTACTGATCCCGCAGAAGTGGGTGATTTGCTCGATCCAGCCGGGTATGCAAAACTAATCGAAGAAAAAAGTTAGCTCAATCCTTAACAGGGTTTTTCAGTAAGGAGAGAAAATGTTTATTCCCCATACAATGACAGACCGGGAGGAGATGCTCCAAAAGATCGGATTGAAGAGCCTGGAAGAGCTCTTTCAAGACGTTCCAGCGGCGCACCGATTTCCTGAGCTGAATTTACCCTCAGCTCTTACCGAGATGGAGGTGCTGGCTGAGCTTCGCGGAATCGCTGCAGCAAACGAAAGCGCAGATAACCTGATTTGCTTCCTGGGCGCCGGCGCTTACCAGCATTACACCCCTGCTGTTGTAGACTCGATCATCCGCCGAGGTGAATTCTATACAGCATATACTCCCTATCAACCCGAAGTTTCTCAGGGAACACTCCAGGCGATTTTTGATTATCAAAGTTTAATTGCCGCGTTAACCGGGATGGATGTCTCTAATGCATCGCATTATGATGGTGCAACCGCTGCAGCGGAAGCTGTCAGCATGGCTTATGCGAACTTTCGCGGCAAACGCACGAAAGTAGTGCTTTCGGCTGCTCTTCACCCGCACTACCGCCAGACGATCCGAACCTATAATCAAGGGACTCCACTTCAGATTGTTGGCGATGATGACAACATAGATCCAAAATTGGGACCAGAAGTGCTGGAGAAGCATATTGATATGAACACAGCACTGGTGGTGGTCCAATATCCAGATTTCTTCGGTCGGGTATTTGATTACACCGCGCTGGCAAAGAAAGTCCATGCTGAAGGTGCTTTGCTGGCTGTCTCCGTAAATCCAATGGCGCTCGGCCTTCTCACCCCTCCTGGAGATTTCGGTGCTGATATTGTCACCGGTGAAGGGCAGTCATTAGGGCTGCCGCTCTCATACGGTGGCCCTTACCTGGGCATTTTTGCGACTCGCATGGAATATGTCAGGAAAATGGCCGGACGTCTGGTCGGAGAGACCGTTGACAATCGCGGCCAGCGAGCGTACGTCCTCACGCTGACAGCTCGCGAACAGCATATCCGACGCGAAAAGGCAACCTCAAATATCTGCACGAACCAGGGTTTGCTTGCTCTGGCTGCAACTGTGTACATGAGTATGTTGGGAAAAAACGGACTTCGCAAGGTTTCCGAGCTTTGTTATCACAAAGCTCATTATGCCGCGCGCAGCATAGCCTCCCTTCCAAAATACTCGCTTTGGTCGAAAAGCCCGTTTTTCAACGAGTTTGTCGTCCGCTGTCCTGTCCCGGTAGAAGAACTCAACCTGCGATTACTCGAAGAAGGCATCCTTGGCGGTTATGATCTGGGCAAAGATTACCCTGATCTGACTAACCACATGCTCCTTGCGGTGACTGAGATGAACACGCGAGACGATATAGATTTGCTGGTGGATATCCTTGCGGAGGTGTCCAATGACTGAACCTTTGCTGTGCGAATTATCTGTTGAAGGGCGAACTGGAATCCAGTTCCCAGATCCTGACGTTCCACTTGCTGAGCTACCGGCGCTTCTCCGTGAAGAATTGCCTCTCCCGGAGCTTTCAGAAGTTGATGTTGTCCGCCATTTTACCCGTCTGTCCAAATTAAACTACTGCATCGACCAGGGGATGTACCCTTTGGGCTCTTGCACGATGAAGTACAATCCAAAAATCAATGAAGAGACTGCACGATTGGCCGGTTTTGCAGCATCTCATCCTCTTCAGATGATTGAGAGCGTTCAAGGCAATCTGCTCCTGATGTATGAGCTCCAGGAGTGGCTGAAAGAGATTGGCGGATTTGCTGGTGTCACTTTACAACCGTCTGCTGGGGCACAGGGTGAGCTCACCGGCGTGCTGATTATGCGCGCCTATCATCAGTCTCGTAACGACACCAAACGTGTAAAAATCTTGATCCCGATTCCGCCCATGGAACGAATCCGGCAACTTCTGCAATGAGCGGAATGCAGGTGGTCGAAATACCTTCGGACAAACGGGGCAATGTGGATTTGGACGCGTTGAGACTGCAGTGTGACGACACACTGGCAGGATTAATGCTGACCAACCCGAATACCCTGGGGCTTTTTGATGAGAACGTCCTTGAGGTGATCCGGACTGGTGCATGAGGCCGGTGGTCTGGTGTATGGCGATGGTGCGAATATGAATGCCTTACTGGGCATTGTTCGTCCTGGTGATTTGGGAATTGATGTAATGCATTTTAACCTGCACAAGACTTTCTCCGACTCCACATGGAGGTGGAGGTCCTGGATCTGGACCCGTAGGAGTCGCCGCAAGTCTGGTCGATTTTCTCCCTTCTCCGGTCGTCGGGATCATCGAAGAAGGAGATGATGAGCTTCCACCGCTCTATGGTTTTATCACCCCAGCGAAGACCATTGGTAGGGTGAAATCCTTCCATGGACAGTTCGGCATGCTCGTCCGTGCCTACACTTACATCCGGATGAACGGAGCAGCAGGACTGCGCCAGGTTTCAGAATATGCTGTCCTGAATGCAAACTATCTGATGGCTTTATTGCGCGGCGCTTACTATCTCCCAATAAATCGGATATGCATGCATGAATTTGTCGTCGAAGGGCAATGGGACGATGCTCCCGGTATTCATGCACTGGATATTGCCAAACGGATGATGGACTACTCCCTGCACCCACCGACAAATTATTTCCCGTTGATCGTCCACGAAGCGCTGATGTTCGAGCCGACTGAAACAGAAAGCAAGCAAACGTTAGACCAATTTGCCGATGTCATGTTAAAAATCGCCGAAGAAGCCCACTCCACTCCCGATCTCCTCAAAGAGGCGCCGCATATCACGCCGGTCGGAAGGCTGGATGAAGTAAAAGCCGCAAAAGAGCTTGTGCTCTGTTGCGCAGTAAACAGCCTGGATGATTGATTCTTTATCCAGCGCCCTGATTTCCAAACAGGTCCAGGTAGTCAACTTTGACAGACCTGGACCTGTTTATTTTTCGGGGGGATAGATTTATAAGAGTTAAAGGTAGAGGTGCGACTGAATAATACTTGATCAGTGATAAAATAATGTCCCTTGATGATTATTTACCTGGTGGATTTGCATGTTCCTAAAACCCGATCCTGACATTATCATTACTGAACCGCGTAAATGCTGTAGAAATTCATCTTTCAGATGGTCGAGTCTTATCCGGACCACGCGGAGCTCCAGTAGGTCGATTTTTCAGTATTCTTCCCGATCTGAATAATCCACCTACGGTCGGAGCAATAATAAATGGTGAATTGCGTGAGCTGACATTTCCAATAAAAATGGATTTATCTGTCCGTCCAGTGACCATGGGTGAATCAGATGGGATGTTGATCTATCGTCGCTCGCTTGTTTTCCTTCTTGAAACGGCGTTTGTCGATTGCTTCCCGAAATGCTGATCTGCGGGTTGACCATTCTGTTTCGTCTGGCGGATATTATTGCCAGATAGCCAACAGACCGCCGTTAACCCGTGTTGAACTCACAGCACTCGAAACAGAGATGCGCAGACTGGTGGAAGCCGATCTGCCATTCACCCGCCGTCAAATCCCCCTTTCAGAGGCAATCGAACAATTTCGGTCGCGAGGGGAGACAGATA
The DNA here is from genome assembly GCA_963726375.1 of uncultured Chloroflexia bacterium. Classification (GTDB taxonomy): domain Bacteria; phylum Chloroflexota; class Anaerolineae; order Anaerolineales; family UBA4823; genus UTCFX2. Next base: position 361,048 of record CAVSCE010000007.1, on the reverse strand, counting down.
AAGTCCGGCTTCTTGTTCACCGCACGAAAGATTATCTGACTGTTTATCAACTTCAAGAACATCTCGATTATCATCACGGGTATATGGTGCCTTCAACAGGATATCTAAGATGGTTTTCACTGACGAAAACCGGAGAAGGTTTTACTCTCAGATTTCCCCGACGGCACGCACCTACTCAGTTGCTGCCGATGCCTGAATACCCGAAGCTTTTAAAAGCATTCCAGCTGTATGGAGCCTGGCTGGAAAGTCTTGGGATTTCCAGCGTCGGTTCACTCAATGAAGCAATCAAATCGAATCGCGGCAATGAAGTGATCCTGGTTTCAGAGGCGCTGCACGAACAATACGTCACTGAGCTGGCTCGACAAGTCGTCCACCGCAAAGAAAACATTCGGATTGTACTCATCGCTGGTCCTTCCTCCTCAGGAAAAACAACATTTTCAAAAAGGCTTGCGGTTCAACTACTTGCCCATGGGATCGCGCCATTCCCGTTAGCGATGGACGATTATTTTCTTGATCGAGAAAAAACTCCCCTGAACGAAGAGGTCAACCGGATTATGAATTTATCCGAGCTCTAGACCGAGAACGTATGGATGCTGATTTGCGCAGCTTAATTGCGGGCGAGAGCGTTCGGTTACCTCGTTATAATTTCATCAATGGCAGAAGCGAGGAAGGCGAGATCGTACAGCTTAAGTCTGGAGAGCTGATAATAATGGAAGGGATTAACGGTTTAAACCCGGAACTCTTGCCCAATCTGCCTCCACAAAATACTTATCGCATATATGCATCCGCGCTGACCCAACTGAACCTGGACAGACACAACCGAATTTCTACGACCGATACTCGATTGATCCGCCGGATAGTGCGCGATGCACGAGAGAGAGGATATGCCGCTCAAACAACGATACAACGCTGGGATTTGTCCGGCGAGGCGAGAAACGGTATATTTTCCCATATCAAGAAAATGCCGATGTGATGTTTAACTCGGCTCTGGTATATGAGCTTTCTGTATTAAAACCATTCGCTGAGCCTCTATTAAGGCAGGTTCAGGTCGGGACCCCAGAATATATTGAAGCCAAAAGGCTGCTGGCTCTTTTAGAATGGTTCCTCCCACTTGAAAGTGATTTAATACCGGATAATTCAATTCTACGTGAGTTCATTGGGGGGAGCAGCTTGAGAGAATTCACGCTGTGGCACAACCACTCTCATAACTCCTAGATTTGACTGCGTAATTAAATCAAACTACTTTGATTCGGGCTGATGATGTGAATTTACCAGGAAGTAACCCCCGTTTTGCTGATTGATCTCTGACTTAATCTCGGGTCAGCCAATGGCTTAATAGAAACCAGCCAGCCAGCAGGCTCCAAATACCAAACAGTAATCCCAGAGGCCAGAGCCTTATCAGCTTTTTTATCAGTGGCTGGCTGCCTTTCTCCAGGTTTTCCATTTCTGGCTCCTGGTTCAATGTAAACATCTCTGGGCTGGGAGTTGCAGTTGATGTTCTAAGATTTAGCGTCGGATAAGGGATCAGAGTTGCTGTTGCGGTCGCCTCCCCTGTCTCAATCTCCCGGGTCCCAGTCGTTAATAAAGATGCCTGCGCTGTCTCAGTCAGCATAATTATTGTTGGGAGCTCGGCTGGAGCTGTTGTCGCAGGAAAAACAACCGAAGTAACCGATGGTTGAATAATTATCGCAGTTCGGAGTAGCCGAAAGAAAAGCGACATCAGAAGTGGGTGAAGGAGATGGGCTGGCTGTGAGTGTGAGTGTCATTGTTGAAGTGGCAGTCAAAGTCGGTGATGGACTGATCGTTAAACTCGGTGTAGTAGTGGCAGTAGAAGTTGAAGTAGTTTGCTGATAATTCAGCCATTTATTAATTTCATTCTGGTATGCATACAAGGAAGCAATTGTTCATGGGTGACTGCTGGCAAATATTGGCACGTTTCATGCAAGGATTAATAACGAAGGGAACAAATCCTACAAGGATGAGAATGAACCACCTGCAAGGGACAAATTGGATCCCCAATAATGAATTTAACCAGGTTCGCATTTGAGGAATTATATCAACCAGTAGCACATGTTATCCGAAATGAGATGGTTTCAGGAAAAATACTTCAATACCACCAATGCGATTTACTGGCCCTTCATGGTTATGAAATATCGGCATGTCATGATTTTTTAACAGGTCGCTTACCATTACTTCCTCAATTCATAATCACCTTTGATATGATTGTTCCAAAGAGGAATACGAATTGAAGCTGCTTAAACTGAGAAAACCATTTGTATTGTTGTTAATATCCTTGCTTCTGATCACGGTCGCGGCCATCTGGGGGATCACCCATTTTGCAAATTCCTCAGCCGCTCCTCCCCCCACTCCGGAACCTGTCGTACCTCAATCGGCTGAAGAAGAAGAAATCCGGCAGGCAGTCGAGGAAGCGATCCAGACAGAACAACCGGAAGCATTGGCTTTGCTGCTCTATGACACTCAGATCGAACAAATCTTAACTTCATCCGACGGATATTGGGCAACTGCCTGGTTGGTGCCTGTGGATCCACAGACAGGTCAGGTCGTTCCTATGGAGCCAGGTCTGGCTCTTGTTCGGAAAACGAACCTGGGATGGCAGGCTTTTGTCCCATCGGACCCCTTATGGTCCCTGGTCATCAAAGAAATTCCGGATGAGCTCGTATCTCCTGAGGAAAAGGCTCGCTGGATCCTGGAATCAAACTATCAGGCATCTGCCGTCACCGCTACGATCCATGGGTATTATTTACCATATGCTGGCGGAGATACGATGTCTCTGACCCAAAGCGTAGGACACGATCGGTATACGCCAAGCGGCAATGCCCATTTCGCCTTCGATTTTGCCAAACCAGGTTATCCAAGTGGATTATTTAATGTCCATGCTGCCAGAGGCGGGATCGTAAAACGAGTTGTCTGGGCGCATCCAAATGGAGATCCCTCAAATACTAACTTAATCGTCCTTGAAGACACATCCACAAGCCCAACAACCTACCAGCTATATATGCACTTTGCCCAAAACAGCATACCAGAGAATCTACGGGCGATTGGCGCACCGGTTCGGTCTGGGCAGTTGATCGGTGTCGCTGACGATACGGGGGTCAGTTCAGGCAACCATCTTCATTTCATGGTCCATACAAATCCCGCTTCATATTGGGGCTCTTCCGTCGACATCACATTCAACGATGTAACCATCAATGGCGGTCGACCTCGCATCAGCTCAGATCTGGCTTACTGCAAATCAAGTGATGTATGCGACAGCACGCAAACAACCTACCTGTCTCAAAACTTCATGAGCCCAGACCACACTCCACCAACCGGCGGTATTATCAATCCACAACACGGCTCAATTATTTCGACTGATGTAATTCCCCTGCAGGGCTGGGCAGTAGATGAAAACAGCGGTATCGCCAGAGCGCAATTTCAGGCATTTTATTCCGGTTCCTGGCACGCTCTAGGAAGCCAATTCACAACTACTTCATTTACATATAATTGGGATCTATGCACAGCGAATGTACCCGATGGTCCTGTAAGCCTGGCTTTATCCGTCATGGATAAGGCGCAAAATCAGGCAAGCGGTCTGCCCGGATTGACTCATTTCACCAAGAATTTTGAATGCCCTTCAATCACATCCACCTGTTCTCCGTCTGCAAATCAGATTGCCCTTTTTGCCAGCCCAGATTATCAGGGCAGCTGCGTTCTTCTGGGAGCGGGGAGCTATACCTCGCCTGCTCAGTTGGGAGCACTGGGTGACGATAATGCAGCTTCTATAATGGTTGGACAAAATGTTCAGGCGACCCTATTTGCTAAGACCAACATGCAGGGGAGAGCAGAGACTTTTTTCGCACAAGACAGCAGCCTTTCTGAAAATCATATCGGAGTCGATACCGTCTCATCTGCTCGAGTACAAACCCGAACTACCCTGCCAGCGATTCCAGTGCAGATCTGGCCGGACAATGGAGCAAGCTTTCCCGAGGATGCATCGATAAGCTTCTCCTGGGAAAACTCAGGTAGTACAACCGCCTACCAGCTGCAGCTTTCGTTGAGCGGCAATCAGGTTCTGCTGACGCAATGGTCGCCTAATGCCTACTGGCATCTTAATTCCATTCCACCGGGTGATTATAGTTGGCGAGTCAAGGCGAGTAACCCTAACGGTGAAAGCAGCTGGAGTGCTTCAAGAACTCTTTCAATCACTCAAGAGGGCGGCAATCTTCCGACTGATTCAATATCGGCTCCTTTTGAAGATGCGATGGAAATATCCCCGACCCTCTGGAAAAGCTTCAATTGGAAGCTGTCATCAGCTGCAAATCATACCCAGGGTGGTTCCATCGGATGGGAATACGATCCTGGAGTAGCATCTGGTTATGACAACGGTTCTCCGAGTTTTGGCTCGCTGACATCCCCGAATATTACCATCCCTGCCGGCAGCCCTTTCTATCTCCGATTCCATTATCAGCAGGAAACAGAAGGGAATCCTCGCCATTGGGATCAGCGTTGGATTCAAATATCTGTGGACGGCGGGACCTTCACAGATTTGCTGCAGCTATCGGATGATCCGGCTGGCTACTGGCTCCGCAGCCCTGTGATTTCTTTGGCCCCATATTCAGGACATGCCATCCGGATCCGTTTCTTTTTCACCACACTTGACTCTGAAAATAATCAGCATACTGGTTGGTTCATCGATGATTTCAGCATCACAACTGACCCACCGCCGATGTGCCAGGACGAAGACAATTCAGCGCTTCAAGGGACTCGAATTTACTACGGCGATAAAATCTCTGGTGTGATCTGTCCTGGAGGTGATTTGGATTTTTTCCAGTTTCAGGGTATTTCTGGTGATCAGATCGCAATCCGGACGGAAGCCCAGAACATTGGCTCTCCGCTGGATACTAAGATCGAGATTCTCGATCATGATGGAAAATCAATCCTTTTTGAGAACGATGATATCCTTCAATTTGAACGAACCGATTCGCTTATCAGCTATCACCTCCAACGAACTGGAGTATATTATATAAAAATCCAGGCCTGGGATCATCCCAACGCCGGGAATAATGATCTGGTCTACAACTTGCTTCTCAGTAAAGACCAATCAGACCCGACCGCAAGCTTCATCTATCCCACAGATGGATCAGTTATCTCATCTGACAAAACCATGCTGACGGTTGCTGCCCGAGATTTGGATAGCGGGGTTGCACTTACCCGTTTTTACTGGCATTCCAACGATTGGCAAAATTCGGATTGGAGCTTTTTGGGTGAGGATTGGAATCCCAGCGATGGTTGGAATTTTGAATATTCGCCTCCTTTATCTACAGATCGAAATGGAACTGCTGTCTACGCTGTCGTCTTTGATTGGGCAGGTAATTGGGTGGGAACTGGATCGTGGAATCTTCACCAGCCAATGTTATACTTACCTCTGATTAAAACAGCCGCTGAGACGACCGCTTGTGAAGCTGATCATTCAGATACCTTGCTACAACGAAGCGTTGAGCCTTCCCGAAACGCTGAGCGCACTGCCGCGCCAGCTTGAAGGAATCGATCAAATTGAATTTCTTGTCATTGATGACGGGAGCAAGGACCAAACAGCAGAAATAGCCGAAAAAGAAGGTGTCCAGCATGTCATTCGTCTTAAACCGCATCGTGGCCTGGCTGCAGGTTTCACAGCTGGGCTGGATGCATGCATCCGGTATGGGGCAGATATTATCGTCAACACGGATGCCGACAACCAGTATAATGCCCAGGATATCCAATCCCTGATCGACCCGATCCTGAAAGCCCAGGCCGATATTGTCGTTGGAGATCGAGATGTTGCCAGCATTCAGACTTTCACTCCGCTCAAGCGCCTCCTTCAGCGGCTCGGAAGCTGGGTGGTGGCGCGCGCCTCTGGCCTTCATATTCCAGATGCCACCAGCGGTTTTCGTGCGATCAGCCGCGAGGCTGCCCTCCGTACCCTTGTCCTCAGCGAATATTCGTATACATTAGAAACCCTCATCCAGGCAGGGAATCGGCGAATGGCCGTTGCTTACGTACCGGTAAGGATCAATCCACAAACCCGGCCTTCCCGCCTGATCCGCAGCGTTCCACAGTATCTGGCTTATTCTGGGACGACCATTGTTCGGTCTTACTCGATGTATCGTCCACTGCGGGTATTCTCCGTCATCGCAGCCATAATGATCATTGGCGGTTTGGCTCTTGCAGTCCGATATATTTATTTCGCAATTAACGGTCAGGGTGGAGGTCACGTTCAATCTGTGATCCTTGCTGCGGTCCTATTGATCGTTGGGTTTCAAACCTTGCTCATCGGTCTGCTTGCTGACTTGATCGGCTTTAACCGGATGATCCTGGAAGAAACCCTTTTTCGGCTGCGGCGAATAGAAACTCGTCAGCCCTTTCAGCCTCCTTCTGAATCTGACTTTCAGCAATAATGTTTCGTATGACGTTCCTTCGTTGGTGGGTCTGGCTTACCCTGGTCCTGCTCCTTTCCGGATGTTCAGCCTTCAGTATCAGGGGCGAACTACCAGCTGGAAAAGAGAAGGTCTCACTAAGTTCATCCACCAGCATCGGGCAGAGCTTTACGGTGCATTATGATGGTCTTGCGGGTGCCGCAATCCTGATTGAACCAGGCGAATCCAAACAGGGGAGTATTACATTCCACCTTCGCAGCAGCCCACACGACAGTACTGACATCCGATCAGTCACTTTAGAGTTGGAGGAGATTTCCGCCACCCAGGCGACAGTATTCAATTTCTCCCCACTGACAGATTCAAATCATACCAGCTATTTTCTGGTGCTTGATCTGCAGGGTGATGGTTCAGCGGAAATTAGTCTTTCAAGTAAATTGGACTACCCAGACGGTGCCCTTTATAAAAACAATGATGCCCAGGACCAACAATTAGCCTTCAGCCTGGTTTACAGTACTGTTCACCAAATCCTCGGTATTTTCACAGAATTTTCCGTATGGCTGGGATGGATGCTGGCAGGTTTGTTCCTTTACATCCTTCCAGGATGGGCGCTCCTTCGGTTTGCATGGCCTGGATGGAGTCATCTTTCAGGTTGGGTTCGACTGGGATTATCCGGTGGGTTGAGTTTAGCCATCTATCCAATCCTTTTCGTGCTGGCTGCCCTGGTGGATATTCGTCCAGGTTGGTTATTTGCGGTTCTGCCTGGATCAATGGGAATAGGCTATCTAATTTGGGTTAATAAAAATATTTTTCCCAGACTCACAGGTCTTCCTGGAGACCTGCGCAGAAGTCTTAACAAACCTGGCTTCGCTTCATTTTTTCACTCTCCTGATCTTTTGCTGTTGTTCCTAGTAATTCTAGTCTTCGGAACCCGTTTTTGGGCAATTCGCACATTAGACGCGCCAATGTGGGGCGATTTAGTTCAGCACACGGTAATGACCCAGCTGTTCCTTGATAACCTTGGGCTTTTTTCCAGCTGGGAGCCATACGCCCCTTACCACTCATTGACTGTTCACTTTGGATTCCCGGTTCATGCTGCATTATTCGCCTGGCTTTCAGGCCTTCCTTCCTATACCGCAGCGCTGATCACTGCCCAATGGATCAATGGTTTTGCCAGTTGTCGCATTGATTCCTCTCGCCTTTCGGATAGCAAGAAAAAACACCTGGGCAGCAATTGGAGCTGTGCTCGCAGCAGGATTAATCGCCCCGATGCCGGCATTTTATGTCAATTGGGGGCGATTTGCACAATTGGACGGTCTGGCAATCCTGCCGGTAAGCATCTGGCTGGCCTGGGAGCTCCTGGATCAAACCCGGATGCGAGTTGACTCAGACACTCCCTCCATCCAGCTCCCGAAAATTCGACAGGCTTTTCCAGTGAAATGCTTCTGGATTCCGGCTTTGATCGCAGGGATGACGCTCGCAGGCATGTGCCTCAGCTATTACAGGATGATTTTCTACTTCATGATGTTTTTTGTTGCCGTGACAATCGCCTGGATTCTTTCCGGTGCATACCGGAACCTCGGCCAGTGGATTTCGCTAGGGGTAGGAGTCGCTGCAATTGGATTGAGCAGCTTGCTTTTCTTGCTGCCGTGGTTGGTACACGTGATGAACAGCACACTCAGCGGAATGGTTTCGGAAGGCATGTCTACCGGAACTGATATTTCGCGCGCTCTGATTGATCTCCAGGAATGGCTGAACCTTGAGACCTATCTGCCAGTCTGGCTGGCTGCGTTTGCATGCGCCGCTTTGATTTGGAGTGTCATAAAAAAACGCTGGGAAATCAGCGCGATAGGACTTTGGATCGTTTTTCTCCAGGCATATCACATTGGAAGAGTAATTCATCTCCCCGGTGCAAATATGCTCCAGGTTTTTGCGATTTTAATCTGGATTTATATGCCGGTTGCCCTTCTGGTAGGCTGGTTTCTGGGTGAGTTCGTCGGATGGTTAGAGTCTCATGGTTTTCATTCTTATAAGCTTGGGCTGATTGGAACCCTGGTGCTGCTCGCGCTGTATACTGCGAACCAGACCAGGTTGATTTCGCAGCCGCTAACTTATAACATGGTCACCGCACCTGATTTGCGCGCAATGGAATGGATACGCCAATATATCCCTAATGATTCGCGCTTTTTGGTAGAGATGTGGCGAATCTATGAAGGTCGCTCAGCTGTCGGGACCGATGCCGGTTGGTGGCTTTCGCTTCTTGGTGGTCAAGAGAACACTATGCCGCCGCAGTACGCTTTATTGAGCGAAGTCCCTGAGCCACCGGATTACTCCACCCGGGTTGTTGAGCTCACTGCTGCCCTTGAGAAAAGCCCGCCATCGGATCCAGAGAACCTGGCACTGCTTTGCTCCGAAGAGATCACGCATATTTACATCGGTCAGCTTTGGGGAAATATAGGCGCTGGAACAGGACAGTTGTTTCTCCCGGAGGATCTCCTCAACCATCCAGAATTTAACCTCGTATATCACCAGGATCGAGTTCATATCTTTTCCCTTGCCCCATCCGTTTGCGGAAAGTGACGGTTCTTCATGGGACACGTTCAGAATTCTCGACTTCACCAGACTGCCTCAGAATCGATGCGTTTGGTGCTTTATTCGCTCATCCCCCTGTCGTTTCTACAAACGTTCTTCTGGATTTCCAAACAATCTTACTCCTGGCAAATCTTTCTCTCACAGCTGCTATTCCTGAATGCGGTGTTGTTCTTGGCTTTAGCAGTCGAATTCTACTTCGATAAAAACGCCAGGTACCTTCGGTTTGGGCTAATTCTGCTTACGGCCGTGAGCGGTGGAATTTATTTGCTATCTCAATCCACTTTTTCGGCCTGGATTCTCACGGTTAGTTTTTTCGGATTGATGATCCAATTGGAGGGCTGGTTGACGGCTGGTCTCCATCGGTTTTCTCGATTAACCGTTCGATTAATCCTTTCAGGAATTGCAGGATGTTTTCTGGCGGGACTATTGCAGGTTGAGGAAAGGTTTTCGGAAGAAGAATTTTTTGCAGTGCTCCAGGTTTTAATTATCTCTATTTGCTGGTTTTTAACGGTGTCGGTTTTTCGAATCTGGGCTGCTCGTTTCGGGCCAAAACCCGGGGTGTCCAGAGGAGTACGAATTTGGATAGTTGTTGCATTTGCTGTATTGATCTTTATCGGAATATTCCAGACCGTGCAGTCATACCAGGATAGCTTTTTCCCAAAGGAAGCACCTACATATCCAGGTATCAGCAGTTCAGAACCTTACCTTTGCGGCGATTCTCCGAAAACCTCACAGACCTATTCCGGCGAAGCGGTCTTTTCGCGATTGCTGGAGCGAATTGAGAAAAATCCACAGAAGGGCGTCCTTGAATTCGGACTTACTTACAGCTGGAAGCAATTCTGAGATTTGGGCAGAGAAATTTCGAAGAAACCTCCTCCAGGAAGCTCGCCTGGGATTGTTCACCCAACCAGAAAACAGTGTGAAATATGGGCAGTGTCAGGCTGCCCGTCGGGTATATTTCTACGACCAGGTTGTTTCAAAATTCCCTGACCTTTTCAGCAAAGCGGAGCAAGCTGAAATAAAAAGCTGGTTCGGTGCGATCAATAGAAAAACATTTGAAATCGGTTGGGTCGATTGGATGTATGCACTGGCTTTCAGCATGCGCCCAAGCGGTCCATACGAGAACCAGGAATGTGGCGCAGGTTTGCTCGCGATCCTGGAAGCTACTGGAATGGCCGATCCAGAATTTTCTCCTCAGAACCTCGCCTACCTGTCGGACAATCCTCGCGGCTGGCTGCAGCGGTTCCGGAATTCAGATGACACTTATGCTTACCAACCTGAATGGCTGCATCATGCATTATTCCAATATATGGCTTCCCATAATGCAGATCCAATCAAACAACTCCTCTCATTCGAGTGGTTCTTACTGCAAGCGATCCCTGATGGTTCTCCGCTTCGCTACAACCATTTCGTCGCTTACACACCTGGTTTAACCGCCTATTGGGCAAGCAATTTCATTTCGAAGCCTGAAAATCAAGGCGGTCGCACAAATGCAATGAAAGACTTGGAATTTTCTAAATCAGCCCTTTGGTTGGCCGGACGCTCAGCAGATTTCTTGGAAAAAAATAACGAGTTTTTGTACGCACATCCAGGAATGGAAGAGACAAAATTAACCGCAGAAAATTCACCCGCATGGGGATCTTGCTTGATTTTCTCTGATTCCGGGCTTCCGAATCAGCTCGGTCCGCTTGCGCCTGATAAAATCGTATTTAGAAACGGATGGGAAGCAGACTCGAGCTACCTCTTGCTGAATCTGCGCTTTACTGGCTGGCACCGCTATAAAGGCACAAATTCGATCATCCTGGCTTATCAGGCAGGTGCAATCGCTGCTGAAGTCAACACGGGAGAGCATATCTCCTGGCTCCCAAGAGGACGCAGTCTCCTGCGAGACAAACGCATCCCGCGTGAAAACTTAAACGGGCTGCTTGTTGAGCGGACCGGGCTGAGTGCTGTCGTGCACAGCCTGACTTCGATCGGCAGTCGTTGGGCTCAAGATCCGCCGTTTTTCGCCCAAGTCGAGCAATTCGAGACCGGATCAGAAATGGACATCAGCACGACGATTTTAGACAGCTGGCGCGGCTGGCGGCAATCGCGCACGATTTTCATGCACCACAAGGGTGCAATCGTGATTGCTGATCAGGTGGAAGGCCCTTCAAACCGCTCCGCTGCCATCAGCTGGCATTTCACCAATTCACTTGAATATCTTCAAGATGGGCGCTTTCGGCTTCGGGCAGGTGATCAACCTGTTGAGATGATACTGATCCCGGTCGGTGCAGAATTTGATCAGAATAAAATCGAAATAAAATCTGATGAATCTGGCGAAGCATCTAATCTGATTTATCTACCTGATGATGGGGGATTTACGCTGTTGACTGTACTGCTTACAAAAGATTGGATTGGAGCAAAGGTCATCACCAATCAAACGGCAGGCTTAACAACACTTACGCTTCAAAAAGCAGAACGAATCGCTGAATTTCAAATTCCGTAATCTGGTTTCAAACCCCAAAAAACCGTTCATATGCATTCAGGGTTGAATGGAGCATCGCCTCAACGCTAAATTCCCTTAGCACATGCTCTCTTCCTGAACTCAGCCATTGACCTTCGAATTCCAGGATTCTGAAGCATGGTTGATATTGCTGTCGCCAGGCCGGATGAATCCTTAGGCGGTACCAGGATTCCGCCAGGACCAACGACCTCAGAAGTTGCGCCGGCGTCGAATGCCACCACTGGCGTCCCGCAGGCTAATGCCTCACCCAGCGGCAGTCCAAACCCTTCGACCAATGATCCAGAAACATATACATCTGCCATAGAATATAATTCGGGCAAATAATCGTCTTGAACAAAACCCAGTTCGATTACTCTTTCTGAGAATGGCCTAAATAAATCTATGACCATGCGACGGTAGGATTCATCACGCCATTTGCCAACGATCACCAATCTTGGGCTAGGGGAAATCCCAGGAAACGCTTTCGCAAGATACTCTAATCCTTTGCGGGGAGTAATAAATCCTGAAAATAGTATGACTGGTTCGTGTGGAAGTATGCCAATATGCGCACGAGTCTCTTTTTGGTTTCCGTAGGGCTTAAAAAAATTTACATCTAAACCATGCCTGGTCAAGGAAATCTTCTCTTTCGGAATTTTATAAAAATCCACAAACTCCCTTTTTGTGGAAGCGCTCACTGCCATTAAACCAGCAGCTTTGCGCAAGCAAAACGGCTCAACCAGGTATCGAGAAGCGGCATAATAGAGCCGCCGTTTTCTATGCATCGACCCTTGTAATTCGCCATGCTCAATCCCTTCCATCCTTTGACGGAAGGATTGGTGTAAAGTGGCTACGAAACGCCTTGGACAGGTATAAGCAAAGTGGATATCCCAGAAATGCACAACATCGAAACTTCCAAGAGTATTGAGCAATCGATTCGCTCGAAAGGCATAACCAATCCAATCCGAAACACCGATGGGTAATCTGTAGATCTTCAACCGCTTATGGATCATGGTTTCCTTGATATCACCATCAGCTGCGGCAATGACCGTGACAAGGTGACCATCTTCCAGAAGCGCATGTACTAACCTTTCGCCAGAAACATCAAAACCCGACGTCCGAAATGGTTGAAAGCCCAGTGTGATCAATATTATGTTCATTTCATTCTGCAGAGATCTAAAGCAATCTTACGAATGAGATCAGTTATCTTTTCTTCACTGCATTCATCTTTGTAAAGTCGGTACCCTTCTGTCGCGATTTGATTTCTCAGAAAGGGGTCGTGATATAAAACTCGTATCAATTGAGCCAGCTCCTCTGGATTATTCGCCGCACACATCAGAGCCGACTCGCCTTGCCTAAGGAGTTGAAGGTTTGCCGGTGTATTCGTCGCGATCAAGGGACGAGCCATCGCCAGGATCTGGTATATTTTTCCAGGCACCACCCTGCCCGCTTTGGGCGTCGCTCCAAAATGGCCCCCAAGGCAAATATCCGCATTGGAGATTTCATCAGAGAGTTGTCTAATTGGCAAATCTGAAATGAAATGGAGATTCGTAAGTGCAAGACTTTCTGCAAGCATTCTGACCTTATTGAATGTCAGTCCAGAGCCGATTAAGCGGAATTGGATCGGTAAATCCTGAAGCAGTCGAGCAGCTCTGACAACAACATCCACCCCATGGAGCGGTAGATAGGAGGAATAATAGGTGACAGTGAAATCTCTGCCCTTTTTATAAAAAGGTTTTGGAAAGAATATTTCTTCATTACAGCCAACTGGTAGCGAGGAGAAGTGGTTTTTTGGCAGACCAAATTTGCTGACAAAATAGTCAATATGCAGAGGCGTATCCAACAGGACGTGTTCTGCCAGACGACATGCAGTTCGATCAAGCCAGATTGCTGCTCGAGCTTTCAGTGAATTTGGACTGGCTGCCTGTCGATCCTCGACCAAGGTATCATAAGTTGACAACAGCGCATCAAATAGAATTGGATCCCGCGATAGCAGCCCCACCGGAAGCATTATGAGATGTCCATAGAAACCGACATAGATGAGATCATACCGATGCGATAACATCCGCCGAATCGCTTGAACAGAGATCTGCAGGCTGCTGGTGAGCAGCGATTTCGGCCTCTGCTCTAACCCGACGATGTCAACTTCGCCGAAATCTTTGGAAAGCCCGCAGTATCACATCATTACGAGCATATCCGATTTCACGGCCTGCTGAAAACAGGATCTTCACATCCAAATTATAACCTTTCGGGTAAGAAACAGTTCAATCCAGGGTGGAGGAGTATGTTTCTATTCTGTTCATGCACTCCAAATCGATCCAATTCCATATATAAGTGCCATTTGAATTCTTGCATTTTTTTTATTGTTACCTGCATCACGTAAAATTGCGGATGCAGGTAAAATGACGTACATTTCTTGGGAATTTTAAGTTAGCAGGTCCATTTCTTATTAATGATATACTTTTTATGCTACCCCGGATAAGCGCCTATATAATCTCATATAATAACCACGAAAAATTATCCTTATGAATTTTAAAGTCGTTATTGTCAATTACAACTTGAAAGAAGACACGGAGCAATGCATAAGGTCATACTTGCAAGCTGGCGCGGCTTTATCACAAATTATTGTTGTTGATAATGGCTCATCGGACGACTCGGCTCTATACTTGCGATCCACATTTGGAGATCAATTAAATATCGTCAGGACCGAAGAAGTTCGCGGGAATGCACATGGTCTCAACCTCGGTATTCGTGCGGCTGAGATGCTCCATTTCGATTGGGTGATTTTGATGAACAATGATACCTATGTTGACCCGCAGTATTTGATCGAGATGGAAACCGCGATCAACAAATTCCCCGAATTTCACATTTTCGGCCCCATGATCCTTTACGCCAGCCAACCTGAAAAAATCTGGTTCATGGGGCAGCATCTCATCCCTGGCACTCTTCTCACGTACGATCCTTATCGGATGAAAACCGCCAATGATAGTTTTCCGGATGTGATGGAAATGGACTTTTTAAATGGGTGCAGCCTGCTGGTTCATCGCAGTGTATTCGAAAAAATCGGCCTTTTTGACTTATCGCTGTTTATGTACGGCGAGGAAGTTGATTTCCTCTTACGCTCAAGAGGCGCTGGTTTTCGAATGGCTGCGGTCCCTAAGGCGCGCATGTGGCATAAAGTCTCAGCGACTATGAATCAAGACAAACCCGGGACCCGTTTCCTGCGCGTCCGCAACCAGATCTGGATCTACCGCCATCACGGCAATCAATGGCAAGTCTTCCTGATGCTCTTTTTCACGTTTTTTAGGATCATCTTCATGAGTCTGCGGGATATTCTCGCGGGACAGGTATCGCTCCTAAAGCCTACCTGGAACGGTTTCGGCGAGGGCTGGTTCAGAAAAATACCGTCGTTTTTGGAATGATTCCAACGTCGATGATACCTGAACGTGTATGCCACCTAAAAAGACTGAATATTGTTGTACAATTACAGGTGATCGAGAACTCCGGATATTAAGGAAAGGAAAGGAATTTGAAGGTCGCTATCCTCGCTGGAGGTTTCGGCACCCGCCTGTCCGAAGAGACAGTCCTAAAACCGAAACCGATGGTCGAAATCGCCGGACAGCCTATCCTGCTTCATATCATGAAGTATTATTCGGCGTTCGGATTTAACGAATTCGTCATCGCCCTCGGTTATAAGGGTGAAATTATTAAAGATTTTTTCGTGAACTATTATTTCCAGTCCAGAGATCTAACAGTATCCTTGAAGTCTGGAAAGATCAAAACGCATCCCCTTGGAAAAAACTCAGAAGATTGGACAGTGCATCTTATCGACACCGGGCTTCGAACTCAGACTGGCGGCCGCGTCAAACAAATCATCGATTTTATTGGGAATGAGCGTTTCATGTTGACTTATGGAGATGGTTTAGCTAATGTTGATATAGACAAACTGCTTCAATTGCATCTCCAAAAAGGACGTCTCGCAACGATCACAGCAGTTCGACCGCCGGCACGATTCGGAGAGATCATCTTCAATGAAGATGATGTTATTTCGTTTCAAGAAAAACCCCAAACTGGTGAAGGTTGGATTAACGGCGGTTTCTTCGTTCTTGAGCCTGGAGTTGCAGATTATATTGAGGGAGATCAGACGGTCTTCGAGCGCAGTCCAATCGAGCGGCTTGCAAAAGATGAGCAGCTGGTCGCCTACCGGCATCACGACTTCTGGCAGAGCATGGACACCCTGCGTGATGTCCAACTATTGGAAGATTTATGGAAGACGGATCGTGCTCCTTGGAAAATTTGGTCATGAAGGACAGTGAATATCAACCTTCTCGAGATTTCTGGCAAAACCGGCGGGTATTTGTCACCGGCGCAAGTGGTCTGGTGGGCTCGAGGTTAATAAGTGACCTTATAAATCTTGGAGGTTTTATCGTGGCGCTTGTTCGCGACCACGATCCGATGTCGGAATTGATCCGCTGTGGAGATATTCATAAAATATCTGTAGTCGATGGCTGTCTCGAAGATTTCAGTGCCATAGAACGGGCGATTCTCGAAAATGAAATTGATACTGTCTTTCATCTTGCAGCCCAACCTATTGTAGGCGTGGCGCAGCAGGCGCCTTTGCTTTCCTTTGAATCCAATATTCGTGGGACATACCACATATTGGAAGCCTGCAGGCGCTTTCCACGCTCCGTGAAGAGGGTGGTGATCGCTTCTAGCGATAAAGTTTACGGAGATCAATTAACCCTTCCCTATACTGAAGAGATGCCGCTGAAGGGGATCCATCCATACGATATATCGAAGACTTGCGCCGATTTGCTCGCCCAGAGCTATCATGTATCCTTCAATTTACCGGTAGTGATCGCTCGCTGTGGAAATATTTATGGTCAAGGCGACTTGAATTGGAGCCGACTCATCCCTGGGACGATCCAGGCCCTGTACCACCATCAAAGGCCTGTTTTACGGAGTGATGGGACATATCTTAGAGATTATATTTATGTCGAAGACGTGTCCCGATTTTACCTTGCTCTTGCCGAATTTCTCGAGACGCCTGAGCTCGGAGGACAGGCATTCAATTTTGGCTCCGGCAGGGCTGTCTCTGTATCCGAAGTGGTCGAATTGATCTCGAAATTGATGGATTGCACCGATATCCAGCCTATCATCCAGAATACCTCCAGACACGAAATCAGATCTCAATATCTCTCCAACGAGAAATCGACGCGCTATTTACATTGTTATCCTACATTCTCACTGGAAGAAGGGTTGAAGAAGACAATCTCCTGGTATAGATCTTTCTTCTACAGGAGGGAAAATGATTGAAGGTGTCTTGGTCCAACCTTTAGAACAAATCCCAGACGAGCGTGGCAAAATCATGAAGATGATCCGCTGCGATGATCCTCATTTCAGAGGATTTGGAGAAATCTATTTTTCTATGTCGTATCCAGGTGTTGTCAAAGGTTGGCACCTGCATAAAAGTATGACGTTGAATTATGCAGTCATCGTCGGTATGATCAAGCTTGTCCTGTATGATGAAAGAAAGGACTCGCTAACATTTGGAGAAATCCAGGAATTCTTTATTGGAGAATCAAATTATGTATTGGTGCAGATCCCGCCACTCATATGGAATGGATTCAAAGGCATCGGAGAAAAACCTGCGATCGTAGCAAATTGTGCGACGTTGCCGCATCATCTTGACGAGATTGTCCGGTTAGATCCCCATAATAACAACATCCCCTATAACTGGTCTCTTATTGATAAATGATCAATACCCTGATCGGAAAAAGATCAGAATGAATCGACGGAGTATTGCGGGACTCCAGCGAAAGATTTTACCTGAGAAATCAAGAATACAATTTTCCGATCCGATCAGAAGAGGCGTCCTCCATAAAAAGATAGGATGCGCCCTCCAGGTAAGAGTTGAGAAAAGACGATGACGGATTCTGACATCCTGCGAAAACGAATACTTGACTTGATCCCGGATTTCTATCAAGCGGAATGGCCGGAAAGGGTTTTTCAGCCCGGAATAACTCCAGTCCCGGTATCCGGGAGAGTATTTGATGAGCAAGACCTCATTTATCTGGTAGACTCCGCCCTTGATTTCTGGCTTACCTCCGGAAGGTTTGCGGAGGAATTCGAGAAACGTCTGGCGGAGTTCGTCGGAGTTCGCGGCGCCAGCCTTTGCAATTCGGGCTCCTCGGCGAACTTACTGGCTGTTTCTTCGCTTCTGTCATCCCAATTAGATAAGAAACCGCTCAAACCTGGAGACGAAGTGATCACTGTCGCAGCTGGATTCCCGACAACGGTTAATCCGATCCTGCAGAACCAGTTTCTACCCGTCTTTTTGGATATTGACCTCGCATCCTGCAATGTGGATGTGAATCTGCTTGAGATGGCGGTGACCGGACGAACTCGGGCGATTTTTCTCGCCCATACATTGGGAAATCCCTTTAATTTAGACGCAGTCAGGGAGTTTGCAGACCGTCACAATCTCTGGATGCTGGAAGACAATTGTGATGCCCTTGGATCGACATATAAAGGACAGAAGACCGGGAGGTTTGGAGATTTTTCGACCCTCAGTTTTTATCCAGCGCATCATATCACAACCGGCGAAGGCGGCTGCGTCTTGACTTCATCCCCGAAAAACAAGAAAACCGTCGAGTCTTTCCGTGACTGGGGGAGGGACTGCTGGTGCCCACCCGGATCGGATAATACCTGCGGCAAACGGTTCGAGTGGAAGCTCGGCAGGCTTCCCGAAGGTTATGACCATAAGTACATCTACTCGCACATCGGTTACAACCTTAAAATGACGGATTTGCAGGCTGCAGTCGGTCTATCGCAGCTCCGAAAACTGCCTTCGTTTATCTTGAAGAGAAAGGAAAATTGGCGGTTTCTGCATGAACAGATGAAAGGTGTGGAAGAATTTTTTTACATTCAGGCCGCGACGGAAGGATCCGAACCAAGCTGGTTTGGATTTCTTATGACTATCAAGGAAACTGCACCTTTTTCAAGGGATGAGCTGGTATTGTTCCTGAACAGCCGAAAAATCGCCACGAGATTGCTTTTCGGAGGCAACCTCACTCTCCAGCCAGCTTATCTAAAGAAACGTTTTCGAGTCGTGGGATCCCTGGAAAGGACGGATATTGTCATGCGGAATTCCTTCTGGATCGGGGTTTATCCGGGCTTGACTCAGGAAATGCTCCAATTCGCCGCAGACTCGATCAAGGAATTTGTTCACAAAAAGACCCATACCTGACAAACAAAATTGAAGACATAGGATTGGAATGAAGCAATTTCGATAGATAGACAAATGGTCCGGCTCCATCTGTTTTCTGACACATTTCAGCTCCACTCGATCCTCGATCATATCCTCATATCTGTTTTGAATAGAAATATCCAGTTATTGGGTTGATTTCAATCTCCGAGAAGAATGAGAAGCACTATGAAGGAAAAAAAAGTCATTGCAGTTACAGGCGCCAATGGATATATCGGCAAGCACGTTGTCGATGCTTTGATCCTCATGGGCGCCGAGGTCATTGCAGTAGATCATGCCCACCACCAGGTGAATCAGCGAGCAAGGTTTGTCCATATGGACGTTCATTCTGGAAACAGAGATGTATTTAAATTACTTGGCTCTCCCGATGTCTGTCTGCACCTGGCATGGAAGGATGTTTTTTCTCACAACGCAGATTCTCACATGCAAGAGCTGTCGAAGCACTTTGAGTTCATCAAGAATATGATCGATGGCGGATTGAAGCAGATCGCTGTGATAGGTTCGATGCATGAAATCGGCGATTATCGCGGCGCGGTAGACGAACATACGCCCTGTAATCCGTCCAACATGTACGGGATCGCTAAAGATTCGCTCCGTAAAAGCGTTCTTTTGTTAGCGCAGATTAATAGCATCACCGCCCAATGGCTAAGGGTTTTTTACATTTACGGAGATGACCGGCACAATCAATCGGTCTTTACCAGCATCATCCAGGCTGAAGAAAATGGTAAGGAATCCTTCCTGCTTTCTTCCGGGAATAATCGTTATGATTTCATCCATATTCATGAGCTTTCGGATATGATCGCCAGCCTGTATCATGCAGAAGGAAATTATCGGGATTATTAACTGCTGCTCGGGTCGGCCAGTGAGGCTGGCGGAAAAAGTTGATGAGTTCATCAAGGATAACAACATCAAGGTTAAACTTGAGTATGCAGCTTTGGCAGACAAACCGTATGATTTCCCGGAAATATGGGGAGACAATACGAAAATTGCGAATTTAATGCTCAGTCAAAAAAGTACAGCTTCATGACTCCTTCTCTGACCCAAAGGATTAACCAGTATTTGGGATTCCTTCTTCCCGAATCCGCGAGATCATCAAAAGCCCATCAAAAAAAATGGGTTATATTTTCACCGGGATAACGCTTGTTTTGGTTGTCGGCATATTGGGCTATTTGATTTACCGAGAACGAGAAACCCTGTTCTCTTTCAAATGGAAAATTAAACTATATTGCCTTAGGCTTTTCGTTTGTCGTGTACAGTCTTTCCATGATGCTGGCCACATTTTAATTGGGGAAATATCATGAACCACCTGGCTGGCAAGATCAGCTACCGCAAGCATTTTCGTTATTTCTGCATCGCAAACGCAGCCAAGCGCCTTCCGGGGACAATCTGGTATATTGCCAGCCGGGCAAATCTGTATCAGCAAGAAGGCATCGATATAAAAATAACGTCGATGGCAAGCGCTTTAGAGTATGCATTTGTCACCTTATCCGGAATAATTGGCACCCTGGTGTTCTCGTTTTCAATCCTGACCGAATATCAAGTCAGCCCCTGGTTAATGGGAGCATTATTAATTCTCACGCTATTCCTCATCCAACCCAAAGTCATTAATCGTGTCTTTCGGGCTCTAAAAGTCGAAGCAAACACGTTGAAATTTAAAAGAAATGGTTTATTGGACGGCTGCATATTTCATCCAGTGGATGATCGGTGGAAGCCTGCTGTTTCTCGTGATCAACATCATTTATCCTCTGCCCGTATCCGCCCTGAACAATGTGCTGGGTATCTGGTTGGTCGTAATCATGGTTTCAAGGATGATGATCTTTCTGCCCAGTAATTTTGGGGTTACGGAGATCGGGTTTAGTTTGCTGTTATCCAACCTCATACCATCACCTATTGCAGTCGTGGCGTCCCTGTTATTTCGCCTTCTCGTCACCGCGATGGATATCCTGTTTGCGTTCGCATCTGCGTCGTTTCGATGGGAAGAAATCGGACCATTAACCAAAAAGGATTAGTGAAAAACGGTTGGTTCTCTAAAACGTAGGGGAAATCTTGAAAAGTTAACCCTATTGAAGTATTGTCCTCAGCCTGAGACTGGTTAAAGTCACTCCAATGTCACAAATATCTTTGAGCTTGTTCTTTAGGAGGAATAAATGAAAGCAATTCAATTCGTTCTGATTATGGTTATGATTGCCGTAATGCTTGGCTTTAATGCAGGCCCAGCTGAGGCGTCCTGGTTTGCAGCCTATGATTCCAGCATCCTGCTTCAAAACCTGGAAGGTTCGGCTGGAAAAGTGACCCTCTATTTCTACAATCAGGATGGCACGATCAAACACACGCAGGGACCCGATGACATCATTGGCCAACGGCTCGGTCGTATATTTCCCGCTTCCGGCTGCAGTCGGTTCCTTCAGTGGTTCGGTTGTGGTCAGCGCGACGGTCAACGTTGCGTCCGTCAGCGTCGTTCGCGGAAATGCAGGCGCTGCGACTGGACAATATATCGCCCAGACATCTGGCTCTACATCGGTTGCTCTGCCGATCCTGATGAAGGACAACGGCGGACTCGCACAACAATACCTGGTTCAATGTTCAGAATGTTGGCCTTGGTGACACGAACATCACAGTCACTTACAGTGATGGGACACCTCCTGTTGTTTCACGGGCTCAAAAAAGGTGCTTCTCACACATTTGATCAAGCCCCTGACGGGAAAACCCATCCTGTAAAGCCTTCGCAGGTACGGTCGCAAGCAGCGCCCAACCTGTCGTGTTACCGTGGTCCAGGAAAACCAAAAGCACATCTACGCTTCCAACGGTTTCCCGGACGGTGATGTCAATCCGGTGATGCCGCTTGTCAACAACAGCCGGCAAAACTTCTGCAAACAGGCATTAATATTAAGAATACGACAGGTTCTTCCACGAATGTAACGGTGACTTTCACTAAAGAAGACGGGACTTCCTGTACTGAAACTCAGACGCTTGCGAGTCAGGCGCTCGGTGTGTTCGCCCTGACATCACTCTCTTCTGCCCCCGATCCCCCTTCAATCACATCCAACTGCCCCAAGTCCGGTGATTTTGTCGGGTCTGCTGAAGTCACTACGAACAGTGCATCGTCCAAACTGGCGGTGGTCGTCAACCAGTTTAAGGGCTCGCAGGCTGGCAGCGCCTATGCAGGATTCGGAAAAGCTAATTCAACTGGCAAGTTCGTCGCCCCAACGATCATGGACCACAATGGTAAATGGAACCTCTGGTCCAGCATCACCGTGATGAACGTCGGCGCCGTCAACACAACAGTCACCTGCACATTCACGGGGTCGGTGTCACCAAGACCACGGCATCTTTGGTCCCGGAAAAAGTGAAGTTATCCTTATCAACAACGTGCTCTCAACCTCAAACGTTACCCCGTATGTCGGCGGCTCGACCTGCACTGCGAACTCCGCAGGAGCAAAGATCATCGGAACTGTAGGATTGACCGGTTCCAATACAGCCGCAGACCAGATGGGAACTTATGAGGCGATCAACGTCCCGTAGCCTCCTGGACCGTAAAATCTCTTATCATATTGAAGGGGCGACCCGATAGGTCGCCCCTTAGCTTTGAAAGGATCATCGAATGAAACCGTTTTTATTTCTGCTCCTGATGATCAACCTTGTTGGGATGAGCGCCTGCAATGCGGTTTCTCCGCAGTCGAGCATCGCTCAGACCGGCGTTGCAACCACCCAATACCCTGGTCCAGCAGCAGAACAAGCTTACCCTTACCCTTATCCATATCCGTATGTCATGGAAGTTCCCCCAGTTTACCCATCGCCGGGAATGGAGGATGCAACCCCAACTTTTATACCGCTGCCAACACCAACCGCAGATCCAAGTTTGGGAAGAGTCCAGGGAGCATTATTCGAGGCAAAATCACCAGTCCAGGTCAGCCTCTATCTGGCCGAAATTAAAGCGGATGAGGAAGGAACCGAAGTCTCAGCCAGGTTCAGTCCCCCAGATTCACCTCGAGTGGAAACAAATCCGGACGGTTCTTTTACTTTTGTCAACATTACTCCAGGCCGATACGCTCTGATCCTGTATACAGGATTTGCCGCTTACCTGGTAAATATCCCGGATAAAGAGGATCCAATCCTGTTTACTGTCGAAGCAGGAAAAACTGTCGATCTCGGAGAACTGAATTACGACGATCTGCCGTTAGATTAAGTAACATCAAATTCGATTCTCGATCAATCTCGTTCGTAATCGACGCGATGATCAGGGCTTTTTTAGCGGTCTTTTATCTTTGAGGCATAAAATAGTGATAATATTCTTGGGCGCGCAAAACATTTGCGCGCCCAATTTATCGTGGGAGATGAATGCCCCAATTGACTTATCTTGCGGCTAATTTGATGCTCAACTTGAGCTTCCTCGCTCTCTTTTGTATCAGCTGTCTAGGCTTTGGTTGGATATCCCTGCGGTTCATTAAATTTCCAATTTGCAGCATCTGGGAGCTTTTCATCAATGCGATTTCTGCAGGATTAGGTGTCATAACATTGATCATGCTTGGGCTGGGGGCAATAAAATTATTTTACCCAGAAGTCGGATGGGGAATAATTCTTTCTGGCACTGCTCTTTTTATTTCCGGAATAGTTCTTGATTATCGTAAATTGAAATCGTCTTTTGTATTAAAACCGACAATAAGAGCCGGTTGGTTCTCGTTGGTTCTATGCATCATCTTAACTTCAAGTCTCATATTTCCTCTCTTTTCTAATGCATTGGTGCCTGCCAATCAATACGATGAATTAGCATATCACCTGGCAGTTCCCAAACTATTCGTTCAGGCTCATCGGATTACGAACATTAATTTCATAGTCTACGCAAATTGGCCTTTGGGGACTGAAATGCTGAATGCCCTCAACCTTCTTTGGGCATCTGAAAGCATTGCACGATTTGTTAACTGGTTATGCCTTGCATTACTATGCTTATGTCTTTTTCATTATGGAAAAAAATGGTTTGACTTGGCCACAGGGTTGATCGCTGCGGTTATCCTTGTCACGACTCCAATGGCGCTTACTCTGGCCGGAACTAATTTGGTTGAAATCCCTCTGGCTCTTTTCACGACACTTGCTGCGTTGAATTTATTCGATTGGTTGGAATCCGAGCAGTCCTCCAAATTCGTCCTATCCGCTTTTTTTGCAGGAATTGCTGCAGGGATCAAGCTTAATGCAGCGATGGTCGGGGTTATCCTCGGAATAATCATGGTTATTGGATTGTGGTTGAAACACCGTTCCGGACTCCGCATGATATCGAAACATTTAATTGTTTATGGGATTCTTGTCTTTCTATTCGTTTTACCTTGGTACTTGCGCACATGGTATCAGACAGGAAATCCATTCTGGCCATTTCTATACAATATTCTTGGCGGAAGGAATTGGGATGCAAGCGGTTTGGGTTATCTATTAACTTATATTCGCATAACGAACCTGGATCCGAACATTTAACTGGATAACGGGGCTGGTCCATTTGACAATCAACCCTCCAAGGTTCGGCGGTTTTGTCCTTGGTTTTACTTATTTATTGACATTGCCACTTTCAATCTTTGTCACAGCTCGTTCAGAATTGTCTCGCAATCCGCTGATTGCTCGGCTACTGGGCATTCTGGTAATATTGCTTTATACATCGTGGTTTTTTCAAACCCATCAAACTCGATTTTTATGCCAGCTCTGGGAATTTTTGCATTACTGGCATCTATTGGGATCAACTGGTTGCTCCAGGTCTTATCATCACGGTGGAGGATGGTATTTCAAATTGCAATTGCAGTTTATTTTCTTGCAGTCAGTTGGATGGCGAACCCACGAATGTGGGACATCTTGCGATTTAATTATCCTATTTAAAGGACAAATCACCCGAGAAGAGTTCCTAACCGAACGAATCCCTGGTTTCCCGGTGTTCGATTACATCAATAAAAACCTTCCTAAAGATGCAAAAATATTAATGTCAGTTTGGGAATCGCGCGGATATCTCCTGGACCGGGACTATATCTGGGCCAATCCACTCAGCCAACGCACAATGATCCAGGAAGATTTTCAAACCGTTAACCAGCTAGCCAATGACATGCGAAAAAGGGGGATAACTCATGTCCTGCTTAACCACAGCAATTTAAACAGATTTCCCTATCCGTATAACCAACAAGTCGCTGATCTTTATATCTCAACCCTATCGCAAAAAGCGAAGCTGGTTTACTCTAGCAGCCCGATCGAGCTGTACGAACTAATTCCCTGAGATCAGCGAATAATTGGGAAAGATACTGTGTAGATTGCCCGGAAAGCGATATTTTGATTGGTTGGATTTTCCCCGAGTTTTCCCCCCAGAATATATAGGTTGTTGCCCAACGAAACCGTTCCAGAAAATGCGGGGATTTCTTCGGTCGGTTTTGGGAGCTCCTGCCACGTATCATTGATCGTTAAATAAATCCATGCAGAAGGCAGGTCGCCGCTTTCCTGAATTCCGCCGAGCACGCCGATAATATCACCGATCCCGGCAACTCCCATCCCATAGCGACCGACCGGAAGCGCCGCTCCAAAATGCCAGGGAGTTGAAAACTCACCTTCCAGATCGGGGGTATAGATCAAGTTCTCATTGTTCGCCTTCTGACCATTAAAACCTCCCAAAACAAAAATCCTCCCTCCAATTACTGCCGCCCCAGCAAATCCGCGTGGCGAGGGCAATGGTGATTTTTCCTGCCAGGATTTTGTATCAGGATCGAACATCCAGACCGAATCCTGAAAGCTTTCTCCATCCCAACCTCCGAAAAGATAAATCCGGCCTTCAAATGAGGCTATCGCGTAAGCGCTCAGGCCAACAGGCATCGCTGGACCATTTTCCCAGACATCCCTGCGGAGATCGTAAATCTCCAGGTCTGAAGAAACCTTGCTGGATGTGGTTTTTCCACCGGGCACATACAACTTCCCACTCAATATTACCGCCCCAACATCCGATACTGGCGTTGGTTTTGGAGATAGGGTCGTCCATTGATCATTTACAGGGTCAAACCGCTCAATCGCTCCTGATGGGGCCTCTTCCATTTGACCGGCGATCGCATAGATCAGATTCTCGCTTGCTACCGCCCCCAATCCAAAACGAGCCGTGGGCATATCCGGGAGGACTGTCCATCGACTCGAAGCCTCAGCACTCTCTGCCTGCAATATGGATGCAGTCTCTCTTGACCTGATAAAGGAAAAAGCGGTGATCGCAACTGCTGCTAATGCAAGGACGGCAAGCAACAGAATGACTGTGGAAGAAACCCCTGGAAAAAGGATCGTTTGGACTGGTGACTCATCGGACTGGATTACAGGCAGCTTCCCATCTACAGAAGGAGTAGCAACTTCTACCAGGCCGGAGTTGATCGCAAAAAGGACAGCCTCCGTTCGAGAGTTAACCTCGATTTTTGTGAAAATATTCCGGAGATGGACTTTGACTGTATTGGTGCTGATATACAGCTGGCTGGCGATCTCTTTATTACTGGCCCCTGTTGCCAGCAGGCGCAAAATCTCCTGTTCGCGCTCGCTTAGTTCATTTCCATTTCCAGCCATAATATGATTACCTGGGTCTCCTGAAAAATCTTAATTATTATAACATCCGGCATTTTTCATGAGGCGATGTGAAGCCAGTTTGTTGATTGAACTGGCCACGTTTTGCGAAAACGCTCACAGGGGTCACAGGTTATTATTCCCCTCAGTTCTGCACTGCGAATTATAATAGCAAGGTCTACTATGTTTCGTCGTTTTTCGATCAATTTCGCCCTTTTAGCTATCTCTTTAGATGCACTGCTGGTTTGTTTGATGCTGGAAGTTTCTACGCGCCTCCGGCCTTTATTGGGATTCCTGCCCTTTGCCGCTCATTATCCCCGGCGAATCCCGCTCAGCTGGACCGTCTATTTCCTGTCTGCGTTGGTATGGATAATCGTCTTGAGCCTGTTTTCTGTCTACGACGGAAGACGGAACCTGCGAACGATAGATGCCGTGACCAGCTTGAGCCTTGGCTCGATTCTGGCTGCAATGGCTTTGGCAGGAAGCCTATATCTTTCATATCGTGAAGTCTCACGATTATTATTCATCGTTTTTATCATCCTGACTTATTTTTCGCTGGTTGGGTGGCGGTTGGTTGAACGCGTATTCTTTCGGCTTTACCGTGGAAAGATGGCTTCCCTAAGACAGGTTTTAATACTCGGTGCCGGGGAAGCCGGTCTGGAGCTTGAGCAGCAAATCCTGGGCCACCCTCAAACAGGCTTGCGTGTAATGGGCTTCCTCGATGACCTTTCGTCTGGTAATCATCCCGCATTTTTGGGCCGCCTCGATACGTTGGAAAATATCCTGGAGAGCCACCATCCCACTGATGTCGTGATTGCATTGCCTCAACAGGCATACAAACAAATTGGTCAAATTGTGACAATCCTCCAAAATAAGCCAGTCAAAGTCTGGCTGATCCCGGATTATTTCCGCCTGGCACTGCACAAATCGGCAGTTGAAGAGTTTGCCGGGATCCCCCTGCTGGACTTAAGAGCACCTTCGATAACCGAACAACAGCGGATGGTTAAACGAGCATTTGATCTTGTCTGCACCGTAATAAGCCTGCCATTATCTCTACCACTGATGGGTATCATCGCCGCAGCCATCCGAATTGAAGGCTCAGGACCAATCCTTTTCAACCAGACCCGACTTGGAGAAAACGGTCGTTTTTTCCAGATGTATAAATTCCGCACGATGTATCCTGGTTCGGAAAAAGATCGGGAATTGGTAGAGCAGAGGGATGAACAGGGCAGGTTGATCCACAAACATGCGGACGATCCACGCGTCACCCGGATTGGAAAGTTTCTCCGCCGTGCCAGCCTGGATGAGCTGGCTCAATTAATCAACGTTTTAAAGGGTGAGATGAGCCTGGTCGGTCCGCGACCTGAGCTTCCATATCTTGTGGATCAATATGAATTCTGGCAACGAAAGCGCTTCACTGTGCCGCAGGGAATCACAGGCTGGTGGCAGATCAATGGGCGCAGCGATCGACCAATGCATCTCCATACAGAGGATGATCTTTATTACATTCAGCATTATTCAATATTTCTGGACATTTATATTTTGCTCAAAACCGCTTTTGTTGTAATTCAGGGTAAAGGAGCCTTCTAATCTGATATTCAATCGATTTTGATGCTGGACAAAATCACAAGCCTCTAGTAAAATAGCAAGCCGTGATTATTTAAGGAACTATCGAACCGGAGGATCCAATTGGCGAACATTAAATCCCAAATCAAACGGAATAAGCAGAACGAAAAACGCCGCATTCGCAACCGTGTTTTCGTTGGCCGTGCACGAACTTATGTGAAGAAAGCCCGTCTGGCAATTGAAGCTGGCGGACAAGAAGAAGCCGCAGCGGCGACCCTTCAGGCGATCAGCGCCCTGGACAAAGCCGCGGAGAAAGGCGTCATCCATAAGAATAACGCTGCCCGCCGTAAAAGCCGTCTGATGAAGCATTTGAACGCGCTTAGCAAAGCTTAAGCTTGACAGTTGTTATCAATTTATATATAAGCCAGCGGGAGCGCCCAATTGCTCCCGTTTTTTTTTAGACAATCAAGTTTTGGTAAATAGAAATTAAGAGAATAGAAAACCGGCAAAATCGTCTATGCTGCCTACTTTCTTAATCGCTGGCGCTGCAAAATCAGGGAGCACAACAATTTGGGACCTTTTGAGACCATCCTGAAGTCTTTATGGCTCCCATGAAGGAAGTGAATTATTTCATTTCAGGAACCTGGTGGGCTCGTCACGACAAGGGATTAGATTGGTATATCCACCTATTTGAGGAACAAAAGGGTAAAAAAGCCTATGGGGAAGCCTCAATCAATTACATGTCGCGCCCCGAGTTAAGCTGAATTGATCCATCAGACTCTGCCAAATGTTGATCTGATCTTCATGCTGCGGGATCCAGTTGATCGAATCTACTCTCAATTTTGGTACCAATGCCAGGAGGGGAGCAAGCTGCCAGATTTCGATATGTTCGTCCAAAAGAACCATCCGTTTCTTGAAGAATGGATTTGGGGCAGCCGATATGACCTGCACTTGAAGCGGTTCCTGGAATTCTTTCCCACCGAGCAAATTCATATATTTCTGTTTGATGACTTAAAAGTAATCCCAATGAACTCGTGCGTGAGCTTTATCAATCTGTTGGGGTGGACCCTGACTATTCTCCAAAAAATCTGCGGGCTCGCCACAATCCCACTCGGCGAGTCCGGTCGTTCTGGTTTCAGCGTTTCATTGTGCGCCTTGAACAACTCGCTTACCCGATACAATTTCCACCAATAATTCAACGACCTTTTCATAAGGTTCGAAAAACTCTCCGAAGTGTGAATGAGAGCGCAATCTCGATACCTCCAATGAAACCCGAAATTAGAGAAGAGCTTCAAACTCAATTCCTGGAAACGATCGATTTCGTCGAAAAGTACTTGAGTCGTCCACTCCCATCGTGGCGAAATCGCCGCGAGATCGAGTATAATTTTTCAGCCAAATCCGGGTGATCCTTTCATCCATATGAGGTTCGTTCATCATGTTTGATGCCGAAATCAAAAAAATCACCGATGTGATCCAGGCTTTTTGTGAAGAGCGAGGCTTATCTGAATCCGGCAGGATCCAATGGAGCCCGATTCCGTTTGCAGGCGAATGGGGCATTTCAACATCCTTTTTTCAAATCGCTGCTCTTGAAGCACGCAGCGGTAAAACACCGGAAGGTATCTCGGTACAGCTGCGTGCCCAACAAATAGCAGCTGAAATAGCATTGCGGATCGGCGCCCTGACAGGTGTTTCCAGAATTGAAACCACCCGTGGTTACCTGAACTTATTCTACTCAACTTCCGATTATGCTGCGCAGGTGATCAGAGACGTGATGGACAAAGGTGATCATTATGGCCAAGGCAACCCCAAACATGAGCGAGTGATGGTGGAATATGCCCAGCCGAATACACACCATTCCTTTCATATGGGCCATTTCCGAAATGCAATCCTAGGTGAAGTGCTCTCGAGGCTGGTCGAATTTGCAGGTTATCCCACGATGCGTGCTTCTTATCCAGGAGATATCGGTCTGGGTGTCATCACAATACTTTGGATGTACATGAAGTTTTATCAGGGACAAGAGCCGGAAGGCGTCCACGAACGCGGGCAGTGGCTTCTTAAATTATATGTTGAAGCAAATCGGCTGTTGGAAGCGAAGGATGACGAGAACTCCTGAAGAGAAATCCCTCCGAGAAAGTTTTGACGCCGAAAGAAGAGAGCTCTACCGAAAATGGGATGCCGGAGACCCGGAAGTTCGCGATGTCTGGTTGAGAACACGTGAATGGAGTTCTGGAAGAGCTTCGTGACATCCTGAAAACTCTTGATATTGATATCAAAATCTGGTTTTTTGAAAGCGAGGTCGATGAACCAGCCAAACGAATTGCTCGAGGAGTTGATCCAGCTGGGAATCGCCGAGGATGAAAGACCAGATGGGCCAGTACTGGTTCACATTGATGAAAAACTCGGCCTTAAGAAGGAAAAATACCGCACAAATATCATCCTTCGCAGCGATGGAACGACCCTCTACCTGACTAAGGATTTGGCTTTGGCGAAAGAAAAATTTGAGAAATTTCACGTGGATCGATCCATCTACGTTATTGACGTGCGCCAAAGCCTGCATTTACAGCAAACCTTCAAAATTCTCGAGTTGTGGGGGTTCAAGCAGGCCGATAAATGCTATCATCTGGGATACGGTTTTGTCAGCTTACCTGAAGGAGCGATGTCAGCACGACGAGGCCGACTGGCTCTTTTCAAAGATGTTGCTGATGAAGCTATGCGCAAAGTCCATAAGGAAATCGACCAGAAGAACCCAGACTTGCCTGCGGATGAACGTGACGCTGTAGCGAAACAGGTCGGATTAGGTGCGCTGGTGTACGCCATGTTATCAGTCGACAACAATAAGGATATTGTCTTTTATCTGGATGAAGCTTTAAATTTTGACGGCCATACCGGACCGTACATCCAGAATGCCCACGTGCGAGCCAGCAGCATCCTTCGTAAGGCGAGCAAGCTGCCGCAAGAATTCAGCTTCGATTATCCGCTCAATAATCAGGAAATCCTTCTGATTGATTTAGTCTCTCGTTTCCCGGCTGTCGTCGAACAGGCAGCGAATGAATACAGGCCGCTGGTCATGGCAAATTTTGCGTATGATCTTGCCAATGCATTTCACAGCTTCTATCATGCTTCGCCAGTCCTTCAGGCAGAGACAGAGGTTCTAAGGAATTCAAGGCTGTGGCTGGTTGCGGCGACTCGCCAGACGCTAGCCAACGCTCTGCGATTGCTCGACATAGCCGCACCAGAAGTTATGTAATATTAGATCAATAAGAAGAAATAAGGAGAAAAAAGACCAGATGTCAACAGTTCGTACGTTAATCATGGGCGCCGCAGGGCGCGATTTCCACAACTTTAATGTGTATTTTCGAAACAATCCCGATCATGAAGTTGTCGCTTTCACAGCCACGCAGATCCCGGATATTGCTGGAAGAACCTACCCACCCGAACTAGCAGGTTCGCGCTATCCAAAAGGGATCCCGATCTATGTCGAAGGCGAGCTCGTCCACTTGATCAAAGAATTGCAGGTCGATCAGGTGGTGTTTGCATACAGCGACGTTCCACACGAAGTCGTGATGCATAAAGCATCCCAGGTGCTGGCAGCAGGAGCAGATTTCCGTTTGATGGGAACCACAACGACCCAGGTCAAGTCCACAAAACCGGTCGTTTCTGTCTGTGCAGTGCGCACCGGGTCTGGCAAAAGTCAGACCACCCGGCGAGTTTCTCTGATTTTACGGAGCATGGGTTACAAGGTCGCTGCAATTCGACATCCAATGCCCTATGGAGATCTGGTTAAACAGGCTGTTCAGCGCTACGCCGACTACAGCGACCTGGATAAGCATGAATGCACTATTGAGGAACGGGAAGAATATGAACCGCACCTGGACAATGGCGTAATCGTGTATGCAGGAGTGGATTATGAACGAATTTTACGCCAGGCGGAACAGGAAGTAGATATCGTCCTCTGGGACGGCGGAAATAATGATTTCCCCTTCTATCACTCAGATTTGCAGATCGTTGTCGCAGATCCTCACCGACCCGGGCATGAGGTTGGCTATCACCCAGGCGAAACAAACTCCCGGTTGGCCGATGTCATTGTGATAAATAAAGTCGATACTGCTGATTCTAAGGATGTGCTGACTGTCCGCAACAACCTGCGTGCAATCAATCCAAATGCTGTGTTCATCGAGGCCGCTTCACCCCTTTTTGTGGATGATCCCGCCGCAATCCTTGGCAAACGTGTCCTGGTGATTGAGGATGGCCCGACCCTGACTTACGGTGAAATGGCATATGGAGCTGGCTGGGTTGCTGCCCAACGCTTCGGCGCAGCGGAAATCATCGATCCACGCCCCTTTGCGGTTGGCTCGATCAAGGAAACTTATGAAAAATATCCGACCACTGGTAGCATCCTCCCTGCAATGGGTTATGGAGAGGCCCAGAACTCGCGACCTGGAGAAGACTATAAACGCGATCGACGCGGACCTGGTGATCATCGGTACCCCGATCGATCTGAATCGAGTGGTTAAGATCAATCGCCCGACACAGCGCGTCAGATATGAACTTCAAGAGATCGGACAACCTACCCTCGAAGATATCTTGAAGCAGAAGTTTGGGAAATAAGCTTTTCCTTCTGATCCGCCTATTAATTTCATCTATGGCGCTGCGATTCTTGTGCAGCGCCATAGTTATTCTAATTGTTGGAATGTTGTTGGATCATATCCCACCCACTCGATCTCTCGATTGTTTCCAAATCTCCGCGCCATCGCCTCAAGTGCCTGGATATTGTTGTCCACCAGGATGAATTGCCGTCCAAGTTTCAAGCAGCTTTCTCCTGTAGTGCCGCTTCCAGCAAAAAAATCCAAAACCAGGTCACCGGGGTCTGAAGACGCCTTCACGATCCTGTCCATAATTCCCATCGGTTTCTGAGTTGGATAACCAGTCCTTTCTTTGCCGTTCGTCGGTACGATTGTGTGCCACCAGGTATCCGTCGGCAGCTTTCCCAGGGCAGCTTTTTGGGGACCTACCAGTCCAGGCGCCATGTAAGGGATGCGATCAATCTCATCAACATTAAAAGTGTAATGGACAGGGTCTTTCACATAAACCAGGATATTGTCATGCTTAGGAGGCCATTTCTTCTTTGTGCGAGCCCCGTAATCGTAAGCCCAGATGATTTCATTAAGAAAGAATCGCGGCCAAAAACTTGGTCCAGAAGGATTTTACAGTAATGGACTTCCCGATAATCAATATGGAAATAGATTGTCCCATCGGCCTTTAGCACCCGAAAGGCTTCCAACAAGCGCGGTTTCAAGAAGGCCAGATAGTCGTCAAAGATGTCTGTGTACTCCTGACTGCCAAGGCTGGTAGTCGCGTAGCGCTGACCGCTGAATCCAATCCGATCGCCTGATTCAGATCGAACAGTCTTAATCCTGGTTCGTTTTTGCTGCCGGCCGGTATTGAACGGTGGATCGATGTAAATCAAATCTATGCACTCATCTTGCAACTCCTGAAGCGCCTGCAAGTTATCGCCGAAGATGATTTTATTCACCGCTAAACCTCTCTCGTAGGATGTGATATAAAAATATCGGAATGTCTCGTAAATAACGCGCACTGTATCGGCGCGGCGATATCAGGATTCGAGCCAGCCATTCAAGGTAGTGGTCCGTCATCCATTTCGGTCCTCGGTGCAGGTTACCCGAAAGATATTCGAAAAGTGCGCCGCACGTGATGGCAATATGGACGTTCAAACTCGCCCAGTTTTCCTCGAGCCATTTTTCCTGCAACGGCATCCCAAAACCCACAAGTAATAAGTCTGGATGAAGCGTATTGATCATCTCTATCACAGCTGCATTTTCTTGATCATCTACTGCCTTGTGAAAATAACCGTGCTGGAAGCCAACAATTTGTAAAGTGGGATATCTCTCCAGGAGCTTTGATGCTGCCTTATCCACCACTCCAGGCGGGTTCCCCAACAAGAAAATACTAATTTTCTCATTCGATGCGACCTCAGCCAGATTCCAGATCCAATCTGCCAATGTGAATCGTTCATGTATCACTTTACCAGACAAGAGCGCTCCTAACTGCACTCCCATCCCGTCGCAATAAACCAGATCAGCCTGCTGGTTGTAAAAATCCTTCAACCATGGCTGTTCATAGGCAAGGTTCAAACCGCGAAGATTGGCGTGCGCGATGAGTAGTCGCTCTCCAGCAGTTGCGACCTGGGTGATCTTTTCCAGGATTTCGATCTGAGAGAGGGAATCCACCCTGACGCCGAGCACGTTGACTTTAGACATGATCTTAGGACATCGTAATTTTACATGAAAAGCCGCAACTGCAGTTGCGATTTCTGCCAACCTGCGGTATATTCCCTGCGAATAATCCATTGCAAAATGCCTTCACAGGAATAACAACCAGCTTGAGGAGCAATAATGATGAAACTATTTGTGCCAGGACGGATTTGTTTGTTTGGTGAACACTCCGATTGGGCTGGAGGTTATCGCCGAATTAATGCCGAAATCGAAAAAGGGTATACCTTGATCTGCGGGACTGACCAGGGTATCTATGCCGAAGCCGAACCGCATCCGACATCTTTAATCCTGACCTCGACAACGCCAGAAGGCGAGAGACATGGTCCCTATGAGATCCCGATGGAGCCGAAGGCTTTATTCGAGGAAGCTCAAAAAGGTGGGTTTTGGAGTTATATTGCTGGCGTCGCGTACCAGGCTCTGACAAATTATCACGTCCGCGGGCTTGTCCTGAACAATTATCAGACTGACCTGCCTATCAAGAAAGGATTGTCATCCAGCGCCGCGATCTGCGTCTTGGCTGCCCGGGCGTTTAACCGAGCCTACGACCTGAAGCTGACAATCCGCGGCGAAATGGAGCTGGCTTATCATGGAGAAATCACAACCCCTTCCCGCTGCGGTCGGATGGATCAGGGCTGTGCATTTGGAAACCGTCCGGTTTTGATGGTATTCGATGGCGACCGACTTGATACGACTGAGCTTCAGGTGAAAAATGAGCTTCATTTCGTCGTTGTCGATTTAAACGCACGGAAAGACACATTAGAAATTCTCAACCGCTTGAACCGCTGTTTCCCGGTTGCAGAGAACCAGGTCGAACGCGATGTCCAGGAGCTTCTTGGACCCATTAATAAACGCATAGTAGGCCAGGCGATTGAAGCCCTTAAGAATTCAAACGGTCAGCTGCTCGGAGACCTGATGGTTGAAGCCCAGGCATTTTTTGACCGCTATGCAGCACCTGCCTGCCCGGAGGAATTGAAGGCGCCAGCCCTGCATCATGTGCTGGAATACGGTCCGCTCAAACCTCATATTTGGGGAGGGAAAGGCGTCGGATCCCAAGGGGACGGCACAGCGCAGTTTATTGCGCGCAGTGCAGCTGACCAACAGGCAGTCATTGAGATTCTCCGCCGCGACCTGGACCTGCATGCCTTAGAGCTTACCCTGAGACCCAGCATGCGAGTTCGAAAAGCAATCATCCCGGCTGCCGGCTTTGGGACCAGGCTCTTTCCAGCAACAAAAGCAACAAAGAAAGAGCTTTTCCCAATTATCGACCGAGATGGAATCGCAAAACCAGCTATACTGCTGATTGTCGAGGAAGCGCTGGAAGCTGGCATCGAAGAAGTCTTTATCATTGTGCAAGAAAGCGACCTCGATGAGTTTCAGGCATTCTTTAAAAACCAGATTACGATCGAAAATTACAACAAGCTGCCGCGTCATTTCCAGGATTACTCACACCGAATCCTTGAGATGGGTCGGCGGGTAACTTTTATCATCCAGACGAATCAAGAGGGCTTTGGGCACGCCATTTATTGTGCCCGCGAATCAATTGGGAGCGAGCCATTCCTGCTCATGTTAGGCGACCACCTTTATCGCTCAAACCGCGAGCAATCTTGCGCACAGCAGCTTATCGAAGCCTATCAACAACACGGCATTAATCTGCTCGGCTTACGCCGCACCGCAGAAGATCAGATTGCCAATTTCGGGACAGTTGCCGGGGTTTGGATTGAAGAGGATCGTTTGCTGAATGTCACAGAATTCGCTGAAAAACCAACAGTCGATTATGCCCGGGTGAACCTTCGCATCTCGGGTTTTCCAGCCGACGAATACCTCACGGTATTTGGTCAATATGTTATCAAACCCGAGATATTTGAATATCTTGAAGAACATATCAGGAACAATGTCCGCGAGCGAGGTGAATTCCAGCTTACATCAGCCCTTGATCGACTTCGCCAGGAAGATGGATTTCTGGGATTGATCATGGATGGGAGACGCTTTGATATTGGTCTGCCCGAGTATTACCTGGAAACCTTGCAGAGTTTTAAGGAGAACTAATATTAGAAGAATTGAGAACAGAGAATGGTCTACTCATATGCATCAAATGTCAAGCCTGTAGCCGACCCCCCTGGCAGTGTGCATAAATTGCGGTTTTCGCGGCTCGGCTTCAATCGCCTGACGAAGCCAGCTTATATGAACATCCAGTGTGCGGGTATCCTCTGTATATTCTGTGTTCCAGATTTTTCGAAAGAGATCTTCACGTTCTAAAACCACACCAGGGTGTTCAAGGAAGATTTTTAGCAGCTCTGCCAACCGAGGCGTAAGTGTTGATGTTCGTTCCTGGCAGCGCACTCGTTTCCGCTCTAAATCCAAATGGATCGGTCCGATCTGAATAGTATTTAGACTATCTCCAGGAAGGAGAAGCTGAATCCGATTGAGAAGTTTACGAGAAGTAAAAGGTAAAGCAAGAATATCATCGATGCTTGGATCGGCTGTGACTGCCTGATCACTATTAACGATTGTAAGGATAGGGGTTGAATTCACTTTGGCTCGCAAGGAACGGGCGATCCGTTTTCCCGTTGTACGCATAGAGGCAGCGTTGATCACAACCATGTTTGGATTGAGAATCGTGAGGTTATCCAATGCTTCATTTCCGGTCGCGAAGACGTCAACCTGGTATCCCTTTTTTCGCAATCCGGGTATAAAATGCGGGCTTTCTGCCCGCCTTCCCTCTATCCAAAGAATTTTTGGTTTCAAATCATGCCGGTCCTGGCGTGCCTTATCTTAACAAAAACTAACCCCTTCTGATAACACCAAGATTTCTAATCTTGAATTCAGTCGATTATAACCAGAATCTTAAAAAATTGCAAATTAATCTCCCTGATACTATTCTTTAACAATTGTACCGGAATCGAATCGAAGTTGCATCATGTCATTCCATGTTAGAATACAATTTGTTGAACCTCTTATTGATTATGCAAAGCGGAGGCTGTGTATGGCAGATATGATAGAGGTCGCGATTGACAGCATTCGGGTCAGCTTGATGTCTCAACAGCGGATCGTCATTCTGCGTGAGAAAGATAACGAACGATATCTTCCGATCTGGATCGGAGTATATGAGGCTGAATCAATCACGATCGCGCTTCAAGAAGTGGAAGTAGCCCGACCACTCACTCATGATTTATTGGCAAATGTTTTTCACCAGCTTGATTCAAAAATTGTGCGTGTGGAAGTAGTCTCTCTTCGTGATGACACCTTCTTTGGAAATATCGTTGCAGAAAAAGATGGCAGTTACTTAAACATCGATGCTCGGCCATCGGATGCCCTGGCCATTGCAGTTCGCGCCCATGTCCCGATCCTCGTCGATCGCTCCGTGATGGATACGGCTGGGATTATCCCAGAAGAAGATCTGAAAGAGGAACCTGACGGTTCAGCTCAACCAGATGAACCTTCGCCAGTTGAAGATGGCGAGGACCGTTTATCCATTTTCCAGGATTTCCTGGAAGGATTGGACCTCGACGAAGCAGGTGACGATGAAAGCGAAAGTAAAGATCAATAAATATTAATCATGATCAATTCAGGCCGGGGTCCGTCGGATGATGATCCAGCGCCCCCGGTTTTTCTTCCTGAACTCATGGACACAATTCTAACCAACGAAAACCGTCCTGCACCACAAATTGTTCCTCAAAGCCGTGAAGCGGAAGAGGCTGTTATCGGTTCGATCTTAATCAATCCAGAAGCCTATTACGATGTCGCCAGCTTTCTCAAGGGGGATGATTTTTACATTCACCGCCACCGCTGGATTTGGGAGACGTTTACTCGGCTTCACGACAGAAGGGTGCCAATTGATTTCCTGACAGTGTCCGAAGAGCTGGAACAACTCGGCCAGCTGGCTGAGGCAGGAGGTCCGGCATATCTTTCTGCCCTGATTCACAACGTCCCTACATCTTTACATGCGGAAGCATATGGTCACATTGTTGAAGAGGCAGCTATCCGCCGACGGATGCTTTCAGCCGCGAATGAGATTGCCAAGCTGGCTTACCAGCAAGACACAAGCGTTGACACAGTAATGGACGACGCCGAA
This sequence comes from uncultured Chloroflexia bacterium, assembly GCA_963726375.1. Classification (GTDB taxonomy): domain Bacteria; phylum Chloroflexota; class Anaerolineae; order Anaerolineales; family UBA4823; genus UTCFX2. The sequence continues at coordinate 322,815 of CAVSCE010000007.1, read as the reverse complement.
AAAGCTGTTTTTGGAGTCAGCGAAAGGCGGACAACCCACGATCTGCGAAACATTCGTGAAGTCCTGAGCGAATATTATGACCGAATGGACCAGCTTGCAAACCGGGACGCCGAGAGCCTTGGAGTGCCAACTGGATTCCTCGATCTGGACCGGTTGTTGGGCGGTCTGCAACCTTCTGATTTTCTTATCATTGCCGGAAGGCCAGGAACAGGAAAGACGGCTTTCATGCTCTCAGCGGCAAAAAATGCTGCCCAAAAATTTAAAAAACACGTGGCTATCTTCTCCCTGGAAATGTCAAGTGAACAGCTCGTACAGCGAATGATCGCCCAAGAAACAGGGATTGATTCTCAGAGACTCCGAACAGGACAGCTTACAGAAGACGAATGGCCCCTTTTTACCCACGCAATTGAAGTACTGGGCGACACAATAATCTTCCTGGATGATACTCCTGCCCTGACGCCGCTACAAATTCGAACGAAAGCTCGCCGGCTGCACCTGGAATTCCAGCTTGACCTGATCCTCGTCGACTATTTGCAGTTGATGAGCAGCGGGACACGCTCAGAGAATCGCGTCCAGGAAGTCTCCTATATCTCCAGAAATATGAAAGTCCTGGCACGTGAGCTGAATGTACCGGTGTTAGCTGCTGCTCAACTCTCTCGCGCCATTGAACAGCGCGCTGATAAAGAACCGCAGCTTTCTGATTTACGTGAAAGCGGTAGCCTTGAACAGGATGCTGACATTGTCATGTTTATCCACCGCCCAGAGCTCTATGAAAAAGATACCCTGAAACAGAATGTCGCCCAGATTAAAGTCGCCAAGCATCGGAATGGCCCTGTAGGTACGATCGAGCTGGTTTTCCGAAGTCAAATCGCCAAATTTGAAAACGCTGCCACGTATCAGGTCGACCTTTCCCGAGTTGTATAAAATGGCGCAGTTTAAAGGGTTTCCTGAAGGCAAGATCCACCAGGTCTCAATCCCAGCCCCCTTTTTTCGTGAGATTCTTCAAGGGATAGACGATCTGAACGAATTGAAATTGAGCATCTATTTTTTTTGGCGGTTGGATCGGATGGAAGGGGTTTTTCGTTACATCAGCCGCTCAGATATTATTAAAGATGATTTATTCATGAAAGGTTTGTACTCTGCGGCTGCAGATCCCTGCGCGGCGCTTGATCAAGCGTTATCCCGAGCAGTAATGCGCGGCACTATCTTGCACGCTAAAGCTCCACAAAAAGAATTATCAGAAGACATTTATTTTTTAAACTCTCCAAAAGGTCGAGCAGCATTGCGGGCAATCAAGAGCGGTGATTGGAAACCATTCGATTCAGCCCCAGAACTCCCCCTTGATGTCAGCGAACCGCCGAACATCTTTCGAATTTATGAGGAAAATATTGGCCCACTCACTCCGATAATTGCCGACGAATTGACCGAAGCCGAGCGGACTTACCCACTCCCTTGGATCGAAGAAGCAATTGGGCTTGCTGTGAAAAACAACAAACGGAGCTGGCATTATACGTCGGCAATTCTTGAACGCTGGCGACGAGAAGGAAAGCATGGAAAAAAAGAAAAGCCAGAAGATCGATCAGACATTGAAGAAGCTCGCCGACGATACGTGGAAGGCGAATTCTCTGACTTCGTCGAACACTGAAATCGCATATTCTCAGGCTTCGGATCTGGCGGGAGACCCAAATTGTCCCCAATGTCATGGGGTGGGCTACCTTCGTCGAGATGTGCCGATTGGGCATCCAGAATTCGGAAAGGTCCATCTATGCACCTGCCGTGAGGCTCAGGTCAGCCAGCAGGTTCGTCAGAGTCTTTTCGAGCTCAGCCACCTAGATGAGCTGCGAGATTTGACTTTCGAAAACTTCGAGCCGCGCGGCCGTGTGGGTCTTTTCCCTCGCCAGGCTGATTCGCTTGAGGTCGCCTTTAATCAGGCCTCCCGCTTTTCTCAACACCTGGAAGGCTGGCTGCTGCTGCAAGGTGGAAACGGCTGCGGGAAAACCCACCTCGCAGCTGCCATCGCAAATTTTGCCGTCAGCCTCGGCGTTCCCTCACTTTTTATCACTGTCCCTGACCTGCTCGATTCGCTCCGATTTGCATACGGCGATCCTCAGAGCCTCATTTGAAGATCGGTTCGAGCGCATCCGTCAGGCGCCGCTTCTCATTCTGGATGATTTTGGGAGCCAAAATGCAACCAGCTGGGCGCAGGAAAAGCTCTTTCAAATCATTAATTACCGCTATATCAATCGCCTACCGATGGTAGTTACAACAAATTTATCCAATCGGGATATGGATGAGAGGATTCAATCCCGGCTTTATGATGACGATTGGGTAACGGTCGTAAAAATCCTTGCTCCCGACCACCGCAATCCAAAGGGAGACATCGGATATCATGAGCTGTCTTCACTTGAGCTATTTCCAGCGAAAACTTTTGAAAACTTCTCCTTGCGAAATGATGAAGGATTAAATAAAGAAGACCTGCACAGCTTAGAAATCGCCTACCAGGCAGCTCAGGATTATTCGGAAGATCCAAGGGGCTGGTTGGTGATTCTGGGCGGTTTCAGTACTGGAAAAACTCACCTTGCGGCAGCAATCGGGAATCGGGTAGCTGAAGGGTCTTTTCCTCCAATGATGATTGCAGTCCCAGATTTGTTAGATCACCTGCGGGCAACATTCAGCCCAAACAGCCCGATAACCCTGGATCGCCGTTTTGAAGAAATTCGTCATATTGACTTGCTGATCCTGGATGACCTGGGCACGCAATCATCCACTCCCTGGGTAAAAGAGAAGCTTTATCAGCTTTTCAATTATCGCTACAATGCAGAGCTGCCAACTGTGATCACGTCATCCGCAAGCCTGGAAGAGCTGGATCCAAGACTTCGCAGCCGAATGCTCGACCGGCGAATCTGCGAGATTTTTGCCATTACTGCCCCTCCGTTCATCGGAAAGCCCAGACAAAATTCTCGCAAGTCGGGCGGCCGAATAAAGCGGACTTAACGAATTTTCTTGATTCAGGAGCTAAAGCAAGTTCGGAGGATGTTTTGAGAAGGGTAATCAATACCGAGAAATTGCCAATTCCCCCCCATTATTCACCAGAAAATGTTGGCGAAATCTGGAAAGTCGACTATCAGAAGCGCGCAGATGAAGCCATCGAATGGGCGCATAAATATCAAATCAGACCGGCAAATTTGGATTTTTTCAAGATAGGGTTGATCCTTATCGATATCCAGAACTCATTTTGCATCCCGGGATTCGAGCTTTTTGTCTCAGGCCGCTCTGGGTTGGGTGCAGTCGAAGATAATCGCCGATTATGCAATTTTATCTACAGCAACCTGTCCGTGCTAACCCATATTACAGCCACGTTGGATACACATTCCGCCGTTCAAATATTCCACCCGATTTTCATCGTTGATGCAAACGGCAATCACCCCCACCCGCACACTTTAATTAGTTATCAAGACGTGAAAGACGGTCGATGGCGGTTCAATCCAGACATCGCCCCAAGTATTGGGATTGACCCTGCTGAAGGGCAGAAGCATCTGCTTCATTATACAAAAACATTAATGGAACGCCAGAAATATGATCTGACAATCTGGCCTTACCATGTCATGCTGGGCAGCCTGGGCCATGCATTCGTTCCAGCAGTTGAAGAAGCTATTTTTTTTCACACCATCGCTAGAAAGACACAAGCAAATTTCAACATCAAGGGCGATAATCCGTTGACTGAACATTACTCTGCGATTGGTCCGGAAGTATTGAAAGGTCCGCACGGAAAATCTCTAGCAGACAAGAATCGAATATTCATCCGGTTGGTCGAGACACATGATGCCATCATCATCGCCGGTCAGGCAAAAAGCCATTGTGTTGCCTGGACAATTGCAGACCTGCTCAAATACATTTCTGAATTTGATCAAAAAATGGTGCGGAAGGTCTATTTGCTTGAGGATTGTACGTCTCCTGTTGTTGTCCCAGGAGTGGTCGACTACACATCAGAAGCGGATGCGGCTTTCGAACGGTTTAAGATTGCAGGCATGAATATTGTCCAATCTACTGATCCAATAGATTCATGGCTGGATTTTTCAAATCCATGTTAAGAGACAAATCTATTATCACGCGGCGGCATTGACAACCAAATACTTCTATGTAATACTTCAAAAACAACAAATTCGGATCGGAAGTTCGCCAATTCTCCGCCATACTACAGGAGAGGAGGTGTTGCCACAATGTTAGATGCTAGTAGTAGTTTACGATGCGCTGCGGTGACCCTCCTCGCTGATGAGATTTAGGTTGCCGCAGCGCAGCAAGGAGCCGCTTATATGAGCGGCTTCTTGTCTTTATTGCTGAATTCTTTTGTTTTCTAAATTTACGCTGGAAAGGCTCAATCATGTCTTCAACACCTATCTTATCCATCGTTGGAAAATCACAGAGTGGAAAGACCACCCTGCTCGAAAAAATCATTGTTGAGCTCAAACGGAGAGGATATCATGTAGCAACCATCAAGCACCACTCCCATCCAGGCTTTGAAATAGATGTGCCAGGGAAAGATACCTGGCGCCATGCCCAGGCAGGCAGCGATATCGTTGTCATCGCAGCCCCGGATAAAATCGCAACGATTCAAAAGCTTGTTCATGAGCTAAATCTTGATGATATTGCCGCTGGTCTGCCACCGGTGGATATCATCCTGACAGAAGGGTACAAGCAAGCCGGGAAACCAACTTTAGAGGTTTTGCGCGCCGCAAGGGGATTGGAGATCGTCTCAGATCTTCGTCAGCTGGTCGGGATTGCGACTGACACCCGGCTGGATGTGACGATCCCTCAGTTCAATTTGAATGAGCCGGGGCCAATCGTCAATTTCATCGAAAATACATTTATACTTAAAAGGTGAAAATCCGTTATAGGATGCATATATCATGAAACGATCTGAGATCAATTCAATTATGAAATGCGCGGATCAGTTTATCCGCGCCCAGAATTTTCACTTACCCCCTTTCGCGTACTGGACTGCGGATGACTGGATCAACAAAGGTCCAGAAGTCCGAGAGATCGTTGAGAATAATTTGGGCTGGGACATCACCGACTTCGGCTCAGGTGATTTCTATCGGCGCGGGCTTTTTCTATTCACGATTCGAAATGGGCATTCTTCTTCATGGAAAACGCGCCAGGGCAAGCTTTACGCGGAAAAAATTATGATCGTTGAAGAAGGTCAGCTCACCCCGCTCCATTTTCACTGGACGAAGATGGAAGATATCATCAATCGTGCAGGCGGAAAGTTGTTGATCCAATTGTTTAATGCCACACCTGAAGAAGGTGTAGATGACACGACCGATGTAGTGGTTTCGATAGATGGTGAGGAGCGTAAGCTTCCGCCTGGCGGCATTGTCACTCTCGAACCCGGAGAGAGCATAACTCTGCCGCAATACTGTTACCACGCATTTTGGGGAGAAGGCGGACGAACCCTGGTTGGTGAAGTCTCGCTGGTCAATGACGACAACAGCGACAACCGTTTTCATCAATCACTGCCGCGCTTTCCAGAATTATTGGAAGACGAACCTCCCTATTACTTGCTTTGCACTGATTATAAAAAGTATTACAAGTATTGAGAACCTCAGAAATGGAAAATCGAGATCCACTTTTTATCATAAACAGCGTGGCTCCAATCCGCATCTGTGACAACGGCGGTTGGACAGACACCTGGTTTGCTGGACATGGGAAAATCTTTAATATCGGCGTTTATCCTTATGCCGAGGTCCAAATTATGGTTTTCCCTGATGGCGAGCAGGAAAATCGGATCATTATTAATGCTGAGAATTACGGCGAGCGATATGCTGTTGTTCCGGAGAAGCATTGGGATAAACACCCGCTGCTTGAAGCATCAATTGAATACATGCACGTCCCAGACAATTTATCCTTTGAAGTCACAATCTATTCAGAAGCCCCAGGAGGAGCATCGACAGGTACCTCAGCAGCCGTAACCGTGGCTCTTATCGGCGCACTTGATCGCCTGACCCCTGGCTGGCTTACACCTCATGAGGTCGCACTTGCAGCCCAGCGGATTGAGACGGAAATGCTGGGACAGCAGTGCGGAATCCAGGACCAGTTATGTTCGGCTTATGGCGGGATAAACTATATCGAAATGCACCAATACCCACACGCATCGGTCTCGCAGATTCAGATTCCCAATCAAACCTGGTGGGAATTGGAACGGCGACTTGCATTGATTTATCTCGGAAAATCCCATCGCTCTTCTGAAGTCCACGAGATGGTGATCCACCACCTGGAAGACTCTGGTCCTGACTGCAAACAGCTTGAAGACCTGCGCCTCACAGCGCCAAAATCCCGAGATGCCGTCTATAAGGGAGATTTTTCGGCTTTGGGTGCATCAATGATCGAGAATACCCTCGCCCAAGAGAGGCTGCATTCGGCTTTGATCAGCCCTGAAGCTCGCCGTGTGATCGAGATCGCACAATCCCATCATGCGATTGGTTGGAAAGTAAATGGAGCCGGGGGAGATGGGGGTTCGGTTACTTTGTTGTGCAATAATCTCTCGGGTGAAAAACGCGCGATGATCCGGGAAATTGAAGAGGAAAGCTCATTATTCAGGAATATCCCGGTTTATCTTTCACGCTATGGCTTGAGAGTGTGGAAAAATGAATGCATTAACATATAGGCTGGATGGCGAGTAAATATTAATATGGTCCTTCGAAGGCAAATTATGTTATGACGGTTGAAATGCCTCAATTACAGGTCGGATGATCAGCTGCGCAGCAATCATTCCCATCCGTTCTGGCGAATATGGCATTGCATTCTCCAACCACCAACGGATCAGCATAACCAGGGATGTTATCATATGATTTGCGGCAAGGTTAAAAGGAACCTGCCCTTCCAATGAACCAGTAAATAATTCCCGGGTTTCTTCTACAGCAAATTCCTGAACAGAATGCAAAAGTACCATGGTATCTGTGCTGTCCAGTAAAACTCGGCAGAGGTTTGCGTTTTCACTTACATACTCAAATAACAGAGTACCCATCTTATCAGGAGCAGTAAGAAGTGAGTGAGGCATCAGCATTTCTACGAATTCATTCCCCATGGAATCCAGCACATCTGCCAGCAGTGATTCTTTATCGGGATAATGACGGAAGAAAGTTGTGTAACCAACATCTGCCTTTTCGGTGATATCCCGAATAGTCACCGCATTGAATCCTTTTTCAAGCGTCAGGGATATTAGTGCATCTCTCAACATTCTCTGGGTCCGCTTAATCCGTCGATCAATTTTTTCCATCCAACACTCCTGCAATTACCGGTTGCTAAACCCTCTTGAAATTCTCATCGGATCATAATCAATCATACTTGGTATTTTTCATTTTTATGATATACTGTCGCTGGAAAATTTTTATGATATAGTATATTTCATAATTATACCCGTGTTTCATAGATTAAATTCATATTAAGAAGGTTGAACGGAATAAATCAATTGGAAATAATTCCGGATATATTGATGGAAGATCGTCGCACGCCGCTCCAATATCGATTGGAAGCTCCGATGATCCATTTGAGCGGTATCTATAAAAGCTATCAGACCCCTGCTGGTGCAATCCCCGCTTTACTAGGGATCGATCTCAAGGTCTTCCCCGGAGAGTTTCTGGTTTTAATCGGGAAATCAGGTGCCGGTAAATCAACCCTGGTGAATGTGCTCACAGGAATTGACCTGCCTGACCACGGTGAGATTCTGGTAGATGGTGCTGCGGTGCATTTAATGGATGAAGATCAACGCGCACGCTGGCGCGGTCGTACTATGGGGGTCGTGTTTCAGTTTTTTCAGCTTATGCCGTCAATCAGCCTTCTTAGAAACATCACGATGCCAATGGAATTCTGCGGGTTCTTGACTCCAGCTGAACGGAAACATCGCTCATTGGAACTTCTGGAGCAGGTTGGCATAGGAGACCATGCCAACAAAAAGCCTGCGCATATCTCGGGTGGGCAACAGCAGCGAGCAGCTATCGCCAGGGCGTTGGCAAATGATCCTCCGATAATTATCGCGGACGAACCAACCGGAAACCTGGATTCAAAAACAGCAAAGGAGATTTTGGATCTCTTTAAGTCCCTCATCGACCAGGGTAAAACAATTCTGATCGTGACGCATGATAAAAGTGTCGCAAAATATGCGAGCCGTATCATCGAGATCAAAGATGGGATGATAAATTAAAATGGACCTCGGAGCTCGTTGGGATAAGGTATTCCGAGACATCTGGGACAACAAAGCTCGGTCGCTGCTTGTCATCAGCACACTCGCGATCGGGATTGCAGCGGTGGGTTTGATCCATAACTTCGTCCTGATGATACAGCGCGATTTGTATGGCGATTATGCAAACATCAACCCTGCAAGCATAACGATTTATGTTTCACCATTCCAAAAAGAGCTGGCCAACTCGGCTGCCGGAATACGCGAAGTAGAAGCCGCCGAAGCAGCCCGGACAGTTTCAGGTTCCGTCTTTGAAAAAAAAGGCGACCGTCATGAATTGCACTTAGTAGTCGTTCCTGACTTCAATGATATTCAGATAAACCGTTTTACGGTCGAAGCAGGCGCCAACTCTCCAGGGTTGCGGACAATTTTGCTGGAGCGCAACTCCGCAAAAGCTTTGGATCTTTCTATCGGTGATCCACTTGAAGTAGAGATGGAAAGCGGGGAGAAATATCAGCTCATCGTTTCCGGAATCATCCACGATATGTCCCGACCGCATTTTCAATTCAGTGGAGAAGCTCGTGGTTATGTCAGTATGGCGACGCTTGAATGGATGGGCCAGGAGCCGTATTACAACGAGATAAACCTCCTGGTAGCGGAGAAAAAAGCCGATCGCGAACACGTGCTTTACGTGGCTGGTCTGGTACGCGACCGGATCATCGAATCAGCCAGCTTTCAGGTTCTTGGGATGTCTATCTTCAGTACCAATGGCAATCCAAGAGATTATTGGGCTAAGCCGCAGATTGACGGTGTTATGCTCATTCTGCAGATCATGAGCGTGTTGGCGATTATATTAAGTGGAGGATTGGTCGTCAATACCATCTCTGCAGTGATCATCCAGCAAACCAGGCAAATTGGGATCATGCGTTCCATTGGGGCGACTCGCCGACAGGTTGTCACGATGTATTTGGGATACATCCTCATATTAAGTTTAATCGGTTTAATTGTAGCGATCCCACTTGGAATTGCTGGCTCAATCGCTTTGTCCTACATCGCAGCAAGATTTGTGAACTTCCACGTCGGCAAATTTTATCTCCCCTGGAATATCTTGATGCTCCAGGTCGGTCTTGGATTGCTCATGCCTCTGGGAGTTGCCATCTTCCCAATTCTGCGAGGGACGCGCGTCTCTGTATACGATGCGATTTATCAATTCGGAATGATCAATGGTGAAGCGAAGCGTGGCTGGATCGTCCACCAGCTGGCAAAAGTCCGAAACTTCCATCCTCCCATTATGCTTTCACTTCGGAACACTTTTCGCAACAAATCTCGATTGGCATTTACACTGGTCACTCTGACAATTGCCGGTGCGATGTTCATGGCAGTCTTAAGCGCATACGACACACTTCAGAGTCAAATTCGCGATCTTGGTCGTTATATCCAATTTGACGCTTCAATCAGCATTCCAGGCGGGGCAAACCGCAATACAGCTGAGCGAGAGGCATCTAAAATCCCAGAGGTTCGCTTAGCAGAAGGCTGGTCTCTTGCCAGTGGCTATCTTGTCCATTCCAACGATATAGAGAGCGATCGAATTGAGATCGTTGGTCTCCCAGAAAAAGCCCAGACCATCCAACCCCGGATTATTGCTGGTCGCTGGCTACTTCCTTCCGACACAGACCAGATCGTTATCAACGAGGATTTATTGGAGAAGGCACCTGATATAGAACCGGGAGATCAACTGCCCATCAAGATCAACGACATCACCCGTCAGCTTACAGTAGTTGGGATTACTTCAAAACACATGACGGGCGATCGGATCTATATGAACGAAACAGAGTTTTCAAAACTCACCGGACGCTATCACCAGGTGGACACGGTTCGGGTCCTAGCAACACCAGGTTCTTTGCAAAACAAGAGCGAACAGAGCCAGATAGGTTTCCAGCTAGAAAAACGGTATAACGATGCAAACTTGAGCACAAGCAGCAGCGAGACCCGGAACGAAATTTTTTCTTCCATGGCAAGTGCCTTTTCAATTCTGCTCGTGGTTCTGCTCGTCTCGGTGATCATCCTGGCTGTGATTGGGAGCCTTGGGCTGACCGGCACAATGGGGTTGAATGTGCTCGAACGCACACGTGAGATCGGTGTGCTACGCGCCGTTGGCGCCTCACATTTCTCAGTTCGTCAGGTTGTCGTTGTAGAAGGTGTTGTTGTCGCTATGTTGAGCTGGGTTCTCAGCGCACTTTTATCATTCCCAATTGGCCGCGTTTTGGCAGAAGGGTTGATCCGGACAGTCTTAGGCACAAACGCAGTTTTTAAATATTCTTTTTGGGACTCATTCTTTGGATGGGTATTGTCGTTCTAATCGGTATCATCTCCAGCCTGGCGCCTGCGCGTGAAGCTGCTCGCCTTACTGTTCGCGAAGTTTTAAACTTACGAATAGAGAAACCACCCATGATTACAGGTAACCAACATCCAGCTACCTTAGCGGTGGATCCCCCGTCTCCACAAAAAAACCAATCTTTGATTGAATTAAAGAAAGTAGTAAAAACTTATCATTCGACTGCGGGTGAATTTAAAGCACTCAAAGGCATTGATCTCTGCATCGACAGCGGAGAATTTTTTGCAATTGTAGGGAAATCAGGCAGTGGAAAAACAACGCTCATCAACGTATTAACGGGGATCGACCGCCCCACTTCTGGAGAAGTATATGTAGGGGGAGTGCCTGTCCATAATCTGGATGAAGGTCAGCTGGCTTCGTGGAGGGGAGTGAATATCGGGATCGTTTTCCAATTCTTTCAACTCTTGCCCACCCTGACAGTTATAGAAAATGTCCGGTTGCCGATGGATTTCTGCAATATTTTCTCCCCAAATGAGCGAGTTGGCCGCGCCCTGGAACTGCTCCAATTAGTAGGCATGAAGAAATATGCATACCAGCTTCCTAGCCAGCTGTCCGGTGGTCAACAGCAAAGTGCTGCGATTGCTCGCGCCCTGGCGAACGATCCAAGAATCCTCGTGACAGATGAACCTACAGGGAACCTCGATTCGCGGACGGCAGAACAGGTTTTTGAGTTGCTGCACCAGCTCGCTGATGCAGGGAAGACTGTCCTGATGGTCACACACGATGACGATATGGCAAGTCGAGCAAGGCGCGTTATCACAATCCGCGATGGCGCGATCGTTTAACCTTTGGTCAGCTTACCGATCGGGCTGAAAGCCATTGTAAAAGCGAAAATTGAAAGCAAACATCCAGAGCCAAACATCAGCGCGGTGACATTCCATTTACTTAATGCGCCCGCGATGGCCATTGCAAATGGGTTCAATCCAAGCGTCGCAAAAGTCAGCAGGCTCATTGTCCGGCCTATCATAGTCGGAGGAGTTCGCCGTTGCAGCCAAGTCATCACAGTAATCAAGATATACCCCCCTCCGATCCCAGTCACGAGGGCCAGCAGAGCTGCCACTAAGGTCGTGGATGTGAATGCCAGCAGCATCAGACTGAATCCAAGCACCCCCATCACGAATAAGAAGATCCTGCCTACGCGCTGCGGTGCAGGTGCGGGAAGTAAGCTCGCCAGGATCAGCCCTATGAGAGATCCCGCGCCAAAAGAAGAGACAATGATTCCAAATGCAGCTGCTCCCCCTTGAAATCGGCTGTTAGCAAGAACCGGTACGCCGACAGTAATCGTACCATTCACAATGAAGGCCATCACCGCAACGAGCAAGAAAAAAATTCTTAGATCAACATTCATCCACGCATAATGAAGACCTGCCCTGATCGATTCGATAACGCTTTCATGCTCGATCTCTTCCCCTTGTTCGGTAGTGATTTTTGAGACTCGAATCTGGCTGAACATTATCGAAGCAATCAGGTAACCCAGCATATCTATCCCAAATGCTATCCCAATACCTTGCAAATCTTGCACAGATTGACCCGTGTGGATGATGCGGTCTGCTCCGCTCAACCAGGCGATCATTGCGCCGGCTACAGCTGGCCCCAAAAACATGCTCATCTGAGCAGTTCCCTGGATTAATGCGTTCCCAGCCGGAAGTTCAGCAGGACCCAGAAGTGAAGGAACGATCGAATTTTGTGCCGGAAAGTAAAAACCATCCACAATCCCAAAAAGAAGCGCCAGAATATACAGGGACCAGAGGTGAATGAAACCAGTCAGGATCAGGGTCGTCAAGATCCCAACCAGAATAAACCGGGCAATTACAGAAACTTGCATCACATTTCGTGGGGAGAAACGATCGGTCAGCGCGCCGCCAACCAGCATAAAAAGGCTGCGCGGAATCATTTGAACTGCAAGCAAACTGCCCATCACCAGAGGATCCCCAGTGGTTTTTAAGATCAACCATGGAAGGGCAATCCAGTAAAACTGGTCGCCCAACAAGGAGCTGAATTCCCCCAGCCACAAGAATCGAAAATCTCGCCGCTTTAAAATTTGCAGCGGAAATGACAGGCGCGTTTTTACCAATTCCGAAAAAAGGTTTTCCAAATGATATACCTGCAATATTTCTCAGAAGTGAATAAAATCGTTACTTAAACTTGAACGACAATTTAAGTTATTAATTAGCAGCCCATTTTCTTTCGTGATTATGTCTGACCCCCGGGTGCGGTTGGTTATTGGTGGAGCATATTAATCCGATGCGAAAATTTCTTGCTTCAGCTACCATACGAATAATTATAATTCGAAATTCGAGCGAAAAAACATTTTACGTAATTGCATTAAAGCAGACCCAACTGAGTAGATCTCGATTTTTCTTTCCTACTGTGATCTTGCAGCCATTTTGCCAGGTTTAAATAATGTTCGGGAAAAGGATGTGGAAATGGATGCGCACCTTTTTGAATGAGAAGTCGATTGCCTTCAGGCATCAAGGAGTGTTCTAGCACAAAAACGGGAAGCCATTCAAATCGTAAAGCTTCGGATGCCCCAGACCAGGTGCCGCCTTTTTCGGCATCGCTCGCAACTACGATGGCGTAATCCGCAAGGCAGTAGATCAATCGGTTTCGTCCCATCGCACCGCCAACTGAAAAACCTGCGTCCGGCGAATAAGGAGTTAATCGGCAAAGATCTCCGCGTTTTAGTCTCTCGCTGGACATCTCGCAGTTTAATCGTCTTTTCCATGCCTTCCGCCAGCACACTGACCGCTGAGCCGCGCGATTCCAGGGCTGCCATCGTGCTGATTGTATCTGCACCTCTGGCTCCGCCAGAATAAAGGACCAATCCGGACAAACCGCAAGCATTGCCGACAAATGAGGCGCATTCCTGTCCGGCCATATCCAGGTTGCGAGAGCCGACCACTGCAATCCCTGGCTGACCGAGTAGAGCTGCTTCGCCAGCCAAGAAAAGGATAACCGGAGCAGATTCTTTCAGCCGCTGGCGATAACGCTCCGGGTATTCTTGATCCAGGCGGGTGATCACTCGAATGCCAAGCGCGTGAAGGCGTTCCAGCTCGCTCATCATGCTGTCGTGACGGTCCAGCAACCGGGCAATGCGTTTCGCTTCTTCTTCTGAAATTGCAAAGGCGGTTTGAATTTCCTGTGCCGTCATTCCAGGTAATTTTTGAACACCTTCGACTTCAGAAGACTGGATTTTCTGCTCAAGCAGAATCCACTCTCGCCGATTCAACGGGACTAACTCGGAACCCTTGACCAGTCCAAGGTGCGAACACAAAAGTAAAATTTCTTCAGAGCCACTCGAAAGCATCACTGATATCCCATTTCTACGCATCCGTATGGATTGTGCAGGTCAGCGTGAAAACATAAATTTTTGATGCACCTGAACGGCGCAAGAGTTGGGAGGCTTCTTCAAGCGTTGCCCCAGAATCGAAAAGATCATCAACAATCAATACCCGTTTACCCAGGATTGGAGAATTGAGTTTAAAAGCCCCAACCACATTTGCTCTTTTCTGTGCCAGGGTATGCATCTCTTTTTGAGGTGAGGTTTGTCTGGATTTGGATAATAGCGGCTTGAATTCCAGACCGAATTGCTTTGCCAATCCAGCCGCAAATAAGCTAACTGGATCATCTGGACGGGATGATGAGGGTGGGATTCGGGACCACTGCATCGACCTGGACAAGCTCTGGATGATCCTTCAAGAAGGATGACGAGATACCAATCAATGTCGGCAGCACGGACAAATCCTGCTGGTATTTGTAGCGATAAACCAGCTCTCCGACCTCATTGCGATTCCAGCTAGAGCCAGTAAATCGGCTGTGAAAGTCTAACGCCCAGCCTGCATCCCACGATCCTTTAAGATGACGGGGGTGCTGACCGGAGAGAAAGGCATTGATTGGGTCAACAACCGATGACGGAGGACCATGTGATAAAAATTCGTGAGAAATTGGCTTTGATTTTTTTTGAGATTTCAAATTCCTCAATGCTTTTTTTGCCGCAATTGTGATGTACTCTTTTTCTCCTTTATCTTCTGCAATCTTTTCCAGAATTGTCGAAGCTCTATCGTCCCCAATTTTCCCTAATGCTGAAATTGCGTATTGACGAACTTGTGGTTTTTTCTCGCGTCGTAATAAGTCTATCAAAGGTTTTGTGGCTTGGGTTTCACCAATTTTCCCCAAAGCAGATGCTGCTAATCGACGTACATTTCCATTCGTATGAGTTAAATACTCAATCAACTCGGGAACCGCTGAAATCGTCTTTTCTTTTCCATATACTACGATCTTGCTGAGCTGCTTATCAACTGAAGCATAGCTATTAGCTTTTCGAGAAGTAAAAGGATTGGCAATAATCAAATTTCCGTCTTGACCTTGAATGATCTGTTTTTTCTTGATAAGTTCATCAATTTGTATAAGGATATCTTCGTGTTTAGAGATTGGGAGTCGTTTATAGAATAGAAGTCAGCTTCAAGGATTCAATTCCATTAAAGTCTGACCCAGTAAGCAAGTTCACAATCTCCATTTTCTGAAATTTTCCAGAGAGAGAGCTAACGCAATCCAGGATGATCAGTCCAATATTCTCTGGTTCGGATTGTGGAATCTTTTCAATTAATTCAAGATGAACAGATTGAGGGGGTTTTTTACGCCTTTTCGCCAGGCAGTTATCGCAGCACTCTTCTGCCTCAGCCGCATCTTTGTCGCCAAAATGATCCAATATGATCCTGCGCCTGCAATGATTACTTTCTGAGTAAGCGATCATTTTCTTTAACTGGATTTTGCGCTGGGTTTGATTATCATGGAGGTTGCCGATAACATTCGTAATTTTAAGTCGTTCCAATCTTTGACGTGAAAAATTATTCGGGTGCCATCATCACCGGAATGGGTAATTCCTTCTGCACGTTCCAGGCCAGCCAAACCCACCTTCACTTTGACTTCATGCATCCCTGTCTTGCGTGACAATTCCTCTAATGTAATTGTGGCTCGACCACGGGGAACTGTTTTTAACACATCATAAATTAAACGAAGGTTCGCCGAAGAGACTGTACTGCTTTCTATGAACCATTCCTGCAAAGCTCGATCCGCCGGCGCGTACAATAATACCGCTCTCGCTGGTTTTCCATCCCTGCCGGCTCGCCCGGCTTCTTGATAATAAGCTTCCAAGGATCCAGGCAGCGAGTAATGAATCACCTGCCGCACATCCGCCCGATCGATCCCCATCCCAAACGCATTAGTTGCTGCTACCATTGAAAGCTTGCCAGACATGAATTCGTCCTGAATTCGGGTGCGATCCATGGAAGAGAGACCTGCGTGATAATATTCGCAGGGCACCGAGACTACTCTCTGAACGAATTCGGCTGCTTCCTCTGCATCATGCCGTGTGCCTGTATAGATGATCGTTGATCCGTCGAGCTTTTTATCCAACAGATTTCGCAGCATTTTCAGCTTATCTGCCAGGCTCGTGATATACCGTACTTCAAAAGTCAGGTTCGGACGATTAAATCCGGTAACAATTCGATTGGCATCCAAAATGCCCAGGAGACGCACAATGTCATCCTGGACATGTGGGGTGGCAGTTGCAGTCAATGCAGCTGTCAAGGGGTAGCCAATTGCTTTGCGAAAATGGGATATATGCAGATAATCCGGTCGGAAGTCGTGGCCCCAATTCGAAATGCAATGTGCTTCATCGACTGCCAGCAGTGCGACTTTCTGTCGCCCTAGATGATTAACGAAAGAGATGCTCCGCAGGCGCTCCGGAGCTATATAGACCAGGCGGAATTTCCCCTGGCTCATTCCATTCAGCCTGGAAGCCAGTTCCCTGGAATCAAGCATGCTGTTGATATACGTAGCCGGGATTCCGCGCCGAGTTAAGCTGTCAACCTGGTCCTTCATCAGCGCGATTAATGGCGAAAGGACCAGCGTCAACCCTTCCATCTGCAGTCCGGCCAGCTGGAAAATCAAAGACTTACCGGATCCGGTGGGCATAACAACCAGGGTATGCCGGCCTTCTAGGATGCTCTGGACTGCTTCTTCCTGTCCCAGACGGAACCTGTCAAAGCCAAAATGGGATTTCAAACTCTCATCCAGGTCCATAATATTTCCGGTGATCAATTGATAATGACCTCCCTACCATTATAACGAATGGATAGGGATACAGGAAACGTTTCCGAGGGATCGAAAACATTCCTTATTCATTGAAGAAATTTTACCCTTCGTGAAATCAAATATTCTTGATTTCCAAATCTTTTCTAAATAAGGTCTTCACACGTGTTCGGTATCATAAATTCTGATTTTCTAATAACTATTGTCTAAAAGGAGTAAAAAATGAAAAACAAAGCATCAAAACATAATTGGTTTGTAGACGCATTCCTTTTTGGCGGATTGATCTTGATGTTCTTCATAGAATTGACCGGTGTTGCGCTGCACCAGTGGATCGGGATCGCCAGTGGCGCTCTTGCTGTCTATCATTTCCTCACTCATTGGAATTGGGTGGATGCAGTAAGTAAGCGTTTTTTTCGAATAACTTCCAACAAAGCCAGGTTGTATTATCTTATCGATGCATTCCTGCTTCTGGGTTTCACAGGTAATTTGGCGACCGGTTTGCTGATCTCAACCTGGCTTTCCTTGAATCTGGCTAACTTGCGCACCTGGACAATCCTGCACGAAGCGATCTCAATCGTCACGCTTCTGATCGTGATCTTGAAGATCGCTGTCCATTGGCGCTGGATCGTCAAGACAACCAGGACAATATTCGAGCGAACAACTATCGTCCCGTTTTACGGCAGGTCTGCCGTTAAACCCGTCGCATTGAGCATCAACTCCCAACGCCGGGATTTCCTGAAGCTGATGGGAATTGTCAGCGCAGCTTCAGTTGTCGCATTGATCAATATAAGAGATTCCGCCAGGGATGTGTATGTTCAGGTTGCAGCTGCCCAATCAGAATTACCATCGAATAAACCGGGTGTAAGTACATCACCCGCTGAAATTGAGGAGAGCCAGGTGTCAGCTGCCCAACCAACAGAGACAATGAGCTCTCAGCCATTAAGCACTTCTGATGCTGAGGTTGAAGAAATCCAGGCTAAAACATCACAATCTGTTGTTCAGTCGAACACCCAGGTTTCAACATCAGCAAATATCCCAGTAGAAAGCAGCAGCATCAGCTGTCAAAACCGGTGTCGAAAAGGAAAATCCTGCTCCTATCCGGGTGAATGCCACGACTATCGGGACTCGAACGGCAACGGTCTATGTGATAATGGGGAATGCGTTTGATGGTCTCACTCACGAAAAGCACTGCTTACAGAGTGACTTCTTGCCGAGCCATTGGATTACATAAACTAGAGTAAAAACAACCTGCGGTGCCTCACATTCCATGATGCACCGCAGGTTATCTTTATGCATATTATAAATAAGAAATTGAATGGATTAAGGTCTCCCGCCTTTACCTCTCTGTCCGCTGCCACGACCACCCTGTCCATACCCTTGACTGCGACCGTTTCCCATCGCACTTTCGATAATCAATTTATACTCCTCTGCACTGAGGTACTGGGGCTGATAAAACTCACCGGTCTGCTGATTGAGCGTGGAGACAAATGCTCGCAGGTGATTTTCCGAGCCGCGTTCCAGGTTGGCGAAGACCTGCTGAATGTCGGCATTATCAGTTCGCTCTAATCGGGATTTCAGATCAAGGATATCGATCTCCTCGATCGCCGTACCCACTTTCAGCGCCTCAGCAAGCGATTGACTCCCACGGGAGATAAGGTCATCGTATAGGTCTTGAAGGTCTGGATTCGAAAAGACACCGATCCCTTTCGAAACCGGATCTTCAATTCCATACCTGTCAATCAGGGCTTTGACTGCATTGGTATGCGTCAGTTCGCTCTGACTGATGTTCTGGAATATGGTGAGGCCCCAGTTTGCATACAGCATCACATATACATCATGCGCCAGCTTTTCTTCTTCCCGCATATAGCTCAACGCAGCCAATTCGTCTGCGCTGAGATCGCCGTCTTGTGCTGGAGGTAAATTTTGAAAACTGCCCGTCCCATTCGAAGTTCGTCCATTGCGGCTGCCGCCGTTTCCCTGTCCATATGAATTACCTGTCGCGACCTGTGCGCCTGGTTGCGGTGTTGCCGTGTTTTTCAGACCCGAACCTCGGGCTTCTGAAGATGGATCGTTGTTTGCCATCGTCTGGTTAACCGCTCCAAAGATGAGCAGCCCTGTGATAACCACGAGTAATACTCCGAACGCGAAATTCTTAACCATTTTGCTTCTACCTTTCTAAGGTCTTTTTATTTAACATTTTTCGATATGCTGCCTTTCCACAAAGTATCAAAACTCACTCGGGCAGCACAATCTCTGTTTACCCTTTCATCTTATCCTGACGATATGAAGTTCAGGTGAATTGTCTGTGGAGAAATTATGAAAAAACGTCCGCGCCTGGACGTCTGGGCAGATTAGACGGCATCCATCCCAGTTATGCAGAAATCTCAACGAATTCCGATAAAGTACCCGGTTTTTGTTCTGTCAGAACCGAAATAACAGGTAAAAGTCTTATCCTTAAAGGCTAACCTATCAGGCTGCGGCGGAGGTCTTCCAGCTGCGGCAAATGATTTTGATCATGACGAGCAAAGTAACCAGCCTGTTGAAGGATTGTTACCTGCCCAAATTCATCATGAAAACCAGTTCGCTGCCAATCAGACAGGCTGATTCCCTTCAATCGGTTCACTGTCAAAAAGCACAAGCGAACATATCGATCTAAAGCTTCTTTCCCTGTAGATTCAGTTTCATCCATTTCTGCCCAGGCAGCCAGACTTTTCAAGGATGGATTCTCTTCGATGAGCATCTTCTCCACCCGACCTGCAAGCAGCTGCTGGGCGGTTAATAAATGCAGGATCAAATCACGCACAGCCCATTCACCTGGTTCGGGTGACCAGATCATTTGCTGCTCGCTGAGGTCTGTAGTCTGCCTGATCACTTCCTGGACAGCAAACTCCAATCCTTCCAGCGCCTGCGCTGGTGTAAGCGGCTCCAGATAATAGGTCGGCAGGATTTCACGGAAGGCAAGCTTTCTGGCCCCGCACCCCGGACAGCAATTTGGAGACTGTTTTAACGCGATCTCTCCACAGGAGCGGCAAACAAATACCGGCGGAGAATTTTGA
Source organism: uncultured Chloroflexia bacterium (assembly GCA_963726375.1). Classification (GTDB taxonomy): domain Bacteria; phylum Chloroflexota; class Anaerolineae; order Anaerolineales; family UBA4823; genus UTCFX2. Next base: position 303,095 of record CAVSCE010000007.1, on the reverse strand, counting down.
ATGGAGATCGTGCGGTTTTCTAGAGCGCCCTGCCTGGCATGGTCCAGAGCAAACAACAGCTCCTGGTCAGTCCCTGATTTCTGTACTTCCTTAATGATCAATTCCATTTCGCGATGGATCCAGGCTGAATTGCCTGCCCCTTCAGGAAGGCGGCTAAGTCGAGTCTCCTCTGAAAAAGCCAGAGCTCGCAGCAATTTGGCGCCATTATAGATGCCTCCAGATTTAAGCGCCCTCGCCAGGCGAACGAAGCGAAGTATCCTGTCTTGATCCGGTTCTAGTGTATCATTCTTCATCACCGCCTCCTCAAAAATCCTGCTCTAATGCGACATCGTATCTTTTGTCATTTCGATTTCCCGGAGCATTCCAAAAAGGAGTCTTTTTCGATCAATATTTAGGGCATTGCCTGCATGGTATGTCTGGTTTTTATGTTTACCTGAGAATTATCAAGATCCAGACCTGACGAATTAAACAGAACTCGATCCTATTAATGGTTCGCCATGCCAGCATGGTTAACCAGCGAGACGGCACTTTCTTTTGACCAAACTCCCAATCCTTCCATGCAGTCCAAACTGATTCCAGGGTGAAGCGACCTTGGGAGTCTGCCTTGCTTTTCAGAATCTCAAGCATTTCCAGGAGGCGCGGATCAGCTTTCAGCCATGAAAACCGGGATAGTACATCCAACACATGGACAAGGTCATACCATATGAATGGGACTTTTAGCTTGCGGAAATCCGTCCCCATAAAGAACATATATGGGTGCCGGTTGGTGCTTTCACTCCACAGCTCAAGCAGCGTTTCAGCTCCTATGCGGCAGACAGCGCTTTCGTGCCATTCATCGATCTCTGCCAATGCTTTGAGCATCGCAAGGTTCGCAAATGGGCAGGGGTCATCTTTTCGACCTGGACCTCTAAAATTTCCGAGCTCTTTCGAGACTGCACAAGGCCAACCGTTGCTGCGTGATAATCCAGCCAGATATTCGGCGGCTGATCTCAATTCAGGCTGATCGTGTAATCCAAATTTGACAAGGGCATAAACAATTAATGGGGCGTCGCATAATGCCCAGGCCCACTGGTCGCTGCCGGTTCCACCAAAATGGGTGGGGATGTTCGTCGAGAGCTGGAAGGGACCTTCTGTCGATTGATGAGAAAAAATCCTTTCGATGATTTCAGCCATTCCTGGATCTTCTGATTTTAGCCCCAAGTCAGCGATGAAGGTCAATTTGTGAAATGGCTGGCCGGCGCTTTTGTGGCTGGATATAACATGCCCAGGCCATCCGGAAAGCTCATCTAACAAAGCTTCCACCCGGACATCTGCCAGCATACCTTCTCTGGCAGCCTTCACCTGAGGTTCTTCTTCCCCTGTCCCAGCAGATCAAGCCTAGTCCGGTACTCGATCCAGGGCTCACCACTTAGAAGCCAGTCGATTACATCACTTTGAGCAGATCTCATATTACCCTCTGATCACGAAAAAGCCCGACTCATTTCATAAGCCCAATTCATAACGCTTGGATCTTTAGCGGCATCGGTGCATAATCGATCTTTATCAGGCCGAATACCCACTCTACCCAGATCGAGCCTATCCGCGTCCCAGCATGTCTGAACCGTGAAATCGGCTTCTGTGAGACCTGCGGTGTGGAATTCGCAGGCATAACATAACATTTCCAAATCATCTTCTGCGAGAAAAATCCGATTTCCCTGGATTGTCCGGATGAATTCTGCGGCGCGTTTACCATGATCCGGGTCATAGTCATCGTTAAGCCTCTTCAGGTCATGAAGAACTGAGAAAAGCTCGACGATTTCTATACTGGCTCCTGTAAAATTGGCTAACCTTAATCCATTGTTTCTCACCCTCTGCCAATGCCTAAACCCATGAACGCCTTCCCAGGAAAGGGTACATTCGGCTTTAAGAAAATCTAATGGGATCAGCATTTTATGATTGTACCATTAGGGTAAAATTCCTTTAGACAAGATCGCATCGTATCAGATTTGAGCAGAGACCTTGTGAATGGATCTTAATCTGAAATTATTCCAGGCAGCCAAATCGGTCGATTATAATTTATATATTCGCATCAAAGCCAGCGAAATGGTGGATCATGAACGCCAAACAGCTTAACACCCTATTCAACCCGAAATCCATCGCTGTGATTGGGGCATCCGATCGGCCGGGTCATGTGGGGTACTCCCTGTTTAGAAACCTGATCACCAATGGGTTTTCCGGTGCGGTTTTTCCGGTGAATATCAAGCGGGACTATGTTCAAGGGGTCAAAGCATATCCAGATATTCATTCGATACCTCAACGAGTCGAACTGGTAATTATTGCAGTCCAGGCCGAAAGTGTTCCAAATGTTCTGAAAGAATGCGCAGAAAACGAAGTCCTCTCCGCGGTCGTGATCTCGGCAGGTTTCTCCGAATCGGGAGAAGCCGGCAGCAGATTGGCGGATCAAATCCAACAGACTGCTGCATCCTCCGGTATGGCGCTGCTCGGACCTAACTGCCTGGGATTTATCCGGCCAAAAATCAACCTGAATGCCAGTTTTTCACGCAAAATGCCGTCAAAAGGTGGGATCGCTTTTATTTCTCAGAGCGGTGCGCTCTGCACTGCAGTCCTTGATTGGTCGGTGAAGGAGAATGTCGGATTTTCCTATTTTGTCTCGGTTGGGGAAATGGTTGACATTGGTTTTCACGACCTGATCGATTATTTTGGAAGTGATCCGGACACGAAAGCTATACTGATTTATATGGAGACGCTGACTCAAGCCCGCAGTTTTATGAGTGCGGCGAGGAGTTTTGCTCGCCTTAAGCCTATTGTCGTCCTCAAGGTTGGGAAAAGCCGCGAAGGCGCTAAAGCTGCTTTGTATCATACGGGCAGTATCACCGGGAATAACCAGATTTTTGATGCTGCCTTCAAACGCGCCGGGATCCTGCGTGTGGGCAGCATTGCAGAGTTGTTCGATTGCGCAAAGACGCTTTCGATGCAGCGGCTGCCGGCCGGGAACAGATTAGCGATCATTACTAACGCCGGTGGACCGGGAGTTATCGCTACAGACGCGCTCATCGATTTAAACGGGGTTTTGGCGGAGCTTTCTCCAGAGACAATGAGCCATCTCGATGAACGGCTGCCCAGGTTCTGGAGTTGGGGCAATCCGATAGACATCCTTGGGGACGCTGATCCAGTCCGTCATAGGATCGCCCTGAAAGCCTGCATTAAAGACCCAAATATTGACGGGGTGCTGACGATCTTAACCCCGCAGGCAATGACGGACGCATTATCTGTCGCACAGGATCTGGTGAAAACTTCCAAAGGCACCTACAAAACCCTGCTGGCTGCATTTATGGGTGAAGATGACGTCGCAGAAGGTCGCCAGATCCTTGATCAAGGCAGGATCCCTTCTTATGAGAAGCCTGAAGAAGCGGTCAGATCATTTCTGAACATGGTTACTTACCAGCAGAACCTGAAATTGCTGAGCGAGACCCCGGCGACAATCCCTCATGCATTTTCTCCCCGCACTGAATTGACCCGAAGATTGATCAGCAAGATCGCATCCGCAGGCAGGACCATATTGACCTACCCGGAAACCAAAGAAATCCTGACCCATTACGATATCCCGGTTCCAGACGGCAGACTGGCTAGAAATCCTGAAGAGGCCAGGGCCGCGGCGGCAGAAATTGGATTCCCGGTGGTGATGAAAATCGTATCACCCGACATTATTTATGAATTCGATGTTGGAGGGGTCATCACAGGCATTCAGACAGAAGCTGAGATTGATTTGGCCTTTCACAAGATCATGGAAAACGTCCAGTCTCAGGTACCCGATCCCCGGATAATTGGAGTGTATATCGAAAAGGTGGTTCAAAAAAGGCTCGAGCTCCTGATTGGCTCAAAAAAAGATCCGATTTTCGGACCTGTGATTGTATTTGGAATGGGTGGGGTTGCTGTAGATGTTTTCAAAGACACCAATATTGGTATTCCACCGCTGAATATGTCCCTTGCCCAGCATATCATCGATGGAACAAAAATATCTGCCCTGTTCAAGGGATATCGGGGTACTGCGGCGGTGGATGTGTCCGCCATACAATTTTTATTGTACAAGGTCGCTTATCTGGTCATGGATTTCCCCGAAATAATGGAAATGGATATCAATCCATTTGCGATCGATGAAAATGGAGGCATCGTCCTGGATGCAAAAATCGTTCTGGATGAGACAATGGCTGGAAAAACCACAAAACCATACGCTCATATGGTGATCTGTCCATACCCCAAAGAATACGAGCGGTCATTTCTGATGAAAAATGGGGGATCTGTACTTCTCCGCCCCATCCGACCGGAGGATGAGCCTATGGAAGCAGAGATGTTCCGCACTTTTTCTGAAGAAACGAAGCGGTTCCGGTTCTTCAGCCCGATCAAAGATACCACGCATGAAATGCTGATACGCTACACGCAGATCGATTATGACCGTGAAATTGCGATCATCGCTGAGCTCGATGAGGAAGGCAAAAGGAAGATGGCAGGCGTTGTCAGGCTCATCGCCGATCCTTATAACGATTTGGCCGAATACGCGATCGTTGTGGGCGATCCGTGGAGTGGGCAGGGATTGGGCACGCTGATGACCCAGTACATCCTGGAAATTGCCAGATCCCGGGGGATCAAGCGAGTTTATGCATACACGCTCCCGGATAACGGCTCCATGCTTCACATATTTGAGAAATTTGGCTTTTCCCGCAGATGGGAAGAAGAGATGTTCCAGGTAGAACAGTATCTAAATCCACCGAATTTCCTTGATATAACCTAATAAATAAATCCTATCAAAGTTTATTCTTTCACCAGTCGATTATCTATTGTAAAAATGAGATCGTCAGCGATTTGTACCGGTAGATTGAGTTATCTTCTTCACAGCTTTCCAGCAGCAAAAAACGGAATTATTATTCTCCATGAGTATGAGCATCGATAAGCTCGCCTTCATACAGCAAGCTTATCGATGCCTCTGCAACGTGCTCATGGAGAACAGTCAAACCTTCTATTTTCTCATAACGGGCAAGTAAATATTGAATGGCACTCCCGCGCTGATTTGAAGCGTGAGAGTAAGAGGCTCATTGATGGGGGTGTTCTCGGTCGGATACAGCTGCAAATAATAACGGATGGCGTTGGGGGCAATTTCCATGGCAGGCTGCGCCGGACTGCTGCTCCCAAACATCATCGATATCCCTTGCTCAACGGCGAAGGGCGCCAGCTCGTATTCCAAGGTCTGGTTCGATAGATTGGTGTCATGCCGTGAACTCCGGGTCAGCATGTTCCCCTGGCTGTCGACGATCCGGGCAAATACATCCGTATTCGTCTCAAGGGTGACCTTCTCTCGATAGCCCAGTCCCAGGTAGTCCTGACCCCAATCCGGATGCTCGCCACCTGGAAGCGGGATGACGATGGCTCTTCCAGGCACCCATGGAAATGAACGGGTTTCATGATCGCCAAGGTTCGGGATGTCTCCTGGCTCACAGGCGAACCCTATACCGTTCTTGTTGTAATCGAACTGGTCGTAATTCGAGACATTGGGGCAATTATCGTCGCAATCATCCATCGCTCCGGCTCTGCAAGGAAAGTCGCCTTCAACCCCGCTGTTATTGCCGTCTTCCGGAATTTGGTCGCCATCATCGTCTGGATCGCACGGATTGGCCAAACCGTCGTTATCGGGATCGTCATTAATTTGGGTTAACATGTGCGGGCACAAGTCGCATGCATCCCCAATCCCATCGCCAGCCCAGTTGCCGCTGACAAAAACATCGTGATCTTCCTGCCCGGGGTTGGATTTGATCGGGCAGTTATCCGGGAAATCCATGACGCCATCGTTATCGTCATCGGGATCGCAGGCATCACCCATAGGATCCGTGTCGTGATTGAATTGATCCGTGTTTCCTATCTCCCTGCAATTGTCTTTTTCATCTACTTTGCCATCACCGTCGTAATCGTCGCAAGCATCCCCGACGCCGTTGCCGTCCCAGTCAGCCTGGTCTGTCTGGTAGGTCAGCCAGCAGTTATCATTACAATGATATTCGTTACCGCCAATGCAGGGCTCCCCCCAATAATGATCTAGAAATGCGTCATAGTCGTTGTCAAAATCGCACCGATCTCCAATTCCGTCTTCGTCCGTATCTTGCTGACCGACATTCTTATGTTCCGGGCAATTATCGACAAGATCCGGGATCGTATCGTGGTCATAATCCGGCCCATACGAATCTTCGATGCCGTCGCAATCAGAATCGCCGTTACCCAGACCTACTGCGGCATATGCACGCAGGACAATGCAAATATCCTGGGTCGTGATCCCATAGGGAGGGTAATTTTTCATCTCATTTATCGTAAGAACTGCCGCATTGCGCGCATCGATGAGCTGAGCCCACTTCGGCAGCTTAAGGAGCATTTTGTAGAAAAGCGTTTGGGCTTTTGGCCAACCGATCCCAGGCCGGGTATCATATCCCATGAACGTGTCGCCGGCAGTGATTAAGTAGGCAGCCTTGTTGTGAATCCCGCTGTTGGTATGCACTCCGCCGTGATCAATAAGACCCTTGTCCGAATATTTTGAATAATGGTCAATGCCCGGATTGGACATACTGCGAGGATCAGGCAGCCCATTTCCAATTAGCCAATCATTTTCACCGCCAATAAAATGGCCAAAGATATCAGAAAAACTCTCGTTGAGCGCGCCTGGCTCATTATTATAGATTAACTCGGCAGTTTTATTCGTGACCCCATGGGTAAACTCGTGCCCGACAACCTCGAGATTGCCGGCGATAATTGTCGCCAAATTCAAAAAATTCGCAATCGCCATGGACAAAATGGGCATTATACCAGGGATTTCCCGTATGGACGTACATTTCGATTTCGGCGCCTTCACCGTCATAAGAATCCCGCCCAAAGATTGTTCTCCACCAGTTCCAGGTCGACCGCATCTGGTTGAATCCCGCCCTGCCTTCGTCGTCTGCATTTAGATTCGCACCCATGCTCGTCGCAGAAGTGGGTGCTTATCTCAAGCAATGTTGGGCAGCCAATTTCGTCAAGCCATTCTCGAGAATGAAGATCTAGTCTATATGAGTCGTCATCTTGAGCCAGCTCATACAATAACTTACCGCTGTTCGCGTCGATGAATGCCGGGGCGTTGGTTGAAAGGTTGACCCGCCAGGCCAGGTAGGTCGTATTGTCCTGTCCGCCAGTCAAACCCAGGTTGAGGTAGGTCAATTGGGTGCTGCCAATAAGCTCCACTCCTTCGCCAGCAAGCGCCAGCGCAATCGCCTCAGCTCGCTCGGCAGAAATCTGCGGGTTGGGGTCGAGCGTGATTTCGGGGATGATCCCCTCATTCACGGCAACCACCTGATCGCCACTCAAATGTACGCCGATCTCCGACGGGTAGACTGGGATAGATTTGTGAAGCTGCCTGAAGAAGATGTGCTGGTCATCCTCCGAGCGGCGCAAAAGCTGCAAGCTGTCCGGGTAGGTCAGCCGAAGCGCATCGCTGTAAACCCTGGTGAACCACAGGGCGCGCGCCGTACCGGTGTCGCTGACAATCGCTGGGACTTCGACCTGGAATTCGGCAAAGCGCAGAGACGGGCCGTTCATCTGGAAGGTAGGCGTGATTGTTGAAGCCAGCTTCAAGCGCTCCAGGCCGGCGAGCTGCAGCGCGTCTCCGGGCATCGAATCCTGCGGTACGACCGTCTTCGGCGGGGCGCAGTGGATCACCAGGCGCGGCGCAAAATGGCCGCCGTTAGCCCCCCGGTCGTAGAAGCTCACCGACATCGCCTGGGCGCCGGCTGGCTCAATCGTCAGTCCAGTATGGGTGATCCCACCTGTCGCCCAAAGGGTCGCCCATGTTGTGACATCCAAGCGGACAACGCTGCTGACCGGCAGGGTATACGTGATGCCGTATGAAACCGGTCCAAAGCCAACGTCAGGAGCAGGTTGGTTGTTCCAAGTAACTTCCGTCTCAACCCACAGAGGATTTTGATGGCTGTAGACCTGCAGGGTATAGGTCGCAGGCGCCGGGTCCTGATAGAGATTAAGCTCCAGCTCAGCGCTCTGGACTAAACCGCCCTCCGGCACCGCACCATAAGGGTCAAACTTCAGCAATATCCGCTCGATGCCATTTCCTGAACCTTGAGAAACGCGCAGAGAGGCATTCTCAAAGTTGGTAGTCGGCTGCGTTTCCCGGACAAAGGTATCCGCCGTCGCAGTATAGACGCCGCCGCAGGTCATTTCTGTCTGAGACGCCCCTGCGTCCGGTTGAATACCGGATGACCCATCCTTTGCCTTCAGACCGGATTGCGCTCCGGCAGAGCCAGTATCAGGGGAAATCTGGCTCACATTATAGCCAACTTGTGGAGACTGTTCGGCCAGTGCGACTATAGAAGCGGCGCGACTATTGCTCAACCACTGCGCCCCAAAAAACAAAATTATTCCCTCAAGGCTTATGACTGATGCTATGCGAAACCACTTCATGACTCCCTCCAGTGACTTGCACGCGAATTATGAATTTTATTTATGATTTAATAACTAAGTTAGAACACTAATTTTTCGTGCGATAATCCATTCCCTTTGACTAATTATAAGCCTTAATTCATTATTATAACGATCGCCCTTAATCGATGCGGTATAAAACTAAGTATTTTTTTATGAGGAACGAAATTGATAAAAAAGTTATGGGTTGCCGGTGCGATTATTATGGGATTTGAAGATGCAAAGTTTGAAACATCTTTGAGTAATAAATAAGCACGCTCCAATCCCGAGAAATCCTTATACCCTAAAAAGTGCAAATTCTTCGGATGTGCTGATTATTACCAGTTAATTCTACGCACCTAAACCTGGTGTACCACCCTCCCGCCGACCATGGTCAGGTCAATCGTCAGACTGCGAATATCTTCCGCTGCGGCACTGTATGGATTGTCATGCCACACGATCAGGTCGGCAAACTTGCCAGGCTCCAGGGAGCCTTTCTTTTCCTCTGCGAAATCGGCGTAGGCGCCGGCCATGGTGTGAGCGTACATCGCCTCTTCAATTGTAAGCGCCTGGTCAGGACTGACCGGTTTTTTGGAGATAGATCCTCGAATAATACTGGCTGAAAGCGTGGTCTGAGGATCCCACCACGGCATCGAGGGCGCGTCAGAACTGAGACACAGGGGTACTCCCATGTCCAGCCATGTGCGGGTCGGGATCATGCGCTGAGTTCGTTCCTCTCCCCAGATTCTCTCACAACCATCTGCAAAAGCCCAAATGAGCGTTGGCTGCGTGGAGATCACCACACCGAGATCTTTTTGGCGCTGCAGCGCTTTGTCTGTATTCAGAACGGAGTGTTCGATGCGGTGGCGAGGATCAGGGCGCGGGTTTTTATTCATCGCGTTTTCAATCGCATCCAAAGCCATATCAACCGCTGCGTCTCCACCTGTGTGAAGAGCGACCTGGTAACCTGCATCATGGAATGCGCGTACGGCTTCATTCAGCTCTTTTGGCTTCCAGATTGGTATGTTCCAGGCAATCCCATTATGAGCCTCATTCGTGTATGAAGCCTCCAGAGCGCCGTCAACTTGAAACTTCGCGCCAGCAAAATGCATAAAATCGTTTTCATAGCGGATTGCCTCGATCTCCTCAATCCGCCCATCCAGCTCCTTGAAATACTCCAGCACGTTCATGATTTGCCCGCGGATGGACATCTCGCCACGACTGGCAATGTTGAAGTAAGCCTGCATGCGATCCATATCCCGGGCATAGACATCCTGAAAGCTGGTGACGCCCATCGCAGCGAATGTGGCTTGAGGATTCAGGATGCTGGTCTCCATAGCTTTTACATTCAGCAAGTCCGGAGGCCAAAGTCGGCGGAAGTAGTCCATCGCCGGGTGGTTCAGTACCGTGCCGCTTGGCTCACCATCGTCCTCGCGCAAGAACCGCCCATTGCCTGGATCCTTCGTATCGGCATTTATCCCGGCCATCTCCAATGCCAGGCTGTTCACCGCTGCCATATGACCACCCTGGTTGAGGATGAAGACAGGATGTTTTTGAGAGATTGGATCCAGATCGTGCTTGTTTGGATAGCGGCCATCGAAGACAACCCAACCGCTCCCAACTACCCATTCTCCGGGCGGTGTTTGAGCGATTTTCTCCGACAGTTTCGCCTGCATATCACTGATGGTGGAAACGGCTGGCCAGCTGATGTCGACATAAGCGGTCCCAAGAAGACCACAAGCGCTCAAATGGCAGTGGGCATCGATCAATCCGGGAGTGACCGTACGCCCGTTTAAATCGATCACTTTTGTGCCGGTATCTGCCAGTTTTCGAACAGCTTGATCTTCACCGACAACCATGATGATCCCATTCTTGATAGCCAGAGCTTTCGCTGCTGTGCGTTTTGCATCTATTGTGACGATATTGCCGTTGACCAGGATCGTATCTGGGATTGCACCCGGTGCAATCGCGCTGACCGGCGGAGCTGCCTGGCTTTCTGGTGTAGGTACCGCAGTCAGCTCCACCAGCTTGGGACCGCCCCCGCATGCCAGGCTGGCCCCGCCCAGTGCAATGCCGCTCAATCTTAAAAAATCGCGGCGAGTCAGTTTTTGCTTATGATAATGGTTCATCAATTTTCTCCTTTTTTCCAATAATAAGCCAAACACCCGGCCTATACCTTCCCCCACACCTTTACATCTGCAAAAACAAATGGAAAATGCACCATAAACAATATACAACTATCTATCCATAAATTCAATAACTAATTTTTGGATATTGTGAGATTTGCTGAGATGCACGGAATTCGATACTGTGAACCGAGCCAAAGATGTTTTTCGTATTGACGCACAATAAGGCAAGGTGCAGGCTCCCCTTTGCCTGCACCTTGCGTCAGGAAGCGTCCCCTGATCACCTCCGGATGACGTTTGTACTTTGTTCCCTCATGCACCAGTCCAGCAAACCAGGCAGCCTAAGGTCTTTTGCATTTCAACATTTCAAATTCTCGAGGATTTTCCTTTCCTTGATGGCATAGAACTCCCTGGTTGAATAGATCCATCCAGGTGCTCAATGCAGAGCAGGCAATGCAATCATAAAGATTACAGACCATCCCAGGCAAACCACAGTCACACCAGAGATACCATCATGCGTTTAGAGTGATTAGATTTCAAGTTACATCCTGCTGATCAGGATGCTCAAATGGTCTTTCGTGGCGCAAATCATCACATAACGAAGCATGCAACAAACCTAACAGTGCAGCGCTGGTTTTGAAGGAAATGGCTTCCTTATTTCCAATCGCCTGAATTAAACCTTGCAGCTCTTCCGATTGAGCGGAATTATTAGGATCCACCAGCAGGCGAAGGATGAATGTTTTTTTGTGCCGAATCAGATTCTTCATAATAATCTGGTTTCAGCCTAACAAAACCAACTGCCAATCGATTGCCAGAATCGGCAGATAATCAGAAAATTCGGCATATCAGAAGGAATATTTCGAAATTAAAGATTCACTAATCTTTCAAGCGGGTTTTGAAGTGCACCAAAAGGAGTTTACATCGAGCGTTTTTATGAGTTTATCCATTTTTTCTTCTACCGGTACATTATGCCTGCCGGTGGGATGGGTATCCCTATTAATTTAGATAGCACTTAACCCAACTATTCACTCGTTATGTCGCTTACCTGAGTAACTACGATGCATTCGGTGTCTGGCAGTCCTCATTCTACGATTTTCAGCAGATCAGTCGCTGTGGCGTTACCAGGTTCAATTAACAAGGCTTTTAAGATTCTTTTTTTGGCTTGCGCGATTTCACCAATCTGTAAATACAGTTTCCCTTGTTGAAGATAAGACCGAATATTATTAGGGAATATCTGGATGTTCAGGCTCAACACATCAATTGCCAGGTCAAGATTATTTGCAGTAAATAATTGCAGCGAAAGGTCAAGCAGGTCATCTTCATCAAAATAAAACTCGTCCTCCCTGGATTTGATCTCGGCGTACCGAGCGTAAGCGGTATTCATGCCGCCCTCTGCCAACGCCCGGCTGATCGGCACCATCCACGAAACCGGTTTCACCTGCGGCTTTTGTTCAATTACAACATCCGCAACCGCCCGAACGGCCTGGAAGTGTGCGTACGATTCTTCGTTACATAAAACAACGGCTGCGGAATTTTTCTCAGGCATGATCAGCAGGAAGGCCGTCCCTCCAAAGCCGCTGCCTCCATGACTGACGGTTTTCACACCTTTAAAATGCCCAAGAGTCCATCCAAGCCCCATTTCCTCGTAAATGCTGGGACGTTGATTACCCCTTTCAGCAACAGCTGTCCACATCAGGTCATAACCTGAGGAGGAAAGAATACGCTGCCCGAGATAGCTTCCCCGGTTCAGGCTGGTGATGCCCCAATGACACATATCCAACACCGTCGTGTGCAGGGAGCTCGCCGGTGCATCTGGACGGTGATATGGATATTTAGGATTAACCTTCATTACGGGCGATCGAAGATGAGGCCAGGCCAGTTTATGTTTAGGGATATCTGTAACCATGAACGTGCTGTTCGGCATTCCGGACGGGAGCAGGATTTGCTCCTGCATAACGCTCTCGAAGGATTTTTCTGAGGCTTTGGAGAGGATATCCCCTAATATGTTATATGCGATATTGCTGTAGCTGAAACGCGACCCTGGATTTGCGATCAGTTTTCGGTTGCTCAAGCCGCGGACGAATCGTTCTGCAGACCGATCATCATATTCGGGGTGTGTCACCAATCCAACGTACTCGAGCTCGTCCAGGTCTGGCATACCGGATGTGTGACTGAGCGCCTGTCGAATGGTGACCTGTCGATAGCGTTCATCGTCCATCTTGAAAGTAAGGTAGATATTGAACGATCGGTGCATCTAAATCCAGTCTTCCGCGTTCCACCATCTGCATGACGGCAGTGGCTACGAAGCATTTGGATACGGATTGAACGCAGAAAACCGAGTCGAGCGTTACAGGCGCTTGCGTTTCCAGGCTCTGGACGCCAAACCCTTTTGCATAGACGATTTCATCGCCTTCCACAATTCCAACCGCAAGACCGGGTATATCCCAGCGAGTGATGATTTCATGAAGAACGACGTCGAGTTCTTTTTCGTCTTTCACAGAAGATTGTCCCTATATTTATAATCTTGTATCATGGATAGTTTTCTTTGATTCATCAGGTCACCCATAACATGATTGTACAGGCATCACTCCTTATACCTAATTTGCAGTATAACAAGGAAAGTCTCTTATTAAATCTTAGAGAAACACTTTTTTTAGTCTGACCAATCCATGATTTAATCTGCCGATCTAATATCGTCCTTCAAAGTGAATTAAACAGAAAGAACTGCTCGACAGGTTTGTCAAGCAGTTCAACTTTATCAGGTGCCCCTAAGCGGATCTGACTTGAACTGTGTGACTACAATTTCAAAGTGAGCGATTCTTGGACAAAGTATTGAAATAAGATACAGAGGGTTAAGTCGATAAATTTCATTGTAGCAAATTCATATCCGATTAACCAAAATGGCTCAGAACAGATTGTACAACCCTTTTTCTGTAAATTGATCTGGTGACCTTCAAAAGATGTTAAAGAACCTTACAAACAGAAGAACCCGGATGTGGAAAAGTGGATAAATCTCCGATTTTCCCACTTTTCCACATCCCCTACGGCTACGACGGCGGCTCATTCGTTTCAAAGCTCAAATACATTCGTCCCACTTGCCAGGCATCGTCAATCTCCATCAGGATGGCACTGACCAGACGCAAGTAAGCTGCTTCGTTCGGAAAGATGCCCACCACTCGTGTCCGGCGGTGTACTTCCCGGCTTATTCGCTCCAACCCATTTGTGGTCCGGATCAGACGCCGGTGAGCAGCTGGGAAGGAAAAGACAGTCAGACCTTCTGGTATGTTCGCTTCCAGCCAAGCAGCCAGTCTCGAAGCAGTCTTTTCAGTACTTCTTAACAGCTTTTACCAAGTAAGCTTCAGCAGATATTCGGTCTGGGGCATTGAAGATCGCCCGGATATCAGCGGCCACTTCTGGGAGCATGGATCGGCGAGGCACATAAGCGCTGGCATTTTGTTGAAGGTGGAACCCCGGCCTGTCCGCCAGGGCAGGCTGGCAGCGCTGCCAGGGCAATCCGCCAAAAACTGCCATTCGAGCAGCCTTCAAACCGGTGTGATCGTCGCTCGTGATGAGCTGCACGCCTCTCAAGCCCCTGGCTACCAGGCTTTCCAGAAAGGTCCGCCAGTGGATCTCATGCTCACCCAGTGAGGCTGAGACCCCCAAAAGGTGCCTTTTGCCATTCAAATCTATGCCGCTGGCCATCAGAAGGGCTACATCCCGGACCTGACCGTCCTGACGTACTTTTTCATAGCGTGCATCCAGGACAACGTAAGGACACTCACAAAGGGGCCTTTGACGCCAGGCTTCCAGGGTCTGATCCAGCAAGGCAATTGCTTTGCTGACCTGGGTGGAAGACACCGAAGTGCCGCAGAGCCGTTCCAGGATAGCGGTCACCTTACGGGTTGAAACGCCCTGGATATTCATCTCGGCCAGCGTCATGGTAAGCGCTCGTTCGCTGCGCAGGCCTTTCTCAAGTGCTTCGGGGTAGAAACCACCTTCGCGTACCTGCGGTACATCGAACGTGATTTCTCCCATCCGGGTCTTGACCGTTTTGGGTTTGTAGCCGTTGGCCTGATCTTGCCGATCAGGGGTACGTTGGTAAGGTGCGGCTCCGAGATATTGCTGGCGCTCCGCTTGCATGGCGGCATTGACCACCACACCGGATTAATTCCGGCAGCTGGTCAAAGCCATTTGTAGCAATTTGCTCTAGCAACTCGGTTGGTAAGGTAAAATCGCCTTGGTAGGTCATGGTGTCACTCCTTTATTGAAGTTGGTAGCTTCTCGAAGGATACACCAGACCTACCGCTCTGGGCGGATAATTTTACAGAAAAGAGTTTACACTAACTATTCGCTAGGTAATTCCAAACGTTATTTTCGTTCCTCCCATATTTATATTTTAGCACGCAAAATACAAATATGTTTCACCACCCCACGATTGTAACTTGTTCACAAAAGCCCAATAAATGCCTGACCAAAACGATGACTCCATCCATTTGGATTAATCTTTCGTGTTTGAAGCGTGTTAACGCGCAGAAGCGCTCATTTTAGTGCCCCCAAGCAGAGCTGAACCGAATTGCACGCTGAAATTGCGAATCAGCAAGCGTGCCAAAATCAAACTGCTTCCAGGAACTGATGAATTTTTATATAAGCAGTGCCTCAGGACTAACGCAGGACATGTATCTTATTTCGCACGCATACGGTTGTTCTTCGGATTATGCTCAACTTCACAAAGGCCGAGTTCTTCCATCAGTGGTGGTATGTAAACTCCAAATCGACCGCGGAGTCCCTTTTTCAATCCATACCAACCTTTGACAGGATTGGTCGGTGACCTGCCCCAGGCTTCAACCGTCCCTTCCTTTGCAGGTTTCTGCTCGTCTGCACCGCCGAGTTCAACCCAATCCCTAGCATCCTTGAGCATGGCGTACAGATCATCGATGCAACGCGCGTCATAGTAAAGAATGGTCTTTCCAACGGTACAAACGAGGACATGCATACTATCTATATCAGCGAGGTACATTGTGTACTCTGAGGTTCCTGGAGGTGTCTTGAGGATCCACGGATTGTCTTTCGTGCGATCAAGCTTTGCCATCGTTAATCGTTCTCCTTTTCTATGCAAGGTGTTCTACCATCATGGACTGTCTAACGGTCCCAAGTTGAGCAGGGCATATTAGGCGAAACAATCATCAGGCTCATTCACACTCCCCGCACCAAGCACTTCAAATCCCCCACGCTAGGCGTTCGCTCCAGCGTGCCATTAGGCGGAGTACGGGTGAGCAATACGTGCTGATCGACAATATATACCAATAAGGTTATTGTCTTCCTGTTCTGCGAGTGCCAACCTGGACACTTTTTAAATTTTAACATAATTCTCGCAAATCCATGCAGCCCATGAGTGAAATCTCTTTCCTGAAACCAAAAAAGCTTCAGGATCAACTGCCCCCTGGAAATCGCATTAGACATATTCTTATTACAAATTTGACCAATTGATTGATAAATCTGCCATTCTTCTTCGTTGTTCAATGCGGGTTAACGCAAAGAACTGCTCGCCGGTATCCGTGAGCAGTTCTGCTTATATGCCCCCAAGGAGATTCGAACTCCTGTTTTGGCCTTGAGAGGGCCACGTCCTGGGCCCCTAGACGATGGGGGCGGCACAATTCGGTTTGAGCATTTTTCGTCTGGCTCGCTCCGTTAAGCGACGGAATTCTACCATGCCTGAATGGCTACGTCAACAAGAAATCCCTGCAGTCCATTCATAAACAAGAAAGCCGCCTGTCGGGGCGGCTTCTTGTTATTCAGGTCTACAATCATGCAGGTGTCTTTTCTTTGTGCTGGCGAACCAGCTCGCGACGCAAGATTTTCCCCACTGTCGTCTTCGGCAGCTCTTCGCGGAATTCTACGTGGGTTGGAATTTTAAATTTCGCGATCCTGTCGCGGCACCAATCTTTGATCTCTTCCTCACTGGCGCTTTCCCCCGGCTTAAGAACGACCCAGGCTTTAACCGTCTCGCCGCGGTAGGCGTCCGGAATTCCCGCAACGCCGACCTCAAGCACTTTTGGATTTTGAGCGATGACTTCCTCCACTTCCCGAGGCCAGACCTGGTATCCGCCAGGTTTAATCAGCTCTTTTTTTCGGTCGACGATATAGAAAAAGCCGTCCTCATCCATTTTGGCGATATCCCCGGTATACAGCCAGCCATCTCGGAGCGAGTTTTGCGTCTCCGTCGGCATATTATGATAGCCCTTCATGACGTTTGGCGCTTTGACAACCAGCTCGCCCGCCTCTCCGGGTCCCAGGGCGGTTACCTCATCTTCCAGGCTGATGATCCGGGCATCCACGTCCGGCATAGGTACGCCAATCGAACCAGGCGGATTTTTTCCATAGAGGGGATTAACGATTACAGCGGTAGGCGTCTCCGACATCCCAAAACCTTCCACCAGCTTCCCTCCTGTCAAGGCTTCAAATCTCTGCTTCGTCTCCACCATCAACGGTGCTGATCCGGATATGCAAGCCTTGATCGAGCTCAAATCATATTTCTTCGCGATCACATCAGGGTTGATATTGATCGCATTATACATGGTGGGAACACCCGGGTAAACCGAAGCTTTATACTTCTGTATATTGTCTAACACATCCTTGATATCCCGGGGATTAGGAATCATCACCATGGAAGCGGCAGCACGAATCGCAAAGCACATCCCGGCGACCATCCCATAAACATGGAAGAGAGGGATCGCCATCAGCACGACTTCTTTACCATCCACACAACTCGTCATCCAGCTGCGAATCATGAGCATATTGGCAACAAGGTGACGGTGCAACGCAATCGCGGCTTTGGATACGCCGGTGGTTCCGCCGCTGTATTGAAATATCGCCACGTCGTCCGGTCCTACATCCACTTTGGGTCGGTCTTCAGGCTTGTGTTTTTCGATCAGATCCTTCATCCATACATCCCCCTTATTGAGCTCGACCCTGAAACCGCCTTTCTTTTCTTTTGTCAACCCAAACAGAAATGCCAGCACAGGTGGAAGTGTTTCCTTGATGTTTGTGACTACGATCGTGCGAAGCCGCGTCCGGGATTGGACTTCCTTGACAAGCTTATAAAAATTGCTCATCACTATCATGATTTCGATACCGGAATCGTTTACCTGGTGCTCGATTTCGCGGGCGCTGTAGAGAGGATTTGTCGCGACGGCGATCGCCCCAAGCTTCAGGATAGCAAAAAATGCCATTACAAATTGTGGCGTATTAGGGATGAAGATGCCAACACGATCCCCCTTCTTTACACCTAGATCAGCCAGTCCTGCAGCCAGTCGGTCAGTGTACGCGTTCATTTCCTTGTAGGTTATTTGCGCCCCCTTGAATATTGTGCAGATCGATTCGGGATGTTTTTTTGCGTTTTCCTCCATGAAATAGTGAAGCGTAACCGGAGGATATTCGATACTCGTCGGTACGCCTTCGTCATAGAATCTCAACCACGGACGCCCTTCCATTTCCTCCTCCTTTGCGTTCTGACCAACTTAGAATATATATTTGCGATGATGTCTCGGGGAAGCCTTTGACTAAAGTATAGAGTTTTTTTGGGTAGTTGTCAAATATTTTTCTAAAATCTGGTTGAATGCAAAGCAAATTCTAGCTGCTTTTCAAAAGATGCGCTTCAATCAGCTGAAAAGCAGTATCTACCGTCCATTCATCTACACGAAGCCAGTGAATTTCAGGGTCTTCGAGCTTGAACCAGTTTGCCTGCCTTCGAACTAACATCCGGGTGGACCGCTTCATGTCAGCAACTGCTTCCTCCAAAGTCATTCGTCCTTCAATATAAGCGATGATTTGTCGATACCCGATTGCAGAAAATGGCGGCAAATCAGAGGGATATCCTGCCTCAAGAAGGCTGATTACTTCATCAATTAATCCAGAAGCCAACATCGAATCGATCCGGGCATCAATCCTTGCATAAAGCTCTTCACGCGGGCGTATCAGCCCAATTTGAAGCAGTCGATAAGGTGACCGACCGCTTTGACGCTGGTCAGAAAAACGGCGACCGCTGCTTAAGATTACTTCCAGAGCGCGCACGGTCCGCCTCAGATTGCGCGCATCGATAGCTCGTGCTGCTTCAGGATCCAGGATTGCCAACCTGTCATGCAAATCTTGATAACCGATCTGCTCAGCCCATTTCGACAACTCAAGCCGGAGCCGAGGGTCTGGATGCACCTGTGGAATCTGCCAATCCTGAATCACTGCCCGGATATATTGACCTGTGCCTCCAACTAACATCGGCATACAGCCGCGCTGTTGTATTTCCGCTATTGTCAACTTTGCCTCGTTTTGGAATACTGCCAGGCTCCAGACCTGATCTGGGCGAGCGACATCGATCAGATGATGCCGGACCCGACATCGTTCCGCCAGGGTGGGTTTTGCAGTTCCGATGTCCATTCCAAGATAAAAAAGCCTCGAGTCGGCAGATACAATTTCTCCCCTGATTCGGTTTGCCAGTTGGATGGAAATATCAGTTTTTCCAGCAGCAGTCGGACCCAAGATCACAACAAGGGGCAGTCGGCAATCTTCCATTGAAATCCTTTGGTTCAGAGGTTTGAAGAGACGACGTTTTCAAAATACCTGATCTCCGGTGCATCGCAACCAGCCTCAAACAATATCGCAATTACATCTACTCTCCAATCTCCATTGTATTCGGGATTATTCTGAATATATTCCTCGGCTGCGGCGAGCATGTGACGGAGCTTATTTGACGTAACCGCCTGTTCTGGATAACCAAAGGCTGTCGATCGGCGAGTCTTGACTTCAACAAAGATAGTCAGTGAAGTTTTCTCACCGAGAAGACCAGCTTCTCCCGATAGATTCGCATCTTGGCGCGCAATTAAATCAATCTCCCCTGACCGGGTACGTACGTTCCGGGCAATCACCTGGAAACCCTGGCCTTCGAGGTATGAAGCTGCTTTGGATTCCCCCCACGCAGCCAGTTTTTGCCGGTCATTTTTCATTTCCGGATTGAATCTTTCCAGCGGGTGAACCGGGCTCGAACTCCATGGCTGCGGCGGTTTGCCTTTTCGATGACTGAATGATAGCGGTTTTCCATCAAGCCAGAGGTTTTCTCAATAGAATAGATCTCCACTGCTTTTCGTGCTTGCGCTCCAAACTCCTTGCGAAGCTCGCTTTCTCGAACAAGATAAACCATTTTCGCAGTAAAGCTCGCCAGGTCTTCTTCTGATACCAACAAGCCGGTCACACCATCTTCGATCGTGTCGCTGATTCCCGGGGAGCGGATCCCCAACACAGGCAATCCGGCAGCCATCGCTTCAATAACCGTCAGCGGATGAACCTCGGTCACTGAAGCGGTAACAAATGCGTCCGCGGCTGCTAGGTATGCTGGTATTCGCTCGTAAGCAAGCGCGCCGAGAAATCGGACATCATTGGATATTTCTGACCTTGCGGCGATTTCCTCCAGATTTTCACGCTCTGGTCCATCGCCAATCAGAATTAATCTTGCATGCTCATACGCTCTCACAGTACCGGCAAATGAGCGAAGTAAGAAAGGCAGGTTTTTTTCTGGTCCCAGCCGCCCAACGTACACTAAAACCACATCGTTTTCGGAAAATCCCAATTCGGAGCGTTGGATTGAATCAACAGGTTTCTGGAAAGGCTTCAAATCAACACCGTTTGGGACGACATCAATCGGGGCATCCACACCAAAATTTATCAAGACATCGCGCATGCCCTGAGAAGGCGAAATCACCAAATCACAGGAACGGCAGTATGCTGGCAAATATGCTTTAATTGCTGCCAATCCCAATGTATCAGCCATGGGAGGAAGATATGCATAGGAATACAGGTCATATCGAGTATGGTTGGTGAATATGACGGGAATTTGTCGCGGACGGCAATACAGCGAGGCAAGAGAACCACTTAGAAAGGGATGGTGAACATGAGCAACATCTATGGTCCGAAGCAATTTACGCGCTGCTGCCGAGTACCGAAGACTGATGTAATAACCTGTATCTAAAAGCTGCAGCCCTGGAGACCGGATCACATTCTCTTCATCGTCAAGAAAGGCTTCTTCACTGAATGTGAATACAAAGACTTCGTGACCTCGCTTTTCAAGGTGCGCTTTATTTAAGGATATATAATTTGTGATCCCGCTAATATGGGGTTTATATACATCGGCCAGCATTCCTATTCGCATAAAACCTTCCATCCAAATACTTTTAGAACTTTATCATTTGCTTCAGAGGTCCAACCCAAATTATTCTTCTTATTGGATAATGTTGAGCAAGAATAAAAGGGGGAATTTGTTATGTTATGATTCAATCCTAAGCGAAAGCCCGTAAAACGTCAAGCAAGCGTTTCGTGAGAGATCTTCACACAAATTGACTAGTCATTTTATGTTTCGAAGTGTACAATCTTAATCGTGGAAATAGTTAATCGACACAGCCACCTGCCTGACAACGAGCGGTTAAGCTTGATCACAGGCACCATCTTATTGTCATTGGCTCTGGCTCATTTCATCCAGCTGCCTGAGCGTTTGGTCTCTCTTCAATTTCCTGGACTTTTTTTTACTGCCCAAGTTGGCATTCAGCAGCTTGCAGCGTTCTTGATCGCCATGTTAACAATCAGCGGGACAGACTGGCTACTCCGCAGTCACCCACACCTGGAAAGTCGAAGTCTGGTTGAGCATTGGCTGCTGCCTGGAGTTACTACATGGGCAATTGGAATCCCTTTGCTCCAACTCCCGATCAGTGTCTCCTGGTGGTTAGGATTTTTTCTTGGAGGAGCGCTGCTGACAATGGTTTTCATTGCTGAATATATCGTAATCGATATTAAGGATATTCGACGTCCCCCGGCAGCAGCAGGCTTGACAGCTGTTGCTTTTGTTCTTTACCTTGTGCTTGCTGCCTCGCTCAGTTTTGCAGATTTAAGGTTGTTCCTGTTTATTCCTCCGCTCGGATTGGCTGTTTTCCTGGTTAGCCTCCGAACACTGAGGTTGCGGATTCCCAATTCCTGGAAATATATGGAAGCCGGGATAATCACGCTTGTAACTATGCAGCTGGCTGCAGCGCTGCACTACTGGCCGTTATCGCCTGTATCGTTCGGACTTATCATTCTGGGTCCAGCTTATGCGTTAACCAGCCTGTTCGGCAATATTGGTGAAGGTGAGCCGATCCAGCGCGCAATTTCTGAACCAGCAGTATTTTTAGCAATCATCTGGGCAGCAGCGGTATTAATCCGTTGAAATTGGAATGGCACAAAACAGAAACCAACAAAAACTGTTTATCAGTGCATCGCTGCTTAGTAAAATGCGCCAGGAATGCCTTGCGGCAATGCCAGAAGAAGGCTGCGGTCTCTTGGCAGGTCTAATCCTTCCGGAAGGCTATCAGGTGCTCAAGGTCCTTCCAATGGTCAATTCCATCCACAGTGCTTCTCGATATCGGATGGACCCCCAAGAACAATACAAACGCTTCAATGAAATCGACAGCATGGGACTCGAACTGGTTGGTATCTATCACTCACACCCTACAGGACTCCCATACCCTTCTCTGATAGATATAACAGAATCTTTTTATCCCGACGTTGTTTATTTGATCTGGGGAATGTCTGGATGACAGGTGGGAATACCGTGGGTATTTCCTTTCGGATCAAGAAATCGATCCGATTGAAATATTAATTGATTTGACAGAGTAACGGTCGGCGGCAAAAAGGGTTAAGATTGATAGAAGCAATACAGAAGTGATTATGTTCAGGTAAAATATTCTCTTTGGAGGAACAGTTTGTCCGGTATCGAAACTATAGTATCCAGTATTGTCATCCTGTTGGTTGGATATTTTATCGGATCAATTCCGATGGGTTATTTGACAATTAAGATCTTTAAAAGGCAAGATATCACTCAGATTGGCAGCGGCCGCACTGGTGGAACAAATGCAATGCGGGCTGGTGGCGTCTGGTTGGGTTTGCTAACTGGAGTATTTGATTTCCTGAAAGGTTTTTTGGCAATCTGGATCGCACGCTGGATCATGCCCGGGGCAATCTGGCCTCAAGTATTGGCGGGAGTCGCTGCGGTTTTTGGACATAACTGGTCTATCTGGCTTTATCTGATAACAAAGAGGTTTAATGCCGGCGCTGGGACAGGACCGAACGTAGGTGCAGCCATAGCTTTTTGGCCCCCTGTTGCCTTGTTCGTCATCCCTGTAATCTTGTTTTTTATTTTTGTAGTTGGATATGCTTCAGTCGCTTCGATTGCTGCTGCTGTTGTGATCGTAATCATCCTTTTCTATCGAGCAGCTTTTGCTGGCACGCCTTGGCAGTATGGAATCTATGCAGTTCTTACAACCTTGCTTGTGATCATCGCGTTGATCCCAAATATCAAGCGCCTTGTAAAAGGTACCGAACGAAGAGTCGGTTTTTTTGCCAAGAAGTCTGCAAATCCCTGAAGCGCTTATTCGTCGTCAAAATCCTCGTCCTCATACCCGTCATCATAATCTTCATCTTCAGGCGGTGCAGCGGGAAGCTCACCGTAAATCTGGCGATACAGGGCGCGTAAGTTCCTGCGATGAAGCTCTCCAGCCAGACCACCTATCAGAACGCGGCTCTTCCCGCAGCTTTCTACAGTCGACTCATCAAGCACTTCTTGAGGGTACTTTCGACGAGCTGCTTTTCGAACAACTTTCCGGATACTGGACAGATATGATAGATTATCTTTTATAAAGTTGTCAATCTCGCCGCGCAGTACGATATCACCGTGACCTTGAACAATATTCTCCAGCCCTAATCGTCCTATTTTCTTCAAAGAGGCTGTCATATCCTCCAGGTCGCCGTCAACGATATAAGGTAGGGACATTGCCGAATCGCTAGCAAAAAGGACCCGATCCTCTTCGACGAGGACAGCAATGTTATCAGGGCTGTGTCCAGGGAGAGAAAAGAGGGTTAGAGTTTTTTTTCCAACCCGAAGGTTAAGATCGCCATGATTAAAAGTAATTTGAGGGAGGATGATCTTGACATTGCGGAAAGTCTGGCTTGTCCGCCGAGCCTCTTCTAAGGCAATCCTACCTTTGGTATCCAGAAAATCCCGGCAAAGCGGGTGCGAGATAATGTGCGTACCTGGAAAAAAACAATTCCCCCAGGCATGGTCAGCATGACTGTGAGTGTTGATAATATATCTTACAGGAACACTCAACTCCTGTTCGACAAAATCACGCATAGCCAGTGATTCGTCTGGAGTGGCAAGCGTATCAATCAGAACAGCCCAATTGGGTCCAATAACTGCGCCAGCGGTCACCTGGGCATATACTTCACTCTGGAATGAATAGACGTTATCTGCAATACGTTCTCGTTAAATCATTTCATTTCCCTGGATAAGATGAGGGTAGTTTTCTGGTTCAATACTGCACTTTCGACAAAGGGGAACTCGTAATAACCCCGTACCAGAGAGTATCGTTGTTTAGGATAGCACAAACTCTGTGCAAAAGCAAGCAAGCTTAACCTACTCTTAACCTTGCAGGTTGGTAAAATCAATAGTATAATTAAATTTTAGTATCAGAAGAGAGATCTTCTGAAGAATAAAATTTAGTTTCTTCCATCCAGGAAGAGTAGGTTCATTAAAGCCTGACAGAGAAGGTTGGGTCACTGGCTGAAAGCCCCCACTGGCAGAACGGACCGAACGTCGCCTGGATTATCTGCCGAAGAAACCTCAAGAACATCAGGTGCTTGGGGAATTAGACCGGCACGGGTGAGCCCGTTATTGCGAAACCCAGTTCGGAACGATCTTAAGGTCTGGGTGTGAGAGCGCTGGTTCGATTGCCGGCGAATTGAGGTGGTACCGCGAAAGGTAGCAGCTTTCGTCCTCAAGATGAGGTCGAAGCTGTTTTTTTATATATCGGATAAGAGGTCATGATGATAAAAACTCCTTTACCCAAAACCTATGATTTTCACACCACAGAAGAAAGATCTACCAGTGGTGGGAGAAAAGTGGCTATTTCAAGCCCTTTAATGACCCAAATAAACCAGGGTTCGATTCTTCAATCAAGACTTTTGTAATTTCTATACCTCCTCCCAACGTGACGGGTGAGCTTCATCTGGGACACGCGATGTTTGTCTCAATGGAGGACTTAATGATCCGCTATCACCGCATGAAGGGCTATTCCACCCTCTGGGTTCCCGGCTCTGATCATGCCGGAATTGCCACCCAGCTGCAGGTTGAAAAAGCGCTTGCCAAAGAAGGGCTGACCCGTGAACAGATTGGGCGAGAAGAAGTTCCTCCGACGAACCTGGGCTTGGAAAGAAAAATACGGCGGAATTATTACGGACCAAATCCGCCGCTTAGGAGCATCGTGCGATTGGGATCGAGAGCGCTTCACACTCGATGCCGGGCTCTCGCGCTCGGTTCGAGAAGCATTTGTCCGACTTTTCGAGAAAGGATTGATCTACCGCGGTCCGCGATTGATCAACTGGTCACCGGGCTTGCGAACTGCTGTTTCAGATCTGGAAGTGGAATACTCGGAAGAACCGGGAAAGCTCTATTATTTTAAATACGTGCTGGCGGATGATCCCGATGAGTTTTTGCCGGTTGCGACTACCCGGCCTGAAACGATCCTCGGCGATACCGCCGTAGCAGTGCATCCCGAGGATGAGCGTTATCAGAGATTCATTGGCCGGGAGGTGATCGTTCCGATTCTTAAATCGACGGATCCCAGTCATTGCAGACGAAGCAGTCGAGCGTGAATTCGGCGGAGGGGCATTGAAGGTGACCCCTGCGCACGATCCGACCGATTTCCAGATTGGGGAGCGCCATGGACTTCCTGTCATCTCGATCCTTGACCAATCCGCCCGGGTGAACGAGAATGGAGGATCTTACGCTGGGATGGATCGTTACGAAGCACGCAGCAAGCTCTGGGAAGATATGCGCCAGGCTGGCCTTGTGATTAAAGAAGTGCCATATAAATTGACGGTTCCACGTTCCCAGCGCGGTGGTGAAGTGATTGAGCCGATGGTATCCACCCAGTGGTTCGTTCGGATCAAGCCGTTAGCAGATGCAGCCCTCGAAGCTGTGCGAAGCGGCCAGATAAAAATCGTACCCGAACGCTTCACCAAAGTATATTACAACTGGTTGGAAAACATCGAAGACTGGTGCATTTCTCGCCAACTCTGGTGGGGTCACCGAATCCCTGTCTGGTACTGCTCAAACTGCGGCCAACAAACTGTCGCGCGCGAGGATCCTTCGGCCTGCTCGCATTGCGGGAGCACCGGGCTTAATCAGGATCCGGATGTGTTGGATACCTGGTTCTCTTCTGGTCTGTGGCCGTTTTCCACCCTGGGTTGGCCCGATGATACTCCCGATTATCAATATTTCTATCCGACTTCGTATATGGAAACCGGTTACGACATCCTTTTCTTCTGGGTTGCGCGGATGATCATGGACGGTCTGGAATTCACCGGAAAAATCCCATTCCATACCGTGTATCTGCATGGCCTTATCCGCGATGGCAATGGCAGCAAGATGAGCAAGTCCTATGGTAATGTGATCGATCCGCTTGAATTGATGGATGAATTGGGCACAGATGCGCTGCGCCTGATTCTGCTTGTTGGATCAACACCCGGTAATGATATGAACTTGAGTATCCAGAAGGTAGAAGCAAACCGGAATTTCGCAAATAAAATATGGAATGTTGGCCGGTTTGTAATATCATCTCTGGCAAATCTCTCATCTGATTCCGATCTGAAAATGGCTGCTATACCCAGTTCGGAATGGACTCTCGCAGATTCCTGGATTTGGGCCAGGCTTCAGGCGCTTGTGCGTGATGTTGAGCGGCTGTTTCAAGGATTTCAGTACGGTGAGGCAGGACGCCAGATTTATGAATTCTTTTGGGGTGATTTCGCCGACTGGTATGTTGAGATTGCCAAACTTCAGCTGAACCAGGGGGGGATGCGCGCCCTTCAGACTGCATATACGCTGGTGCGTGTCCTTGATACCAGCCTCAGGCTGCTGCATCCATTCACACCGTTTGTCACCGAAGAGCTGTGGGGGCACCTGAAACGCGCAGTCCAGACTTCCGCGCTGTCTGAAGCGCTGAAAGAATGGCCGGATGCGTTGATTATTGCCGGCTGGCCGATGCCCCGATCAGAAGAAGCCTGGGAGGCAACGAAGATCGCCGAATTTTCCCTGATCCAGGAAATCGTACGGGGTATTCGGAATATCCGCTCAGAGAAAAACGTCCAGCTCGGTCGGAAAATTCCTGCTTTCTTGATATCCAGTCAGGCAGCTGTGATATTAAAAGAGCAAGCACCTGCAATTGCTGTTTTAGCTGGCCTGGACCTCTCGCAATTGGTGGTCAGCGAGACGATCAGCTCCAAGCCAGAAGGTCACATCGCGTTAGTCATTGGACCCGTTGAAATCTTTCTGCCGCTTACAGGACTTGTGGATGGAGCAGAGGAGCGCCGCAGACTTGAAAAGGACCTGGCTGATGCCCAATCACAGATCGAACGGTTAGAGAATTTGCTGGCCGGTTCTTTCTCCGAAAAGGCTCCTGCTATGGTAGTTCAAAAAGAACGAGAGAAATTAGCTGCGTACATTCAGACTGCCCAAAAAATCCGTCTTCAACTTTCTGGACCTGGATAGTGGAAGCGCGTTGACTCTTGCTTTACTGATAATCCTTCTAATTCAGAAATAATAATTCTTTCAAGCGCCTGGTTGGTTTATAAACTCCAGGCGCTTGAGTGATTAACAGGGAGATAATTAATGTCAGAATTAGCTACTCAACGATAAATTGGCCATTTTGATAAAACAAATCACCGTCAATCGTAATCTCGCTTTCTGCCATATTACAAAGCATGTCCCAATGAACGCCAGATTCGTTTTTTCCACCTACTTGCTTGAAACCTGCACCAATTGCCAGGTGGATTGTCCCGCCCAACTTTTCATCGAACAATATGTTTTTCGAAAATCGGGGAATCGAATAGTTCGTTCCAATCCCCCATTCACCAAGGAAACGCGAACCAGGATCAGTATTTAAGACCTGGGTGAGGAAGGCATTTCCTTTTGAAGCGTTTTCATGTACGACTTTTCCATCCACGAACCAAAGCTCGACGTCTTCTACTTCTCGACCGTCGTAGATCGCCGGGTAGCCGAACCGCACCCAACCATTCACGGATTCTTCGACCGGGGAAGTATAAATTTCTCCATCCGGGAAATTCTGTTTGCCGCTCGACCCATGAAAATCTCGGCTTTTGATCGACAGAGTTAAATCGATGTTTTTCCCTTTCATCGAAACTTTATCCCTGCCTGCCAGCCAGGTTATCAACCGATTTTGACTTGCGGCCTCATCTCTCCAGGCCATTACTGGATCAGATCGGTCAAGCTTACCCGCGGAGTAGACAAAATCCTGGTACTCCCTGAAGCTCATATCAGCTTCCTGTGCGTTTGCCCAGGTTGGAAACACCGTATGCGTCCACTTCAGCTCACCTGTTCCCATCCTTGAAATCATTTTATTAAATCAAGTCGCTCCTCGCCTTCCTGGAACGGCCAATTTTTGTTGGATCAGCCCCGGAAAGCTCCTTCGTGTTGAATTCCGCTCCGATATCCAGGATCGCCCGATAATTCTCATGGATCAACCGATCTACCGGGGAGATATAGTCAAGCTGTACATCGCTGGCATGCTGATAAAACAAATCAAGACTGCCAGGCAAACGATACATGAAGAAGACATGCCCTCCTGCCAACAATGCCTGGCGATAAACTGCCAGGTTAAGCTCTTCAGCAAGCGGACTTGTCTTTACCGCCAGTTCCTCCCCGGGCTGCAGCTCAAGCGAGTAATGAACCAACACCTCAGCTAATTTTTCTATCCGCAGATCCATAAGATTTTCTCCAAAATATTTGTATTGAATATTGTTTCAAGATTAGTCGTCTTCTAAAGGAAAGCTGTTTTCGATTTTGCTGAATATTAGAAAATAACCAGTCCTTCACGATTGCGCTCATCCCTGATTATTCTTCTATATCATTAGAGACACTAATTTTACTTCCATATCTGTCAAAATTGAGAAGGAAGAGACCAGAGCAGCAAACGAAAAAGGTTAAGGATTAAATTTGTGTATCAAATCGAGCCAGTTTTGAACGTTCGATTAATATGTAATCCCAGTATGTGTAACAACGGCTATCATGACCATAATCCTGGATCCTGATGGGAATGAAAAGGCTGCATTGAAATCATACATGCACGAATCGCCAGATCTCGGTATTCTGGAGATCGGCTGCGGCACAGAATGATTGACTTTTCAGATAGCACCTCGCATGCAAAAAGTGATTGCCATTGATCTAAACACCGAAAAGATAGCCGCTGCAAATAAAATATAGCCTGATGAGTATGTCGGCAAAGTGGATTTGATCAATGAAAGCCTCGAAGAATACGCCTCCCGCAATAATCTACAAATCAGGAAAGATGTCTGCGACCTTTCAATTCTTTCATGGTCGCTTTGATAAATCCCTTCCGAAGGCCTTGACAATGCCCTGAGGCTTGTTTGGAACATCCTCCTTCCTGGAGGAGTTTTGATTGACATCCATCCATCCGGAAAGCCGCCGATCATCCTGGTATAGGTCGATAAATCTCCGCAGATTCTCGGACAACCCAAAGAGGCCGACGATTTTTAATGAGTATCTCCAGGCTTCAGAGGCGATTTCAGAGTTCGTAAGTATTTGGCTCTTCAAACTCGAATTCGTATTCGAGTTTCGAGATCTCAAACTCACCAATTCCAATGAATTGGCTTCGAGATTATCTAGTGAAGTCTTGGTCTTACGAAGTTATTTCCCCTGAAATTGAGGCAGCTGCCCAATCAATCTATATGAATTATGGAATGAAGGAGTCCGAATTTAGGCTAGAGATCAAAGAAACCATCCTGATCCAATCGTCGAAGAAATCTGCATATTGAAAGTTCCTCGCTCTCTGCGCTTTGATATAATCATCCTACATTTTCGTGATAAGGAAGCAATAAATGGAAGAAAAACTTCAAAAATTGAAAGAAAAGTTGATCGAAGTAGATAACCTGGAAAAAGCTTCGGCAGTTTTGAACTGGGACCAATCCACACATATGCCTCCTGGAGGAGCGAAAGCGCGCGCCAGACAAGCCGCAACCCTTGCGCGAATTCGACAGGAGAAATTCACCGATCCAGCGATTGGTAAGCTTCTTGAAGAACTTGAGCCTTACGCACAAAGTCAGCCGTATGACTCGGACACAGCCTGTTTGATCCGATTGACCAGGCGCCATTATGATCAGATGACAAAAGTTCCAATAGAATTTTTAGGTAGACTCTCGGACCATAACAATCAAACGTTTAGCGTATGGGCCGAGGCTCGCCCTGCTAACAATTTCAAGAAAGTCCAACCATACCTGGAGAAAACGCTCGATTTAAGCCGAGAGTACGCCGATTATTTCCCGGGTTATGAACATATCATTGATCCATTAATTGGTTTTTCTGATTATGGAATGAAGGCGTCAACTATTAAGTCGCTATTTGCTGAGCTGAGGCAAGAATTAGTCCCAATCGTGCAGGCGATTACATCACAACCTCCAGCAGATGATTCGTGCTTGCGGTTCTTA
Source organism: uncultured Chloroflexia bacterium (assembly GCA_963726375.1). Taxonomy (GTDB): domain Bacteria; phylum Chloroflexota; class Anaerolineae; order Anaerolineales; family UBA4823; genus UTCFX2. The sequence goes on along the minus strand of CAVSCE010000007.1, from coordinate 272,901 downwards.
TACCCACACGATCAGCAGATGGCGATCAGCAAGAAAATTGCCGCCAAACTAGGCTATGATTTCCAACGTGGTCGATTGGACCTGACGCACCACCCGTTTGAAACCACTTTTTCTGTCGGTGATGTACGCATTACGACCAGAGTCAAAGAGCGTCTGCTCAGCGAGTGCCTTTACAGCGTGATCCACGAAAGCGGTCACGCGATGTATGAGCAGGGTGTCCGACCAGATCTGGATGGATTACCGCTGGCTGGAGGTACTTCCTCTGGCGTCCATGAGAGCCAATCTCGGCTTTGGGAGAACCTGGTCGGTCGCAGTCGATCTTTCTGCGAGTACTTCTTTCCTCAACTTCAAGAAGAATTCCCCGATCAGCTGAAAAAAGTTGGAATGGATGAATTCTACCGTGCAATAAATAAAGTTGAGCCTTCTCTGATTCGAACCGATGCGGATGAAGTTACCTACAATTTACACGTCATGCTTCGTTTTGAATTTGAAATGGCAATGCTGGAAGGTAAGCTGGCTGTTAGGGATCTCCCAGAAGCCTGGAATGAGCGCATCAAGCAGGATTTTGGGATCACCCCGCCAGACGATCGAGACGGTTGTTTACAGGATGTCCATTGGTACGCCGGTACGATCGGTGGCGCCTTCCAGGGCTATACGCTTGGTAATATCATGAGCGCGATGTTCTATGACGCTGCCTTGCTTCAAAATCCCGAAATCCCCCAACAAATTCGCGAAGGTGAATTTGGTACTTTACGCGAATGGATGACACAGCACATTTACCAGCATGGGAGTAAATTCACAGCCGAGGAGCTGATCGAAAGAATTACAGGTGGCTCAATCAGAATTTCACCTTATATTCGATATCTCAAGCAGAAATACTCTGAGCTCTATCAGATTTAACAACAGGATAATCCTATGGATCAAATCATTAAGGGTTTTCGAATTGCTTACACGGAGGAAGGGAAGGGGCACACTTTGCTCTTCGTCCACGGTTACCCTCTCAGCCGTAAAATCTGGGATCCGCAGGTGCAGGCACTCTCAAGCAATTACCGGATTATTGCACCAGACCTGCCTGGTCATGGCAATTCTGAACCTGTATCCGGTCCATATTCGATGGATTTCTTTGCAGATGTATTGGCCGAATTGTTGGATTCCATGGGCATCCACGAAAAAGTGGCTCTTTGTGGGCTTTCCATGGGAGGGTATGTTTCCTTTGCTTTCTTGCGAAAATACCCAGAACGACTAAGCGGTTTAACCTTAACAGCGACGCGAGCTGCAGACAATTCCCCCCAGGGTAAACTGTCTCGTGACCAGGCTGCAAACAATGCCAGAACTCAGGGTATCGAAGCGATTGTTCATTCGATGCTTCCAAGGATGTTCGCTCCCGATACAATGGCACAGAAACCTGTACTTGTGAGTACCGTTCGAGATATTATGAGTACTACATCCTTGAATGGTGTGCTTGGTGATCTTGCTGCGTTAAAGTCAAGGCAAAATTCAAGACCGTTGTTGGGATCAATAAAATGCCCTGTACTGGTACTGCACGGGAGCGAAGACCAAATCGTCCCATTGCAAGAAGCCGAAGAAATGCAGGCGGCTATACCAAATTCGAAATTCCATCTGATCCCTGGAGCGGGACATTTGTTGAACCTGGAGCAGCCTGCACATTTCAATCAGGCAGTGCAGGACTTCCTTCAAAATCTGGATTGGAAAGATTAGTGATGGACAGAGCTAGGCTTCTTAAAGCCATGGAACAAGGTCGCGAAGATTTCATGAAATCTCTGGATGGCTTAAGCGAGGATGATCTGCTAGCACCAGATGTAACAGGTTTATGGTCGGTGAAAGATATCCTTTTCCATTTGACCATGTGGGAAGCGGAGCTTGTGACTCTGCTCTGGCAGGCTCTAGAGAATCAAAATCCTACGACCGCGCATACATCCGGGGAAACGCTGGACAAGACAAATGCATCCTGGACTGCTCTCGGAGCAGGTCGATCGCTCGCCCAGGTATTTGAAGATTTCTACAACGTCCGTAAACAGACAATCCGTCGCCTGAATGCCTTTCGCAACGTGGATTTTGAAAATCCAACCAGATATGCATGGTTGAGCGGGCGATCACTCTGGGAATGGGTTGCAGAAGACACCTTCAGGCATGACGCAGAACATGCCGCTGAAATCCGCCTATGGCGAGAAGGAAAAGGTTATTAAAGAATAGAGGGATGGTGATATCACCATCCCTCTATCTTATCTTAAGATTAGTCGTTTAATTCTTGCTTGAAGCGGCGATTTTGCCTTCGATCATCTTCTTCGGTTCGCCTGACTGAATTCTTATCCGTTTCGGTCTGGTTTCTTCAGATTTTGGCAGATGAAGGGTGAGAATCCCTGCATCATATCGAGCCTCGATTTTATCTGCTTTCACTGAAGAGGGCAAAGATATCGACCGGCTGAAGGTCCCAAAACGTCGTTCCCGCAAATGATAATGCTGCTGATCAATGTCTTCCTCTTTTCGAATCTCACCTTTTATTGTGACGACATTCGAATCAAAGGTAACATTCAAATCCTCCGGATTGATCCCTGGCAAAGAGGCTTTCACCAGAAATTCGTCATCGGTCTCAGCAACATCGAGAGCGAGGTCCCAGCCAGTGGAAAGCAAACCGGTACGCTCAGAATCTTGAAATGGATTGAAGAATCGGTCCATCAATGTTCGCATGGACTCCATCTGACCAAAAGGATCCCAACGGGTTAGATTTGACATGGTTTTACCTCCTTCATATTACTAGAACGAAATCTATCAAATTGCATGATGAAAACATGAATTGTTTTCGAAATGCAACTTTAAGATATCAAAGCTCTGTTAGATCAAAATTTGAATTTCGTATGAAAAATGTCAGAAACCTGCACTGACAATTGTGCCAATCTGCTCTCCAAGCAGGGAACGCTCGACAAATCCAGGCTCATCTCCTGAAAAGATTGAGATCTTTAAGTCGGGTAATCGACTGACAATCTCAATGCTTTTCTTCACCTTGCTCGCCATTCCCCCAGTGACATCCGTGGCTGAAGAGCCAGTAACTGAAAAACTCGAAGCATTAAGATCGTACGGTGTTATGGTCTCGATCCATTCGGTACAATTGGGATAGTCTCGCCAGACTCCCGGTTCGATCCCAGCAAGCAGAATACGCTTAGGCTGCAGGACTGATGCCAGGTGCATAAAAAGGTCTTCTGTGGAAAAAATCGTTCCACCGCGCTCCAGATCAAAAACCACATCACCATAAACAACCGGCAGCAGCCCTGCTTGAATCGCTAATTGGATAGGAGTCAAATCCCACCGCTCTACTTCTCTATCTCGAGCGACGACCGTTCCAGACGGCGGGAAGGAAATTCCAGGAAGACCCGTCTCTTCAAGTACATCCAGCACCAGACGGTTTAATAGGGAGGCTTCGCGCCACACTTCGATAAATCCACCCCATTCAGAAGGACTTTTTACACCCTGGTGAGTGCCATACTTTTTAGCCGGAATATGCCCAAAAGATCCTGAGCCGTGTCCTAAAACGAGCTGTAAATCCGGTCTAATATTACGAGCCGCGGCAATCTCACAGGCAAGGCGGCGAATCACATCCATCCGAGGCGTATGCGATCGTTTTTTATCGGTTATCAGGGAACCTCCCAGCTTGAGGAAGACCAACTCCCTGGATGCGGCAGTGGAGCCAAGCACGGTTAATTGCTCCCCGAAGTGCGAATAGTGGTCGCAATCGTGCGGACAGCGCCTGCTTCGACCAATGCCTGGATGATTTTATTCTCATTATCTGCTTCAATCAGAGCGATCATATTCCCGCCGCGCCCTCCTCCAGAGAGTTTTGCGCCAAGCGCCCCGGCATTTCGAGCTGCTGCCACAAGGAGATCCAGCTCGTTTGAAGAGACTCCCAATTCGCAGAGCAGAGAGTGGTTCATATTAAACAATTGACCTAACTTCCATGGGAAACCTGATTCAATCAGCTCCCGAGCTTGCTCTGGCAACCAAACCAACCTGATCAAAGAGCGTCTCCATTCGAGACCTGTTTGCCAGCCAGCGCTGGCGTAAATCTCCAACAACCGCTCCGGTCGAGCTTCGGACGCCGGTATCGCCAATCACAATCCTGAATGGGACTGGCAGCCGCAGCACCTCAATCGGCTGATCTCGGACGTAATACACTGGAAGTTTATGAGCAATCACCGAATTGTCAATCCCTGACGGTGTCCCGTGATGCAGCCTGTCCACTTCAAACGCCAGGTCGGATACTTTCTCATCCGAGAGTGGGCAGCCGTGGAAAGCAGAAAAGGCGCGTATCAGTGCAACCGAGACTGCCGAGCCTGATCCCAATCCCGCAGCGATGGGAATCGATGATGTTATCCGGACAGAACAGGCTGGAGCGCGGGCGATCCCAAGTGCCGCTTGCGTTAAGCGCAGTGCAGCGGCCAGCGGGTGCTCTGCAGGCAAGTCATCCAGGCGAGCTTCCAAATGGATATCCGGTGCAATTAAATTCACAACTCCCGAAGGCAAACAAAGGTTCCGCCATGACGACTGCGCGCGCCCGCACCTCACTGACCGGAACGGCAATCGCTGGCCTGCCGTAAACGACAGCATGTTCTCCAAACATGATAATTTTTCCGGGTGCGCTGGCACTGACGGCAGGCATTAGGAGAAGTCACCTCCTCAAGGATCAGAAAATATAGAAGATGATCAAGATAGCGGCACCCCAAAGCAAGATGGTTGCCTGCAGGGGCCTGTCAGAAAAAAGGATATCCTCTGGTGCGCCGCCCGAACCTTTAAACTGGATCAAGTAAAGATATCGAAAAATCCCATATAAAACAAAAGGGATGGTTAACATCATCGCGTGGTTGTCAGGAAGGTTTGGAGCAGAAAAAGTATACAGGCTGTATGCTACGATTGTTGTTGCAGATACAATCATGATATATGTGTCCAGAAGCGGAATCGAATACCCACCAAGCGATTTGCGGTGATTATTGGCAGTGCTTTCAAGCTGTGCCATTTCGGCCCGGCGCTTCCCAAAACCCACGTACAAGGATGCCAGGGTTGTCACCACATAAAGCCAGGGAGAAAAACGGGCAACATGGATAAGTGTGACTCCCGCACCCACCCTGAGCACAAATCCAAACGCGATCGAGAAAACGTCAATGATGGGAATCTGCTTCAACCATTTCGTATATGCCAGGTTAAGAAGCAAGTACATCAGAGAGACGACAAAAAAAGCAGGACTCAGCAAATACGCAAGCGGAAAAAGGATCAGCAGCAAGAAGATAATTACTGCTTTTGCAGCTGGGATGGTTAATTCTCCAGATGCAATCGGGCGTTTGCTTTTCTGAGGGTGCTGTCGGTCTGCCTGGACATCGACAATATCATTGATCAGGTAGACTACACCGGACAGCAAGCAGAATATAATGAAACCTAAGAAAGTCCGGAGCATCGGGAGAAGGTTGTTAAATCCCAGCTGCCGGTCAAAAACCAGAGCTGCGAAGATCACGATATTCTTCGCCCACTGTTTGGGACGCATGGCTCTGATGATGATAGCGATCTGCTTGATCAACCGCCTTAAAAACATGAAGCAATCATAGCATATTCTAAAAGAAATGAACAACCGAAGCGGGGTTCAATTGATCATGATGGCGATGATACAATTGCATGGTGGCAAAAAAGCGGCTTGATTTGATGATGGTTGAAATTGGCCTTGCTGAATCCCGCTCGTTGGCTCAACGCCTGGTCATGGCTGGCCAGGTGCGCGTCAACGGTCAAATGGCGCTGAAATCCTCCCAAATCATATCTACTGACGCAAGTATCGAAGTGGAGCAAGGGCCGCCTTTCGTATCACGGGGTGGTGAAAAGCTTGAAGCCGCTATCTATGCATTCAATGTGGTAATAGAAGGCCGAATTTGTGCCGATGTAGGTGCTTCAACCGGTGGATTTACTGATTGTTTGCTTCAGCATCTGGCCAGGCGTGTTTATGCAATTGATGTTGGGAAAGGAATCCTCCACTGGAAGCTTCGCCAGGATGATCGTGTTGTTGTGCTGGAAGGGACGAATGCCCGCCATCTCAAACTCCTGGCAGAACCTGTTTCGCTTGTTACAGTCGATGCTTCTTTTATTTCCCTGAAAATCCTCCTGCCGGTAATTCAAGGTTGGTTATCTAACAGCGGATCTGCTGAGCTTCCTGACCAGGTTCTGGCATTGATCAAACCGCAATTTGAAGTCGGACGCTCTGAAGCAGCCCGAGGAGATGGGGTGATTCGCGATCCAGAAGCTCATAAGAAAGTTCTGCATGCTGTCGCTGAGTTTGCTTCCAGCCTCGGATTCCATGTTCGCGGGTTGATTCGCTCCCCTCTGATGGGTCCAAAGGGCAATGTGGAATTCCTGATCAACCTGCACAATCTTCCTGGGACTGACCCATCACCGGATTTTGAAACTGTGGATCAAATGATTGACAGGCTATTTCCTGAACCAGCCGAGATCTTGTAAAGCTGTTTGAATCTGACTAAAAGGAATAAGCTAAACTATGAAAAGACCTGGCCTTTCATCACTGCTGCGCGGATTCGCAGTAATAATAATGGTCCTTATCGTCCTCATTTATCTGGTCCTTCCAGCAGCATTTGGGATTGCGGCACTGGTCCCTGCAAAATCAGCCGAGGAAATTGCCCCTGTTGGTTCAGAGAAAATCATGCTTCCTACAAGCGACAATCTCCAGCTCAGCGGCTGGTATACCCCTTCGAAGAATGGGGCTGTGATCATCTTGATTCATGGCGCTGGCGGGTCAAAGGCAGACATGCTTCCCTACACAAATTTCCTTTCAGATCACGGCTACGGAACACTCGCCTTTGACATGCGCGGTCATGGGGAAAGCGAAGGTCTGATTAATCGATTTGGTTGGCAAGGATCTATGGATCTCGCCGCGGCGGTTGATTATCTCCGAACAAAAGCTGAAGTCAAAACTATCGGTGGGTTGGGAATTTCATTGGGAGGTGAAACGCTATTAGGCGCAGCTTCAAGCTACCCGCAAATCCAGGCTATTGCCGCAGATGGCGCAACACACCGCAGCATTCTGGAGCTTCTGGCGCTCGAGTCAGAACGCCCGCTCTTCCGGAATTTTACCGCCCGGGTGATGTACGCATCTGTCCAGCTATTTTCCGGAGAAAATCCACCGAAACCGCTGCTCGATTCGATTATTGAATCCAAAAATACCGCATATTACTTTATCGCCGGGGGCAACGAACCGATGGAGACAGCTTATAACCGCCTGTTTCTGCAAAGTCTTGGCAGTCGTGCAGAACTGTGGGTTGTACCAGGTGCAGGCCACATAGCTGCATTCCAACAAGTGCCTTCAGAATATGAGGAACGCTTGATCGAATTCTTTGATTCAAACCTGCTTGATCAGTAGTCTGAAAAGCAAGAAAATGAAATAAATTATCCCCTCAATTTATCATCTACGATCAGTTTCCTATCAAAAAGACAATCCTCTGAATAGTATAATCTCCAAGCACTCGGGCAGCTATAAATTTCGCATCTTTCCTGATCTGTTAAAACTTGACCACGCCAAGGAATAAAGCATCCGATTTCTTTTGGAATGAGAATTCTTCCGAACACGCTCGAGCCAGTCCAATTCGGCGAGTTTTGCTTCCTGAAAGCATTGATTAGAGAGCGCCAGCCTATCAGCAGCCGGTTTATCCGCTGCTGATAACGCCTGGGAAATGAAACCATCTTCCAAATTATCCCGGTCATTCATGAAAAGCTTGATATTCTCTGGATAATTCGTCAATGTCTGCCGATGCAGGCGTTCGTGCTGCCAAAATAAGCTATTTAAGTCATAAGTACCATTTGGCACTGAACCGATATCCGGGATGCCAGCATCCAGCCAGACAGGTTTGAAGATGGATGTGCATGGGGCGGATGTTGCAGTAAAAAAATGGATGGGATAACCTGGATCCAGGCGTGATACCATCGAGCCGACGGTCTGGCTTGCTCGAACCGGTCCGAATCCAGCGTGCATACAGACATTAGCGCCCGTTATTCCGCGGTCGGGTCTCCATTCATCGATATTTTCAGAATCATGATCCCGTAAAACTCGCATCAAATCAGACGTAAGGATATCCCCAGATTTAGCATCGAGTAAAGAAGTCGATCGTTTGCAGCGCGCACGGCAGTCGCTCAGATAAGTGTAAACTGGTTCCGAATAACAACGTGCGAAATGAAAGTCTTCCGTACTCTTAGACCAACCTTGACTGATTGAGTAATTGATTAAATCTGCTGAAGCCAGATCCCATTCCTTCCCAATCGTCAGGCCATTTGAGATGGTATAAACGCCTTTTACACGTTTTGCAGCCCAATGTTTCCCGGCTGTCTCAAAAAGCCAGGCTTCATGTGGGTCTGCGATCAGAAAGCTGTTTTGATAAAACAAACGGTGATGGAAACCGCAGTTTCCGCCCTGGCCGTGGATTTCCAATAACTCTGACATAATCTGAACCGCTTCGATCGCCGTGCTGGCGCGTTCCAGCCCGAGGCGCAGCAAGTCCATCCCAATCAATCCAGGTTCTTTTGAGGCTGGGACCTTCGTAAAAACCGCCTCATTCCCTATGGCCACGCCGTGTTCATTCACACCCATTTCAGCACCCCAAATCCAGAAGGGTTTGGCCAGGAGCGTGCCAAAGGTATGTACGGACTGCGGGATCTTGATGTAGGTCATTTGAACAACCTGGCCTACATCGAAGTCAGCAGCAGGGTTTATCTCAAGGTAATGAGCTTCATTTGGTTCTCGATCTGAGTTCTTGCCGAAATACATCAGTCCATCTGCAGTGGCTTCGGGTGTCGCCACAATCGTATCGCACATTTCTACCTCCTCGAGTGATTTCGTGGGATTCAGCTGCTGGAAATCTCAAGATGCCTGCTCAGGACTGCCCTCGCTTCTGCAATAATCGCCTGGTGCAGATCCTGCCTTTGACCCTGAGAACCAAGCTCTTCACCTGTCATCGGTCTTCCAAACGAAAGCCGGGTCTTGAGATCGAATTTTCGGCCGAACACCAGCTGCTGGATCACCTGGATGAACTCTGCCAGCTTCTGTTTTCTCCAGGGTTCGTCCGGAATCCTTGTCAGGGGATTACGGAGGCAGGAGGGTGCTAACACACCGCTGACAACTGCGACCTGGAGCCGGGTCCGAGGTGCTCGCCGGAGCACAATATCCAGGCTTTCGGACCATAATCCAAGCGCTTGATCTGGTCCCGGCATGAAAGCAGGATCCGGATCCACAAGCCCGGTCGGGAAGATTAAGACCGCACCACCGTTGAGAACGTGGTGGATAATCTCACGCAAGGCGCCCATTCGGGCATGCGGTCCAGCAGGCGTGAAGATGCAGTGCTGCGAGGCAGCCGGAAGGCTACGCAGGAGTGGCACATCGCTGACAATAAACTTGAAATCTTGGCGGGGCAGACTGGACATGAGCGCGATCGAATCATATGCGCCCGGATGATTGGATGCGATTATCAGCGGGCCATCCTTCGGGATAAGGTCCTTACCATCGACCTGGATCTGGTCGACAAACCGGTTGAGCAGCTGTCCTGCTGCTTCAGGAGCGCCGCGCTCAGCGATGATTCGATCAATTTTCATGACCAAGCTTGAAAAAAGCTGGGCAGGCGGCCAAAAAAATGGGCCAACTACCTTGCGCGCCCAGCTGTCCTTCGAGATTCCTAATGCTGCGGCAATCTCATCCGTGATTTGTCGGCGAAGTATTAAATTCAAATCATTTTCTGGATCAGTCATCGAAGCAACACCTTTTTTAATTATAACTCAGTGGAATTTTTCAGGTATTCGACGTTATCTGGCAAGAAACTTGCATCTAATGAGCTATATATAGTCTTATGCACATCGATTGTTCATCAATTTTTTTAAACACCATCCATGGTTTGGGCCAACGATACGATCATGAAATTCAGGACAAAAACATACTCAATGGACAGGCCAATCACCCGACTCATATTAATCATTATACTTTTAGTATTTGCTTCAATCGCCTGTGTTAACGGCGGAGATGGGACAACTTCCAAAAACGGGTCATTAACGTTAGACAATCATGAAGCAAAAGGTGGACCAAATGCTACTGCAACCTATGGTGCAGAGCAGTTCCACCTCCAACTTACTGCCGTTGCTCGTCCTGGACCTTAAATGCTCTCATCAGGTCAGAAAACATCTCATGTACTCAATCATCTTCAAAGGACCCCTATTTCAGGGATCCTTTTTTTACCGACCAGATAATCACAGAACCATCTAAACCGCCGCTTGCAAGCAGTCTGCCATCCGGGTTGAAGGCAAGACAGGTTGCCCCGCCTGGATGAGCTGGATAAGCGCCGAGCATTTCCGCCGATTGCGGGTCCCACAACCGGATTGTCGCATCGCCTCCTGCCGAGACCAGCAAATTTTCAACAGGGCTGTAAGCCGCGTCCCAAACGAGTGCCCTAAAACTACCGGGCAGACCTTGATGACCGGAAAGTAGCCGCGGCTCGGGGTAAATCTGATTCCCGGATCGATAGGCAAACTCCATCTGCCACAGGCGAATCTGATTATCGCCGCCTGTAACTGCCAGCTGTGTTCCATCTGGGCTGAATGCCACGTGATATAAAGGTGCATCAGCCTGGAAAGTCCCCACGATCCGCTCAGTGCCGACCTCTCGTAGCCTGACGACTGGGCCATTCACGACTGCGAGCACATCCCCTCTCGGAGAAAAATCGATGGATGGGATTGCGAACGAGCCCCCGATTGCCATCCCAATCATTCTTCCGGATTGGAGGTCCCAATAGCGAGCGACCGCATCGTTCCCCCCCGTTGCTAAGATGCCGTTGATTGGGTTGAAAACAACACTGTTTACACCCTTGCGGTGCGCCTGGAAAGTCAACTGCTGAAAATGCTCACCATTTTCAAGATTCGGGTCAACTTTCCAAATACGGACCACACCATCCCTGCTGCCTGCAGCTAATATCTGCCCTTCCGGTTTGAATGCCAATCCGTGGGTCAAAGCACCAACAGAAATCGCTCTGGTTTCCTGCCACCCATCTACATTCAATATATGGATTTGATCGCCGGCCGAAATTGACAGCAGGCTGCCATCTGGAGACCATGCCAATGCCATTACCAGATCCCATGGACCATAATGGAATTCCTGATTTTTCGTCAGATAGAAAAGGGTTTGCTCGCTGGCGAAGGATCGGCTCTCGATTATTTTGGAGTTTTTAGAAGAGATTTCTTCGATCGACGAATTCTTCTGAAGTGTCCGACCCGGCAGGATCGCGCCCCACCCTATCATGAGCACGATCTCCAATACCGTCAAAAGATAATTCATCGCCTGGATAAACCCTCAGGGGCGAATTCCCCATAATCGAACAAGCCCATCATAAGCAGCCGACACCAGGTATTGTCCAGATGGTGAGAACACCAATCGAATAATCCCAGAAGTTGGGCTTTCTAGAGATCGCAGCATTTCCCCTGAACCGCTCGACCACAACTGGACCGCACTATTTTCAAAGCTCCCTCCACTGGCAATGATGCTGCCGTCCGGGCTGAACGCCAGGCTTTGTACCACGGCTCCAGTGTTGAATTCCAAAAGGATTTCCCCTGTGACGACGTTCCAAAGTCGGACCATCCCGTCATAATGCCCTGTTGCCAGAATTCCTCCATCGGGTGAGAATACCATAGTGTTCACCGCCCCGGTAAAAGATGTGGGGAAACGAAAGATCAATAAATTTTGAGTCAGATCCCATATTCGGATCGAATATCGGTCAGGAGAGCCGGCAAACAACCTGCTGTCTGGTGAAAAAGCAAAGCTTAAGATCGTCCCCACTTCGGCACTCGTGTTGATCGTCCAGTTTGATGTTTGCCAGAAATCTATCGTATTGATGTTTTGGTTTGCCGGGCTGCTGTACGAAGCAGCAAAAAAATTGCCTTCTGGCTCAAAAGTGATCGCGTTTAATCCTGTCGGGGCACCGTACAACAACCCTAGTGGTTTCCAGTTCGGACCTGCCCATAATTCCAGGCTGCTCGCATAACCAGAGGCTTCGTCGCCTCTCCTGCTGCCCTCTACAAGCCAGGATCCTCCCGGAGAAAAAGCGATATCTACAATCCCATCATTTTGAGGATACAAGGTACGAAGCGATTCACGAGAATCTACTTGATAAAGGTTAATCGCATCAGAGCTGGCGACAGCGAGAAGCTGGTTATCCGGCGTCCATTCCATATCAACAACAGATGATTCACTCCATTCCGCCAGACCTGAAACCTGCCATGCGTTTTCCAAAGTAATTGCCTCAAGGTTTTGGGGAAGCGGTGTACCCGCTTCTACCAGCAGAACTGCTGTCGGGGTTGCTGTGGGGGTAGCTGTTTCAGTGGGGAGCGGGGTTATCGTTGGTGTGCTCGTCGGAATAGGGGAAGGAGTGCTCGTCACGACCAAAGTTTTCGTCGGAGTTGGCAATTGCGGCACCTCTGGTTGAAACCCGGCAATAGCGAGACGGCAAGATAGGGAAGTGAATACGAAAAATCAGGATAAATAAGGATTTTATCGATCCGGATCTCCCAAGTTTACTCATGACAGTTGTTTCCCGGAAGTGTAGAGTCCCATGGTGATAATTGTAGCATCATCTCGGTTGTCTCAAGCATGAACCATTCTTACTCTGGTCTGGATTAACGCTTTCTAAGATGCGTGGAGCAGGTGCATTTCGTTATCAGAGTATAATGGGATTTCAAAATAAATAAACTTGTTGATTGGATAATATACTCCATCAAACACCCAGGAAAATATAAGGATTATGGAAAAAGACCCTTCACAACAAGCAAGTAAATCCCCAAAGCGAACCAGGAATTTAGGGGCTTTACTCCAGCAAATCGGGCTGAATATTTTCATGGTTGGTCTGCTCATTTTGCTGGGATATCTGATCTGGCAGAGGTTTTTTAATCAAGCAAGCCCGCAAACTGCCAGCGCAGAGTCCGCCTCACAAGAGCAGGCGAGCAAACCGCAATCTGAACCGATCGAATTTGCTGCCCTTCCGGTTGACCTTTCGCCGCTCGCAACACCAGCGTTCATCAGCGATGGCATATCCCGCCGAACAAATCTGAAGACGATCATCCCATCCAGACCAAGAGCAGATGTGATAACCTACACGGTCCAGACCGGCGATACCCTGTTCAGCATCGCACAGAATTTCGGGATCAAACCTGAAACATTGCTCTGGGGTAATTTCGAGGTACTCAACGACAATCCGCACTTCCTTAAACCTGAGCAGTCGCTCAACATCCTCCCAGTCGATGGTACATATTATGAGTGGAAAGAAGGCGATACCCTGACAGGCGTCGCAAACTCTTTTCAGGTGGATCAGAGCTCAATTATCAATTACCCGGGCAATTTTATTGACCTTACCCAGTCTGACATGAACAGTGGAATCGAACCGGGGTCATGGCTAATCGTTCCAGGTGGAAAACGAGCAATCAAAGATTGGGGTCCTCCAGCGATCACCAGGCAGAACGCAGCCTCCGCACGCTACTATGGTGAAGGCGCCTGCGGCAGCATATACGAGGGTGCAGTTGGTAGTGGAACTTTTGTCTGGCCAACCACCGATCACTCGATCTCTGGATATGCATACGATAGCGGTGTCCACCCCGCCATTGATATCGGCGGCCAGATTGGCAATGCAATCTATGCCACCGACAGCGGAGTGGTTGTGTATGCTGGTTGGAGTGATTATGGTTACGGATATTTGATCTCCATCGACCATGGAAATGGCTGGGCGAGCGCCTATGCACACTTAAGTGCAATAGGTGTAAGCTGCGGTCAAAGCGTTTATCAAGGTGGTTATATCGGCGGTTTGGGAAGCACCGGCAATTCAAGCGGCCCGCATCTTCACTTTGAGCTGCTGATCAACGGCGCGAAGGTTAATCCATACGATTACGTACGCTAATCGAACAAGCTCGACTGACTGCGGGTGTTTCATCAAGATTGAAACACCCGCAGTTGGTTTATAATAAATTACCCTTCGTCTACAAAAAAGTCAGGAGAAAGCCATGATTCTGAGCGCAGTAACGATTGAAAAGCCATTGGAGACGAATTTTATCCTCGGCCAAACCCACTTTATCAAAACAGTCGAAGATGTCCATGAAATTATGGTCAACACGGTTCCGGGAATTAAGTTTGGATTGGCTTTTTGTGAGGCATCCGGGAAATGCTTGATCCGCAGCACGGGGACACAGCACGAATTAATTGAGATGGCAGAAAAGAATGCCCTGGCTATCAGCGCAGGTCACAGTTTTATTATTTTCTTGGGAGAGGGGTATTACCCGATCAATATATTAAACAGCTTGAAAATGGTCCCTGAAGTGTGCCAGATCTTCTGTGCTACATCAAATCCGACAGAAGTCATCGTTGCAGAAACCGAGCAAGGGCGCGGCATTTTGGGTGTTGTGGATGGATTTCCACCGCAAGGGATCGAAGCAGAAGAAGATATCGTCTGGCGGAAGGGCTTTTTACGGATGATCGGTTATAAAGCCTGAATGAAAGACCGCTGACTCCCTTCCAACTGGAAAGCTACCCGCTTCGCTTCTGAAAGACCTTCTCGGGTGTTTGCCTCCGGCTGGTCCAGAAGTCATCCTTGGTCCTGGGATCGGTTTGGATTGTGCGATCGTTAATCCATCTGGGCGGATACTGGTTCTAAAAACAGATCCTATCACATTTGCAACCAATTCGATCGGGTGGTACGTTGTTCAGATAAATGTTAACGACATCCTTACGACTGGAGCCGTTCCACGCTGGATGCTCACGACTGTTTTGCTTCCAGAAAAAGATGCTCGTTTATTGGCCAGACAAATCAGCATGGACCTGAGTCAGGCTTGCCAGGAAATGGGAATTGCCATTGTCGGTGGGCACACTGAGATCACCAAGGGGTTGGATCGACCAATCGTGGTTGGAACCATAATTGGAGAAGTCGAACAGGATCAATGGATCACACCACAGGGTGCTCGATCCGGCGATCTGCTGCTTCTAACCAAGCGAGTCCCCATCGAGATGATTGCAATCTTAGGGCGCGATGCTCCAGAAATCCTTCTCCAACCACCAATCTCTCTCAGTAAAGCCGAACTGATTGCTGCTCGAGATTTCCTGTATCATCCAGGGATCAGTATACAGAAGGATGTGATGGCAGCTCGATCGGTGTCCGGTATCCATGCGATGCACGATCCCACCGAAGGCGGCCTCTATTCCGCGCTTTGGGAGCTTGCCGAAGCATGCGGACACAATTTAATGGTTAGTCCACAAATTTTCCAATCTACCCGCTGGCGGAAAAGATCTGCCAGGGACTGGGTTTGGATCCATTTGCCGCAATCTCCTCAGGATCGCTTCTTATCGCTGCTTCAGATGAGAAAGCTTCTGAAATATGCCGGGCCATTCAGCTAGCAGGGATTGAATGCACCACTATCGGCCGGGTTGAAGAACCTGCAAAAACACCTTGCGTTGTGAACGGCAGCATCCCAGGATCTCCTCCTCTCCCTCGCCCAGATCGAGATCAAATCTCGAACATATTCGATAAAAAATTAGAAAGAAGAGTCGAATGAATATTCTTGTCACTGGAGGCGCTGGTTATATTGGCAGTCATACTTGCCTGGCGCTGCTTCAAGCAGGATTTCAAGTAACCGTGATTGATAACCTGGTCAACAGTAAGGAAGAATCGCTCCGGCGGGTCCAGAAATTGTGCGGTAAACCGCTGATCTTCCATAAAATCGACCTGCTCGATCACCAAGGTCTCGATACGGTTTTTCAGTCTTCCAGATTTGATGCAGTCATTCACTTCGCAGCGCTTAAAGCCCCGGGGGAATCGGTAAAAGAGCCTTTGCGCTATTACAACAACAATCTGACCGGGAGCCTGCACCTGTTCAGCCTGATGGTCAAACATGGAGTCAAGAATATCGTATTTAGTTCGTCAGCGACTGTTTATGGTGATCCGCAAAGCGTGCCAATTTTCGAGAATTTCCCATGCGATCGTCAGGTTAACCCATATGGACGCACAAAGCGCATGAATGAAATCATGCTCGAGGATCTTTACACTGCAGATCCATCCTGGAATATTGCGATTCTCCGTTATTTTAATCCTGTCGGCGCTCACCCTTCCGGGCAGATTGGCGAAGATCCGGAAGGGATCCCGGGCAATCTGATGCCTTACATCGCTCAAGTGGCAGTCGGCCGCAGACCTTATCTGCGTATTTGGGGAGGCGATTATGCTACCCCCGATGGGACTGGCGTGAGAGATTACATTCACGTTGTAGACCTGGCTGACGGACATATCAAAGCCCTGGATAAATTAAATCAAAATCCGGGACTGGTGATCTACAACCTTGGCTCGAAGAAAGGCTTCAGTGTTCTGGATATCGTAGGCGCATTTGAAAAGGCCAGCAATCGCAAAATCCCATACAAGATCTGTGAGCGACGACCCGGGGATATTGCCATCAGCCTGGCAGATTTAAGCAAAGCGAAATATGAATTGGGATGGAGCACTCAAAGGGACATGGATGTGATCTGTGAGGACTCCTGGCGCTGGCAATCGCAGAACCCGAAAGGTTATGAGTAAACGATGAAATATCGAAATCTTGGTCGCACCGGTTTAAAAGTGTCCGAGTTGTGCCTGGGCACTATGCAGTTCGGCTGGACTGCCGAAGAGGGACTTTCATATAAAATCCTGGATGCTAGCTTTGAGGCCGGGATAAATTTCATTGATACTGCAGACATCTATTCCAATTGGGTCCCTGGTAATCCAGGCGGTGTAGCTGAAGAAATTATCGGTCGCTGGATGAAGAAATCATCCATTCCGCGTGACCAAATTGTCATCGCCACTAAAGTCCGTGGACGAACAGGCAAATGGCCAAATGACGAAGGTCTCTCCAGGGCGCACATATTCAGTGCTGTGGACGGTTCGCTTCGACGTCTAGATACCGACTATCTCGACCTTTATCAATCCCATTGGTTCGATGAAAACACCCCTATCGATGAGACGCTCCAGGCTTATGATGATTTGGTCCTGAAAGGGAAAGTCAGGTACATCGGCGCTTCCAACTACCCTGCCTGGCGTCTGACCGCCGCGATTTCGGGCTGCGCGGCATTACCATCTGGTCCAATACCAATCTCTGCAGCCGCATTATAACCTTGTCCACCGTAAAGAATTCGAAAGCGAGCTCGCAGACGTAGCCAGAGAATATGGTTTAGCTGTGCTTCCATACAGCCCACTGGCCGCTGGATTTCTGACCGGAAAATATCGACCCGGGATCGTCCCCGAGAGCGCACGCAAGGGAAGAGCTTCACGCTATTTTTCCGAGAAAAACTGGCAATTGCTAGAAGTGATGGAAAAAATAACCCAGGCGCATGCGAGAGCATCAATCTCGCAAATTGCGTTGGCTTGGCTGCTTTCAAATCCCCTAATTACGAGCCCAATCATTGGTCCACGCAGCCTGGATCAGCTTATAGACAATCTTGGTGCAGCCGAAATTATAATTAACCGCTGAAGAAATTCAGTCGTTAAATCAAGCCAGCAGTCAGGAATCCATCTGAGTCGAAATTTCTCACGGAAATAAACGCTTGGACAACCGTCGGATCGTAGCGGCTGCCGGCATTTTCCAGGATTTCTTCGATCGCTTTTTCTGGCGAACACTCCGGCTGGTAAACTCTTCTGGTTGTCATCGCATCAAAGGCGTCTGCAACAGCAACTACGCGCGCTTCGATCGGGATCGCATCTCCTGATAGCCCTTCCGGGTATCCCTGTCCATCCCAACGCTCGTGGTGATATTTTATGATAGGGATTGCACCGGCAAGGTAGGGTATTTTTTGAAGCAGTTCAGCCCCAATTTCCGTGTGCCTTTTCATCTCGCTCCATTCCTGGTCATCCAATGGGCCAGGTTTTCGTAGAACCCCCTCACGGATATATATCTTTCCAATATCATGCAAAATCGCGCCAAAACGCAAAGACACGATTTGCGAGCGATTTAACCCGAGTTTTTCAGCAATCATCACCGCTAATTCCATAACTCGTTCGACATGCCCTCGAGTATAACTGTCGCGCAGTTCTATCGCGTTCGCAAGCATGATCAAGCTCAATTCATACGCTTGTTGGAGCTGGGCGAGCATCAGCTGCTGATTGCGCTCAACCCGAGAACGAATGGTTGTAACCAGCTCATGTCGTTCCACCGGTTTAACCAGATAATCTTCAGCGCCCAATTTCTTGCTGGTATAGAGGTCATCTCGATCTCCTCGGGCGGTCAGGAAAATAAACGGGATCGGGACCCATTCCGGATGGGAACGCACCGCCTCATAAAACTCATACCCATTCATTTCTGGCATGGAAATATCGGATAGGATCAGATCCGGGACAGTCATTTTCATCTGCTTGAGCGCGTCTTTACCATGACACGCAGTAATGACTTGATACCCCTCTGTCTCGAGTAGAATTTGTAATCCTTCCCGCAGGATGTCATGATCTTCAACGATTAACAACGTGATTTCGGACATATTCGATCAGGTAAATGGGTGAAATATTTTTTAAATGAATTCTGGAAAATATCTTTTCAATTCTAGCATAGTAGAACAGGTTTTCGAAGTTACATTTGTATTCCATTTTCAGACCAATATCATAATCTCTGACATAATTATACAGATCGGTTACAATTGGCTCGCCAGTCTAAATACAGGGAGTTTCATATGAGACCTTTGCTTGATCTGAATCACAATGTACACACGCTCGACCTGGGCTTTCTCGATTTACCTGGGACGATTGCTGCCTATCTTATTCCTCATGCGAAAGGTGCTGTCCTAGTCGAATGCGGACCTGGATCTACAATTGCGAATTTGATCGATGCGATCAACGCTCATGGGTTAAACCGGGTGATATCACCGATGTCCTCATCACTCACATACACCTTGACCATGCTGGCTCGGCTGGCTGGTGGGCCAGGCAGGGAGCCCGAATACATCTGCATCCTGTTGGGGCGCCACATATGGAAGATCCCGAGAAATTACTCATGAGCGCCAGCCGGATTTATGGTGAGAAGATGGAAAGCCTATGGGGTGAATTTCTCCCGGTTCCAGCTGAAAAACTTATCGTTCACAGCGACGACGAGGTGATCGAAATCGAAGATTTACAGTTCACAGCAATCGATACGCCCGGTCATGCCTTTCACCATCTGGTTTACCTGTTCGAAGATCACTGTTTTTCCGGTGATATTGGAGGAGTTCGTGTCGGACAGAGTCCCTCATCTGAGTCTCCCAATGGTGCCGCCTGAATTTCACCTTGAGCTCTGGCGTGAAAGCCTGAACAAGCTGGTTAAGCTTTATCACACCGGCAGGTTCTCTGCAATAGTCCCCACACATTTTGGCATTTTTTCGGATTCCGGATGGCAGCTAAGCAAAATGGAGCAGTTGCTGACGGAGACAGAAGCCTGGATCGTCCAGGAAATGGCACAATCCCCGTCCGTTGAGCGTCTGAATGAGAAATATTTAGATTGGGTGGAAATGCGCGCTCAAAAAGATGGTTTGTCTGAAAGCGATATCCAGGCTTTTGAAGCTGCCAATCCATCCTGGATGTCTGCCTCAGGAATTTTCCGCTATTGGCACAAAGTCCGAAACCTGGCCTGAGAAATTTATCACTCGGATTTCTGAGAGATCGGTACCGATGACCTTCGTTCTGGTACAAGTGCTACCCAGATATCTATCAGCCGGTAATGACTTGCTCTTTTACTGTGTGAATTATATAAAGGTCGTGATAAATCAGGAAACCGATCGCTACGTACGCCATCGTTTTTGGGATCATTAACATACCGATCACTGGCAAAACTTGGACAAACAGGATCACTGGCAGATAACAGGCATAAGAGATCAGGATGCTTATTCCTATCCAATAGAAGGTCCGGTCATTTACCTTCCGAGCTTCCCTAAAGATCAGGTACGAAAGACCTAATCCCTGGATGATCAATGGGAAATTTCGGACTGTTGCCCAGGGTTGAGGTGGGACGATACTCTGCCAGGCATTCATCGGAAGTGTCATTAATAATAATCGGATGATTGCCGAACCAATCAGGACAGCTTCAAACCAGCCATATTTTCGATCGAACCGCACCCGCCAAAGCTCGAGCATGAATACATAAAAGAGCGTAACAGTAACCGCGGTCATTAACGCGCCTGCACCGACCAGGCTCAAGCGAAAACCTAATAGCTGGATGCTGCTGTCTAATCGTCCAAGCGCATAAGCCCATACCCGAAAACCAACATGACCCGTATCACCCAACGCCAGGAGGCCGAAGGCAGCAATTGCCAAATTTCCCTGCCGCCGTTCGCATGGTTCCAGCTCGTTTTGCCGCCAAAACATGACGCCTACCAATCCCCAAATCACACAAAGGTAAGTGATATTGAATATGATTTCAATCCAGATCAGTACTCATTCTGGCATATTTAAATCCTCGATCTCATGATTAATGAAGTACTTTCGATCCGGACGGACAACAAGACGAGGATATTATCAAGGGCTTAAGTATTTGTAGAACATGCTCGCATCTTCCAATATTTTTGTTCTGTGATAGGATTGAAAATGATCTCTTCACGGAACTTGCAGAGGAGCTATGATAGAAATTTCTGATTCTGATATTCTCGCCCTCTCCCTCGAACATTCTTTTTGGACCTGGTCAGCTCAGGGCAGCGTCGCACCGATCCCCATCAAGCGCGCCAAAGGCGTTTATTTCTGGGATGTGAACGATAAAAGATACCTCGATCTAAACTCAATGGTGATGTGCGTGAACATCGGCCATGGGGACGAGCGTGTGATTAATGCAATTGTCGAACAAGCCCGCCAGCTTCCATTCGCCGGCCCGCCGATGGCAACCAAACCACGGGCTGTTCTCGGGAAGCTGCTTTCTGAGATCACGCCCGGAAATCTCGACCACTTTCTATTCACGCTAGGCGGCGCAGATGCAAACGAAAATGCGATAAAACTGGCTCGAGCCTATACCGGCCGGCATAAAATCCTCGCCCGCTACCGATCATATCATGGCGCTTCTGCTGGAGCGATCGCTGCGACAGGAGACCCCCGCCGCTTCGCCTGGGAACCGAACACAATGCCTGGAGTCGTTCATTTCCTCGACCCCTACCGGTATCGTTCGACTTTCCACAGGACAAATCCAGATATCTCTGAAGCAGACTTCTGTGAGGATTATCTGAATCATCTCGAAGAAATCATCCGGTATGAAGGCCCACACACCATAGCAGCGATCCTGATCGAGACTGTGACTGGGACGAACGGCGTGATCATCCCACCTGATGGTTATCTCCAGGGAGTCCGGGCTCTCTGCGACCGTTATGGGATTCTGCTGATTGCAGACGAAGTGATGAGCGGATTTGGACGCACCGGGCGTTGGTTTGCGATCGATCACTGGCAGACGGTTCCTGATTTGATGGTCATGGCAAAAGGCCTCACTTCAGCCTATGCGCCGTTGGGAGCGGTAGCCATGCTCCCGGAAATCCACGAATATTTCAAAGATCGTGTTTATCAAGGTGGGCTAACGTACAATTCTCACCCGATCTCGCTTGCCGCGGCTATCGCTAATATCCAGGTGATGCAGGAAGATCGTCTGGTCGAACGCACTGCCGCAATTGGACCAGTCTTCCATAGAATGCTCACTGACCTGGGCGAGCAGCACCGTTCCATCGGAGAAGTCCGTTCGATCGGATTGTTTGGTATTGTGGAACTCGTTCGAGACAGGCACACAAAAGAACCGATGGCACCCTTCAACGGCAGCAGCCCGGAAATGAACGCACTGCGCAAGTATTTACTTGACCAGGGAGTCTACATTTATACGCACTGGCATACAATCTTGATCATCCCACCGCTGATCATTACTGAAAATCAGCTCAAAGAAGGTTTTACCGTACTGGATAAAGCCCTCACAGATGTCGATAAAGCAGTGAAGGACTGAAACAACCCGCGCTATATTCAGTGGAAGAATATCCAATCCCGACGGAATTTCTGAGCTGGATGCACCGCCTGCTCGGTGACGAATTCCCAGCCTTTAAGGCGGTTTTTCGCGATCCACCTGTTTCTGGGTTGAGAGTAAACACGCTGAAAATCTCACCTGCTGAGCTGGTGAGGAGTCTACCGATCAGGCTCTCGCCGGTACCGTGGTGCTCGGCAGGCTTTTTGATTCAATCCGAAATGGGACCTGGGTTAACCTCGCCAGGAAAACAGCCACAGCATGCTGCTGGATTGTATTACGTACAGGAACCATCGGCGATGCTTTCTGCCGAAGTACTTCATCCGATGCCAGGAGAAAATATCTTGGATTTGTGTGCGGCGCCTGGGGGTAAAACCACACACCTTGTCTCCTGTATGAAAAACGAAGGAACGCTGATTGCAAACGAAACCCACCCAAGCGCGTATGGGAGCTGGCGCAAAACCTTGAGCGTTGGGGGGCTCGCAATGCTGCGATCACCCAGGAATTCCTGCTCGGCTGGCTGAAATCCTTCACCGATTTTTTTGACCGGATTCTTGTCGACGCACCCTGTTCTGGCGAAGGAATGTTCCGAAAAACTGCATCAGCTCGGCGCGATTGGAATAAAAATCTGGTCAAATCATGCGCCTTCCGGCAATTTTCAATTCTTAAATCGGCCGTAAAAATGCTGAAACCAGGCGGATCGCTGGTTTACTCGACATGTACGTTTAATCCAATCGAGAATGAAACGGTCATCGGCAGGTTATTAGAAGATCAGCCTGAGCTAGAGATCGTCGAAAGACCCCGGCTTGCCGGTGCTTCTCCTGCAAGATCGGATTGGGCGATATTGGATTCCCATTTACCAGAATTATCCCGAGCCGATCGGATCTGGCCGCATTCTGCCCCTGGTGAAGGTCACTTTGTGGCAATGCTTTGTCGGAAACCATCTTCACATCCGCAAACAAATCATTCAACTCGCAAGCAGTACCACAATAGAACGTTTGGTGAATTCCTGAGCAAACCCCAAATGCGTTGTGTCCTGGATTTCTGGCAGGAGAACATTCGCTCCGACCTTTTTACAGACCGCTTGACAAGTGAAAATCGATTGCGATTGGTAGGATCATATATCTACCATATCTCCGAAAATCTACCTGACCTTTCCAGTTTACGAGTGATCCACCCGGGTTGGTGGATCGGTACCCTCCATTCATCCGAATTTTCAAACAAACTCAGATTTGAGCCATCTCAATCGTTGGCTATGGGACTTGATATGAGGCAGGTTCAGCATTCACTCAACCTGCCGTCTGACAGTCGAGAAATCTTCGCATATTTGCACGGCAAATCCCTAGCCATCTCTGGGGGTGACGGTTGGGTCTTAGTGTGTACTGATGGATTTCCGATTGGATGGGGGAAGTTGGTTGCTGGTACGCTAAAAAACTGTTATCCACGCGGGCTTCGCTGGTCCTAAATCCGCTGTAGATCCAGCTTGAAAATACGCCTCAGGATAGCCAGCGTAGCTGCATAAGTGGAATCCATCCCGAAGTAGGAAAGACTTCCAGCCCCGAGGTTCTTCCCTTTCCCCAGGGGAGTATCCGAAGCATAATGAACCAGTCCAATATCAAACGGCAAGCCGTACAGGTTGATGATTTCATTCACCGGATGCCGGGTTGGGCGGTGCATTTCAAATACTGCAGACAGGTAAGGACCCGACTCCATCTCAATGACTGTGTACCCTTCTCTGTAAAACACATCCATGTAATCTGCAGTCTGAAGGAAGGTCCCCTGGACCGTGACCGATTTTTGATTATCCAGTACTGCTCCAAATGTCAAGTCCGGATAGACATCTGCAGCAGACAAGCAGTTAGGGAAAAGGTATGTGTTTTGAGAATGCTCATCATGAATCACATTTGAGATCATCACATCACCAATAACAGCGTTAAGCGTAGCTGCCTTGCCCATGATGTAGACCCCTAAAACCGATCCAACCCTTGCAGAGACCTCTGCCAGGATATCATATGCTGCAAGACCGAGTGGATAATCGATGTTCAGAATCAGGGCGTCGCTCTTACTCAGGTGTTCCGTCGCTCCTAGCCGAAGCCTTGGATCGACCTGATCGAGCGTCAGACGTGCGATCTCGATCACTTGGGTTTCGACATCAAAAGAATGTTTGCTGGATATGCGCGAGAATCCCCTTCGAGCGTTCATAATTCAGCTGCTCGTCTAACAAACTCGTTCCCTTCTCTTGCTGTTGGGCTTTCTTCAGCAGATAATAGAGAAAATTTTCCTTGCTGCTCGGCGAGCGCCCGCTCAGCAGATCAGTCCATTCGTTTTTAAGTCCGGAATTACCAGGGCGCTCGAGTGTAGAAACTAAATCATCCTGTTTCTTCAGCGCAAATCCAGAAAGAATATTGGCCAGGCTGTGCGTGTTGCTGGAGACAAAATATACCGGCCGCTCACCGATATCAGGTCTGACGCTTTCAATGTTATCCCACCAGGAGTTGCGCGCCCGCCTGTACTCACTCATCGATCCACTCAACAAGCGTACCTGCAGGTCGCATGGAGACCGGGCAATCTTTTCGAAGTTTGCGCCAAGTTCGCGGTCCCAGATTGCATAGAGCCGGTCGAAATCCTCTTCCGCGATCCCCAAATGATTGGCTAAACGGGCATATGCTTGAGGTCTAATACTCAATTCTTTCAGCAGCTGCAAGTCCCCTGACCTTCTCAGCTGATAATGCAGCTTGTTCCATTCGATCTGATATGCTGTGAGAAGTGGAATGATATCATCGATATCCGAACGGCTGGCGATAAAACAAGCCAGAGTGCCGCCTCCATTATAGTAGCTCCGCCTCCGTCTTGCCTCAGCAATCACTTCCTGCCATTTACGGATATCCCCAAAACCGGCACTTTCAAATATTTCTGCTGTTTGGCCAAGGACGACCAGCCTGACATCTGGCATGCACATCGGCAATCTCAGGACGGTGTAGAGAAATGCAGACATGTCTGAGTCTGAGCCCACGCGCTGAAGGATGGAGCAGCGAATTCATCCCTGCATGCACTTCCTCCAGGGTCTTGATTTTTACCTGTGCAGTCGATCGTAGCAGGGAATAATATGTGCGAGTGTAAAGCTCAACTTCTTCAAATTCGGTGGTGGGTACAGTTCTTTCCATGGTTGCTTATTTCTTTTCGGTCTGCATAACCAGGTTTTTTTATCGGCTTGGTCTGGTTTTTCGACGGATAGGTGGAGAATCTAATGGTCCATATTTTCTTGGACCAAGTATGGCATAAACGATCGAATAGATAACCATGACAACTGCAAATCCGAGCAGCAGCAGCAACGCGGTGACCATAAGATTGGCATAGAAATGATTCATAGTCAAATTTGCAAACGGCACCCGAAGCGATCTTGCCAACTCTGCTGGGATTGGATACCAACTCTTTTCCATCGCCGTCTGAACGAGCAAATCGGCGATAAAATATGCCAGGATTGGTGCGATTAAGAAGAGATACACCCAATTCCGCGCCAGATTGGGTGTATTCTCCATGGTCTAGGTTCGGTCGAGGTGGTGCGGCTCAGCCTGGAATATTTACCCATCCATACCCTCCGTCATACTTGCTCGCTCGATGGCCTGGATGATCTTGTAATAACCAGTGCATCGGCACAAATTGCCTGTTATGGATTGTTTGATTTTGATCTGATCCGGGTGCGGCTGCTCTTCAAGCAGTTTTACCGCAGACATGATGAAACCAGGTGTGCAGTATCCGCACTGGACGGCGCCTTCATCGATAAATGCCTGCTGCACCGGATGCAGTTCCCCATTTTTACTCACCCCTTCGATCGTGATAATCTCGGCGTGGTGAGCACGGCACTGCTGGCACCAGGCAGCTCATCACTGCTTTCCCATCCAGGAAAATCGTGCATGCCCCGCATTCTCCTTCAGCGCAACCTTCTTTTGTCCCGATCAGACCGGCTTCTTCTCGTAATAGGCGCAGCAAGGATTTCTGCTGGCCTGTGGTGAATGTGTATGAACTTCCATTAATCGTCGTGGTGATCGGCGTCTTATCAGTATGATGGATCTGCGCCGGTAAAGGAGTGAAATCATGATTCTTCCGGTCGCCCCACAATACGACCGGTTTATCGGGAAATCCAACCCGTTCCTCTCTATTCAAGATCGCTTTCAGGCAACGCGAAACCGAAACCCGTACAATTTCATGACGGTAAGTTGCCGGCGCACGAATATCATCGATCGGATTGGCTGCCTGCTTGGCAAGCTCTGCCGTACGTGCGATTGTCTCAGAATTCAGCAATTGACCTGCGAGAAATGATTCCGCATCGGTTGCGCGGACAATCGTCGGCGCAACTGACCCGAGGGTAATAACCGCGTTTTCAACCCGCGGATGATCATCTTTATCCGCGGTTTCAGAAAAAGTGAGCAAGACAGCTGCGTTGACAACCGAGATCGCCTGCGCCCTGCGCAAACCGAGCTTGAAAAAAGCTCCCCGTTGGTCAGGCTTTAACGCCGGCACAATGATATCCACCAGCATTTCATCGGGCTTCATAACTGTTCGCCGAACCCCTTGAAAGAACTCGGACAACGGAACAACTCGGTCGCCTCGCGTTGAAGCGAGTCGAACTGCTTGCGTTCAAAGCCATCAATGGGGTGATCGTGTCGTTTGCAGGCGAGGCCGTGATCAGGTTGCCGGCAACGGTTCCACGGTTTCGAATTTGCGGCGCACCCACTTCCCAGGCAGCCTGAGCAAGCGGAAACAGCCGCTCAACCACCAGTTTGGAGGACAACACAATGGTTGTGGGTGACCATTGGCCCGATGTGGATGATCTCATTTTCATCGATCAGAATCTCATCCAGGCAGCGAACCCGAGTGATATCAATTAAAGTATCGATCCCCTTACGAACTCCGCGCTCCATTTCCAGGATCAGTCCGTCCCTCCAGCAATTATTCGGGCTTGTCCGGATTTTTCTGACAGGATCTGCAGAGCTTCATCTATACTTGTAACCGTGTAATATTCCTTCCACATAACACTCAATCCTGCTCACTCTGTTCGATAGATTTTCTTGCTCATTCCAGACATCACGCCGCCCGTCTCCCCTTCCGCAGCATGATAATCTCTGCCATAATGCTCACCGCGATCTCTTCAGGTGTTTCAGCACCCAATTCGAAGCCCGATCGGTGAACGGACCCGCCCGATTTGCGCATCCGAGATCACCTTGTTCAAGCATCTTTTTTTTGCTGTCAGCCCAACGCCGCTGTGATCCGATCACACCAATATAAGCTGCAGGTTGATCTAAGAGCGCCGGCAGTCCCAATACATCCACATTTACGCCGCGGGTCGTCAGGATGAGATAGGTCGATGGATTAATTTCCATCCTGTCCGGGAATTCGGCCATCGGTCCCGGCAAATATTCATCCGCTTCAGGAACAGCTTCAGGCGTGCAAAAATCAGGCCGATCATCATTGACCACCACCCAAAATCCCAGCCAATGAGCCAGGTGTGCAACCGCTTTGCCTACATGTCCGACACCAATCATCACCAACATGGGTTTTGGCTGCACTGGTTCCACATATACCTCCACCTGACCACCGCAAACACCCGGGTCGCCTCGTGCCGGATCCGTCATCTGGTATTCCAGGATACCGCGGCCTGCCGTCCTTGATGGAGGCAAGTCAGCTTCTTGATAACCCGGTTTTCCAGCTCTCCACCTCCCACCGTCCCGACAATCGATCCATCCGGAAAAACCAGCATTTTACTGCCGGAATGCCGGGGCGTCGATCCCTTGCTTCGAACCACCATGCAAAGAGCGCCATGTTTGTTTGCTGTTCAAGTTCAGCTAATGATGCAAAGACCGTCATATTTTATTACCTCCAAGAAGCTCAGCATGACCGGCAAGAGCTGCTTCTTTCGAGATACAACCCCTTCAGCCAGGCGTGTCCCATCCGGCTGGCTTGGGATATGGCAGATCATCCAACATCGGCGGTTGCGTTGACAAATACCAGGCTGCTTGCATTATCGACCACATCCGTCACCATCAACATCGCAAAATCGACCTTCGCTCCTTGCGCAGCCTTTCGAAGGCCTCCTTCAGGGTTTCAAGGTGTTCATCCAGCTGGCGCAGATCCGTCACTTCAACCTGGGCAATGGTGAAGCTGAAATCCACCAGCTTGTATAAGTTTTCATATCCGTTGAAACAATCTCATAAGGTTTGCGTGAGTTGACAGGCCAGCCCCTGCATCAACGACCTGTTTGCCATAGGACGCGATCGTTTCACCTTCCAATGGACTGTTGCGCACGATTGCCCAGCGAGCCAGTCTTTCCGGGCTGCCTGGTCGTCTGCTGGGTTGTGGTCGGTGAAGTCAGTATCAGCGTATCAGATAGCAATCCAGCCAATAAAAGACCCGGCAATGGCAGGAGGAGCGCTGAGACCGGCATCTTCGATCCGCTCCGAGACTAGAGTGCTGGTGCTGCCGACTACATCCACCGAAAACCGGATCGGGGCTCGGGTGGAAGTGTTTCCAAGGCGGTGGTGATCCAGGATTTCGATCAACTCCGCTTCCTCCAGCGCTCCCAGAGCCTGCCCTGGCTCATTATGATCCACCAGGATCAGCCGCAGCCGGGGTGGATTCAAGGACATCCCGCTGGTGAGTCACCCCAGCATATTCCTTTTCATCAACAACCAGAAAATCGTTCTGTTCTTCACGCAAGATCCGACCGATCATATCTCGGATATGCACGCTGGCCTGAAATCGCGGGATGGTTCCATCGCAAGCATCATTGCAAGGCAAATCCAGAATTTCGGCGATGCGCATTTCCTGACGGCGGGGATGAGACCAATTTGCCTGGCAAGCAGGTTGAAAAGGCTCAACCCGGTTATCATGCCGATTGGCTTCCCATCCGCCGGATCCACGAGTGGGGCGATACCGTCCGGTTCTGATTAAATCGCCCAGGCGTCGCGCAAGGGGTCCTCCGGGGCAGCAGTATCCAGCCGGCGTGTCACGGATTCAAAACGAGGCGAAGCATCCGTCAGCAGGACGGGTGGCTCCATCCCAAGGCGCTTCAGAACCCAGGTGGTTTGTGGGTTGGTTGGACCCGCCCGGGCAGCAATAGCATCCTCAGAATCTCGCTCCGCTGAGAAGCCAGGCATAGCCGACCGCAGAAGCAATCGAATCGGTATCCGGATTGACATGACCGATGACGTACGTTCGAGCCATTCTTTAATTCGATCTCTTTCTTCAAGTGCTCGCCAAACCCTTTCGGGGGTCATCGGGATTTCGTTAACCTGTGCACCGCATGCATCCAACACTGCATTGCCAATCGCCGGTGCAACTCCATCCATGGGAATTTCCGCGACAGCTTTCACACCAAAGGGATGGGTAGGCTCGAATGTCTCGACAAAAATTGTCTCCAAAACAGGCATTTCATCAGCCTGAAAGATGTGATAATCCCTCAAATCTATTTCGCGGGCACTTGCCGTTTTCATCATACCGCATTTCTTCACAGACCGCATATCCCAGAGCCTGAGACATCCCGCCTTCTACCTGCCCAGAGGCTGTAAGCGGGTTGACAATCACACCCGAATCGACCGCACTGACCAGTCGATCCACGACAACCTGGCCCGTCTCGATATCCACCGTCACTTCGGCGAACTGGGCAGCGAAAGGTGGCGGCGAGACTGGGAGACATAAGGATGCAACTCCCATGATTTGTTCCTGGTTTTCATGATGCAAGGCGTTGTAGCGCAACTTCCGCAGGGTCACATATCGCCCATCCGGAGCCATCGCTTTACGGTCCGTCAGGCGGATCTCATCCGGTTGGATCGGCATACTCTGACCCTGCATTTTGACGGCCGTTCAGCATTTTTGCAGCCCGTTTGCGAATCTGCTCCGCAGCCTGTTGGGCTGCCTTACCGCTGCTGCTCCTGAAATATAGGTTGTGCTGGAAGCATATGCGCCTTTGTCAAAGGGGGTGAAATCCGTGTCTGAGGAATAGACAATGATATCCTCCAATGGGACACCCAGCACTTCAGCAGCCATCTGCCCAAAACAGTATCCGAACCAGTGCCCAGATCGGTCGCCCCAATCAGCAAGATTGAAATGAACCATCATCATTCATCTTAATGCTCGCTCCGCCCATATCCAGGTATGGGATGGCTGTGCCTTGCATCACCAACGCAGCGCCAATCCCTCGCCTCAACCAGGGTTTTCCCGGCAACTTGATGCCAATCCGGATTCGCAAATTTCTCGATCCCAACCGATTGCGGCTTTCCCCTGGCGGACACATTCTTCCAGCGCACAGGTCTCGATGATCTCGGGCGTAGGCTCACGCCCTTCACTCCAGGCCGTGCTGAAAGGATGCAGCTCCCCGGCACGGAAGTGCATTTTTCAACCGGAAATTCGACTGGATCCATGCCCAGGCTGCGAGCAATTTTTTCCATGTGCCGGTCCAGCGGCCAATAACCTTGCGGGACGCCATAACCGCGAAATGCGCCTGCAGGAGGATGGTTTGTGTACACGATATCCGCTTCGAAATCGAATATTCGGCGATTTTCGGTAAGGTCCATCGCCAACATACAGCGCCATGGATTTGTGTCCGGTATTTCCTGTTACTGTCAGCGCATGGCATCCGTATGCGCCTGTATCCGTCAGCACTTTCATCGCATTTGCAGTCATCGTGCCGTCTTTCTTGACGCCCGTCTTCATCCAGATCCGCATCGGATGGCGAGAACGGCTGGCAGTAAATTCCTCTTCCCGGGTGTACTCATAGATCACCGGCCGGCCAGTGGCAATCGTCAGGTGCGCCGCAACATCTTCGATCAGGATTTCCTGTTTGCCTCCAAAACCGCCTCCAATCCGCGGTTTGATCACCCGGATTCGCTTGACAGGCAGCCCTAAAACCGGCGCCAAGATCCGCCGGGCATGAAATGGTACCTGGGTGCTGGTCCGGATGACCAGTCGGTCATCCTCATCCCAATAAGTGACCACAACATGCGGCTCGATATGCGCCTGTTGGACTTTGGGCACATCATATTCGCCTCAAAGATCCTGTCTGCTTCCGCGAAACCTTTTTCAACGTCGCCGATATCGATATGGATTTGCGCCGCCAGATTTTTACTCGGATCAGACTCTGCAAAATTTTCATATTCCGGTTCATCGTGCAAGATCGGAGCGCCGGGTTTCATCGCTTCCGTCGGATCAAGAAGAGGCGGGAGTGGTTCGTAGTCCACTTCGATCAACTTCAAGCGCCTGCAGTGCAATCTCTTCTGTTTCAGCTGCAACGAATGCCACTCGATCGCCAACAAAACGGACTTTATTATCCAGAGAAAAGGAATCCAACGGGCCTGGGATCGGATCAGATTGCCCGGCCGTCGAATAGGCCACGCGTGGGAGATCTTTCCAGGTCAGAACCGCAGCTACCCCTGGAAGTTGTAAGGCCTTGCTTGCATCAATCCGCTTGATACGGGCATGACCAATCGGGCTGTGAAGAACTTTTGCATGAGCAGGTCGCGTATTTCAAAATCTCCAGTAAATGCTGGCTTTCCCTGAACCAGCTTGACGCATCGACCTTGATCTCCGGCTTTCCAACGCTGCTCCATGATTTTGCCTCAGGCGCGACTGTGATGCGCGGCATCAGACGCATCCCGGTCATCACTTCTCCTCCGGGAACACCAGAGCCTGAAAATCGGCGTTTCCTCGCCCAATCCTGTCCCTCCCCTTCTCCTGATAACCACTCTGTAGGAGCCGGGATTGCGCCAGCTCGAACATCGCTCCCATGGGTTGGCTCCACGGTCTCTCCCCGTAGAACTGCAGCAGCTCGCAGCACTGCCTGAACAGGTTTGAGATATCCTGTGCAGCGGCATAGCACCCCAGAGAGCGCTTCCCGAATTTCCGCTTCACTCGGATTTGGATTGCGCAGCAGAAGCTCTTTTGCGGCAAGGACTTGAGCCGGTGTGCAGTATCCGCATTGGATCGCGCCGGTCTCCACGAAAGCTTGCTGGATCGGATCTAATCCTTCAGACCGTTTCCAACCCTTAATCGGGTGCTCACCCAGCGATTCGACTGTTTGAATATGATGACCTTCTGCTTGAGCTGCCAGCATTACACAAGAATTTACTGGTTTTCCATCTAATAAGACCGTGCAGGCACCGCACTCCCCAGTTTCGCAGCCATGTTTGACGCTGAAAAAGCCCAAACGGCGCATCAGGCTGAGCAGGTTTTCACTTACGGCGGCATCAGTTTCAAACTGAATTCCATTAACGTTGAGTGTGATTTTCATCGTTTATCCTATCGAATCAGAGCACTTTTTTTCAGTTTCAACCAATCACCGCGCTCGCGGTTCGCCTCCATGATCGCTTCCTGCGATCCCATGACAACCACATATCCTGTTTCATTCAGTGCCCTCAGATAATCGGCGAAGGATCGAAAATCTGATGGTGATGTGCTGAGGATTTGGTCGCGCCAACGCTGGCGAATTTCTTCTGTATCCCCTACCAGATGCCAGAGCATGGAAGAATATCCGCGAGCATCCGGAAGCTGATAGGCATCCAATCCTCCGATCGCGCCAATGATACTCTTGATCAGTTCGTCCTGGTCGAGATCCAAATTCCTCAAATCCTTCGGTCTGGTGATAGTTGTCTAATGTCTCCAGCAGATTCGGGTCGCGGTAGGAGATGTAGGTAAAAACACCCGATCTGGAATTGAAAATGCAAAATCCGCCGTATGCCCCTCCCTGGACACGAAGCCTTTCCCACAACCAGGTGGTGCGCAGATAATTCGTGATCACGTCGATAGAACCATCGAGCGGATATCCCAGCTTGAAAAGATCAGCCCCCTTGCCAACATAATTCACCTGGGCAGGGATTGCCAGACCTTCATACTGGTCGCCGATATCCGGAGCCCAATTCTCGAAGGTAGATGTGCCCACTGGAAGCTTGGAGAGGAAATCCTTAAGTACAGGTTGGAAAACTGTCCAGTTGTCATGATCCAGCGTAACATTCACGATCATCGCACTTCGTTTCAAGATAATCCGACGCAATTCCTCCAGGCGCTGTTGGACAGCCGTCCAGTCCTTTTCAATTTCCTTGGCAAGGCTTCGTAAGAAGAAAAGCTGGCTGATCCCATTTATCTTCTCATTCGCCCAATCAGACTCGTTGAACAAAGCCCGCAGGCGAGAGTTCACGATCTGGTGCCCGGCCGGTACAAGCACTGATTCCGCGCTCGCCTTCTCCTCCAGGACGATCTGGCGAAACCGGTCCTGCTGATCCAGACGAGCGGTGAGCAAGATATCAAGCAAGATGTCCAGCAAATCTTGAGCTTGAACCATGGTCGCTTTTGAACGTAAAAACAATCGGGCTGCTCCCTTATCCTTGTCGCGGATCATGGATGTAAAAACATCGGGCCAGATACCACCGGTTGCGCGCCCAATTCGCTGGGATAACCTGACGTAATCTTCGCGTTCAGTGCCCATTTCCACCAGCGCACGCCCAAAAAGGTTTACATATGGCAGCAAATCTTGCGGCAGCATATGCAAGTCAAACCCAAGGTCCAGGTACAAGATTCCATTGGTAAAAATATTGTGATACAGGATTTCACAACCATCGCTGCGGTCTACTTGGATCGGTACTCGTTTAATTTCCTTCTCCAAATCCTCCAATTTTAAGCCTGGGAGCATTGCGAGCACATCTGGAGGATCCGGTTGTTCCTGAAGTCTTTTGAGCCTGTGCGTCTGATCCATGATAAGTTCAAGCTCAGCCTGACTCATTTCAGCTTTCCTCTTTGCCAGGTAGTTCTTTTCTTCCTCATCCCGGGCTCTTTGAATACCCGGCTCCGGCTTTAAGACCAAAGTTGTCCGGTGAGAATTATCGAGAAAGAACTTCTGGATCATTTTTTCAAAATATCGGTTATCAGCTGCAGCTTCGGTTTTAATTTTAATAACGGTGCTTCAAAAGCCAAAGGCTCGATTGGGTCATTGTCATACAGCCAGCTCGTTAACGCACGAAGCATCAACAGCAAACCTTGCGGAAACGAGCCAGTATTATTCTCACGAAGTCGAAATTCAACAGTGTTAAATGCAGCCGCTATCATCTCAGGATCAATCCCGTCACGAGCAAGCGTTTCAAGTGTTCCAAAGATGAGGGCTTCAATTTTCGCGATTTCTACCAGATTTCCATCATCGTCTGTCTGCACTCCTTTCAAGCCGGTTGAAAAATACGGCTGGATGAGCTCGAGTTCCAGTCCGACCCCTGCAAGGTCTTCACCCAATCCCGAGTTGATGAGCGCCTTCTGCAGCGGCGAAGCCGGAGTACCCACGAGAATATGCGCAAGGATTGAAAGAGCTAACATAACATCCGGCGCTTCCACATCACTGAACAACCAGTTCATCACCAGCATTCCTTTTGCAGAAGCCGCTTCATCACCTGGGTCGAATGATTTTTCAATAACGCGCGGTTTATTGAACTTCGTCTGAATGGGAATGCTCGAATCCACATCGATCCGTTCATAACCATCCAGGTAGGCATCCATTCTTCTCAGACGTTCTTCAGGATCGTCATCCCCATAAAAGAAAATTCGGGCATTAGTCGGGTGGTAATACTTCTCATGAAAAGACTTAAACTGCGAATAGGTTAAATCCGGGATGTGACGCGGATCACCGCCTGAGTCAACGCCATAAGGTGTATCCGGGAAGAGCGAAATCCTGACGCTGTCTGTCAGGACATCATCTGGATTCGAATAAGCACCTTTCATTTCATTAAAAACAACGCCTTTAAATTTGATCGGGTCATCAGGATGTTCGAGTTCAAAATGCCACCCTTCTTGTTGCAAGGTCGTAGGTGGAATCAGGGGGTGAAAGACCGCGTCCATATAGACATCCACCAGATTATAGAAATCTTTGACGTTTTGGCTGGCGACAGGGTAGCAGGTCTTGTCCGGATATGTCATGGCATTCACAAAAGTTTTCAACGATCCCTTCACCAGCTCAATGAAAGGTTCTTTCAGCGGATATTTCTCTGAACCGCATAACACAGAATGCTCCATGATGTGAGCAATCCCTGTTGAATTGCTCGGTGGAGTTCGGAATGTTATTCCGAAAACTTTATTTTGATCCTCATTTATCAGTGAGAGGAGCTGGGCACCGGTTCGAATATGATGGTAATACCGAGCTAAAGTATTCAATTCTGGGATAACTTGCTCGTACTCAAGCACAAATCCATTTTCATCAACCATAATGACCTCGGTTAAATTTTGTAAAAGATATCATAATTTTTAACTTCTAAATTTCGTAACTGCCCGGTTTGCAAGAATTCCAGCAATCTCAGAACGATACTCCGCCGAAGCCCATTGGTCACCAGCCTTGCTGTAAGCGCTTGACGCTGCATTTGTGACCCCGTCACTGTCAGATCCGTCGAATGCAAGAGTCGGTGCGGAACCAAATCCACCCAAAGAAATTCGAGTCCGGCCAGATGGCCAGACTGCGATTCCAACACAGACGATCGGGCGATCGGCAGGGGTACGCGCCACATATTCATATCCCAACCGGACGTTGCCTGGAAAAAGAAGTTGAGTGATCAAACGGCCGCACAGTTTTTCTGACCGCAATGGGAGCAAATCTCCAAGGTTAACCTGTTCGCTTCCAGGTTCCAGAATCACGATTGCATCCAAAGCCAGCATTACTGCTGTAAAAGGCGATCGTCCGTCCGCCGCTACCAGTGTTCCTGCCACGCTACCAACCTGACGCAAGTTATATGCTGTTTCAAGGACGATCGCTTGCTGAAGGCATTCCAGGTTGGGATTGGCTTCTCCAGCCAACTTCGCCAGGAGATTCTGGAGCGTTAATGCAGCGCCAACCTCACACATCTGACCCTGGAACCTGAACCCATCCAGATGCAGCAATTGCAGGTCGACCAACGCCAGGGAATCGGTGGACGAACGGTTTATTGCTGAACCCCCTGCGATCGGAATTGTTTTTGGGTCAGACCGGGCTAATAATTTCAAAGCTTCTTCGATTTTTTTCGGACGATGATATTCAATGATCATGTTTTTTCTCCAACATACAGCCTCAAATTGACCAGAAATGTATGCTCACGCCTGGGGATATATTTTCCAACCAAGCGCTTCAAGATCGTCCTTTTGGATATCGGACTCCGGGATATCGACCAGCATTACTTCAGCTTCCGCCAACAACATCCCAGTCGGATCATAAATTGCACTCGATGCCTTTGCAATCCGTCCTTTTCTTTCACCCGCTCTTCCTACTAGCCGAATCGGGGAACAAACAGGCACATTCTTTCGATAGTGAATGTCCAGACGACCAGTGAACATAAAACGCGGGGCATCTGGCGTACCCATTTGCGACCTTCCGGCGACTTCATCTAGCATCGCAGCGATGACTCCGCCATGCACAATTCCTGGATAACCTTGATAATGCTCTGGAACGGTTACTTCAGCTATCACTTCGCCCGGTTCGCTTTCAAAAAAACGGAGGTGAAGACCATACGGATTTTCCAGACCGCAGACAAAGCATTTGAGTGAGTTAGGTTGTGGCGATTTCATTTTCGTCTTGCGTCCTCTTCGTAGAATTATACTATCCATGTTAACTTTTACCATCTGCAGACCAATGAATGCTTTTCCAAAACCTTGACAAGCCTCTGGTCTGGAATTCATCATACGGTATAATATTCAGGCTGGAAATCTTCCGAAGTCTGGAGGTGGATCAAAATCCTTGTGTTTGGGAAAGAAAGCGCATGGGCCGCCGATTTTGCTATTAACATAGAGTTCCACGGCGGTTGACGAGGCGAAAGGTTCCTGCCTTCACAAGCAGGTTAACCGGAATTGTTCCGGGAAAATCGAAAGATCAGCGGATGCCTTTCGGGCAGCCACAGCCCGACCTCTTTCCCTCCAAAAAAATGAAAACCCAAGACAATGCCTTCTGGATAACCAGCTGGACAAAACGCGGGGTGTGGCGAAATATTAAGTTATGGAGGGATTTTCATGTGCGGGATAGTTGGATATATCGGTCACCAGGACGCTACTCCGATTATTTTAAATGGATTAAAGCGTCTGGAGTACCGCGGCTATGATTCAGCCGGTCTGGCAGTGATCCAGAAGGGGAGCTTGCAGATCCGCCGGGATGTTGGGAAACTTTCCAGGCTTGAAAAATTATTGTCAGAATCACCTGTACATGGTCAAATAGGGATTGGACATACTCGCTGGGCTACCCATGGAGCCCCCAGTGCTCGAAATGCCCATCCCCATGTCGGGATGACCGGGAATGTAGTTGTTGTTCACAATGGAATTGTCGAGAATTTTCTCGAGCTTCGTGAAGAATTAATCGCTGAAGGAGATCGCTTAATTCGGATACCGACAGCGAAGTCATCGTCCATTTAATCGAAAAATTTCTTTCATTGAATTTATCTCTGGCTGAAGCGACCAGAAGAGCGCTTACCCGTCTCAAAGGATCCCATGGCGTTGTGGTCCTGAATACTGGCGAACCGGACAAGATCGTTGCAGCTCGAATCGGAAATGCCGGCGGTGTGGTAATTGGTTTCGGCTCGGATGAGATGTTTGTTGCATCTGATCTACCTGCGATCCTGGAACATACCCGGCGGGTCACCTTCTTGGAATCAAGCCAGCTGGCCGTCTTAACCGACAAGCTCCGTTGAAGTGCAAACCCTGGATGGCAACCCTGTCGCTGTTGAAGTGATCAGCGTCCCCTGGGATCCCATATCTGCTGAGAAGGGTGAATTTCGGCATTTTATGGAAAAAGAAATTCACGAACAGGTCCGTTCATTGACAGATACAATCGGCGGACGGCGTCGATTTTGATAACGGACTTCTCGTCCGTTTACCAGAGCTCAATCTTACAGTAGAACAAGCCAGGCGAATTAAGAAGATCTTTATTACTGCATGCGGAACTGCCTCGCACGCTGGAATGGTTGGTAAAATCCTCATCGAAGCCATCGCCCGCATTCCAGTTGAAGTCGATATCGCTTCAGAATTTCGCTATCGAAATCCAATCATTGACCAGGACACAGCTGTGCTGGCTATCAGTCAATCCGGTGAAACCGCCGACACGCTGGCCGCAATGGAGGAGGCAAGAAGGAAAGGTGCTATCCTCTGGTCGATTGTTAATGTGATCGGCTCGCAGGCTATGCGAATGGCAGATGGCTATATATCGATGCACTGCGGTCCGGAAATTGGCGTGGCATCCACAAAAGCTTATACCGCTCCGCTTGTGGATTTATACATGCTTGCCATACTGCTTGGTGATCTTCGCGGGGTT
The DNA here is from genome assembly GCA_963726375.1 of uncultured Chloroflexia bacterium. GTDB lineage: Bacteria > Chloroflexota > Anaerolineae > Anaerolineales > UBA4823 > UTCFX2. Next base: position 234,593 of record CAVSCE010000007.1, on the reverse strand, counting down.
TTGGATCCATCCACCCGCCGTCATTTGATTTCCGACCTCAGGCTCATCCCCAATCTCGTCGGTCAATGTCTTGATCGAGAAGCAGAAGTAGAAAAACTCGCTCGCAGCCTGGTAAATACGAAACATTGTCTATATCTGGGACGCGGGATCAATATGCCAACAGCTTATGAAGCTGCTTTGAAGCTAAAAGAAATCTCTTACATCCACGCTGAAGGATATCCAGCCGGCGAGATGAAACATGGCCCCATTGCTCTGATCGATCGCGAGATGCCGGTCATCGTTATCGCTCCTCGTGATCCATGGTATGAGAAAATGTTCAGCCAAATTGAGCAAGCTCGAGCCCGCGGCGGAGTCGTGATTGCACTTGCCACAGATGGCGACGAACGCGCCCAGGTGGCAGCCACCTATTCTCTTACAATTCCCGCAACGCCCTGGATGCTTAATCCTGTGACCACGATAATTCCACTTCAACTTCTGGCCTATCACATTGCTGCTTTACGAGGATTGGATGTGGATCAACCTCGCAACCTGGCAAAGAGTGTGACGGTGGAATAATCCAGGGAATCTAAACATTCAATATTTTATGCAATTATCTACAATACTGCAAGGTAAATACAGGAATAATCAGCAAAACAAAGAATGTTATGATAGAAATAACATCAATTGCATGTGTTCACAGATGACTTCATAAGAATAGTGAATACCATTTTCTCATTAAACTCCAAGAAAGATCTTGTCCATTCCGTCCGATTAATCAATTGGGTAAGTTTCCTTATCGCAGGAGGGTTCATCTGGTTTATCCTCCAACGGCCTCTGGAAAAAGCCTTTCTTGTAATTCTCGTATGTACTGCCCTGGTCTTCAATTACATACTTTTTTATCGCTTACTGAACAATCAATACAGTAAAGCAAGAAATTCATATATCGCTGCCTTTGGGGCAGTCTTTATCATCACTGGCTTCTTCTTGTTACTTAAGCCTTATGGATTCCAATTCGAAGTGCTTTATCTACTTGTTGTTTGCAGCGCTGGGATCCTCACCGGTCGTGGAGCCGCTATCGCATCGGCTTTCTTAGCGATCATCCTGTATTTGGTCGCCTTGATGCTGCGAAACCAGAACTCTTATTATCAATCCATTTTATACTGGTTTACAGGCTTTAATTTTGCTTGTTGCTGGATACTGGATGAGCCTGGTATCCGGCGCTTTACACGATAATCTTTTACTTTCAGGACGCCGGAACAATTATCTATCCCTGTTATTAAAAGTTGGAACAATTGCTTCGCAGAGGGCTGATTTAAACGGCATTTTACTCCGGATCAGTAAAGCGATCGCCATTAACCTCCCCGTTACATACTGCGCCATCTTCCTTAAAAATTCTCCGGGAGATCATCTCAGTATTGCAGGTTCTTATCCGCTTAGGCCGGCTTCGAAATGGATGCGTCGAGAACACGAAAAAGTCCTGATCGATTCGCTTCCTCGACTGAATGAGCTCTTGAACACAGGGGAACACCTTGTGATCGGAGAGGAAGGTTTGGTGAACCCAGATGTCATGGATCTGGTGGAGGCTTTTTCATTCCCGGAAACCAAAACAATGGGCCTTTTTCCGCTGGTTTCTAGAGGCAAGTGCCTTGGATTGATTTCAATTATCGAAGTCCGCAACTGGCAGCGCGAGCCTTTCACAGAAGAAAAGATCAATCTTCTTAAAACACTTTCCACTCAGATTGGCTCTGCTATTGAAAATGCCCGCTTGCTCGAAGAAACCCAAAAAAGAGCGGATCGTCTGGCAGTAATTAATGAAGTTGGAAAAGCAATTAATTCTACGATTGAATTAGATGCCCTATTAGAGCTGATCCACGACCAGCTTAATCGCGTTATTCCTACGGATACCTACTACGTAGCACTATATGATCCCGGTGATGATCACCTGGATATCCGAATCTTGATCGATAAGAATGAGCGCTTTCCTCCGGCCCGCATACCATTAGCAGAAGGATTGGCAGGTTGGGTTATCAGGAACCGCTCTCCTCTTCTGATCTACCATCTCACTGAACAGATATCAGTTTTACCAATCCGACCGATTTAATTGGGCCATAATGAACTTTCCGAATCATGGTTAGGTGTGCCCATGCTGGTCGGTGAGCGTGTGTTAGGGATCCTTGCGGTGGCCAGTTATTCGGTTGAAGCTTTTGATGAAGCGGATATAAATCTGCTTTCCAGTATTGCGTCTCAAGCTGCGCTGGATGTCGAAAATGCCCGGCAGCATGCCGCTGTTAAAGAGCAAGCCCGTAGAGATTCCCTCACGGGTGCATTAAACCATTCCGCTTTTCTAGCACAAATGGATGAAGCCATGCAAAAAGCAGCGGCAGCAACATCCAAAATATCATTAATTATGATGGATGTAGACGATTTCAAGCTTTATAACGACACATATGGACATCAGGTTGGGGACGAAGTCCTGATTCAAATTGTAAAGAAAATTGAAACTGCAATTCCTTCAGACGGTTTCATTGGCAGATGGGGGGAGAGGAATTCTCAGTTGCTCTTCCTGGGTTGATCCTAAGAGATGCAGAAAAGATTGCTCAAAATATCTGCAATGCTCTTCAGGAAATTAAATTACCGGACAAAAATGGCTCTTACCTTCCTCCTCCTACAATCAGCCAGGGGATTGCAGGATTTCCATTTCAAGCACAAACCCGCCCAGAGCTGATAGATATTGCAGACGAAGCTTTATATCAAGCAAAGAATTCAGGCCGTTGCCAGATCACTGTCGCAGCGGAACCCAAAAATAAAGACGAATCAGCATTAGTGATATTTTCCATACTGAATTTCCCCCCAAATAAAATATTTACTGGTAGGAACTCAATAAAGCACGCTGAAAAAATTGATTTTCGCACAATCCTCCTGCCTGATTAGTCCTCGATGTACAACATTAAAGCAACCAAAAGAGAAATCCTTGGTGCTGATCCAACCAGGCTCTTTTACTATCACTTACTGACTGTTCCGAGCCCAAAGAAATCAGGCTTAAGGGCGCACAACATAATCCCCGATTGCAACCCATTTGTAAGTCGTCAGTTCTGGCAAACCCATCGGGCCACGTGCATGCAACCGCTGCGTGGAGACTGCAACCTCCGCCCCAAGACCAAATTGCCCACCGTCCGTGAAACGTGTGCTGGCATTGACATAGACTGCAGCCGAGTTCGACTTCCTGGATGAAACGATCTGCGTGATCCTGGTTCTCGGTCAAGATCCCATCCGAATGATGCGTGCTATGTTGGTCGATGTGGCTTATCGCTTCATCGAGACCAGAAACAACTTTAAGGCTAAGCACCAGGGACAGCCATTCGGTATCAAAATCCTCAGGGCCCGCAGGCAAGACGCGCTCATCGCCCGCAAGAAACGAAGCTGCTTTTTCCTCTGCTCGAAAGGCGACCCGAGCTGAACCAAGGGTATCGACGACATCTGGTAAAAATTCGGCTGCGATCGCTTCGTGAACGAGCAGCGTATCCAAAGCGTTGCAGACGCTTGGCCGCTGCGTCTTTGCATTTAAGATCACAGGGAGTGCACGTTTAAGATCAACATCAGAATCTACAAAAAGATGACAAATCCCGATCCCACCTGTGATCACCGGGATTGTCGAATTCTCACGGCAGAATTGATGCAGGCTGTTTCCACCTCGCGGAATAATCACATCGATATATTCATTCAGCCGCAACATCTCTTCAACCAGCTTGCGATCCGGGTTATCGATAAATTGCACTGTTTCAGAAGGCATTCCAGATTTCAATAACGCAGATTGGATGACAGAAACCAGGGAGCGATTTGTTTGAATCGTCTCTTTACCCCCGCGCAAGATCGCGGTATTTCCTGTCTTAACCGCTAAGCCAGCAACATCAATCGTGACATTTGGACGGGATTCATAAATCACTCCCAGAACGCCTAATGGCACGCGCTGACGCCAGAGTCTCAATCCATTGGGTAAAGTCCTCTCGTCGAATCTCTCTCCGATCGGATCATGGGCATCCACAAGCATCCTCAAATCTGAAATGATATCCACCAAACGCTTCGCATTCAACGTCAGTCTGTCGATCAGAGCAGGACTTAACCCACTCTGCCGGGCTGTTTCGATATCATTTTGGTTGGCTGCGATCACTTCCCGATTGTACAATTCCAGTTCGTCAGCAATCGCTGCTACCGCAAATGCACGAGCCGAGCTGCTCATTCGAGATATTTGTGAAAAGGCGCTTCTGGCGTTATGTCCTACTGTTTCCAGGTCCATTTCAAAAATCCTATCGATGTCTCAACATCAAAAAGCAATTGAATCTGACTGCTAAATCAACACCATATCGTTTCGATGGATAATTTCGTCACCAAAGAAATACCCCAATTCGCCTTCAATTTCGAAACTCTGCCGTCCGCTTATCTTCTGGCAGTCAATATGATTGTAGTTAACAAGGCCGCGCGCGATTTCACGACCATTCTCATCGCATATGCTCAGGGTTTCACCTCGACTGAATTCCCCGCTCACCTCAACCAGCCCTGCGGGGAGCAAACTTCGGCCTTGAAGCAAAGCCGAAACCGCTCCTTTATCGACCCTGAGCCTGCCTGATTTTCCACCGGTAAGTATAAATCGTTTTCGGCTCTCAACAGCACTCATGGTCGCAGTAAAATATGTGCCTGCAGGCTCATCATGGATGACTCTCAGAAGAATATCTGGTGCTTTCCCCTGAGCAATCACAACAACTGCCCCGGAGCGCCGCGCCAGATCAGCAGATTGCAGCTTTGTCACCATCCCACCTGTTCCTAGATCGCCGCTTCCACCTGCAGCTTCCCAAAGTTCTGAACCGATTTCCGGAGTCTCAATTCGGCTCACCAACCGGGCATCCGGTACCTTTCGCGGATCCGCAGTAAAAAGGCCTTCCCGATCCGTCAGGAGCACCAGTAAATCGGCGTCGACAAGGTTTGCTACAAATGCAGAAAGGTTATCGTTATCACCAACGCGGATCTCTTCTGTTGCTACCGTGTCATTTTCATTAACGATAGGGATTAAACCCTGATCAAGCAGTGCGCGCAATGTGTTTCGAGCATTAAGATAGCGGGATCGAAATCTTAAATCATCTCGGGTGAGCAGCACTTGAGCGATTTTTTGGCCATAAATGTCAAATAACTTTCCCCACAAATCCATCAAACGCGGCTGCCCCACTGCTGCAAGCATCTGTTTGGCTGGAATCTCCTTCGGCAGTGAAGGGAAGTTTAGGACTTCTCGTCCCAGGGCAATCGCTCCAGAAGATACCAGGATTACGTCAACCTGCGCTGCGCGAATGTCTGCAACTTGACGAACCAGATCTATCATCCTCGGCTGCGAAAGGAAAGATGTCCCATCCGTCAAGGTGCTGGTACCGAGCTTCACGACAATCCGGCGATGAGTAATATTTAAATTATCAAGAAAATTCATTCCAACAAGCTTTCTGGACCGAATAAATTCCGACAAGTATACCAAACTTACTGTGTTTCCCAGTCCCATAACCGGACAGTTCCGTCCTCGGATCCAGAAACAACCAGGAAATGATTTGGTGAAAAATCAACGCTCGTCACCTCCCCCGAATGTCCGGAAAAAATCAGCTGCGGCGTAGATTGGAATATTCCATCTTCAAGGCGCCAGAGCCTTAGAGATTTATCCGCTGAAGCCGAAACTAACCATTGACCATCTGGGGAAAACACTAGATCGTTGATCGAATCGGTATGGCTTCGAAGCGCTTGAACCTGAGTTTTTTCCTTGATATTCCAGATTCTTATTACGCCAGCGTTATCTCCGGATGCCAGTAATGTCCCATCTGGCGAAAACGCTAGGCTTAATACCGGTTGGGATGAATTACTGAGCGTCCCCAACCAGATCCCGCTCACGGTTCGAAGCTTGAGTTCTCCATTTTCCTCACCCCAGCCGATCGTGAGCGAATCGCGAGAAAAAGTCGAGGAGCGAACCCCTGACATCCCTTCGTCGATTAACTGAGACAGATTGCCCTTCGGCATACGCCATAAGCGGACCGTGTCATCTTCAGCCGATGAGACAAGCCAATTCCCATCTCTTGAAACATCCAACCCGGTTATCCAGCCAGTATGTCCTTCTAAAGCTTGGAGGTATTTACCTGTCGAAACATCCCAAACTCGGATCACTCCATCCGTGGAACCTGTCACGATTGTGATGCCCAAAGCGGAATATTTCACTCGGAGGACAGGAAATGGGTGTCCTTCCATGATTTGAATCAATTTGCCTTGCTCGACATTCCACAGACGAAGAGTATTATCCACCGACCCTGAAGCAACTAATCGGCCGTCTGGTGAAAATGCGACATCCCAAACCTTGGCTGTATGACCTTCCAGGATATATTTAGCTTCTCGAACCTGAATTTCAGGCGTTGCTGTCGGAAGGCAGGCCTCTGAAGGGGTTGGGAGCTCGAGGCGATGTGAATACTGGTTATTGCTTTCATCCTTTTCCAACACTAAAGATGTTGCATCTACCATCCCCTTGACCTGTCTTTCAAAACCCGGGAAAAGGACATCGATTGTGTCACCAGGCTGTAGGATTGTGTTCACCAGCTGTCGATCCAGGTTTAGCGATAAAACAAATGATCCAGCCGGTCGTCCACCCTTGTTTTGGATCTTTATGAGTGTATGATAGGATTGATCCGGGGCAGGACATTCAATCGATGAGTCGCCAAGAATTTCCACAGATCTGATGACCAGATCAGGCAATGCGAGCTCAGTGTTTGCGGGACTAATGGTATTCGGAACGGAAGGGGAGGGCTGAGTAATTTCATCTCCCGGCAGGCATCCAACGAGGTTCACTCCTGAGAAAAAACAAGCAGCAATGCCACGATCAAAAATCTTATTCTGACCGGAGGGTGAATTGCCATGCCGTGACTCTTTTCATACGTTCAAGTCGTCAAAAGGTGTAAGCCTATTTAAATCATTCTCTCCGTTTAAACTCGTCCTTTTCAGCAAGGATCCGGAGAAAATCACAAAGTCAATTCAGTCTCTTTCGCACGCATTGCATTTAATGCAGCAATAGAGACCTCCAGCATCTCAGAGGTCGGTTCGCGAGTTGTTAAATGCTGGAGGGCCATATTAGGTCGGATCATCCAGCGAACCCAGGCAGAATCAAGATGTCTGGCAGTCCAGCGAATATACTCATACGCCAATCCGGCCAAAACCGGAAGCATCAAAATCCGGCTCAACAGCCTCATGCCCAGAGGAAGCGGTCCAAAGAAGCTGAACAGAACTACCGAGAGCAGAACAAGGGTGAGCAGGAAAGAAGTACCGCAGCGCGGATGTTCAACGGAATAACATGCGACAGTTTCAGGATTTAAGTCCGCTCCAGCCTCATAGGCATTAATCGTCTTATGCTCTGCGCCATGATAGGCGAACACTCTTCGAATCTCAGCTAGCCTGGCGACCGCAACCAGGTATCCGATTAACAACGCCAGGCGAATGAGACCTTCAATCAGGTTGCTCCACCAGGTATTGATATGAAAAATGCGCTCAAACAGCTGGCCAATGGTTGCCGGGAGCAGAAAGAAAAGGCCGACACCAATCAGCAGGGAGACTCCCAGGGTTAGATAAAGCGCAGGGCCTTCCAGTTTTTCATCATCTCCAGTCTGGGTATTTGCTGAGATCGTCAAAGCGCGCATCCCCAGGCCGAGAGCATCCCATAAGCCAATTAAGCCACGTAAGAATGGGATCTTGATGATCCTGCCGCGATATAAAGCCGATAGCGGCTCACTGTGCAATACAATCTGGTTATCCGGCGCCCGCATCGCTATAGCAACGCTCTTTGAGCCCCGCATCATGACTCCTTCGATCACTGCCTGCCCGCCGTAAGTGGGTAGTTCTTCGCTCATATTCGCCTACCATTATCTAAATTTAATTCGTTGACCCAATTCCACCGAAAATAATAAAACCAGGTAAGGTGACTCGCCCTTCTTACTCCCCAAGATAGCTGAAAAATTTCACCAGCGCCTGCAATCCACGTTCGAAAGTCGGGAGATGAAGCTTCTCGTTCGGTGCATGCAAGTTGTCATCTGGCAGGCTGAAACCTGTTAAGACGGACTCGATCCCTAAATACTTCTGCATTGATGCGACAACCGGAATACTGCCGCCTTCTCTTTTGAAAAATGGACGCCGACCCCAGGTCTCTTCGAGCGCTCTTCCCATCGCATTCACGGCGGGGTGGTTGCGATCCGTAATCGATGGATAACCCGCTGAATGCAAAACAAGCTCCCAGCGTATTGATGGAGAACTCGTTCCTCCAGGAATTGGAGGAGCTGTTCGCGAACCTCATAAGGGTCCTGGTCAGGCACAAGTCGGGTGGAAATCTTCGCCATCGCTTTGGCCGGCAGGACAGTCTTCGAACCTTCCCCGGTAAAACCTGAGAGCAGGCCGTTTACCTCTAAAGTCGGGCGTGCCGTCACTCGCTCGACCGAAGTATATCCATCCTCACCATATAGTGCTTTTACACCCGTCTGGTTGCGGAAAAAAATATCATCCATCGGCAGGCGGGCTAGCTCTGCCCGCTCTTCCTGATCCACATCCCGGACTTTATCGTAGAATCCTGGCAGCGTTACCCTGCCTTTCTCATCATGCATTCCAGCGATCAATTCACAAAGGACTTGAGCTGGATTATGCACCGCCCCACCAAACAAGCCTGAATGCAGATCATGGTCTGGCCCAGTCAATCGAATCTCAAAGTAGGATAGGCCTCGCAGACCGTAAGTAATCGTCGGATATTCGTCAGCGATCATCCCGGAATCTGGATTTAATGCAAAATCGCTAGTGAGCCTGTTTTTATTTTCGACGATGAATTTCTCAAGGTTAGGTGAACCAATTTCCTCCTCACCTTCCACGATGAATTTAACATTTACCGGCATCCCGCCAGTATTCACGAATGCTTCTATCGCAGCCAGTACTGCGACAATCTGGCCTTTCATATCTGATGTACCCCGACCGTATAGATTGTTGGCGCGAATTTCGGGTTCGAAAGGCATGCTTTCCCAAAGCTCAAGCGGTTCGACAGGTTGGACATCATAATGACCGTAAATCAATACCGTTGGGCGATTATTTCCAGCTTTAAGGAGTTCTCCAATTACGATCGGAGCGCCTGCGGTCTGGCGCAGCATTACATTCTCGAAACCGAGCTCTTTCAAGCGGTCAGCCAACCAGTTGGCGGCGCGTAAGCTGTCCGGTTTGGCTTTTGGATCGGTAGAAATTGAAGGGATAGAGACAAACGAAACGATCTCTTCGATGATCGAGTCGTGATGATCCTGGACATATTTTAATGCCAGGTGTAATTGTTCATTGGTCATAAAAATCTCCTGCACAAGAAATCGTTAGTTAATCCCGCGTCAACATAGGCGGTCTACTGCCTGAATCGTTTCCGGCTGGCAAGGGGATTGCCCTATTATAAACCCTAAATCATCAGTACTCACACAGGCAGAGAGCCTTATGAGAGAAAGAAGCGATTTATTAATCGGATTTTTATCGCGAAGAATTCATGTTAAAATATATCACTTGGATCGGTGGTCGACAAAGGGGAAGTCCTACTGTCGGCGTCGGGCGAAAGCCCTACGAGGTTTTTAGCCCGTCGAAAAGTGCCTCCGTCCGAAATCTTGATGAAAGGTAACCTTCCGGTCCATGACAATCTGGAAAACCTATTATCTTGCTCATTCAGTTGCGGATGCACTAAATGTTCTGGTGAATGCGCCTGAAACCGCTCGGCCAGTAGCTGGAGGGACGGATCTGCTCCTCGACCTGCAGCAAGGCCGACATCCCCCGATCAATACCCTTGTTGATGTTACCCAAATTCCTGAGATGTGCCTGATCGAAGAGCAAATCGATGGTTTATTTGTGGGCGCTGCATTGCCACTCAATCAAGTGGTTGCATCCCCTTTGGTCCAGAAACATGCGGGTGCCCTTGTAGATGCAGGGAGCTTGATTGGCGGACCGCAAGTACGCAATACTGCAACATTGGGTGGAAACGTCGCCCACGCCCTTCCTGCTGCCGATGGGACCATAAGCCTGGTAGCGTTAGGCGCACAAGCAGAAATTGCCAGCCCCAAAAATCGCCGTCGCGCCTCGATGCAGGAGTTGTTCCTGGGACCAGGAAAGTCATCTCTTGATCCGCGCCGAGAAATTTTGGTAGGTTTTATCTTACCGCTGCATGAACCGGGTCAGGCTTCTGCTCATCACAGGATCATGCGACCACAAGGAGTAGCGATCGCGATCTTGAATATGGCCATCTGGCTGAAGCGTTCGAATGATACCATCAAGGATATTCGGATTGCGGTCGGTCCCGCTGGTCCAACACCTTTTCGGGCACAGCAAACAGAAAACATGCTGCGCGGCCAAAACCTTACATCTCGCACGCTTTCGACGGCTGCAGAGACATTACTTGCAGAAGCACGATTTCGGACCAGCCCTCACCGCTCAACAGCAGAATATCGTTATAAAATGGCAGCAGTTCTTCTCAAAGAAACCTTCGAAGCCGCCTGGCAAAGAGCGGATCATATTAAATAAGGCAGCAAAAAACGATGGAACTTATCATTAATGAAAAAAAATATTCTATTGAACCGCAACCTGGAGAAATGCTTTCCGACTTGCTGAGAGAGCGCCTCAGACTGACCGGGACAAAGATAGGCTGCAACGAATCGGAATGTGGGGCATGCACTGTTCTGGTCAACGGTTCCCCGATTTTATCCTGCACCTACCCGTCTGCAAAAGCAGCTGGCAAAGAAGTCATTACTATTGAAGCTCTGGCTGCTAAAGCCCAGACCCTTGAGGGCGCTTCGGCTAGGTCTGCATTCCAGGATGAATTAGCCAGACTTCACCCGCTCCAACAAGCATTCGTCCTTTACGGCGCAGTCCAGTGCGGGTTCTGTATCCCCGGTCAGCTGATGACTGCTTACGCCCTCCTTTAGCGAAATCCATCTCCAAGCGAAGCTGAAATTCGCTTTGCACTGAAAGACACATTATGTCGCTGCGGGGGGTATCCAACCATCATTCGTGCTATCCAGGCAGCCTCCAAATCCATTCTGACCGGCGAACCAGTCGCTTCCCCAGAGAATATTTTTACATCAGAAACGCATCGTGTGATCGGGACGCTTCAAGTTCGGCCTGATGCGATCAAGAAAGTGACTGGCGAGGCAATTTTCAGCGATGACATTAAATTCGATGGAATGCTCCACGCCAGGGTTAAACGCGCTGAAATTCCTCATGCCTTTGTTAAATCTCTTGATGTGTCGCGCGCCCTGGCTCTGCCTGGCGTTGCAGCTGTTCTGACATCTGATGATATTCCTGCGGAACACAACCACGGACTCGTAATTTATGATTGGCCGGTAATGGTAGGGGTAGGAGAACGCGTCCGCTATGTTGGTGATGCGGTGGCGATCGTTGCCGCTGAAACCCGCCAGATTGCTACCATGGCTCTAGACCTTATCGACGTGGAATATGATCCTCAGCCCGTCATCAGCGGACCCGTTCAGGCGCGCCAGCCAGATGTTCCTGCGCTGCATCCCGACGGCAATCTTTTGAAGCATATTAAAGTCCGAAAAGGTGACGTCGACCAGGGATTTGAAGAGTCAGATCTGATCCTGGAACACACTTTCCATACCGCTACAACAGACCACGCCTTCATCGAACCTGAATGCAGTGTCGCCAGGTTGACTGAAGATGGTCGGATGGAAATCTATGTTGGATCGCAAATCCCATATTCCGACCGGCATCAGGTTGCCCGGACTTTGGGTTGGCCCGAAGACCGGATTCACATCGCCGGCCAATTAATGGGCGGTGGATTTGGCGGAAAAGAAGATATCACCGGTCAAATCCACGCAGCCCTGCTGGCACTGGCTACTCGAAGACCGGTAAAACTGCTCTTTGATCGGCATGAAAGCCTGCTCGTTCACCCAAAACGACACGCCACACAGATCAGGGTCAAAATTGGAGCCAAAAATGATGGCCGATTGGTCGCTGCAGAGACCGAACTTTACGGTGATACGGGGGCATATGCCTCATTAGGTGATAAAGTACTCACCCGCGCGACGACGCACTCATCAGGTCCTTACGAAATGCCGCATACCAAAGCTGATTGCTATGCAATGTACACTAATAATCCCCCATCGGGTGCATTTCGGGGCTTTGGCGTAACCCAATCCGCTTTTGCAATCGAAAGCACCATGGATATGCTTGCGGAAAAACTGGGAATGGACCGGATAGAGCTCCGTCGAATCAATGCACTAAAGGTTGGAAGTACGACCAATACCGGCCAGTTACTGCGTGAAAGCGTCGGACTGCTGGAGTGCATCGACAAGGTTGCCGTTGAGCTGAAGAAAGAAGCCGGCGATCGTCCATTTGATTTCCAAACCGTTGAAGGATCACCCCATCTGCGAAGAGCATGGGGATTTGCAGCTGGATACAAGAATACCGGCCTCGGCGGTGGTGCACCGGACAAATCTGGCGCTCAGGTTGAGTTATATCCAGATGGGACTTTTGAAGTACGGACTTCTTCTGCAGAGCTTGGACAGGGTCTCGTTACTGTGCTCCAGCTGGTTGTTGCTGAAGAATTTAAGGTAGATCCTTCCGCTGTCCGCGTCCTCGTGATGGACACAGACCTTACACCTGACGGCGGTCCGACCACGGCCTCCCGCCAGACGTTCGTCACTGGTAATGCAGCGCTGTACGCCGCCCGAACCCTGCGCCAGGCAATTGCATCCACATTAGCCGAAAAATATGACCAACCTCCCGAGAATATCCGGTTCATAGAAGGTCTTGCCCAGGTAAACGGACATCAAATCCCACTTGGCGAAATCGTCGGCATCATGAAGGCAGAAGGTCGCGATCCGCGTTCAAACTATGAATATTGGGCACCGCAAACCCAGCCGCTTGGACAGGGTGGGGATATGCACTTTGCATTCTCCTTCGCCGCCCAGGCTGCCCAGATCGAAGTGAATACGAATACTGGTGAAGTCCGCGTCCTTCGGATTATCACAGCGAATGATGTCGGGAAGGCATTGAATCCTCTCGGTTTGCAGGGTCAGGTTGAAGGTGGAATCATGATGGGTCTGGGTAATGCCCTGACAGAAGAGTTTATCGTTGAGGAAGGCCGCGTTTTCACAGACCATCTGGCTCGCTACCGGATACCTGGCATTAATCACACGCCAAAAATCACATCGATCATCGTCGAGAATCCCGTTGAAGCAGGTCCATATGGCGCAAAAGGGGTTGGGGAGCTGGTGAGCATCCCAACTACCCCGGCGATAACCAATGCGATCTACAATGCAACCGGTGTGCGTGTCGACCGCCTTCCAGTCGATCAAGTCGAGCTGATCCGGCAGATGAACCTCACTGCCACTCCCGACTAGGCCCGAGATTGGTTCAAGAAGAGCAGGATTTTCGGAGAACTCTTTGGCTGGAAAGGGCTCGTGAAATCCAAGCCCTGGCTCAGACAGGTCTGCATTATTCGCAGGATCATTTCAACCAGGAGCGTTACCAGCGCCTGCAGCAAATTGCTGCCGAGATCGTTGCGGAACATACAAACCTGGATTCCGATCGGCTGATGGAGGTCTTTCAGCAGCAAATAGGTTATGCCACGCCTCGCATCGACGTCCGCGGTGCTGTTTTTGAACAGGGCAAGCTGCTACTAGTTCAGGAACGCACCGATGGCGGATGGACGATGCCTGGAGGATGGGCTGATGTCGGGGATACCCCATCGGGAGCGATTGAGCGAGAAGTCTGGGAGGAGTTGGGTTTTCGAGTAAAAACCCGCCAGGTTGTTGGAATCTACGATGCCAACCGGATACCTCCAATCGAGGTTTTTCATGCCTTTAAAATTGTCTTTCTCTGCGACATCCTCAGCGGTGAGCCGTGCATAAGCAATGAGACCAGCGAGGTTGCTTTCTTCTCAGAAGCCGAGATCCCGGATGCACTCTCAGGTCATAGGACAAGCCCACGACATATTCGTGATGCATTCCGTGCATACTCCCAACCGAGTTCCCCTGCTATATATGATTAATCCTGAATGACACATGGAGTTCGCATGCCACAATCTTCTCTCCCAATTATTGCAATCATCGGTGGTACCGGAAAAGAAGGGCCAGGACTGGCTCTGCGCTGGGCCAGCGTAGGGTACTCGATTATCATCGGATCGCGCCAGGCAGAAAAAGCTGAGACCACAGCTGCTGATTTGAATACCAAGTTGGGTAAAGACATTGTGCAGGGGATGGAGAATGGTCTCGCAGCCCTTAAGGCTGATATCTGTGTCCTCACAGTCGTTCAAGAAGCGCAGCAGGCAGTGCTTGAAACACTGAAGGGTGACCTTCAGGGGAAAATCCTTGTAGATGCGACAGCCCGGGTCGATTTTCATCAACCACATCCTCCCGCCCCTCCCGCGGCCGCCCGTATCGCCCAGGATATCCTCGGTTCAGGTGTCCGCGTTGTAGCTGCATTTCAAAATGTTCCGTCGCATGCTCTGAAGAAAAACCTGGGTGGATCGCTTGATTCCGAAGTGCTGGTCTGCTCTGACGACCCTGATGCCGCCCAGCAAGTGATTGCGCTTTCCGAAGCAGGAGGTATGCGTGCATTCTACGCAGGTAACCTGGATAATGCAATTGTCATTGAGGGTTTGACTTCAATCTTGATCAGCTTAAATAAGCATTACGGCACGAAAACAGCCAGCATCCACGTAACAGGACTGGAAAATAAATAACAGATTTGATGTCCCTTCATTTGTTTGCACTTCCGGGAATTCCCCATATCAGTCCTGGCGACGACCTTTCCGGGATCATCTTGAAGGCCGTTTCTGAGCTCGGAATGTGCCTGGAAAACGGGGATATTCTTGTTATTGCTCAAAAGATCATATCAAAATGCGAGGGGCAATTCGTAAACCTGGAAACAGTAACGCCATCCAGAGAGGCTTTCGTCCTCGCGAAGGAAACATGCAAAGACCCACGCATCGTAGAACTGATCTTGCATGAAAGTAAAAAAGTACTGCGGACGCGTCCAGGTGCTGTGATTGTCGAACACCGATTAGGTTTTATCTGCGCCAGCGCTGGAATTGACCACTCCAATGTTAATGGGCCGCATGGGAAACCGCAAGATTGGGTGCTTCTACTTCCAGAGAATCCAGACGGTTCTGCGCTTAAGTTAAGATTGAATTTGGAGTCTGCAAGCGGGAAAAAACTGGGGGTATTAATCATCAGACTCGCACGGGCGCGCCTGGAGAATGGGGACTGTAGGAGTGGCGATAGGATTGTCCGGCCTGCCCGGCCTTGTGGATATGCGCGGTTGGAAGGATCTCTATAATTATGAGCTCCAGATCACTCAGGTTGGAGCTGCGGATGAGCTGGCTGCTGCTGCATCGCTGGTGATGGGCCAGGCAGCTGAAGGGACACCGATCATCCTGGCAAGAGGTTTTCCATTCGAGCTCCGAGAAGGCTCATTGAGCGAATTAATCCGTCCAGAGGAATCAGACCTCTTTCGATGAAAGAAGAGGGAGAATTGTCCATTAATAACCCGGCATTTCAACCCCCTTATCAGCAATTTACAGAAGAATTTTGGACCTTCCTGGATCGGTTGGTCCTCGAAAGTGAAATCGTGATCGATCGACCCAGAGGGAGTGTCCACCCACATTTCCAAAATTTGATTTATCCATTCGATTATGGTTACATAGAAGGAACTATGACCATGGACGGATGCGGATTGGATGCCTGGGTAGGCTCGTGTCCAGATAGGTCCCTGGATGCGGTAGCTTTGACGGTCGATCTGGAAAAGCGTGATGTTGAAGTAAAACTGCTTTTAGGCTGCACAAATGATGAAAAACTGGAAATAATCGATTTCTTAAATGGCTATTCAATGCGCGCCTGCATGGTTCAGCGCGGCGGTGAGCTTGGATGGCTGAAAACAAGGCGTTCAGTCCGCACCTTTCTGCCGAGAGAGGTACCTGAAGAGCTGCTGATCCGTCTCCTTGAGACCTCCACCTGGGCGCCCTCCGCCCACAACCACCAACCCTGGCGGTTTGCAGTGCTCCAAACCAAAGCTTCCAAAGAGAAACTGGTCGATGCTATGGAGCCGGATTATCGCCGGGACCTTGGCAGCGAGGGTTCATCCAAATCACAGATTGATGCACTAGTAAAACGCTCTCGCGATCGCATCCTTGCTGCCCCGGTGGCAATCGTCCTCTGCATGGAACAGGATCAGGAACTCGCAGATTTAAAGTCAGCCCGCCAACAAGCAGAAACTATTATGAGCATTCAGAGCGTGGCGCTTGCAGGTGGGTATCTCTTGCTTGCGGCACATGCTGCAGGATTAGCTGGAGTATGGATTTGCGCCCCCCTTTTTGCCCTCAGATTCGTGCAAAAAGCTCTTAATGTTCCGCCAAACTGGCGGCCACAAGCGTTGATTCTGCTTGGTTATCCTGCCAGTCCATCAAGACCTCGGTCCCGCAAACCAATCAAGGAAATCGCCGAGTTTTTATGAACGTTCGAACGGACTTTCTGAAATTCACTGACCTCAAAATTGTTGCGCTGGCAGGCGGAGTGGGTGGTGCCCGGCTCGCAGATGGTCTCGCTCAGGTTTTACCGGCAGAAAACCTGACCGTGATCGTTAACACAGGGGATGATTTTGAATATCTTGGGCTTCACATCTCTCCCGACCTGGATACCGTTTGTTATACCCTTGCCGGTCTCGAAAACCCTGTTACAGGATGGGGCCGCAAGGATGAAACCTGGAAAGCACTCGAAACGCTGGCAAGCCTGGGCGGTCCAACCTGGTTCCGGCTGGGGGACCAGGACCTTGGCCTGCATATCGAGCGCACCCGGCTGATCCAGGGTGGCTCCACCTTAAGCCAGATCACAACCACGATATCGAAATCTTTCGGAATCCAGGGCAAAATCCTCCCCATGAGCAACAATCTGGTGCCGACTTGGGTTCAAACTGATGAAGGCGAGCTGGGATTCCAGGATTATTTTGTCAGGCTTAATTGCCAGCCGCGGGTTTCGGGTTTCCGTTTTGGGGATGTTCAAGATGCTGAGCCTGCACCGGGCGTCCTTTCTGCACTAACTCAGGCGGATCTGGTGGTTTTATGCCCTTCGAATCCTTGGGTTAGCATCGATCCCATTCTGGCAATTCCAGGTATTCGAGAAGAAGTATCGCACCACCCTGCGGTAGCTGTTTCACCGATCATCGGCGGACAGACGATAAAAGGGCCGGCAGCAAAAATGTTCATTGAGCTAGGTATTCAACCGAGCGCAATTGCAGTCTGGGACCATTATAAAGAAATCCTTCATGGTTTTATCCTGGATCAGAAAAACTCCAACCTGACAAGCGTCCTAAAAGCCGAAGGGATTGCATTTTTAGCGACTGATACTATAATGAATACCCGCCAGAAGAGAGCATTGTTGGCCAAGGAGGTGATCGAATTCGGGATTTCAAGCCTCGTTCAAGCGAGTGTAATTTGATTGAATATGGATAGTGCCATGATTTTGTGTCAGAATCTACGAAGATGAAGCTTTTCCTTCATGCTGAAATTAAGGAGCTGACTTGATGGCTTTATGGGCTATAGTCCCTGTAAAACCTCTTCGACGCGGGAAATCGCGTCTGGCAAAAGTCCTCACCCAAGATGAACGCACAGATTAAACCGCCGTTTATTTGCCCACACCCTGGATACTTTGACAGCTATCCCCCAGATTGAACAGGTCCTGGTGGTCAGCCGTGATCAGGGGGCACTTGCGCTTGCCCGTGAGTTTGGTGCTCGAACGGTGCAGGAAAACGGTCTACCCCATCTGAACACAGCTCTCACCAGGGCAACCATTGTTGCGAAAAAATATTCCGCTCACGGCGTCTTGATCATCCCGGCGGATTTGCCTCTGCTGACCGCTGAAGATATCCATACGATCCTTAATCTGGCGATGAACCCCCCCGTTGTGGTTGTTGTGCCTGACCGCCGGCGGCAAGGGACGAATGCAATGCTGGTATGTCCCGCGGGTTTGATCGAATATAAGTTCGGACACAATTCCTTTGTGCAGCACTGCAATCTTGCCCGCCAGTCTGGAGCCCGACTTGTAATTTGCGAGCTCCCCTCCATTGCCCTCGACATGGATTTGCCAGAGGACCTTGAATTAGTAAGTGAAACACTCGAACACCTTCGTTTAGATGAGAAATTAAGATAGTCACTGATAGAAGTCTCGAGTTTTAATCGATTTAGTTCCGCTCATATTTATCCGTTTTTTTAACTCAGGAGGAAATATGCCAGAAAGAGTAGCTCTCTATTTGCAGGATGCTCATGATATCAGGGATGGTTTGGACTATGTTCGATATGCCGAGGAGCATGGCTTTGAAGCGGTATGGCAAGCCGAATCCCGCCTTGTTCGAGATGCAATCGTCCCGATGTCTGCATATGCAGCGGTCACGGATAGGATTAAGATTGGATCAGGCGTAATTAACAATTGGACACGCAACATTGGCTTGCTTGCAGCTACGTTCTTGACCCTGGATGACCTCGCTCCAAATCGGATTATTTGTGGACTTGGTGCCTGGTGGGATCCGTTAGCCCGAAATGTCGGCATCCATTTGCGCAAACCTTTGACGGCGATGCGCGAAACCGTCGATGTGACTCGCCGGCTGCTCAACATGGAAAGGGTTACCTTTCATGGCGAGCACGTGCATGTAGACGGGATCGAGCTTGACGTCGTTCACGGCCGTCGAGAGCCGCGAAATGTTGCAATCATGATTGGCGCAACGGGCGATAAGATGATGGAGTTGGCAGGCGAGATCGCAGACGGCGTTGTCATGAATTACTGCGTACCACCTGAATACAACGACCGTGCGCTCGAGCTGCTCGCTAATGGAGCAAAGAGAAGCGGACGAACGCTGGACGACGTAGACCGGCCTCAGCTGATCGTTTGCTCGGTTGATAAAGATCACGATGCAGCCATCGATACGTCACGTTCTCTGCTCACCCAATATCTTGCTCAGCAACCGCATATTGCAAAGGCTTCAGGAGTCTCTGAAGATATCGTCGCCCAAATCCAATCCATCATGGGTTGGCCGGCTACAAAAGAGCAGATAGCGCAGGCGAAACACCTTGTTCCGATCGAACTGGTCCTCCGGATCACTGCATCCGGGACACCGGAGGAAGCCCGTGCAAAAGTGAACGAATATATTCAGCACGGCTGCACGTGTCCGGTGCTCTATCCGGTCGGAGGCGACGTATGCCTCCTTATTGACACTTTTGCTCAGAATTAAAGCAGCTTTCTGGAGGCAGCGCGGCGTCAGGTGTTGTGCCGTGCTGCCCCTGGAATGTAACTCCTCACGTTGGCAAAACCTTATGACAGTAAAGCTGATCCTGCGCGGCCTTGAATATGAAGTCAAATCTGGGATGACCCTACGAGATTCGATCATGAAGATCGGAATTCTTCCTGATACAGTCCTGGCAACCAGGAACAATGAGCTGATCACAGATGATGAGATCTTGAACCGCGGCGATGTCATCAAGCTGATTATGGTGATCTCAGGCGGTTCTGCAATAATGAAAGACCCGGTATGGTTGTGTGATTGAATGAAGTGTGCAAAATGCGGAGTTAAAGCCTCGATCCATATGCGTCATCATAAGCTGGCGCTTTGTAAAGAACATTTCCTGGAGTGGCTACCCGGTCAAGTTCAGCGCTTTATTGAGAAATACGAGATGTTTACTCCCCAGGAACGAGTTCTGGTGGCTGTTTCAGGCGGCAAAGACTCGCTTTCGCTCTGGGATATCCTCTGGCGGTTAGGCTACAACTCGGATGGGGTTTATATCAACATGGGAATTGACGGCGGTATCGGTTATTCTGCTGAATCAAGGCGGTTGACAGAAGGTTTTGCAGCAGAACGAGGTCTATTTCTGCACATCGTGGATCTCGGAGAAGAATATAGGAAAACAATCCCTGAATTATCCGAACTCACCCGCCGAGGAAAAGAGAAACCTTGTTCGATCTGTGGTCTGATGAAACGACATATTATGAATTGTATTGCCCAAGACGGCAGCTATAATGTGTTGGTCACCGGTCACAACCTGGATGATGAGACTGCTACCATGCTTGGCAACACTTTGAACTGGATTACCGGCTATTTAATCCGCCAGTCGCCGGTGCTCGAAGCGGGTCGGTCAGGTCTGGTCCGCAAGGCAAAACCACTTTGCCGAATTTATGAGCGAGATACGGCTGCTTATGCGCTGCTGCGTGGGATTGAATATATCCATGATGAGTGCCCATATTCGGAAGGCTCGAATTCAATTTTTTATAAAGAACTGCTGAATCAGCTGGAAGCAAAAAAGCCGGGGGCAAAGACGAATTTCTATACTGCCTTTCTGCAGGCAAAGAAGAATGGGATATTTACCGCACAAGCCGATCCTGACTATGATAATTTGCATCCATGTCCGACATGCGGCCAGCCAACGTCTTCACAAGAAAACTGCACTTTCTGTCGAATCATCTCGAAGGTTCAGGATTAAACGAAAATGTGCGACCTGACCGGCCGCACATTTTTCTCTGGTTTATGCCAGCTCCAAGTACCTTTCAACTTCCCAATCTGTGACTTGCATGCGTGATTCTTCAATCTCAGCCCATTTTGCGCGTACAAACGCTTCATAGAGCACCGGATTGAGGGCATTCTTAAGGACTTCATCTTTCTCCAGCTCGCGCAGCGCTTCTGCAAGCGAGCCGGGCAGCTCTTGAATATGGTTCTGGCGCCGCTCTTCTTGAGTCATTTGATAAACATTAAGATTATTCAATGGGTCAGGTACCGGAAGCTCCCTGTCAATCCCGTCTAATGCAGCAGCAATCATCACGGCAAATGCCAGGTATGGATTTGCAGAAGGGTCGGGGCAGCGGAGCTCGGCACGAAGCGAGCTTTCCCGCCCCTTTGTAAATTGTGGTATTCGAATCAGCGCGGACCTGTTAATTTGCGCCCAACCCACATATACTGGAGCTTCATAGCCCGGTACCAGGCGTTTATATGAATTCACTGTCGGAGCCAGGACCGCCGAAAGTGCGCGAGCATGGAGCAGCTGACCGGCGATAAATCCATACCCGAGCTTCGAAAGATGGAACTCATCCTGAGCGTCAAAGAACAGGTTCACCCCATTTGGGTCCCATAGCGACTGGTGGCAGTGCATCCCTGAACCATTGATTCCAAAGATTGGTTTGGGCATAAATGATGCGATCAGGTCGTGCTGCGCTGCGATTGCTTTAACTGTGTATTTTAAAGTCAGCACGTTGTCAGCAGTTTGGAGCGCATCGGCGTATTGAAAATCAATTTCATGCTGCGCTAAGGCAACTTCGTGGTGGCCCATTTCCACTTGCAGCCCCATCGCTTCAAGAGCAGCCATCAGTTCCGTCCGAACACGAACGGCCTCATCATTTGCAGAAAAATCAAAGTACCCCCCTACATCATGCGGAACTGGGTGAATCGACTGCGGACCGTTGCGCTTGAACAGGAAGAATTCTGGTTCTGGACCGACTTTATAGGTCCAACCGCGCTTGCTCAGTTCTACCAGCGAACGCTTGAGCGCAGCTCGCGGATCTCCAGGAAATGGATTTCCATCCGGTTGGTAAATATCGCAGAATATCCGACCCCTGCGAGCATCAGCTGGTGTCCAGGGCATCATCGAATACGTATCGGTATCCAGAACAAGCCGCATATCGCTCTCCTGGATGCGGGCAAATCCTTCGACGGAAGAGCCGTCGAACCAGACACCATCGTCTACGGCAATCCCAATGCGGTGAGCCGGGATATCTACACTTTTTACAGCACCCGTCACATCGGTGCACTGCAGGGAAACGAACTTGACTTCATCCTTTCGAATGCGCTCAAGCAATTCTTGTTTGTCCATAGACTGCTCCATTGATGAGGAAGGATTAATTTGTTGATTTTAACAAAGAGAAATCATTGTGTCAACTCGCATTAATACCTTCCCCGCCTGGGAAAGATCTCTGGATTTGCCAGCTCATCCGATCGAGTTGTGAAAACCTGAACTGCACAGGCTTTGTATTCCGGGATGCGAGCTTGTGGATCGAGAGCGTCGATTGTTAATAAATTTGCTGCCGCTTCTGCAAAATGGAAGGGTATGAAGACAACTCCTGCACTGGTTTTTTCAGTTACCTCCGCCCTTAAAACGATCTCTCCTCGCCGCGAAGCCACTCTTACTGGATTTCCGTCGAGGATTCCAAGCATATCCGCATCAACAGGGTTTATCTGCACGAGGGCTTCCGGATAAAGCGAATCCAGTTTTGAATGGCGCGTCATCGTGCCTCCGTGCCAATGCTCCAGCACTCGGCCAGTTGTCAGTATGTAAGGAAATTCATCATCAGGTTGCTCAACTGCAGGAACAAATTCCAGTGGATAGAACTTCCCACGCCCGCGGGAAAACTCTCCCCAAACAGAAATGGTGTACCGGGATGAGTTTCATCCCAAACCGGGATTTGTAAGCCAGACTTCTCAATTCTGTTGTAGCTCACCCCGCGAAACTCCGGGATCGCCTGGCTGATTTCTTCCATAACCTGTTCCGGATGAGTATAGTTCCATCCTGCTGATTTCTGCCGACCTAATCTTGCTTCAATCCTGCACCCCAAATCGCAAACGATCTGCCAGTCCGGGCGAGAATCACCGCGCGGTGCAAGAGCCTGACGAACGCGCTGAATTCGGCGGTCGGTATTAGTGAAGGTTCCGTCTTTCTCTGCCCATGAAACAGCAGGAAGGAAGACATCTGCAAATGCTCCTGATTCGTTAATAAATAAGATCCTGAACAACCAGAAATTCGAGCTGCTGCATATGGTGGCGCGTGAGATTCAGGTTCGGCTCACTCATCATCGGATTTTCTCCCATGATATAGAGCGATCGAATGCCACCTGGATGGGCATGGCTGAGGATTTCAGTCGTCGTTAACCCAAGTTTTCGGTTTAACCCGCCTACTTCGACGTTCCATTGCTTCTCCCAATGAGCTGCATTTTTTGGATCATCCACGCGCATATACCCCGGATAATGAAACGGCATTGCACCCATATCAGAAGATCCCTGAACGTTATTCTGGCCTCGCAGCGGGTTGAGACCTGTTCCTTCGCGCCCGATATGCCCGGTGAGAAATGCCAGGTGTATCAGCGCCAGTGCGCTGGCGGTACCGTGAGCAAGCTGTGAAATACCCATCCCCCAATAAATCGCGGCGCGTTCGGCGGAGGCATACATCCGGGCTGCCTGTCGGATCAAATCCCGACTGACACCTGAAACACTCTCTGCTGTTTCAGGTGTAAATTTCCCTATAGATTGCCGAAAATCAGCATACCCTTCTGTACGCTGGTCAATGAAATCCTGGTTCACCAGCCCCTCAGTGATGATCACATTCGCCATCGCGCTGAAAACAGGCACATTCGTTCCAGGTTTCAGAGGAAGCCACAACTCCGCAAAATCAACGAGCTCAAGCCTGCGAGGATCGATGACGATCATCTTCGCGCCGTGTTTCTTGACTGCGGCTTTCATTTGAAGGGCAATAATCGGGTGGTTTTCGGTCGTATTCGATCCAGTCACAATAAAAACATCATTAAGAATGACTTCAGCCGCAGTATTACTCATTGCGGATGATCCGACGGCCTGCTGTAAAGCGACTACAGATCCAGCATGGCACAACCTGGTGCAGTGGTCGATGTGATTGGTCCGGAACTGCGACCTAAATAATTTTTGAAGCAGGTAATTGTCCTCATTCGTTGCCTTAGCACATAAATAGGCAGCCAATGCATCCGACCCGTCACGGCGAAAAATATCCACCATCCGGTCTGCAACAAAATCCAGGGCTTCATCCCAGGAGACTTCCTGCCATTCGGATCGATTAAAAGCCTGAGTCCGCTCACCGGCGCTCTGGGGTTTTCTTCGAACCATAGGTGAAGTGATTCGATCGGGGTGGTAGATAAAATCATAGCCAAATCGGCCTTTTACACAAAGGTTGCCCTTGTTCACAATACTATCAAAGGGTGATGTGACTTTAAATATCGTGTCTCTCTTTAAGATGTAGGTCCACGCTGCATCCAACTCCGCAATATGGACAGGTCGATGATACTATTCGATCAGGAATAATCACTTCACCCTCCGCTTGAAATTGATAAATCTTTCTTGAGGTCGAAAACACTCATATTACGATCAAAATAATTGCACAAAGCGCCAAAGCAATCCCTGCCAGCTGAGATCTGGAAATTTGTTCTTTTAAAATCAACCAGGCCAATAGTATCGTCGATGCCGGGTAAAGTGAGCTGATCACTACCGCGATGTCCATGCGACCCGCCTGAGAGGCGGAGGCGTATAATACGCACCCGGCAGTATCCAGAAGGCCGCATATACCGATTAATAACCAGCTCTTCCTGGTGGGCAGGCATGATTTTTGGGTTAATAACGCAAAGATAGTCAGGAAAAAAATCGAACTACATCGTGTGGCAGCCACCGGCCAAAATTTTGAAGTATTGCTGGCCTGATCAAGAAAGATAAAGAATAAGCCAAACAGCAGTCCCGCGATAATCGGCAGTGTCAGGCTCTTGATATCAAATAAATCATTACTCGCTTCTCTTCCATTGTAGGATATCAAAAGAATTGCACCTAGCGCAATGGCAATCCCAATCAGGGCTGTTGCTTTCGGAGCGCCTTCCAACACCATACCAACCACCACAGGAATAGCCGCTCCTACTACTGCGGCAACCGGTGCAGCAGTGCTCATCTGCCCGGCTGCCAGGGCTCGGTACAACAAGATTAATCCTATTCCACCCGATAAACCGGCTGCAAGAGCCATGATCCAGGATTTAAATTCTGGGATTGGATCGCCGATAACTACAGTGAGAGGAATCAAGAAAATCAATCCAATGACCTCAGCGCCTATCACCACACCGAGTACATTGGAACGTTTCGAGGCAAACCCACCCATAAAATCCCCTGCCCCCCAGGTTGCTGCGGCAGACAAACCCAATAAGACCGCCCCTGACACCGGATCGTTCATTCAGATTTTCTACTTCGCCTTAAGGAAGCGGATGCCAGTTTTTCCTTGATCGGTAAATCCTGCTCCAGAAGCCATTCTCGTTTTGGCTTAAGCGCATTTGTCGGACATACACCGATACATTGACCGCAGAAAACACAGGTTGTAAGTGGTAAAGGGCGATTTGAAAATGTGCTGATCTGTGTGCAATACCCACGCCCGGAATAACTCAAGGCAAATGTATACTGCGCATCATCCGCACAAACTTGAACGCAGCGCCAGCACAGGACACATTTGGCATAATCGCGAACGTACATAGGGTTGTCATCTTTTAGCGGGATATCCCTTCTTTCAGCCTCAGGAAACCGCGAAGGATCGATAGCATAATCACTAGCCAGCTTCTTGATCTCCGGTGATTCAGAGAGGTCAACAGTTGAATGAAGCATCTCCAGGATCGTGCGCCGGCTGCGGAGCACACGCTCTGATGCTGTATGAACGACCATTCGATCTGCTACTTGCGCAACACAGGAAGCCGCCAATACACGCCAGCCTTCTACCTCAACGACGCACATGCGGCAAAGACCGTTGGAAGTTGTTGCCTCGTGAAAACAGATCACCGGTATTTCTATCCCCACGGATTTTGCCGCTTGAAGAATTGTTGTCCCTTCCGGAACCGTGACTTCCCTTCCGTCGATCGTGAGCGAAATCTCTCTTGCCATCTTATAGGTGTCTCCTTCGATTTTCCTTGTTTTCCGGGGAAAACAGGTCGGGCCAGATGCGCAATGCACTGAGCACTGCACTTGCCGCTGTCTGCCCCAATCCGCAGATCGAGGCATCCGTCATCGTCCAGCCGACATCTTTCAGTCTATCCACATCACCCTGCATCACCTTCCCGTCAACGACCCTTTGAAGGATTTCAAGCTGGCGTTGGGTGCCCATCTGGCAAGGATAGCATTTCCCGCAAGATTCGTGAGCAAAAAAGCGCGCTAAAGACAGCACGATCTGGCGGATATCGCGGCTTTCGTCCAGGACCAGGACAACACCAGAACCTAAGGGCAGCCCGGCATCACGCAACGCTTCGAACGACATCTCTACATCTACCTGTTCAGGGACTGCAAATGCTCCGGCTGCCCCACCAAAAAGAATCGCCTGAAGCTGGCGGTCTTCACGAATTCCGCCCGCAAGGTCGAAAAGCAAATGGTTCAAGCTGATTCCAAAAGGCACTTCATAAATACCTGGAAATCGAATATCCCCGGAAAGGCAAAATAACTTGCTGCCAGGAGATTTCTCGGTCCCGATCTCACGATATGAGTCGGACCCATGGGCGATGATAAATGGTATGTTGCATAGAGTTTCGACATTATTGATAACAGTCGGCTTCCCAAATAATCCATATACCGTAGGGAAGGGAGGTTTCAACCTCGGATAACCGCGCTTTCCTTCTATCAATTCAAAAAGGGCAGTCTCTTCACCGCAAATATAAGCCCCAGCCCCCTGGCGGATTTCCACATCGAAAGCAAAGCTCGACCCCAGGATATTCCTCCCAAGGTGACCATTTTGACGCGCATCCTCGACAGCACCGCTAAGTGATAGGTAGGAATATGGATATTCTCCGCGGATATAAATATATCCTTTGTTGGCGCCGATCGCATATCCAGCAATGATCATCCCTTCCAGAATTAAATGCGGATCCTCTTCCATTAAGCCACGATCTTTGAAAGTACCCGGTTCGGATTCGTCGGCATTACAAACGACATATTTGGGTTCGCCTTGAGCCTCTGCCGCGCCTTCCCACTTCACTCCGGTCGGGAAAGCTGCTCCTCCACGCCCCACAAGTCCAGATTTTTTCACTTCAGCAATGACCTCTTCAGGTTTCATCGACAGTGCCTTGCGCAGACCCTGATAACCCCCATTCAGCTCATATTCTGCCAACGGCATTGGTCGACCTTGGCCGCAATTTCCAGTCAGCCGGTGAATTGTCCCTCCAAAAATCGCCTGTGGGCGTTTTGAACCGACATCAAGTACGTCGCCAGGGCATTTAGGATCGATTTGTCCAACAGCCTTCTCTCCAACCAGTGCGGCTGGTGCGTGCTCGCAAAGGCCAAGGCAAGGGGCGCGCTGCACGCTGTAGATCCCATCAGGTGTGACTTCCCCTTCACGAACTCCAAGATGTTCGCAGAGAGATCCGATGATTTCTTCTCCTCCCCTCATCCTACAGGCAACATCCGTGCAAACCTGGATCAGGTTCTTCCCTGTCGGTTTAAAGAGATACAAGCTGTAGAATTCCACCACACCGGATACGTCTGCAAGTGGGACACCCAGCAGTCGGCTCACTTCCTCGGCTGCCGGTTCAGGGATGTATCCATACTGCGATTGAATGAAATGCAGTGCAGGAAGAAGGGCCGACCTGCCTAGCTAAATCTTGTCGGACAAATAAAGTTGTAAATCGGAGAGGTCTGTCTCGAGCATGGCTTATCCAATATTTTCAGGTTGATTTTTTGTTGAGAAATGGGCTAAACATTTCCTAAACGCTAATTCTAACATGATAGCAATCTGAAAGCTTATTGACCACTGCTGAAAATTTTCGTAGAATGAGTAAAAGCGGACTGAAACGGTTTTTACTCAAAATGACCTCACCATACCGGTCTTTCATATTCTTGAACCTCCTGCTGATTCTTACACATCCGGTAGATTACAGTTCTTCGGTTAAGGTTTCCATCTGCCAAATTCAAGGGCAAGGTTATTCATCTGCTTACCAGGGAATGACTGTCCTGGTTCAGGGAATAGTGACCGCCGATTTCGATCAGAGCTCCCAACGCGGTTTTTTCATTCAATCCCAAAATTGCGATCAGAACCCAGCCACATCAGATGGGGTCTTCGTTTACATCGGAGAGCGCCTTGAAGTTGTCAGCTCCGGCGACAGGGTTGAATTGACAGGCGTAGTCCAGGAATATTACGGGATGACCGAAATTATCGCCAGCGGGCTGCTGTGAAAATTCTCTCGCACAACAATCCATTACCGACTCCACATGAATTGAATCCTCCGTTTCTTAACTCTGCCGCGTCGAGCTAGCACTTCGAGACATTCGAAGGTATGCTTGTCCAGCTTAGCCAGGGTCTTGTGGTTGGTCCGACGGATTCAAATGATCGATCCTGGCTGATCCAGTCCAACCTTGGGATCGAACGAGTATTTCACGATGACCCAGAAGGTACAGGGGAGATTATTTGCGTCGACGACGAAGGAACCACCGAGATTTTTCCGGAAGTAAAAGTCGGAGACCAAGTTCAATCGCTCATAGGCGTCCTAGACTTCCGATTGGGACAATACTGCATCCAGCTTTTATCTCCCCCTGAATTAATTGTACCAGACTAAGCAGACATATTTCCGAATAATGCCCTGTTCATCCCGGCGATCTCTGCAGCAACGTTCAATCTCGGCGAGCTGTTTAACACTTAGGATGATCCGCTTACTGAAGACCAGGCTCTATCCATAACGGAATACCAGCGCCGTCTACAGAAGCGCGCTCTGGCAATTCAAAACGATCTTAGTAATCCTGCAATCCTGGCCTTCCAGGAGGCCGAAACAATTCAAGTCCTTGAGGATATGCTATCCAGACCAGAAATTGGGGAAAGCTATCAAATTCTGCACATGGACGGACCTGACCAGCGCGGTTTGGATCTTGCGCTGGCGTTCCGAGTAGACCTGGTCAACCTGATTAGCCTATGAAATCCGCCAGGGATGCACTGGGCTGATTGATGGTTTAGAACCGGACGGAAATGGGGATCCAGTAAATCCACAAAATGCACTCACATGCGATCGCAACAATGATGGTGTCCTGGACGGCAACCGTTTGTTCTCTAGACCTCCGCTAATCGCTCATCTCTGGGTCCGATCAGCTATTAATTATTCAACATCTCAACAGTTTTTTGATTTTTGGATCATCGTATGCCATTTTAAATCAAAAGTAGACGATTCATCCATCTACAGCATACACTCTCCCCAGACGGCTCGAACAAGCCCAGTTCGTCGCAGTCCTGGTGAATGAGATAAATCAAGCCAAACCGTCCTCAGTTAATTTTGGTCCTTGGAGATTTAAACGACCATCCAGATTCTGAGCCGCTCAAAACACTTGGCATCATCAGGATTGGAAAATTCAACGTTTTTTATCAACCACCCAATCCGGTATACATATATTTATCAAGGGATTTCTCAAACCCTGGATTATGGCTTGTTTACTCCTCAGCCATCCCTGCAATTTCTTGAAGCCCAATCCGTGCATATCAACGCAGATTATCCCGAATACTGGATGTCTGTCAGCAATACCAGCCAGCGAAGCTCAGACCATGACCCTATTCTGATCCGATTTACCCCTTCGAAAAGCATGACCTTCATTCCTGTGATTCTTCGATAAAGTGTCAGGACCTGCAGCCTGAAGCTGCAGGTCCTCGCGAGGTTTTTTCTCAAGCGACCATCCCTTTTACCTGACGGATCACCATGATGACCTTTCCCTGTACCTCAACGGAAGAAGGATCATCAATAATTATCGGCTGCATCGTCCGGTTAGCAGGTTGGAGTCTGACCTTGCCCTTTTCCGAATAGAAGTATTTCAAGGTCGTTTCATCACGATCCTTCAGCCAGATCGCGACCATTTCTCCATTTCGGGCTTCATTGGCTGGCTTCATGATCACGATGTCTCCGTCGTATACCATCGCATCGATCATCAATTCGCCTTGAACCTCCAGAGCGAAAAGCTTGGACCCCTTCTCACTGGTCGGAAGCAGGCTGCTTGCAACATCCACCATGCTCTCGGCGTCAAAGTATGAGAAATCCGAGGAGGGGATTGGGATTGGCGAACCGGCAACGATCCTTCCAAGCAGTGGCACCTGGAGCATCTCTCCAACCGTCTGTCCGATGGTCTGGACTGTGTCCTTCACCTTCTTAACGGCTTCATCTACTGGGTTGACCGGCTCAAAAGCTGGCTTTACCAGGCGTATTCCGCGTGATATGCCCTGGTCACGCTCGATGTATCCCATGTCTTCCAGCTGGTCGAGGTAGTAATTGACAACCGAAGTTGAAGAGATATTGGCTTTATCACAAATTTCACGGATGGACGGCGGGTAACCATTTTTTTGCTGAAAACTCTCCAGCACTCCCAGGACGCGCACCTGCCGGTCACTCAGGTCTTTACGTCGGCGTCGAGCCATCATAATTTTTCCTCCAATCTCTGGCGTTCATTCTTTGCCATGATTATTCGATTATTTGTGCTAATTATATAATAACACGAACATACGTTCTGTGTCAAGGTGCTGTAAGTTTTGTTTTTTTATGGCATAATCGTATGGTTGGTCCTCCATCCAATCAAATCTAAGCTTTCCAGAGTCTGAAACAATTTCTTGGTAAACGGACATCATTTTCGAGGAGTTAAGCGTGAAATTTCAAAAGATCTGCGTCCTGGGGCTTGGGTATATCGGTCTGCCAACTGCAAGCACGTTTGCGACCCATAATCTCCAGGTTATCGGCGTAGATATAAATCCCGAAGTAGTTGAAATTCTGCGCAGCGGCAGGCTTCACATCCAGGAACCAGGTCTCAGGGACGTGGTCCAGGCAGCATTGAGATCAGGAAATCTGGAAATCCACAGCTCACCTGAAACCGCGGATGCGTTCATCATTGCCGTACCAACACCATTTCTTGACGATAAACGTGCAGATATGCGATTTGTCATCTCTGCCGCCGAAGCGATTGTTCCCTTTCTAAAACCTGGCAACCTCGTCATCCTTGAGTCGACATCACCGCCGCGCACGACCGTGGATCTGGTTGCACCAATTCTTGAGAAATCTGGTTTAAAGGCAGGCAGTGACTTTCTGCTTGGATATTCACCTGAGCGCGTCCTGCCCGGACAAATCCTTCGCGAGCTGATCGAAAATGCCCGGGTCATCGGTGGGATTAACCTGAAATCAGCCGAAGCCGGCCGCGATCTTTACAGCGTCTTTGTGCGAGGAGAAATCCGCCTGACCGATGCCACGACTGCTGAAATGGTCAAATTAATGGAAAACACATATCGAGATGTGAATATCGCAATCGCAAATGAATTTGCCCACCTGGCTGATCGTTTTGGGATCGACGTCTGGGAAGCCATTTCAATAGCAAACCTCCACCCGCGCGTAAACATCCTTTCCCCCGGGCCAGGAGTTGGCGGCCACTGCATCAGCGTGGATCCCTGGTTCCTGGTGGAAGCTGCTCCGGATTTAACCCCAATAATTCTTGCTGCCCGTAAAGTGAACGATTTACAGCCGCACCATGTGATGGAGCTGGTTATGAAAGCCCTCAGGATTAAACAAGTTTCAGAACTCTCCGGCAAGAAGATCGCTTGTCTGGGGCTTTCTTACAAGCCTGACGTGGATGATCTGCGCGAAAGCCCTGCCGTAGAAACCGCGCGCCTTCTAATCGAACATGGTGCACTTGTTAGCGCTTATGAACCCAATAAACTCGATGCCAGGATTGAAGGTTTGTCAACCGCCGCGACACTCAAGATTGCACTGGAAGGTGCTGAGCTCATTCTGCTTCTGGTCGGACATAAGGATTTCAAAACGCTCGATCCTGGTGAGTTGGCTGGTTGGACGACTGCCCGTGATGTTGTGGATGCAGTCAATTGCTGGAGAGATGATAGCTGGCAGAAAGCTGGTTTTAAGATCACCCGGTTGGGCGCTTCGAATGTCGGGCCGCTCCAGTAATTAGACAAACCTATGGCAAAAGACCTGCCCACCTCGCTTGTTTATGCAAGAAAATGGCCTCTGATCGGCCGACTTGCCTATTACACATTGAAAGTGCTTGGCGTCGAAATCCCCAGAAGCGTTTCTATTGGAAAGGATTTTGAACTCGTGCATGGTGGGGTTGGCGTTGTCATCCATTCGAAATCAGTAATTGGCGATGGGGTGAAGATGTATCCTGGCGTCACGCTTGGGCGCGCCGATATCCATCTTCCGTTTGAAAAATCCAGGTTTCAAGGTATTGTCATAGAAGATGATGTCATCCTGGCAGCAGGCGCAAAGGTCCTGTGCCGTGAAGGGACTCTGGTGGTTCGGCGTGGCGCAATCATCGGAGCGAACGCGGTATTGCTAGAAACCACAGGCGAGGATGAGGTCTGGACTGGTATCCCGGCAAAATGTGCAGGCAAACGTGATCGCTGAAAGTCCCAGGAAGGTCTGCATCATTCCTCGTCTTGAAGGTGTCGGCGGGATGGTCTCTTTTCAACACAAGCTGATCGACGGGCTTAAGGCTAGGAACATTGACGTATGCCTCGATCTGAATGATAACCTCTACCAGGCTGTGCTGGTTGTCGGAGGAACTCGAGACCTGCCCGGGTTGTTAAAGGCTCGCCGTCGAGGCATCCCGATTGTCCAGAGATTGGACGGAATGAACTGGCTCCACCGATTGTCTGGCTTTCAACGGACTGGTCTGCACCATTACATGCGGGCTGAGTATGGAAACATGCTGCTGGCGTTAATCCGCAAGTATTTTGCCAGCCAGATCGTCTATCAAAGTGAATTTTCCCGTCGTTGGTGGGAGCGGGTGCGAGGCATCTCCCCTATACCTAATTTTGTGATTTACAATGGCGTGGACCTAAATATCTACTCTCCAAATGGGTCTGAAAAGCCTCCCCTGGATCATTGGAGGGTGCTGATGGTCGAAGGTAGCTTAATGGGTGGGTACGAAATGGGAGTGGCTGTGGCAATCGACATGGTCACACAATTATCAAAATTTATCCAACAAAAATATCCTTCAGAACCGCCTAACAGGATAGAGTTGAAGATCGTAGGTCGAGTGCATGAATCGCTGCGCGACGATTGGAACAATAAGTTATCCCAGATGGGAGCTAGCGCTTACTTTGATGTGTCATGGGTCGGGTTGGTTGGTCGACACCAAATCCCTGCCATTGATCGCGCTGCCCATCTGCTTTATTCGTCGGACATCCATCCAGCCTGTCCTAACGCAGTTATCGAAGCTTTGGCGTGCGGTCTCCCGGTGGTGAGCTTCGATACCGGCTCCCTTTCTGAGATTGTGGTCGGCGGCGCCGGGAAAATCGTCCCTTACGGCGGAGACCCCTGGAAGCTGGACCCTCCTGACACTGCAGCCCTGGCAATCGCAGCATTTGAAGTCCTGAATAATCAGCCAGACTATCGAACAGCTGCCCGCCGCCAGGCGGAAGATTCCTTTAACCTTGAACGGATGGTCGAAGAATACCTTAATGTATTACTTCCGAGCTGAAGTGAAAAATCTGCTGCTATCATTCGCCGCATTTACTGCCCGCTTGCTCCCAGTGCCCGTCAAACGGCGGCTTTACAGCATTCCTCCGCTTGCGCGCCTGCTGCGCGGGACCCTCAACCGGGCTGCCCCACGTGGGATGGTGACAGAGACGGTTGCATCTGGAGGTCTCGCAGGTGCGAAACTGCTCCTGGACCTGCATACCGAGAAAGATTACTGGCTGGGAACCTACGAGTCCGAACTGCAGCAGGCAGTGGAAAAATATGTCTCCACTGGAGCAACTATCTACGACGTCGGTGCAAACATCGGATACATCAGTCTGCTCCTTGCCCGCAAAACCGGTTCTGCTGGTAGGGTTTATGCGTTTGAAGCGCTGCCCGAGAACCAGGAGCGGCTCCGAGCGAACATTAGATTGAACGATTTCGGTTCACGGATTTCAGTTGTGCCAGCTGCCGTCATCGAATCCAGCCGCCCGGTGCGGTTTCTGGTTGGTCCGTCCGGAGGGATGGGCAAGGCGGAAGGATCTGCCGGTCGCCAGGAAATTAAATACAACTTTGCGATCGATGTCTCGGGGATTTCGCTGGACGATTTCGTCTTCGGCAGCTGCAACCCGGAGCCTCAGGTCGTCAAAATGGATATTGAAGGCGGAGAAGTCCTTGCGCTCACAGGCATGAGGCGTCTTTTGGCAGAAGTGCGCCCACTGGTTTTGATTGAGCTTCACGGTCACGAAGCAGCACAAGCCGCCTGGGAGGCTTTCACAGCGGCGAATTACACCATTCACGAAATGGTCAAAGGATATCCGCAAATCCATACGTTAGAAGCGCTAGGGTGGAAAGCCTACCTGCTTGCGATGCCGCAGCCAATCGTCACCGAGCAAGGAAGCAAACGGACAAACAATTCGAAAGCGGCCCAAGAAAACCTCCAACCGGAGATAAAGGAATCGTCTTGAAAACGGGGCTTCCCTTCTCTGGCAGGCTAGCAGTTCAACAGCGCGTTCTGCCTGGATATAGAGCAGCATTTTTTGAAATCCTGGCCGAAATCTGTACAGGCGGGTTAAGTGTATTTGCAGGAGATCCTAAACCCGAGGAACAGATAACCTCCGTAAAAAGCCTCTCTGTAGGACAGTATTTCCCGGCTGTCAATCATCATTTTCTTAAAAGTGTCCTCTCCTTTCTATCAATGCCGGCAGACGGGAATTCTTGAGTGGCTAGAAGGATGGGATCCTGATGCGATGATTGTTGAAGCGAATCCGCGATATCCAAGCACTCTCCAGGCAGTGGAATGGATGCACTCCCGAGGTCGACCCGTGCTTGGATGGGGCTTGGGAGCAGCGCCCGTATCAGGATGGTTAAAAACCTGGCGTCTGCAGTCCCGTCAAAAATTTCTACGCCGTTTGGACGGCATCATCGCTTACAGCCTCCAGGGCGCCCAGGAATATCAGGCCGTCGGTTTTTCACCTGAGCGTGTCTTCGTTGCACCGAACGCTGCTGCGAGAAAACCAACAGCCAGACCTCCTGTTCGATCACATTCCTTTTCTGAAAAACCACGTTTGCTGTTTGTCGGGCGGCTGCAAAAGCGCAAACGGATCGATCTGCTTCTCAAGGCTTGCGCCGGGCTTTCACCGGATCTGCAGCCACGGCTGTCGATTGTGGGTGATGGTCCTGCCCGGGCAGAGCTCGAGGTCCTGTCAAATGAATTCTATCCTCAAGCGGAGTTCGTTGGAGCGCTATTTGGACCTGAGCTGGATCGGTTGTTTTTGGAGGCTGATCTTTTTGTGCTGCCCGGTACTGGAGGGTTAGCCGTTCAGGAAGCCATGTCTCATGGCTTGCCAGTAATCGTCGCGAGGGGTGACGGCACACAAGGAGATCTTGTCCGACCGCAGAATGGTTGGATCATCCCTTCAGACGACCTGAATGCCCTGACCGCAGCTCTGCACGACGCCCTTGCCGATCCCTGGCGCTTGCGAAGAATGGGTGACGAATCCTTTAGGATTGTTTCAGAAGAAATCAACCTGGAAAACATGGCTGCCTCCTTTGTCCATGCTTTGAACGAAGTCACCAGACAGATCCGATCCAGCACCGACAAACCCTGTTTTTCACAATCAGAAAGCCTGAAATGCGCCTGCTCTTCATCGCCGACGGTCGATCACCAATCGCTTTGAACTGGATCCAGTATTTTCTTGACCTTGGAGAAGAAGTTCACCTGGTTTCTTCATTCCCATGCGACCCTGATCCTCGCTTTGCTTCTTACAATTTTATCCCGGTTGCATTCAGCAGCATGAAATCAGGCGGGAAGAGTGAAGGACTGGCGCAAAAAGCCGCCTGGCTGCACGGGACAGTTGCTTTGCGAACACGCCTTCGCCAGCTGCTGGGACCATTTACCCTGGGATCAGCCGCCAATCGATTGAAGCCGTTGATTGAAGAAATCCACCCGGATTTGATCCACGCGATGAGAATCCCATATGAAGGGATGCTGGCGGCGCAAGCGATTGGACTTCCTGGAGAGTCCTCTGACACCCGGCGATCCCAGAGAATCCCACTCTTAATATCCATCTGGGGGAATGATTTTACCCTGCATGCCCCAGCGACCCCCTGGATGCGTAAACAAACCCGCTTTTCACTCTCCCAGGCATCAGCTATTCACGCAGACTGCCATCGCGATATCCGCCTGGCTCGTGAATGGGGATTTGAGAAATCTAAAGATACCATTGTCCTTCCAGGAGCAGGCGGAATTCAAGAAGAGATCTTTTATCCTCCCGCCGAACCAGTCACTCAGCCGGTCGTCATCAATCCAAGGGGCTTTCGCTCTTATGTGAATAATCATGCATTCTTTCGCTCTCTCCCTGAAGTGCTCAAGCGTTTCCCGCAGGCTAGATTTCTTTGCACGATGATGGCTGGTGAGGCTGAAGCGTTCCGATGGGTGAAGGAGTTAGGAATTGAGAAGAATGTTGAGCTGTTACCCCGAAAGACAAGATCTGAGATGGCTGATTTGTTTCGACAGTCTAAGGTAGTGGTTTCACCAAGCAATCATGATGGTACGCCTAACACACTCCTGGAAGCGATGGCGTGCGGCTGCCTTCCAGTTGCCGGCGACCTGGAATTGCTTCGAGAATGGATCACCCCTAATGAGAATGGCCTCCTATTCAATCCAAATGATCCTGCCTCGATCGCAAATTCCATCATCTACGCTCTTGATAATACTGAACTCCAGAAAAATGCCGGGAAGATTAACAGCAGCTTGATTGCCGAACGTGCCGAATACAGGTCTGTGATGGAGCAGGCTTCGGCGTTTTATCAAATGCTAATTAGTCGCAAATACTGAATGCAATCGATTAAACGTATCGAGGCAGGATATACGCGTGGCTCGCGTTTATCTTGCCTCGATTTTTCGGTTCTATCCGATCTTAATGATCTCAGATATTAATCGCCTGACCTGCCGAGGCTTCAGCAGCCTCCATTAGAGCTTCGCTTAAGGTTGGATGGGCATGGACATTTCGGCCAATTTCATGCACGGTAATTTCCATCATTTGTGCCAGAGTCAGCTCCGGCAGGAGCTCGGTCACTTCAGGACCAATCAAATGGGCTCCCAGAATTTCGCCATACTTGGCATCGCTGACAATTTTTGCCCATCCGACTGCATCACCCAGCCCCAGTGCTTTTCCATTCGCCTGGAATGGAAAGCGCGCCACCTTAACATCATAACCGCGTTCGCGCG
Source organism: uncultured Chloroflexia bacterium (assembly GCA_963726375.1). Taxonomy (GTDB): domain Bacteria; phylum Chloroflexota; class Anaerolineae; order Anaerolineales; family UBA4823; genus UTCFX2. The sequence continues at coordinate 197,597 of CAVSCE010000007.1, read as the reverse complement.
CCTGCGTCTCTGTCAGCCCAAATGAAGCTACCTGGGGTTGACAGTAGGTTGCACGCGGCATCATTTCATAATTTAGCCTGGTCGTCTCAACCCCGGCAATGGTTTCTGAACAGATGATACCCTGCGCTGAGGCAACATGGGCAAGCATAAGCTTCGCGGTTACATCTCCAATCGCCCAAATCCCGGGAACATTCGTCGCCATTCGCTCGTCAATTTCGATCGCGCCGCGTTCATTAATCGCTACGCCAAGCTCTTCGAGACCCAATCCCCGGCCGTTAGGCTTGAAACCGATCGCAACGAGAGCCTGCTCGGCTTCGAGGGTCTTTTCGCCATCTTCACCAGCGACTTTCACCTGAACGCCCTGTTCGGTCGCCCGGATTTCCTGAACGCGATGACCTGTTAATATGTTCATCTTGCGGCGTTTCAAGTTTTTAGCAAGCTCATCGCTTACTTCTTCATCTTCCAAAGGAACAATTCTCGGTAGCATTTCAACGATAGTGACGTCGACGCCATAGGAATGCCAGACTGTAGCGAATTCGACCCCAATCGCGCCAGCTCCAATCACAATCGCAGATTTTGGCAGCTTCTCCTGTAGAATCGCTTCCAGGTATGTGAGGATTTTCTCGCCATCAATCTTCCAGCCAGGTGGGATCGCGACGCTGGCTCCGGTGGCGACGACAATGTTTTTTGTTTTTAATTCGTTCGTTTTCCCATCTTTATCGGTCACAAGGACCTTATCTGCGGCAGCTATTTTGGCCGTGCCCATATGGACATCGATATTATTCTTCTTCATTAAAAAGCCAACACCCTTAACGAGTCGATCGGATGTCTGGCGGCTGCGTTTTACCGCCACACTGTAATCCAGAACCAGGTTCTCAAATGAGAAACCAAATTCTTTGCTGCGCTCGCGCAAGGTATGCGCGACTTCAGCGTTCTTCAACAACGCTTTTGATGGAATACAACCAACGTTCAGGCACACACCTCCAAGCCACTGCTTGTCAACGATCGCAGTCTTCAAGCCAAGTTGGGCAGCGCGAATCGCACAGACATACCCGCCGGGTCCGGCGCCAATGACAACCACGTCGTAATCGCTCATGATTTCTCCTGTTTTTTGGTTATATTTACTTTTTTCCCACTGGAATGGTATTGGACTCCACTCTCATTATAACGGTCGCTTGAATTGGGGTCAAGTGAACCCATCTGATACCAGCAGGTGTAATTTTTTGGCTTCCAGACCCTTGGGTTCTGAGTTATCCCAGATAATGTTTCGTTGCTAATCAAAGCGGAAGCGGCGCCTCCCAATTACGACCAGGAAGATAACTAAATTCCTCACTCAGCTTCTCACGAATTGAGCCAAATATCACGCTCAGAGGCAGGTTTGCGCTGCACGCTTGCTCACACATTCCGCAGCCCGAACAGGAAACCAGCCAGCGTTCGATCGCATGGTGTGGATAATGACCTTCTGCATTCTTCCGTGGAAATTCTGCCGAGCAGACCGGGCAAACAGCCATGCAACGCTGGCAGCTACCGCAGTTTTCAAGTTGAACAATCAATGCGTCCACATTTTTCGGAAGGAGATCCTCCAAAGCCCGAATTACTCGTTCCATCGTCTGATGGTGGCGCTCGGTCTGTCGAGCCAGAGTATGTTCGTGCTGCTGTATCGGTTCTTCTTCCGCAAGACCGTCGGCTAGGACCGCGATATCGAGCGTTTCAGAGAGTCGATTTCCACAAGTATGGACCAATATTTGCTGCCTTACAGGCAAGCCAAGGATGTGGATATTTATATCCGCAGATTGTGCTCCAGGCGAAGCACAAGTCTGACACGCCGGACGATAACGGTATGCAAGGATCCCCCCCTGACGAGCAAACTTGATCGCATCATCCGCCAGGCGCTCAGATGCACCAATTTTTTGAGACCGCCAGGCATATTCATCAGCAGGAAAAGTTCCCAGGCAGTCGATGCAAATCGTAACCAACCGATCGAGCTCGACCGCTTTTCGTTTTGACACTTCGATCAATGCTCGCATTTCACAAGGGCGAAGCAGAACGCCCAATTTGCCTTGCGGGTGTTTAACCAATTCGGAAGGGATCGAATGGGCGCAATTTTCCATCATCAGCGGACGGAAAGGATTAACCTCAAGGAGCTGCTCTGAGTTTATGAGCAGCCGCGGTCGGTTTTCACCGTTTGATGATGCAATTAATCCATCTAAACCAGCCTGATCCCAAATTCGCCGGACGAAATCCTGAACAGCACCAATTGGTTCTCCATGTGTTTCGATCTTCCAATAATCCTGCATGATGTCCTCCAACGGCTCAGCCAGGCAGCTGTTTTTCAAGTATTTCAGACAGGTCTAGAACCTGAACCTGATCGCGAAGACCCTTTGATCGGATCGCATCGTCAAACATCAGCAAGCAGTACGGGCACGCGGTTGCTATAACACCTGCCTGATGGTCCAATGCTTCCTGAAGACGAATGTGGTTGATCCGTTTTTCAGCATCATTCTCCATCCACATCTGCCCGCCGCCTCCACCACAGCAGAAGCTCTCTTCACGGTTTCGGCTAAATTCTGTGGTTTCAAGCCCCGTCAACTTTAAAAGCTCGCGCGGTTCAGCATAGACCTGATTGTACCGGCCAAGGTAACATGAGTCGTGATAGATAGTTCGTTCATGAATCCCGTTACCATTCGCACAGGGTTTACCCAGGATGTGTTGATGCTCAACCAGAAATTCAGCTGCATGTTGAACAGGAAAATGGTAGCCAAGCTGTGAATATTCATTTTTCAACGCGTTGAAGCAATGAGGACATGGGGTGACGATTCGGTTGAAATGGACTTTTTCGAGCGTTTCATTCAACTGCTCGGCAAATACCTGGAATAAGTACTCCTGGCCAAGACGTCTAGCCATGTCTCCGCAGCAAGTCTCATCAAATCCAAGAATACCAAATTCAACATTTGCTTTTTGAAGCAAACGGGCAAAGGCAGCAGCCGCCTTACGATTCCGGGCGTCAAACGCAAATGCACACCCCAGGTAAAGCAACACATCCGTTTGATCTCCCGGTGCAAGCTCGCGTACTCCCAGGTCTTCTGTCCAGGCGATCCTTTCTTCGGGCGGCAATCCCCATGGATTACCCTGACGTTCGAAATTTCTCAGCGTATCGGCCACAGTTTTCGGCAGCTTGCCTGTCGTCAGGGCCAGGTATCTCCGCAGGTCGATGACTTCATCCACCGGATTTACAAATGCCGGACAGCGTTCCAGGCAAGCGCCGCATGTTGTGCAGGACCAGGGTGACTGAGGACCGATTAGATCCGGCAGTGAATTTCCATCAACAGCTTTTTTTCGTTCCGGGTGAGTAAGGGTGTCATCCATCACCCGCCGCAGCGACTGAACGAATAGGCGCGGGGCATACGTCGTTCCGCTCTCGACAACCGGACAGGCGTCATCGCAGCGCCCACAGCGCACACAGGCATCAAAAGAAAGCAGCTGGCGGGGAGTGAACTCACGAATCTGACCGACACCCAGGATTTCTGCTTCTTCGATATTATCAATTTTTGCTGGGATTCCCGGGGTCTTCCGGTTTCGAAGCAGAATGTTCAGCGGAGTATTTACCAGGTGGCGCAGCTTTGTGTAAGGGATGCTCGCCAGCAATGTCAATGCAAGCGCGGCATGCGTCCAGAACAGAAATCCGTGCAGCCACACCGCCCCTTCACGAGTCAGCCCCATCGCCCCAAACCACCCGGCGATGACCCTGCCAATTGGGGACCATAAAGACCAATCCGGCGAGGCTGATATCAGCCGAGTGGCCTCTACTGCAAAACCAGCGATTGGAATCACGAGGAGCAGCACTAGCGCGTAGATGTCATCCCAGCGAGTCTCTAGAGATTTGGGACGCAGGACCAGCCGCCGAAAACCAGCCATTAGAACGCCAACCAGGATCGCGACCCCGGCCAGGTCCATTACTAGCTCAAATGCCAGGTAGAGTCCTTCCCTCGGAAAGGTAAGTTCAAAAGGAAGGAACAATTTCATCTGCATCAGGTTGATTGCAGTCCCAAGAACCTGGATGGTCACTCCCCAAAACAGGAGGGCGTGCATGATCCCGGCATAAGCTCTGTCATAGATCCGGACCTGTGCTATCGAATTCAGGAAGAAGTCACTCCCATGCTCCAAGAATTGCTTTATCCCTTTCGAAACATCGGGCAATCGCTCATTTTTCGGTTTTGGTGGGACGGCGGGTGCTGTGTGTGCGCTCATGCTTCATCTCCCACAAAGATCTTACCGTCAATCACTTGTACTGGGATTGTCTCCAGCGCGGTCGGTGGTGGACCAGAGATCACATGGCCATCCACCGGAGAGAAAAATCCGTCATGGCAGGGGCAAATAATCTCCCCACTCTCCGAATCCCATTTGACGACGCATCCAAAATGAGTACAGACCGCAGAATATGCCTTTACTCCTTCGGACGTATTAATAACCAACGCGGGATACCGCCCATAAGGGATTGTTTTGCTGGAATTCAGCGAAAGGTCCTGCACCGAGCCAACGAAAACTGGCTCTGCGGGGGTCTCTTGAAGATTTGCAGGGAAAAAATATGCCACCACCGGTGCAGCTAAGACGGTAATACCAGTCAACGCAAGTAAGCGCTGGGCAATTTTCAAGAACTCGTTCCGGTTCAGCGGGGTCATCAGCTCACCTCCCCCCAAATTGTCAAACCAATCAGCAGGATCATACCAATGACAATGACGATCGCACGGGTGCGCCCGGCTCGACGTGTGGTCTCAGGTTTGCTGTCTAAGAATGGCCAGATGGTGACGATCAACACAAAAATTAGCGGGAGCAAGACTCCAGTCGTCTTGGGAATGTATTTTAACAGCTGGTAGAGCGCCAGGAAATACCACTCTGGCTTCACATGCGCCGGGGTATTCAATGGGTCAGCCGGCTCTCCCAAACCGACAGGCAAAAACAGGCCAGCGATCCCAATCGCAACAACTACGATCGTGATCCCAACGACCACCCGGAGCTCCAAGCTAACATGATCTGGGTAAAAAGGAACCGTTTCATCTGCGTCTATTGAATGTTCTAAAGAGGTTTCGGACATTTCGTATCTCTCTTTCAGAGCGGTTTGGCGATGCCAAGACGTCGCACCATCAGGAAATGAGCACCCATCATTGTTACAGTAAATAACGGCAGGACAATCACATGCAAAGCAAAAAAACGGCTCAGCGTTTGCCCTGCAACGTCCCAACCTACTCTAAGGAAGACAAGTGCCAGGTCTCCAATTGCAGGAATGCTCCCGGCAATTTCAGTGCCAACTGTGGTCGCCCAAAAAGCACGCTGGTCCCAGGGAAGCAGGTAGCCAGTAAAACCGAACGCCAGTGTCAAGATCAGCAGCAGTACGCCGCTCACCCAGTTTAATTCGCGGCGGATTCTTATAAGCACCCATTATGAACACACGCAGCATGTGGGCGGTGCACATCAGGATCATTCCATTCGCTGACCAGGCATGAATCGACCGGATCGCTGCTCCAAAATGCACTTGAGTCTCGATAAAAATGATGCTTGCATAAGCAGTCTCTGGAGTTGGCTTGTAGTAAAAAGCCAGCAAGATTCCAGTGATGGCCTGGATGAGAAAAAGAAATGCAGTAATTCCTCCCAGGCAGTACCACCAGGCTTGAGCATATCTCGGGACTGGCTTTTTCAGCAATTTAGAAAGCATCCCCGAGACTTCATATCGCTTGTCGAACCATTCAAAAGACCGCTTGCTGAGCGGTTTCCACGGCTGGCGTGTGGTCCAGGTGCTCGCGCTTCGGTATACTCCCAGGACAAAGACCAATCCCAGAAATCCGAATAGTGCCCAGCGTGCCAGCGGTGTCCACAAGCCCGTATTCTCACCGAGGATATGACAGTGCAAGCAGGGGTCTCGTTTAGGAGGCGGAACAACTGCAGAGGGATTATCATACAAAGATGCCCCTGCCGGAAATGCCGATTTGAATATATGAGAAATCGACGGCGCAATCGTTTCCGAGTGGATCATCCCGCCAGCCTGGGTAAATGATGGTATTACCAACAGCAGACCGACCGCAATTAATATCCATGCGGTTTGTCGAGCTCTCACCACCTTAAATCGTTTCATTCGCATCCTCCTTTCGAAAAACCTGTTCCATCCCACTTAGAGGTGCATGATCAAAACCTGTACTCTATTATCAATAGCAAAATCTGCCGGATTTGTAATCCACTAAAGGTAGTATTTTCCCTCAGGCGCGCGCCCGATATTTCGGCAGCACTCCCTGATGGAATTAAACTTCAATGATTTTTTTACGGATTGCGTACTTAATCAGATCGCTGCGGTCGTGCAGATCCAGTTTTGTCATAATATTCCCCCGGTGAGTTTGGACAGTCTTAATCGATATACAAAGAATCTCAGCAATCTGTTTATTGGTATATCCTTCTGCGATGAGCTGGAGAATTTCATGCTCGCGAGAGCTCAGCCCATTTGTGTTGTGTGAAGTATTCAAATCACCCCAACGCAAATAGTCCTCGATTACAAGTCGCGTAATCGCAGTTGAAAGCACCGCCTCGCCACGAAAAACAGCTCGGATTGCATCCAATAAATCATGCGCTGCAGCGTCCTTAAGAATGTAGCCCATCGCTCCGTAGGCCAATGCCTGGCGAATATATTCTTCATTCTCATGCATTGTCAGTATAAGAACCTTCACTCCTGGTCGGCTGCGATGGATCTGGCGTGTCGCTTCCAGTCCATTCAGGCGCGGCATCGCAATATCCATTAATACGATATCTGGATCCAAATCACTTGCCATCTGAACTGCAACATGACCATCTTCCGCCTCCCCAACAACTGTCAGATCCGGTTCGGTTTCCAGCAAGGCGCGCAGGCCGGCTCTCAGGATGGTGTGATCGTCAACCAACATTATGCGGATTTTTTTACTCATTGATCGTCTCCAGGCAACCATCAACAGCCACACAAACCTGCAGTCAGGTAACCTTTCACGTTTCTGTGCTCATGAAGCAATTTCCAAGAAAATTCAATAACGCTTTTATTCTGATCATCCCAGGATGTCTGTTGTGCATGGGCTGGGAAAGTCAGAATGGATTTATAGTTATCTATGCGCATGAGCAGGTCAATTAATGGGTACAGCGCCGGCTGTGTGAGGAATGTACTGGTAGACATGCACAATCCCACCTTAGTGAAGAATATCGGATTTGCGGCTTGAGTAAAAATGAAAAGGATATATTTGGCTCGAAAATCTAAAATCCCAACCATTGCTCCAAAGATGATGATGACTGCGTTGCCGATTGCGATTTGGGTGCAAATCGGGAAGCTGGTGAGGAGCTTTTTCAGGTCCGATGCCCAACCTGATTGTTTGCTCATCGTCGATTTAACATCCAGTATAACACAGCTAAAAATGGTTGATGTCGTGCCCGCAACACACGATCGCGGTCAAATTCCTCAAGTATCCATAAACGTATTAATTCCAATTTTGAAGAGTCTGGACGACATGAGCCAGGAAGTAATCCGCGATTGCTCCATCGAGAATTCGGTGGTCGAAGGTCAGTCCAAGGTACACCATCGTTCGGATCGCAATGGCGTCCCCAAGCGATTTATCACTGATCACAACAGCCCTTTTTTGAATAACACCTACACCCAGGATTGCGCACTGCGGTTGGTTGATGATAGGAGTTGCAAAGAGAGAGCCGCTTACCCCGTGGTTGGTAATTGTAAACGTTCCGCCCTGGACTTCATCCGGAACAAGCTGGCGCGCCCGTGCCCGATTGGCAAGATCATTGACTGCTCGAGCGATCCCTAGCAGCGACAGGCCGTCCGCGTCCTTGATCACTGGGACGATCAAACCTGCCTCTCCAAGCGAAGTCGCCATCCCAATATTAATCTGTTTGTGCAGCCGAATCCCGGCTTCCGTCCAGGACGAGTTTACAAGTGGATACGCTTTCAATGCCGCAACAGCTGCTGCAATAAAATAAGCCGTGAAAGTCAGGTTAACCCCATCTCTGGCAAATGCGACTTTATTCGCCTGGCGGTGGGCTATCACTCGACTTAAATCAGATTCCATGATCGTCGTCACATGAGGTGAAGTGTGTTTGCTGCGAAGCATGTGTTCGGCTATCTGTCTGCGCAAGGGATTGAGGGTGATCAGCTCACCCGAAGCTTCGGATGCCTCTAATGGTGAAACTCCGGGTTTGTCAGCCGCCTTTAAAGTCGTGGCCATGGTAGTAGACCGGTCCGAAGCCTGGCTGCGCTCATCTAGATAAGCTTCCACATCCCGCTTGGTGATCCGGCCTCCTTGTCCGGTCCCTTTGACCTCAAGCAGATCAACCTTATGCTCCAGAGCCATTTTTGCTACCACAGGCGAGATAAATCCCAGCTCGCGAGTGCGTCTGGAAACAGGAATCAGAAGTTCTGTTGATTTATCCTGTTCTGCTGGCGCCCGGGTTGGCATAGCTTGCGTTTCCTGAGCAGCGACGGTAGCATTTCTGTTGAAATCTTCCCCTGGCTGACCGATCCAGGCGAGAAGCGTTCCAACCTGAACAACAGTCCCTTCTGGAACAAGCACCTCCAGGAGTACACCAGCCGAAGGGCTCGGCACTTCGGTGTCCACCTTATCCGTATTGATCTCAACCAGCGGCTCAAATTCCCCAACGGGTTCGCCAGGTGATTTCAGCCAGCGCGATAGTGTCCCTTCAAAGACTGATTTACCTAACTGCGGCATGATGACTTTTACTGCCATGAGACCTCCTAGATGCCAATTCTTACAACGGAAATCGAAGTGGGTCAACTTCGTTCATCATTGAATATACCTGCTCAAAAACTGTGTCGACATTAGGTTTTGACCAGTAATCCCCATCAGAGCCGTAGGCAGGTCGGTGAGGGCTGGCCGAAAGCGTGCGTGGCGGCGAGTCCAACCAGGAATACCCCCCCTGGCGCTCGATCACTTCCTGCATCATGTATGCAGTAGCCCCGCCAGGGACGTCTTCATCGACGAAAAGGATCCTTCCCGTTTTTTTCAACGAACTCGAGGATCATCTGGTTTCGATCGAAAGGCAGAAGAGTCTGGACATCCACAACTTCAGCCTGGATGCCTGTTTGAGCCAGCTGTTCAGCAGCATCCATTACAATCCTGCAGCTGGCTCCGTAAGTGACCAACGTGATATCCGAGCCGGGGCACAGGATTTCTGGAATTCCCAACGGCACAGTCATTTCCCCCAGGTTATCCGGGAGGCGCTCTTTCAATCGGTAGCCGTTTAACACTTCTACTATCAGAGCCGGCTCTTCAGCTTGTAGGAGCGTGTTGTAGAAACCTGCAGCCCGAGTCATATCTCGTGGAGTCAACACGTACATTCCGCGTGTGAGGTGGATGATTCCGGCCATCGGCGAACCGCTGTGCCAGATCCCTTCCAGACGGTGCCCGCGTGTCCTCAGGATTACCGGAGCGCGCTGCCCACCTTTCGTCCGCCACTGGAGAGACGCCAGGTCGTCTGCCATCAGTTGCAGAGCATACAGAACATAATCTAGATATTGAATTTCAGCTAGCGGGCGCAAGCCGCGCAATGCCATCCCAATTGCCTGACCAACGATGGTTGCTTCACGGATTCCAGTGTCAGAGACCCGTAAGGGGCCGTATTTCTGCTGCAAACCACGCATCCCCTGATTAACATCCCCTAACCGACCGACATCTTCGCCAAACGCGACCAGCCTCGGCTCGCGGCTCAATGCAAGGTCGAAAGCAGCGTTCAAGATTTCGTAACCATAGACTTCCGGGGAACTTTCGGAATAGATTGGTGGATGTGTTTCTACCAGAAGCGCTGATGCAGGTCCTTCCTCATATAAGTGTGAATAATATCTGTCCCTGGCAGCGATTTCAAGCTTCGCCCGCCATTCTATCAATCCTTGTCGATGTCCTACGATATCCTCTCCTGGGGTATGCGAATGCATCAAAGTTAAAACCTGGCGAGCTGCTGAACTTAAATCACGCCGAAACGGTGTTTGTATAGATTCAAGCTTCGCTTTGACATCTTCTAACTTCTCTGTTTGACCTGGGATGCTGAGCGCCTCTAGCAATCGGAGCAGCTCTTTCCTCTCTTCCAGAATTGGAGCGTGATAAGCCTCCCAGGCACTCTTTCGAGCATTTTCTACAATCTCGCGGTCTTCACTTTCCAGCGCCTGCAAGTTCTCAACGCTTTCCAATCCTTCAGCGAGCAACCACTCACGGAATTTCTTAATCCCGTCCCATTCCGATTCCCATGCCAACCGCTCGGCCGTTTTATATCGCTCGTGGCTTCCGGATGTGGAATGCCCTTGCGGTTGTGTAAGTTCATCCACATGGACTAAAGAAGGCATATGTTCCAGGCGTGCTGTTTTTTCTGCCTGACGATATACCTCGATCAGCGCTGGATAATCCCAGCCATTGATGTGGTAGATATCATAACCATCACAACATTCCCCAGGGGGACGGCGAAAGCCTTCCAGCAGCTCTGAGATATTTTCTTTGGCAATCTGGCTTTCGTTCGCAACCGAGATACCATAACCATCATCATAAACGGTCAAGATCGCAGGACAGCGCAGCACTCCGATTGCATTCAAAGACTCCCAAAACATCCCTTCCGCTGCTGAGGCGTTTCCAATTGTCGCAAAGACGATTTCATCCCCATTTCTTGAAAACCTGCTGAATTGTTTTAGCTCGTCCAGCTGGCGAAAAAGCTTCGACGCATAAGCCAGACCCACTGCCTTAGGCATTTGTGAGCCCGTCGGCGAAAGGTCAGCGGCAGAGTTAGGCTGGGCTGTCAGATCAAGCCAATTTCGGTCCGCTCCGATTGACCGGGTAGCAAAATGTGCATTCATCGCTCGCCCGCCAGTCATTGGTTCAGCCGAGAGATCAGCATGAGCATAAAGCTGAGCAAAAAACTGTTCCAGTGTACACATGCCGGTCGCAAACATCAGCGTCTGGTCGCGATAATATCCCGATCGCCAATCTCCGGGCCGAAATACGCGTGCCATGGCAAGCTGCGGCAGTTCCTTTCCATCGCCAAATATCCCAAACTTGGCTTTTCCGCTGAGGACTTCCCTTCGACCGATCAGGCTGGCCTGGCGGCTCCTGAATGCTATCCGGTAATCTTGAAGTATCTGCTCCCGGGACAGACCCAGCCGCAAATAAATTCTCGGGGAAACTGATTTAGCGTTTGTATTTTGTTTGCGCATTCAGCATTCCTGTTATGAGATCATCAAGAAAGGTCATAATCGATTATATCGCCCTTTTTTGTTGACATAGCGTCATCTGATTTCAAAGCTCAATTCTTAAGCAAAGTCCGAATCCAGCTCCACAGAGGTACCAGAAGTGGGGCAATGACCAGGGCTGGAAGTAAATTCGCAACTCGAATTCGCTTGATTTCCAACATCATCAAGCTTATGCCAATCAATAACACGCCCCCCGCAGCAGTCATTTCGAGCACCATTTCATCGCTTAACAAGCCTCCCAGCGCTCCTGCGCTTAACGTCAAACCGCCCTGGACGACCAGGACTACGATCGCCGAAAAGGCTGACACCCATCCCCAAAGATGCTGCAAAGGCCATTGAGGTGAAGCCATCCAGGACGCTTTTCATAATTAACAGGCTGGCATCGCCGGAAATCCCTTCCTGCAGCGAACCGACAACGGTCATCGGACCAACGCAAAATACCAGGCTTGCTGTAACGAATCCCTTGGTAAAATCACCGCGCGTCAGGAAAGGAAAGCGGCTCGCCTTTTCCTCGGCTTTCCGGCCTAATGCTTCCAGCCGCTCGTCTATTCGCCACCACTCGCCAATGATCCCCCCTACCAGGATGCTCCCCAAAACGATCAATATGTTCTGGGTTTTAAGCGCCATCTGAACACCCACAACAATGACAACCAAACCAACCCCCTGGATCACAATCTGGCGAACTTTATCCGGCAGCCTGGCGCCCAGAAGTGATCCGAGAGTACCTCCGACGATAACTGCTATCGTGTTAATGATCGTCCCTGTCATCTTTGTCCTCAGCTTCTAAAAATTGGCGATTCGTGCCCCCCTGGCTTATTTATTCCTCCCAAGGAACATTGCTAAATACAACACTAAATCAAAAGTCATTCAACGATGGCGATATATCAATGGTTCTTATGAGGAGAGTTTTTCTCCAGCCAGGCTCGAAGCTCTGCGCTTATCCTGAGTCCTTTAACAACTAATGGATGTGAATCCTCATCCTCGTAAACTGGCAAGATCATTTCATCCAACGAATTCAATTCGCTGTCCTTCTTTCGCCTGGGAATGCAGGTGCAGCGGGTAACTGTAGCCAGGTGGAAGCAGGCAGATTTCTTCGAGGCTGAGTCTTTTGGCAGCCAACGCGCTCAGCACAGCCTGATGAAGGAATATCTTATGCAAATCGTCCGGGCACGCTTGAGCTTGAAAATCGGGATCGCTGACCAGTGAGAGAAATGTTTCCAACCAGGCTTTCATCAACCCCTGCTGCGGTTTTACGGCAAACAGGTGTGTATTAAAATATGGCCTTATCTCCCGCCTGTCCAGGAAAGATTCAATCGAAAAACCCGGCTCCTCCATTCCGATTTCGTCGTAGATCAATTTCCAAAATATATCCGGCGGCTCCTTCGAAGGAGATCCGACATTGCAGATGTGGACCGTTCGAAATGCTGCCTGGAAATTGGAAAAGAGACCTAAAAGCAGCGGGGGTTGGATCGTTAAAGATTGGGGATTCAGCCAGATCAGTGAGGCAACCCTGGATTCAGCCAATTCTTCGGCTTGGGCGCAGGCAGCTACCTTCGCCGCAAAAAAATAGTCTGGTATCGTTTCTTGATCCTTTAGCTGAATCAGGTCTACGGCGGCAAACCTCTCAAACTCCCTGACAAACCGATCAGGTCTCAAAGCAAAGAGTAAAACCGGGGAAGACTGCAGTGAACCCCCAAAAGACCGCAGGGATCCGATCATGAGTTGTGCCTGTCGGGCGTCTTCATCCGATCGAATCAAAGATACGACACAGGCGCTTTCTTTCAAACCTGATAAAGGTGGATCGATCGCTTTCATACTGCTCATCAGGTTTTGTCTTTCAGCTTCATCAATCCAACGATCAACAAAAAATAGACAAAAATGATAAACCCCTGGGCCGACCAGGTCTTTGCCAGCATACCAGCATATTCATTGTCGCTGTCTTTATTCACAATCGCCCAACCAAAAAGGTTCTCAAACCGGCTTAGCATTCCCTCTGCCTGCCCAATCGCTTCGTTGCGGCTGATCTGCCATTCAGCCAGCTCATTTTGATAGGCAATCAGAGCCTGCTGATATTGATCTGCTTTTTGCTGGTATGCTTGAACTTCCGTTTCGTAATTCGCCTGGACGCTGGCAGTCAATTCCTGGTAAGCCTTCAGCTCAGATAAATAAGCGTTCATAGCAGCCAGATCGTTAGGATTGCCCGGCTGTTGCGGCGCATCCGGAAGCTGGGGTTTTTCTGGCGGCTGGCCAATTTCCGTGGGTTTTTCTGGCATGGGCTCATCGATTGCTGGATTGTAAAACATACCCAGTCCAGGGAATTCGCACGAATCCTGACGTAACGTGTTAATCCCGAGACATAGACATCCAAGTTGCTCATTTTGTTCGAGCGTGAGGTTTTCACGATCAGCAGCAGACAGCTCCCAGCACGGATCAGCAGCAAGGTCGGAACCGATACCCGATATCCCCAAGAAAGATTGAAATGCCCAGCGCGTCGAAGTGATCGCTGTAACAGGCTTTGGAAGCGGAATCAGTGCTCCACCCAGGACGATTTGTGGGATCATCAACATGATCACGATCAAAGGAACAGTATTTGAATTCGGTGCTAGTGCGGAGGCAAATAGACCCATCATCATCCCGGAGAAGGTCGCCAGCACGACGGTAATGTAGACCAGAAAGAATTCAAGTGCCCCTCCTGGCATATCGAATGCCAGATAATGCAGGACAGTATAGGCAACCGCATGATAGAGCGCTAACAGCCCCGCCACCCACATTTTTGAGAGCACATAAGGCAGAATTTCCAGGTTTACCAGCCGCTCTCGGCGGTAGACCGCCTTCTCTTTGACAATTTCTCGCATTTGAGAAATCCCACCGACAAGGACCCCATAAATTGAAAATAGGAACAACGAGATCACAGCCGGTGAGAAATCACCATTTTTATAATCGAATGGATTGGCGTCCATCCCACTAGCCAGGACAAAATCCAGCATACCTACCAATGGTGCTGCTGCTAACATCAAAAGCAAGCTGATCCGATCTCGGCTCAATATTTTTAAGTTTCGAGCAGAAAGGATCGCGAACTGGCGAATTGAAAGAACTGGATTAAACCTGCCGGCAGAGGTCCTGGATTTCTGAAATTTTGTAATCCCATCAGACTGGTTGCGGTCCTTGTGGTTTCTCGGGTCAGCTGCATCCAGGTCGTGTCCTTTGGTCAGGAGGGGCTCTCGGATGTACTGTTGAAATGCCAGGTGCTTTTGATACCGGAGTTGCCAGTCCCGTGGAACACCTTTGGTTGGATCGTCAAGAATTGAATAGATCTGGTCAAAATCCATCCCGCGGTGGCGCTGCTCACGGTCTGATTGAAACTGCGAAAAATAGTTCAGCGCCTCATCCGGTGGTCCAAACCATGCCAGATAACCGCCCCTCGCCAGAAAGACCACCTTATCCGCCAGCATCACGTTCTTCGTGGCATGCGTGATCAGCACAATCGTTCGACCCTGGTCTGCCAACCTGCGCATCAGCTGCATCAATGAGGTTTCCGTCCCTGGATCCAGCCCTGATGTCGGCTCATCCAGAAAAAAGAGTCCTGGCTGGGTCAATAGTTCCACGCCAATTGAAACCCTTTTTTGTTGACCGCCGCTCAGTTTGGAAATCTGTTCATCCTTCCTGTGCGTCAGGTCGAGGTCATCGAGGACTTGCAATATCCGCGTTCGACGCTCTTCCGCCGATACATCAGGAGGCATCCTCAATTTGGCAGCATAATCAAGCGATTCAAAAACCGTCAGCTCCAGGTGAATGATATCCCGCTGCGGCACATAGCCTATCCCGCTGCGGAGCGCATCAAAATGCCTGTACAGGTCGGTATCATTAAGGAAAACCTGCCCATTTGTTGCCGGGCGATAGCCAGCCATAGCATCGACAAGCGTGGTCTTACCCCCACCGCTTTGACCAACCACCACAACGAATTCGCGCGGCATTAATACCAGCGAGATATCTTGCAGCAGGTTAAGATCTTTTCGCACTTGCTTATTCAGACGAAACGCATCAATTCTGACACCGTGAGTTTGATCAATCCGCTCCAGGGCTTTTTCTCCCAGGATAAAAAGGTACGGACCAATCCGAAGGTGATCCTGTGGTTTGGCCCAGGTCTCATCCTGGATACGCTGGTTGTTGAGAAAGGTACCGTTAAGGCTTCTCAGGTCTCTGATGCGGAAGCGCTGACCGACGCTTTCGATCTCGGCTTGAAAGCGTGAGATCGATGGTGCATCGAGGACGATATCATTTTCTAAATCACGTCCAATCAGCAGTTTTCCCTGACCACCGACCTGGATTATTCGTGCAAAGCCAGGTTCATTTCCTTCAGGAAGCTGAAAATGCATGGTCACCAGTTGACCTGCTTCTGCGCTTCCAACACGAATAACAGCATTATCGATGAGTTTCTGCGCCCCTTGAACCAGCATGCCGTCGAGATATGTCTCGTTCGTATTATCTGGCTGGATGGTCAGCAGATAGCCGTCAGGGATTGATTCGAGCAAGGCGTGGTGGCGAGAAATGATCGGAGAACGGATTACGATGTAGTTGTCTTCATCGCGGCCAATCGTAATCCTTGAATCGATCAACGGATATGTTTGAGAATCCTCACCTGCAACCATCACGATCATTTTTGGCGAGGCCGATTTCTTTCCGATTCCCATTGGATCATTTTCTTGATATGGCTGTGTGGCAGATTCGGCCTTGTCTTCAGAAAGCGGGATTGAGCTGTCTTCAACTGACTCTGTCAGGACATCCAAACCGTTGGTTAAGATGATCGTGTCCTTGGAACCTTCTCCAGCAGGCACCTCCTGGAATTCGAATGCCACATTCTCACCCAGCGTGATCTTGTCACCAGTGGAGAGTGGATAGGGAGATCCTATCTTGATGCCATTCACAAAGGTGCCGTTAGCGCTCCCGCTGTCTTCAATGAGAAATCGCCCGGATGAGAACGTGATCCGGGCATGAATTCGCGACACCATCGAGCCTGTCAGGACGATCTGCGCCTCGGGTGCTCTGCCAAGGAGGGTTACAGATTGCTCCAGATTAAAAATCTGGCCTGCTTCAGGTCCGAGGATTTCGTAAAGCTGGTATCGAGTAGCAGACGGCAATATTTACTCCATCCAAAGAACTTCTTGATGCCTTCATAAGGAAAATATAAACTTGTTGAGTTGAAAAACGGTCAGAAACCCATGCTATTGTAGTTGTAGAAGGTTAGGCTGTCAAACCCCCCTGAAAGCCCAAATCATGGATAAATTGTTATTTGTTTTCATGCAACCAGAGACGTCTTTTTTACCAATACCTCAGCAACGATTTCAGCGATATCTTTAATCCGAATCTCGCTGTTAGCATCTGTCCCTGCATCGCTTAACATAGCCAGGCAGAATGGGCATCCGACAGCCAGGGTGGAAACCCCAGTTTTCTGGACTTCCCGGAACCGGTTTGCATTGATCCGCTCCTGCCCATGTTCCTCTTCCTTCCACATCTGCGCCCCACCTGCCCCGCAGCAGAAAGACATCGATCCATGACGCTCCATTTCCACAATCTTAACTCCCGCGCTTGCTAACACCTGGCGAGGAGCATCGGTGATCTGGTTGTGGCGTCCCAAATAGCATGGATCATGGAAAGAAGCAGAAATAAGCGCGTCTGTATTCAACTTGAGCTTACCGGCAGCAACCAGCTCATTAATAAATTGGGTGTGATGGATCACAGAGTAGTTCCCCCCAAATGCCGGGTATTCGTTTTTCAGGGTGTGGAGACAATGAGGGCAGGTTGTCACGATGCGATGAGGCGCAATTTTATTTAGGGTTTCGACATTCCTGGTTGCCAGTTCATTAAACAAGAATTCGTTTCCTGCCCTTCGGGCAGCATCACCCGTGCAGGCTTCTTTTCGACCTAAGACAGCAAAATCGGTCCCTGCTTCATTCAATATGGCTGCAAACGCTCTGGCTGTCTTCCTGGCGCGTTCATCGGTCGCCGGCGCGCAGCCAACCCACCATAGAATCTCCGGTGCGGGCTGCTGCTCAATCGTCGGGACATTCAATCCTTCTGCCCACTTCATCCGATCAATTTGAGGAACATTCCATGGATTAGCGTTGCGTTCCATCCCTTTAAATGCAGTCTGGAGCTGATCCGGGAAGCTGTTCTCCATCAATACCAGGGCGCGGCGAATATCCAGGATATCGTGCATCGGCGAGTTGTTGACCGGGCAGATATCGATGCAGGCCCCACAGGCTGTACAGGACCAAATTGCCTGCTCGGAGATTGCGAATTCAATCAATGGTTGAGAACTCTGCGCACCACCAGCGATCGACTTGCCTTCATCATTGAGGAAATAGCGTTTATTAATTTCCAGCGCTGCTGGAGACAGAACCTTACCAGTATTGTACGCCGGACAGACCTGCTGGCAGCGGTAGCACATGATGCATGCATAAGCGTCCATCAGTTGTTCCCAACTCAGGTCTTCGAGATGACTTGCGCCGAACGTTTCAACCGTCTCATCATCAAAATCTAACCGGCTCAACTCACCGATTGAATGGCGCTCAGGCTTAAGGATATGGTTCAGCGGTCCGAAGAAGAGGTGAATATGTTTCGAGTAATAAAAATAGGGGATGAAAAGCAAAATAGTTCCGAGCGCAAGCCAGAATGTGATGTGTTCAGCCCGGTTCAGCGCATTCGCACTCAGGTTCGTCCATATTCCAGAGACAATTGTGGCAAACGGCTGCCATCGATCTGAACCCCCTGCCGCGATCTTGAAAGTCTCTCCCAAAAATCGCGAACCTACATGAAGAATTACAAACCCTCCAACGATCAAGGAGTCTCGGCGGATGCCGCTTCTGGCTTTTGGGTGTAGGAGGATATCATCCCTGGTCGTCAGCGATTTTGATCTAATCACAAAACGCCGAATTAATAGGGCGACCATCCCCACCAGAACACCTACGCTCGAGAGATCAGCCAGCAGGCGATAAATGCCACCAGCAACTCCCTGCCCCATGAAATGGAATCCGGAGATAAACCCCTGCAGTAAATCTCCCAAATTGACGGTCAAAAAAAACAGGAATCCCCAAACAATTAAGGCATGGAACAGGCTGGTCGCAAAACGGATCTTGAATGTCGGCTGTAGCAGCGCCACTTTGACCGCAGCCGAAACCAACCGCCTGCGGGTCAGGTCGAAGCTCGGCTTTCCGTGTCCTCGGGAAATGATAGAACTGATGCGCCGGCTCAAGCGGAAGGATATGAAGAGAACCGCCAACACCGCCAGCACAAACAGGATCTTCTCAGGCCATGTGAGCATCGCTTCCCTCAGTTTACCATAAACTGATCAGGGGAAGTTCTGGCGCTTCACCCTCATCATCATTCTCACTGGTCAAATATTTTCAACGCTTCATTGATCACTGGGTCAGTTTCGTCAGTTACAAGATCCCAGTCACTTAAAACACTGATGTCTGGAATGATCCCGGTTTTTTCCCAATTCTGGTCTGGATTTTTCAGCGGTCGAAATGTTGCAGTGGCTATCCAGGCGCGCGACTGGTCTGAAAAATCGAAAATACGGAGCATTTCAACATTTCCTTTGGTTTGCTCTCCGATGATTTTTGCCCTGCCCAAATCCCTGAGGATTCCAGAGAAAATCTCACCGAAACTGGCAGAACCTTTACCCACCAAGACGACAAGCGGGAGCTGCTGGGACCCGGCGATATTTACTCCATTTACTTCAATGGTTTCCTCCACTTCCCGTTCTTCAAACAAACCCACTGGTCCGGAAGTAAAATGAGCCAGGGTATTTAACATAACATCGATCGTACCTCCCCCATTATTTCGATTATCTATGATCAGCCCATCCAATGGCCCAGACGAAGAAAGATCTTGAAGCGCCTGGCTAACACGTTCGTCAATCTGCTCCTCAAGGAAAGTCGGTATCATCAAGTAGCCTATCCGCTTTCCACCCGGGGTTGTCCGCACATGGCTTGGGATCGGGGTCTCAGTCACCACCGCTTGCCTGGTGATGCTAACATCACGGGGCGGTTGTCCAGGCGTTTGTACAGTGACCATGACTGTCGTGCCTTCTTCTCCAAGAAGAAGGTTTAACCGATTGCCTTCTTCGTCAAAAACTGGTTGCCCATCTACAGCCAGGATATTGTCATGCGACTGCAAACCCGCCTCTGCCGCCGGGCTGTTCGGATATACATATACTATTGAAAGCAGTTTTCGCTCAGGCACCGGTGTATGTATCACCCCTATTCCGACATATTGGGCATTCCCAGCATATTCCTCATCCAGCTGGCGTGCCATATCCGGGTTGAAATAAGTCGAATGCATATCTCCCAGGGAGAAGATCATCTCTGCAAGGGCGTCGTAGAATTCGCCTTCGCTCAACCCGGCACTGATTTTTTGGAGCATATCCTGGCGGACTTCACCCCAGTTCAATCCGTTGAAATCCGGATAAAGGTAGTTTTCGTTGACTGCACCCCAGACTTCTTCAAAAATCTCGACCTGGCGCGTGGATGGAAATGGCCGTAAAACGGTTGGCGTGAATACAAAGATCGGAGTCGCGGTGGAAAGTGCGGTTGGTGATGCCGTTGCGGTAAACGGATCTGGGGATGGACTCGCCAGGATTCTTGGTGCATTCAAAGTCTGCGTGCTGAGCTTGATTTGAGGGAGCGTTGCTGCCATTAACGGCGCAGCCGTCGGATCTGGTCTGGAAAAAAGCCCACCCGCAAAGCAGGCAAGCGTCAGAAAAGCCCCGAGGACGATCCAAAGCAAACGGGCGCGAAATCGCTGTCCCAATCTCAATACCCACCTGCTTTGTACAATTCCGGATCGGTGGGAGTCTCTCCAGATGGATCCCAGACATATACATAATCGCCGTTCTGCGCCCAGTCAAAAATCCAGTGGGCATCGGCAACAGCCAAATTCACACATCCATGAGATTGTGGGTATCCCATTTTTGCACGCCAGTAAGCCCCATGCAGGGCGCGTGCGCCATCAAAATACATCGTGAAGGGCACATCCTCAAGGTAGTAGGCATCCGATCGATCGGCTTCAAAAGACCCTGTCATTGGAGCGGACTCGTGTTTTTCATAGATCTGGAAGACGCCTGGTCGGGTCCAAAAAGGATCGGCTCCAGAAGCAATGATCGTCGCGAAAATCAGCTGACCTTGATCATAGACTGCTAAGGTCTGGTCAAACAGGTTTACTTCGATCCAGCGGTTTCCCGGAATGCCATCCGGTTGCGTATTATTGGGCACCACTCTGGCGATATATTTGGCAGGTACCCATTCGTCTGGGCCGATCATGTACCAAAGATCTTCAGCGACTTTTTCCTCACCAAATACCGGCACGATTTCATATAAATTCAGCAGCCTGCCTGTCGCATCACCATTAGGGGCGACTCTCACATCGATCTGTGGTGTCTGTGAAAAATAAGTCAACACCCACCCAAATGCACTGGTCGGCGTGCTGGCAAATGTTGCTCCACGTCCCGGGGGCATGACTCCCAATCTCGAGATATAGTTTCCGGTCAAGAAAGCGCCCGGTTGGATCTCATAGAGTTTTTTTCCCTCAATCTGCTGCTCATTCGTATATGAGACGTATACAAATTCGCCCATCAGCCGCTGAGAAGCAGATTTTTTATTCCCAGAAACTGCATCCTGCATCGAGCTAAAAACTGGCGCCGGCATATTGGTCACTTCGCCGTACAGTACGTCCACTTGCCCAAGCCCCTGATCGATTGGTGTATATGCCAAGGGAGGCAATGGGAATGTGATCCCTTTTTCTGCCATTTCCGTCCGGTAACCGGATGGCCCAACCGGTAGACAGTTACCAGGATCATACATATAAATCCCTGGCAAACACAGCGGAGTACTTTCCCGCTGTGGAATTTAGTTGTTGCACTTCATGAGCAGCTGTAACAGATCGCGTTTCTACACCAAATCCAAAAAGCAATCCCAGGATGCTTAAAACCAATAAGGTTCGTTTCATTCAATGACTCCTAAATATTCTGGATTGGACATCTACTTAATCCAACCAGTCAATCCCAACTTTATTTATCAATCGATTTACCCAGGGTTATTCCATGGGGTTTCATTCTTATTATAAGCGGGCTTTTGGGAAAACTACCCTTCTGGAAATGAAGCAATGATTAAAGCATCATGGCGGTGATATAATCCAGGTTGTTATAAGAGACTAAGTATACCCTATATATCTAATAATAATGAGCTCTCAGGATTTTATTAAGCTTGGATTGCAGTTCGCCCTGATGCTGGGTTTTGCACTATTCTGCGGCACCTTAATGCGCAAAATTCGTCAGCCGGCAGTTTTGGGTGAAATAATCGGCGGGATCATCCTGGGTCCAACCATCTTTGGCCTGTTGTTCCCAGATCTTTCATCCTGGTTGTTTTACAGCTCCCCCGGGGTCAATGTTGTCCGTGAAGCATTAATCAAGTTGGGCATGCTTTTCTTCCTCTTCGTTGCTGGCTTAGAGGTCAATCTAACCGATCTGCCGCGTATCGGAAAAAAGGCGGCTTTGATTGGTTTGGTTGGAACGCTTCTGCCAATCGGAGTTGGAGTAGGATTGGTATATCTGGCGCCTCGCTCATTCTGGGGTCCCACTGTCCAGACGCATTTCTTCTCATTTGCATTATTTGTTGGGATAAATCTTGCCAATTCCGCTAATCCTGTCATCGCCCGCATCTTGATGGACCTCGGTTTGCTTAAAGGCGAAATTGGCTCAGTCATCATGACCGCCACTGTCTTTGACGACCTGGTCAACTGGACCTTGTTCGCGATCATATTGAATGAGATCTCACCTTCTGGAACAGCTTCCGTAAAATCCTTGCCGCTTACTGTTGCGTTTGTTGGAATATTCTTCGTTGGCATTTTAGTGATCGGACGTAAATTAGGTCCGCCAGCGCTGCAATGGGCGCGTAAGCATGTCAGCTGGCCAAGCGGATTTATCGCACTAACATCCCTGCTCATTCTGATCGCAGGGAGCATATCTGAAGGCCTTGGGATCCATGCTTTTCTGGGCGCGTTCCTGGTCGGAGCCGCATTAGGAGGAAATAGTGAAGAAAAGAATGAAGCTCACGATGTGATTGGTTATTTCGTGCTCAGTTTCTTTGCTCCGATTTATTTTGTTTCAATGGGGATGATGACGGATTTCCTCACAAATTTCGACGGAACACTCGTCGTTATGATCCTGGTTGCTGCCTGTATCGCCAAGATCGGCTCTGTGCTGATTGGGGCGCGATTGGCAGGTATGCCCATTAACCGGGAGTCGCTCGCGATTGGCTTTGGTCTCAACGCGCGCGGTGCGACTGGAATCATTTTGGCTGGGGTGGGGTTGACCAACAACCTGATTGACGAACGGATATTTGTGGCTATTGTTGTGATGGCATTGACCACCTCATTAATGGCCGGACCTGCCATGAATTTCCTGCTTCGCAACTACAATACGAATTTGAAAACCCCCCAACCCAAAGTCCTGGTCGAATGATTTATTAATGTGTTATCATCCGGCGAGCGCTTGTTTAAGAGTACTTCAAATCCTTATGTCAGAATTCTCCAGGCCTAAAGATCCACCTACATCCAGTCTCAACAGCTTTCAAATCTGGCTGCTGGCTATCCGTCCAAAGACGCTGCCTGCGGCTGCTGCAACTGCAATTGTCGGCTCTGCAGCAGCTTTTTGGATGGGAAAATTCCAACAGGGTCCAGCTCTCGCCTGCCTGCTTGGAGCGCTTCTGCTCCAGATTGGCGCAAACCTTGCCAACGATGTATTTGATTATTATCGAGGCGCAGACACGCATGCTCGCCTCGGACCGATGAGGGTAACTCAATCGGGGTTGCTTCGACCTCGACAGGTCATCTTCGGGATGTGGGCTGCTTTCTCGCTTGCCGGAATTTTAGGCGCATATTTATTCTTATCTGCCGGCTGGCTGGTCATTTTGATCGGATTGGCTTGCATCGCTGCCGCAATCGCCTACACAGGAGGTCCTTTCCCTTATGGATATTTCGGCCTGGGTGATCTGATGGTTTTCTTTTTTTTGGACCCATTGCTGTATGCGGCACATATTTTGTACAGGCCAATGGGATCGATCCGATAGCCTTGTGGGCTTCGCTTCCGATGGGATTTCTGATCACTGGAATCCTGGTGGTAAATAACCTTCGGGACATTAAAAATGACACTTTCGTTGGAAAAAAAACCCTGGCAGTCCGGCTGGGAGAGCGCGGCACCCGCCGCGAATTCAGCCTGTGCCTTACAGCCGCATATCTGGTTCCGCCTGTTCTTGCGCTGAGCGGCGCAGGTCCTGCCTGGGTGCTTCTTACCTGGCTTTCAATCCCTCTGGCCTTTCAACTTAATCGCACCGTTTGGGTAACCGAAGGTCGACCGTTGAACCTGGCGCTGGCTGCGGCTGGACGGCTGACTCTGTTGTACAGCTTGTTGTTTTCGTCCGGACTTGTGATCGCCGCCTTGTGATGACCCGAGAACCTTAGCGTTCATTAGAAACCCGGTCTCACCGCAAGCGAAGAATATTACTTTGCTATCAACCAGGGACAGAGCTTCGTCTCGAGCCAATCAACCCCAAAATATAAGCCCAACCCCATGATGCTCAGAGCCAGGATTCCGGCATACATTGCAGGGTAGTCAAACAAGGTCGAGCCGCTGAGGTAAATATAATATCCTAAACCTCGCTGTGTGGCAAAAAGCTCCGCAACATAGAGCACCGCGACAGCCGTACCAACCGATTGACGAAGCGCTGTCAAGATCGCCGGTAAACAGGCGGGAAAATACACAAAACGAAACAATCCTCGCCTTCCCGCTCCAAGGCTGCGCACGCTCTGGACAAGCTCCGGACGAATTCCTGCCGCCTGATCTCGCACCAGGACAAGAATCTGAAAAAATAGGATAAGAAAAATGATCACGATCTTTGCAAGATTTCCAACTCCCAGGAAAAGCAAAACGATCGGAACGAAAACGACCTTCGGAATCGGATAGAGCAGATAAATTACTGGAGAAAATATTTTGTTCAATCCAGCAGACTGACCTAAGGCCAAACCCGCAGGTACAGCCAGGGCTATTGCCAGGATTGTGCTGACAACCACCCGCCACAGACTTGCCAAAAAATGAACAGGCAAATCTCCTGCTGCAAGCTCTCGAAAGAATGCCTCAAAAACCTCAATAGGGGTAGGTAAGATCGGTTGGTTAAGCAGCATTGCAAAAACCTGCCAGACAGCGATCAAACCAAGGATTGCCCAGAGCAAGTCCTTTCTTTTCATTCGAGAGCTTCCATTCTGCGCCTCAAATCACGGACCATTACAAAATAATCCGGGGAATCAATAAAGTTAGGGTTTGCACCTCCGGGATTATCGATAATCACAGGAGCGTGGTTTGGAGGCGCTCCAAGCAGCAAAATTTTGCTCCCTAACACCACTGCCTCTTCAATAGCATGCGTGACAGTAATAAGCGTCAGTTCTTTTTCAGCCCAAAGCTCCAGAGTCAGGCGCTGTAAAGCTTCTCGAGTTGGCGCGTCGAGCGAAGAAAACGGCTCATCCATGAGCAGCAAATCGGGCGAGAGTGCAAGCGTCCGGGCGATCGCGGCACGCTGCCTCTGACCTCCAGAGAGCTGGGCTGGATATTTGTCTTTATAGGGCATCAGACCGAGTCGATCCAACCAGGGATCGACATCCAGATTGGGTCGAAACTCTTCCGGGGCGTGTTTCCCATCTGGACCATAGAAAGTTCGGATTCGCAGGCCTAAAGCTGCATTTTCTCTGACAGTCGCCCAGGGAAGCAGTCCATAATCCTGTAATATAAGACCCGTATGCGGCCGCGGCCGGATGAGCTGCTGGCCATCGATCAACACCCGACCAGATGCAGGAGGTAGAAGACCAGCAAGCAAGTAAAGCAGCGTGGTTTTTCCACAGCCAGAAGAGCCTAAAACAGCAAAAAATTCTCCGCGACCCACTTGCAGATCGAAATCTTCGAAAATTGTCTGGCTATCCTGGTATGTATATGTGAGAGATTCCAGCTGGATCATGCTCTACCTGGTTAACACGATTGGTGCCTTTACGCTGGTCACTTTGGTAAAAAGCCTGGATTTACCGAATCAACATAAGGAACTTTGTTTTCCAGTAAACCTTTCTCCAGAGCCCAGGTGATCATATCATTCCACTGTGCTTCGGTTGGCACCCCGGCGGTCACAAAAGGAGGCAGCTTGAAAATTCCTTTCAAAGTCGGAGGGACCACTTTGCGCTCAACCATCAAGTCTTCGTAATTTGAAGGGTTCGCATTAATCATCCCAACTGCATCTTCAATCGCTGCAAGGAAACTTCGGACTGCATCTGGATTGCTATCGATTACCGATTTGCGGAAAGTTATCGTGCTGAAACTGTATTCCGGGTGACTGGAGTCATCCAGGATAAGTTTTGCCCCATTTGCTTTGGCAAGCGTTGTAAGCGGCTCCGGGAGCACACCTGCTTCTAGGGAACCGCCAAGGAGCAGGTTCATCCGTTCGTCTAGCTTGGGTACTGCCACATATTGGATTTCCTCCTGTTTGAAATCCTCAGCTTGCAGCAACCTGTCCGTTATATACTCAATGATTGTGCCCTCAGAAATTCCAATTTGAACCCCTTTTAAATCATCCACAGCCTCAATCTCTGATTTCGGAGAAGCGAGTATGCTGAAAAGTGCATTCTCACTTGTCGCCGTTCTGGCATAACGAACCACCTGGGCACTGATCTTTTCTTTATTAAAAAAGGCAACAGTCAGCGCTTCATTCATCGTTCCATCAGCTTGCCCGGCAGCCATCAGCTGGTCGCGTTCCGGTGCGGAGGCCACAGGGATCAACTCTACTTCGACTCCATGTTTTTGATACAAACCTTCCTTATCAGCAACATGCATTGGCAACGTATCGATCACAGGCATGACGGCGATTCGGAGTTTGACAGGTTTTTCGGTCACGCTAGACGGCTGGCAAGCCGTCAAACAAATCCCTGCGATGATTCCAAACAGGAATAAGATTGACTTTAATGAGTGCTTTTGAATCGTCTGGCTCATAAGGTTTCCTCCACGATAATGCATATTTTGCCACATTTTATCCAGATTGTGGCAGATCGATGACATGATCTTGATCGGATCGAGATTATGGGTTTTACCTTTTTTTTCAATTCAAGGATAAACAGATTCCAAATCCGTTAGATTAAAGCATGACCCATTCAATCTCATATCGTTGAGTGTTACAATGCCTGAAGGTTATCCAAAGAATGCTTAGAATATGATCAAACAGACAAATGAGATCTTGTTTTTGAGTGAAAACCTTTGTTGGGCAGATCTCATTTTTTTCCTCAGAAAGGTTCAACAGGATGACAAAATCTCGATCACAACTCATGGTTGACCGGCTTAGGGATTTACAGGCTTCCTCACCGGATATTGAGGCATCAGCAGTTGTCAGCGTTGATGGGCTGAGTATTGCATCTGCATTACCGCAAAGCGTGGAAGAAGATCGGGTTTCAGCCATGTCAGCAGCAATGCTGTCGCTCGGTGAACGCATTGCGTCTGAGCTGGGGCGCGGCACGCTTGAGCAGGTCTATATCAAAGGCGAGTGTGGTTACGTCATCCTGATGTCGGTCGGAGAAGATGCTGTTCTCACAGCCCTGGCTCGCGAACATGCCAAGCTTGGGTTAATTTTCCTGGATATGCGCCGCGCAGCTGAGGCGCTTCACAAATTGATTTAGGCATCCTCCCATGGATCCAATTCCGAAGAGCCAATATAATTACGCGAACAAAATCGCCCGGATTTCCATCAAAGCACTAGAAGATGTGATGGGTAAAAATGGTTTGAACGCGGTATTGAACATGGCACATCTTACCCATCTTATTGATAATCTTCCACCTGACAACCTTGAGCGGGAATTTAATTTTTCGGATTTCTCCGCGCTGAATCTGGCGTTAGAAGAAATGTACGGACCGCGTGGAGGACGTGGACTTGCGCTTCGAGCAGGTAGGGCAGCCTTTGCCGACTCCCTGCGCAATTTCGGCGCGCTTGCTGGCGTCGGTGATCTGGCATTCAAAATCCTTCCGTTGAGCGCCAAACTTCGGATTGGAATCCCAGCAATGGCCAAGATTTTTTCTCAAATTAGCGACCAATATTCGACCGTAAAAGAAGAAGATGACGTCTTTGTCTATACAATCCATCGCTGCCCGGTTTGTTGGGGTCGTTCCGGTTCTGATAAACCAGTTTGTTTTATCGCTGTTGGTTTGCTCCAGGAAGGGCTGAAGTGGGTTTCCGGTGGAAGCGAGTTCCGGGTCAATGAGTCAAATTGTGTCGCGATGGGCGATGAAGTCTGCGATTTTGTGATCCAGAAAGTCCCCATCTCTTAAAACATCTGGCCCATGGGGTGCAGAGCTTCAATGGTGATAATATTCCATGATGCAGGTCACTGTAGTAATCCCAACCTATAACGAAGCTGAGAACTTGCCGAGATTGGCATCCTCGATCCTTGGATTGCCGCTGGAAGGATTACGCCTCCTCATTGTCGACGACAACAGCCCGGACGGTACCGGTCGAATAGCAGATCGTCTTGCTTCCGAAAATCCATCAAGCGTATCGGTTATGCACCGATCAGGTAAACTTGGACTCGGACCAGCATATCTCTCCGGTTTCCAACAAGTCCTCCGAAATGGCGCTGAGGCAATCTGTCAGATGGATGCAGATTTCTCGCACCCTCCAGAAAAAATACCTGAAATGTTAGCCGCTTTGGCAAATTGCGATGTGGTTTTAGGCTCGCGTTATGTTGCTGGAGGAAGGGTAGATGACAGCTGGCCTCTCTGGCGAAAAGGGCTCTCTTCATTCGGAAACTTCTATGCAAGGTTGATACTAGGTTTACCAACTCGCGATATAACCGGCGGCTTTCGATTATGGCGGCGGAACACCCTGCTTGGTATGCCGCTTGATCAAATCTGTTCGAATGGGTATTCTTTTCAAATTGAATTGACCTATGTCGCTTTTCGGCTGGGGTATCGATCCATAGAAATCCCGATATATTTTGCTGACCGCCGTTGGGGAACCTCAAAGATGTCCTTCGCAATTCAGCTCGAAGCTGCAATTCGGGTTTGGCAAATCCGCCATCGTTATCGGGAGCTGGTTCCCAAGGACTGATAGATACCCACCAGATTTTTCCATTCCATCAGGCTCAGCGTCTCCGCCCGCCGCATGGGTTCGACTCCTGCTTTCAGCAAGAAAGCTTCTGCCTGAGAGGGCAGCCAGTGCATTCCTCCTGCCAGCGCATTGCGGATTGTTTTCCGTTTTTGGGAGAACGCAGCTTTAGCCAATCGAAAGAAATCCGCGAGTTGTTCAGCAGGGATCAAAGGGTTGTCATATAACTGGATCTGCAAGATGGCAGAATCTACCTGCGGGACTGGATAAAACGCCCCGGCAGGGATTCGACCAAAAATCTGTGTCCTTCCATAAACCTGCACGCTCAACGCCAGGAGGCTCATATCCCCTGCTTCAGCTGAAATCCGCTCGGCAACTTCACGCTGCACTGTCAATACCATGCTTTTTGGAGGACAACGGGTCTCTAGAAGATGCCGCATCAGTGCGGAGGTGATGTAATAAGGAATATTAGCGACGACAAGATATGAAGGTCGACAATTTTCCGATGATCCGCACATCAGGGTGCTGGGGTCCAAGGTCAGGATATCTCCCTGGACGATCTCGATGTTCGTCCGGCCCTTGAGCACTTCTCGGAGCGGCGGGATCAGGGTGCGATCCAGCTCAACGCAGACGACCCTATCTGCAAAATCAGCCAGGATGCTGGTTAAGCTTCCTAATCCAGGACCAATCTCTAAAATTGCCTGGTCCGGTTGGATTTGAGCCGCAGCAGCAACCCGGTTCAGTGCATCATCGTCAACCAGAAAATTCTGTCCTAAACTCTTGCGTGGACGCAGTCCGTATCGATTGAGAAGCTCGCTAATATCTGGCTTGTTATAACTCATACATTCCAATCATTTTTTTAAGTCTGGAATCTAGTGATGACACCTGAACTCGGATTCCCATTCTCAAACTTGAGGATTATAACATCCGGCTAAATCGTTTAATAGGACAGCCTTTTGCATTTATTTTAGAAATTCTTGTTCTAAAAACTGACAAAAATGTTAGGTGAAAAACAGTCAAAATCGGTACTGCGATACCAGGGGAGATATTTCCAACTTTGCAAGGTTCGCTTGATTATCCATTGAATGGTGGTATTCTAACTCAAGGGACTGGTCGCGTAACCAGCCTTGTGCTTTAAGGAGGAATGATCCATGAATAGAATCTTCCACCGGTTTCGAACACAACCTTCAGGTCAGGGCATGGTTGAGTTTGCCCTGATCCTTCCTATGCTTCTGGTGGTGATGATCGGGATCATCGAGCTCGGCCGTCTGCTTGTAACATATTCATCCGTCGCCGCTGCTAGCCGCGAGGCGGCTCGTTACGCTTCAGCTGCAGGAGACTCTTCCAGCGGGGTGCCATATTATCTGGATTATTCAGGCATTCAGGATGCAGCCCGGCGCATTGCAATTTTTACCGGCGGAGATGTGAAAGTGGAATATGACGAAGGACCCGGCACCGGTACCGACCAATGCACCGATACACCGAATTGTCCCTGTTTCCGCTCCATCGTCCCCAGCAGCGCCAGCGACATCGAATTAGGAGATCGAGTGACTGTACGAGTTCGGACCGATTATGAGCCGTTGTTTGGAATCACTTCCTTAAGCGGATTCGCGATCTGCTCTTCCACTTCGCGCACAATCTTAAAAGCGGTTTCGATATACGGCGATCCCACCAACAATGGGGGCGGAGGGACTCCATTGTCTGTAGAAATCCAATCCCCAGCAGAAGGTGAAGTGTTCGAAGTCGGAGAGCTGATTAATTTCAATGCAGTGGCTGCAAATTATTCCGGCTTGCTGACCTGGGTTTGGACTGCAAATTCCTCGGCAATTGGCAGCTCGGCTTCTTTTCAACACGCCTTTGATGCAGAAGGCGCATATTCGATCGTCGTTAGCGTGACAGATGAAGATGAAAGCGCCTCGGATACTGTCACGATCAATGTATTTATTGACAATCCTCCAGAAGTTACAATCACAGCGCCGACAAATACGTCCCGGTTCAATGAGGGTACACCGATCATTTTTTCCGGAACTCGCTCTCGATACCATTGATGGAGACCTCAGTGCAACCCTGGATTGGATGGATAATGGAAGTCCGCTTCATTCAGATACTGCTACTTTCACAACAACTGTTTTGAGTGTGGGAACTCACACGATTTCTGCCAGCACAATCGACAGCAGCGGTCAGACTGGCGAAGATGCAATTACTATTGCGGTCGACAGCTACCTTGGACCTGTTGTCGTCATCACATCTCCAACCGATGGGGGTTTGATCCCACATGGAGATTCTGTCGCGTTCAGTGCTACTGCCATGGACGCTGAAGACGGCGATTGCAGTTCCTCACTGGTGTGGACCGAAGGTGGTATTTCGGTTGGTGTGGGACCTTCCTTCAGCCTGAGTTCATTAGATGTTGGCGAGCACACGATCGTTGCTACTGCAACGGATTCCGGCGGTCGTCCTGGCGAGGACAGCGTCACTTTTCAGATCACCAGCGGCAGTATCCCGGAAATTAATATCCTTACTCCGCTCGCCGGCGATTTCTTTGAAGCCGGGGAAACCATCAGTGTAACTGGTGAAGCCACCGATTATGAGGATGGGAATCTGACTGCTGACATAGAATGGTTTTTGGACGGTACCAGCTTTGGAACGGGTGGCAGTGCGATGATCACCACCCTGCTCACCCCGGGGATGCATTATATCCGCGCAGTCGTAGAAGATTCTGCAGGAAATACAGCCTCAGATACTATCTCGATAGTAATCTCACAAAACATACACCCGGTCGTTACTATCCTTGCGCCGGCCACTGACGGAGAAATTTTCATTGAGGAAGCTCCCATACCATTGCGAGCGATCGCATTGGATCCACAGGACCTGGACATCAGCGACCAGATTACCTGGACAACAAATCTTCCTGCCCCTGGACCAAATCCGATTGGTACTGGATCTGAGATCACAAAAACTAATTTGGCTGTCGGAACCCATACCATTACAGCATCTGTAACGGACAGCGGCGGCCTGTCTGCCACAGACACACGCACGGTGATTGTTCGACCAGACCCCTGTAGAATCCAGGTCGAGCCTGCCGTGATTGATAAAAAAGAGGTGGTATGGGATTTTATCAATAATGCATCCGTCTCTTACACCCTGATCCGGACGACCATCCCATGGCCCAAGCATACTAGCAACCAATCTTTAAATGGCGTAACTTTTGGGCTTACGGGATCCGGCCTGCCGCTGTGGTCAGGCAGCGATTCAACTGCCGGTGCAACGTTCGGCCCGCCAGGTGACGTAGGAGTTGAATTCACCTGGACACCTGCAGCCCCAAATTTCACTTTCGAAGCCGGTCCGGGGAGGTCGGAAAAGCTGATCTATAAATTCCAGTTGAGTGTTTCCACATTCAACGGCACTTTGATCGCGGTTTTCAAAAACAATCAGACCGATGACCTTTGTTCTTACTCCTACTCAATGCATTGAGATGGATATCAGCATGACTACAATCCTAAAGAAGCATATTATTAGTCTTATAATAATCGGTTTGCTGTGTCTGAGCTCGATCAGTTGGATACTGCCAGGTCCTCTCCAGGATGGAAAGTACCCTCCTGGAGAGGATTGCCGGACAAAGGATTGCAAAAAAAATCAGGAACCCCAATCCCACTTCACCCGCAATATCCTCAGGCTTTTGGGTCGGATCACTTCGGGTACACCTGGCATGATGAATACACTACCAGCTCGTGGATTGGAGCCTGGACCGATGCGGCAAGTGGAGGTACTCAAATTTTCTTTGGCACCGATGATGATGATGACCTCATATCCGTAGTAGATTTACCATTTTCCTTCAAATTTTACGAGAAAAGCTATACAAAGGTACGGATCAGCTCCAACGGTCTGCTTGGATTTGATTCGTCCATCGATGCTGAAAGAGCCAGTTTTAGACACCTTTCCACCCCGCATGAAGCTTCTCCTCAATCTTTGATCGCACCATTCTGGACTGATTTGACTAATGTAAGTGCCTTTTACGCAAGCGGGACCGACGCTCACGGTCAGTTTTTCGCGGTTGAATGGCATGAATGCGCGCATTATGACGTTCCAAATGTTTTCTTAACATTCGAGGTCAAGCTGTACTCAAATGGGGATATCCTCTTTCTTTATGATCAGCTGACGAATAATCCGGAAAAAAAGTCGATCGGGATTGAAGATTCGGATAATGTGGATGGGCTCTCCTACCTGGTGAATACATCCGGTCCAGAAGAAGATCAGGCTATCCTGATCACTCGACCGGCCCAGGCGAGACGGGTTAAAGTTTTTCCTTCCTTTCAATCGAATTTTAACATCTCGGGGAACGCGTCCTTTAAAGTAAACATTCGTAATACAGGCGATCAGAGTCCAAACGGGAATGACACGATGAATATTCAGGCAACGATCAGTGACCCGAATTGGACAGTTGGTTTATTCGCAGCTGATGGCGGTGCCAGTCTTGCGAATCACGACAGTAATCCGCTTCCTGATACGGGCGAGCTGCTCCCCGGCGAAACATTCACGATGACTGTCATGATCCAAGCCCCCCTGAATTTCCCAGCCGGGAACGCGGTGACAGTGACGCTAACAGCGACATCCAGTAAGAATTCGGATGCGACTGATCAAGTGGAAATCGTCAACGTCATCCCTGTTTCATTCGCCCACACCTACCGAAATACCACCCTGGGCATCCCGGGCGGTGTCCATGTCGAGCTGGTCACACCTTTTTCGCGTTTGGATGAGATCCTCAACTCTCATTACACCGGCGCAACGTTTCTTCTCAATCGGACTGACGAAAACGGATTCCTTGGAATATGGGAAAACAATACTTCCGGATTGGCTACCAACCTCGCCTTTCTTGGAATCGATTCGGCCGGCGTTGAGAATAGTTCAACGATTCAAGACCTGACATCGAACACGGATCGGCACGACCGGTGGCCTGTCGCTGCGACTGCCCTCGACGGGAGCATAGGAGTCGCCTGGATTCAAACGCAGCCTGACCTGAGCCTGAACACATACCACCAAAACATCTATTTTGCCATTTTCGATCAAAAAGCAGAGACTATTCTTTTTCCACCATTCAGCGTGACTGCCGATAACACGCCTTACCCTTTATCTCAGACTTCTGTTTACAAAGACCTGCAAATTGCTGCGACGGAGGATAATAAATTCCATCTCAGCTGGATCCAGTGGCATATCCTTGGCTCCATTGCAACTGAGGATATCGCTCATGCTGTCTTCAATTCATCAGGCACTGCAGTTCTCTCCTCTCAATTTCTGACCGCACAAACTCAAGGCCTGGATTATTCAACCCCTTCAATGATCCCCTTTATTTCTGGCGGTGAAAACAGGCTGTTGCTTCTGAGTTCTCAAAGGACTGATCCAGATAATCCAACATATAAAATGATTTTAGTCGAGATGAACAGCAGCGGAACGGTGATCTCACCCCAGGAAGAATTCTTCAACCAGCGCGGAACAGATTTTGATGGTGTCCAAATGTACAGCGGAAAGATCGCAGTAGCCTGGATTAATCAGGATACTGAGCGAGTGAATTTTGCTGTCCTGGGAGCAGATTTATCCAAGCCTGCTCAACCGACAGAGCTGGTAAATCCGGATGATCCTTATGGTCGCAGGTCAGCGGGGCGCGTTTCGGTAGCACACGTTAAGAATGGCCGCGCTGTTCTAACCTGGATGGATGAAACTTTCAGGCAGCGGCTTTATTATGCCTTGATCGAAGATAATGGCCTATCGGGGGTAATCGGCAAATCGATCGTATTCCGTTACCTCAATCCTGGTGCAGAAAACTCGATTGAAACCCGAGGTTCTTACGGTAATGCCGAATATTTCCAGATCTGGCGAGAGCTATTTCCGTTTGTCAGGAGGTAGAACCAAATGGTGGCACTTGTGAGCGAAAGAAAATGTAAAAAAAGCGAGCGCGGTCAAGGTCTGGTTGAATTTGCGATCGGATTGTTGGTATTACTGTATCTGATCGTGGTGATTGCCGATGGGGCGCGGGCATTATATACCTATCTCTCCATGCGAGACGCAGTCCAGGAAGGCGCAATCTATGCCTCAATCCATCCGGCAGATACCAGCGAGATTGAGAATAGAGTCCGAAATGCCTCCAATTTGCTGAGCGGATTAGGAGGCGACATCACTATTACGGTATCACCAACTGTCTCAGGCAAATACTGCATGGGCACGACTGGTGGTACATCCCATGGAATGACCATCGCGATTGATTACCCAGCTTTCCCACTCGCAATGCCTTTCATGAGCACATTGATCGGTTCACAATCTATCGCTATCAGCGCTTCAGTCACTGACACAATTCTCTCCCCAATGTGTCCGTAAGGGACCAATTTCTAGATTCAAACAGCCAGGAGGCAACTCGATGAACACAGCTACCCACAAAAACGAACGAGGCCAGGCTCTGGTATTAATGGTACTTGGAATGGCGATCCTGCTTGGGTTTACTGCTCTAGCAATCGATGGCAGTATGGTCTATGCCGACCGCAGGTTTTCACAAGACGGTGCGGATTCCGCTTCTCTTGCAGGAGGAGCATCCGGAGCTTCAAAACTCGAATCTCTAGGCGTCAAAGATAAGAACTGGAGCACCAATTCCAGCTGCACTTCAGGGAACGTTGCTGCTGCAGCAAATTCTGCGAAGAATTCAGCTGTCAGCCGTGCCGCTTCGAACGATTTCACAATCGACAAGGATATCACTGATGAACACGGCGTTGCAACCGAATGCGGCACCGAAGATGTCCTCGCCACTCGGCCTGGCGGAGGCACGTATGTGCTCTACACCGGTCATTACATGGATATCATCACATTCATCACCGGTCAGACAAAAACCGGTTTTGCCCATTTTGTTTTTCAAGGCGTGCTATCCAATACGGTTCGGGCAGTGACGCGGATCCGACCGCGCCAGCCGCTCGCTTACGGATTCGCAGTTGTCGCCTTAAATACATCTGACCACTGCAGCAGCGGCAGCGAGGGCGCAGGTTTCCATGGAAATTCAGATCTGTACGTGGAAGGTGGAGGCATCTTTTCTAACGGCTGTCTGGTCGCAAAGGACGTTGCCTTGAGTGTAAATGTTGTGGATGCCGATGTCGTCTATCGCACAGGTCTGAACCTGCACGATTCTGATACGATAACACTTGAGGCCGGACACAACATCAACCAGATTGTAGAAGAAATGCCCCAAAATGCCTACGATGTCCCACTTCCTGATTGCTCTGGACATGAAGTCAATGCCAGTGATCTGATTGGTCGGACTGATTTGAGTGGGCTCTACTGCGTAAACGGGGCTCTATCAATCAATAACTCGAATGAATCGATCGTTGGCTCGAATGTAACTTTGCTCTTCAAAGGCGGCAAAGTCGACAATCAACGGTGGGACGGTGAGTCTTCAGGCGCCTCCCTCAGGTTATGCCGGCTCGGCTATTCCTGGGGTAGCTATCTATCTTCCGCGTGAATATTACGGTCCATCCTGCGGCGAGACAAACCAGGAGCTCAAGATTAACGGCAATGCCGGGAATGTATTCCAGGGAACGATCCTCGCGCCTTGTTCGGACGTATCATTCGAAGGCACCGCGGATGACTTCATCTTCCTATCACAACTGATCGGATACAACGTCAGTATGGGGGGCAACAGCGGCACAAAAGTCATTTATCCTGATAACAATGAAGCTACCCGCCCGGCAAACCTCGACCTGTTCCGCTGATCTTTTATTACCGTCAACAAAAGCCGCCAGCGGTTATTATCCTGGCGGCTTCTAGATCCACAATAAAATATCCGGGCAGGCAACCCGGCGGCACCCAGAATTTCCTCCTTACTGCTGCTTCCTCTCGGACCTGACAGGGTTCGCAGGGTTCTGCCGCGCCGGACCCACCCGGACGGTCTGTAGGATACCTCAACCGCTACTTCTTGTCAACAAGAAAAGCAGAACCCGTTGATTATTTCCCATGATCCATGGTCGCAATACTGCGGCAGTTGTGCCGGCGGTATCAAAAGTTGGTGCCCGATGATCTCAGGTATAATCACCTGCGGGGTTCGCATTCTTGTCGGATGTTATTCAGAACGTTGATCGATGCCGGTTTGTGTTGCTGCTTTTTTCTGATGGTGGTTATTATCCAGATGTCAAACATTTCAGTTGGACGGGCATTGAGTAGCTGCTTGTTGATTTCAACCGGGCTTTCGTTAAGAAGAAAATGAAAACAGACATTTCTCGGCGCGAATTCTTAAAGATCGCAGCTGCAGGCACGGTCATCACTGTCCTGACAGGCTCAGAGGTACGATCGAATGTTATTTTTCGCAATCTTCAGACGCTTACCGATCGAAAGGGGCGCTCTGAAAGTCGGCTTACGTCGCCTCTGGCAGGTCGGGACCCGATCAATTGGGATGATGCAACCGGATGGATAGCAGATACCTTTGAGCGGTTTGCGCCAAACGAGATTGCTTTTGTTCTGGGTCTATCTCCCGATCACTTGAACCACCTTGTCCAGCTGATTGCCAAATCTTTCGAGGGAATACGCGTCTTTCGCTTCGATCCTATTGCAGAATTCCAGGGGTGGGTCACCCTTCAAGATGCAGTTACCCGAAAATTTGGCCTGTCCTGCCTCCCGCTTTTTGATATTGACTGGGCACAGCTTATTTTTTCGTTTGGATCTGACCTTGCTGAACCCTGGATTGCCGCTGGTCCAGGACTTCTAACCGCGCAGATAAGGCGAAGGCGATTGTTCAAGCAAATCGTTCATTTTGAAGCACGCCGTTCTCCAGCTGCCGCTTCTGCGGACAAATGGATCCCGATCCGTCCCGGAACTGAAGCCCTCCTGGCGAATGCGTTTACCAGGCTGATCCAGGATCAAAGTGAGCTGATTGACCTGGCTGATATCGCTTTCGATACCGGCATTCCTGCTCGGGAGATCCTTCGCCTGGCAAGCCTTTTCCGTGAGACCGAGCGCAGGTTGGCATTGCCAGGCGGTCCTGCATTGAACTCTCCGGTTGGGTTGGCGGCAGGACAAGCCATTCTTGGGTTAACCTGGTCGATCGCGAGTTGTCGTCATCCAGCGGGCTTTATCTTCCGCCAAAACCTCCAATATACCCGATGCTCCCCAACCGGCCTGCAAATCTGGCCGAAATGGAAGCTCTTGCGGGATCGATCCGAAACGGTGGCATTAAAGCGCTTTTCCTGCACAATATCGATCCCATCACAGACCTGCCTGACGCTTACGGCTGGGCTGATGCTTTGGCATCTCTGGAGCGGGTGATCTCGTTCTCGCCAATCAGAAATGCAGCCACTCCCTATTCTCATTTTTCTATCCCAGACGCCGATCCATCTGAATCGATCGGTTACCAGCTTTTGAGCGAGACGGCTGATTATGGGATGCTCAAGTTAATCCAGGCTGATCCAACTCGTTTCAAGGATGGTCGGTCCACTGTGAATGTCCTGCTCGATGCAGTCCGCAGGCTCGCGAAAACACATGGATCAATCGATTTTTTGAATGAATCGGATTTTATTAGGAAATCCGTCTCAAAATTAAAAGACGCCGGGGGGATTTTTTCTGCTGACAATGAACAGGATTTCTTCCGCCTGTTGTTGGAAAACGGCGGCTGGCGCCGCCAGCGTGCAGTTCGTTTTCCACCTGTTCAGATTGGATTTCCTTCCTGGGAAAATGCCTGCTGTGCTGGTGGGTTCAACCGCGCAGGTCTGCGTCTTCATATATACCCTGTTCATTCGGACATCCCAATTCAGGCAGAGCTTCATCCGGCAACTGCAAAAAAGCATGGATTACAACCTGGTGATAGAGTGCGTGTCATCACAACATTTGGAGAAATCCAATTGCGATTGTTCGTTCACAAAGGGCTTCACCCGGACGCTCTGGCAGTGCCATGGCATGCCGGCATTCCTGGTCACCCAGATCCCCTGGATCTGATCGGGAAAGCTCAAAATGCCTCAGGTGGGGGGGTATTTTCTGGAATAAGCGTTCAAATCGAGAGAATAGTCCGCAGGAAATAGAACCTTAATTCCTCAAATAAAATCGGCGTAGTTTCAACACTTTCGTTTATCGGCGAACCTGCTTGAACTCACGAACTGCCTGGGCGACAGCCTTTTCCACTGGAATCCTTTCGCCTGTTGATCCGGTGACATATCCAGCCGCAGAAGTATGCTTAAGCAGTAAGGACACCGATGCAGGATCATTGAACGGACCCCCATGCCCTAAAACCAACACCTCCTTATTCACCGCATACGCAGCGTCAACCATGGCTGCGACCTTCTCAATCGCTTCATCCAACCCGGTGATCGCTTTTCCACCAGCAGATCCACCGGCGGTCATTCCGATCATTGCACCCACAAACTGCGCACCGGTTTCAGCCATCCGCCGGGCTTCATCGGGAGAAAACGCCCAACCCAGGGCAATCATCCCGCGATTCAACCGCCCGGCTTATCAGCTCGACTTCTCGCGAGAAACCTAATCCAGCTGCTTCAAGCTGGCTTTGAAGATCTTCGCTGTAGATTCCAATAAAAGGTTCGTTCGTTACACCCGCGGCTCCCAATTTTTCTGCCTGGTCGAGCATACTTTCAATTGAGCGGCGAGGGTCATGCGCGCCAAAGCCTAACAGAACCGGCACCCCGGATGCCGCCGCAATCACCTGAGGAGTAACCTCAATAGTAAGAGCGTTTGCATCATCGTATGGCAGAAAAGCCAATGCAGTGGGAACCCCAAGAATCCTGTATACCGCTGTGCTGTATACTGCCAGGAGATCAGCCCCGCCTGCGGCAGCGCCTTTTGCTGTTAACCCGCTCCCTACTCCGGCGACAATGACCGGGTTACCTTCCGCCCAGCTTTTTCGAATCTGCCTGAGGAATTCCTCATACCTGTTCATTCTCCGATTTTGTCCTTGGTATGCTGTTTCCATAGCGATAAGAATGTATTAAAAGTCTGCATCTGCAAATTCGCGGTCGTTGATATTCGCTTCCATCTCAATCACCGGGATATCATGGCGAAGGGTGGACTTGATCGAATTGAACAAAGCTCCATCTTTTTCTGGATCAATCCACAATCCATCTGGAGGCTGTTCATACTTGTCCAGGCCTTTCAGAGGAAGCATAACCGTCACCGGACCTTTTGCATTGTTCAATTTTCCGGCAAAGATTTTTCCCAGCTCGATACTCTCTTCCTTGTTTGTGCGGACAGCACAAACGAATGGATTATGCACGATGCACAAGCGCTCAGGCTTGTCGTATTTCTCCGGAAGGGTGTCTCTGGCGCCAAAATTCAGAACTTCGAGCGCTCCAGGAACCACAACCTGGGGTATGCCCGCGCGTCCTGCTGCTTCCAGGCGGTTCGGTCCTGCGCTGAAAATCCCGCCCAACAAATTATCCACCAGCTCGCTGGTCGTATAGTCAATCACACCGTCAATCAGCCCGTCGTCGATCATTTCCTCCATCGCACGGCCTCCAGAGCCGGTAGCGTGGAAGACAATCGTCTCAAATCCAGAGCTTTCCAGTTTCTCGACGATCCGCAGCACACCCGGCGTCGTTATCCCAAACATCGTGACGGCTACCAGAGGCCGGTCCTCGGGCTCTTTCCCTGTTGGTGACCCCTTTCGCCATCCCCGCCACTGCCGACGCCGCGTTGGTCAGGATCTTCCTCGAAACGCGGTTCAAACCGGCGATATCCGTGATGGAATACATAACACAAAGATCACGAGTGCCAACGTATCCGCCGATATTGCCAGATGCCATCGTGGACAGCAGCAGCTTGGGCACACCGATCGGCAGCGAGCGCATTGCCCCACTGATGACACTCGAGCCTCCCGAACCCCCCATCCCAAAAACTGCATCACAACGGCCTTCTGCTCGCAGCTTCTGCAACACAACAGCGAGACCTTGCTCCATTGTAGCGAGCGCGACTGCGCGCGTATCACTTCCTTCACGGGCGAAGCGGAGCTCTTTCAGGCTTTTTCCTCCTGCTTGAGCTACCTCCTCTGCTTTCACATCTGGTGCAATCGGGGGTTCGCCGAGAATCCCGAAATCGACCAGCAGGACCTCCACGCCGGCTTCCAGGAGCCGCGCCCTGACAAATTCATATTCGCGCGCCTTGGTATCGAGGGAACCAATCAAAACAACTGTCGCAACCATTCCTTCCGCCTTCTACGATGAAAACCTGATCAGTATCCGAGCTGGCAACATCGATTGCCAGGTTGATGTTCGGTTATTGTCCGGATTCGGCGATTATTTGCGTGACCCGAATTGAAGCGATTGGAATTCCCGAACTACTTCCATAATCGCCTTCTCGACCGGCAAACGCTCGATGGTTGAAGCACCCAGATATCCATTAACAGAGGTACGCTCGAATGCAACCTGCACACTCTTAGGATCTTCGAAAGGACCGCCATGAGCGACGGTTATCACTTCCGGGCGCACCTCACGAGCAGCCTGGACCATCTCTTCCGTTTTTTCGCATGCCTCACTCAGCGAAAGCGCTGTGCCTGCGCCAATCAGGCCTCCGGTTGTGAGACCAACGTGCATGCCAATGATATCTGCTCCTGCCTCAGCCATCGCCCGCGCCTCTTCTGTAGAAAAGGCATAGGCGACTGTGAAGACGCCTTTTTTATAACACTTGCTTATCAACTTGATTTCCTCAGGATAGCCCAGGTGCGTTGCATCAATCTGCTTGCGGAAGATCCCATCATACAGCCCAGCCGTAGGCACATTGGTGATCCCCGAGAAACCCACCGTAATCAATTCGTCGATCAAGCGGTCGATATCGCGGTACGGATCTGCCGCTCCAATTCCACCGATCACTGGTGTATTCTCCACAACCGGGAGAATTTGCTTGGCAAGCTGGAGCGTCATCGCGTTTGAATCCCCATAAGCCAGGTAACCAGCCAGCGAACCGTGTCCATCCATCCGGAATGGACCGGTGTTGTATGCCATCAGGATATCGATGCCCGCCTTATCAGCGCTCTTGGCAACCAACCCGATCCCAGCACCTCCCATGACAATGGGCTGGTTATTCTTGATCTTGGCTTGAAGTCTCTCAAGAATTTCACTGCGGCTGAATTGCTTCATTTCTGCTTCTCCTTCTGAAATATGTGAATATTAGCGAAATGTGCTCGAATTATTTTTTATATAGCTTATTAAAAATGAGCTGAACTTTGTAACCGGTTATGACAGATCAGCAACTCATTTTACTACTTTACCTCCACCAGCTTGTCGTCCTGTATTTTGAAGTCCCGCGTCACTTCTACTGTGGGTTCAGCGCTCATAGGTTCATCTGGCTTGCGAGTCAACATGGTTACAACTATGTTTCCGGGCTGAATCGCCATGGATTTTACGATGATGCGGTCTCCTAGCAGAACAGCGGTAAGAGGAACTGCTTTACCCGCTTGATTGAGCACCAGTGCGAGGTATGTGAAGGTGCCGCTCCCGCCTGGGTCAACCACTAACGTACC
Source organism: uncultured Chloroflexia bacterium (assembly GCA_963726375.1). Taxonomy (GTDB): domain Bacteria; phylum Chloroflexota; class Anaerolineae; order Anaerolineales; family UBA4823; genus UTCFX2. The sequence goes on along the minus strand of CAVSCE010000007.1, from coordinate 155,680 downwards.
GCGCATCCTCAGCGCCGTCACCGTTCACGTCTCCGAAAGCTTGTTCATCCTCAAGCCGAAATCTGGTCTTGGTGGCAGAGCCCGGTGCTACGGATTCTACAAAGATACCGTCTTTCAATTGAGCCTTCCCTGTGGTGGCCAACTCGATGGGGTATTCGGCTTCGGGTAAAAGTAACCGGATGGATGCGGATTTCTGGGGAATTTGTGTGCTCGATGTGACGGTCGTGCTAGCACAGGCGGATAGAATCCACAGGCAAACAAGAGATATTGAAATCGAAAAGTGTCTCAATTTCACGGTTGTAAAATTCTAATTCCGATAGAATGTGGCATTAGCTGCGAAGATTGAGCATCAATCGCTAACACCCAATTCAATCGCATATTTTCAGTATATCATGTCAATCATTGGGGTTCTACTCTAAAACGCAAAGCGATTTGCCTACGCACTTTCACGATACTTGAATCGCTTTGTCGACCGTAATTCATCACAGGTTTTCAATCTGGTTAGTTTCAATATTGTAGACAGGCATCTCCCTTATCGCCTTTATCCGATTATTTCCTGTTAAGAAATTTCAACTTTCCATCAATATCCCTGCTTTCTCGGAACTTAGAGAGAACATAACCATCTTCCAAGGATATTTCCCGAACAATATCATTCAATTTGTCTTTTCTCACAAAGTATGAATTATTTCCTGCACTATTACAACCAATGAAGGCATAACCTTTTTCACTCGAAAGTTGATACAAGGCGCGTAGTGATGCACCAAAATATAGATTGCTTTGGTGTACCTTTGTTCGGTAAAACGACTTGTCATAAGGAATTGTAATCGCTCTATCAATCCCAAAGACGCTGTTGTATTCAATAATAACCACAATTGGAGATATTACATTAATTTCTTTCCATATCCAATAATCATTTCCATCCAAGTCGATATGCAGTATTCCAACATCGTTACCAAGTCGCGATGACGAAATAAGCCTGTTTATATTGTCTGTGTCAATAAATGCGGCATCAGTTAATAATTCATACTTCCAAAAGTACTCGGAGTTGACTATTTGTGCCACGTTTGAACTCAGAATTCATCCATCACCAATCCAGACCAGTTATTATTCATCATCAGAAATCTGGTGTTAGATTCTCGATAATTGCCAACCCCAAACTCTATGAAGGTCCTATTAGGAAACTCAAGATTATTTACGAGCCATTGAATAATTCCATCGTCGCCGAATTGGGAGAACACTTTGAATTCCACTTCGCTCAGACAAGCTATTCGCTTTTTGGATTTGATACTCTCAGACAATAACCTTCCCAGGATCAATAATTGCTCTTCTTTAGAAGAGATCTGCTTGGTTAATATTCATCATGATCCCAGCAATAGATTTACCAAATTTCCTGATGACGTTCATCTAATAGATCTCCTGCTTTGGTGACAGCTTCCTATTATGTAACGACTTATTCGCGTTCATTTTATGTCAATATATCATTTTTCTCTCGTTCATATATTGTGATAATCAGAAGAGCAGTAATCGGAATCTGGCGGTGCAAATTTCAAGTATTGGTTATGCGTTAGATTATCGATATTCTTTCCCCATAATATTTTAAGTTGAAAAAAATAGCTTTTTGGGATAATTTCAATACGTATATGCTAATATTTTTTCGAGAAGGTTTTCAAATACAACGATCATCCTCATTGAAACTACTCAGGAATTTGAACAGTCATGAAAATTATGCCATGTTTTCAGCCAGAATAATCTTCCCTGTATATTTCTATCTGATCGCTAATTCCAATATTTTCCTTCATTAAATCAAAGGCGGAGAGGGCGGGATTCGAACCCGCGTTCCCTTTCGGGAAACACGCTCTCCAGGCGTGCGCGTTAGGCCAGACTACGCAACCTCTCCACTTAATCAATAATAGCAGTTTTTACCCCCCAAGCGGTCAGGATTATACTACATTATTTCCAGGCCTTGTGCTGTGTTTCTTTTTCCGAAAGCTTGGGGATCGAGCACCGACAGACAGTGAACTGTTGCTATATTTCATCAATCCGGAAAGAGCTCGCTTAAGAGCTCCGGGGTATGCCGCGCGACTGTCTCAGATGAAATCCCATTTTCGCGGCAGATCTCGGCATACAGGTCCACACCAGGCCGCTTTTTGCGCGCCTGGGTTTCTCGCTCCAGCTCCCACAACCCAAAGCGCTGGTCCCAACCGCGCTCCCATTCAAAGTTATCCACCAGCGACCAGTGGAAGTAACCCTTGATCGGGATTCCCAGGTTGACCCCCCTCCAGACCTTGTGCAGGTGCTGGAGCAAGTAACGCGGTCGCAGCACCCCGCGGCTGTCATTGACCCCATTTTCAGTCACAATGATCGGCAGCCCAAATCCGCGGCACCATTCGAGCGCACGAGTGATCCCATCTGGGATGTTTGCAATAAATCCCCCATCACTCAGCTCAGTGTCCGGGGCATAATAGCGGTGGTTAAGGATTTCAGCAGGCGACCTGAAATTGATGCTGAACGGTTTGAGGGCCACAAGCTCTTCAGTATAATAATTCAAGCCCAAAAAATCCATGCTGTTTTTTACTTCCGGCATCCGCACACGGCGAAGTGGAAAGCGCAGGATCCCGGTCGATAGCGCCACGGGGAAGAAATCGTTGACGACGTGGTGGATAAGGCCGGCAAACCAACGGTCCAGCGGGTTCCAGCTTCTGGCAGGGCGAAACCCTCGGTAATGCTGGGCGATCCCTACCCGGGCGGTCGGTTGGATTTCCTTGATCGCCTTGTAGGCTGCTGCATGTCCTTTCACCATATTGGTATAGACGACCATCGCTTTTTCAAGATCTTTCTCACCCGGAGGAAAGTCCCCCAGCACATATCCCGATACCGTATAGATGTTTGGCTCATTGATAGTAACCCACAGGTTGACATACTCCCGCAGCGCCTCAACCACCTTCCTTGCAAAAGAGGCAAACTGCTCAGGGGCCGATTCGTTTTCCCAGCCGCCGCGTTCTGCGAGCCAGATTGGATCGCTGAAATGATGCAGGGTGACCATCGGGGTCATCTCACGCTTTTGAAGACCACGCGCCATCTCACGGTATCGCTCAAGAGCTGATTCATCCCAGCGGTCTGGAGTCGGTTGGATCCGGCTCCACTCAATCGAAAATCTATGCGCGTTCTGCCCTGTTTCGGCAGCTCGATCAAAATCCTCTCGCCAGCGTCCTCCCCACCAATCGCATGCAGCGCCAGAAGTATCATCGTTTCGGATCCGCCCAGCTTGCTGTTCGAACGCCCACCATTGGTTATTGGTATTGTAGCCCTCAACCTGGTGTGATGATGTGGCCGTTCCCCAAAGAAAGCCTCGCGGAAAGTGAAATGTCGCTTTTGCCATGCAGTTTTCCTCTACGGATTTTGTGGTATCCTCTGATTATAAAAGAACTCCATGAAATTCCGGCTTGTTCGGTAAATCTAAATGATGAATAAAATGATCGAATTATTGATCAAACAGATCATCAAAACCAGGAGGGGTGCAGCTGATGAATGAAGTATATGTGATCTCCGCTGTTCGCACGCCAGTTGGGATAGGAAAACCAACCGGCGGATTAAATCCTCTCTCACCCGTGGATTTGACTGCATTGGTCATGCAGGAGGCAGTCCGCAGAGCGGGTGTCGATCCCGGAGTGTTGGAGGATGCCGTCTGGGGTTGCGTGACTCCGATTGGCGATCAGGGTGCGAACCTGGCCCGGCTGGGTGTCTTGAAAGCTGGCTTCCCTGTTAAAGTCCCTGCGGTCACAATTAACCGAATGTGCGGCTCCAGCCAGCAGGCTGTTCATTTTGCTGCCCAGGCAATCCTCGCTGGCGACATGGACGTGGTTCTGGCAGGCGGGACCGAAATGATGTCGCACCAACCGCTTGGGGCTGATTACCCCACCGAATGGCCTGATCATTTTCCATTTGAGCTGGTCCATCAGGGTATCAGCGCCGAGCTGATGGCAGAAAAATGGCACCTGAACCGGGAAGCGCTGGACGAATACGCTTTCCAGAGCCACTACCGTGCTATGCAGGCGATCCAGTCCGGTTTTTTCCAGGAGCAAATCCTGCCAATCCTCCGGCCGGATGGGAGAATTGTTGATAGAGATGAAGGAGTGCGGATTCCTCCAGATCGAGAGAAAATGAGATCCCTTCGCCCGGTCTTTAAGACTGATGGTGTGACAACAGCAGGGAACTCCAGCCAGGTAAGCGATGGCTCCGCAGCCCTTCTCCTGGCCTCCCCCGGAGCGGTGGGCCGCTATAACCTGACGCCGCGCGCTCGCCTGGTCGCGAGGGCAGTGGTCGGATCAGACCCTGTTCTGATGCTGGATGGACCAATCCCTGCGACCCGAATGGTCCTCCAGCGCGCCGGTTTAAAACTGGAGGATATCGATGTGGTCGAAATAAATGAAGCCTTTGCTGCTGTTGTGCTTTCCTGGGCAAAGGAGCTCGGAGTGGTCGATATGAACATGGTAAATCCCAATGGTGGAGCGATTGCCCACGGCCACCCCCTTGGGGCAACGGGGGCTGTGCTCATGACAAAATTGATCCACGAGCTGGAGCGAAGTGGAGGCCGTTTCGGACTTCAAACGATGTGCATCGGGCACGGCATGGCTACTGCCACGATTGTGGAGCGTTTGTGAAACACACCGTTTTTCTTGGGTTAGGCACCAACCTGGGCGACCGCCTGATGAACTTATATTCAGCTCGATCAGCCATAGAACCATCTGCCCGTCTTCTTCAGGCATCCCCCATTTATCAGACAGATCCATGGGGGTTTAAAGACCAGCCACCTTTTCTCAACCAGGTCATCAAATCCGAAACCGAAATCGCACCAGCCAGGCTTCTGAAGATTCTCAAGAAAATTGAAAGTGAGCTTGGTCGCGAGCCAACCTTCCGCAACGGCCCTCGCCTGATAGACATCGACATCCTGTTTTATGACGACCTGATCCTTCATGAGGCTGAGCTTCAAATTCCTCACCCGCGTTTGGATAAGCGCGCTTTTGTGCTTGTGCCGCTGGCAGCGATTGCGCCAAATTTGCGTCATCCCGTCCTGGGAAGCAAGGTCTATGAGCTGTTGGAAGAAATCGACGCAGCCGGAGTACAGCTTTTTTCACCATCCTGATCGGAGCGCAGCTGGATCCGCTTGAGTGAGAAATTATCCTTAATTTTCATTAAGCCCACCCGGGCTCTGGTAAGATAAAATGATATCCCACAAACCTGATTGGAGAAATGGATATGGCCAGCGTTGAACCAAAACCCTTGAAAGATGCCCCTGGTCCGGATGCAGGCTTCTCGGCTCTCCGCCGACCGGACGGCGGAATGCACATCGTCTTCCAGGATGTCTCACATCCGACCCTCCTGCGCTGGCGCGAATTCTCGCTCGCCCATCTGGAAAATTCAGACCGGCTGACAACGAATTTATACGACTTGCGTCAGATTGAAGACCTGCCGCGAGAGGCGATCGAATTTGCGTTAGAAGTCAATAACGATCCGTCAGTGCGGAATATTCGCCTGGCGGTTGTCGTGATCAATGAAAAGATGCGTCAGGCTTTACAAGAAATCGACGCCCTCTCTGCAGGATATGGTGTCGAAATGAAGATCTTCACCAAGATCCCAGAGGCTGAAGAATGGTTGAGCCGGCCTTTAACCCTTCTGGTTTGAGAAATATTGAAAACCAACCCTTAACCATCGGCTCGCATTGTCTCCATTGGGGGAGCCGAACGTATGTGATGGGCATTTTAAACATCACAGCAGACAGCTTCTCTGGGGATGGTCTGATCGGCAACGAATTGATGGAGACAGATTTTCTCGCAGCAGCATTGGCTCAAGCACGTCGATTTATCGAAGCCGGCGCGGACATCATCGACGTGGGTGGAGAGAGCACCCGGCCAGGAGCAAAGCCTGTCAGCGTAGATGAAGAAATGATGCGTGTGATCCCTGTGATTCAGAAGCTGTCAGCCGAAGTGGACAGCATCATTTCAATTGACACCTATAAATCACAGGTTGCTGAGTCAGCGCTTATAGCCGGCGCCGATATCATCAATGATGTCTGGGGGCTGCGCGCTGATCCTGCGCTGGCTGGGATCGCGGCGCGTTATCATGCACCCATCATTTTGATGCATAATCGCAGCTCATGGGCTCATGCAGAAATTAAGGCGGGACTGGGCGGCCGTTACATAGGGATGGAATATACCGACCTGATCGAGGACATCCGCAGGGAGCTTCTGGAAAGCATCGATATCGCCCTCAAGGCGGGCGTCCCCGTTGAGCATATCATCCTCGATCCTGGGGTCGGTTTTGGGAAGACAGTGGAGCAGAACCTTGAGCTGATCGACCGGCTTGGCGAGTTCCGCTCGCTTGGATTCCCAATCCTGTTGGGACCTTCGCGCAAGTCTTTCATTGGATATACCCTTGACCTGCCTGCTGATCAACGCCTGGAAGGGACGCTTGCAGCGATTTCGATTGGGATTGCTCGCGGCGCCGATATCGTCAGGATCCATGATGTTCAGGCAGGCGTCCGGGCTGTGCGGATGGCTGACGCGATCATTCGTCGCGGAGAACCAAATCCAACCATTTGATCCAACTTTCTTGACAGGTGATTTTGTCCGTAATTTTCATAGGAGAACGTTATGTTAAAAATCCAGGATGATTTTAACGCCCGCGCATGGATTAAAACCCCCCACGGCGATTATTTGATCTATCGATTAGACAGCCTCGAAAAGGCAGGCCTGACACGCCTGGAACAGCTTCCATTTTCTATCCGCATCCTTCTCGAATCGGTGCTGCGCCAGTGCAACGAAAGAGAATTCACTTCTCAGGATGTCATTAACCTCGCAGGGTGGCAGGCAAATGCATCTTCACGTCCCTCCGTCCCATTTGCCCCGGCTCGAGTCGTTCTTCAGGATTTTACCGGTGTGCCCACTGTCGTTGACCTGGCCTCGATGCGTTCGGCAGTTGCTCGCCTGGGTGGAGACCCGAAGAAAATCAATCCTCTCGTCCCGGTTGATCTGGTCATTGACCATTCTGTCCAGGTCGATACCTTTGGGACACCGGACGCACTAAGACGAAATGCGGAAATCGAGTTCCAGCGCAACCGGGAGCGGTATGAATTTCTGCGCTGGGGACAGAATGCGTTCTCAAACTTCAACGTTGTCCCCCCTGCAACCGGCATCGTCCATCAGGTAAATCTTGAATACCTTGCCCAGGTTGTGATGAAAACAGACGAATTGGACGGACCGCTGGCCTATCCGGATACAGTTGTCGGAACCGACTCGCACACCACTATGATCAACGGCCTGGGCGTATTGGGTTGGGGCGTTGGCGGGATTGAGGCTGAGGCAGCCATGCTCGGTCAGCCGATTGACATGCTAGCTCCAGATGTGATCGGATTTAAACTTATCGGAGAGCTGCGCGAGGGCGTGACTGCCACAGATCTAACCCTCACGGTCACTCAAATGCTCAGGAAAAAAGGTGTCGTTGAAAAATTTGTCGAATTTTTCGGTCCCGGATTGTCCGCTATGTCCCTTCCGGATCGAGCGACGATCGCGAATATGGCTCCGGAATACGGTGCGACAGTCGGGTTCTTCCCGGTGGATGACGAAACCCTGCGCTATATGCGACTCACCGGTCGACCTGAAGAGCTAATTCAGCGAGTTGAGCGTTACTGTAAAGAACAGGAGATTTTCCGATACTCCAATTCGCAGGACCCCAGTTTCACTGATACGCTCGAGCTCGATCTGAGCGAAGTTGAGTTCGAGCCTGGCAGGTCCAAAACGACCTCAGGACCGAATCCCACTCAGAGAGATGAAGGCGTCTTTTCACCAGTCCCTGATCGCGCCGATCAGCAAGCGTGGTTTTGAGTTGACCGGTGGGCAGCTGGAAAAGAAAGCTCTTCTGGAGGTCGATTCTGAGCTCTCATGAAATCGGGCATGGAGCTGTTGTGATCGCCGCGATTACTTCTTGCACAAACACATCCAATCCGTCTGTGATGATTGGAGCCGGGATCCTCGCGAAAAAAGCCGTGGAACGCGGGCTGAAGGTCAAATCTTTTGTAAAAACAAGTCTTGCCCCCGGATCTCGAGTTGTTACAGAATATCTTGAACGCGCCGGTTTATTGGAACCCTTGGCTGCCTTAGGTTTCAATGTGGTCGGCTTTGGCTGCACAACTTGCATCGGCAATTCAGGCCCGCTGCCTGCGGCAGTCAGCGAAGCGATCCGGGAAGCAGACCTTGTCGCCGCTGCTGTGCTCTCTGGAAACAGAAACTTTGAAGGCCGCATACATCCCAATGTTCGGGCAAATTACCTGGCTTCCCCCCCCCTGGTGGTTGCATATGCGATCGCCGGCAGCGTCGATGCCGATCTGGTCCACGATCCGTTGGGATATGATCCCGATGGCATGCCCGTATACCTTCGAGAAATCTGGCCGACTTCAGCAGAAATCCAGACGGCTATCGCCCAATCTGTAAAACCAGAAATGTACCAGGAAAAATATGCCGGAGTGTTTACGGGGAACAAAACCTGGAACGCCATTCAAGCCAGCGACAGCGAGCTTTATTCCTGGGATCCCGATTCCACCTATATTCAGGAGCCCCCATTTTTTACCGGTCTCCGCCGCGAAGTTCCAGACATCCAGGAAATTCAAGGCGCCCGAGTGCTGGCAATCCTCGGCGATTCGATCACGACAGATCACATCTCCCCGGCTGGATCGTTCTCTTCTGAAAGTCCTGCCGGAAAATTCTTGATCCAAAAAGGCGTCGACCCAAAAGATTTCAACTCCTACGGTTCGCGGCGCGGCAACGACCGCGTGATGAGCCGAGGCACTTTTGCGAACATCCGACTAAAAAACCGGATGGTCCCAGGAGTAGAAGGAGGCTGGACGATCCATCAGCCAACTGGTGAACAAATGAGCATTTATGACGCTGCGGTTAAATATCGGGAGGAAAAAATCTCCTTGGTCGTATTGGCCGGCAAAGAGTACGGCACCGGTTCCAGCCGTGACTGGGCAGCAAAAGGTGTGATGATGCTGGGCGTTCGCGCCGTGATTGCTGAATCCTTCGAGCGGATCCACCGCTCTAATCTGGTAGGCATGGGTGTCCTGCCGCTTCAATTCCTCGCAGGTGAAAATGTCGAAAGCCTGGGTCTGGTGGGCACAGAAATAATCTCGGTGAGGGGATTGAATAATTCGATCCAACCAAAGGAAGAACTGACAGTCACCGCCGAGAGACCGGATGGCACGCTTCTCAGTTTTCAGGCGACTGCCCGATTGGAGACTCCAGTAGAAGTAAACTACTTCCGTAATGGTGGAATTCTACAGACGGTGTTGCGCGGTTTGCTCTAAATAAAAAACGGGCGGTGAATTGACCGCCCGTTTTTCTTCTTTTTACCTAGCTGGTTTCTTTCTGCTCATCTGGCTCTTGTTTCTCGACTGGTTCTTCCTTAACTTCTGGTTCTTTCTTAACTTTATTTTCTGTGACCAGTTCCCAGCCCTGCGTCAGCAGTCCAAGGTTGGCTACCGCCATCCAGACCAGGAAAACTGTCAGCGCCAGGAGTAGATAACGAACATAGGTGGGCAGGCTGGTTTTCAATCCTTCAAGACTGTTAATAATCTGGTCAACTGACGCTTTATATCCCAGGATGACTTTATCGTACTCAGAAATACTGCTTGAAATTTGACCAATTGAATCCGCCATCATCGTCAGGTCCGACTGGAAAGTCTCAAGGTTGGTGTTCGTCTCTGACAGGCTTGTTTCCATATTATTCAAAGCATCCGGCAGGCTGCTCAGGCTGTCAGCAACCTGACCCAGCGACTCTGCAAGCGGGACTTCTGGATTGTATCCAACCGCGCCGCCGATCAGCGGAATGCTGCTTAAAGTACCCAGGACCGAATCGATGATCGCAGCGCTTTTCTGTGACGCCCGTAAAGAGGTCTCGGTAGCCATAATTGTCTGCGGTACTTCTTCAGTGATCAAATTTCTTATATCAACAACCATCGGAGTGCTGGACTTGATCGTCGTGGCAATCGTTTGAACTGTTGTTTCCAGCGCGCTAACTGTATCAACTGCACTTTTCAGCGCAACCTGAGTCACAACCAATCCTTGCGAAGTTGTCTCAAGCGTTTCGACCAAGAGATCGACTGTGGTTTCAATGCCTGCAGTGATTTTCGGCTCAACCCTCCAAAGGATCGTGATTCCAGCAATACTAAAAATCAGCCCTATGAGAGCGGCAATTAAGAGCAAAATTCCAATGAGTTTCCTGACAGCGGACATATTGTTCCCTCCCGTAAACAGATTGATAGGACGTTCCGAATTTTACCATTATAATTCGTCCCTGATTATTTAATACATCAGCTCCACAAAGGAATCGGATACCCTCATGCACATTTTACTCACCAATGATGATGGCGTCACCGCTCCGGGTTTGCTGGCGCTCCTCCAGGAAATTCGCAAGCTGGGCGAGGTGACTGTGCTGGCGCCTGACCAAAACTGGTCAGCTTCTGGGCACGTCAAGACGATGCACCGCCCGTTGAGGGTGAAAGAAGTCATTTTGAGCGACGGTACGCCAGCACTGGCGTCCGACGGCGCTCCCTCTGATTGTGTCGCCCTGGCGCTGCTGGGGATTCTTAAAGAAAAGGTCGATCTGGTCGTTTCCGGGATCAATCCAAATGCCAATCTTGGGCATGATGTGACCTATTCCGGGACAGTAACTGCAGCCATGGAGGCAGCGATCTGGGGTCTCCCAGGAATTGCAGTATCACTCGATTCTCCAAGAGATCGAAGCTCTGCGCTGGAATATGGACCAGCCGCTCGAATCGCCCGGCAGGTCGTCCAGGCGGTCATTGAACATGGTTTGCCAAAAAATGTTCTGCTGAATGTGAATGTCCCGTACCTTCAGGATGACCAGATTTCCGGGGTGCAAATAACCCGCCAGGGTCTGCGCCTTTACCGGGATGCCCTGGACGCCCGAAAGGACCCGCGCGGTCGTCCGTATTACTGGATCGGCGGCGATTCCCCCACCGGGGTTGCAGAAGAAGGGACGGATTTTGGCGCTTTAGCTTCTGGAGCAGTCTCGATCACACCGATCCACCTCGATATGACTGCTTTTCAAACGATCTCAGAGCTGCAGGCCTGGGATTTTGAACTGAGCAAATAGATAATCTCTATTATTTTCAGATAATCGTGCTGCAATCCTAAAAACAAAAAGACCCGGGAGATTTTTTCTGCCAGGTCTTTTTTAGTATTTATGGCATGTAATGTGTGAAACGATACTGATTAGGATTAGGCGTTTCCAGTTTGGAGCTTGTCCCCACGACTTCATACCAGGTGCTGCCCGGTTTGAAGGGATACGAGGACCCGTCCTGGAATGTCAGGAAAAGCACCGAATTCTTGCTCGGCCTGTTCCAGACCACCTGATAAACCTGTCCATCACGAAACGCATAAGCTGGTCCGCTGCCCGAGAGGTTAATATCGATCACTTCGTTCACGCCCGGATGAGTATCAAACGCGTACTGGTGGGAAACCAGCAGGACCACGACGTTATCCGCAGCATTCTGCTCGTTGGTCAGCTGATCCATTAACGGGGCAACATTTTCCAGTTCGAGATTCTCAGCTTCAACCGTATCCTGATATCGCAGATATCGACCGGTATCAGGGTTGTAATCCCACATCGTATATGCGCTGATCGAAAAACGCACAAATACCTGCGTTACAGGCTGTCCGGAAGGGGGAATTTCCTGGTTGAAGTACATGCCGTCCAGATTCTGACGGACGTTATCTGTCGAATTCTGATCCGCCGCCGAGCTGATTTCTGAAGTGTCAACCACGAGGGAATTCTGCCCATTTGGATCCACTCGGCACATCGGCGGACAGTTCGAATTCCCCTCTACCACCAGCCGGCTTGCAGCATCGGAGTTGAACAACTTGCTGTAAGTTCGCTGTTCTGCGCTCCCAAATGCGAAAATCGACTGGTACATCTGGACAAGCTGCACGTCCAGAAGTCGCGCCGACCGGACAGGACCAACTACTTCGGCATCCTGAGTGAGAAAGATCGTATGCAGACGCGTCTGCCCGAAAGTCTGGTAATAATCAAATACTACATCTGCAAGCGAAGTCCCCCAGGGTGGACGTTGGCCGCGCGGAAAGAGCTGGACTTTGACTGCTACAGGCCGGCGCTCCAGTTTTTCAATATCTTCCGCCGGTTCACCTTTCAATGGGCTGATGTCCGTCGGAAAATCATGGGGGCCATAGGATGTGGGGGCTTGCGTAGGAGCTGCTGTCGGCGAGGGCGCCGTTGTGGGCGTCTCACTGGGCGGGATTTCGGTCGGGGTGACCGTTGGCGGAGGTTCAACGACTGCGGTCGTCGCCACCGGGATTTCTGTCAGCTGAGGGTCAGAATTCGCACAAGCGCTAATGAGCATCACAATAAGCGCAAAGATTATCAAACGTCTGGTCATTTTTTCTCCGAATACCTCGAGTTGTACTTTTATCTCTATGGGGAGTTATCATACCTCAGATAAGATACTTTGCCAATTCCTACTGCCTTTTTGATATAATCCAAATAGCATGATAAAAATCCAATCCATCAGCCGATCCTTGCCAACTTCAGGAAAAGGCCTGGTTTTTCTCGCGGTCGGGCTGCTTTTTTTAGGCTGGCTGCTTAACACACCCAGCGGGCTGCTTGGCAAAGCGGATGCAGTAGGATACGCAGTCTGTCATCGGATCGATGTCCGCTCGTTTCATATAGGAGACCGTCCTCTGCCTCTATGCAGCAGATGCACCGGGATGTATATTGGGGCTGTTCTTGGTCTGATCTTTCAATTCGTTAGCTCTGGAAAACGATCTGGCCTGCCAGATTGGCGGCTTTGGGTCCTTTTTGGTTTCATTGCAGCAGCTTTTGCAGTCGATGGAATAAACTCCTACATGCAGCTTTTTCCCGGCGCCCCTTCGCTGTACGAACCTAATAATCTCACCCGGTTAATTACTGGGAGTGGAATGGGCTTAATCATCGCATTTGTAATATATCCTTCATTCAATCAGACTGTCTGGAAGCGACCAGACATGCGCCCCGCACTAGCAGGAATCAAACCGTTTTTCTTATCCGTCGGGCTAATATTAATTTTGGATGGATTAATCTGGCTCGAAAATCCACTGTTGCTGTTCGGTTTCAGCCTGGTAAGCGCACTCGGAGTGCTGACTCTGTTGACGATGATCTATAGTGTTTTTTGGCTGATGCTGATGAAGCGGGACAATCACGCCGTCCAATTTAAAGAGCTTGTTTTTCCGCTGACTTTAGGTTTTGGAACAACCATCCTGCAAATTGCTCTTTTTGACTTTGCACGTTTCTGGATGACCGGTACCTGGGATGGTTTTCATCTCGGTTAAGGAGGTTCGAATATGGAGTTATTGACTGGTGTATTTTCGGCTTTTGGCCTATCAGCAAGCGCAGGTTTGAATGCTTATATCCCGCTTCTGACCATTGCGCTTCTCGGGCGTTACACAAATCTAATCAATTTACGCGCACCATGGGATACTCTTGAGAACCCCTGGGTGATAGGTTTGCTGATTGTGCTCCTGGCTATTGAGTTTTTTGCCGATAAAGCGCCTGCCGTCAACCATGTAAATGATGCGATTCAAACTTTTGTCCGTCCTGTAGCGGGAGCAATTGTTTTCGCCGCCAGCGCAAAATTATTCACCGAAATTCACCCTGTGCTTGCCATGGCAGCCGGATTGCTGGTCGCGGGAAGCATCCACGCTGTCAAATCCGCCGCAGTTCGACCAGCCATCACAGCAACCACTGCTGGGATGGCAAATACTCCTGTAAGCATCCTGGAGGATCTGGTGTCAACCGTTGTCTCGTTCCTGTCCGTCGTCATACCGATCCTGATCGGAATTGTGGTGGTCCTGATCACTTCCCTGGTGATCTGGCGTTTATGGCGGAGAGGGAATGATATACCCAATGCTATTTAGTCGAATCTCAAAATCAGTCAAATATCTGAATTTTCTTAATATCCGAATTATTCTGATCAAGGAGCAAAAAACTATGGCCCAAGACTTCACAACCCCAATTCCCCCTCTGGACGAACCATATGTCGAGCCGCCGAAGAAGAGCAGGACTGTTTGGATAATCGTCATTGTCGTTCTTGTCCTGCTTTGCTGCTGCTGCCTGCTGGCAACGGCTGGTTTTAGCGCCTGGCTTTGGGACAATGGCGACCAGCTGATTGAAGATCTGGGAGTGTTAGTTCCGGTCCTTTCTTCATTAGCCTGAACCGGCAACGATGAAAACTTCGGCAGTTTGATTTTCCTGCCAGGTCTAAAAATATAATCTAATTCCAGGGCGCGGCGATTTCTTTTCGAAGAAATCTCGCCGCGCTCTGGAATTTAATTCTTCAACCTCTTGAAATTGGGGGATGAAGATTCCAATAGCCTGACCTTTTCTTTGCTTCATGATCAAATTTATCTAAGAATCTGAATGGCTGCTTGTGGATTGAAACTCAATTCAAGAGCCATTCCGACCTCAGGCAGATCGATATAAGCAGGAAAATCAAATCCGAAAAGCAGCTCCCCAATTTGAATCAAAGCCCGGTTATTTTTCCCCCGAAATGAAATATTTTTGATCACGCCTTTTACTCTGCTCTCTCCTATTCCATCCAGATGAACAGAATCCGGGCGCAGTAAGACCTTTATCGATTCGTTTTGGTCAAGATCCTTCTCCACCTCATTTAAATTGAGATAAAAAATCCCGATTGAAGTCTCTACTCCCAAATTATCCCCAGTCCTGACAATCTGTCCTGGCATCAGATTATCCAATCCAAGAAATCTAGCTACAAATTCCGTTTTCGGATGCCGATAAATATCTACTGGCCTTCCAACCTGGGCTACCTGACCGGCATTCATCAGGATGATCCTGTCCGCAACAGTAAACGCTTCTTCCTGATCGTGGGTCACATAAATCGCGGTCTGGCGGCATTGCCGCAGAATTTCTCGCAAATCCACCATCAAACGCTCTCGCAGATTTCGATCCAATGCTCCAAGCGGTTCGTCTAGCATCAGGAGCCGGGGATTCGGTGCCAAAGCTCGGGCTAAAGCGACCCTCTGGGCTTCTCCGCCAGATAAAGTGCTCACATCTCTGCGCCCAATACCAGGTAAACCAACCAGAGAGAGGACATCTTCAACCCTTTCCCTGATCCCCTCCTGGGAAATCCCTTGCATTCTCAAGCCAAAAGCGATGTTATTGTAGGTGTCCTGATGAGGAAAGAGAGCGAAATCCTGAAACATCAATCCAAACCCGCGTTTGTGGGTAGGGATATCCTCTAACGATTTACCGTTCCATTTCACGACTCCCCGATCTGGACTTTCCAATCCAGCGATCACCGAAAGTACGGTCGATTTTCCGCAACCACTGGGCCCCAACAATCCGACGATTTCCTGGTCCGATACAAAAAAAGAGACCCCCTGGAGAGCAAGAGTATCCCCGAAGCGTTTGTGGATATCTTGAAGCTGCAATTCTGATTTTGTGGATCTGCCAGGTTCAGTCGTGATATCCTGCAATTTAGAACTCTCCTATTTCGCCTATTCTAAACCTTTCGATTGCCAGCATGCTCAACGCTGTGACGACTGCAAGAATAGAGCTGAGGGCGAATGCCATCCCCAAATTCAATGCTCCTGGCTGGGACAGGTAGCGGTAGATCGTCACTGGAATTGTAGGATATTCCGGTCGGGAGACGAGCGCGGTAGCTCCAAATTCTCCTAGAGAAATCGTAAAGGCAAAGGCTGCCCCAACAAGCAGCGACCTCGCGATGATCGGCAGGTCAATTTGGCGCATCACCTGATTTGAGGAAGCTCCCAACACGGATGCAGCCTGGTGAAGCCGTGGTTTAATGCTGCCAAGGGATGGCACCAGGCTTCTAACAACAAAGGGAAATGCTACCAGGGTATGAGCCAGCGGGATTAATATCGGCGACGACCTTAGATTGAGGGAGGTGTATCCAACATCACGATGAATCCCAACCCCAGGGTTACTGCCGATGTGCCCAGTGGGAGCATCAATACTGGCTCAAACAAACGGTTTCCGGCAGCATGCCGGTAGCGAGTTAACGCCCATGCAGCTGGGAAGCCAAGCATCAGGGCCAGAATTACGGTAACGGACCCATACACAAGCGAGACGCCAATCGAAGTAATTGGTGATACATAGAAATAAGAACTCCTGCCGGTTTTCTCCAAGCTCTCGGTAGTAATCCAATGTCGGCTGAAATTCTATTTCCCTCGGTATCGAGCGCGAAATCTCAACCTGGACAAAAGACCTGGTAATCAGGGCCAGAAGCGGAAGCGTCAACAATCCTATCAATGCCAGGAGATATGCTCCAGATAATATCCTATTCAGCCGACCGATCACAGGCTTTTCAACCAGCTGACGCGGTTTCAGCGTGATCGGTTGAACCAAACGGGATGTCAGCCTTGTATACAGGATCGTCAAACCTAACGTGCAAACCAGCTGGATGATCGAAAGCGCTGCTGCCAGCGGCAGGTTGAACAGGCTGATGGTTTGATTGTAAATCTCAACTTCGATTGTGGAAAAACGCGGACCTCCCAGCACCAAGATCACCCCGAAGGATGTGAAATCAAAAATGAAGATCAGCAATGCTGCCGAAGCAATCGCCGGGAATAACAGCGGCAAGGTGACGTGCCAGAAGGACTGCCATCGGTTTGCACCCAGGACTGCGGAAGCCTGGCTCATCCGAGGGTCAAGGTGGGACCAATAATCGCCAACCAGCCGCAGGACAATGGTCGTATTGTAGAAAATATGCGCCACTAGAATGGCCATGAAAGTGTTGATAAAGGAAATCGGTGGTTGGTTCAAACCGAACAAATCCATAAGCAGTAAATTTATCCAACCGCGCGGACCAAGGAGCGCCTCAAAAGAAGATGCGACAATCAGAGTCGGCAGGACAAATGAAATCCCGGTGATCGCCAGGATCACGCTTTTTCCCCAAAGGCGGTAGCGCGCCAGCAAAAAAGCCCCAGGAAGACCAAAAAGTAAGGTCAGAATTGTCGATAGCGCTGCCTGCCAAAATGTGAAACTGATAATTCCTCGCATCGATTCAGAACCTAGAATCTCGAGGAACGGTGCGAGAATCCCCTCCCGGCTCCTTGCAAAACTGGTTTGGAGGATTCCAACCATCGGTAAAAAGTAGAAAAGCGCCAGGAAACCCAGCGGACCAATCCAAAACAGCCAGAAGGTTATCGGTGTCCTGCTTGACCTTCCAGGTGAGTTCACCTTAGCACGGTTTCGTACCATTCACGCAACCATTTCTCGCGGTTTTCAGCGATCATCTCTGGGCTGATTTCTGCGGTATCTTTCGGGATCTCAAGGAATTTTCGGAATGTTTCATCCAACTCGGCTTCTTGATTGACAGGAAAAACGAACATTTGCATCGGCATATCTTGTTGAAAAACAGGCGAAAGCATAAAATCCACCCATTTCTCGGCAAGCAGGCGGTTCGGTGTACCTTTTAAGATCCCAACAAATTCAATCTGCCGAAAGCAAGTATCCTGCGCTGTTACTGCTGCTGTCGGTGGGGATTCCAGCGGCGTTTCAGCATAGATCAGCTCGAAAACCGGGCTCGAATTATAAGAAACGACGATCGGTCTTGGACCGCGGCCGGCTGAACCGCTGAATTCCGTAGAGTAGGCGGTCTCCCAACTGTTGACAACCAGCACATCATTTTCGACGAGCTTGTTCCAATAGTCCAGGTAACCGGTCTCTCCAAACCGCGATATCGTCGCCAGCAGAAAGGACAGGCCAGGAGATGAGGTGGCGGGATTTTGGACAACCAGCAGGCTTTTATATTTAGGATCAGCGAGCTCATCCAACGACTGCGGAACCGGCAGGTTGCGCTCAGCGAGTGCTGCCTTATCATAATTTAGGCAGACATCGCCGTAATCGACTGGCAAGGCAGAATGTTTTGGATCAAGCTCGAATTGATCAGGGATATCCTCCAGAAGCGGCGAGGCGTACACATCGAATATCCCTTCATCCAGTGCTCGACTGAGAAAAGTATTATCGACACCGTAGAAAACATCCGCAAGCGGATTGTCCTTTGAAAGAATCGCCTTATTCAATGCTGTCCCTGTATCCCCGCTCTTCAGGAATTGCACTTTAATTTCATCTGTTTCGAATGCAAAAAGGACTTCCTCGGAGATTGCGAAAGAGTCATGCGTCATAACCTTCAACGTCACAGGTTCCGATGGCTGTGTTAGGGACGGTGAAACAGGTGAAGGGGTAGAGGAAGGTCGACAACCGACGGATAGGATCATCCCAAAGAACAAGATCGACAGGGGCAAGAATCGCTCATCTCCGAACACGGTTCTGAATAGATTGACCATTCCTGTTTTCTGAATCACTTGGAAACGATCCAGTGTTTTCAATGACCGGATTAATTTCACTTTTTTAGCTCCTTAAGATTAATCGGATTCTGGATCTGAATGCAAAGCACCAACCCTTCTTGAAGCGTAATCTCAGCCCGGTCACTTACCAGCTGATTGCTGATACCTCTTGTCGCACCGAATTTGAGACTCTCTCCATTTAGGGCGTATTCCAACCCGCGTGTCGTGATCCCGTTTGCATCTCCAGACAGAGGGATCAGCGAAACAGTATCACCCGGACTTCCGCTGATGATGACCGTTTCATTTGAACGGATATAGAAAAATTCCTGGTTGCCATCAACCAACCGAATCCTCTGATTCCTATATGCCCCAGCAAGCATCAAGTTCGCGATCGTTTGATCCCAGCGATCCCCCAGTGCACCCAGGATGACGACTTCATCCACCTGCAGTTTTACTGCATACTGCAGCGCCAGCTCCAGGTCGGTAAAATCCTTGCGGACAGGAAATTCAAGAATCAATACACCATCACTCTTCAATTGATCCAATTCGGTTTGTGTGAGGGAATCAAAATCGCCGATCACAACCGTCGGCTTAAGTCCAAGCCTCATGCAGTGATGAGCACCGCCGTCTGCAGCGATGATGATATCCTGTGCATCGACATTGAAGGGTGGATTTAATTCGCCGTTTGCAAAAATAACCGCTCTCAAAATAGAAAACCTCCTTCCTGATCGGACGTGACAGGTGGAGGCTCTGAGAAGGACCGGCTGGATTTTCGATTTTGAGAGAGAAAAAGCCCGGCCTTGAAGTTCATTGCTATTCCTCCGCCGGTATTATCCGGATCAGGTCTTTCGGGTCGAGAGCCAGAATGCTCTCCTCTCAGCCTGGGTTACCAAGCTCCCCGTGCATTCACTTTCTGAATGGCACACTTCAATTATTCTTCGACCATATTAGTATAGTCAACCTGAGGATGATTGTCAAGTTAGCGGACGCGGCGCTTCCATTCATCCTTCAATTGAAGCTGACGTGGACTCACTCCTGAATTTAGCGACAGGTAATCAGCCAAAAGCCGGTTGAATTTGCTGCATTCATCAAGCATCGGGAAATGCCCGGATCGATCGAATATAATTTGATGAATATTCTCCGAACTTGCAGATTTCTCCTTAGAAAGGTCAGGGGCGGGCACAACTGGGTCATCCTGACCGTAAACAAAGAGGCATGGATTTTTGATTTTTTCAATTTCAGCTTCCAGAACTCAAATCACCCAGTCCTGAAGAATAATTTTGGATTGCACGGCCATCCATTTTCGGGACTTCATTTCTTGCAATTCCACCCTCCGGTGTTCGCGATAACAGCAAGTTCGCGAGCTCAAGCAGGCCCATCAACAAGCATGCGCGGGTTGACAGCCGGGCCTTTTTGCGGCAGCCCTACTGCCAGCATCCTGTCAACCAGCTCCGGATTTCTTCCGGTAAAACAGGTCGCTAATATTGCCCCAAGTCCGTGACCAATTAATACAATTTTATGAATACCCATATCCTCAAGAAAATATTCAACCAGTTCCAACTGTTTTTCATGCGAGTAATTTTGTGGAGCCTTGGCTGTATCTCCGTACCCCCACAGGTCCAGAGCGTAAGTGCGATAGGATAATGATGCAGACTGCATTGCAGGCATCCAATAACGCCAGGAACCGATCCACCCGTGCAAAAAAAGCAGCGGTTTGCCTCTTCCCAAAACTTCGTAATGAACAATTTCATTCTGCAAGAACAGGACACCCATAATGTTTGGACTTTCATCGAAAAAAATCAATCCCTTCGATAGTTTCCCAATAAGACCTTGACTCTTTCACTGAGCTGTTCAGGCGAAAAAGGTTTAATGATGTAATCTTCTGCACCTGCTTCCAGACCAGTTTGAACCTCACTTTCCTGCCCTTTGGCTGAAAGGAATGCAACTGGAATGTTTTTTGTTTTCTCATCCAATTTCAACTTAATGCAGACCTCATATCCGGTCATTCGCGGCATTCGCACATCCAACAGGATGAGATCTGGCTGCTCGCTGTATGCAGCTTCGAAAGCCTCTTCTCCATTGCTCGCAGTTATGACTTCGTAACCGGAAAACTGAAGTGTGAACCTGATTAACTCGCGAATATCACGCTCATCATCGGCAATTAATATTTTCATCCTCATGCTGAACCTCGTATCAACAATTCAGGTATATACACGGGTAACGCGAAGGAAAAAATACAACCTTGACCTGGAGTTCCAGAACTTTCCACCCAAATTCGACCTCCGTGCATCTCAATTAGGCTCTTTACAATTGAAAGCCCCAATCCGGTGCCGGCAACACCAAGCGTGAGAGAGTTTTCACCACGATAGAAGCGCTCAAAAACAAGAGTCTTGTCAATCAGGACTGATCCCTATCCCTGAATCCTCAACATCGACCTGCAGCTCCATACCAGATCGTTTGATTGATAACCGTATCCGTCCATCCTCCAAATTATACAGATAGGCATTCTCCAGGAGATTATCAAAAACTCGGCGTATCTTATCTGGATCGGCCTGAACCAGCGGTAGATGAGGCTCGAACGCATTATCGACATGGACTTTTCGTTCACCAGCTTTTATCCGAAGTTGAAAATCCTCGAGAGCATTCTCAGCGATCTGTTCCAAATTCAACGGCACAAGTGAGAGTGTTACTCTCCCTAGACTCTATCTGAGAAATATCGAGCAGATCGTTTACAAGTACGGTCAATCTTTCAGTATTCTTTTTTACAACATTCAGAAAATGGATTTGTTGTTCCGTAAGATCTCCTGCCGCGCCCATGAGTAGAATTTCGACATAACCCTTGATTGAAGTCATCGGAGTCCGCAGCTCGTGACTCACGGTTGCCACAAACTCCGACTTAATCGATCTACTTCAACTTGATGGGTTACATCCTGAAATATTGAGACTGTCCCAAGGAAATCATTCCGCAGGCTTACAGGAGCCAGATGTACTGAGATCACTCGTCCATCTTCCAGGATGATCTGCTCGATCTGAGAGTGCCCAGGTAAACGACCGTCATCTGGCGACGACCAACTGCTGATTTTTTCAAGCCACTTGCTGGTTGTCGGTCCGAACAGCCCGGCAAAATGCTCCATCGATTTTCCAATTGCCTGTAAACGGTCAATGCCAAGAATTTTTTCGGCTGAATCGTTAAATAATGTTATCTGGCAGTTTGCATCTGTGACTAATACTCCATCTGCTACAGCTTCGAGGATAGCTTTTGAACGAGAAGTCTCAATCTGCTGATTGCGCAGCATCGATCCGAGGTCTTCGGCCTGATCACGAATCAAACGGAACAATTCGGCATTATTCACCGAGATTGAAACCTGGTTAGCTGCAGCCTGGACAAGGTCCAGCTGGTCCAATGAAAAGTAATCCGGTTTTGAATTGAAAAGCACAAGGCAGCCCAAGGCTTCAGCCCCGCTCATCAACGGTACCGCGATCACACTCTCGAATCGATTTATATCTTCTGTCAAAAAGAGCTGCTGCCAACGATTATCCTGACTCGCATGCTTCAGTAAGAGTGATTGACGGTGACAGAGTATCCAGGCTCCAAGGTCTTGCTCCAGCAGCTGCCCATGATCCTGCTCGATTTGCTCTAGTTCATTATTCCGTCTGATCGATGCGAGCCGTTGCAGCTTCGTCTGATCTGGGCGTTGAATCAGGATCGAGATTTGATCGGCATCGACATATTCGCTTAACACCAGGAGTGTCTGATCCAATACTTGATTCAAGTCCAGGCTTGCAGACAGCTCAGTAATGATCCGAAGCAAGGTCTCTGAACGCGGATGCTCGCGTTCCAATTCGGCGGTACGCTGTTGAACGCGCAATTCCAGCCCTTCCGTCAGGCTTCGAGTTTCTTCAAAAAGACGAGCTTTTTTAAGTGCAGTAGCCACCTGGTTGCAGATGGTCCTGGCAAGCTCAACTTCTTCATAAGTGAAATGGTGGAAATCGACGGTGTGGGCAAAGATCAATCCGTGGATTTCGCGGGAGGTCTCTCCTTCATATGTCTCGGTTGATCCGCTTAAAGATTGGTACGATTAATAGAGAGCAGGTGTTATGACACGAAAATAACTCCTTAAAGCTTCTAATTCCAATTCGTCGGCAATATCAGTCGTCGTGAATATACCGCCGCTCCTCGTGATACGTTCCACGATGGGGCTTTCAGGCAAGAAGGTCCTGACCGGGTTCTGCGCTAAGCCTGGAGCTGGAGCAGGAAATTCGACCTGGAGGATGAAAGAGCCCCGCTGTTCTTTCAATGAAAAATCTATTTGGGTTTCACCGAGCGTTATTTCAGACGCCAATAAGCTCGTCATTTCCAATTTTTCACCTGGTTCGAAAAATTGGAAAACCGAAACGGAGGAGCAAGGAAGTAATTCCAGAAATTCCTGGGCAGCGGAGGTCAGGATTTCCTCTGCATTCAGGGACTTACTCAATTCTCCGGAGAGTCTATAAAGGTTTTTTAAAGTCTGCGAATATTGATCGAGCTCTAAGGCTCGGGAGATACTGTCTTGATATAAATCTGCATTCTTCAAGCTTGAAGCAGCCTGAGCAGCGAAAGTCGCCGCGACCTGGATATCATCGAGGCTGAAGTAGTCTGATTCGGCTTTTTCGAGGGCGATCACACCGCTCACCTTATCGGACAAGACCAGAGGAATACCCAGCCACGAAAGGCATTTATTCTCAATCCCGATCCTTTTTAATCCCCCATCATTTTCAAAACAAGATTCTTCTTCAAGGATTAAGGGATGAAAACGAGGACTCGTTCAAAACATTGGGTACCCTGAGGGGTTTCCTGGTCCGAATCATCTCATCCATCAGCCGGCTGTCCTGGATATCGACAGTCAGACCGATCTGCTGATCTTTTGGATCAAATCCACGTGCTGCAACGATCACCAACCGGTCGACATTGCGATCCTGGTTTCGCAGCCAGAGAGTGCCCGTATCATAATTCAGGATGTTTTTTATCTGATCAAGCAGACTTGTGATTATCGGCTCTTTTTCCAGGATTGAGGTGATTCGGGTCGAAGCCCTTGTCAATGCCTGGAGCTGCCTGGACCTCTGCTCAGATTCTATGAAACAGCCTGGCGTTTTCCATTGACAATGCCGTTTGTTGAGCCAATAAAGTCAGAACAGCCAGATCTTCCTCGTGGAATGAACCTGGGTTTTCATTGTTATCCAGGACCAGCACACCTATTGGCATCTGTCCGGTTTCATCAGGTCGATCTATTTTGGCAGATTCAGCTTCACCTCCAATTTCGGTATTGTGCATACCAGTCATGATCGGGACAGCTATGCTGGAAACAGGCAGCTTTCCACCTGTAGCCTTGCGGAAATGGATCATATTCTCTGCTCTGAAGTTGTAATGCACAAGGAAATCGATCTCATCCAGCTTGATCGATTGTTTCTTGTCGAAGGCGATGCCTGCCAGGCTTTCTCCCGGATGGTAAAGGACCTGCTTCAACTCCTCCACATTAGAATAGCCTGCTGCCGCATGGGGAATAAGACAACCCATGCGCGAATCCCACAAAGCCACCATAGCCATTTGGGCGCCAGAAACTAATTTCATCGAACTTTCAAGGAGCGATTGAATGATGCTCTCAAGGTCAAGATTACCTAGCTTTTGACTGAAATCAAGCAGAAGATTGACCTCGCGTAGACGGCGAGCCGTAAGCTCATAATACCCAATATTGCGCAGTGACGCCGCCGTCTGGATGGCAAGCAAGTCCATCACATCCTTATCATCTTTGGTGAATGATGACCTGGCATTATGACTCGTAGCCAGTAAACCGATCTGTCCACAAGGCGCATCGCCTCCCAAAAAGCGGGCATCCTCATTTAGATCATCTGGCAAAGTGAAACATATGAAACTTCGAGCTTGAAGAGAGTGTAGCAGCGGTGTTTCACGCCATTCTTCGCTTTCATCCACATCCGAAATGAACAAACTCTCACCATGGTTCATACAGGTGCTGAATGGGCTTTTTTGGCCTAATAACATACGAGGATTCGCCTCTGGTGGAATCTGGCCGAAGACCCCAATCAGATTCAGGCTGTTTTGAGACTTCGCAGCGATCAAAACAGCATCAAAATCCATTCTCGTTACTATTTCGCCTCCAAGCGTCGAAAATAACTTCTCCCTGCTGGTTTGAAGCGAGACCAGGTTTACAAGGTCAAGACATCCACGGAGTCTTGCTGCCCGAGACTCGAGATCTTGAGTCTTTTCATTCCAGACTTGGGTCTTCTCTGTTAAATCAGAGAGGGCATGCCGCATTTCGTTGGCATCTTGTTTCGTGGATTCAATCTCATCCCCAATTTGCTTAAACTGAGATTTCAGTTCAAGGTTTTTTTGATGACCCTCGATCAAGCTGCTGGTTTGCCTGCTGAATATTTCCAATGTTTCGATGGTCGACCGATCTGGGCGCTTCCGATCGCGCGGCGAACCGAGGCTGATCAATCCCAACGGTTCACCTGACGAGCTGTATAAGGGCACAATTAGCAGATCGTTAAGCTCCCAGGTTTTTCCTTCGCCAGTATCATCCTCGTCTGCAGAAGAGAAAGGTTGATAAAAATCTTGTTGAATATTAATCGCTTCTTCTGATGGAATAAAATAAGCAGCCCCAATTTTCAAATCCGGTTTCAAAAGGGCTTCGATATCCGCCCAGATTTTATGATAGGCGCACAGATTTTCCATCGCCTGATCCGGTATGCCCGCATAGGCAATCCGGTCCAAACAGGAAGCAGCACGATTCAGCAGGCTGATCGCCACTGCATTAAAGGGTGTTGCAGTCAGGATTGTGCCTGCAATCATCTCAAGGATATTTTTAATTGGGCGTTCAGTTCGAAGGGCTTGGGATACATCAAGCAGAGCGGTAAGAACTTCAACCTGTGTTTTCAGACTTTCGGCGCGCTGGATTTGGTCGGCATAGCGAACAGCATTTCCGAGTGCAAAAGAGGCTTGAACTGCAAGAGCTTCGCCGATCTCGCGTTCAGCAGAACCAAAGCGATCAGCCTCCCACGCGTGCAGCTGGATCAAACCGGCAATTTGACCTTGATACGAGATCGGGATCATTAGCACCGAACGGATACCTGCGTGTACCGGTTGAGGATCGTGATCCATTTGAATATCATTAAAATCTCGAATAATCTGGGGTTCACCGGTCAGGATCACCTGCGCCCTCAAGTGCACCCAAAGTTTCACCTGGACGATCACCCACATATTGGATAATTTTAGCTTGCTGTAGGACCGGCTCGAATTCGCTCTGGTAAGAAACCGAATGCTTCGGTTTCGATCTGGAAAAGGAAAATGCTGCCGCAATCTGCCCCCGTCATTTTTAACAATTCATCAAATACCTGCTGCAACAACCGCTGCAAATCCAACGTCCGGTTCAACTCACGGCTGATTCGGGTAATCGAAGTCATCTGCTCAATTCTTAAACGCAATGTCTGGTCTGTTTGTGATGAGAGGGCAGATTGATCGATGGCTGCCGCCAGCAATCCGGCAGCAGTTACAACGGTTTGCAAATCAAGTCGATGAAAGAAATCAGGCTTGAAGCTCCCAACGAGAAGTTCTCCTATCCCGCGCTCTCGACAGACCAGGGGAGCACATACTATGGACTGCAGCCGGGATTCCTTTATCCAAGGCCAATAATTCAGCCGGGAATCAAACTTTCCTAGCCGGTTCTCTACTACAAACGCCTTCTGTGAATACGCTGCTGACTGCAGATATTCAGCAGAGTCTATCGAGATTTGTGCCGCCGATGCACCGGACCACGCTTTCGATCCAAAGGCAAACTCTTCATGCAGGAACAATTCACCGTGATTCTCATCAAGAAGTGAGATGACTACTGCATCAGCATCTAATAACCGTGCCAGGTCCTGCAAAGAGTACTTCAAGATTTCATTTAAGGTGGCAGCTGAGCTAGTCAGACTTGCAATCCTCCGCAGACTCTCTGCCCTTTGAGCCCGCAGACGCGAGCCCTGAACCAACCCTGCGTTCTCGATGATCGGAGAAGCCTGACTCGCAATGATCTCTAAGAATCGCAAATCAGACGAACCAATGCCGGTACCATCTCGTTTCTTCGCCGCAACAAGGAAACCAAGCGATCGTCCTCCAGAGGACAGCGGGATTAGGACAACCTGACGAATTCCTGAAGCCTGTGCCAGGTGCTGAAACCCCAACAATTGCAGGCGAGCATCTTCCGTTGCATCTTCACTTAAGATGGGTTGAATTCGGTTGATAACTTCTTCTTTTAAGCTGCCTGGCTCGATTGTGGTCTGGTACCATTCCACCACGCTGTCAAGTATCCCAAAAAACGGCGTTTGTCCACGCAGCAGTCTGCGCTCCTCGTCATAAATCAGAAATCCTAAAAACTCAGCTGGAAAAATCGCTGCGATGCTCTCAACCAGACGGTGATATAGGTCTCTGAGGATCGCTGATTAATTGGACAACCTGGGCAAGCTGCACCAGACCAGAAAGCTCGCATGTAAGCCGGTGTTCTTTCTCGAAAGCCAGAGCATTTTTTAATGATACCGCAGCCTGCCCGGCCAATAAATTCATCAACTCCAGATCATACTCTGAGTAAAATCCTGGGCTAATCGAAGCGACCTCGAACGTGCCGATGGTCTCTTCGCAGGTTGTCAGTGGGACACCTAAATATGAGCGGTAAGGAAAGGTAATGCCATCTACTTTCCGATGGAATTCATCAAACTCATCGATATCACGAATTAATAAAGGTTTGCAGTTCTTGATTAGATAATCAGAAAATCGAGGCTCGGAAGGGTCATTTCCTTCCGCTCGTTCCAGGCGGAAGTCGTCTCCGGGCAGCCCTACGAATCGAAATCGGGTCAATTCTTTCGGTTCACCGACCAAGATCGTCACTTCAAGGAAATCCGAAGGGAAAATTCGCTCAGCACTCTCCATAATTGTTTGAAGTGTGGAATTTACGCTGGTACAGCTTGCTGTCGCCAGATTGAGTTCATATAATATTTGAAAAGCTTGGGCGGATTGTAAAGCAACTGGTTCAGCTTCAATTGCTGAACTGTTTGTGATCCCTGCACTGCGGTTAAAGACCAGTTGGGTTGGGCGCAAGACAACGGCGATCCCTTCCAGTGGTCTCGGGTCAGCGGTGGAAAAGCAGGGAATAAAATAAGAAACCCCCTCAATTGTTCGGCCGTTTATTAATAAATATGCTTTACATTCATACGAGCAAAGCGCCAAAAAATCCTCTCCTGGTCGGGCGCGCCGTGCCAGATTTTCCAGATCGGGCAGTTCATCCCAGGCATCGAAAAGGCTCTTTGCCGCATGATTGATGTATCTGATCCTTCCTCCAGCTTGGACAAATAGCATGCCATAATCATGCGAGGCTCGAGGAATCAAAGCCTGATTGAATTCTGTTAGCAGCGAGAAGAATTGGCTTTCTATGAGAGTTACTTATGGCAGCCTGGGTAGCAGCCATAAAGCCAAGCCCCAAGAAAACAAATATCACTCCCAGTAAGACTGGATTCAGCTCAGACATCTTTTGATTAACCCAGGCTTTGCTGCCGCCTGGATTCTGCGGCTAGTTCGGTGATTTCACGGATGTCCGAAATATCATTCTTTGAAGATGAGACGATCCCGACCGCCAGCTTCATCAGCGGAGCCTGAACCACCGAGCCATCAGATAACTCAGCTTCAATAAAACCCCTTTCACGATCAAGGAATGAATAATGCGCCAGCAATTCTCTCTTTAAAACGTTGTTTCAAGATATCGGAAATCTTCCGAACAGCGGCTTCAGTCGTTACTACAACAAAATTCTCTCCACCCGAGTGTCCAATGAAATCATTCTGAGTACCAACTTCATCAATAACATCGCCCATCAGCATTGCAGTAAACCGGAGCAAATTATCTGCTGCGACAAAACCATAAACATCTCGGAAGACTTCATAATGCATGATGCGCAGATCCATGAACGCCCAGGAATCCAACCGCATAATTCGGCGCAGTTGTTCTTCTATCAGCCGACCGGAGGGAAGTCCGGAACGTGGATCGGTCAGGCTCTGTTGGTCAGCCCGAGTGATGGCACGCTGGACGCGCAGCTTGAGCTCTTCAATATCAAACGGTTTCGTGATGTAATCGTCGGCGCCAAGCTCTAATCCCTGGAGCTTATCGCTGCGCTCGTCTTTCTGAGTGAGGAATATGATTGGGACATGACTCGTGCGAGTATGCGTACGTAATACTCTGCATACATCGAAACCGTCTATATCCGGGAGCATGATGTCCAGGACGATTAAATGCGGCAGGTTCTGGCGCGATTTTTCCAACGCTTCAGACCCTCGATGGGCCAAATCGACTTCAAAATTTTGCGCAGTGAAAAAGATTTGAAGCATGTTCGCGATATCGGTATCATCTTCAACAATCAGCAATCGGGGTTTTCCCATACCAGCCTCCCGAGAAAATCAATAGATTAATCAATCTCATTCACCAGATATTTTCGACAACCTCGCCTTTACGTGGGTAGAGGCGCGGATGCAGTTGAGCAAATGCCAGGGTGTGGTGATCGCTTTGCTCGTAGTGGATATCTCTGTCGATTACACGTCGCTCGTGGGATGCAAATAACACGACGTCCGACTCAACAGTGCGTGCCGGGAATACGATTAGTCCAGAACCCAGTCGGCAGTTATGGCCAACACAACCACCTAATACAGGACGATTGGATTCATTGAGGCTCCCTTCACCATCAATCGCCATCAATGGCGCAGATAGAAGATTAAAATCGGTAAAAGTCGATCCGGCTCCAATGAAAGTATTTCGACCGATCACACACATCTGCAAACAGGTGTTTTGAGCCACCATGCTGTTGTCCATCAAGGTAGTCATAAACAAAGATGTCCGGAATGGTAAAAAAGCCCCATCCCCAATCACTGAAAGCATGAGCTGGCAATCCTGAGAAATGTTGACGTTATCGCCAATGATGCAGTTTTCGATAACTGCCCCGGCATTGATCGTTACATTATTCCCGATCGATGTTGGGCCGTGGATCACAGCGCTCGGATCGATAACGCAGTTTTTCCCGGTTCGAACAAGCTTTGAACATTCCAGCACCTGTTTTCCTTCATACATCCCCGCTGCCAGGATGCCCAATTTAAAGAGCACATCCGTCTCGAGCTGATCTTCAAATCGAGCTCCACGCGCAAATAATCCAAAAACAACATCTGCAATAAAAATGTGTACCCATGAGTCGATGGCCAGCAGGCTGCGACGAGGCACATGGAAAAGCAGATCTCCCTGCTCTTGGGCCATGTAGGTAGGCACGTGATAATATCCCACTTCACGGGATTCCAATCCTAACGCCAGCGGCTCAAAAGACCGCATCGATCGCCAATCTGTATGTTCGCGCTGGATACCTGCTGGAAAATACCACAAATCTGCCAGGAAAATCTCGTCATAAGGTGTGTAGGAGACTGAGAGCGGTAAAGCGTGTTCTTTAAATGCCGAATCGGCCGTTGAAAACGCAGCCCGGCTGGGCATCTTCCGCTGCTGGGCAGCCGTGATGAAATCTCTGATATATTGGGCATCGAAGAAAAGGTTATCACGGTAAACAAGGCACGCTTCTCGAGTCTCAATCAGAGATTCCCAGGGCTTAAGCTCGACTTCGCGATGAGTATAAGGCGAAAGGACATCGCGCTGGTACAGCCAGAGTGGTTTATTCTGGATCCGCAAATCTCGGGCGGGTTCATTGAAAGGGTGGATGTGACGTTGGTCCTGCAGGATGATTTTTAACATTAATTTCTGATTATGTTTGAATTTAGCCAGGTTCGCTTAAAAAGTTTGCCAACACGTTGATAAACTGGTTTGGCTCATCCAGCATGATGAAGTGTCCGGATTGGGGAAAGCACTCGATTTGGGCATGCGCAATCCCTGACTTTAATGAAGACCATTCCTTAGGATCCACGACGATATCTCTATCCCCATACATTCCCATGACTGGCGCCCTGACCTGGTGCAGGACGGGGCGGAGATCTGTCCTGCGAAGCGAAGCAATACTGAGAAGGAATGATTTCAGAGTCGTGCTGGAAATATCCCGGTTCATCATTTCTGGCCAGCGTGGATCGCAAGAATATGAGCGCCTAAGCACCCGAAATCCCAGCTTGAGCCCCCACAAATTATGGTGTACGATCGATGCGATCGGTCGCAGTCCAAAAAGCTTGAGCAAGAATGAGAGGGACGACCCCACAATGGGTGAGCCAATGACCACCACCTTTCGGACGCGATGCGGGTATCGGACCGCCACCGCCAGGCTGACAGTCCCTCCCATGCTGTGTCCAACAAGCGGAGCGTTCTCGATCCCGAGCTGCTCCATGAACTGATCGACAAGATTGATGAAATCCGCCACTCTATAGGTGTCGAGTTTGGGTCCTGACTTACCGAAACCCCAGAAATCAAGCGCGTAGGTTCGGAATTGTCTGCCGAGCCGGGTCATCGTCTCCTGCCATAAACCCCACGAACCCAGCCAACCATGAAGCAGGATCACCGGTTTTCCGCGCCCGTAAACCTCATAATGAATTATTCCCTGATCAGTTACAAATGAAGACACAATCCACTCACATCGATTCTTATATATTGCGAGCTATTTCATCGAACTCGCTGACTTCCATCTCAGCCAGGATGCTGAATAAAAGCTCTAATAATACATTCTTCACCGATTCCTTTTCGGTGGCTACACAAGAGAGCAGTTTTATTTTTGAATCCAGCCGAAGAGCAATCCGCATGTCGCTCAAATCCCAGGCATCGACCCGATCCTGTTTATTGGCGGTGACCACATAAGGGGTCGGTGCGTATGCCCGGAACGTTTCCAGAATGCTGCGCGCTTCTCGAAACGTCTCAGGCCGGGTGCTGTCCACCATCACAACAAATCCCAGCATCCCCTCAGATAGAATCTCCCACATAAAATCAAAACGTTTCTGACCAGGCGTGCCAAATAAATACAGGACCAGGTCTTTGTCGACTCCAATCCGACCAAAGTCCATCGCCACCGTCGTTGTGTTTTTTACCTTTTCGACATCCAGGCTAATTTTCCGTTCAGTTGCGACGACATCGATCTCACTAACTGAACGGATGAACTGCGTTTTCCCAGCGTTGAAAGGACCTGTTACGACCATCTTGACTGTTTGCATTGCTAGTATTCCTGGCTCTTTATACTTTCAAACTTTTTAAATGGAGCGAATGCGCATGATCAGTCGATTTAACAGCGATTTCTTTTCTGCTGGATTATCTGGCCTGGAGTTAGAGTGCAGAGGCAGCGGTCTGGATGGAAAATTCTGTCTCAGCCCCTCCGGGCGGGTGAGCTCGACCACGCCTGCTTGCAGCAGCGTGTACACGATCCGGCGGATCTCCACCTCCCCCAGATTTGTTGCCTTCGCAATCTGGCGAATTGAATTTTTCGGGTCGATAAAAGATATTACCCGCCACTCTTCCTGGTTCAGGTTGAGTTTGCGGATGTTTGCCCCCGGCCTTTCAGCAAATTTCAGCGACATTTCGAGGTTTGGGATCTCGTCTTGAAGCCGCTCCCATTCTTGCAATCGGCGTGAGCCTTCGATAATGATGTTCTCCAACCCGAGCCGAACTGTGATCTTGCCTTCCGGAGGCATTGCATCATTCTCAAAATGGAACAATCCTTCTGCCCAACCGAATAATCGATTGACAATCCCGATGAAATAGGACTGCAGGCTGGTCAAGATATCCTGTTGGGAGAGGTAATTGGCATTTATAAGCAGCAACCCTAATTCCTTGTCGCTCATCCTTGTGGTGCGCTCTCTGAGGGCGCGCCCCTGATGGGCGGTCAGCTTTTGAGCCCTGTAAAGAACCGCGACAAGGCCGTTATCTTCCTGGCCAATCTGAGCATACGCCAGCTTGCCTTCCCGAAAGCTGAGCATGACGCGCTCGTCTGGTTTCTCGACGACAAGCGTGCCGGTTTTTCGCGCCAGGTTTATCAAATTTAAGTAATTGTGTGATCGTAAAATCGCGCAGGTTTCCCTTGAGTGCCATATGATTCTCTTTTTTGCATGCTGAAACCGGATTGTAAAGAGAATTGCTGAATGGATTATACTTGCCAGGGCATTTGAAAGACCCTACAACTTAGTTAGCCTGATCACGCTGAGAAATCCATGGCTGAACATCGCGGCTTGACACCTGCATGGGGAGCGTTTATAATGCCCTTCGCCAACTGAATAGGCCATTCCTCGATAGCTCAATAGGCAGAGCGGGCGGCTGTTAACCGCTAGGTTCCAGGTTCGAGTCCTGGTCGAGGAGCTAGAACAAAACACACCCACGTTGGGTGCGTTTTGTTTTTTAGGATCTTCCCATTCTTCTTTCGCATTTCCATTTTATATTCGATATCAGAGAGACGGTTAGAGTTACACCCCCAGTACAACCTGCTATCATTCCAATTCAAATTGATTGAAAATCTTCTTGTCTGGCTTTCGATTCGTTAATATGACCGGTCAATGAGAATGTACTGCTTTAGTTTACGTGCTAAAATTTGTTTTATACCTATGCGTGGAATTTGAAATTACGAGTGATAAATTGCATAAAAAACTCGAGTCAATTCTTTCTTCAAAATATATCCGTCTTCTCGGTCTCGTCGGCATCGCAAGTCTCTTCGGTCTGATTTTCTACGTTTTTCTTTACGGGCGGTACCCTCTTTACTTTTCACATGTCGACTGGATTTATGCCATTGGCGATGATGCCATGCAGCATCAGCTTGGATGGGAGTGGTTTCGTCAGGAGCCCTGGCGATTTCCACTTGGGCGAATAGTCAATTACGGCTATCCCTTCGGTACATTTATTGCCTACACCGACTCAATCCCTTTGTTCGCGTTTGCCTTTAAGCTATTTTCACCTTTTTTAGGTCAGGATTTTCAGTATTTCGGATTATGGGGGCTTTTTTGTGTCATCGGTCAAATGCTGGTCGGTCTGCTGATTCTCAGAGAATTTACTTCATCTTATATGGTCAGCGTCCTTGGGGCTTCACTGCTTGTATTTTCGCCTCCCATGATTTTTCGATCGTTCGTTCATGACCCCCTGCTGGCTCACTGGATCATCCTTGCTGGGATATGGTTTGTTATTCTCGAATATAGAAATAAATTATGGCAGGGAAGCTGGCTGATTCTCTTTGGAGTATCCTTATTAATTCACCTCTATTTTGTTCCCATGCTCATCCCTTTTTGGCTGATCAGCTTATACTTCAAATACAAAAAGGCAGGTAAAAGATGGAAAGTGATCCTGGATTTCATCTCGGTGATCGGCCTGCTTGTCCTCATCGGATTCGGCATTGGATTGTTCAGCATCTCTCCTGAAAACCTCGGGGCAAATGGTTACGGGTATTTCTCCTGGAATTTCAATGGATTTCTCAATCCATTGAACGCCTCTTCAATTTTCTTCAAAGCGCTGCCGCTAGGCAGAAAAGGCCAATACGAAGGATACAGCTATCTCGGTTTAGGATTGATATTCTTGATCCCGATCGGATTGATCTTCTATTTGCAGAAAGATTACCGCGCAAATCATGCCAAATTCCTCATCCCTATTGGGATAGCCGCATCCGTCTATTCATTAATTGCAGCGACCAACAAGGCATTTATCAACCACCAAATGGTATGGTCTGTTAAGCTGCCCACATATTTTGAGGAACTTCTATCCATGTTCCGGGCAAGCGGGCGCTTCATCTGGCCGGTTTTTTATCTGATCGTCTTGTTCGGCATCATCAGCATCATCCGAAATATGCGCTTCCCGCTGATGATTCTGGCCCTGGCGATATTTCTTCAGGTCGTCGACATACAACCGCTTTATTCTTCAAAGAAAATGAATGGATTTGTCCATTACGAGACAAAGCTCCAATCAGAATTCTGGTCGGATGCAGCAGAAACAAACAGGAATATTGTCCTGATCCCCGTTCCAGCCCGTCCAGTTTACGAACCGATAGCATCCTTTGCCCGAAATAATCAGATGACGGTCAACTGGGGTTATTTTGCCCGTGAGAACCAGGATGAATTCGAGAATTACAATAAGTCAGTCCTAGAAGGACTTAAGAACGGTGAATCAAATAGCGATACCTTATACATCTTTTGGGGGACAGAAGGAAAACAGCTGGCTCATGATTACATCACAGACGAGTTTATTTCATGCGAGTATTGGGGATCTCACGGTTGTCTTTTCAAAGGATAATCGTTTAGCCCAATCGGACTTTGATCTGGCTGAAACCTGTTCTATTCCACCTCATTGATCAAATGCAAATGAGGAGAAAATCCGATAATTAATTCTGTTACATCCCATTCTGTGTTTGAATCAATTGTCTCTTTAGCTTCCTTATTTTTATTTTCCAGAAGCAGCAAACCAGCATCAAAACGAAAAACCTCTCATTCCGTGCTACCCCCATAGATGCGTGATGAGGACTCTGCGAGATGAGGAACTCGAAGTCTAATCGCCAGCAGGTCTACCCCGCCGACAATTTCCATCTGACGGTAAAAGCATCGATGCTGGTGGCAAAGAAAAGGACTACCAGCATCTTTCCCATAGTACACTGGCGCCTGGATTTTGATCCTTGATATAATAACTCCATAAATATTGGGGAAGTATTTTTTCTCTTCTTCAGACGATTATGAAACACCAGACGGGAAAAACTATGAAACTAATACAAATTGTACGTATACTGTCAGGTTGGTTGCATGAGCCGCAATTGGCTGCCGCGACAGGTACCGGTTCAACATTCTTATTCTTCTCCAATCAAGATCCAGACCAAAAGCCGACCGTTCGAGCTGAGCGGCGGAGGCGCGCCGAGCAGCCTTCCGGTGGGCGCGAGCGCGCAGAGACCCCTCAGAGGCAAGAAACTTCCCAACCTACCTCTTCTTCAGGCGGAGGCTTTGGCGGGTCAGGTGGGGGAGGAACCCAGCGCCCTACTGGTACGGGCGGCTTGCCTTTCGGAAAGAAATCTGGAATGTCGATCATCTTGATGCTGATCGTCGTTTGCGTTTTCGTAGCTATTCAACAGCTGGGCGGCGGGAGTGAACCCTCAGAACAGATCAACCAGGAGCCAGGTTACAATGAAGCTGCTACTGAGGCTTTCAATATCCTCCCGGTTGAAGAACCAACCAACACGCCGCGAAAAGCACCCACAAAGACTGCATCCAGCTCTTTGCAGACCGAAGCTGCCTCACAGCCGGCATCCACTGGCGACCAACGCTGGCTTGTGATGCTCTACCAAGACGCCGACGATAAGATCCTCGAGGAGGATATCTATATCGACCTGAATGAAGCCGAGAAGATCGGTTCATCAGACCGGGTTTCGATTGTCGCTCAATTCGATCGATTCCGCTCCGGTTATCAAGGCGACGGCGATTGGACTTCTGCAAAACGCTTCTATATTACCCAGGATTTCAGACCTGAACCGCGTCCGTTCTGAAGTGGTGGATGAGCTGGGTGAGGTTAACATGTCCGACGCAGAGACTCTGGTTGACTTCGTCGATTGGGCAGTCTCAACTTACCCAGCCGACCGATATGCCCTGATCCTTTCTGATCATGGCATGGGCTGGCCAGGTGGATGGAGCGACGGTGATTCTGCTCAACGATCAGGCACAAACGTGCCGCTCGCAAGCAAGCTCGGCGATCAAATATATTTGAACGAGCTCGATGATGCGCTCGGTGAAATCCGCCAGCGGACTGGCCTGGCAAGTTTAGACTTCATAGGGATGGACGCATGCCTGATGGCTCAGCTGGAAGTATTCAGTGCGCTTGCCCCGCATGCCGAAATTGCAGTTGCTTCTGAAGAAGTTGAACCTGCCCTTGGTTGGGCTTACACCAGCTTCCTGGGTGAGCTATCCGCTAATCCGGAAATATCTCCAAGTGAGCTTGGAAAACTTGTCGTGGAAAGCTACATTGAAGATGATCAACGCATCGTCGATGACCAGGCCCGCAGTGAAATGCTGCGCGGCATGGGCGGCATGTTTGGGCTGTTCGGAGAGCCGAGCCCTCAGATGCTGGTCAGCCAGATGGGACAGGATAGTACGCTGACAGCCGTTGATCTGACAATGGTCCCTTCGCTTGTGGAAGAGCTCAACCGCTTTTCCTACACTTTGCAGAACACCAGCCAGGCGCAAGTCGCACATGCCCGCGCCTATGCGCAGTCCTTCACCAGCATATTCGGGTCAAAAATCCCACCATCTTATATTGACCTGTCCCATTTCACCAGGCTTCTTGCGAAAGAATCCGGTGATCAAGATGTCATCCAGGGCGCTGATCGGCTGCTTTCAGCAATCGAAGGCACAATAATTGCTGAGAAGCACGGCTCAAAGAAACCCGGCGCAGCCGGGATCGCTATCTACTTTCCGAATTCACAAGTCTACCAGACCCCTGAAGCAGGACCTCGCTCCTATACAGCACTTGCCAACCGTTTCGCTGAATCCAGCCTGTGGGATGATTTCATGGCTTTCCACTACACTGGCAGGGTTTTCGAACCGCAAGATACAGGGGCAGTAATTCCTGCCGCCAATGCAGCCGTGCGTGCTCCTGGTGAGGGACAGATAACGCTATCTCCGATAGTCGTTGACAGCACAACCGCTGCCCCTGGTAAGCCAATTTTGCTCAGTACGGATGTCTCCGGCGAAAACATCGGTCACATTTACCTTTTCGTCGGATATTTTGATAAATCTGCCAATTCGATCTACGTAGCCGACACTGATTTTTTGGAAAGCAGCGACACTCGAGAAATCAACGGTGTGTATTACCCGGATTGGGGGGATGGAAGCGAATTTACACTTGAATTTGAATGGGAACCGATCGTTTTCGCAATCGATGATGGCATGCAGCGTGTGAGTGCAATGTTAAAACCGGTCGCATATGGGGTGTCCTATGAAGAAGCTGTATATTCCGTGGACGGCATCTATACCTATAGAGACAACGGCGATACCAGGAATGCACGGTTGTATTTCACCAACGGGGCCTTAAGGCAGGTCGTCGGCTTCACCGGTGATAATGAAACCGGTGCGCCGCGTGAGATCATCCCATCGCCAGGCGACCAGTTCAGCATCCTTGAAACCTGGATGGACATTGACTCAAACGGTCAGGCCAAAACCGCCGTTCAAAAGGGAGCAACTCTGACCTTTGGAGGGGATACCTTGAAATATGTCCAGCTGGATGCAGCCGTCGGCGAATATCTTGTCGGTTTTATTGCAGAGGATCTTGACGGCAACAGCTATCCGGTTTATACCCAGGTTTCTGTTCGCTAGAAAGAAATAGAAGACAAAAATGCCTCCAGTGGAGGCATTTTTGTTTCTTCAATGTAATATATAAAAATCGTGATTATGAGTCGCTTGCCGGACTGGGTTTCGGGCTTTCGCTTTTAGTCTCGGTCGCGGCAGGTTTTTCACTGCCTTCATTCGATTTCGCTGCATTGGACATTCTGCCCTGTCCGGATGGCGAGCGATGATCCGTGGCATAAAAACCAGAACCCTTAAAAACAATTCCTACAGGTTGGAATATTTTCTGAAGAGTCTTTTTATCGCATTCAGGGCAGCGAGTCAGCGGCGAATCGCTAAATTTCTGCTGTTGGTCGAATACAAAACCACAATTTGTGCATCGATAGCTATAAACCGGCATTATTCACCTCTGCAAAGCCATAAGTCAGGCATTTTGCAACATGAAATTATAGCCTTGATGAGAATGGCTGACAAGGTATGGGATCGGGTTTCAAATAAACTTCTTATAGTCCCATGATCAGCGCTCTGCCGAGTTTGGGATATGCTGCCCCAATGATGGGCTGGGACTCGGGAAAGGCAAAATCGTATTTTGAAGCTTCGGGGGATATGAAGGATCTGGTTGTTTTGTGGGAGTTCGGGTGGGTGTGAGATCTAGCGTGCGGGTCGGCACAGCAGTTTTCGTGGTTGTTGGGGTTTTAGTGCTTGCTAGCTGAATACTCGCCTGAGCGGTCTCTGACCAAATGGTCGGGACGCTTCCGCCAGGCAGCTCCAGCATACTATTCCAGTCTTTGATGGCGGAAATTGGATTTCCAATTGCTTGATATACCTGAGCCCGCCAGAAAAGCGCCTCCCCAACTTCAGCTTCGCCATCAGCCATGCCGTAGGTTCGGTTCATCTGTGCAAGCGCATCTCCTAACCGCCCGGCTGACAGGAGGGCTCTCCCTAAAGAAAGGTTCAAGATAAAAGAGCGGGTGTCTTGCTGGTACGCACGGTAGATATCATTGATGGCTTTTTGACCTTCCCCTAATTCGATCATGACCAACCCCCTGAACAGGAAAGCTTCAAACAGTCGATCATCAAGTTCAAGAGCTTTTTCAAGCGCAGTTTTAGCGGATGGATATTTTCCCTGTTCGTAGAGAGATTTCCCCAACACGAACCAGACGCCTGGATCATCCGGATTGTATTTTAAATATACGCGAGCGGCCTCGATAGCGGTTTTGAAGTCTTCATTCGCCGCGGATGCCATTGCCAGAACTTGATAAGATTCGAGCAACGTTTGATCGAGTTGATTTGCCTGGCGAGCATCTTCATACGCAGCAATAATCTTCCCCTGCGCCAGCTCGACCTGGGCACGGCGTAAATAAAAAACCGGAGATCCATCCAACCTTCCTTCGATTTTTTGGAGCGTTTCAAGAGCCGATTCGACATCTCCTAATTCAAGCTGATAGGCTACCAGATCGAGGTAAGCCTCGCCATATTCTGGGTCTGCTTCCACCGCCTCGATAATCAGCTCACCAACATCCTCTTTTATTTTAATATACCGACCCACTCTCGCCAGCCCTAACATGGCAGGAGCAAATCCGGGCATCAATTGGAGCGATTTCTCATATGCCTCCGCAGAAGCCTTCCATTCGCCCTGCAGCCTGAATATCTCGCCCAGCAAATATGGGATATCGGCCGCATCAGGATCCATCTGCTCAGCCTGCATCAGGTTTGAGAGAGCTGCCTTGAGATCGCCGCGCTCGAAT
The DNA here is from genome assembly GCA_963726375.1 of uncultured Chloroflexia bacterium. Taxonomy (GTDB): domain Bacteria; phylum Chloroflexota; class Anaerolineae; order Anaerolineales; family UBA4823; genus UTCFX2. The sequence goes on along the minus strand of CAVSCE010000007.1, from coordinate 116,270 downwards.
GCCCTCCGTCCAAGGTTGTAAGACTCATTGGCAACATGAGGCGTATTCACATAAAAAGGTGTTGGTGTATAGGTTTCTTCGAGGGATGCCCAAAGCGGTGCAATTCCGGTTACAACCGGGCGGGCAGTTGAGGCCTTGGATTTCTCGTTGACTGCTGTTGGCGTTAATGTATAAGTTGGAGTAGGGCCCAGGGTTCGAGTTGGGATTACTGCCATCAATGGGACACGACGCCTGCCCTGAAAGGAAACGCCAATTCCGATAAGCACTATCACAAGCAGCGATGTGAGCACAAGTACTGTCAGCCTAAGAATTGGGTTTGCCCACAACCTGCTGAAGGTTGACATTTCATGGATATCGCGTTCCGCAACACTCCAATGACGTCGAACAGGAGGAATTGGTTGGACATCCTCATAAGTCGAACCTGACCCGATGAGACAGAGGCCGCGTGCGGCTGTCTGGTTATCAGGATCCAGTTTTTGTGCGGTCTTCAGGCAATATGCCTGCTCAGTTACCGCATCAACAACTGAGCTCATCCAGATCCAGTAGACGGGATTATTTGGATCAGAGCGCAACAGGCGGGTTACAGATCTCGCGCTCGAGCCTGCTGGCGCTTACGGATCGCTTCGATCGCTTCACGGAGCATCACATCTTCTGGCATATTTCAGCCAAAAGTGTAGCACAGATGCTTTGAGCGCCTCTTTACAGTTTCATCAGATTGAATTTGAGGTTTATCCAGCTACATGCCTGCAACAGCCTGCACAAGCGGCACAGGTGAAAAAACAAGAAAGAAGATCAAAATCCCCAGCCAGGCTATTGCTTTGCGTTTTGGGTCAAGTTGAGTGATCTGATCAAGCGGTTCGGCATATATCCTTCCCAAAAAGAAAATCAGCGCAGCCCAAAGCCACCAACCTGACCAGACAAAACCAAGCGCCACAAGCACGAGGAGAATTATTGGCCAAAGCATCCGGACTCGCTTGCCAAGCAGCACGTACATCACGTGACCACCGTCAAGTTGTCCGGCTGGGATCAGGTTCAGCGCAGTCACCAGCAGCCCAGCCCAACCTGCCCAGGCTACCGGGTGGATGATCACGTCCATTCCGCCGATAGGCAACGGGTTGCTGGTAAAGAAATAGCGGATCCAATAAAGAAAGGGGGACAAATCCCCATAGCTAACTGGAGCAGGCAGAAGCTTTCCAAACATGATAAATTTCGCAAGTAAATACAGAAGTGAATTGCCTTCCAGAGTAAAAATCTGCCCGCTGCTGATCGTAATTGGCTGAAGCTCTGAAAGGGAAAGACCGTAAAGCAGCACAGGGATCGCAACAACCAGCCCGGCGAGCGGTCCGGCGATGCCAATATCCAGAAGGACGCGTTTGTTTTTCGGCGGTTCTTTAAGTTGAATAAATGCTCCCATCGTCCCAAAAGGGCTGAATGGAAAAGGGATAAAATAAGGCAGCGTGACATGGGTGCGGTGAGAACGACCTGCCAGATAATGGGCAAACTCATGCGCTCCCAGGATCGCAAGCAGGCTGATCGCAAACGGCACTCCCTTCGGGAGGCTGCGCAGGAGCTCAGCCGCAAATTGACGAGCATCTTGCGGATCTGGGCCGTTATAAGCGTATAAAGCCCCGGCAAAGATCATGCTGACCAGGGTGAATAGAAATAAAATCAGGTTCACCCAAGGATTTGACGGTTTGGGTTGAATGACACCTTCCAGAAGTTGGACAGCATGCCGGTCAGCATCATTTCGAAAAAGAGGGGTGATTTGATAAGTACGCAGAGAAGTGGCCAGTTGATCAAACGCTTCGGCGCTGTCCCCGTAGATTTGGCCTCGATAACGGACAATGTAATTCTTCGATGGATCGCCAGTGGTGATGTCTTCGATGTTCATCACCCTTCCGACAATCTGGGTCAGGACTTCGATCTCAACCATATCGTTTATCTCACTCCACCGACGATATTTCTATCAATAAAGATTGCACGCTTCTCTATCAAATATTCTTAGGGTATAACAACTCAATCAAGATTATTAAACAGAAAGGCGGGAGTGGATGGGAGTCGAACCCACCACGGCCCGCACCGCGACCCGTCACCGGTTTTGAAGACCGGGGAACCCACCGGGACCCTACCACTCCCAGGGATTAAGCATACCGCAAGCCCATCTTTCTGGCAAGTTAAGGTTCGCTAATCCAATCTTCACCACGATTTGGAAATTAAACCTAAATCGGCGTTCAGTTCAATTGTTTTGGATTTCTAAGATGTACGGCAGCCAGGCGCTGATATCCTCCCCGCGCACCAGCCTGTTGTAGTATGATCGGCAAATTTCACCCTGCTGTTCCAGGCTGAATGAATCTAACGTTTTCCCAAGTGTATTGCACTCAAGAAGCCCATTTTCTCCCCCGAAATCATAAGTTTGAACACCACCTCGAAACTGCGCTCCGAGCGCCTTAGATATATAGCTGATCCCCAGCTTCTGATACTGCCAGACATGGGTTAATTCATGAATCAACCAGGAGATTTTGTAATGATCCGGGTGCCAAATCGGGACAGGACCATACAGCATCTTTACCGGAAAATAGCAGGAGTTCCGAATCGTGATCGCATTTGGAACATCAGGCGCAGGCAGGTTCCGTAATTTTCTGCCCAGTCGGTCCATGAAGTTTGTCCATGTAGAACATTCATGAACCTTCACGCGTGAATAATCCAGCCGATCTCCAAAGACCTTATTTGCCTCCGAAATTTCCCAGGCAGACAATCTGCGCTGCATGGGCTGGCATTCTTCCAGTATGGTCTGATCATCCATCTCGTCGGAACACTTTTAGAACTGTGAGGATAATTCGAATTTATTCGGACATTGCATACAGCAAAATCCCAGCCGCAACAGCCAAATTCAGCGAAGATGACCTTCCCCTCATCGGCAGCCCTACCACCATTTCGCAGATACCCTTCTGCTCGATGGTCAATCCATCACGTTCACTCCCCATTAACAAAATTCGTGGGGTTCGGTATGGCTTCGCTTCTAGATAGTCGCGATCTGCCCGGGCTGAGCTGCCATAGACATGGTAATGATGCGCTACTGTCCAGGATGCGAAATCAGAAAAACTTGAATGGACAACCGGACACCAGAACAATGCTCCCATACTTGCGCGCACTGCGCTGGGATGATAGAGATCCACGCTGCTGTCCAGCAAGATCAGTCCGCTCGCTCCTGCAGCATCGATCGTCCGCAAGATCGCCCCAAGATTGCCAGGGTCCTGAGGTGCAACCAGCGCCACACCCCATGGGAACTTGTCTGGAGATAATTCTTCGAGCCGGTTCTCCCATTGATGAACAACTGCCAGGATCCCCTGAGGATTCTCCTTTTCAGCAACAGAATCAAACACATCGGCAGCAACTGGAATACATGGAGTTCCGGTGGTGGACGCCTGCGCGATGAGATCGAATGCGAACTTGCTCTTGAGAAGCTCCGGTGCGTAATAAACTGCTTCTATGGAGGCCTCAGACGCGACAGCTTCCCCGACATGACGGATCCCTTCAACCAGAAATAGGCGGTTTTCCTGTCTGGCTTTCTGCTGGTGGAGAGACCGCACCAGTTTAATCTTCGGATTGCTTCGGCTTTTGATCCATTCCATAGAACTGCGATGCCCGCCTGGGTACCCAGGCCAGTACTACCGTGCCATCTCCCACCGTGGAAGTTATCTCGACATCCCCTCCGACTTTTCTGGCTCGAGATTGCATATTCGATAAACCGTGCCCAATCATAACATTCATTTTGCGCGTATCAAATCCGCGACCATCATCTGACACTTCTAACAGAACTCGATCGCGGGTTGTCCAGAGATGGACTTCAGCCTTTTCAGCACGGGCATGTTTTGCAATATTTGCCAGGGATTCCTGACATATATGAAATAATGCTGTTGAGCTCAGCGCCGGAAAATCGACCAATCCGTCTTCTGCTGCAACCAGGGTCAGGCTGGTGGTGCTGTTTGCTTGAAATTCATCTACCAAACGCTGCAAACCCTGTTTCAAGTCTTCTCCGTGAAACTGGCGCGGTCGTAAATCAAGAATATAAGCTCGGATATCCCGGATTGTGCTGTTTAATGAATCGATTGATTCCTGAATTTTCTTGCGCGCCATGATCGGATCATCATCTATGGATATCCGGGCGTAATCTAACGCCAGACCAACGCCAAAGATAGATTGGATGATCCCATCGTGCAGATCCATTCCGATCCGTTCGCGTTCTTCCAGCACCGCTAACCGTCGAGACTGCCGATTAAGACCTGCATTCTCAATTGTGATTCCTGCCCAGGTCCCGATCGCATGAAGCATGTTCAATTCTCGCTCGTCCAGATCGCGGTTTAAGCGGGTTGCCGCACTCATCACTCCAACGACCTTACCGCTCGAGCTCAAAGGGATGCAAACAATAAATCGGAAACCTGCTTCCAACACTTCATGGCGGAGATAGCGCATGTCCTGACCCAGGTTGCGGCTCACCAACATTTTACCGGTTGAAGCCACCATCCCGATGAAACCCTGACCAACCCGGAATCTGTCAAGGCTTGAGAAACCATCTTCGAAGTCGCCGCGGTGGAGAGCCAGATAGAGCTCCTGTTCGTTATCCTCGCGCAGGAAAATTTCCCCCACTTCGAAACCTAAATAATCCAGGACAAGATCTAGGGTCTTATCCAGGATTTCGTCAAAGTCCAACGAGCTAGTAAGCGTCGCCGCGACATCGTTGAGCAGCTTGAGATCGTCATTTCGATACAGAAGCTCCTCATCACGCCTGAGCAGCTGATCGTAGAGCCGAGCATTGGTGATCGCTACGGCGGCATATGCTGCCAGGATCTCAAGAACCCGTTCATCTTGTTCAGTGAACTCATAATAACCTTGCTTCTCGGTCAGGTAGATCTGACCCAGCAGTCGATCCCCTTGAAAGATTGGAACACCCAGAAATGAATGCATTTCTGGGTGATTGGGAGGAAAACCAATGCTGCGCGGGTCATCTTGTATCTCCAAAATTCGGACCGGCTTACGTTCTTCCTGCATTGCCCCGAGCAGCCCTCTTCCGATGGGTGGATGGTCCATCTGATCAATCTCCGCCTGAGACATTCCCATCGGGATAAATTGAACCAGATCCCCATCATCATCCAGCACACCTAAAGCTGCATAACGCGCACCCGATTGTTCTCGGGCAAGTTCAACAATGCGCTCTAAAACATTCGCAAGAGAGAGATCGCTCACCAGCTCCAGGCTGGCGCGATGAAGCGCCGCTAACCTCTCCTCTAACTGTTCCCGGGTCAATAAAACCATCAGTAAATCCTCAATTCGGCGTAATTTTACCCTATTTTGTCTGAGTTTGATAGTTTTTGCCAGCCGACAGAGGATATAAACACAATTGGAGTGAATATATCGTGGGCATGAATTCTGAGACTCTAGGATCAAGAATTCCAGGCTTTTACAAGCTGGGAATCGAAGAAAGACTGGAGGAACTTAACCGCAGGGTCGATTTATCGGTTGAGGAGTTTGGGGCATTAAGCGGCTTAGGCGGGCTGACCATTGGACAGGCTGATCACATGATCGAAAATGTGGCTGGATTGTATGCCTTACCGCTGGGGATCGGGTTGAATTTTCTGATCAACGGCAGGGAAGTGCTTGTTCCAATGGTAATTGAAGAGCCTTCGGTCGTCGCTGGCGCTTCCTTCATGGCAAAGCTTGCTCGCGGGGGGGGAGGGTTTTTCGCTTCAACCACTCCTCCAGAAATGATCGCACAAATCCAAATCCTGGATGTCAGAGACCTGGAATCCGCTCGCAATGCTATCCTGGTCGAGAAACAGTCATTGCTTGATGATGTCCTCGAAATTGATCCCATCCTAAAAAAACTTGGCGGCGGGCCACGCGACCTGGAGGTCAGGCTGATTGAGCAATCACCAATCGGCCCATTCCTGGTCGTTCATCTGATCATTGACGTTCGCGATGCCATGGGTGCTAACGCTCTCAATACTGCCGCCGAAAGCCTGGCGCCTCGCCTGGCAGCACTGTCCGGCGGCAGGGTTCACCTGCGCATTCTTACTAACCTGGCAGATCGGCGCCTGGCAAACGCCCGCTGCACTATCCCCTTGACCGACCTGGCATTTGCAGAATTCAGCGCGCAAGAAGTTCGCGATGGGATTATCGCTGCCTGGGCATTTGCTGCAGTCGACCCATACCGGGCGGCTACACACAATAAGGGGATCATGAATGGCGTCGATGCTGTTGTGATTGCAACTGGCAATGACTGGCGCGCGATCGAGGCAGGCGCACATGCCTACGCAGCAAGGTCAGGGCGTTATTCATCGTTGAGCTCCTGGGGTTCTGACCCTAACGGGAATCTGGTAGGAACGCTTGAGATGCCGATGGCTGTCGGGATAGTCGGCGGGGCTACTCGGGTTAATCCAACGGCAAAGGCTGCCCTGAAGCTGATGGACGTTGCAACTGCCAGCCAGCTTGCCGAAGTGATCGTATCAGTTGGCCTGGCTCAAAACCTGGCTGCGCTGCGAGCTCTGGCAACCGAAGGCATCCAGCGCGGCCATATGGGTTTGCATGCCCGCCAGGTAGCCATCGCAGCTGGAGCGCAAGACGATCAGATTGAAAAGCTTGCTCAGCAGCTGGTTGAGGAAAAAATCATCCGAATTGACCGCGCCCAGGCAATCCTGGAATCCTGGCGAGCAAAATAAATCGCTGAATGACCTAAAGGTTTAAAAAATTTAAATCAGGCTGAAACATGGAATCGAACACAACCAACAGCATTTTATTAAAACCCAATCGTCCGGTAGGAATTTGCGGCTACGGAGCATATGTACCCCGATATCGTTTGCCAGCCAGTGAAGTTGCGCGCGTTTGGACAGAGGGTCAGGCTGCCCTGCCAATCAAAGAGAAATCCGTACCAGGTTTGGATGAAGACGTGGCGACGATGTCAATCGAAGCGTCCCGCAACGCGCTTAACCGGGCTCAAATCTCCCCAACGAAAATTCGAGCTGTTTGGGTTGGCTCGGAATCACATCCTTACGCTGTGAAACCAACTTCCACGCTGGTCGCCGAATCAATCGGCGCCGTTCCACACATTCAGGCCGCTGACTGGCAGTTCGCCTGTAAAGCAGGCACTGAAGCGATGGTAGCGGCAATTGGTTTCGTCGGTTCGGGTATGGCCGATTACGCCCTGGCGGTCGGGATGGATACCGCCCAGGGTCGTCCTGGTGATGCGCTCGAATATACCGCTGGAGCAGGCGGGGCAGCATTCCTGTTCGGTCCGGCAGAGAATTCTCTGGCTGTGATTGAAGCTACCTATTCATACGTCACAGACACTCCTGACTTCTGGCGCCGGCAGTATGCAAAGTATCCAGAACACGGCCAGCGTTTTACCGGCGAACCGGCATACTTCACCCATACCACCGAAGCTGCAAAAACTCTGATGGATGCCACTCAGACTTCCGCAGCCGATTATCGTTATGCGGTCTTTCATCAGCCGAATGCAAAATTTCCCCAACGCGCCGCCGAAATTCTAGGTTTCAGCAGGGACCAGATCAAAATTGGTCTGCTCGTCCCGGTGATTGGCAACACTTACGCTGGCGCGGCGATCATTGGACTGACCGCAATCCTCGATATTGCCGAACCCGGTGACCGGATTTTATTGGTGTCCTTCGGTTCAGGAGCCGGCTCTGATGCATTTGCTATCACCGTCACAGATCTCATCACCCCACGCCGGGACCTTGCCCCTCGTACACAGGATTATATCGCCCGCCGAACGGAGATCGATTACGCCCAATACGCCAGGATGCGCGGCAAGCTGGTTATGAAATAGGATGACCATGTCGATGCCAGATGTCGTAATCGCAGGAATCGGACAAACTGCAGTTTCAGAGCTCTGGAACACTTCCCTACGCGAGCTTGCTTACGCTGCGATCAAACCAGCTCTGGATAATAGCGGCGAATTAAAACCACAGGTGCTTTTTATCGGGAACATGCTTTCCCCCATGCTCTCCCATCAGGCTCATTTAGGCGCGCTCATCGCCGATTTTTCCGGGATGACCGGGATCGAAGCCTATACGCTGGAAGCAGCTGGAGCGTCTGGAGGCGCAGCATTGAGAGCAGGCTACCTCGCAATCGCCTCCGGACAGGCAGACGTTGCGCTGGTTCTCGGGATTGAAAAGTATTCGGACATGATCGGACCGGAGGTGGAGGCGATATTCTCCACGAGCGAAGACGGGGATTATGAAGCCGTGCAAGGATTGACGCCTGCTGGGCAGGCAGGCCTCCTGATGAACCGCTATATGTACGAATACGGTGTTGAACGGCAGTCTTTCGCCGGATTTCCGCTCATCGCCCACGCCAACGGCGCTGGCAATCCGAATGCGATGTTCCAGAAAGCAATCCGGGTCGAGACTTACTCAAATGCCGGGATCGTCTGCGATCCGCTGAACCTGTTCGATATCGCTCCAAACGCGGACGGCGCAGCAGCCCTGGTGCTTGCCCGCCGCGAAGTTCTCCCACCAAAATATCCGCATCGATTGGTGCGGATTGCCGGTTCGAATATGACTACAGATACTCTCGCCCTCCACGATCGTCCAGACCCATTGTATTTGGATGCAGTTCGTCGATCTGTTGAAGGTGCTTGTAAAAAAGCCCGCATTACGCCGCTTCAAGTGGATTTTTTCGAGCTATACGACGCATATTCGATCTTCGCAGCGCTTTCCCTCGAAGCTGCCGGCTTTGCCGAACGCGGCAAAGGCTGGCAGCTGACCCAGAAGGATACGTCTCCCGCTGCTGCGAGTCTTCAAGGCTCATTACCGATCAGCACTCTCGGCGGCTTGAAGGCACGCGGCAACCCTGGCGGAGCAACTGGCGTCTATCAGGCTGTTGAAGCTGTGATGCAGCTGCGCGGACAGGCTGGTAATAACCAGCTCGCTGATCCCCGACGCGCTTTGATCCAATCCATGGGCGGACCGGCTTCTGCAGTAGCCACTCATGTTTTGGAAGCGCTGGATTGATTAAAAGAACCAAGCCTGATAGTTCTTGATAGCCCATTCACATATACTTAGGGTTGATCGTGAAGATGTCATCATGATTGACAAGGAGAACTTGGAATGGAAATCTCACGCCATTGGCGCTTACGCAAGCAACGATATGCATTAGTTGGTGAAATCTGCCCTCATTGTGAGGCTAAACTATTCCCGCCTCGCGATGTCTGCCCTGAATGCGGCGGTGAAGCCCGCACCCCTTATCAGTTCAGCGGTCGCGGCGAAGTTTACTCTTACACAACGATCTTTGAACCTCCGGCTGGATATGAAGAATCGGCGCCGTATACTGTAGCGCTTGTCAAGCTCGAAGAAGGACCCATTGTGACTGCCCAGCTGACCGACCTTGGCGACCAACCTGTAAAAATCGGCGCCCCGGTTGAGATGGTCACCCGTCGACTGCGTCAGGACGGCGACGAGCGCGGCATGATCGTTTACGGATATAAGTTCCGACCGGTGATGTCTCGTGCCGCAGCTGCCGCCGACTAAATACTCACATCAATTGGGTTAATATCTCAGCGCTCTCCTTCAGTGGGGGCGCTTTTTTTGTCTCAGGGGTTGAACAATACGACTGTAAATTCCGCTTTTTTCCGGAGCAGTCAAACAAAACGTTGTCAAGAAATCAGTTGTAAGATCTTCATCCTGCCTGAAATGCTATAATGAACCCATGCGATACGAATTAATTAATGACCTTAAAATCCCCAAAATTGGGTTCGGAACCTGGACAATTGGTGGCAAGCTTACACCAGATTTAACGTGCGATGAAAATTCTTTATCTGCACTCCGGTCAGCCCTGGAATTAGGATACACCCATTTCGATACTGCTGAGTTTTACGCAGCCGGACATGCTGAAGAACTGCTCGGAAGGGCTATCCGAGAACATAAAATCCCTCGGGAAGACCTTTTTATAACATCGAAGGTTTCTCCAGAGCATCTGAGCTATGATCATGTGCTTTCTTGTTGTGAAAATAGCCTGCGTCGTCTGGGGATGGAATACCTTGATTTATATTTTAATTCACTGGCCGATAGCAGGAATGAAGCTGGAAGAGACTTTCCTGGCCCTCAACAAATTGGTTCAATCTGGCAAAGTGCGATATCTGGGAGTTAGCAATTTCAAGTTGAACCTGCTCAAGAAGGTTGTTGCGCTTTCCGAAACTCCATTGCTGACAAATCAGGTCCCTTACAGTTTTCTTGACCGGACCTATCAAAAAAACGGCGTGCTGGATTTCTGCCAGAAATCCGAAATTTTGCTAACCGCTTACAGCCCGGTGAAATCCCGAAATATCAAAAGCAACAAGCTTCTTCAAGATTTCGCTCTCACAAGAGGGACAACACCACAGCAAATTGCTCTCGCGTGGCTCACGATGCAGCCTCGGGTGATCACAATCCCTACGTCATTCAACCCACAGCACCAGGCTGAAAATTTACAGGCAGCTGAGCTTATCTTGAGTGAGACAGAAATGGAAAAACTGACTGCGGCGATGGAAAAATAATCAATTTGGGAATCATGCCTGATCTTCATAGTTTCACATTTTTAGACCTGGTTGTCAATCCAAATCGGTTATCTTTTATTTCAAATTAATAATGGTCGATTGTAGATTATCAAGGCAATCGCGATTTATGATCGAAAATTATTACGACAGCCTTGCTCCCTTCTATAAATTCATTTACCCGGATTGGGATGCCAGCGTCCGGCGTCAGGCTAATGCTTTAGACAGCGTGATCCGAGAAGTTATTGGCAATGAACCCAAAACAGTGTTAGATGTTGCCTGTGGGATTGGGACCCAAAGCATCGGTCTGGCAAAGCTGGGTTACAAAGTCACATCCTCCGACCTTTCTTCCGCAGAAATTGAAATGGCGCGGCAAGAGGCACTGAGATTTAAAGTACAAATTGAGTTTCAAGTTGCGGATATGCGTGAGGTCTGGGAGACCTTTCAGAGAGAATTTGATCTTGTCATCGCTTGTGATAATGCTGTCCCGCACCTGCTGGAAGATCACGGAAATTCTTAAAGCGTTCAAGCAGTTTTATAAATGCACAAAACCGGGTGGATGCTGCATCATTTCGGTGAGAGACTACGCCGAGTTGGATAGAAATGATCAGGAATCAATGATCTATCCTCGGCAGGTACATCGAATGGAAGAAGGATCAATCGTATTATTTGATGTCTGGCGCTTCGACGGAAGCTTTTATGATATGACTACTTACATTGTGGAGGATACAGGCGGATCTGAAGCTAAGACACATGTCCTGCGCGGTGGAAGGTACTACTGCGTGGGAATCTCCACTTTGGAGGAACTATTCCGGGAGGCAGGATTTAGAGAAGTGGTTAGATTGCGCGACCGCTTTTTTCAACCGCTGATCATCGCAAAGAAATAAATGCGTTCTATGGCAAGAGTTCAGGACATTTCTAATCCATCATTTGTTAAAAATCAATATCGGGATGCGTCCAACCTTAACGCCCGGATTCGACTCCACCAGGAGTTCAGCACAAACAAGTACGGATGGCACCGATGGCTTTTTGAACAATTTCAATTCGAGTCCAGTGTCCGAATCCTTGAATTGGGCTGCGGGTCAGGTAATCTTTGGAGCGAAAATATTGACAGACTTCCACCTATTTCAGAAATGATCCTTTCTGATTTATCGGAAGGGATGCTGAAGCAGGCACAATTGAATTTATGGAGCAAAGGCAGATACTTCCAATTCGGGGTGATTGACGCCCAATCCATACCCTTTGATGACGGCAGTTTTGACATGGTTATCGCCAGCCACATGCTCTATCACCTGACGGATCGAAGCAAAGGGTTGAAAGAAATCAAACGCGTTATGAAACCAACCGGGCATTTTTACGCCTCGACCATCGGCTGCAACCATTTGAAAGAGCTCTCTGAGATTATTGGCAAATTTGACAGCCAGTTAGCTATTTGGGGCAGATTGCCATCCAACTCCTTCACGCTCGAAAATGGAGCCTCTCAGCTCGCAGATGATTTCTTCGACATTTCTGTCTATAGATATCCAGACTCACTGGAAGTCACAGACGCCAAGCTACTTTTGGATTACATTTTTTCGGGACGTTTGGAATTATCGGACGAGCGAAAGCTGGAATTAATAGGTTTTGTCATGCAGCAATTCGAGATAAATGGCGGCAAGTTTTTCATAACCAAAGATTCAGGCGTTTTTGAAGCAAGTATTCAATAGCAGACATAAATGTGTCAGGGTAAATTAAATGATTATTACATTTCTCGGAACAGCTGCAGCAAACGCCTTCCCAGAAGCTTTTTGCAAATGCAGGAATTGCAAACAGGCTCGAGCTGCTGGAGGACGAAGTTTACGAAAACGGTCTTCTCTTTTGGTTAATGATGATCTACTGGTTGACCTTGGGCCTGACATCATGGCAGCATCGCAAATTCATGGATGTTCCCTGACAAACGTGCGGTACTGCCTGCAAACCCACCCGCATGCTGACCATTTAGATTTGTCTCACTTGCGCTCTCGCAGCCCGGAATATGGCGTCATCGGCGCGCCAGTCTTACATTATTTCGCCACTACTGAGACCCTGCAACGCGCCGCAGAAACATTTATTCGAGACCTGGCAGATTTTGACTTGTTGGCACCAGAGACGGAAGGAAGATTAAATCTAAGAATTCACCAGATCAAACCATTAGAACCTTTTGCCTTCGGGAATTATCGAGCCATTGCATTCCCTGCCAATCATGCTCAGACAATGGGTGCTGTAATCTACTCGATTGAAGAGAACGGACATACAATTCTTTATGGCACAGACACGGCAGTTCTATTAGAACAGACCTGGCTAGCATTTCATCAGTTTCAATTGCTGTTTGACCTCGTGATCCTCGATCACACCTATGGACCAGATCAGATTGGAAGCGACCATTTGAGCGCCCATCAAGTCATCGAACATATAAAACGGATGCGCAAGGAAGGGATTTTGAATCCGAATGGATCCGCCTACGCGACTCATATCGCCCATGAGGGCAATCCGGCTCACCCGGAGCTGGTTCAATTTGCTCAACAGCATGGGTACCAAGTCGCTCACGATGGATTGGTCGTCGAAGTTAAGTAAGATCTTCCTATATGATATTCATGGAGAGGTCCAAAACCTTATTATTGAATTCTTCCGACAAACTATTTCAAGAGAAAAGGCATTGTAGAATCAGAAATATTTCTGAGACTTTAACTGGTCAAGAGATCTTAAGTCGATTTTGGATAATAAATACTTCCACGTCCAAATTATGCTGAAGGATTTATGAAATGGTCGGAAACAATGGAGTCGTTGCGAATCGAAAAGGCGTAATTCTTCGTCTTGCGCGAGAAGAAGATTTCCCGCAGATCGATGAAATCACAATATTATGCTACACAAATATCCAGAAGAGCTTTGTGGCTATGATGGGATTGGATTGTTATGAACGTGTCAGGCATAATCCGGAGCTGACCTGGGAAGAGCGTAAGACAGGACAAAATCGCCAGCTTTTTAAAGAACACCCGGAATGGGTCTGGGTGCTAGCAGATTCTGGAAAAATTATCGGTTTTGTCACTTTTTATTTATTCCAGGAGCAGGGTTACGGTCACATCGACAACAACGGTGTCCATCCGGATTTTATCGGGAAAGGCTGGGGGAAGTTCATGTATCAGCATGTCCTCCAGCATTTCAGGAACGAGGGACTCCGTTTTGCACATGTTGACACAGGATTGGATCCCGCGCATATCCCTGCCCGCAGGACTTACGAGAGCGTCGGCTTCGACCGTCCGGTGCCAATCGTAGAGTATTGGCAGGATCTCGAATCCCGTAATCCAGGGTCAGAGCCCGGAATGGAGCTCTAAGAGTGAGGTTTGCGCCCTTTCCTGATGTGCTATACTCCAGGAATTGAAGGACATTCGTCGTCTGTTGCTCAAGAACATGCCTGAGCATAATCACAGGTTTAAGAAAATACATCGGAGAACGAAATGACACAGGCAAAAGTGATCGATGAAATTAAAAAAACAATTCAAAACTATGATGGGAAATGGAATGAAAAGAAAGGCGTTTGGGATTTCTCTGTTACCATCGCTGAGCGAAAAGCATTTTTATCCACAAAGAAATTAACCTACTCTGTCAAGCTCAAGGTCGACGATCTTTCAAAAATCATACATTTTTCTGAAATGCTGATAGAGGCGGGATCTGGTTTTTCTTCCGGTGGAAGTTTGGATGATGTTGGATCTGGAGGTTTTGGTTTTAAAACCGAAAGCTACAACACATTGAAGGGCAATCGCCAGGGAACGATCCAGGAGCAATCACTTCTGTTTGGTAAGGATTATTCTTTCCGCTTTGACTTCCAGGAGATTAGCTCGAAAATTAAAAATGTTGCAGAAGCAAATGGTTATGCATTCGACTACCAAATTTTACCGGTAAAATAAGAGCGCTTGTTCTCATATTTGGTAATAGTCGGAGCTACCACATCTTGTGATCCCATCATGGTTCAAGGGGTTGCTCTTTTGGGAAAACAACCTGGTTGAGAAGGAGTTAAATTTGGACAATAAATCGCAGATCATCTCGGCATTAAAGAAGAATTTGCTCGTTGGGAAGATTTTCTTTCCAATCTGAGCGAATCCGAGATCATCTCTGCTTATCTTCCTGGCAATTTATCTATCAAAGATGTCATTGCCCATCTGCGAGCATGGCAGCAAGTTTCCATCGCACGCCTGGAAGCTGCTCAGCAAAACTGCGACCCTCAGCTGCCAACGTGGCTTCATGGATTGGATCCGGATTCGGAGAATTACACGGATCAATTCAATTCCTGGATATACCAGGACTATCAGAATAAAGACTGGCCTTCCGTTCATTCAGAGTGGGAAATCGGTTATGCCCGTTTTCTGGAGCTTTCAGAAAGTACCTCAGAAGAAAACCTGCTTGTACCCGGTAAATTCCCATGGCTCAAGGGCTACCCATTGATCGCAGTTCTTGAGGGTTCACTTGAGCACCACCATATCGATCACCTGCTGCCGCTGCTTGCTTTTTTTCACCAGGATGAACAACCAGGATTAATGAAATGAAGAAAGCAAAACTGCTGGAGAAACTTGATAAGTCCTGGGCGGATTTTAACGATTCTTTCTCCGGCTTAACCGAAGCTCAAATGATGGAGCCCGGCGTAACCGGAGATTGGTCTGTGAAAGATATTCTCGCCCACGTGATTTGCTGGGAAGAGGAAGCCCTGAAGTATTTACCCCTTGTCTTACTGGGAGAACGCCCACCTCGTTATTCCTTGTTGTATGGTGGGATCGATGCCTTTAACACGATAATGACAGAAAAATTCCGATCTTTGCCGCTCGCCGATGTAATTAACCAGCTCGATCAAACCCACCAAAGACTGGTTGAATACGTCCGCACCATTTCAGACGAGTATTTTATTTCTGAGACGCGTTTTCGACACCGATTAAGGTTGGATACGTACAGCCATTATCCGATCCACACCAGGGCGATCTGCGAATGGCGTAAAAAGTATATAGCCTGATCCGTCTACGAATCAGAGGCTTCCTGCGCTTTAGAGCTGGTTTTTCGCCCTTATTTGGCAGTTTTGGAAGAGGATTTTTTTGAGGGCTTCTTGGATGAGCTGGTTTTTGGTTTTGAAACCGTTTTCTTGGGTTTCGAGGTTGTTTTTTTAGGTTTTACAGGTGTCTTCTTTTTCGGCTTTTTCTTACTGGTTTTCGCCTCGGTTTTCGGACGAGATGATGGCTTTGGTCTGGCACTCGGCTTCTTTGGAGGTTTTTCTTCACCTTCCGAATCATCGGTTCCGCTTTGCGTTTCCGATGGAATGCGGATCGATGGGAGCAGCTTCCTCAAGAAATGTGTTCTCTTGATAACCATTGTTCAGCGCTGCTTTTCACCCTGCGTCAGATTTTCTGGATTCTACTGAAAATGCTGAATTTGCGAATGTTGATCAAAAGTCCTGGCTGAAAAGCTATATGTAAAGGATACTGGAAAAAATAAATGGCTCAGACGAGGAACGGTTATATCCTTCTTGAAGGCGGTTCAGAGTTCAGCGGTAGGATGGCTGAGCCGGACATACGAGCAATCGAGCTGGCTGGTGGTTTTGAATCCCCTATCGCTATCATCCCAACTGCGGCTGCGCCAGATAATAATCATCATCGCGCCGGGCAAAATGGTCTGCGTTGGTTCCACAATCTGGGATCCAGAAATGCTGCCGTTGTTCCGCTTATCGATCACGGATCGGCTCGAGCTTATGAGGTGATTGAATTTTTACGCCAGAGCAGGTTGATTTACCTATTAGGAGGCTTTCCTGGTTATCTATGCGAAACGCTCGTTGACAGCCCTTCCTGGAAAACCATCCTGGATGTCTACCATGAAGGAGCCATCATCGCAGGGAGCAGCGCTGGCGCGATGGTGCTTTGTGAGAAGTATTTCGACCCTGAGAGCGGGAAAATCAGAGACGGATTGTGCCTTCTCCCTGGGACTTGCCTGATCCCCCACCATAATCAAATCGGCAAGAAGTGGGCAAATAGACTTGCTGCGCAGCTCCCGGACACCTTGCTGATAGGGATCGACGAACAGACCGGAATGATCGACGATGGAAGAGATGGTTTGTGGAATATTTATGGAGCAGGATCTGTTACCTTATATCATCATGGAAAACAGCAAAGGTTTCGTCGGGAAGCGACAATCGCTTTATCTGAATGAAACAAATAACGCAAGAGGCAAGATTGGATGTCTGGAGACTAATGAAAGTAATAATCTGCTCTAGCCTGCTCGAAGTAAATTTCAGCAGGGTTCAGATCATCGGTCAGCACGGTCCCGCCTGCAGGCGCCAAAGGGTAATCGATATCCGGCATCGAGATTGACGATGCAATCAAGATTACGTTCGAAAGCTGATCCCCTTCAAGGTTCGATGCACGCGTGTCGGAAAACACTTGATGTAAAGTCGCGGATACAGCTCGAAATGAATTTGCTTTTGGTCCTTGCGGCACGCCGATGAAGTTCATGATCAGCCTGCCATCCGGAGTCAACGCTGCTTTGACTTCTTCAAAGAATTCCTTAGTAATCAGCTGGGGAGGGACTGAAGCCAGATTATCAAAGGCGTCCACAAGTATGAGATCGAATTTTTTTTCTTGACTCTGAGCAAGGTACGTACGACCATCGGTAACGATCACCGGTCCAGCGATCTCTCCAAAGAATCGGTCTGATAACTTGACGACGAAAGGGTCAATCTCGACTTCTGTGACTTCGGCGCCGCGCTTTTCCAGCGACCTGGCCTGCGTATGCCCGGCTCCACCAATGATCAAGATTCGCTTTCCCTTCACGTCACCGGCTAATTGAACCATTCTCGCCGCATAACCGAACACAGGTTCTTTATCAGACAGACGCATCTGGGTGTGAAAGGTTGGACCGAGGTTCATCTGGATGAAACTGCTGTTGTCAGTCAATACCCGAATTGTTTGATAATACCCTTCAGCCTGGGCTAATAAAACCAATCCCAGGTCCTCGCCCCAACGATAGACCGGGAGAGGAAACAACAGGCATCCAATCAGGAAAACAGCACCGATAATTTTCGACCTTGAAGTAAGGAAAGCCATCGCATATACGACTGCAATCAAAGCAAATATTTTTAAGGATAGCGACAGCCCAACATACGGGATCAAAATAAATGCTGCAGTCAGCGCACCTGCCACGCTACCCAGGGTCCCTAGTGCGTAAATATTCCCGACGCTGCGGGGGATCTTTTCTTTCGGTGTTTCAGTTGAAAACAAGCTGATCGCCATGGGAGAAGTCATACTGAACAGCACAGCTGGCGGGAAAAATGAAATCATCGAGATCACAGCGATCGAAAGATATCCGACGGCTGCAAGATTTGCAGGGATCTCCCAAATGAACCAGCTCAAGAGCAACAGCCAGATCGCATTCAGAATCAGGATGACCGGAAATACTCGCCTCACCAGCTCGGGAACGACCCGCCCGCCCAGCACATACCCAACTGAAATTCCGATCAGCGTAACAGAAATGATAATCGCCCAGATTACTGTCGTTGAGCCAAAAAGCGACG
Source organism: uncultured Chloroflexia bacterium (assembly GCA_963726375.1). Lineage (GTDB taxonomy): Bacteria > Chloroflexota > Anaerolineae > Anaerolineales > UBA4823 > UTCFX2. Next base: position 98,166 of record CAVSCE010000007.1, on the reverse strand, counting down.
CAACCAGCCGGGGACCGATGATCTCGGTTGCAAGGCTGGCAAAGCCCGAGAAAAAAACCAGAGAATAAATTTAAGAATTTCGTTCCAGCAGAAACATTTTTCATCGAACAATCCGTCCCCAACTTTAATGGTGAGATCGCCAGGATTATACTATACCATTTTCGCCTGCTTATAGAATTATCTCAAATTATTACCTTAAATCCGGTGCGTAACGGTTCATCCTCCGCAAACGACACGGATTTCCTGGTTGCTTTTTAAGGGTATTTGTCGTATAAATGGATAATTTTGGAACTGGTTGTTCTAACGGGTATATCTTCACGGGATAGCAGCATTCATTTTCCTTATTGAGAGCGATTATTTATGAACTTCATTTTTCTTTCTCCACATTTTCCGCCTAATTATTACCAGTTTTGTGTTCATTTACATTATTTAGGAGCGAATGTCCTCGGCCTCGCAGATGAACCCTATGAAATGCTACGACCAGGACTGAAGCATGCACTGACCGAATACTACCGCGTCACAGACATGCACAGCTATGAGGAACTTATACGATCGCTGGGATATTTCACACACCGGTATGGAAAGATCGATAGAATCAATTCACTCAATGAATATTGGCTGGAGACCGAAGCGCAATTGCGGACTGATTTCAATATTCCTGGCTTAAAAGTGGACGAGATAGCCAGAGTGAAACGAAAGTCATTGATGAAGAAGGTCTATGATCAGGCAAACGTCCAAACCGCACGCGGGCGGGTCATTTACACATTGGCTCAAGCTAAAAAGCTGATTTCCGAAACAGGCTATCCAATCGTTGCCAAACCGGATATCGGGGTCGGCGCAACGGAAACCTACAAGATCCATAATGATCAAGAGCTTAATCCTTCTTCGAGATCAAACCTCCATGCGACTATATCCTGGAAGAATTTATCAAGGGTTCAATCTGTTCGTTTGACGGCCTCACCGACAGGGACGGTAAGCTGGTATTCTACACAGCACATGAATTCAGCCATGGGGTTATGGAGACGGTAAACCACGATCTGGTGATCTATTACTACTCCCTTCGGGATATTCCTGCGGACCTGGAAGAAGCCGGGCGAAAAGTCCTCAAAGCGTTTGGTGTAAAAGAGCGATTTTTTCATTTCGAATTCTTCCGCACGATTGACGAGGGTCAGATTGTTGCCCTGGAGGTCAACATCCGACCGCCGGGTGGATTGACCACCGATATGTACAATTTTGCGAATGATATCGATATTTATAAAGAATGGGCACAGGTGATCGTCCATAACCGCTTCACTGCGAATTACGAGCGTAAATATCATTGCTCTTATATCGGGAGAAAGTCCAACCGGCATTATGCCCACTCGCATGAAGAAGTGCTCCAGGCATTCCAGGGAAATATCGTACACCACGAACTCGATGAGCGGGGTTTTCAGCGCTGCACTTGGCGATTATGGCTATCTGGTTCGCTCACCAGAATTGGACGAAATCCACCAGATGGCAGCATTCATCCACCAGATGGAGTGAACCCAATGTTAATTGAACAACATCAATGGTGGAGCCCAGCTTTGACCCAGGATATGACGCTGAAAGTCTATGGGCATTACGGCAAGCCTATGATCGTATTTCCAGCACAGAGCGGGCGGTTCTATGATTATGAAAATTTCGGGATGGTCGAGGCAGTGCGCGGTTCAATCGATACTGGAAAAATCAAGCTTTATGCAGTCGACAGCATTGACTCTCAATCCTGGGCAAATTGGGAAGCGCACCCTGCAGATCGAGCACGTCGCCACGACGATTATGACCGCTACATTACCCAGGAAGTGGTTCCATTCATAAGGACGCAGTGCGGCAGTAATCAATATAAATGCCTGACAACCGGCTGCAGCATGGGTGCCTACCATTCGGCTAATATTTTCTTCAGACATCCTGATCTATTCGATGGCGTTATCTCAGTCAGCGGGCTGTATCAGCTTAGCTTGTTCGTCGGCGATTTTATGGACGAACGAATTTACTTCAATTCACCTCTTGCTTACCTTTCCAATCTAAGCGATCCGTGGTATCTCGACCTATACCGTCAAAGTGCAATCATTATTTGCTGCGGACAGGGCGCCTGGGAGGACGCGATGCTGGAAGATACCCGCGCCATCGGACGCGTCCTGGAAGCCAAAGGCGTGCCAGCCTGGATCGACATCTGGGGAGGCGATGTCAACCACGACTGGCCGTGGTGGCGAAAAATGATGCCGTATTTCCTGGAGAAATTGGGGCTCTAACTTTCCTCATCAACACCCATGCATGAATTCATTAAATCGCATGTGATCCGGATTTTTGATTGTGCATGCAGCATGTCAAATGAAGTTCATAACCATCTGGCATATAGAAAAAGAAAACCCCGGTCCGAAAACCGGGGTTTGGTTTTTTTGTCAGGTAGAGATGCTGGTTCTATTACAGCACGACAACTTCTGACGCCTGGAGGCCCTTCTGGCCCTGCGTGATGGAGAACTCCACCCGCTGACCTTCCTGAAGGCTCAGGTAGCCGCTACCCTGGATCGAAGAGTAATGGACGAAAATGTCTTCGCCGTTTTCTTGGGCCAGGAAGCCGTAACCCTTGCTGTTATTGAACCATTTTACTGTACCGATGACACGATTGTTAGACACAAGATTCTCCGTTTCTGATTCTGAAAAACAAAATTCTAATTCTGATTCTGAAAAAATCCTAATAGCGATTGGTTCCGCTGCGTTTGTCACGTCGCGGGGGACCAGTTCGCCGGCGGTCATATCCACCACCCTGGTTCGAACGAGGACTACCATATCCACCTCGTCCCGATTCCTCACGCGGCCGGGCCGGATTAACTTTCAGCTCTCGATTTCCCAGGCTGTAGCCGTTGTACATGCTGATTGCTTTCTCAGCTTCGTTCTGGGCTCCCATGGTGACGAAGGCAAAACCTTTTGAATTGCCCGTGTCGCGATCCTTGATTAGATCGACGCCAGCCACCTGACCTGCCTGCTCAAACAAGGCCCGAATTTCTTCCTCAGTTGTCGTGAAAGGAAGATTTCCAACATACAATTTAACTTCCATCTGCTTCTTTCCTGTCCTGTTTCCCTGGCCACGTGCCAGAATAAAATATGCCACCAGAACCTATAATCGGTTCGGCGGCAAACTCACACAAACCCGCTTTATGGGCTCGTCGATTATATCATAGATTCTAAGATTATCATTTTGATTTCATTTTTTAATCTTTCCGATCCTATCCTATTGATTAAAAGTGCTGGCAGCAAAGAAAGCATACCGCATGGCAAAAACAATCAGCAATATCCCGGCAGCGATCGAGATCAGACGAGCGGTTTTCTCGTTGATAAACCGTCTTCCCCATTGGGTCATTAACGACATCATGGTATGCCAGGACAGAATCCCGATCAGGATGGAGAATCCCCGCACCAGGCCTTCTAATCCTGGGTTTGTCCCCTCAGCACCAATGCTGATCAGCGAGCCAAAAATACCCAGCCAAAAAACTGCAGCCATCGGATTCGAGATATTTACCAGGTATCCTGTGAGGAATGGGTTCTTGTTCAAGGGTACATCTTGGACGTCAAATTGGATTCTTTTTCCACCATCACGGATGCTTTGCCATCCCATGTAAAACAATACCAGCGCTCCCATACTCCAGATCACGACTTTTACAAGCGGAATCTTTGAAAATTCTGAAATTCCAAAGAAAACCACCATCATATATGTCAGATCCGCTGCAGTTACCCCTAGTCCAGTAAAAAAGGCTCGCAAGAAGCCCCCGAAAAGCCCGTTCCGAATTACCGCAACACTTGCTGGACCAATCGGTGCAGCCAGGGTGATCCCAAGCAAGATGTTCCTTAAAATTTCTTCCAACGAAATTTCACTCCGCCATATCTATTGAAAAAGAGAGACCGTGCCAAAAACGGCGCGATCTCTCTTACAGAGATTTGATTCGGACTTATCCAGAGGCTGCGACCGCCTTTTTAAAAATTTTGAGAGCGGCGGTCAGCTGTTCTTGATTAACAATCAGTGGTGGGATCCAGCGGATCACTTGATGATACGTACCGCACTGGAGCAGAAGCAGTCCATCGTCCAGGCAGCGTTTCTTCACATTGTCGCTGATATTCGAGCCAGGCCGACCGTCCAGCTCTGTAAATTCCACCCCGACCATCAATCCCATTCCGCGTACATCCCCGATAATTGGATAGCTGCGCTGAATTTGTTTCAATTTGCTTATTAAAGTTTCGCCCATTCTGGCTGCGTTCTCGACCAGGCCGTCCTTCAAAACCTCAATCGTCGCTACTGCAGCCGCACAAGACACTGCATTCCCGCCAAAAGTACCACCATGGCTCCCAGGAATCCATTTTTCCATAAGTTCCCGATTGGACATCACCCCAGCCAGCGGGAATCCCGAGGCAATCCCTTTAGCGATCACGATAATATCAGGGACGACCCCAAAATGTTCGATTGCGAAGAATTTTCCCGTTCTTCCAAATCCAGATTGTACTTCGTCGGCGATTAACAACAGCCCAAACTCATCACAAAGCGAACGCAGACCCTTCATAAATGAGAAAGGTGGAACGATATACCCACCTTCTCCTTGAATGGGCTCAATCAGCACCGCAGCAGTCTCCGCTGGCGAGGTTTGAGTGTAAAGCATGTGTCGTAGTTCGTTCAAACACCATTCGCTTGTCGTCTCCGGGTCCCAGCCGTAGCGGTAAGCGTATGGAAATGGGGCGATGAAGATCCCTGAGGCAAGCGGGGCATAACCGGCCCGATAGATCGTACTCCCTGTGTCTGTCGCCATGGTCTGATTGGTGCGGCCATGAAATGCCCCCTGGAATGAGATGATGTTCGGTTTTTTGGTTGCGTGGCGTGCTAATTTGATCGCACCTTCTACAGCCTCTGCTCCAGAGTTCGTAAAGAAGAAGCAATTATAAGACGGATCTGGAACAATCGTCAACATCGCCTCGGTTAGCTCAAGAAGAGGCAGGTGGTAGTAATTGTTAATTTGGGCGTGGATAATTTTCCCAACCTGATCACGCGCTGCTGCAACTACTTTCGGGTGGCAGTGTCCAGTACTGGTCACGCCAATCCCGGATGTAAAATCTAAATAGCGCTTTCCTTCTGTATCGAAGACGTAGCAACCCTCGCCGTGCGAAACTGTCAGCGGAAAAGCCCGCGACCAGACTGGGGAAATATTTTCTTGTGCCATCGAATCCCTCAAATAAAAAAATATATTATATAAGATTTAATCCGGTTTTTTTAGGTTGGCTTTGCAGTACGGACAGTCAGCAGTATTGGAGCCCGTCCAATTTACAGTTCCCACACTTACCGGTCCACCGCATTTTGGACAGACATCCGGAAGCCAATCCGCTCGCTCCAGGTTGAGTGTATCCTGTTGCGCGTTATCTTCCTTAATTCTTGATTGGCGAGAGAGATATACCTGGATTGCGGCCTGGACCAGCCCGCTGACCGCTGCGAGGACCAGAATTCCAGGCCACCACCAGTCCTGCCATGCAATTAATGCCAATCCAAACAGCCAAACTGCCGATTGAATTCGTTGCCATGGAACTGGCAGGTCATCACCTTTCTTCTGTTTTGATATCGTTGCTTTTCCTTCTGACATTTCATTAAATCCTTCCAGAACTTCGGCTCAATATCAGAATCAGCACATTGGAAAAACAAGGTCTTGGCTACAGGAATTCTTAAAAATTATATCATTGGAAGTTTTGACGCACCTATCAGGCTTGCTAATCGCCAGAATGAAGTTGTTCATCCCTCCCCAACCGAATGCGTCACGGCCCTGTGCAGGGGTTTGCATCCCACTTGCTCAAGCTCAACAGAAGGTATGGAAGCCTCATCCGGCTTGTCGGATAGTCCAAAGAGCAGTGCGCCTCTTTCCCGCCAGATTTGAGCATTCTGCCTGAGTTCTTCTGTGATGACGATCTCCTCTTCTAACATCTGTTCGACTGGAACGCTGTCTTCCAAACGTCCAAACCGATCCAGAGTGAGCCGATACTCGTTCCGCCGAAAAGGCTTGAAGGGTGTTGGATCACCCGCCATAACGTTGGCGAATATTTCCTGATGGATGTGAATTAATCCTTTAGGCATATCTGCAGAGCGAGAATCCATCTCATGGATCAGCTGTAAAAAAGAGCTCATCCCTCCGGATCGAACGTCATCCATAAAAGTCGAAAATCGATACATCCCGCTAACCAGGATCAAGCAGATATAGGCCACGTAGTCCTGGTTGTCACCCGTAAATGGATGAAATTCGGGTTTATTTAACGGCTGGTAAACCTTTTGAAATTCTGCCGGGTCAAAGCTGTTTCCCAGAATGCTGGAGACCGTCTCCTGCACAGCTTCCATCCTCGCCAAATCGATCACATGCCCATTCCTGCCTCTCGCCCCGACCATCGTTTTATCCATATCCATAACAACGGCAGTGCCATCTTCTATAGGCATTTCGTGACGCGTACAATGTCGATCGAAATCGGCCAGCATCGACCAGCGGTTTGCGAGCATAACCTGGACTTTTTCTCCACCCTGGATTACTGTTGTAGCAGCTGGAAATCGATCCTCTGAACCGATGAATGCCATCCCCGGCCAGCCGCTGACTCTGCAGAGATTTGAAAACGCTGTACCATCTAACAACTGCGTATCCCCGATATAAATGATCCTCTTAATTCTCCCGCCAGGCTGATCCTGCAGGCGGCAGTACCGAACCAGCTCAAGGACCACCTGTGCGTATTCGGGCTCATTTTTTCGCGGTGGTGAGACGATCTCACTGCCAATTTTCCTGCAAATTGCCTCCAGGTCCGGCAGAGAGCGGTCGTATGCCCTTAGAATTCCGGTATACGATCCGATCCTGGATAAAGGTCGAGATCGAGGTGGGACCGAATGATTTCATCATCGTCTACATCAAAGTTTCACTGGGTGGCGGCACGATCAGTCTGTGGACTGCCCGCACCGCCGCAGCCGAATCGCGCCCATCAACAACCAGGCTGATCGAAACTTCCGTAGAACCCTGGGCAATTGCGATAACATTTACGCCTGCATTCCCCAATCCGCTGAAGATCCGACCGGCGATACCAGGAGTGTGGATCATCCCTGCTCCAACAATGGTGATGATCTCAACTTCATCCGTTGCCCATATACGGTCGATATCGCGCTGGGCAAGCTCATTTGCAAATGCCATTTCTAATGCTTTGATAACCCCCTTTGTTGAGCTGGTCGGCGCCGCAAAACAAATCGATTGCTCTGAAGATGCCTGCGTAATTAAGGGAACGCTGGTTCCAGTTGACGCCACCGCTGCAAAGGCTCGCGCTGCAACCCCAGGAACGCCCAGCATTCCTCGTCCCTCTATCGTGACCAGGCTCTGGGATGGGATGACCGTCACTGCCTTGATTTCTCCTGTGCGGCTTTCGGGAGCATCGCTCACCAGCCTGGTTCCAGGATTGGAAGGGTTAAATGTGTTACAGATTTCTGAGCTTTATCCCTGCTTCAACTACCGGGCGGATTGTCTTTGGATGCAGCACTTTCGCTCCATAATAAGCAAGCTCTGCAATTTCACGGTACGTCAGCTCTGAGATGGTGCGAGCATCCGGCACTGCGCGCGGATCTGCGCTCATCACACCGTCCACGTCCGTCCAGATCCAAACCTCATCTGCCGGTAGCACCGCGCCAAGTATCCCGGCAGAAAAATCGCTCCACCCCGGCCAAGGGTCGTCGTAATCCCCTGTTAAGTCGCAGCAATAAATCCGGTTATTACCGGAATCAATCCCTTCTCAAAAAGAGGATACAGGACCTGCCGTGTTTTAATCTGCGATCTATTGAAGTCGGGATGGGCATTCTGATAACAATCATCTGTGATGATAAGATTTGTAGCATCAATCGATTGAGCGTCTACACCCGATTCTTCAAGTGCTGCTGAGAGCAGCCTTACGCTCATCCTTTCGCCCAATCCAGAAACTGCATCGAGTGTGCGCGGCGTCGCCTCTCCCAATACGCTGATTGCCTTACACAGGCTAGAAAATTCATCCAATAGAGTCTCGATTTGATTCTTTGACAAGAGCTCGACGTTGAGAAAGATGAATAAGCGCATCAAGGATTGCATCATGCCTTCTGGTTAACTCTGCTCTGACAGAATCTAACCGATCAATTTCACCATTTTCTGCGTTCTTCGCTGCCTCCAGTAAAAGGTTGGTCACACCTGCCAGAGCAGATGTGATGACCACCAGGCGCGGCCAGGTCTCTCGGGCATCCCGGACGATCTTCACCACTTGAGAAATCGCCTCAGCTGTCCCAACTGAAGTCCCCCCAAATTTCATCACCAGGGTTGGCGGCTTCAAGCTTTGAAAGGGAGTATCCATGATTTTTTCCTGGTCCATATCCTCAACTCCGGACATCCAGATTGCGGTTATTCAATTCCGATCGCATCTTCCAGGGCTGAAAACTCAGCTGGTATCAAACGTGGTGGGTCCATCCAACCCGTGATAATCCCGGGGTCTTTTAAACCATGACCCGTGCATACAGCAGCTACACGGGAACCTCTTAGATCAATCTGCCGAGTTCTAATTTGTTCAGCCAGACCTGCTAATCCCGCCGCAGATGCCGGTTCTACCCAGACGCCCTCTCCAGCTAACCGGCGCTGCATCGCCAGGATCTGTTCATCGCTTACTGCTATGATCCGGCCATTGGATTGCTCAGCCGCTTCAAGCGCCTGCTCAGCGCGCGCCGGCTTTCCGATCCGGATTGCCGTTGCTATAGTCTCGGGATTTTCGACCACACGCCCAATTACCAGCGGAGCCGCCCCATCTGCCTGTACTCCCAGGATTCTAGGAAGCCCGCTTGATTTCAAAGCATGATACTGCTGAAATCCCATCCAATAGGATGTGATATTCCCGGCGTTTCCAACAGGAAGGCAGAGCCAGTCCGGAGCTTCCCCCAGGGTGTCGCAAATCTCAAATGCAGCTGTCTTTTGACCCTCCAGGCGGTAGGGATTCAAAGAGTTGACCAGCGCTATCGGCTGCCGCTGCGAGATTTCCACCACAAGTGCCAGGGCGTCATCAAACGAACCCCTCAACTGGAGCACCTGGGCACCGTGCGCGACAGCGCCGGCTAATTTTCCGGCTGCTACTTTTCCATCAGGGATCAGGACAATGCAACGCATTCCGGCGTGCGCCGCGTAAGCGGCTGCGGAGGCGGCAGTATTTCCAGTGGAAGCGCAGATCACCTTGCGTGTGCCTTTCCCAGCCGCCTCGCCGATCGCTACGGTCATGCCGCGATCTTTGAATGAACCGGTAGGATTCATCCCTTCAAATTTTACCCATAATTCAAAACCGCCACCAAGCTCATTCGCAAGGCGCGGCATCGGAATCAATGGTGTCCCCCCTTCGAAAAGCGTAACTTCTCGGATATGCTGAGGTACATTCAATAAATTACGGTAGCGTTCCAATACGCCAATTTGAGCCATTATTGCCTCACAGCTAAAAACGATTCCATTCCAGCATTTATACCAGATTTCCAGACATCCATTATCTGCTAAAATGAAAGAAACAAAGCGCTTCTCAGGTTCACCGCCAGGCGTTTTTACGAAATATCAATTACATTCTGATGATCGAGCACTATGTTGAAAGCCGCTTATGCTAATTTATGAAAATCAAATGCTTCATGTGATCCAATATTTATCTGAAACCATAGGTGGAAGAGGAAGCTGCACAGCGAATGAGCGAAGAGGTGCAAATTACATTGCCGAACAGCTGCGCATGCATGAAGTTCACTCTGTTTTTATCGAACCATTTCAAGCAATCCCATCCACGTATTGGCCTTACAGCCTTGCTCTAGGTATTGCGCTGGCGGGATCATTCACCTGCCTGCTTTTTGGGGGAAGAGGTTCCGTTAATTATTGCGATTTTGTTCAATTTTTTGGGTTTTATCGGGATGGCTGCTGAGATCGAGCTGATCTCAAGCTGGATGCGTTGGTTCCTGCCGAAGGCTCAGAGCCAGAACGTCCTGGCAAGCATACCGCCTCAAGGAACTTTACGGACAAAAGTCGTTCTTTGCGCCCATCTGGATACCCACCGGACTCCGATTTTTTATTCAACGCAGGCATGGCAGAAAGCTTTCTCCATCCTGACCGGTGCCGCAATTCTGAGCATGTTAATCGGCTCAATAGTTGGTGGGGCTGGATTAATCCTCGGCTGGAGCTGGCTGCGCTTCTTGTATCTGGCTATCAGCCTGATCCAGGGATTTGCATTGGTGATGTGCATTCATGCTGATTTCACCCCATTTTCACCAGGGGCAAACGACAATGCATCCGGCGCTGCAATTCTCATCGGAATCGCCATGCGCCTTATAGATATGCCTCTCGATCAAACAGAAGTTGATCTGGTTTTTACCGGGTGTGAAGAGGTAGGAGATTGGGGGATGCAGGCTTTTTTAGATGCCCACGCCTTCGAGCTTGGAAAAGAGGCTCATTACATCATCATCGATCAGGTAGGCGCCGGGGAGATCAAATATCTTACTTCCGACGGTTTGCTGATCAAACACCGTACTCACCCGCTTGCTTTGCAGCTTGCCCGGAAGACATCCGCCCGCCGACCAGATTTGCGGGCTTTTGAAGGGGTCGGAGTTGCGTACACTGATGCCTTAAAAGCCACTCGCCAGGGTTTAATCGCTCTGACACTTTGTGCAGCCCCGCGCTCTGGAAATGAAAGCAGTGCTCACTGGCATCAAATGAGTGACAGGCTTGAAAATATTCTCCCTGAGGACCTGAACAAAGCCTTTGAGTTCACCTGGGAGCTCCTGCAATCCTTGATCATATCAACGGACAATAATCGAGGTGCGCGGCCCAACCGGGCTCGCGACGACCTGCTGTTCCCCTCGATTCATCCCGCCTTGATAATTTTTCGCTTCGGCAAAAACCTTCCAGCCTCCCAGGATCATTGGAAGACCACCCGCTGCTGAGATCCACTCTCCATTAAATTTTCGTGCAACGTGAAAGTGCGTGCCGGTTGATGTGCCTCCTTCACAGGATGGGTGCCCAATCGGAGTGTCAGCTTCTACAAACAAACCTTCTGAAATTCGCTCGTGATCCGCAATGTGCATGAAAATCAAAACCCAACCTGTTTGCTCATTCCCATCTCCATCAAGGTCAAGCGCCACAACATTGCGAGCTGACCGGGCAATGAGACCTGCCGCTGGTGCAGTCACCCAACGGGAGGAAACTGTACAGGCTTTTTCGCCGGTAACTGGAGCCAGGTCAATTGCACCACGTGGGCTTCCTGTTTTCCAGGATGGATGTGGACCTCCGGTCAAACTCCAACGCTCACCGGAACCGAAAGGTAGTTCTAGCGTCGGTTGAACCAGGCCTATTGGAAAAAGGATGCCAGACTTCTCAGATCTCACCCATGGGTCGCCAAACATCATCTCATAAGTGGCAAGTAAGCCTTCCGGTCCATAGATCGCCGATTCCCATTTCTCTTGCCCATATAATTTTGCGAACAGGTTTTGAATAGCGATAGTGCCAGCGTTAAGACGCGGGTCTACCCGAACCTTTTTTCCATTTGCAAATTGGATCTCCGTCAGCGTACCTTCTCGCCAGCCATAATAACCTGCATTCAGATGTGTGGCAGTCATTACCAGCTCTTTGTATAACCCTTCCCAGGCGCCGATATGAAATCCAATCGGGTATTTATTCGGATAGACTGCATCCGTTTGTCCAAGGACCCATCCTGAACGCAGCTCCAGCAGCGCAAGCAGCAGGCGCGGATTGACTGAGGATTCCAGCGCAACGCGCGCTACAATCTCTTTTCCGGAGAGGAGCTGCTTCTGAACCATTTCTGAATGAGTGCTCAGGACGCCGCCGCTGCTGTCGATAAAAGCAGATAGATCTAAATCCAGCGAAGTCGGGGAATTGATCACCTCAGCATCCGGAAGCGCCAGAAGATTATATTGGGTTTTCCCAACCCGATTTGGGATGGTGAGGCTGGTAGCTGGTGAAATCAATCCTTCTTCTGGAAGATCTGACGCAGACTTAATAGATAATGGGTCGACATTAAACCGGCTTGCGAGTGCGGCGACTGTGTCGCCAGGTTGTGAGAGATAATCATAAACATCCGGATTGGGTTCAGGTGTGCTCACTGGTAAAACTGGAAGCGGGAGCTCTTCGGTCGAAATACTGGTTGCCGGCATCTCTGTCATTTGTGGCTCGCTGGAGCTCAGCACTGTCGGTGGACCCTGAATCTGGCTTGAAAGCGCATCCAGCGTCTCCCTAAGCTCATGAATATCTACATCATCTTTGGGAGAATATAAACCCGGAAAATTGCAGCTCGAGACTGCGAACCAAAAGCCGATCAGCAAAGACAGGAGCGTTGACCCGATCCTCCTGTAAGATTTCAGACGGCATTTTTTCTCGAGCCAGTTTAGATTCATGCGAGGGAGCCCCTTTTTTGGAAAATTACATCCGATTGAGCCAGCAGCATCCCCAGGAACATCACAATACAACCGCCGATCTGGATTGGTGTGAGCACTTCATGGATAAAAATCCAGCCTGCCAGAGCTGCAAAGACTGCCTCCATGCTCAGGATAATCGCTGCGTCTGCTGGCGGGGCTACCCGCTGCCCAAACGCCTGCAGAGTATATCCCATTCCGACGGAGATCAAACCTGTGTAGGCGATGATCCACCAGTTTTCAAGGATCGGCTGCAGACCTTGCGGCTCGAAAAGCAATCCAATAAAAAGCGAGACAATCCCGCAGATCAGGTATTGTCCGATCGAAAGGGAATAGATATCCATTCGACCCACCATCCAGCCGATGAGAATTACATGCAGCGCCCAGAATACTGAGCTGACCAGCACCAATCCATCTCCGCGGTTCACCCGAAATTCACCCCCAGTGCTCAATAAGAAAAGGCCGAAAAGCGCCATTAAGGCTGCCGGCCAAATGACTGCTCTCGGCTGCTTGTGCCAGATCACCGCCAGGAAGATTGGAATGAAAACGATGTACAAACCGGTTATGAATCCGGCATTTCCGGCAGATGTATATCGAAGACCTGCCTGCTGGAAAGCAGACCCACCCACCAACAACAAACCTGCCGCAGCCAGACCTAGAAGGTTCCTTTTAGACGGAGACACACCCAGGAATTGAGCCCCATTTGAATTGAATGCAAAATGAAATGGCAGAAGTACAAACGCTCCTACAAGAAACCGCAGACCGTTAAAAGTAAACGTGCCTATTTCTGCCGCAGCGATCCGTTGGGCGACAAAAGCAATTCCCCAGATGATCGCTACGAAAAGTAAAGTCAGGTCTGCCCATAAACGCTTTTCAAGGGAGGATCGTTCTTTAATTCTTTCTAATGATGTCATGATATCAAGATTATACATTGCCATTCAATAGATTTGGAAATGAAGGCTGGTATGTCTATTGCATCTTAAAGATCATCAGTGCAAATAACTTGACGTGAATCCCGGTTTATGCTAGTATCATTGCAAAGTCCGATACTAACGCTGATTTGCCTGCTTCTCCCGGAAATACCGGTCCAGGCAAGCCGGGCGGTCACAATCGACACAAGGAGACAGGAATGAAAACCTATCGCTCGATTGCATTACTGGTTGCGGTGCTTCTGGTCATCAGCCTGGTCAGTTGTGTGCGGCCGATCCCCGGCACAACAAATGAAACTCAATCGACGGATGGGTCAGGTGGTCCACCAGCTGGTGCAACTGATGTAATGGAACAAATTTACCTGTTCGCAACCCAGACCGTTATGGCAACCCAGGGTTTGACTAATGGCGTCCCAGCTGCTTTGGAAACCGGCACATCTTTGACGCCTGGGGTTGTCCCGTCTCAGGCTGTCATTGAACCGCCGCTTGAAGTCACCCCTTCACCTGAGCCAATCATTGCTCCAACAGCAACACCTGGCCGTCCAGCCACTTATAAGCTTCGAACCGGAGAGTTTCCTTTCTGCATCGCCCGCCGGTTTGATGTTGATCCTGGCGCTTTGCTTAAAGCCAATGGCTTGAACAGCTACTCGGTTTATTTCGCTGGGATGGAGCTGACAATTCCGCAGAACGCAGCTGCCTTCCCGGGTAACCGATCTCTTCAACCGCACCCTGCAACTTACACTGTCCGTCCAGGAGATACACTTTTCACAATTGCCTGTGTTTTTGGCGATGTCGATCCTGATATGATCGCTTATGTCAATGGGCTGGAACCGAATTCCGGGGTGAGCTCGGGACAGGTCCTCAATATCCCTTAACCTCAAGGATTGTCATGGAGGTCAGGGTATCGACCAGCACTACGGTTTATCGCGGCCGAGTTTTTCAGGTCCGTCAAGATTTCATCCAACTTCCGGATGGTAAGATCGCACAAATTGATGTCGTCGATCACCGCGGTTCGGTGTCGATTCTGCCCCTGGATGGCGAGGGGCAGATTTGGTTCATCCGCCAATACCGCCAGCCGATCGGCGAATTCTTGCTTGAGCTGCCAGCCGGCGTCGCAGAACCCGGTGAAAACCCCCTGGAAAATGCTCGACGCGAGCTGCGCGAAGAAATCGGGATGGGTGCAAAAAAGATGGATGAGCTGGGCTCTTTTTACCTGGCACCGGGTTATTCAAACGAATTTATGCACGTCTTCCTGGCTCAAGATTTATTCCCATCCCCACTGCCCTGCGATGAAGATGAAATCCTGGAAGTTAAGAAAATCTCTGCCAGCGAAGCTTACTTGCTGGCAGAGTCAGGAAAAATTCAGGATTCCAAATCGATCGTTGCTTTATTTTGGGCCAAACCTTATTTGCTTAGCCTGGGATTAATTAAACCTGGCTCCTAAGGCCGCGGGCGATCCATACGGTTCGAACCTGAACGGCGGCTTCCGCGCCTCGTTGCTGGGCGGCGGCCTTCTGAGCTCAGCAATGTATTTAGCCGGGAAACCTCACGGCTGTCATATTCCCTTCGGCCGCATACATCGCATACCCATGCTGGAAAATTCGGGACTGTGATCAGCTCATCATTCAACCAGGTAAAATACGTCAGATATTCCTTCCGTAGAATCCCGGTCTGGCATTCCAGGCAGAGGCTGAAAAATTGGGGGCTCTGCTTGGTCTCTTCTTTATCCATCAGTGGATTCCAGCTTCCTTGATTGATTCCTCGAGAATCTGAACACCTGCGCTGACTCCCAGGCGGGAAGCGCCAGCGCGGATCATCGCCTGGGCTGTCTTGAGATCGCGGATTCCTCCCGATGCTTTCACTCGCAGCTCGTTGCCCACAACCCTGAACATCAGGTCAATATCTTCCACGGTCGCCCCACCCGAGACAAAACCAGTTGAGGTCTTGACAAAATCTGCCCCCGCTTGTTTACTGATCAAGCAAGCGATAATCTTCTCTTTGCGGGTCAGCAGTGCGGTTTCTAAAATGACCTTGATGATTCGTTTTTGACGGTGGGTCGCTTCGACCACTCCCTGAATATCGGCTAGCACCAAATCGTAGCTTCCGCCTTTTAATGCACCAACATTCAGAACCATATCGATTTCTTCAGCACCTTCCTCCAGGCTGACATTAGCCTCGTACACCTTTGCAGAAGTGAGCATGGCTCCCAGCGGAAATCCCACTGTTGAACATGCCAGAACGCCGCTTCCTTCAAGCAAACGCGCTGCCAGGGGGATATTTGCCGAATTCACACATACAGTTGCAAAACCATGCTCGCGCGCCTCGTTACATAACTTCTTGATCGAGTTCGCGATTGCCTCAGGCTTTAGCTGTGTGTGATCAATCCAGGAAGCAATCTGCTTACCTTGCGGCAAGAGCAGACTTGGAGGCGCTGCAGGAAGCTCTTGACTGAAGGCTTCGGCTTTCGCTAATAATTCATCCATACGGTTCATGACGATCCTTTACGGTGCGGCGCTTGCCGCAGATGGGTGTTTTATCAGCCCCCATTCATCCGGCGGCCAGTATACTAAAAGAGCTTTTCCGATCACGTTCTCAGAAGGGACGGGTCCCCAATTATGTGAATCGGAGGAGTTATTTCGGTTGTCGCCAAGGACAAAAAACGAGTTTTCCGGGACTTCCCAGGAAGTCTCGTATCTTGGCGGAGCGGCAATGTAGGGTTCCTCTATCAAATTCCCGTTCACCATTACCTGACCGTTCATCACCCGAACATGATCACCCGGGAGACCGATCACTCGCTTTATATATTCTTGCTCAGGGTCACGAGGATAATGGAAGACGATTATATCCCCAATAGTGGGTTCACCCAATTTATAAGCAAGTTTATTCACGATGACAAATTCGCCATTGCGAAGTGTGGGTTCCATACTGAAACCGTCTACACGAATTCGCGCCGATACAGTATTAATGACCAAAAACAATAATACTGATAAAACGATCGTTTCGAGAACATCCAACAAGAAACGCCAGATGCTCGAGCCGCGTTTTTGAGGCAGCTCCTCCTGGTCAGGAGGAGGGTTTTCTATATTTAAGGATTCTCAGATTCTCATTTTCCATGCGATTGCAGATTATAAAACTGCTCCGGTTGACTTTCAAGGTCTGCAGATGAGAGTACATTCATCCATGACTATTTTATCAAGAAGATCTCCTCGGACGAAAAACAAGCCGGATAGGTGTACCCAGGAATGGATATTCTTTACGAATTTGGTTTTCAAGGTAGCGAATGTAGCTAAAATGTGCAAGTTTTGGATCATTCACGTAGATCAAGAATGTCGGTGGATCGCTGCGAACCTGCGTACCATAATACATCTTGAACTGTCTCCCACCTGAAGAAGGCGCCGGGTGAGCATCCTGCGCTTTGTGGATGATCTGGTTCAGCTGCGAAGTAGAGAGTTCTGACAAGCCGCTCCTCCTGGACCTGAAGGGCCAATGGAAGCACTTTTTCAATTCGCTGTCCTGTTTTCGCTGAAATGAAAAGAACAGGAACGTATTCCATAAAATTCAGCTCCCGCTTGACACGCAGCGAATATTCGTCCATTGTGAAGGAATCTTTCTCGATTAGGTCCCATTTATTTACAAGGACCACAGCACTTTTCCATGCATCCAGAATGAAACCCGCTATATGAGTATCCTGAGATGTGATCCCACTCTGAGCATCCACCATTAGCAATGAAACATCTGCTCTTTCAATCGCCTGCAGGGAGCGCAGCACACTGTACTTTTCAACGCCAGGTTCAATCTTTCCGCGCCGTCGGATTCCAGCTGTATCAATTAAAGTGATAGGAATGCCCTGATATTCCATAATCGTGTCCACTGCGTCACGAGTTGTCCCGGGAATTGGACTCACAATCGCCCGCTCCTGACCGAACAGGCGATTCAGCAGGCTGGATTTCCCTGAATTAGGTTTACCAACGATCGCAATCTTTACACTTTCAGTTTCTTCCTGTTCTTCGCTTTCCGGGAGATGAGCCACCAGCTCATCCAGCAGGTCGCCGGTTCCGGTCCCATGAAACGCCGAGATCGGTATCGGCTCGCCCATTCCCAGCTCATAAAACTGGAGGGCCATGTCTCGCCGAGCCTGACTGTCTGCTTTGTTGACAACCAACAGCACAGGCGGCCAGGGCTTTCCATCAAGTTCGCGCTGAAAACGTCGCAAAATCTGAGCCACTTCCTGATCTGCAGGGGTAACTCCGGTCTCTGCGTCCGTAAGAAACAAGACAGCATCCGCTTCATGGATCGCCACCTCAGCTTGAGATCGGATCGCGTCGATGAAATCCGCAGACCCTATCGAAAGAGGTTGTTTTCCGGCGCTTCCAGGAACCGGATCAATTCCCCCCGTATCGACGATATCGAAGAAAACCCCATTCCAATCCGCTTCCGCTACCAATCGATCGCGCGTGGTCCCGGGCACATCATCAATGACCGCGAGCCGCTCACCTGCAAGCCGATTAAAGAGCGTGCTTTTACCAACATTTGGCCGCCCGACCAGGGCGACGACAGGTTTTCGCATAGTTTATCCTCAAGGTTTCGGTATAGCACTCGGCTTAGGTGTGATTGTTGCAGTTCGATCGATGGCGGAGGGGGTTGCAGTCGATAAAACTACCGGTGTCACGCTGACTGTCGGCGCGATCACAATCGTTACTTCTACCGTTTCCGGTATTGTGGTTTGAATCCTCACCTGGTTTGGCAATTTTTCGACGACTACCTCACGCTGATAGATGCCCGGCGGCAATCCGCTGACATCGATAACTGCCTGAAAATTTTCCGGTGATAGCTGTTCTAACACGAATAATGGTCCAGCGATAATTACATCGACGGTTTCTGGCGAAATTGTCGCACTCAATTCAGGAGCAAGATTTACGACCTCCACCGGCAGGGTCAGCGTTATACTGCCTTCAATTTCTGCCAGGCTGACCTGAACAAGCACATTCGGATCCCGGACGGTGGTTAAGCCTTCCGGAAGGTTAAGATCCACCGAAATCGCTGCATCTTCGGTCAGTCCCTCCAGGTCGACTGGCATTGTCTCGACAAATCCCGGGGTATCATTAATCAGATCAGGATCTTCAGAGAAAACGGTGAAAGTGGGCGGTGATACGTTGATATTTGTTAATCGATAACCATTCGCGACCTGTCCGGTGGTCACGATCTTCACGGCTACGTTCTTGAACCTGCCCAGCAGGCTGATCGGTTGGAGGATTTCTATCTCTTTGGATGAAACGGATAGTCCGGAGACTGGTTCACCGTTTGCATCGAGGATTTCAACGGATTCCGATCGATTGATTGTCTCAATCGCTCCTGAAATATTCAAGCTTGATGAGAGCCTGGGCTACACGAGATACAGATGATTCCGGGCCGGAGATTGTGACTGAACTTGGATTAATCTCAGGGTCTCCACGTTGATATCCCAATGGAAGTTCTCCGGTTACGACCAGGTCGATCGGAATTTCTTTCCTGACCAGCGGCTCCAGGCGGATATCAACGGCCTGGGGATCTGCACCGACGAAACGAATTGGGCTGGCATCTACCTGGGTTTTCACATCCACCGAGTAATCCCCTGGCTCAAGGCCAGTAAGATCAATCCAGGACTTTGCAAGCTCTGGATGCTCACTCAATTTGCTCCAGATTGACTTTGGTGCCCGTAAGGTCAGTCGAACCTGGTCAGGGATTTCATTCACAATCACGAGCGTGGGTGACTGTCCGAAAACTTGAAGATCGATCGGGCGCATCGTTCGCTGCTCATTTGGATCTGCAGCAACCACTGCTGATATCCAAACAGCAACCGCCAGCACGAACGCCAGCAGCAATGTGCTCAAATGCTCCCCTAACCATCGCAGGATTTTCTGGATCAATATCGATCATCCTCCTGTTTAGAAATAAAACCGGCGAAAGACTGTCTCAGCGTTTTTATAAATCCAGCGCGTTCCGCTGGCTTAAAGAAGGCTCGCAGGATATTCTCCAACCGCTGCATATCAAGTCGTCGAATCATTTTCCCACCCTGCACTACGGATATTTGGCCGGTTTCTTCAGAAACGACCACAGCAACCGCATCGCTGGCTTCAGAAATCCCTAAAGCTGCCCTGTGCCGCAAGCCCATCTGACGATCCGGCGTCGGCGTCAGGACGCCGCTTGCAGAAAGCGGCATCACACAGGCAGCTGCGACAAGCCGCTCTCCAACAATCACGACTGCACCATCGTGTAACGGAGTATTCGGATAGAAAACTTGAAGCAGAAGTTCTGGTGTGACTCGGGCGTCCAGCCGCACTCCTGTCCGGATATAATCATCTAATCGGTCACCGCGCGCCAGTACGATCAGCGCTCCATGTTGACGGTCTGCAAGTCGTACCGTCGCAGATACAATATCGCCGATCACGTCCTGCATCTTTGTCGCAGTTGCGCCATTCGCTCTGCTTGGCCCTGCCCGACCAAGCTTCTCAAGTGCATGCCTGATCTCAGGGGCAAAAATTACTGGAATTGCAAATAATAAAGCTGGCAGCGCTGTTCGCATCAGCCAGGAAAACGCCGGCAGGACTTCCAAAGAAGTCAGCAGCCCTACAAGCACAACCAGGAAAAGTATCCCCCTTAAAAGCGCTACAGCTTGTGTGCCGCGTAAAAGCAGAAATACACCGAAGAAGACAGCCGCAACCAGAAGGATATCTACCGCGCTGAGCAGATTCAACCGTTCGAATATGAAGGCTAAATTGGCAGCCAAATTATCGAGAAAATCTGCCATCCCATTTTCCTGACTTCTATACCGGGTGGAGCACTCGATCTCGCCTCAACTGCTTGAACAGAAGAATCGAGCCTTCGCTCATGGATTCATGCGCGGCTTCCTCCCAGGCCTGAACACCCAAGTTATGGACTGTCCGGCGCTGATATCCCTGCGAGATCAACCCGGCTTCCTGACCGACCAGATCCGCTTCCAGAAATAGTAATGATATCTCGCATTGTAATTCGCGAGCGACGTCTTCTACTTCGTTCATCAATAACCGCAGAGCATCGGCAAAATGCACACCGCTATCGATAATTATCTCATCTGTTCGGACAATCAGGTTTTCAACTTTCCAACCGACCAGCCCGCGGATTTTCCCATTCTCCCTCAGGAGCAAGAAAGCCTTCTCTCCAAAAGCCGCCATGATGTCTTCTCGAAGCTCATTTCGTTTTCTGTGGCTCACCTTATTGACGAAAGCAGCTATTTCATCCGCATCACGCGGCCGTCCACGTTCGATGATCAGCTCACCGGGATAGCTTTCTTCAATCTTTATTGGTTTGGCAACACCCTCCACCCTGGGTACGCATCGCTCCCACGCCGATATGACCTGGTTCCAGGTTTCTTCAAAGGATCCAGTGTTTTGGATTACGACATCAGCCCGCTGGATTTTCAGCTCCTGGGGGGATTGGGCGTTCATTCGTCCCATCGCCAATTCCTCACTCATCCCGCGTTTTTGGGTTAACCGAGTTAATTGCTTTTCCGCAGGAGCAGCTGTCACCCAAACTGTATCGCATGTTTGCGCAAGTCCAGATTCTATCAGCTTGATCGCTTCAATAACCACCACTCGCTGAGCGGACCTACGAACAAGGATATCGATTGCCTTGATCACGTGCGGATGTATCATGCTTTCTAATTTCGCAAGCGCATCAGGATCAGAAAAAACCAACCAACCTAATTTCTTTCGATCGACCTGTTCGTCAACCCCAAGAATCCATTTTCCAAAAAAATCTACGACAGGTTGGTACCCCGGGGCTCCTTTTGCAAGTACCCGGTTGGCAAGCGAATCCGCATCGATTCCATAGGCGCCGAGGTGCTCAATCATCTTGCGCACCACGCTCTTTCCAGTCGCAATATTCCCGGTCAGGCCTATCAAATACTTTCCAGGCCAGGCGCCCATGTTTCCTCCAATGGTTAAGAGCTTACTCCGCCTCCATTGTATTCCGGGCGGCTCAGAATGTCAAAGGTATCTGCTTATGGAATACGTTTACTGCGCAGTGCCTGAGTTAAGGAACTCTCCCCAAAAATCCTTGAAATAGGCAAACTCGCCGCTGCGTCCTTTGTGAAGCGGATTGGCAGCATCCCACTGCACCTGGAAGGACTTGACAACGTCATTCGCAGTAAGGATGGACTGGTCATGAAACCTGACATCGGCACGCAGCCGGCAAGTCCAAACCGTTAAGTCGCTGTTCGGCTCACAACTTTCGGCAAGAGCCGGTTCTGGGGTTGCACCTTCTCCGGGAAAACGGTAGAGCGTCTCAATTACTTGTGAGCAGGCGCGGAAAGTATCGATATCGGACTCATCTGCACAATAAAGGGAAAGGGGTTCATGACTCTGCATCCAGGTCATTGATTCCGCTCCAGCGACGGACATCTTTTCAAAACGCTCAAATCCAAAAGGATTGGCATGTGCCCCAGTGACCACAGCGTTGAAGACCGAAGCAAGCCCTTCCGGGAACACCCAGGCACCATGAACCAGAGGAATCAATGGAACCTGTTCCAAAATCGCATTATTTGCGTTCTCGTAATACGGTCGTCTTGCCTCATCTCCGGCCAGCATGAAAGCTTGATTTCATCGGTGCAATGATTTTCAGATAAGGATTCCCGAACATCTTGGATGCCCGGGCACCAAAATGGGTATCCAGGAAATTCGAGGCATCCGGGTAATCTGCTCCCCATCCTAATAAAAACAGACCTGGTAGAAGGCCTTCATCAACCGCCTGAGTGAAATCATCTGAATTTATCGGGATGAGGCGGGCAGTAATATTCAGATTTGTTTTTAGCTGTTGCTGGATCGCTTCCGCCACAATTTTTGGATGCGGCAGGTATCCTCGAACGACATCGCGATAGGATATCTGAGTCTCAAATCCATTTGGGTAACCAGCATCTGCTAGCAGGATCCTGGCCCTTTCCGGATCAAAGCCATACCAGGCCTCACCCACGCAGCCGTTCGGGATTACACATGGGGTGAAGTAATTTGCCAGCTGATATTCCACCGGGAAATTCGCCTCGAGGATCGCCTGTCGATCAAGACCCAGCGTGATGGCTTGCCGGACAAACTGGTTGTCAAACGGCGGGTAGGTGTTGTTCATCCCGGCGTATGCTGTGCTGAGCGGCGGGCGGCTGAGCAAAACCAAATCTGGATCATCCTGAATCATCGAATAATCCAGCGGATTGGGATTATCAATCCCCTGAACCAATCCCGTTTGAAGCTGCAAAAGGCGCAGAGAATCGTCAAGCTCCCAACGGAAAACCAGGTTCTGGATCAAAGCCTTTGATTTTCCCCAATAATCCGAAAAACCGGAAAAATTTATTTCTTCGCCCGGCATCCAGCTGGTGAACCGATAGGGTCCGGTACCTATCGGCTGCGTGAGCAGCAGGCTGCCCTTCCCCCCGCCTCCAGTATGGTCAAGCCATGCTCCTGGGACGATCCCAAATGCAGGGAAGGCGATTTTACTCAAAAAAGCCGGGTCCGGATCGCATAGCGTAAACCTGACCGTTAATGGATCCACTGCCTCAATCGCTTTAAAAGCACCCCCATAGGTGCAATCTTCAGCCTTTTGAACAAGAGGTATAAAGGGAATGTTCGGTTCTAAGACCTCTGGTGCTGCTGGCTGAGTCGAGACAGACTCAGAATACGTCTGGTTGGGAGTTGCACTCGGTAATGTGGGTTCCGTCTCTGATGGACGTGAAGCTCCATAATTTCCGAAGCTCCCCAAAGACACGCATCCTGAAAGCATCCACCCGCCTAGGAGCGATATGACGAGAGCAGTTTGGAGTTTCACCGGTTAAATTGAATCCTCCGCAAAATGACAGGCCACCCAGTGGTCTTTCTTAACTTCCCGGTATTCTGGCTCATCTTTGAAACAAATTTCTTTTGCAACCGGGCAGCGGGTGTTGAAATTGCAGCCAATCGGAGGATTTGCCGGGCTCGGGATATCCCCCTCCAGGATGATCCGCTTGCGTCCTCTCGCCAGATCAGGGTCGGGAACGGGGACTGCAGACATCAGCGCCTGGGTATAGGGGTGCAGCGAACGAATATGTATCTCATCCCGGTCAGCCAGCTCTACAATCTGACCAAGGTACATGACAGCCATCCGGTCGCTGATATGCCGGACCATGCTCAGGTCGTGGGCAATGAATAAATAGGTTAAACCCAGCCGTTCCTGAAGCTCTTCCAGTAAATTAACTACTTGGGCCTGGATAGACACATCTAACGAGGAAATCGGCTCATCACAGATCACCAGGTCCGGACTTAATGCCAATGCACGCGCGATGCAGATCCTTTGGCGCTGACCGCCAGAGAACTCATGCGGGTAGCGATTGACAAAATCCGGATTTAAACCGACCATCTTCAAAAGGTCATCGACCCGGTCTCGTTTCTCCTTCCCCTTCCAGTAACCATGAACATCGAGCGGAGCTGATAGGATGGAACCGACGGTCATCCTCGGGTTCAGTGATGCATACGGATCCTGGAAGATCATCTGCATCCTGGACCGGATTTTTCGCAGATCGTTGCCTTGCAGTTTGGTCAAATCTACTTTATCAAACATGATTCCGCCTGCGGTAGGCTCATACAGCCGCAGCATGGTCCGCCCAACTGTCGTCTTCCCGCTGCCGGTCTCCCCAACCAACCCGAGGGTCTCTCCGGTATAAATATCAAAACTGACATTATCCACCGCTTTGATATCACCGACATGCCGCTGGAGTATCATTCCCTGATGAATAGGGAAATATTTCTTCAGGTTTCTGACACTCACCAGGATTTTCTTCTCCTCGGACATTATGAAGCCCTCCCGGCGATCTCTTCCCAACGCCAGCATGCCACAAGATGATCCACCCCTTCCGTGTCTTCCAGGGTTGGATTCTCCTCCAGGCAGCGCTGCTGCCGATAAACGCAGCGCACTGCGAACGGACAGCCGGGGGGCAGAGCCAACAGGTCCGGGGGCAGACCCGGAATGGAAATCAACTTTGTTCCTGGGGTCTCATCTATCCGAGGTAAAGACCCAAGCAATCCAAGCGTGTATGGATGACGGGTTTTTTTAAAGATGTCCCGAACATACCCGCGTTCAATGATATAGCCGGCATACATCACATTGATATTGTCAGCCATTTCTGCCACAACACCCAGATCATGCGTGATCCACATGACCGCCATCCCCAGCTCCTGCTGGAGGCGCATCACCAGGTCAATAATCTGGGCCTGGATCGTAACATCCAGTGCGGTCGTAGGCTCATCCGCAATCAGCAAACGCGGTTCGCACGAGAGAGCCATCGCGATCATTGCCCGCTGGCGCATCCCGCCAGAGAACTGGTGCGGGTAATCATCCAGCCGATTTCGAGCGCTCGGGATCCCCACCAGTGTCAGTAACTCCCCGGCCCGCTCTCGGGCCTGTTTATCATCCATTCCTTTGTGGAGCTTCAGCGCTTCCATGATCTGAAAGCCAACTGTATAGACCGGGTTGAGCGAAGACATCGGATCCTGGAAAACCATCGCAATATCGCGACCGCGCACATGGCGCATTTCAGCGTCCGATAACTTAAGTAAATCGCGTCCGTCGAAGATCACTTCGCCGCTTTCGATCTTCCCGGGCGGGATCTGGATCAGGCGCATGATCGCCAGAGCATGCACGCTTTTTCCGCACCCACTCTCACCCACCACACCCAGGATTCCTCCCGGCGCTAGATTGTAAGAGACTCCGTTCACCGCGTTAACCGTTCCGTCTTCCGTGTGAAAACGCACTTTTAGATTTCTGATTGCCATCAATGGTTCGATCATGTAATACCTATTATTAGTTCAGGTATAAAATATTTATGGTTTTTAATCAAACTCGCATCTTAGGATCCAGCGCATCTCTCAAGCCGTCGCCAAGCAGGTTGAAACCCAGCACGCTCAGCATGATCGCCACGCCCGGGAAAACCACCGCCCACCATGCCCCGCTGGAAAGATACTTGTAGCTGTCCCCCAGCATTGCACCCCATTCCGGCTCGGGCGGGATGGCACCCAGACCTAGAAAGCCCAACGCCGCCGCCGAAAGTATCGCCGCAGCCAGCCCCATCGTCGTCTGGATGATGATTGGCGAAAGAATGTTGGGAAAAATGTGTCTGAAGATGATCCGCCCATGACCTTCGCCGACCGAGTGTGCTGCCAGGACATATTCCTTCTGTGCGACCCCTAGTACCGCCGAGCGCGCAAGCCGGGCATAAACGGGTATACCCACCAATCCAATCGCAATCATACCTTTTTCAAGACCTGGGCCCAGGAAAGCAACAATCGCGATGGCTAAAAGGTAGCTGGGGAAGGAGAGCAGAATGTCCATCGCCCTCATTACGGTATTCGAGAAGAATTTCCCTTTGAGAGGCGTGGCTAAAACAGTGCCTACAACTGCACCTATGGTTCCACACACGAGCCCTACCATAGGGCCGCTCAACAAGCCAATTCCACCTCCGATCAGCAAACCAGCAGCGGCAAAAATCGCGATACGTGCCGGTCTGCCGGCAAGAAATTTCTCAAATAGAATCGAAAGCGCTCCTAAACCTCCAAAAAGAAATGCAATCAACCAACGATCAGCGATCCAGGCAACTAATGCTCCCAACGCAAGTCCAATAAGAGTCTGTAACAAGATCCGCTCAGTTGGCGTGATTTCCATGCTCTCATAAAAGCCGGCTAATAAACCCAGAACAACCCCTGTTAGCATAGATATTGTAACTGCAACCAATCCAACTCTAAGTGAGTTCCATCCCCCATGAACGACCCGTGTGAAAATATCTCGACCAAGCTTATCCGTCCCAAATGGATGGATGGATGGGATTTCTTCTGTTGGAACTAAATTAGGGGGTTTCAGCTTAAGGGAGTAATTTAAGTCTGTCTTAGGGTTGTATTCCCAAAAGAAATGAGCGAGCGTGGCAGACAAGACGAACAATGCCACAATGAACATTCCCAACCGCGCTGTCTTACTTGAAATCAACCTGCGCCAGGCATCCAACCATAACGAACGGTGCTCGCGAACCGCAAAATCTACTACTCCAATTTCTTGGGGTGTTATCTCAGCCATGCCTTAGCCTCAATCGTAATGGATGCGCGGGTCAAGCAGCGCATAGGAAATATCAACAAGTAAATTTACAAAAACAAAAATTATTGCGATCAATAACGTTCCACCCTGAACGATCGGGTAATCGCGACCAAGAATCGCGTCATAGACCCATTTGCCGATCCCCGGCCAGGCAAAAATCGTCTCGGTCAGCACCGCGCCAGCCATCAAAGTGCCGGCCTGGATTCCGATGATCGTGATCACCGGTAAGAAAGCATTCTTCAGTGCGTGCCGAAAAAGCACAACCCGCTCATCTAAACCCTTGGCCGTTGCAGTCCGAATATAATCTTCCTGAAGCACATCCAGCATGCTGGAGCGCGTCATCCGGGCGATGATCGCCATCGGAATCGTTGCCAGGGCGATCGCCGGCATGATGATATGTTTGAAGGCGTCGATAAAACCCTCAATATTCCCGGTCAACAGACTGTCAACCAGGTATAGATTCGTGATGGGTGTAATCTCGATCCCTGCGCTCAACCTTCCAGCAGAAGGAAGCCACCCCAAAATCACAGAGAACAGCATGATCTCCATCAGCCCCAACCAGAAGATCGGCATTGAGACGCCAATCAGCGAACCAACCATGCTCACTCCATCCAGGGTTGAGTTGCGTCTTGCCGCAGAGGCAATCCCCACTGGGATACCGATGATGATTGCGATGGACAAAGCCAGCAACGCCAACTCTACCGTCGCTGGGAAACGCAGACCTAGTGTTTCAGCAACTGGGATCCGTCTGTGGATTGAATCGCCTAGATCTAAGCGCAGCAATCGACCAAGGTATCGGAAGTATTGGGTGTCAAAGAATTTCCCGATATCACCTTCAGCCAGCGCATCGCGATCGAGAAAAGCCGGCCGATTTAAGCCAAGCTGCTCTCGGATGCGCTCAACGTTCTCTTTTGCCGCATGCTCCCCCAGCATTGCCACCGCCGGATCACCCGGGATCAGGCGCTGGAACATGAAGATTACAAAAGTTACACCAATAAGCGTTGGGATTACAGAAAGTAGCCGCTGGAAAATATAACGGGCCACAGGTGCCTCCCTTAGAGAATATCTATGGGGGATGGAGAACCCATCCCCCATAGAGTTGATTTACATCTAGCTAACCGCTTACGCTGGCTAGATAATCTGCAATCTTACTTAATGAACTCGATGTTCTTGTAGTTGTCTGCATCTACTGCCTGAGGCTGGTAGCCTTTTACCATCGCGCTCAAGATGATCGGAGTTGCCTGGTGAACCAACCAAACACGAGCGATTTCATCATGCAGGATCTGGTCAGCTTCTTTATACATGGGTTCGCGATCCGCCTGCATTGGTGTAGTCAGGGCTTTTAGAAGCAAATCAGCCAATGCCGGATTCTGATACCAGCCTTCACGTGCGATCGGTTCAGCTGCGCCGCCGAAGAAGTATCCTGTGAAGTTGTCCGGGTCGCCATTGTCGCCGCCCCAACCCAACATATACATGCCAGCCAAACGACCTTCTCGGCGAGCGCCAAGATAGGTTGCCCAGTCGCCTTCGAGGTACAGCTCGACGTTGATCCCAGCGTTTGCCAGGTCAGCGGCGATTGCTTCGCCGACTTCCTTCGGGCTCGAGATGTAGAAACGGGTTGCCGGGATGTAGTAGAACCGCAAAGGCATCTTATCTCCAGCCTTGAAGACAACGTTTCCATCAGCATCGGTGATATCTTCAGCAATCGTCTGCTCGCTGATACCATCCGGGAAGCCCGCTTCAGCTAACAACTGCTTGGAGAGCTCAGGATCGTAAGCGAAATCTTCAATTGCATCATTAAAGCCCCACATCGAGGACGGGATCAGAGTCTTTGCAGCCTGTCCAGAGACACCCCAGAAGTTTTCAACCAGGGCTTCCTTGTTGATCGCGTGGGCAATTGCCTCGCGGATCTTCGGATCTTGTAATTCTTTAACGCGATAATTGAAGGCCAGATAGACCGTGTTCAGCGGCGGCTTAAAAAGCACCTGCAGCTCGGAATCATTCTGGGCTGCCCCAAGATCTTCTGAAGTTACCTGCTCCAGTCCATGAATTTCACCCGACTTCAAAGCCAGAAAGCGAGCAGAGTTGTCCGGGATCACACGCCAGATGATCTCATCCAGCTTGGGCCGGCCGCCCCAGTACTCTTCATTGGCTACAACTGTGATGTGGTCGCCTTCCACCCATTCGACGAACTTGAACGGGCCGGTTCCAACAGCACCGACGCTGGGTGTGCCGTAATCTTCACCATTCGCCTCGATCGCAGCAGGGCTGGAGATTGCGAAGAAATCCATCGCCAGATTCGCAAGGAAAGGTGCCATCGATGCGCTAAGTGTAAATTTGACTGTGTAGTCATCAACTTTTTCGAGCGACGTGATCATGCTGGCATCATCAAAACCACCCCACATGGCCTCATAATACTCGAAAACCTGGCTCTCGAAGTGATAGGGGTTGGTCGTGAAACGCCAGCGCTCGAAGTTGAAGATCACTGCATCGGCGTTAAAATCAGTGCCGTCATGGAATTTAACACCCTGGCGCAGCTTACAGGTCCATTCTGTTGCATCTTCATTCGCCGCGCATTCCTCAGCGAGCGCCGGAATTGGTTCAGTGGTTCCATCTGCAAAGGTGTAGAGACCCTCAATGATCTGCCCGGCGACGCGAGTAGAATCGCCGTCGGTCACAATCGCAAGGTCTAAACCAACAGAGTCAGGCCCGCGACCAAAAATGAAGGTCGATTTCTCGGCGACAGGCTCTTCGGTCATGACCGGCGCTTCAGTCATCACAGGCGCTTCGGTCATCACCGGTGCTTCAGTCGCTGCCGGAGCAGGCGGTTCAGTCGCAGCCGGAGCCGGAGCTTCGGTCATGACAGGGGCTGGAGTGGCTGCAGGCGCGCATGCGCCAAGGATCATGCTGAACAGCAGCACGAACGCTCCAACAGTATAAAGCTTCTTTCCATTCATATTTCTCCTCCTCAGAATAAATCGTTTTCTCATCCTTAATTCACCACAAATTACTGGTCCAAAAACGGATCGCTCCTCTTCCTTGCTTAACAACCACCTCCTCTCGATTAATTGGTTAATCGTAACATATTTCCTTGGATTCAACCAAAAATATCATTCGATTATACGTGTGGGAGCAGACCTGTCAAGATTCCAAATCGTCTATTTATCTAAGCCACAATCATTAAACTTCCTTACCGATAATAGATATATCTGCTGATACTTCCGGCAGCCACAATCAGCGGGTATAATTTAGTCATTAACTATATTATTTGGAGGTGCCTGATGTCAACGAAAACGTGGGAAGTGCTGAAAACCTGTCACTGCCAGCATATCGACCGGCAAGTTTCTCTTGAAGCTCAGGTCGTTTACCCGGCAGATTTTCTACCCGATCCAGCGCCGCGCGTCCTCGCTCACCGCTGCTCGCAGGGCATGGAATGCAACCAGGACGATCGAGTGAGCTGCCAGTGGTCTGGCACGAACCCGGCGATTGATCCCTTCAGCGAATCGCGCTAATCCAATCGGTCCATTCACCACTGCCTATCCAGGCGGGCACAGCCGATGGGCGGCCTTTTTCCAGCCGCCCACTTGTATTTCATCCAGCCTAATTTAATTCATCCAACTATTGAAGCACACCCAACCCATGCCCAACTTTTCGGAAGGTTTCCAGACCTCGTTCCAGGTCTTCTTTTTCATGGGACGCTGAGATCATCACCCGAATGCGCGCCTTACCTTTCGGGACGGTAGGAAAACCCAGCGCCATGCCAAAAACTCCGTTCTCGAACAGCTCCCGACTGAACTGCTGGGCTAACGATGCCTCACCTAACATCACAGGCGTGATCGGTGTGACACTTTTACCGGTATCAAAACCCATCGATTTCATCTCGGCTTTGAAAACGCGCGTGTTTTCCCATAATTTATCCACCAGCGCGGTTGATTCCTCGAGGATATCCAGGGCTGCGATGCAGGCTGCCGTATCTGGGACGGTCATCGCGGATGAGAACAAGAAGGGACGACCGCGCTGGCGCAGCCACTCGACTACCAGGGGATTGCCAGCCACAACTCCACCGACAACCCCAAATGCTTTCGAGAGCGTGCCAACTTCGACATCCACCTTGCCGTGCAAGCCATAATGGTCCACAATACCGCGGCCGCCTTTCCCCAATACCCCTTCGCCGTGGGCGTCATCCACCATCAGCACTGCATCGAATTGCTGGACCACATCATAGATCTGATCGAGCGGAGCGACATCTCCGTCCATGCTGAATACCCCATCAGTAATCACCAGAGCGCGCGGGAATTTGTCGCGCTGTTCTTCGAGGACGCGTTTGAGGTCCAGCGGATCGCAGTGCGCATAGCGGATGATCTGCGCCCCGGAGAGCCTGCTGCCATCAATAATGCTGGCGTGGTTCAGCTCGTCTGAAAAAATTACGTCTTCTTTTCCGACCAACGCCGGGATGGTTGCCAGGTTCGCAGTAAAACCGGATTGGAGCGATATGGTCGATTCAACCCCTTTAAACGCAGCCATCCGTCTTTCCAGCTCCAGGTGCAGCTCCATCGTCCCCGCAATCGTTCGAACCGCAGCAGGACCAAGACCAAAGCGTTCCATTGCAGCCCGGGCAGCTTCCAGCATGCGTGGATGGTTTGCCAGACCAAGATAGTTGTTGGAGCAAAAATTCAGGACTCTTTTTCCATCCACTGTCAGCCAGGCGCCTTGCGGTGATCCCAGCGTGCGGATTTGGTTGTAGAGTCCGGCATCATGCAAATTTTTCAGCTCACGTTCAATCCATTGCAGGTTTGCAGACATAGGTCCTTTTCCTCATTCAACTCGATACTTTATTTTTTCTGAGGTTTTTTACTTACCCCAAACAGCCGACCCATTATTCCAGGATTTTCAGGAAGTGCTACACCAGACCTTGTTTCAAGCGACCAATCTCCTGATTTTTTATCCACCCACCATCTGAGCCGTCCCTGGCGGGCTCTTTCGATGCGACCAGTGAGTGAGGTTTCATCTTCTGTTTCAATATCCCTTCGAAATAACTGCAGTCCTGCCGCCAGGCTGTCTATAAGCCTCAGCATATTTTCTCGATTCAAGATCGCAGCTTTACCAAGCGCAGGCGCTTCGCTTGATTCGAGAACCGGCTCGCTTGCTTCTGCAAAGGCGCGTCCTGCCAGCTTTTGCGCCTCACGCCAACCGGGCTGATCGATCGTTGCGTTGAGCAGCGCTGCAGCCAGAAGCTGCGGTAAGAGATGGGTGGCTGACATTAATCCATCAATCTCAACCGGGTCTGCAAAAAGCGGATCCGCCCCTACCAGGCGAGTCAGGTCGGCTGCAAGCTTGATCGCCCCGGAATCGGTCTGAGGAGGGGACACGATCCCAATCAAGCCTATTCTTAAATAAATCTGCACGAGCCCCTTCGATCCCAAAATCCGTTCCATGCAGGTAGTCCGGATTTATCACAGGTGTCAATCCGACATAAAATCGCCCTGCGGGGAGCAGCTCTTTCGCCCAGGCAGCCACTGCCTCTTTTGCCATCCCAGTGTCCATGACCACCGCGCCTTCTTTCAGCTCCGGGCCGATGATCTCCAGCGTTTGGCGAATTTGGTCTAACGGGAGGCAGATAAGCGTCAGGTCAGCATCCCTTACTGCTCTAGGCAGGTTTCTTTCAATCCGATCCACTGCCCCTGATTTCTCAGCCTGGCGAACGGTTTTAGCATCCTGGTCGTGTCCTGTACGCAAGACCAGGTCTTTCTTTTCGCCAAGAGCAAGCCCGAATGATGCTCCTATTTGCCCTAATCCAACAATTACGATATTTACCGGCATATCCTGTCCTCAACTTTCATCGTCTGCCTGATGCAGGCGCAAGAGTAAGCTGTACTCGAAGGGATCAGCGCCTGGATCAGCTTTTTGCGGTTCTTGATGATAACGAATTAATCGAACGCACAATCTAGAAGCCCCAGCTTCGCAAGCCATATCTGCCCCCCATTCCGGGTGTCGTTTGGCAACTACAAATGCCCGTCTCATTCCTACCGGTTCCGACTGCCCCCAGCGTTGAGCCAGAGTGGGAAGCAGCTTCTGTCCTAAAACTACAACCACCCGTTCCCATGCAGACATAGGTATCCGACTTTTGCCAACATCATGTAAGAGCGCAGCCGCCAGCAAATCCGGTGATTTTTCACCCATTTCCCACAGCTGTTTGAATGTGTGAAGGCTGTGAGCTTGTTCGCTCCGTTGCTGTTTCAGAAACAGGTCCATCAGCTCTGGTGTTAAGTACTCTATTGCCAGCTCCAAGTGTTTCGCACGAGGGGCAGGTCTCAGGGTTTTCCAGAACTGGCGAGCGCGGTAAAAAGGGCGCAACTCCTCAACCTACCAATAAGCCAAACAATGCTCTCAGCGGCGGGAGGATGATCCAGCTGATGATATCAATCCCGACCATCGGTCCAACAAGGACAAGTACGATCAAAATAATTGGTCCATAAGGCCGAATTTGGTCGTACTGCCTGGAGAGATTCGGCGGTAAGAGATATTCTGCAACTTTCTCTCCATCCAGGGGTGCGAGCGGGATCAGGTTGAACAGCATCAACAGCAGATTGATCGTGACAAACTCATAGAGAATTTTCTCAAGGCTCGGAAGAAATGTCTCGCTCGGCAAAAAAGCTGCGGCGGGTGATGCCAGACCCAGCCGGAAAGGGATCGCTGCGAGGATAGCCATTCCCAGGTTCGAGAGGGGTCCTGCCAGTGAAACCCACATTAAAGCTGCTGGGGAGCGTCGGCTCAAAATGTAGGGATTAACAGGTACAGGTTTTGCCCAACCAAATCCAACGAAAAGCAGCATCAACGAGCCCATCGGATCAAGGTGGGCAAGCGGATTTAGTGTCAGCCTTCCGTTCTGCTGAGGTGTGGTATCCCCATAGCGTGTCGCAACCCAGGCATGCGCAAATTCATGTATCGTGAATGCGACGATCAGCACGATCATTCGCGAGATCAGTGTTGCTGGATCCAAGCCTAACATAGATTTCCTCCGCGGCTCATTATACCATCCGGTCTCAGGCGAATTGCCAGTGCAGGTGCGTGTTATAATGCCGTTTATGTTGCCGGAATTACATCTGGAGGACCAGGTTCGGCTGCGGAAACCGCACCCTTGCGGCGGTTATGATTGGAAAATCGTTCGGTTGGGGGCAGATATCGGTTTAGAGTGTCTGCGCTGCGGCCGGCGTGTCCTCCTCACCCGGCGAACCCTCGCCCGGAGGCTAAAAACAATTCAACCCAAAGAGGAATTTGGATGAAAAAAACCTCTTATCGATCACGAAGCGACCAGGATCATGGTCGCTCAATTTCTGACCTGCAAATTCTTTTAAAAAGGTCAAGCGTTCTCAAACATTCAATCTCAGCTGCATTGATCATTGTCGTACTAACCAGCGCATGCAATATGCCAGGTTTTCAAGGCAGCGCTTCAGCAACTGCCAATGTGACCCAGGCATATGAGACGATCCAGGCGCGCCTGACGGAGGCAGGAACATTGACTCCCCCAGCTTCGCCGACTGTAAAAGCATCGGACACACCAGCATCGACCAGTACTCCAACAGCAGGTCCTCCAACGTCCACAAAAATGCCGGTATCGACCACCTCTCCAACCACTGCGACCCGGCTTTGCGACCAGGCAGAAGCAGGCTCCCCTATCGATGTGACCATACCGGATGATACCAACATGTCTCCAGGTCAGTCATTTACCAAGGTCTGGCGTTTACGCAACGCTGGAACTTGCTCATGGTCAAAGAATTATTCCATCGCGGTCTTCTCCGGCGAGCCAATGAGCGCTCCGAACAGCGTCCCAATGCCCAAGCAGATCGACCCCGGTCAGACCGTAGATATTTCAGTCGATCTGATCGCTCCAACATCAGCCGGCAGCTACCAGGGTAACTGGAAGCTGCGGAATGCCGCAGGTACATGGTTTGGGATCGGTCCTGGCGGCAGCTCGCCGTTCTGGGTCCGGATCATAGTATCAGGTGGTACGGGCACACCAGGCACGGCGACACCCGTGACCAATACCCCTGACGCAGCAACCCAGGTGAACGATCCTGCAGTGCTCGTGAGCGGGACTAACGTGATGGTCGCGAATGATAAACTCAACCTGGATACAAATTTGACGAACAACGGTGGAGAAGATGTCACCCTGATCCCGAATGCCCAGGGTCGGCTGCTTCTATCCACGTTGGGCAGCGCCGGTATGGTCAGTTTTGGAAACAGTGCGCCATCGTACGCCCAATGCCTTTCTGCAAATCCTGGTCCTGTTTCTGTAGCTATGCGAAACGTCCCGCAGGGACAGTACATCTGTCATCGCACAGACCAGGGGTTGTACGGTTGGAGCCGCGTCCTCAGCTATAATGATACGACTGGCACTTTGAATATCCAGATTAACACCTGGTCGAACCCCTGACCGTCGTGGGTACGCTTTACCTGGTTGCCACACCGATCGGAAACCTGGAAGATATCAGCTCTCGGGCGTTGAAAATCCTTTTGCAGGTGCGCCTGATCGCCGCTGAAGACACGCGCCACACTCATAAGCTTCTTGACCACTTTCAGATCCGCACTCCGCTGATCAGCTACTTTGAGCACAATAAAATCTCCCGTCTGGATCAGGTTTTAGCCGCCCTTTCATTGGGCGATGTTGCACTTGTTTCAGATGCCGGGACGCCGGCGCTTAATGATCCTGGATATGAGCTCGTCCGAGCTGCGTTGAATGAAGGTTTCACTGTCAGTCCGATTCCTGGCCCCAGCGCTCCGATTGCTGCGTTGGTTGCTTCTGGACTTCCAACCGATTCTTTCCTGTTTCTTGGTTATCTGCCCCGCAAATCCAGCGATCGCATTACCCTTCTCAAAGAAATCTGTGCTCTGCCTTATACCCTGATCTTTCTAGAATCCCCATACCGGATCAAACTTTCATTAGCAGATCTGCTCCTGATACTGGGTGATCGCCCGGTCGCTGTAGCCAGAGAGCTGACAAAAATGTTTGAAGAGATCTTCCGGGGAAGCCTCTCGGAAGCCATATCTCGATTTCGAGAATGAGCCTGCGCGTGGTGAGATCACGCTGGTCGTGGCCGGAAATCGAGGGAAGATTGAATGGTCAGCTGAAGAAGTGCGAATTGCGCTGGATGCGTCGCTGGCAGAAGGCCACTCTCCATCTCAAGCAGCAGCTCAAATCGCAGGCAAATCCGGCTGGCCTCGCCGCGAAATCTACAAGTTAATCGCTGAAAAGCCTACAAGGATTGACGATGTTTCTTGATGATTTGCACAGCATTGAACGACTCGATCCGCAGAACATGCTCGCCCAGATTAATTCCTTGCCTGATCAGCTTCTTGAAGCATGGGAAACAAGCCGTTCGTACGAACTGCCAGCCTGGTCAGGCATCCAGCAAGCGCTTATCGCCGGGATGGGCGGATCAGCTGTCGGGGCTGATCTTCTTTCTTCTTATGTTGCGCCAATCTGCACGATTCCGATTTCCATCCTTCGAGATTACCACCTGCCTGCCTGGGCGAATGGTCCGCAGACGCTGGTTATTGGTTCGTCCCATTCAGGCAACACGGAGGAGACCCTCCAGGCTTTCCGGGAAGCGCTCGGACGCGGCTGTCGATGCCTGGCGATCACCACCGGAGGGATGCTGGAACAGATTGCCAGATCTGCGCAGGTGCCCGTATGGAAATTTCAACATTCCGGTCAACCGCGCAGCGCCGTTGGATTCTCCTTCGGGCTGCTGCTTGCCGCTTTTTCCCGCCTCCACTTGATTCCCGATCCTGAATCTGAGCTTTTTGCTGCTGTTGAAGCGATGAAGCAGCAGCAGCACGAGCTGATACCTTCTATACCAGCAGCGTTGAACCCGGCAAAACGCACTGCTGGCCAGCTGATGGGACGATATGTGGTAGTATTCGGCTCCGGTGTGCTCGCACCAGTTGCCCGGCGCTGGAAAACCCAAATCAATGAGCTGGCAAAAGCCTGGGCTCAGTTTGAAATTCTCCCGGAAGCCGACCATAACACCCTGGAAGGCATCCTTCAGCCGGAAGGATCGCTATCCAATTACCTGGCGCTATTTCTAAAAGGCAAATCCGATCATCCTCGCAACCTTTTGCGCAGTGATCTCACCAGGAAGTCCTTTATGTTGGCAGGGCTGAATACCGATTTTTTTGACGCGAAGGGCGAGTCTGCCCTTGCAAACCAGTGGACATGCCTTCATTTTGGGGATTACGTGGCTTATTATTTGGGTATTGCCTATGGCACTGATCCCACCCCGGTTGCAGTGCTCCAGTCTTTCAAAACAGAGTTGAAATCGATGGGATAGCCCACCAGATAATTGCCCCCATCCCGATCCCCAGCAGCGCGCCGGCAGCTACGTCTGAGATATAATGCAATCCCATCGCGACCCGAGCCAGCATCACCATTGGTGCCCAAATCATTAATATCCAACCCAGCCAGGCAGGAGATAACAATATGCCTAATACGGCGATCATCGCTGCTCTTGCCGCATGTCCAGATGGGAAGGAATGGGGATCCGTTCGTCGGTAAATTTGCCCCCATTGCCCTTCGGGACGTCTCCGACGAACGGTGAATTTGATCGCAAATACAGCCAGGGCAGTGCTCAGCACGCCCAGAAGCATCCAGGCAGAAATAAATTTCCACTCGCTGGAGCCGAAAAGCCAGAGCAGACCCAACCCCAGCCCGATAAGCCATGAGTTCCCCGAATGCGCAAGAACGATCGCCAGGCTTCGGAGAAAGCCGGGATTTTCTGCGATCCACAACTTCCGCGAGAATTGCAAATCGTATCCGAGCAGCTTCTCCTGAGTGGATTTCGGACTGCCTGGTTTGATTCAAATCCGTTTGCTCAGATCAGCGCGCATGATTTCCAGCTGGTGTGGTTTATCAACATCCATGGCGATTTCAGCATATGGACAAACCAGGGCGCGCCCTGTCAGATTCAACCGCCTGGCTACTCTTCGTACCGCATTTTCGAGATTGATCTGGCGCAGAAGCAACAGCAGTAAATTATCATATCCCAGCAACGCTGCCTGTTTCATAGCGTTCTTTCGGCTGGCGATAATTTTTTCCCAAAGCTCGTCACTTCCGTTTACCAGCGAAGCGCGAACCACATTTAGATCTCCACCACAAACATCCATATCTTTCAAATGAATATACGAACGGTTTGAGCCTGGGAAACGTTTCTCCATGACCTCCCTTGTGACGACATTGTAATAAATATCATCGTCAGTTTCCTGGGCAGTTCTCACAACCCAATCAACCTGCTCAGGCAGAACCGCCGGGATATCGGAAGACACAACCGCCACGTGCCGGATTTCTGGGTTCTCCGCCTGGATATTTAATACACCCGCCCGAATATTGTCGATCATTCCTCCTTGATCCGGCAGGATATGCTGCAGTTTGGTGCTTCTGAGCCCAACAACTGGTTGGATGCCGACGATCACAACCCGCTTGATTGTCTCTGCCCCTTCGAGCGCGTCTAATACCCACTGGATCATCGGCTTTCCACAGATATCTAACATCGCTTTTGGAAGACCGTTGGTAAATGGATAAAGCGGGTCCCCAACTTCGGGCAGACCGCCTGCAGTGATGAGTGCGTCCATCTCTCGCTCCTAGCTGTTTAATTGTTGAAGCTGCGGCACAAAACCAAGTTGGTCCAGCATTGCATTAAGTTCCTGACGGGTCAGCGCTCGACCTTTACCTGCGACAGCGACCAGGGCTGCTTCCATCATATTCGTTCCAAATGAACGGCCATCTAACACCGGCGTACTGGTGACCAGGTAGCGAACTCCCAGCTCACGAAACAGCTTTACATCCGCTTCGGTGGTGGTATTCGTTGCAATCACCTTCCCCTCCATGTGATCCGGCATATGGCGTTTCACATAGAGGCAGTCTCCGGCAATAATCGTCGCCCATTCGTAATATTTCTCCCATTTTGGAATGCGCGTCTCTTGCTTCTCCCCTGTTGGATAAACCCATTTAAAGGGAAGCCTGCCCACCACAGGGAGCAGTACTGCCGCCAGCAGTTTCAAACTCTTCTCTGAGTGAACTGCGAACGGGAGGCTTAAACCAAACATCAAGTCCCCAAAGACGGTTTCGTAACCTTCATCAATAAATGATTTAGACATCCCCCAGCGATCTGCACCGCTGACAATGAAGGCTTTTTTCCCTAGTTGATGAACGTAGTCTCCAATTTGATTTTCAATAAAGGGAGCTAGTTTGTTCTCCAACGTGTTCTTTAATCCAGCTCCATCCACTACTGGAGTAAGGTGCACATGGCGAATCAGCGGCTCAACAGAATATAGCCTGTACCACTTCTCGTCCACCTGCAACCCTAAATCTGCTCCACCGACGCCGAAGGCGTCCACTCTGCCATCAAGATCTTTATACATTTGGGCAGCTTTTTCCATATCCCCATCTGTCCCAATTCTCTCAATGGATACCTTTTCCCCTAACAGCTCCACCTCGACGGCTTTATTCCGCTTTGACGAGCCGATGCTAATACTGACCGCACGTTTCATATTTGCTCCTGTTTTTTTGAAATGGCTTATTTCAATAATAGATAATGAGAAAACCGAGTAAGAGTATACTCTTTTCCCTGATTTTTCGAAACCCCCGAGCCTTGGGAGCGCCAGGGTAGTATCCAGTTTAAAAAGCCTGCTCACCAATATCCATATGATTTAAAAATGTTCCCCAAAAAGACGAATGCTGGCTTGCACGTTCATCCGCAAGATATCGTTGATTTTCCCTGCTGATGCGTAATGTTATAATCGCCTAAAGTTAAGGAGGCTCACAATGGATCTTCCATCGGTTGCATATTTCTCTGGAAAAATAGTCCCCTATTCCGAAGCGAAAGTGGGCGTTCTAACTCATGCGCTGAATTACGGTACGGCGGTATTTGGGGGACTGCGCGCTTATTGGAACAGCGAGAGAGAACAGCTTTTCCTTTTTCGCCCATTCGACCATTACCGTCGGTTCTTAAACTCTGCGAAATTGATGCTGATGGAGTTCGACCACTCTCCAGAAAGCCTGACCCAAATAACATTAGAGCTTCTCCTGGCTGAAGGCTACCGATGCAATGTTTATGTCCGCCCACTTGCTTTTAAATCCAACGAAGTGATTGGCGTCCGCCTGCATAATCTGGAGCACGATCTTTCTATTGTCTCGATCCCCTTCGAGCGGTATATCACCAACGATACAAGCGCCCACGTGACCATTTCTTCCTGGCGGCGGATCGATGACAATATGGTCCCTGCGCGCGGCAAGATCAGCGGTGCTTATGCGAATTCCGCGTTGATCAAGACAGATGCGATCCGCGCCGGTTTCGATGAAGCGTTGGTGCTGACCCAGGAAGGTCACATCTCCGAAGGCAGCGCGATGAATGTTTTCATGGTAAGAAATGGACAGGTAGTCACACCACCGATTACCGAAAACATCCTGGAGGGCATCACGCGCCGAACTGCGATCGAGCTGCTTCATAACGAGCTCGGTCTTGAGATCATCGAACGTCCTATCGATCGAACGGAAGTTTATCTTTGCGACGAAGTATTTATGACTGGCACAGCTGCCCAGGTCACTGCGGTGACGATGGTTGACTATCGTCCAGTTGGCGATGGAGTGATGGGTCCAATTACAACCCGGCTTCGGGCCGCATTCAGTGATACCGTCTACGGACGCCTGCCTGCTTATAACAAATGGCTGGTCCCTGTCTACCCGCAAGCGCCGGTTGCTTCACAATAGCTATTCCAGCTCGACAATTTCGCCAAAGACCTCGCCACCTTTTTGGATGGTTAAAAATCGAAGGCTGGGTACGATTTGTTTCCGAGCCGGGAAATGCGGGGAACCAGGGTTGAAGTACAGCTTTCCATCAATCCGCAAATTAAGCGGCAGGTGCCCGTGCCCGAAGACGATCACATCGACCTCCTGGAACTGTTTCGTCAGGCGCGGCAGCAGGCGCTCATGATAGTAGCCATGCAGCATGAAAGCCGGCCGATCAAGCAGATAGGTCAGCCAGCCGCCGTGTCCATGGGTCAGACCTATCGAAACCTCTCCAAACTCCAGCTTCTTTGCCGCCGGAAGGTTACGCAGCCAAAGCCAATCCCTGTTCCCGCGAACTGCAAAAACCGGGGCGATTTGCTGAAACGCAGCCAGCACATATGGCGCAGAGACGTCACCCGCATGCAGGATGGCTTTCACCTGCCGACTCTTAAAGAGCGGCAGGATGCGTGAATCAAGCATCCTGCGCCGGTCAGGGATATGAGTGTCAGCTATCACTCCTAGCGTTATGGGGAGGATTTGATCCATCCGGCTATTTTACCTCTTACGGCTGATTCCAAGAGACAACCATGAACGGACCAGCCCAGAGTACTATGCGACCAAGATGTATAGGATTGCACTCGAATGATTGTTCATTCAGTCGAGTGCTGAAAAAATAGAGTACGGTATAATGAAATGAGCTATCCGTGGTTTTTTCAAAATTACACATCTCAATAACTTGGAGGGGAGTTAGCTATGCGGACTCGTCTAATAGATTTGTCCTTAATGAACATATTTTGTAGGTCGATTGGCAAACTTATTTCCCTAATATTGCTAACTTCTGGAGTTTTTTTCTTTGGCGTCAGACCAGTGAAAGCGGCTTTGACCTCCTATGTCGATGCCTCCAACATTCTGTATGTTATCAGCGATGCAGATGATGACATCACGATCACCTGCGTGAGCAATTCGATCCTGATCAACGGTTTCGATCCAGACAGCGGTACTTTCCAATGTGATAAACTGACAGGGATCTCCATCACCGGTGGACCCGGAGACAACTCAATCGATGTCAGCAGCCTGTCGTTAAGCGATTTAGCGTCAGTAACACAGATCATTATTGAGGGCTCAGGCGGTGGCGATACGATCTACGGCGGAGCCAATCCTGAAATTCTCAGCGGCGGAGATGGAAATGATATGTTGTTCAGCGGCTACGGCAGTGATAACCTGGATGGAGGGGAAGACAGCGACATTTACTACGTGCAGCCCGATCCCTCCCAGGCGGATCTTGTCCTGGTTGATGACAGCGGATCCGCAGGTACCGATAAGCTGCAGGTGATAGGCACTTCTTTATCAGACCAGTTTTCAACCGACGAGCTCTACATCAACCTGGGCAGCGCAGCCGTTTCCTTTGATCCAGGTATTGAAGAGAATGAATTGATTGGCAGCGGCGGAGCTGATCTTTTTCTGTTGGGGGCTGTCCCTTATTCAACTTCTGTATACGGCGGTTCGGATGCTGACGACATCCAGGTCCACAGCATCGGTGCGGCAGTATTCCTGGACGGAGAAGATGGAGATGACAGCTACCAGATAAATTTTGGTTCGCTCCTTGCGACTGTATCCATCCTTGACAGTGGAAAAACCGGAGTCGATAACCTTGTTGCGAATGGTACGAAGGGTGACGACAGCATGGAGCTGGCTCACTACTCCCTGAAAAGCGGCTCCGAAACGATCCAGTTCGTAGATCCGGATACATTAGAAGCTGCGACCATCCTGGCCGGCGACGGCAAAGACCTCTTCCTGCTGCTCTGCGACCGCTTCACCGTCGACTTCTTCGGCGGCCCGGGCAGCGACACGATGACCGTGAACCACTTCGAACAGCCGACCTTGCTCGATGGCGGTGAGGACGGCGATACCTACGAAGTAAACTTCGGCAACCTGCTGGCGACCTTATCCATCGACGATAAAGGCACTTCTGGGACCGACACCCTGACCGCCAATGGAACAGCCGGGGATGACAGCATGGAGCTGGCTCACTACTCCCTGAAAAGCGGCTCCGAAACGATCCAGTTCGTAAATCCGGATACATTAGAAGCTGCCACCATCCTGGCCGGCGACGGCAAAGACCTCTTCCTGCTGCTCTGCGACCGCTTCACCGTCGACTTCTTCGGCGGCCCGGGCAGCGACACGATGACCGTGAACCACTTCGAACAGCCGACCTTGCTCGATGGCGGTGAGGACGGCGATACCTACGAAGTAAACTTCGGCAACCTGCTGGCGACCTTATCCATCGACGATAAAGGCACTTCTGGGACCGACACCCTGACCGCCAATGGAACAGCCGGGGATGACAGCATGGAGCTGGCTCACTACTCCCTGAAAAGCGGCTCCGAAACGATCCAGTTCGTAAATCCGGATACATTAGAAGCTGCCACCATCCTGGCCGGCGACGGCAAAGACCTCTTCCTGCTGCTCTGCGACCGCTTCACCGTCGACTTCTTCGGCGGCCCGGGCAGCGATACGATGACCGTGAACCACTTCGAACAGCCGACCTTGCTCGATGGCGGTGAGGACGGCGATACCTACGAAGTAAACTTCGGCAACCTGCTGGCGTCCTTATCCATCGACGATAAAGGATTGGCAGGATCCGACTTGATCCTGGCGAAAGCGCCTGGTGCGTTGATTCCTTTCAGACAAGAAACTTCTGTAAACTGGCTTATCACCCCATCCCAGGTTTCTTCCGCCGCTGAAGGACTTGCCTACTCAGGTGAGATCGAAACCCTATCGTTCATTGGATCGCCAGATGATGAGCTGATCCAGGTCAGTCCTTCGCCGACGACCGTCATCACTATTTTCGGAGGCGGACATTCAGCTGGAGACAACCTGATCGTCGATGCCGGAGGACTTCCCTATACCAGCCTGCCGGGTCAAATAAATGTATCTTCACTTCAACCGGTGAATTATGTGGACATTGAGGAAATCGAGGTCATTAATCCAGGTTTTGGACTGTACCTGCCAATCATTTTGAGATAACTTGAGTTAAATCAACCTAGAAAAGCTGCGATGATCATCAATCGCAGCTTTTTCGATACGCATCCAGGGAACGGTGTTTCAGGATCAAGCTGATGCCCAGGTTTTCTGCCAGGACGCAGTTGTCTCCCAGTCGGCGGATTTCATCGGTATATTCGATCGCCAGGACAGGCTTGCCGGATTCCAAGAGCGGTTTCATCTCCTCACACCAGCCTTCATAAAAACAGCTTTCAGTAATTGCGAAATCAAAAAAAGGTGCAAGTTCTTCTGCCTGCTCGGGGTCATTCTTAAGGCCGGCAGCAAGACCGAAGCGGTGAGCTTGCCCGGCAAGCCAGGTGTTGAACCTCAGCTGATCCTCGGATGTCAGCGGGAATCCAGTTTCATTGGCGTATCCATCCAGGTTATCAAACTCAACACCATCGAACCCTTTTTGCCGGCACATCTCAAGTCGGGAAATCAGCAGCGGTCCTAAGGTCTGGATCTGGCGGATATCCAGCCAGCGCTCGCCTTCCCAACCGGCGTATTCGCGACCGATGATCTCAGGCGGGAACAGATCCTTGTCCGGTCGCCAGTCTTCCCAGGCGCCAGCGTTGATGTAGCAAATTACCTTTCGGTTCTGGGAATGGAGCTGCGCAACCTCGTCTCTGGAAGTCTCATATCCATCCAGATCGAACAGGTTAGCCTCGACCTGCGTGTCAATTTCCCCACTGAACTGGATCTGCCAGGGGAATAATCCGGAAGGCTTCCAGACCTCACCCGGGGCTGCAGCTGCCGGCACGCTTTGCGTTGTGATGGAATTCGCTTCCGGCTCGCATGCCGAGCTCACCAGCATGAGCAGAACTGCAGGTAACAAATATCGGGACAGATTATTAATCAAAATCTATTCTCCTTTTAAATTCCATCCAGATAAGCCTGAACTCAACACCCTGCTTGACCTTCGTCCCAATCTCAATTACACTGTTAATCATCCATATAAGATCATAATATTCTAACAACAAATAACCAATAGCTACTAATCAAAACCCATGCCCCTTCCATTTATCCAAACTCTGCTCGCCTCCGACGATCCCGCGATCCGCTTCCTGACACTCACCCGGGTCCTCGGAATTGCCCCCAACTCACCCGAAGCCCTTGGTGCCCAGGCTCAGATCCCTACATCTTCCCGTGTCCAGACCCTGCTCTCTGAACGCTTGCCAGACGGGACGATCCCGCGATTTCCATATCACAAATGGCTTGGAGCGCACTGGATTCTCTCGCTGCTGGCCGATATCGGCTACCCGTCCGGCGACCTGGGATTAATTCCACTTCGTGAGCGGGTTTTGGATTGGCTGCTCAGCCCGGCACACTCTACCTGGATCAGAAAGATCGCCGGAAAGACCCGCATCTGCGCCTCGATCGAGGCCAATCCGCTCTATTCACTGCTCGCACTTGGGCTGGCTGACGAGCGCTGTGACGAGCTTGCCCGCCGCCTGGTCGAATGGCAGTGGCCAGACGGAGG
This sequence comes from uncultured Chloroflexia bacterium, assembly GCA_963726375.1. GTDB lineage: Bacteria > Chloroflexota > Anaerolineae > Anaerolineales > UBA4823 > UTCFX2. The sequence goes on along the minus strand of CAVSCE010000007.1, from coordinate 53,353 downwards.
TTGGAATTGCGACAAAAATCCTTCCGCCCGCAATTCCTCATATCACGAGAGCCTGATCCCGCTTCGCGCATTGGCCCTGCACTCCCGATTGACAGGAAATCGGGATTCAGCAGATGCAGCAGGGCGCGCTGCCGAGATTTTTCTCAAGCGCCGGCTCTTCAGGCGTCAGAGCGATGGGCAGGTCATAAAACCTGATTTTGTCCGCCTGCACTACCCCCACTACTGGCATTATGACTTCTTGTTTGGGTTGAAGGTCCTGGCTGAAGCCAGTATGATCGACGACGAACGCTGCCGGGAAGCCCTGGACCTGCTGGAAAGCAAACGCCTGCAAGACGGAGGTTTTCCCGCCCAGAGCAAGTACTACCAGGTATCCGAACACAAAACCACGGGGCGTTCGCTGGTCGATTGGGGTGGGACAAGTCAGCAGCGAATGAATCCATTTGTGACGGTGGAAGCGCTTTTTGTGCTGAGAGAAGCCGGCCGCCTGGATTATGACAGCACTTGGTAATTGAATGCTCCATCCTTAAACGACGATTACGGGTCTACGGCTGTGAAGATATATTTTATGGATCGGATCATCGACCAGATAGCGCTGAAACCCGGTCGCCCGAGGTGAGCCTAGAACGATCACGTCATGATCACCCTGGTCCGCTTCTGATAGGATTTCTTCGACAACCACCCCATGTCTAACCTTTACAGCCACATTCATGCCAAGCGATTCTCGAGTGCAGCGAGGTCGTATTCCAGCTTCTCCCCTTCTGGTGTATGGTGCCCGATCAGCTCTTCTGCATCAGCCCCCAGCTCCCAACCCTGTAAGCCAGGTGAAGCGCTGATCTGCGACATCACATGCAGTAGCGTAATTTTTTCCGCTGTGATCATCAGCGGCTTCAGTCCGCCGGTGATCGCCGGCATCAGCCGAGAAGATTGCCCACCTTCGCAGATCAGGAAGCGTCGCAGCGGTCTTTTATATCGACGTGTGAACAGGACCGGGGTAGTCAGCTCTTTCAGGACACGTTCGAGCGGGTGCGGGTAAAGATATCTCAAAAGCACGTTATCCGGCTGCTCTCCCAGGATGACCAAATCAAAACTGCCGTCTGCAGTTTCATCGGCAATGACATCGCTGAAACCCCCAATCTTACTTTGCAAGCTGACAGGAAATGGCTCGATCAGCGCTTTCAATTCATCCAATAACTTCTCAATCTTGATCAGGTTTTGCCTCTTGATTGCCGATGCAAGAAGCGTCGCCTCGCCACCAGAAACCTGCAAGATCGAAGCAGCTGTCCGTGCAGTAAGATCTCCGCAATTTGGGTCGTTAACAGCGACAAGCAGTCTCATACCTGTGCGAGTCTCCTGATCCATATTCAATACATCCTTTCATTTACATCAATAAAAGCACCAGTGGGATTACAAGGATAAAAAACATAAATACAACGAATTGGGTCTTGCCAGAGCTAATCCAGCCGACAAATCGAAGGGTTTCGTGCTGAAATCTCCCATAATCCAGTACTAATATGATCAGCGAAACAATTGTGATGCTGACCATTTGCACCAGCACGATCTCAAATGCCGCCGGGTTGTTCAAGAGCACTGCCGCAAATAATGTATCGACGAAAGTCGTCACATTCGCTCCCATGATATAAGGGATGACATTTTCACGGCGCACAAAGCCTCTTTGAGAAAGCGGGACCAGGATCGCAAGTGAAACGCTCACTGACATTGAGATCAAGGTAATCAAAGCCCCGAGGATGAACATAACCCACGGACGGTACACCAGCTGACCTACTTTTCCAATCTGGCTTTCGCTCAGGGACATTTGCGGGACGGCTTTATCAAACAGGTTGAAGCTGAAAATGATCAAGCCCATCCCAAGAACAAATAGCGACCATTGTGGAAGTCGAGAAAGCAAGAAATTGACAAGCGGTCCAAAGATCAGGTCGAGTACTGAATTGAGGTTCGCCCCTGATTGCAGTCGGATTCCATCCAATACCCCATTTCCCAACAGCCAGATTCCAACAAGCAGCGCCGCCAGATATGTGGAGCCTGTGACAATCAACGAGAGCAGCCCCATCCCCAAACTGCTGGCTCTACTCCGGCCGCGCAATACATAAACGAAACCCACAAATAGAACGATAAAGCTCGCGCCCAACCGGCTGCCTGTAATCATGAAATATGTATTGACTTTATTAAGGATCCCGGCGTCGAAAAAAGTCAATGCCGCGGCTGCAACCGGAGAACCGCTCATCAAGATGTATGCAAAGAACCACCCAAATCCCAGGCTGTTCGCGATGGTGTCGATCGAAAAATGGTTTTGGATCAAAGGAGAGAATGCTTCGGCGCCATTTTTCATTAAATATTAACGCCAGGATGAAGAGGATCAGGCTGACCAGAAAAAAGACAACCTTATCCAGTCCAAGGCGCGCCCAAAATGGGCGTGTGCTCTCCAGATCCACATCACTGATCGGAGGTGGTTCATGAATTTGAACGTCTTTATTGTCAGTTTTCTCTTGCATTTTCAGGAGGCCAAATTATAGCCTCTGATGTCGAAACTGTCACCCTTACCCCCAGCCCTCATTCTTCCCCACCTTTTGCGACGACATCAGTCATCAATGATTTCCTCTTCTGGTTCTCCGTTTCGGATCGCAGAATGATAAAGTGCCAGCATAGGTGTCAGGATCGCACTTGATGTTAGTAAGGCAGCTTGAACAGAAACCAGGCTCCCAATCAATCCGACAACCGGACCTCCAGCAATCTGCCCAATTGCATCGGCCTGGCTGCTCATCGAAATCACTGTTGCTCGGACTTTCGAGTCCAATCTCTGGTTCACCCAGGCGGTATAAATCGGCCCAATCACATTCCGGGAGACATAAATCAGGATATAAGCAGCCGCAGCCAGGACCAGCGTCTTCGAGAGAGCGAACGCAAACAGACCCGCAATCAGCATGATCGTGATCATATTTAGAGCTTTTACAGTCTCCACACTTTTTGTAGTATTTACCTTTCGCCTTACCACTTCAGTTGCTCCGACCGCAAGCAGTAGAGCAGCCCCGCGCAGCAATCCAAGCCAGACCACCGGCTGAATTTGATTCACCAGCGGGAGAGCAAATTGGTCTAAAATGTGCTTTGTCCAAAGCCGATCAAACCCTTCGCTGTAAAGCCCATAAAGCAGCCCGATGCTGAGGATCGTCACCAGCGCCGGACGCCGGCGGACCATACCGATCCCATCGAGAAAAGTCTGTCTCATATTCGACCATGAGCTGCGTTCTCCTCGTAATGCTGGCTTAAACCCCGTCTCAGGCATCTTAAAAGCCAGGAAAAAACCCAGGAGAGCAATCCCAACTCCGCCCAGCTAAATCGGCAGGTTGATCCGCAGGCTTCCAATCAGCATCCCGCTTGCTATCCCTGCCAACGCTGTGATGTTGCCAACCTGGTTGGCGCGCAAAAAAGCTTTTCCGGCAAATTCTTCGCCGATCTCGTCGCTTATCCAGGCCTGGGAGGCGCCGCTGGTGAAGGTATACCCCAGGCCCCAAAGGACCTGTGCAGCCAGGATGAAACCAAATATTGGAAACGAGCCTTCGACCACGAAACCAAGGCTGATGAGAAACATCCCGATGATCACGGAGAGTCGCCGGCTGTAAACATCCGCAACAACCCCTGTTGGTATCTCGAAAATAAAAGCCGCAACTTCCAACGTCGTTCCAACAAGCACCAGTTGGAGTGGAGTCAAACCAACGATTGTAACCTGGTAGATTGCACTTGCGGTGAAGATCATCGAGAACATGAAGGCTGTGACGCCTTCCTGGATTAAATAGACCCGTAAGGCATCCATCTTCCTCATAGTTCAGGTTGCCGGGAATGCCAATCTGTCACATTTTGAAAGGCAACAGCTGCTCGCAGCAGCAATGCCTCCCCCCAGGGGCGGGCGATCATCTGTAAGCCCACAGGCAAACCATCATCAGAAAAACCACACGGGACGCTGATCGCTGGCAGTCCAGTCAGGTTGAATGGAGCGGTGTAGCGGGACAGCAGCCTGGCAAGTTCGACTGCATCAGGTCCGTTTATTAACGGTGCTGTTACCGGAGTCGTCGGCATGAGCAGCAGATCATGATGATCAAAAAAGGTGTCGAATTCTCTTCTCATCAGAGTCTGTGTTCTCCTGGCTTGAATGTATTCCGCCAGACCCAACCTGACGCCTGTTTCAAGCCTTTGCCGTACATCTTCTCCAAAATTCTCCGGGTGTTCGCGGAGCCGGTCAGCATGGAACGCAGCCGCATCTGCTACGACCATTAACCCGTTAGCTAATGCAGCGGGATAAGCACCAGGAAACGGGGTCAGCTCAACATGTGCACCTAAGGATTCGAACACCTCGGCTGCTTTGTTGACTCGCTTCACAATTTGTGTTGATGTCTTCAGGAAGAATTCGCCTTCCGCCAGGGCGATTCGCCAGCCTTTCACACCTTCATCTACTGACTCGCCGAAATCATCCAGAGACACGTCGATTGAATAAGGATCCAGCGGATCATAACCGGCGATGACCTGGAGCAAGACCGCCAGATCGCGAGCGCAGCGAGCCATTGGACCGGCATGGTCCAGGTTCCAGCTTAACGGCATCACCCCGCGATTGCTTACACGCCCATAGGTTGGTTTGAGGCCGGACACACCGCAGAGCGCAGCAGGCACACGGATAGAGCCGCCTGTGTCGGTCCCCAACGCTGCAGGACAAAACCTTGCTGCAAGCGCTGCCGCCGAGCCGCCGGATGATCCCCCGGCTACACGCTCTTTTCCCCATGGATTCCGCACCGGTCCGTAATACGGGTTCACACTGGTCAACCCCAGCGCAATTTCATGCAGGTTGGTCTTTCCAATCAGCACCGCTCCTGCATCGCTCAACCTGCGGACGACCTCGGCATCCTCCTGCGGATAATAATCGGAGAAGAACCTGGAACCTGCAGAGGTCAGGATCCCCCTGGTCTCAAATAAGTCCTTCAGCACAATTGGCGTCCCATGAATGGGGCTTATCGGTCCCCCTTTGATGGTCGAACCTCGCAGGATATCTGCCTCAGCTTGACGGGCTTGCTCCAGAGCCAGTTCAGAGGTGACCGTGATGAAGCAGTTGAGCTCGCCGTCCAACTCATCAATTCGCCTCAAGCAGGCTTCAGTCAGCTCAACCGGCGAAAGCTGCTTCTCATGGATAAGCGCAGCTGCGTCCACCAGGTTGAGGGATGTTATCTCGATTCCATCCATCATTGATTTCCGTTCAGCAATGCATTAAGCTCTCCAATTGCCTGTCCGGGATTATGGAAATGGATCGCATGGATCCCAACCCCGTGAGCACCCAGCACGTTGGTGATGGAATCGTCGATGAAAACTGCTTGCTCAGGTTCAGCTCCCAGGCGCTCAAGTGCAAGCTGGTAGATCTGCGGGTCGGGTTTCATCAACCGGACCTCAGCTGAGATTACAAGATCGTCAAACGCATCTGCAATCTGCCATTCCCTGGTCACTATAGTTGCGAAGATCCGACAATGCATTGCTGAGAAGTCCGGTCTTATACCGACAGCGAAGCAAACGGATATACTCCACAAGTGAGGTATCGACGATATCTCCCCCAAAAAACTGGCGGCGGATGTATTTCTAAGGCGTCCGAATGCAAGCCTAGTCGTTGGAGCACGTTCGACCATTGGGTATGGCTGTCGATCTCGCCAAGCTGACCTCGATAATCCGCTTCATTGCCAAAGACTAGAGCTTCAAGCTCAGATCGGGTCAGTCCTAGCCTGTTCAGCCAGCGTCTGGCGTGGAGAATAATCTTCCGTCCGGACGAGCACACCCCCTAAATCCCAAATTATCGTCGTAATTGGAGCCATTTCAGTCCTCCATTGTTTGGACGCTTAACTCAATCCCAGGGCGGAGCTCTTTTTCATAAACACTCCATTGCCTTCTCGGATCGGAGTGCATCCCTGCCTTCTCATACAGCCGGGTGGCGCCGGTCAGATTTTGGGCGTCCACTCCCAACCCCACCCTGGCTTTGCCTCGTTCCTGGAGGGCATGGAACGAATGAAGCAGCAGCGCCAGACCCAATCCCCTCCGCCGCCATGGGCGGCGGACGCTAAGCGAGCCAACCCAGCCCATATCCAGAGTCTTCTTCTATTCTTTTGAAACACAACGACATGCCGGCGATCTGATCGCCGTCCAACGCCAGGAAATAGAGCTCGGGATCAAAGTCCGGGTCCGTTTTCCAGAAATGGCGGTGGCGAGCAAGCTCAAACTCAAAAGGTGATTCTACATGTCCCCAATGATCAGAGAAAGCTTCCCTTTCGGCCTGGACCAGGGCAATATCATCTTGACCTGGGACAAATCTGCGTAGATTGATCCCTTCCGGCCAGATAGGAAGAGGAATATTATCAGTAAGCTCAGTCACCATTTGTAAAGAATAGCGAATCAGCTGGAAACCTCTGGATTTGATAACTCGATCCGCATTTCTGTTGATTGACAAAGCATAAGTTATCAGACTGACCCGCGCATTCTCCGGCGCTTTTGAGATCGAGAGACCCGCTCGCTGCTCAGCCCAGCTCAGCAATGCGTAAGCTATCCCTTGTCCTCTATGACCTGGGTGTACCTGACCGTAACAGTTGATTCGTACATGCAGCGGATTCAAGTCAAAAAGATCCAGATACCCGGCTATCTGACCATCCGGTGCGACAACGATGCGCGAATCCTGCTCCAGATCGAAACCAGGCATCCCCCAATCGCTGTTTATTTCGCCTTCAGAAAAACGGTCTGTTCCCAGCAGATCCTGGTAAGCCAGGTTTAAAACGTGCACAACCTCCCCAAGATCTTCATACCTGGCTGGCCTCATCCAATAACCTGTTGGAAGTGTTATTACAAAACTGGAGCTTGCACTCTGATCGACCATTATCCATTTGGTCCTTCTACTTTATCCAAATTGCCCTGTCGGCAGGTCGCTTCCCACTCATGGCGCAATATCCCCATATGAACCATGTCGATAACGTTTTCTATCCTTTAGCAGCATGCCGCGATTTCGTCCTTCATGGACAAATCCGATTTTTTCATAAGTTCGGATTGCCCGGGTATTGTATTCGAACACCGTCAAAGACACCCTGTGTAAATTCAGCTCATTGAAGGCGAAGCCAAGGATCAACCGCATCGCATCCGTCCCAAATCCTTTGCCCCAGCAATCCCGCTCGCCGAGTCCAATGCCGACAAAAGCTTCTCCGTGGTTCCATTTGATTCCATCCAATCCAATCTCACCAATCAATCGGTCATCCTCAAGCGTGTAGATCGAAAACGGATATTCATCTGGCGGATCTTTCTCCGGCTTTTTTTCGATCCATTCCTTGATCGCTTTAACCGAGCGCGGGCGCGCAGCCACAGAATCTAGCAAGCGAGAATATTCAGAATTTCTGGACCAACGGCTGTAAGCCTCAGCCGCAAGCTGCGGATTAACCGCTTCCAACCGTACCAAACTGCCTGTGAAGAGGTCTTTCATAGTTATCTTCTTTCACTTTCGACACCTGGATTTCCAGGCATCAAGGCCTGGGAATATTCCCATTCTTTGGACAGGATGCCCAGCTCAAACAGATCCCAGAGCTTTCCGTCCCGATTAAGCGCCTGGCGTCGCACTAACTTCCTCAACAAAACCAAATTTCGTAAACAAACCCAAAGCTGGGGTGTTATATGCCGGGACCTCAGCCGATAATCGGAAAAGGTTCAATTCCTCAAACGCAAAACGAAGTAGTAAATATAATGCCTCACTTCCGTATCCTTTACGTCTTTCACCAGCTTCACCGATCCCAAGCCGGACCGAGCCAGAAGTATTCGACCATTCGATCCACGGAATCTCAGCAAATCCAATGATCCGGTCGTCCTCACGCATCCGGATCGTGAAATAGAAGCGCTCATCCTTTTCGAGCAGGGCACTTTCGATCGCTTCGAAACGTTTCTTGATCTGGAGATACCGACTGAGGCATTGCCGGACCAGCATTAAGCATTCGCAAATAATCCGGGTCATGCGTCCAGCGTGAGACTGCCTGGGGATCCAGATCATGATCAATTGGACCCAAAGCAATATGCTCGGCAAAAAATAGCGGCTTGCTGATGTTCATGGTCTCGATTTTACCTTTCCTATTTAACTGCTCAACTCCAAGGGGATTATAAAATGGTACCTTGATCCTTGGAGTAACCTCGTTATTCTTTTCATCATTGATCGTCGAAATCCTGATCTTTTTTCTAAATGCAGGGTTCAAGGACGAGGATATTTGTCTGCGTGTTGAAGTGAATCGACGGCAACAGACGGTCTGATGTCGCAATTTCCGGAACCCAAAATTATAAAACGGTCGCACAGGCTTTCAGCTTCAGCCATTTTCTGTGTGCTCAACAGCACCGTCGCTCCAGTTTCTTCTCGCAATTCAATAAGAAGCTGTTGAAAAACAACCTGTGATTCCGCATCCAAATCATGGGTGGGATCATCCAGGAGCAGAAGCCGCGGGCGGGAAAGCAGGGCCCGCGCAATGGAGACTTTCTGAAGCATGGAGCGAGTTAAATTTTCCATCGGTATGTGCATAGAATGGGCATCCATCCCTAAGCGCATCAGGATTTCAACTAGTCTTCTGGCGAACCTCAGATCCATGGAAACCTGATTCACGTACCTGGGTAAGGTTTTCCAGCGCAGAAAGCCGTTTGAAAAAGCTCGCTTCTACGGATACACGGTTGATCCAAGGCTGTACCTGAATAGGGTGCAGACCAAAATCCCTCCCAAATAAACGGATTTCACCCGCATCCGGCTTCAGCAAGCCCGCCAAAAGCCGAATCAAAGTGGTTTTTCCTGAGCCATGCTGTCCAGTAATCCCAAATATCTCACCTTCATCCACCTGGAATGACAAATGATCTAAAACGGTGATTTCTTCCATGCCTGCTATCAGCAACTGCCTGTTCTTAAAGCTGCCTGTCGGGCGCCTGCGCCACTCCCGGTGCGAGAGCCCTGGCTTTATAAATTTTTTCGTCACATTCTTACAAATAACCGCCGCAGACATTTCAAGCTCCAATCATTCCGCGAAAAAGAAAACCAGCCACAAATCCGACCCGTGGCTGGTTTAGTGAAAGGTGACGGTTAAAAAAATCAGCCACGGGCTTTGGAGCGCACCGTGGCTATTTCCTGCATCAGGAGGTAAATCTACCGATCGACAGGCGCACTCCGCGAAAGCAACACAACCGAACCGCTGGAAACGGCAAGGCTGTTGAAGGTATGTTTGATAAACCATATTCACCATCGAGTGCGTCCTTTCTTGTTAAGATTTTGTTAAGCGAAACGAGTTTATCGTTAATCAGTTCTTGCTGTCAAGAGCGAGTTTTTCTCTGTAACGGCAGACATCACGCAAATTGCAGTACTCGCAGGTGCTACCCTGGGTAATCAGGTCCAATCCCGCGCCGAGCACCATAGTCAGCGATTTGCGCGGGGTCATTATGAACCCTTCAGATAGCTTAACAGAGAGGTTCTCACTTTCAAGCAGCTTGAAAATCTGAGGTTGGCCCTCCATCACAGACCAATCGATCATTCCAGGGCTGAGTGGTATCGAGCTTTTCCAGCCTTGCTCAGCGGCTTTATTTTCGAGATTTCGGCAGACCGCGTTCGCTAAAGCTTCGACTGCAGCAGATCCCACCCCATCCAGCGCAAGGCTGTAGGTTGCGCTGGAGTCCCACATCTCTGAAGAATATCGCTCAAGCGAAGAACCGATTGAGCAAAGTACAACGTAAACGACCTGGGCTTTGGCAAGTTGTTGGACAAGCAATCCACCGGTTAAAAACCCACCTTCGTTGAAAATCATTCGGTCATGTTGGATCGTTTTGACTGTAAACTCTTTATAGCTTACCATCGGTTCAATCAAGGAGAGCCCTTCCTGAAGGGCTTGTTCGGCCAGCTGCACAAGCGCAGGTCGACGGGCACGCAAAACTGCCGGATCCGCGCCTTGTCCGCGCAGGACCGCATCCAGATCAAACTCAAGGCTGAGGTTTTCCAGTTCTGGCATCCTCGATCAGCCCTGACTTCACCATCACTCGATAATTTGCAATGTAGCGGCTGGCATAAAAGTCGCGTCCAAGCAGCAAGTCTGCTGCACGGATTGTGGCGGTTAGCTTTTCTGGATTTGTGATCGCGCAGCTTGCACCTGCACCAGCCGCGAGCGCCAGGAAAGCCTGGTTGACCGTGTGGCGGTCGGGTAGACCAAATGAGACATTGCTGGCTCCTAGATTGATATTGACCCCGAATTCCCTGCGGACCATCTCTATCGTGGTCAACGTGATGATTCCTGCCTTCTGGTCTGCGCCTACCGTCAATACCAGGGGATCGATCACCACATCTTCAATCGGGATCCCCAATTTGGCCGCCCGCTCTATTATCTTCGCAGCAACACTCAGGCGGACTTCGGGATCATTTGGAATACCCTGTTCGTCCATCGTCAGGCCAATCACAGCTGCTTGATATTCCTTGACTATCGGTAACACAGCGTTCAAGGAGGCTTCTTCGCCGTTGACTGAATTTACCAGCGGTTTTCCTGGCATCTGAGATAAAGCTGCGATCGAAAGCCTCACGATTCGATAAATCCAGGCAAATTGGGACATCAAACCGTTCTGCCACTGCCAATGCCACTTTTGGAAGCATTTCCACTTCATTGACTCCCTGGCGCCCCAACATTGATATCCAGGATATCAGCTCCCATTTTGATCTGAGCCGCAGCCAATTCAAAAATATAATCAAATTCATGCGCGAGTAAAGCTGAAGTGAGCTTCTTCCGCCGCGTCGGATTGATGCTTTCACCGATGATGGTCATGGGACCATCTGTTGTGATCGAAATCTCTTTTGTTCTACTTTTTAATATTGTTTGCAATTTTGATTACCTCCCGCGTTCGTGAGAATTGGATGCGGATGACTGGACCCATTGTCATCGCGCGTTCTATCAGAGAGGACAAACGCATATGGTGTTGACCAGATCATCGAGTAATAGTTGCATGAAGTTAAATCCCATGGAGGATTTTATTCAAAATAGCTCCATTTGCTACGCAGCACCCAACCAATGATCGCAAGTGGAAGCACCATGTAGAATAACGACCATATTCCAACTGAGATCAAACCTGCAACTAAAGCAAGAATAGTCGATGCCGCATAAACATATAAACCCCACTTTTTCCAATACCAAATTCCTACGGCAGCAGCAATATTCGCAAGAAAATGCACAACCATCATCCCAATGATCCAGGGCGCTGGACCTCAGGGGCTCCAGTTGAGTACAGGTAGGCAGCAAAAATACCGTGAACTGCCATAATAATCAATAAGATCGTCAGGATCAGTGCCGCGTTCCTTATGCCGGATTACTGCTTTCTTTTTATAATTAGAGACGGTATTGCCCTTTTTCTTGTTTTTTGATTTGGTTGACATCGAATACTCCCTGAATAGAATAGAAGTGCTGAAAATGGATTTTATCATAATTCGAATTCAAAGAAAGGAGGTCGGATGAAGAGCATGCCAAATGCGAACCAATAACTTACGGGATTGCAAATCATCAGTACTAGGTAAGAAATATATCTCGTCGCAGATGGTTTCCGCCACTAACCGTTCAAAAGATGGTGAAGGGCAAGGGAATACTCTGGGAATCCTGTGCCAGGTCCCAAGGTTTCAACATCCTTGCAGGAATCCGAAAAGGCAGTGGTCTGGTTGATTCAGCAAGTTATTCAGATTTTGATCGGCAGGCTGTTTTTCCAGATTCTGACATTGACTCATGCAGCGTGTCGCTCATCACAAAAGCACCGACAACGTATTCCGGAGGGGATTGATAGTATCTTTGACCGAACCGGAAAGGTCCACAAGGTTTTGTTCTTTTTCTTCAGGGAGTAAAAGTAAAATCAAGCCCTGATCGATTACCTTCTGTTCAATTTTTATAGTCGCAGTCGAAATAAATGTTGTGGTGGCTTGCATGCTTTCCAGTTTTTGATCGATTTCAGCAGCAGTCCCACGAACGATCTGCGAAACTTTTTGGGCCGATTCCAGGATTTCTTCCGTAGCCTTCACCAGATTCCGTTCCGTCAGCCACACACCAACAATACTTATTGCACTGATCAATAAGACGAGCCCACTAAGGAAGATTGCAGTTCCATACCAGATTCTGCGACCGGTTTTTCCCATTATATTTACTTCCCTTTCATCTCAAATCAATAAGTAAAAAAATGCTGCTCAGCCTGTATTCATAAAATGAGTGCTCTAATTAGCTTATGATCACCATAATAAATGTCACCTTGAAGATTAAGACAATTTTTCACTGCGCCTCGACTCAAATTTCGCGGCAAAAACCCTGGAGAAGATCGCACCAAGCAAGAAAATCCGGGCAACATAGTAGAATCCCACCAGAAGCTCGCTGAAAGCGCCGGTTGCCTGCAGGGCTGAGTTAAGCAAGCTTTGCTCCAGGGGAAAATACGCTCAGCACCACTGAAGCCATGATCAACCCGGTCGAAATTACCCCGCCGAGCCAGGCATCACTCCAGGTGATTTTTGTCTCAAGTAATATCTTATAGAACAGGGCATTGATCAGAACTTAAAGGATCGGCGCACTCAGTCGGGCGACTTTTAGCTGCAAGCTGACTTGGTCGTTCAGAAACCCAAATTCCATTCAGCTCTTTTAAAAAACTGCCTTACCAAGTTATTTTGCTGCTGCCGCAGTCTTTTCCTTATCCTGCCTGCGCAATCGGAAAGCTATGAAGATGGCAATGAGCCCGCCAATGATCCCGAATACAGCCAGAACGAAAGGCAATACTACTGCGCCAATTAACGGAGAGAAGAGTATGATCAATCCAAATCCCAGGATCAGGAGGCCCAGAAAGCCAATTCCCCATCCGCCGCCCTTGAAAGCCTGAATGATTTGGGCAGCTCCCATGACGATCCCAAACCCGGCCAGAGCGTATACCAGGGCAGTGTCCACTAGAATGGCGCTCTGCGCAGGATGCTCCATGACGATCAAACCGCCGATAATTCCTGTCAGACCTGCAATCAGCTTCCAAAGCTTATGTTCAGGGCTGAACACAATACTAAACAGCGAGAAAAAACCACCAATCAGGAAAAAGAGCCCCAGGAATTTCATGAGCAATTTGAGCGACGCCCCCGGTGAGGCGAGGAAAATCAAGCCGAGCCCGACTGCGGCGATCCCGTTGATCAAAACCAGCGCCCAGGTTGGAGTCGGACGCGATGGAGTTCGGGTCTCATACGTTTGCAAAGGTTTTTCGTACATAATGATTCCTCCTGATCGATCATGGTGATAATTTATTGGGTGGATAAGGGTGTTAGACACCTAAATCATTCTTTGTTAAGTTGTTTTCTCTCCGCTTGCCGCCGTAAAACGTTTTCTTGCAAGCCTTCAAACGCAGTTTTCCCGGCAAGCTGGATAAACACACCTAACATGGCAACTCCCAGGATTATATAAAAGATTGTGAAGAAACGGCCTGCTTGTGTAACTGGATGAAAATCCCCATAACCAACCGTCGCAACGGTGACAACGCAAAAATATGCTGCGTCCAAGCCAGCCCCAGCCTTCCACGTTGTGGTAAAAAACCATTCCGCCGCCAAGCAGCAAGCCTTCCACGACCATCAGCGCTCGAAATGGGGGTTCATGCCACATTCGGCTGAAAATTTTGTATAGTCCAATAAATGCAATCCACATAATAGATCCCCGGACTTCAGCTAATTAAAAAGCCTTCAAATTTTCTAACAAATCCATGCTGCCAATAGATCATATTCCTTCGATCAGACTATCTTCAAATTTTACTGACGTTTTAAGAATAAAGATCTCCGATTACACATCATTGCCGATATTCTTCAACGCCTCTTCAACTTCTGCCTCGGGGATGCGCACCTGCATCATCAAGCCTCCACCCGCATTTTGGACAGCCTGCCTGAACTTAACAACCCAGAGATTCTCAAAAAGCAAAATCGCGGCGGTTGAATTATCTTCCAATTTTTGGGCAATCATCTCCACATCTTCTGCCAAGATCATCCCGCTTTTTTTGGTCTGTAGTGGATTAACAGATGTTTAATCGTTTCTTTATCCATTTGCTGCAGCTCAAGTGATTGGTAATGACCTTCTTTCATCTTTTGGATGATGACCAGGTCGATCACCCGGACTATCCCTTTTTCTGCCAGCTCAATCAAGGCTGGCATAATCTCGCCTTTAAATTTGTTGCCCTTGAACTCAAGCGCAATGAGATCTATCGGACCGTATGACATGGATATTATCCTTCCGCATGATAATTAGAACTAATACGATGAAAAGGCGCTAATTCGGGAAATTTACCCGATAAATTTGTAAGGGATATGAATGTGTGGGCAGCGGTTGGAAAAAAATTCACTGCCCAGTTACGAAAAATCACGGTCCTGGATATCCTGGCACCTGCTTGCGGTTGTGATATCCACCCATGTAGCCGGCTACATCCGCGAAAATTCCAAATCCAAGCCAGATCCAATCAAAACCATTCAAGGGGAACACCAGGACATACATCAGAGCAGTCCAGGGGATAAAGATTAAACCCATCAAACCGACCAGCCAGGGCAGGTTGAACTGTGCAAAAGAAGCTGTGATCCGAACCGGGGCGATCAACCAATAAATCAGGAAAGCAAGGCGAGGACCAAAGAAAACGAGGGAAGCAAAGAAACAGCACATCAGGTTTTTCTCTTAAGTGTTTATGGATTGACCAGGATATCTAAAAACCGGGCTCCTCGGAGGAGCCCGGTGATAAGCTTTCGCAAGTCTTAGGCCGATTTCTGGCGGAAAGCCTGGAAAATCTGAGCAATCCCACCGATCAAAGCAAAGATCGCAGCCACCCAAATGAACGTCACGACCATCCCCGGGGAGGTGTAATTGGCCATCAAAATGACGCCAAAGAAAATGCTGAGTGCGCCGAGAATACCAGCTCCCCATCCGCCGCCCTTGAAGGCCATGATCAGGCTGATGATACCCACAATCACTCCCTGGATGCCCAGAAGCAGGATGAGGATGGATGGGATCGTCAAAGCGCTGATCAGCGGATAACGCAGGATCACTACACCGGCGAGGATACTGATCACACCCATGAACAGCTTCCATCCCCAGGCAGAATGATCGACAAACATCCCAACCAGCATGAAGATGCCCGAGATGATCCAGTAGATACCGAAAGCAACCACGAGCAAATAAACGGTCTTTGCCGGGGCGGTTAATAGCAAAATGCCGACGACGATATTCAGAATGCCGCCCATCAAGCCAACCCACCAGGGCATTTGTTTGGTTTCCAATGCTGTAGCTTCTGCAGTCATATTAATATCTCCTTAGTCAAATGAATTAGACAAAAAATAGAATTCTTGGTACTTGAAGGTCATGTCTGAGAATATTTCTTAAAGTCTTATTAACCTCCATTTCTCGACTTCCTGGTTTATTCATTCGGACCTCAATTGTTGAGGATATCACAAAATCACCAGGATAGGGAAGGGGGTTCATGTGATCATTATCTGGACTGTCTCTGCTCCACTCTGCCCAAAGCCATCGACCACCGTCAACGTGACCTTGTATGTGCCGGGTGTATTGAATATGTGAGCGACTTTAACACCTTCAGCAGTATTCCCGTCACCAAAGTCCCACTTGTAAAGGGCAATCCCAGCCTCAGACGTAGAACCGCTTGCATCGAAGGCCACTTCTTGCCCAACCGCGGCTGCAGATGGGCCGTTGATCGCTGCTGCAGGAGGAGCAGGTGGCTCTGGTGTTGGGGGAGTCGCTATCGGTAGGCTCGGCTCTTCAGTCGGTGGTATGGCTGTTGGCTGGTCCGGTTCGACTGCCGGAGGTGTGACAGTTGGCTGGCTGGGTCCAGCCGTGGGAGGTGTTGCGGTCGGTTGACTTGGCTCAACTGGAATCATCGCGTTTCGAGCATTGTAAAACACAAGCACACCGCTGGCTGTACCAATCAACAGCTGGTTATTTGCAACGGAGAAGTTTTGGGAGGATGACAGCATTGCAAGATAGGCTGTCTCCTGTTCCATTACTCCCTGCGGTTCGGAGCAATACATGCGCGTGGTAGCAGCAGGACCAACCGTAAACACACCTGTAACAGACGCTTTATAAGAATTGCAGCCGCTTGAACCACCCACCAGGCCGGTGACGCCATCGGGATTGATCTGGAACTTCGCAGTGACCTGAGTTCCTGGCAGCGGTGTCTGGTTGCCCATGGAAACAAGCCACCATTCCGAGCCATTCAGCACGGTCAACGGCCCACCTTCCGTTGGTGGCGCTGGTATAAATGCAGTATATTCAAGCAGCTGGTCTTCTCCATATGGGATCTGCAGCCTGTCGCCAAGGATGCGGTAATTGCGGGCTTCATTCAGGGCAGAAAAATATTGGGCTTCCTGTTCAGGCAAACCCGGCATGCAGCCGGAATTATTCGTCTTTGTCGGTGGATTGACCTTGATCTCGTTCAAGTTAGCCGTGTAGGTTGCGTTGTAATCATTACAACCGCTTCCTCCAGCCATGTTTCCTGAGGGCACATTTCCTTGGCGGATAAAAATTGCTGTGAAATCCGCTCCCGGGACAGGCGCCTGGGGCGCTTCAGCAGGACCCATGGCGGTCAGCCTCCAATTCGTGCCCTCCAAGGCTGCCCGGTTCGCTGCAAATGTGAGCACTCCATCTTCAGAACTGATCGTCAGGGTCTGCCCGAGCACCTGATAGCTTTGGGCTGTCTCCATAAGCTGAAGGAACCGAGTTTCTGCCTCCATCACGGCCTCCGGACAGCTGATTCGGGTGGTAGCTGCCGGTTCCACGACCAGCTGGTCGCCATCAACGCTGTAGCCCGCCTGGTAGTTGTTGCACGGTGCCACACCGCCAACACTTCCCTTGGATGGATCTTCACCCGGTACGAACAGCGCCGTCGCCGGCAACCCTGCATCAGCAGGCTGTCCGTCCATCGCAACCAGGGACCAGAGGGTGTGTTCCAGTGTCAGGCTGCGTCCAGTATACACAAGCTTTCCCTTCCCACCGTCGTAATTGATTTCAAGTCGAGGTCCGAAAATCACAAAACTTTCTGCCTTCGGTAATGCCGTAAGATAGGCTTGTTCTTGTTCCATCCCTTGAGTGCACGCCATCAGTGTTGTGATAGGCTGCTGGATTTGAATCGTGTCATCCTTTACTGAATATCCTGCCGAATAGCTGTTGCAGCCGCCAGAACCGCTCAGACTGCCTTCTTCAGAGAAGATTGCAGTGATGGATGTGCCTGTTTCGACAGAATTTGGGCTGTTGGGATCACCGTAAGAGAGCAGCACCCAAACCGTCCCCACCAGAGGCGTTTCCCCCATGGCAAAGATCAATTTGGTCTCCATCCCTGAGCCAGAATTGTAAGAAATTTCCAGACGACCTTCCGACGAAAAGTTGATGGTTTGGGCGCTTTGGAGTGCTGCCAGCACGGCGGATTCTTGCTCCATGCCTTTTTCACAAGCCATCATCGTCGAGGCAATCTGTCCGACAGTAATCTGGTCGCCAGAGAGTTGGTAGGTGGTGCTGAAGTTATTGCAGCCCCCGGATCCGCTGAGCGTACCATCCTTGCTGAAAACTGCGTTTACAATGGTGCCTTCTTCTACAACAGTCGGATTAGCTGCATCGCCATATGCGACTAAAAGCCAGAGCTGATCTACCAGTTTATCAGCCAGATCGGGCTTTGGAGTTGGTTCTACCGGGATGTCAGACGAAACCGGAACCGCTTCAGTGGATGGCGGGAGTGGTTGCTCGGGAGGCGCTGGCGGTTGAGGCGTTTGCGGTAAACAGGCTGATAACACCAGCCCAATCAGGAGGCAGCCAGCGAGGGCTCGTACTGCACCAGCGTATATGTACCGGGTCCTATTCCTTCTCATAATATTCATGAGATTCTCCTATTCTGCAAAGCTCTTCTAATTCTTTATTTTTGATTCTGGTGGTCAGGGAATATTACCATTAATGCCGCCAAATCATGTGTCTCTTCGAATTCATCCATAAACAATACTAGCGTTAAAGTTATCGGCATAGCGATGAAAGCGCCTAATCCACCCAGGATAAACATCCAAAAAACGAAGGAAAGGAACACAACAGTTGGTGAAATCGAAAGCCCTTTGCCCATTACAAGTGGTGAAACGACATTCTCTGTTAAGCTGTTGATGAGAATTGTGAAAAAGATAATAATCAATGCTAATTCCAAACCACCTTGTGCAAAAGCCAAAATTACTGGTGGAATTGTTGAAACAAACGCTCCAATGTAAGGAATGAAGCTTAGAAAGAAAATTAACACCCCCCACAATGCCGCAAATTCGATCCCAAACCACCAAAGCATCAAAGCAGTGCAAACAGCTACAATCAAGTTCACAATTGCGCGCAGACTAAAGTAGCTGATCGTACTATCCAAAGACGTAATCGTTTTTCGAGGCAGATAATGTTCGGCTCCAAATGTCTTGATCATGCGCGCTTTGAACATTGGTCCTTCAGCTAAAGCAAAAATCGTCACAAACAGGATCAATATGCTGTTCTTAAGAAGGCTGTAAAGCGTGTTCAGGAAGAATTTGATCACACCTGCCAGGGTTTCAGGATCGAGAGCGGAAAGGACCCACTGAACAGGAGATGACTGTCCAATATCACCGGCCATAGCTTCTAATTCATCTTGGCGTTGACCAAGCGTCATCCTGGTATTCAGCAAGGTTACTGATCAGCGTATCTACCGAGGTGCCGACCAGTACCAAAAGGAACAATGCTACCAGAACTAAGCACGCCAATGCTGAGCAATAGAGCTAAAGGAGCTCGCATTTTTCGTTTTAACCGGCGGAAGATCGGCGTCAGCAGTGCCGCGATGAAAAATGCAAAGAGGATCGGCGCGACCATTGAAGAAGCAAAATGCATCGCTGCAAGAAAGATCACCGAGCTGGCTGCGATTAGAACTGACTTCAGGATAGATGGGCGAGGCATTTGCAACTTGACTTAGTAATCTCCATGAGAAGTTTCTGGTGACAATCATACGGATGGTGATTGTCACCAGGTGGATTACTCTCTTTTCTTCAGTGCATCTTGAAGAGCTGCAACAGAATCGGAAGGCAAAGTTGTCTGGTAGATTGTGCCCTGGAAAGGGCGCAAGGCGCCTGCAACCACTGCCGGATTATCGCTGCTCCCAATCACGAAAAGCGCCGATGAACCAGGTTTCAGATTTTCCGTGACGTCCTGGACAAATTTCTTATCCACGCCCAGATCCAAAGCTTTGCCAATAAGCGCGCCACCGATCGCCCCGACTGCGAGACCAGCTAATGGGAAGAAAAGGCCAGCCAGCAATAATCCGAGCACACCGCCGCCGACTGCGCCCCATTTAACCCCGGTATCCAGCTGGTTCTTAATTTCGACTTTGCCGGATTCCTGCTTGACAATGACTGCTGCGTCGTCAATTTTAAGGTGGCCGCCGCTTTGCGCATGCTTAAGCGCCTCGAAAGCCTGCACCGCCTGCTCCGTATCATCGAAGGTGAGTACTACTAAATTGGACATTTCATTTCTCCTGGTTCTTTAATCAATCTCATCCGGCTGTCAATTTCCTCGCTCCAGATGTACAAGTAAGGCCTGGAACCTGACCTTCGACTTGGTCACATGTCCTTTTCAGCTAGACCAGTGAGTCAGGTCGTGCAGATCATTCAACCTAGACAGAGTCCTTACTCTCAGCCGGCTTTTCGTCGCCAGGCTCTTCATCCAATAAGCCTGCAGCGATGAAGTGTTCCACACCCTCATCGTCAGCGGCCATCCCTTCGACCACAAAACCCTCCTTAGTGGCAAAGAAACGCCCGCCGTATATCCCGCTGTCATCCACAACGATTTTTCCCCCTTCAATAGAATCCTCTCCTCCGGCTATACGAGAAGCGCTGAAGCCTTGCTCTGATGCAATGGCGCTGTATGCGACCTGGTTCCCGGCTTCGAGCTGGTTGGCAATATCCGCCCCAAGCGCAGCAGTCACGGCGTCAGCGCCAGCCTCGGCCATCGCCTTCTCTACTTCAGCCACCCACTTATGCTCGACGACTGCGATAATCGCAGAAGAGCCGGGTTTAAGGCTTTCTCCAAGGGTCTTAAGCCGTTCGTTGGAGAAACCGCTGTCACGCAGCTTTGCAGTCAGACCACCCACCAGCGCACCTACAGCCGCCGGAACCAGCAGAGCAGGTCCGGCGATCAGGCCAATTGCCGCGCCAGCCACTCCACCCAGGGTGGCGCCTTTACCGCCGCCCATATCAGCAGTCTCTTTAATATGCAGCTTACCCTTCTCATCCTTACGCAGGACGGCAGCATCCTTGATGCTGATCAGTTTCTCACGTTGGGCTTGCTTGAGAGCCTTGAGAGCTTGCGCTGCCGACTTGTCATCCTGGAAAGCCGCCACGATTATTTGAACTGGTACATCACTCATGTTGAACTCCTTCATCGACAAATTTGTATTGGGTACAACTCTTTACCAAGAGTTGTACCCTTTTCTGTTGTGACTTGCTTACTAAACTTCGAACGACTTTTTTACGCCAGGGAGCATTACGTAGATCAGGATCAGCGAGTTGACGATCACACTGAGGCTGACATCTGTCCAATCTGTTGTCGAGCTGAGCATAACGGTGAAATCCAATACTAGGTTGAATACTGTGATCACTGCCAGGAACAACCAGGCTTCCTTATCAAGATTCCACAGCATCTTGACCAACCAGACCCACACCCAAACCATCAGCGCCCACATCAGGAACGACCAAAAGCTGAACGCGTGGACCTTAAATGGACCGATAACGAATGGGAGGAGCCCAATCGACTGTAGTGCATGGACTGCGGCCAGAACCGCAGCGATCCCAGCCAGAATTGCCAGAACAGTAACACCAAATGGACGTTTCTTCATTGCATTTTCTCCTTAAGAATTAGAATGATTAAAGTTGCATTTCGAATTGCCGACGAAGATTGTCTTTCTGATAGATCCTCCTTCCATGAATGAGGCGCCATTACGGAAATCGAGACAGGGATCGTAATGATGCAATCAAGCCACATTCATCCATCCATTCCAGACGGACATCTCAAGTTTGGAATCCTCGCTGCTGCCCATCTGCCATCTTAATGGATAGCGTTCAACCGCGGAAGAGCCCCAGCCGGGATCTTGCCGCAGCTGGAACTCAATTCCAGGGACAGAACAAATTTTGACCAGTTCAGTCAGTCAAGCTTGAGTTTAATCCCGCCCATCAACCCGGCCACGGCGTTATAGACCAGCGCCACAACCAGACCGGCCAATGCGCCGCCCAGAGCATTAACGATGCTGCGCCAGACTACTGTGAAAAATGTAGCCAGGGTGTATGCCGTCCAGTTGCCCAGGTTCATGTCGACCCACCAAGATTGGGCGCCAAACAGCCAGCCCAAGATCCAATACCACAGCCCAAAGGCGAACGTCCAGAAAGCCATCAAAATGGCGCCGTACAGGACAAACGATTTGACGTCAACAGATTTTAGAGTTTTCATTTCGAATTCATCTCCTTCAATTGTATAGAATGGATTAAGTCCTTGGGTATTTCCACTTGCTGGAACCTACCCGCATCTAATTATTGCGTTATACCACAAACTCTGGCAGTTCAACAGGATACATTTCAGTTTGACTTATTTTTTACCTCCAATAGACAGCAGTTCTTCAAGGCTTGGTGAACCCTCATCCCAACCATCCGTTTCGCGGACAATTTGCTTTGCCCTTTTTAAGCTGGAAGCCACCTTGTGATAACCCTCTCGCCGAGCAGCTGCTGGAACGCGGTCAACGCGCTTCTGCAGCGATATCATGCAGGCGAGGAAAATCTGGTAAGGGTCGAATCTCGCCAGCCTGGAATAAAGCTCATCGCTGTGACCAGCAAATAGTGGCTTTCATCTCAGCCAGCATATCCATGATCTCATCCGAAAGCAGCCCACCTCCAACACCCGATTCGTCTTTTAGCTTGAAGATTGGTGCAGTCGATGAAATATCGCAATACAGATCATCGGTTTCGACTGCGGTATGCAGAGTTCCTCCAAACGAGAACACATGGAGCTGTTCTCCCGCGTGAGTTTCTAAGCTTATTTCACCCAGGCATGCCTGAAAGGTCTCATCTGGTACCAGCTCGTGACGGGTTACCTGTTTTTGATGAAGAAACCTGCCATCGAACGCGGGAATCTTCAGTACCTTGACGTCAAAAAAGCGCTCTTTTGGCTTTGCAGAAATGACTACCCTGAGCTTAGAATAGCCCAGACCAGAGGAGTATCTGGATGGCTCGAACTCGTAACCGACAGCATTCAAATTAGTATTCATCATTCTGATCCCTACTTTTCCGGTGCTTCTAAAAGCTCTTGACTGCTTAGACATAATCCAACTTATCGCCTTGAAGTTCGCAGCAGCAGCAAGAACAGGTTGATAAAGTCCAGGTAGAGCGCCAGCGCGCCGATTACGACCAATCCGCCCATCCCCTGTTTGCCTTCCAGTTGCCTGGAGAGTTCTTTCAGGCGATTTGTGTCCCAAACCGTCAATCCTGCGAAGAGCAATATGCCGGTGAAATTCATCGCCTGGTTCAGACCCTGCGAAAACGGAAAGAACAGCGTGAAGATCCATCCGAATAACCAGCCCAGCAGCGCGAGCATCAAAAACCTGCCCACTCCGCTCATATCGCCTTTGATGAAAAAACCGACGATACTGCTGAATAAGAACATCCCGGCAGCAACCCAGAAAGTATAGGAGATCGCGCTCTGGCTGTAGTAGATAAAGATCGATGAAAGCGCCAGACCAGTCAGCGCTGAATAGAACAGAAACAATAGAAAAGCAACACCCGGTGACATGCGCATCACCGCCGCGCTCAACCAGACGACGACGATGATTTGCAGCATGAATAATCCGAAGGTGAACCACGGATCATACAAGATCCGTTTCATTAATTCCTGGTTTGTGCTCACCGAAGTAGCCACCAAGGCTGTAATAGCCATCCCGACCGCCATGACAAGGTAGACAAGGGCCAGGAAGCGGTTGAAACGTACTGCGCTTGTTGACGTGTAATGTCTCTTGCTTGTGCCATATATTCTCCTGAATTTCTTTGCCGTCAAATTTCTGCATACTTGCAGTGGTGGGTGAGATTTCACCCACCACTGCACTGAAGATAATTGTTTCTCTACTTGCTGCGCTGTCTGCGCATGAAGAACTTGATCACTTCATCGATCAGCAGCATGGCAATGGCAAACACGATGCAGAGCATCCATTGTTCGCCGCTTATCGGTACCGTATTTAGGATGCGCTGGCCAATCCCAAACTCTACGGGAAGCAAGATGAACAACAGCGACAGCCCGTAGAGGCCCAGCTGCCGACGGTCACTCACATTTTCCCGGTTGAAAACCGTGCCGGTTTCAGAACGAGCGCTGAGACCCAGGGTGATATTGAACAATGAAAAGACCACGAACCCCATGGTTGCTGCCACAGCCATGTCAACAGGCTGGAAATACGCCTCGATTACCAGGGTGCCGATCGCAATCAGTAACCCGGTGAAGACGAGGCGCAGCCACTGCGAGCGAGAAAGCACGGGCTGGCTCAACGGGCGAGGTTTGCGCTCCATCAGGCCCGGCGACGGCTTATCGAAACCCAGAGCCATGGCAATCGGCACCTGGACAAGGAAGTTTATCCACAGCACGGCCAGCGTTGCAAAGGGCACGCCGCCGAGGATACTGAAGATCGTGGCGCCTAAGTAGCTGATGATGAACGCCGTCAGCATGCCCATCTGGTAGCGGATGTACTTGGCCAGGTTGTCGTAAATCGCCCGGCCGTATTCGACTGCTTTCACGATCGTGGCGAAATTATCGTCGGTCAGGATCATCACCGCCGCCCCCTTGGAGACCTCGGTGCCGGTGATACCCATCGCGACGCCGATGTCAGCCTTCTTCAAGGCTGGCGCATCGTTGACGCCGTCCCCAGTCATGGCGACGATATTGCCCTTTCGCTGCAGCAGGTCGACCAGGCGGATCTTGTCCTCTGGGGCGACGCGGGCGACAACACCGATATTGTCCAAATCCTTGATCAGCTCATCATCGCTCATTGCGGCAAACTGGGCGCCGGTCAGAGCCTTGCCCTCGATGCCCAGCTCATGCCCGATGGCGGCTGCCGTCACAGCATGGTCGCCAGTGATCATGCGCACCTGGATGCCGGCGCTGTGGCATTTGGCGATGGCTTCTTTGGCTTCAGTTCGCGGCGGATCGACGATGCCGACCATCGCGATAAAGGTCAGATCCTTCATAAAGTCAATTAGCTTGGCTTTCGGATCAAAGGTCTGCGGATCGAAGTCGCGCCGCCCAACAACCATGATGCGTTCGCCTGCCGCGGCCATGCGGTCGTTTATCTCAAGCGCAAAATGTCGGTTCTCTTCCGTGATTGGAAGCTCCTCGCCTCCCGGCATCCAGTATTTGCTGCTCCGTGCGATCAGCACATCCGGCGCGCCTTTGACGAAACAGCGCACCACAGGTTTGCCCTGATGATCGGTCATGTTGTGGAAAGTGCCCATGAACTTGTAGTCCGAGTCGAAAGGCACTTCAGCTATGCGCGGATAGCGCTGGCGCGCGCCTTCGATACTGACGCCGCCTTTCTCAGCCAGGACGATCAGAGCGCCTTCGGTTGGGTCGCCGATCAGGTTCTCGCCGTCCAGGCGAGCGTCAGCGCACAACGCCATTGGCAGCATCACTTCGCTCAGATCGAGCTGTTTTCCTCCATTGTGGAGCAGCTGTCCCTCCGTGCTGTAGCCTTCGCCAGTCACCTTGTAGTGATTCTGGCCCGGGATGCCAAACTCGCGCGCCGTCATCTTATTCAGCGTCAGCGTACCGGTCTTGTCGGAGCAGATCGCAGAGACTGAGCCCAGTGTCTCGACCGAGGGCAGGCGCTTGACGATGGCGTTCTGGCCTGCCAGGACGCGTGTGCCCATTGAATACATGGTCGTCACAACCGCCGGCATGCCGGACGGGATCGCCGAAATTGCCAGGGCGATGCCAGCAGTGAAAATGACAGCGAACTCATTTCCCTTTGACATACCAATCACGAGCATCAGCAGGAAAGCGATGCCGGCCAAACCGGCAATTGTGATAGTCAGCCGATCGAGCTGTTTCTGCAGCGGGGTCTTTTCCGCTTCAGTTTTGTTCAGCAGGTCGGCGATCTTACCCATCTCGGTGCCCATCCCGGTGGTGGTCACGATCATCTCGGCACGCCCGCGTGTGACCGCGGTGTTCATGTAGGCCATGCAGTGGCGGTCGCCCAGCGAGGCATCAGCCTTGGCGATGGTTTCGGTATCTTTCGACGAGGCTACGCTCTCACCGGTCAGGGCGGCCTCCTCGATCTCCACCGTGGCCGTCATGAACAGGCGCCCATCCGCCGGGACGCGATTGCCCGCCTCCATCAGCACGATGTCACCCGGCACCAGGTTCTCCGCGTCGATCTCGATCGCCTGCCCGTCCCGGCGCACGCGGGCGATGTTCTTCATCATTTTTTCCAGCGCAGCCAGGCTGGCCTCGGCCTTGGATTCTCTGATTCAAGCCTAACACTGCATTGAATATCGTCAGGACGATGAGCACCAGGGTGGTGCCCCATTCTCCGGTGACTACCAGGTTAACGGCGGCGGCGCCAAGCAGCAGGATCTGCATGAAGTCCTTGTACTGGCGCAGGAAAGCCTGCCAGCCCGGTTCCTTTTTCTTTCCAGCCAGCTGGTTTTGCCCGTATTTTTGCAAACGCTGCTGCGCCTCGGCTGAGCTCAGCCCCTTCGCCGGGTCGACCTGAAGCTCTTTAGCGACGGCTTCAGTCGGAAGGGTATACCATATCGGTTGATTCTCAGAATTATCTGTCATGATCTATAACCTGCCTCTCAATAGATTTCGGGAATATACCGGAAGGGATGTTTCGACTCTTTATAGTTACCCTTCGCCTGGCGTTTGGGGAACTTGATCGGTTCGCGCGGCACCTCTTCATAAGGGATCAGGCTCAAGAAGTGCGTGATGCAGTTCAGGCGCGCCCGGCGCTGGTCGTTGGAAGGCACCACATACCAGGGGCATTCCACGGTATCTGTGGCGGCAAACATGGCATCACGCGCCCGGGAATAATCGTACCAGCGAGCCTGTGCTTCAAGATCCATCGGGCTGAGCTTCCAGATCTTGCGGTAATCCTCGTTGCGCTCCTGGAATCGCTTGGCCTGCTCGTCCATATCCACTTCAAGCCAGTACTTGATCAGGTTGACCCCGGATTGGATGATAGCCCGCTCAACTGCAGGCGTAAATTTTAGAAAATGTTCCACCTGGTCCGGAGTAGCGAACCCCATCACGCGCTCAACCCCGGCCCGGTTGTACCAGCTTCGGTCAAAAAGCACCACTTCGCCAGCTGCCGGCAGATAGGGCATATAGCGCTGGAAATACATCTGTGATTTCTCCCGCTCTGTGGGGGCTGATAGTGCAACAACGCGAAAGACGCGCGGGCTGACCCGCTCGGTGATGCGCTTGATCACGCCGCCCTTGCCGGCTGTGTCGCGTCCTTCAAAAACAACGCAGATTTTTGCTCCAGTGAATTTGACCCACTCCTGTAGCTTGACAAGCTCGACCTGGAGCTTCTCCATTTCCTTGTCAAACTCTTTACGGCTGATCTTGGCCTTCTCTCCAGTTTCATTCGGGTCTTGAACCGGAGCTGTCTCTGGCACCTCTTTCTCTTTCACCTTCTTGGCTTTCTTCTTACCTTTATCTTTTGCCATGTTACTTGTCTCCTCTCTTTGGCATTGTTGCCCACCAACCATTGCTGAGCACGCAATCTGCATTTCTGGACATAACTTCCATCGTCCGCATGACGAAATAATCAATCCGCGACAGCCAGTATCGCGGCTGCCAAAAAACCCATCACGGTGAACAAGCCAACCAGCTTGCCGCCGTGTTCGAACGCCTCTGGCATCATTGCATCTGCCAGCATGGTGAGCATAGCTCCGGCAGCAAAAGCCTGGGCCAACCTGCCATCAATATTTGGCAGTGCATTTACAATAAAGTAGCCCAACCCGGCACTGACACCGGAGATGATTACAAGCACAGTCCACATCCAAAAGATCGATCTGCGCGAGCGGCCTGCAGCTTCTAGATTGAGCGTTCCGGCCACACCTTCCGGCAGATTCGAGATGAACACGGCTGCCAGAAAGGCTATGTTGATCGCACCGCCAAGAGCCAGGCTCATTCCTAGGATGATCGACTCAGGGATATTATCTATCAATGTGCCAATATAAATCGCCGAGCCCGATCCGCCAGCTGAGTCACCGGCAATATCCTTGCGGTCTACACCTCCTCGGCGGTCAATCATCCAATCCGCCACGAAGAAGGTTAAGGCCCCAAGGGCAAAATACACCGCCATCCCGATTCCGTGCAGCATTGATTCGGGCATAAGCTCATAGGCGATCGCGCTGAGCAGCGCTCCCGCGCCAATGCCCATGATCAAACCAATGGTCCGGTTAGATAAATCCCGGGCTGCAAAATAATATCCAATGAGCAGCGAGGCAGCAGCAAGCCCGCCCCAAAAAAATGCGGATAACATAAGCAGATCCTCTTAGATAACACTCATCAGTTCAACTGATTATTCATAACCCCGTGGCCTCGGCATCGTAACGCCCTGGCCACGGGGTAATACATCTCTTCTAATCTTGCCTGTTCAATATGGTCTGAACCAGCTGCTCCTTTGTAGCCTCCAGCATGCCGTAGATGCGGTCCAGGACTGTCTTTACAGCCGGGCTTTCGGCTTCCTTGGACGCATCTTCCACCGTTTGCAGTGTTTTGTTGAACTGCTCGATAGCCTGGTCCAGCCTCTCGATCGCCAGGTCGCCGCGCGCTTCCGAGGCTTCAGTCAGCCGGCTGCTGATCTCCTCAATATCCTGCTTCACCAGGTCCGCTTTTGCCTGCTGCGAAGGCAAATCGCCAGCCAGTTTGAGCGCCAGGTCTACCGAAGCCATCGCCATCTCCGCCGATGCGTCGATGCGATCCTGGGATAATTCGACCCGTTCTTCAACAGCTCCTCTGGCAGCTCGGTAGGCTTGTCGTTCGGACCTTCCATAAAAAAGGAAACCGATCAGAGCCAGACCTGCAAGAACACCGATAATCC
The DNA here is from genome assembly GCA_963726375.1 of uncultured Chloroflexia bacterium. Lineage (GTDB taxonomy): Bacteria > Chloroflexota > Anaerolineae > Anaerolineales > UBA4823 > UTCFX2. Next base: position 25,186 of record CAVSCE010000007.1, on the reverse strand, counting down.
AACGCCAAGTGTTGCTCATATTTGCTCCTCCTTGCTCAATTAAATTCCATCACGTAAGAACGGGCAGGTCATACAGTGCCCACCGCCTCGTCCCTTACCAAGCTCAAAGCCGGCAATCGCAACCACCTCTACCCCTGCCTGGCGCATTTTGGATATCGTAAAGGTGTTCCGCTCGTATGATACGACCACACCGGGTTCCAGCGCCACAGTATTGTTAGCGTCATCCCACTGCTCGCGCTGAGCCTGGTACTCGTCACCGCCGGTCTCAACGACATTCAATTTCTTAATCTTCAGCGCATCCGCGACTGCATCCACAAAGCTTTTCTCCTCAGTGACATGGAAGTCACCGGGTTTTTTGCCCGGGCGCAGGCTGATGGCTCGGATATTATTTACCACCTTGGGAAAAGCTGTGGCGATGTCCCGGTCCAACAGGGTGAAGACGGTGTCCAGGTGCATGTGGGCGCGGTCCTTAGTCATTAACGCCACAAGAACACGTTCGGCTCCGCCTGCCTCGAACAGTTTCTTAGCGACCATCTCAATCATGCGCGCCTGGGTGCGCTCACTGCAGCCAATCGCCACTGTGCCGTGACCTATCGGCTGGACATCTCCACCTTCCAGGGATGATCGGCCAAAGTCCTGGATGTTGAAGCCTCCATCTCCTGTCTGCTCCGGATACCAGAAATCAAACTCGGCCTCCTGGAACATGGGGTGATAGCGGTAAATCGTCAGCATATTGAGGGATTCCCGTCGGCGAGCTGGCCAGAACATCGGGTTGACCGTCACACCGTTGTAGATCCAGCAGGAAGGATCGCGCTGGAAGAGGGAGTTTGGAACCGGGGGAATCACGAAGAATCCCGGATCATCCACTGCAGCTGCACCAAGGGATATCTTTCTGAATTTCCCAAGGTCGAAACCGCCACCTTCCATCTCTCCAATCGTCAATCCGCCGACCAGATGCTTCGCCAGCATATCCGGTTTCATTTTCATCAAAAATTCGCGCACTTCGTCAACCAGCGACCAGCCGACAGTGTACTCGGACGCGACCATCCCAATCACATTCTTGCGAGCCTCATCTGATGCCGCCAGCGCTTCACCCAGCAGGTCCACGTGATAGTACACATCAATTCCGCGATCTCGCATCGCCTTCACAAACTGGTCGTGCTCCCACTGCGCTCGTTCCACCCACAAAACATCGTCAAAAAGCAGCTCGTCGTGATTGTTCGGTGTCAAACGCTTCAAGCTGAGTTCCGGACGGTGAACGATTACCTTCCGCAGCTTTCCAACTTCAGAATGAACGCCAAATTTGGTTCCCATCTTGATCATCTCCTTTTTATATCTTGATTGGATAGCTCAAAAAGAACTTGAATTAACTCAATCGTTCTGGTCATTGATATCCATCTCACTTCAACGATTGGATCATCTCACGCGTCCCCCACACCCGCATCAGTTGGGCATAGAATTTCACCATCCTCGCCATTCCATCAATTGGTATGCGCTCATCGATCCCGTGCTCTAATCCACGAAAGCTTTCATCCATCACGAGCGAGGTAAACCGAAAGATGTTATCGCAAACCGGTACGAAATGCTGGCAGTCGGTACCCCCCAACATAACAAACGGGGCAACGGGTGGGTTGTTGAAAACCTGGCGGATTACAGTCTGGAGACCCTTGTGGGCCGGGCTGTTTCGAGGGGAAATCGGTAGAGCTTCGTTGAATTTTCCTTCGACCGGTTTAAATTTCACCCGCTCGTCCTTGATCACCTTCTTTGCATGCCACAGCACATCTGCAATCGAATCTCCGGGAAGCAGGCGAAAGTTGACGATTGCTTTCGCCTCGGCTGGAATGGTGTTGTCTTCCACTCCGCCGTTGATGATGGTCAGGGCAGTCGTGGTTCGCATGCTCGCATTCATCTCTGGGTTGCGCACAAGCCAGCGCTTCAACAGCGGACCAAACAGCCATATGTTGGCAAACGCAACTTGAAGGTAGATCGGGGTTGCCTTGCCAATCCCACGATACAGCGGGCGCAGCCGGCGCAGGTGAGTCGGCATCGGGTGGGCTTCCAATCGAGCCAGGGCTTTCGCGAGGATGCCGATCGAAGTCTGGGGAGGCGGGGTTGAAGAATGCCCCGGCTGGCTGTTGACGGTGAACTCCACTGTCAGGTAGCCCTTTTCGCTCACCCCAATCAAGGCAACCGAACCGCGTACTCCTGCCGCCAGACCGGCACTGATACCTCCTCCCTCGTCCACGATCCCTGCCAGGCGTACACCGCGATCCTTGAGCATCTGTCCCATTACTTTGCAGCCGTTCACGCCGCCAGTTTCTTCATCATGCCCCAATCCAAACAGGATGGTGCGCTCCGGGCGGAAGCCTTGCTGGAGAAGCGCTTCGGCAGCGTCCATGATCCCGATCAGCTGGTTTTTAATATCCAGCGTGCCGCGTCCCCAGATGAACCCATCGATGATCACTCCATCAAAAGGCGGGTAAGTCCAGTCTGCCGGATCGGCTGAGACGACGTCCTGGTGCGCCATGAGCATGATCGGCTCTAAGTCCGACCGGCTTCCTTGCCACGTGTAAAGCAGGCTGTATCCGTTCACCACCTCTCGCTTCAGTTTTTGGTGCACCAGCGGGTAAGTCTCTTGCAGCATTTGGTGAAGCTTCTGAAAAGCATCCGGATCAGGCGTTCCGCTGTCATCCAGGGGAACGGTTTGACAGCGCACGCATGCAGCCAGGTGCTCTGCTACAAGCTGGTCGTCAACCTCGAGCCCCTCCACCTGCTCGATAGCCCCATATGACCTTTGAAACAGGATCGTGCGCACCACGACGTAGATCGTTGTGAGGATCAGAACTGTTAGGATAATATATAGAATAGTTGTCAGCATCTGTTTAACCCTTTTGGCTTTCAAGCTGAATATTGCGGGCAGCGATCGGGACAAATTTATGAGGAGAGACCACTAATGTGCCCAGAAGAACTCCCAAAGCGATTGAAATGATCAGCATCAACATTTCGGCCAGACCTATCGCGGCGCTCTCAATATCTTTTTGAAGAAGGCTTGTAACACTCAACAATCCTCTTGAGCCTGGCACCAGGAACCAAAAAGCTAAGATTTGCGAGACAATCGCCGGCGTGCGTCTTGGAGAGCGGGCGATAATCTCCGAGCTCAGGGCCATCAGAAGTGCCCCCAAAAATGCTCCAAAGTAAGAATTGAAATACATCTCGCCGAAAGATTGGCCGATCATGGCTGTATACAAGACCAGCATCATCCATAACAGATCGCGATTTGCACCGGAAAGCCGGATAAAGGTTCCAAAGCCAAACAGCGCTGTTCCTAAGATAGGAGCCCACCACGGAAAGACAACCGCCTCATAAGCATATACCTGAAAGGTTGACAGCCCAGAAATATACAATCCAACCGCGATACCTGTAAATAACAATAAGAGAATCGTCGAGCCGTAGATCAATCGTGCTGATCCTGAAAGGATATGCATCGAAGCCAGCTCAATCATCCCGGTGGTTAAAAGGGCTCCAGGCAGGAACGTGATCAGAGGTGTGATAAGCAGATTTGCGGACCCATAAATAACACCAATGCGGGTCAGCTGGAAGGTCAAGGTCGACACGACGATCGCCGCAAATATTGGGAGCAGCAGGTTGAAGCGGGGCTGTTTCTGGGACCAGAGCATCATCAGTCCAACCAGGATGCCAGCTGCGCCGGTAATAATAATCGCCCGAAGCTCAGGTCGGAAAAGCATCGTCAGACCAATACAAGAGAGGACATAACCTAGAACGATCAACACCGGACCGAATCGGTGCTTTTTCACCAAAATTCTGTCCATCTCTCGGACAGCATCTCCCAGAGTGATATCCTTTCGCTTAACCCGATCCACCAGTATCCCGAACTCAGAGATCATGTCAAGCTGCAAGGAAGTCAAGCGCTGGACGGCCAGGTCTACTCGTGCCTCTGAAGACCGGCCCAGCTTGATCATGAGAAAGTTCGGCAGAGCCATGATCTCTGAATCCATATCGTAAGCCTGGGCAATTTCAGTCAGAGTGTTCTCTACCACCCCAACCGAAACGCCTGAGGCGATCAGACCCTTACCGATTTTCCGCAGGCATTCGAGCAGCTCTTCTTCTACTGAAGCATTCTCAAAAGCCCGAGGAGATAACACATCGTTCATCATCTATCCTGCATGACCATTGGAACTTCAGTTAACGGCTCCGTTAGGAGCTGTTCTTCTGGTTTTAAGCGCATGACGTTAATACCCATAAAACCATAGATCATCCCAAGCAGGAAATTGGCGAAATTGAAGAAACAATAGGGCAGGTAAACGAACGTCGACACGCCCAGCGCGGCCGACATGTACGCGCCGCAGGAGTTCCACGGGATCAAAGGGGATGTGACCGTCCCAGAGTTTTCGACAGCCGTTGCCAGGGTCTCCGGATGGATACCGCGCTTGCGAAATTCGACCATGAACATACGCGCCGGAAGCACGATGGCGATATACTGGTCGCCGGCGACGATATTCAATCCTAAGGCAGTGCACATCACCATCGCGATCATGCCGCCTACGGATTTTACCTTTCCGATAACCGGCGTGATCAGACGGGCGTTAAAGCCGCCGTAATCCATCATCGCCCCAAAGGACATCGCTCCCAAAATCAACCAGATCGTGATCAGCATGCTGTCCATGCCTCCACCAGAGAACAGTGTATCGATCTGCTCATATCCGGTTGTTGAAGTAAAGCCAGTTGCCATCGCCATCCACACGCTTTTCAGCGCCGCCAGCCCGTAGCCCAGGTTGGGGTCATTCGCAAATTCGACCACAACCGCAGGCTGCAAGACCACCGCAACCAACCCGCCTGCCAGAGTCCCGATCAGGATGGATAGAAATGCCGGAAATTTTTTCATCCCAAGCAGAAGCAAGACCAGCACCGGCAGCAAGTTCCACAGGCTGATGTTGTAGGAAGATTCCAGGGCTCCAAGCGCAGCAGCCGTATCGACTGGTGGAGCGCCCGTAGTGCTGCTTCTCCCGATTAAGAAGAAAATGACGAGAGAAATCAAGTAGGCTGGGATAGTTGCTTTTGCCATGCTGCTAATGTGAGTATAGACGTTGCTGCCCACGATTTGAGGGGTTAAGATGGTCGTCTCAGATAATGGGGTCATTTTATCGCCAAAATAAGCACCGGAGATCACCGCCCCAGCCGTTATCGCAGGCGAAGCACCGATGGTATTGGCCATTCCCATAAAAGCAACCCCCAGCGTCGCGGCAGTGGTCCATGAGCTGCCGGTCACAATCCCCACGATCCCGCACAGCAAAGCCGCGGCCAGATAAAACCAGGACGGATCGATATATTTGACTCCTAGATACACCATCGTGGCAATCGTGCCGGACATGTTCCAGACCCCGATTAGCGCTCCGACCATCAGCAGGATCAGGATCGCAGTCATTGCCAGCGAGATGCCTTTTACGATCTCTTCGCCAAGCCTCTCCCAGGAATGTCCATTCTTGTGAGCAACGACAGCCGCCACCACAGCGCTCATGAGCAGAGCTACCTGCAGCGGGCCAACGGCTGCATCGAGCCCAAACAGCACGATTGAGGTCGCCAGCAGCGCGATCATAAAGAGCAGCGGGATCAGCGCATCGACCAGGGATGGTTCGCGTATCGCTTTTTCTTTTCCAGGCAGATCAGCGTCCATTTTTTCTCCAATCACACGGAATTTGATTTCTGATTTAATCCGATATTACTTCTCGCTTGCTTATGCTTCTCCAGATAGCTTCGACAATCCAGGCCAGGAGGATGGTCGCTACAAGGAATACGAAAGTTTGCGGCGAAGTTAAAAGGGTGTACCAGCAGAACAGGAGAATAGCCAGGATTGTGGCGATCAAGGTCAGGATGAGAACCGGTCTGGATGCCCTGGTCTCGTCCGTCATGCGCAGGTGGGCGATGGTGACTAACGCAAAGATGGACAGTGCGACAGCGCTGCCAACCGAGGCGATCGCGGACACGTCAAAAAACACTGCCAGCAGGATAATGAGCAAGGAGGAGATCACTAACCCCTGCGTACCCTCTTCTCTCCGCCGGCGCTTCAGGCCGAAAACTGGCGGCAGCTGGCCGTCTTTTGCCATAGAGTAAGTCGCACCAATCGAAGCGTACAGCTGGGAGTTGACCGCGCCGGTTGTAGCGAATATCGCCGCGATCGAGATCATGGTATAGCCAAACGCGCCAAAGATCGGCAGCGCCGCGACAGCCAGGGCCGTATCGGCGTTGGCAATCACCTCTTCAACCGTCAGGGTTCCGAAGACGCCGATCGCCAAAGCTACGTAAAGAATCAGCGTAAAACCGATGGCGATAAACATCGCCCTGGGCATATTGACCTTGGGATTCTCGATGTCCCCACCCGAAAAAGAAATCACCCCAAAACCCAGGTAAGCAAAGAAGGTCAGAGCGACGCTGGCGAGGATGTAGCTCATGGGGGGATATGTCGCCGGCGCCAGCATCGAGGCGTTCATATTCAACAGCATCGCGATCGCGAAGCTGCTCAAGACGATCAATACGATGGACACGATCGCCGTCTGAGCTTTTGAGGCTGCTTCTGCTCCGATTGAGTTTACGAAAGTTAGCAGGATTACTATCGCTGCGGCGAAAACTTTGACCCAAATTTGCGCTGCGTCTTCCCCCAGGATGAGGCTGACTGCATAGCTGCCGAAGGAAGATGCCACCATGGCGGTCACAATCAGAACGGAAAAATAGCCCAGCATGACCACACCGCCGGTGAATAAACCCTTCCCGTAGCCGCGCACGATCCAGCTGATCATCCCGCCTGCCGATGGATAGCGGGCACCGAGCTTTCCAAACGAATAGCCCTGCAGGAGGGCGATGATCCCACCAATCAGGAAGGATACCCAGACTGCCGCGCCGGCAATCGCACCCGCCTCTCCAAACAGGGCGAAGATGCCTGCGCCGACCATCGAGCCGATCCCAAGAAAAACCGCCCCGCGTAGAGATAAGGATTTCTTTTGAGTTCCACTTCCAGTCTCAACTGAATTTTCTGCCATGATAGTACCTCAAGTTGATTTCTGTCCTTCTGATTTTCTCTCGTGTTTCGCTGTTTTAAAGGTTGATTTGCCTTGAAAGGTCTGTTCGGGATGGCTCACCGCACACACCAGAATTGAATTTTCTGTTTATGCTGCAGCCGTGAAATACTCCTTGTCCTCAGCCGCTTCTTGCTGATCAGCCTGGACGGCTGCTTCAAGGTACTCCGCTTCCAGCAAACCCGCTGATGCCAGCGACTCGATCGCTTCTGCCATGGCCTCTTCCTCGATCAATTCGGCCAGAACCAGAGTTCGGACCACATCCGCCGCGATCGCGGTCTTCACAGCTTCAGCCTGCTCAAGGGTCGCAAGCGTATCCAGGATCGCTGCACTCTGCACGATCTGAGCGACCTCGATTGTTCGCTCTGCCTCACCAATCACCCGCAGCTCTTCTCCAACCATGAGCAGCGCCTCGGGGGTAATAAAGCCTTGAGCGAGGGGAATTCTCCGGCGCGGCGGATGGCGTCTCGCAGCGGGATCGCCCAGGTGTGCTCAAACATCAGCACGCCGAAAGCCTTTCCAGGCTGAAGATTTTCCACAACCTGACGCAAACTCAGGTCATCCAATCCGACCGAATTCGAGGCGGCGGCAAGGATGTTCTCCACCGCGCCCGCAGCGAGCTCCCCGGCGCTTACGCTCGAGACGCCCAGCAATTTCCCAACAACGCTGCCAAACTCAACAAATTCCTGCTCGGTCAGGTCATTTAATTCAACAGCGACGATATCCCCGGAGGGATCTTTGAGCGCCACGAACAGATCCAGCAGCCGGATCATCCCGCGCCCGCGCAGGCTTGTCAGCTCCTCCAGCACTTCGCCGCGGAACTGGTCGGTACGGTCAAATCCAAAGATGATTACTTGCACTGGTCCGACTGTCATGGCTACCTCCCGTTGCTGACCATCATGTCGATGACCACCGTAATCGCCAGGATCAGGCAGTCGTCTTGACCAGGAAGAACGTCAACCACATATTGATCGCGGCCGATCCAGGAAAACTGCTTGGAGATCTTCGCCACCTGCTGTCCACCCCGTAAAATGTCGTACTGCGCCCAGATGACCTTACCCATCGTCATCATGTTTTCGGCGCCTGGTATCTCGATGGTGAAACGCTCCCGAAGCGGGTCAATGATGGCGTTGTGCACCTTGGCTGCCAGCGAACCATCCGGTTTCAAGATATCAAAAGATTCACGAATGCGAAGCACCTTCTCGTCCAGCTTATACAGGAGATTCCCCTGCATGTCCCGGAATTTCAATGACTCTTTAACCAGTCGGACTTTTCCGTCGATTTTGAAGCAAGGCTGCCCGGCAGCATTATTGATGTAGAAATCCTGCCCAAAGGCAAACATCCGCTGGCGCATGATGTAACGGTTGACGCCTGCAGGCGTCTGGGGTCCCGCCGACGGCTGTGCCGCTGGCGCCGCCATCGGGCTGATCATTCCGCCTGGTCGAGCCAGGCCTCCACCTCTTCGCAGCATTAAACTTGTCTCCTTGTTCTTATGAAATTATCGGGTCAATTTATATACCGCATACGCGTAAATTTCCATCGATTTGAACAAATTCTTGAGCACCGCACGCTCGTTCGGCTGGTGCTCAGTTAGTTCCTCGTCTACGGTTAGTGCACCAAAGGCCACGCAGTTGTTAATCGCACGGGCATAGGTCGCCCCACCCGACGACTTGGGTTCAGTGACCAAATCACCGCTTCGTTCCCGGTAAACTTCCATCAATGTCTTTACCATAAAGTGGTCCAGCGGCAGATAGATCGGCGCCAGCCAATCGAACTCTTTATATTCCAGCCCATATTTCGCTGCGGTTGCGCTCAGCTTGGCAACCATCTCTTCTTTTGATTCAGTGACCGGGATGCGAGAATCGATCGAAAGCTGTTCCACTCCGTCGAGCTCGATGATCCCGACGTTGAACTTGAGCTTGCCAGAGGGCGCGTCGGCGCAATCGCCAAAGATGCGCGCGGCGTTTGGGTCTTCTCGAATTTCCTGGGCGATAAAATCGATCGCTTTGGAATGGATGCCGATCGCGTGCAGCGCGATGCACAATCTGGCGATGGCGTTGATCCCTTCCTCGGGGATCATCGCATGGGCAGCTCTGCCCTTGACTTCAATGCCGTCCTCGTTCCACTCGTATTCATAGCCCAGCTGGTCGAGCTTGTCCGCCAGATCATCCTGCCGCTCGCCCTCGTAAAAAATCATGTCAGGCACCGCATTGAAAGCCGATCCACCGGTGAGCCTGATCCCGCTCTCGTTTTTTCCTTCCAGACGCAGCTGAAGCAGTCCTTTTTCAGCATAGGTGACCGGAAACCTTGAATCAGGCGAAAACCCAAAGTCCGGCATTTCTTCTTTTTCCAGATAGCGCTTGATGCAGCGCCAGAGGGTCTCTTCATCGGTGCCGAAGATAAAGCGGACGCGCTTGTTGAATTTCACGCCTGCGTCCATCAGCGCCTTGACAGCGAACATTGATGCCAGCAGCGGACCCTTGTCATCCTGAGTGCCGCGACCGAATATCATTCCGTCCATTTCAATCGGGTCGAACGGGTCGCGGTCCCAGTCCTGCAGCTTCCCGGGCGGAACAACATCGAGATGCCCCAGGATGCCCAGCATTTCTTTCCCTTCGCCGACCTCTGCATAGCCGTAATACCCACTCTCGCCGTAATGGGTCTTGAAACCAAGCTCGCCGGCGACCTGGAGCGTCTTTCGAAGTGCCTGGTCCACGGCTTCGCCAAACGGGAACCTGCTGTCGCTTTCATCGCAGACGCTGGGGATCCGCACCAGATCTACCAGCGCGGCTTTTAGCGGCGTCTGTTGGGCTTTGAGATGGATGTCAATATTTTCAAGCATTGCGTTCCTCCAGATACACCCATAATTACGATATTTATTCTGTGTGTACATTGTGGGTGCAGCTCACAATGTACACACAAATATGCATTACAAATCTAGTCTCCCAGCGTGGCGACCATGATCGCCTTGATGGTGTGCATCCGGTTCTCAGCCTGGGCGAAGACGATCGACATCTCCGATTCGAACACCTCTTCGGTCACCTCCAGGCTCTCCATGCCGGTCTTTTGATAGATGTCCTCGCCAACTTTTGTCTCGCGGTTGTGGAAGGCAGGCAGGCAGTGCATGAACTTGACCTTGGGATTGCCGGTCTTTTTGACGACATCCATGTTGACCTGGTAGGGTTTGAGAAGCTTGATGCGCTCGTCCCAGACTTCTTTGGCCTCGCCCATCGAGACCCACACGTCGGTATACAGGTAATCTACACCTTTGACGCCCTCTTCAACGCTCTCGGTTATCGTCAGGCGGGCGCCGGTCTCGGCTGCGACCTTCCGGCAGGTCTTAACCAACGCTGCCTCAGGCCAGAGCGCTTTGGGAGCGCACAGGCGCACGTCCATTCCCAGCTTGCAGCCGGTCACCATCAGCGAGTTGCCCATGTTGTTGCGGGCGTCTCCCAGGTAGCAGTAGGAGATCTCGTTAAGGTGCTTGTCACTGTGCTCCATCATCGTCAGGATATCGCAAAGCATCTGGGTCGGGTGGAACTCGTTGGTAAGGCCGTTCCAGACCGGCACGCCGGCATACTTGCCTAAGATTTCTACCAGCTCCTGTCCGAAGCCGCGGTATTCGATCCCATCGTACATGCGTCCCAGCACACGGGCAGTATCTTTCATCGACTCTTTATGGCCGATCTGCGAGCCGGAAGGTCCCAGGTATGTGACTTTAGCGCCCTGGTCGTAGGCTGCGACCTCGAACGCGCAGCGTGTGCGGGTGGAGGTCTTTTCGAAGATCAGAGCGATGTTCTTACCCTTGAGCGTCGGCTGCTCATACCCACCGTACTTGGCTGCTTTGAGATCAGCAGACAGTTTGAGCAGGAATTTGAGCTCTTCTGGCGTGAAATCCAGCTCTTTAAGAAAGTTGCGGTTGCGTAAATTGAATGCCATGGTTAAATCTCCTTTTCTGAAAGTAATCGAACTTCTGATCCAGATATTTTATCAACATTGAAGCATTCGCCAGCCAAGGGCTTATGAACTGCAAGCCCATTCCGACGCTGCTTCGATTTGACCTGCGGGAAAATGCTTTTCTTCAGCCCGGGTAAATGGTCCGACAAAGCGAGTAAACCAGGTGATCCATTTTTGGTCGCCGACGAAAGCCGCCCGGTGGATCTCCTTGTATTCTCCCATACCGAACTTTAGGTCCAACCTGGCAGCTTCGAAGTCGCCGTAAAACTCGAAACCGGCAAACTCGATCACCAGGGAGACATTTCTCACCAGATTTCAAGCAGCTCTCCCAGCGCATCGAGAAATTGCTGGTATTCCGCGCCGGTCACCTTGCCGCTGAAATGCACCAACAGGCAACTCTCTGTGGATTGCGGCAGCATTTCGATCATTTAGATTAATACTCCTCCAGCCAGCACAACGAGGCTGAGAACTACCAGCAATGCCAGCAGCGGCCAGACAAAACGCAGCCAGGTGCCGTACCCGACCCGGGCGATGGCCAGCCCGCCCATCACTACCGCCGAAGTCGGGGTGATCAGGTTCACCAGCCCGCTGGCAGCCTGGTAGGCGGTGACGATCAGGTAGCTCGCCACGCCGGCAAATTCTCCCAGCGGAGCCATGATCGGCATCGAAACGGTCGCCAGACCCGAAGTGGATGGGATCAGGAATGACAGGGGGATGTACAGGAAGTAGGTGACAATAATGAAACCCACGCTGCTCAACCCTGCGACCGCTTGTTCCGCCCAATAGAGCACGGTGTCGGTGATCAGACCGTTGTTCATGATCACGGTGATGCCTCGCGCCACACCGATGATCAGCGCCACGCCTAGCATATCGCGGGCTCCATCGACAAAGGTACCCACCAGGTCTTTTTCCGACAGCTTGCCAACGACGCCGATCAGGATGCCGAAGAACAGGAAGCTTGCGGTCATCTCCGGGAACCACCACCACCAGGTGGGGATGGCGATGCCCAGGTCTTCCCACGGGATCACGCCGTAAATCATGACGACGAAAGCCAGGAAGAAGAGCGCCAGGATGACCTTATGCCGCCCGGTGAACTTGCCGAAATCCATGTCTTCTGCCTCGCCAGACAGGAACTGCTTCTCGTTTTCGGCCTTCTCATCATAGATCAGCGACTTGGTTGGATCCTTCTTCACTTTTTCAGCATAGCGCATCACAAAGATGATGCCCATGATCGTGCCGATGATCAGGAGGACCAATCGCCCGATCAACCCTTCACTCAGGGTTGACCCGGCAAAACCCGAGGCGATCCCGGTCGCAAAGGGGTTGACCGTAGAACCGAGCACACCGATACCGGCGCCAAGCAGGATCAGGGCTGCAGCGCTTAAACCGTCGTACCCAGCGGCTAACATCACCGTAATGATCAACGCATAAAAAGCCAGCGTCTCCTCTGCCATGCCGTAGCTGGTGCCGCCAATCGCAAAGATGGTCATCAGGATGGGGAACATCCATTTTTCCTTGCCCTTGAGCTTTCCGACCACCCAGGCGATCCCGGCATTGATCGCGCCAGTCTTCATCGTCACGCCCAGGAAGCCGCCGATGATCAGCACGAACATCGCGACGTCGATCGCCCCGAACAGCTCGCCAGAGTTCCACACATCGACGCTGCCGTCTTCCGCCTCGATCCCATACATGCCGTTGATCGGCCCTTTGAGCGCGCTGGATAGCAGCTTCTGCGGATTTTGCTCCACCGGGTGGTAAGTGCCTGGGATGGGCGCGCCTTCTTCGTCATAATCATACGAGCCAGCCGGAACGACCCAGGTAGCGATCGCGATCACGACCAGCAAGAGGAACAAAATCGTGAAGGCGGACGGAAAGGTGAACTTCTTCTTGGTTTTCTTGGCAGCCATCTCCATAATCTCCTTCTTAATCGGAATGATTTTTGACTATTTCCTAAACAAGGTGAACAATGATATGTTAAACAAAACTACAATTTGTAAGGCTATTTATGTTTTCGAGTGTTGGGTGAATCCCTCCAGGGTGTCGATCAGCCATTCGGGCTGGTCTGTTTTGCTGATGAAGGCGTCTGCGCCGGCTTTCAGCATCATCCTCCCATATTCGGGTTGACTGCCCATCACCACGACATAGGGTTTGGGAATGCAGCGATGCAGCGCCGCGATCAGGTCTTTGATCGATTTGCCTGGCAGCTCCCAATCGATCAATGCCATTTCCGGGGAGCTGGATGCAGCCAGAGCAAGCAAACCATCAGAATCACTCGCATCACCGAGAAACTCAAACGCAGGTCTCTCCAGGAGCATCATTTTTAGCGCCCAGAGTGCCTGGGGATGGTGATCTGCCAGGATAATGCGCATAATATTATCGCCTAACCGCTGTTGAACAGTGAAAAAAGGATGTGTATCCAAAAAACCATTATCTAAAACATTAGCCTTCACGGAGTTTTATGCCGTTAAAACTTGCATCGACACAATCGATCCTGATGGATGACCTTGAAAAAACATGATCACGCACTTCAAGCTCAGCGTGTCAGCGGCTTCATGGAAATGACGACAATCTGATGGGATCTTTTCGGCCCGATGCACCTGAGTTGATTAAAGCAAATTCAGCTCCCAGAAGACAACATCCGCTCAGGGAGTTTTGAGGTTTAGTTTGATCCTATCCCGATGGTGGGATTTCCACCTATCCGAATGGACAGGTAGAAAGCAGGTTTAGAAGGTTAACCTTTCTCAACAAGCCTGTGTTGCATGGCCAGAGTTGCAGCTTCGACCCGGCTCCGAACCCCCAATTTGCTGAAAATATTGGACAGGTGGTATTTGACTGTTGCCATGCTGATATTGAGCTGGTTGGCGATATCATAATTTGAACGACCCTTTACCAGCAGCGCCAGGACCTGCTTCTCCCGGACAGTCAAATCGGATCCCAATCCCGATTTTTGCCGGGTCGCAGCGATCAAGGCTTCGGCGGCTTCCGGAGCCAGGGTTGATCGCCCGGAATATGCGGCCCGGATAGCCTGTGCAAGTCCTTCGGCAGAGACATTCTTCAACAGGTAGCTGGTTGCGCCGGCTTGCAACGCCTGCTCAACCTGATCTTGTTCGTGAAAGCTGGTCAGAACAATGATCCTGATCCCTTTACCCAATGCGGCGATTTTCCGGGTGGCTTCGGTGCCATCCATCTCAGGCATCATGATATCCATTAAGACCACGTCCACTTCATGGGTCGTGCAGAAAGCCACAGCTCCTGCGCCATTTTCAGCCTCGCCGACCAGCGTCATCCACTCGTATGCATATAAAAAATTCCTCAAACCGCTGCGTACCATGGCGTGATCGTCGACGATCAGGATGCGGATGGGTTGCGAATCAGTCATATCGGATTCCTCAAATCAGTTGTGCCAGATTAAGGTAACCGTGGTGTCTTGACCGGGTTGACTTTCAACGGAAAGGACTGCGTTGATCGCTTCGGCGCGCTCGCGCATGATGGCCAGGCCCAGGTGGTTTGCTTCGGTTTCCTCAACAGCAAAGCCGCGTCCGTCATCTTTTATCATCAAACCACCTCACCCTGCCAATCATCATTGAAATTGGACGACATCGGATTTGCGCTCAGGCTGACAGATACCTGGCTGGCCTCCGCGTGTTTAATAATATTATTCAAGCTTTCCTGGGCAATCCGGTAGAAGCTTAAATGCACATTTTCCGGAAGCGTTGGGACTTGTTGAATCGATAACTGAAACGGCAGCATTTTCCGGCTGGCGATCGCCTCAGTGAGCTGAGCCAGCAGGTCTCCAAGCGGTGTTTTGATCAGGGCAGAAGGTCGGAGCTCCAGCAGGAGGGTGCGCATTTCGGCCAGCGCGCCGCGCGTCAGCAGGCGCAGGTTATCCAGGCTTTGCAGCCCTGCTTCAGGATCGCGCCGCCAGATCTGCGGAAGCACTTCCGTCATCAGGTTCGCCGAGAAGAGCACCTGGGTCACCGAATCGTGCAGGTCGCGCGCCAGGCGGTTGCGCTCTTCAGCTGCAACCAGAAGCTGGTATTTTTCGGATTGATTGACTTTTTCCCGGATCTGGGTGATATCGAAGCAGATCTTCTCAAGCAGGGCAATTTCGTCGGCGGAAAATAATTTCTCGGCTTCCAGATATTCCAATCCTAGCAAACCCAGGATGTTCTCCTGATCGTGGAGCGGTACGAGCACCAGCAGCTTGCATCCTGAATCCCGCAGGTGATCGCCAAATGGACCTGTAAGATTGGAAAACCGTTCGAGCGGGAAATAGATCGGCTGACCGGGCTGCTGGACCAGATCAGACAGAATTGAATATGAAAGCGAATATGGTTTTCCTGTTAAATCCGGATGAACATCGTTGTGGAGCGTGTGAGACAGCAGAACCAGCTCTTTGCTCCTTATATCGAATTCAGCAAGAGAAGCTTCGTTCGCACCAAACAATTTCGCAATCATCCCCACAATCTGGCGGTATGCCTGGGTAAGGTCGTTTGAATTCGATGACGTTCTGAGCGATCTGGTTGCTCAGCACCAGCCATTCGAGGCGCAGGCGCAGCATTTCTTCCAGCCGGTGCCTCTCGCCGATTTCTACCCACAGAAGCTTGTTCGCGCTGCTCAGCTCTGCGGTCCTCTGGTCGACCAGCTGCTCCAGCTGGTGGCGGTAATCCATGAGCTCGGCTTCGGTCAGCTTGCGCTGCGTGATGTCCTGGAAAGTCATCAGTACGAATTCAATCTGGTTTCTTGCGTCCTCGATCGGCCTGGCCCAGACTTCGAGCGGCACCTGATAGCTCGCCGATATGCGCCTCAATATCCAGGTCTTCGACGAGTTCACCTTGAAAAGCTCTCATCATCGGGCGCTGCTCACGCCGGTATGGCTCATCGCTCCCGATTTCCGTCAATTTTATCGCCTGAATAATCTCATCCAGCGGTTGGTCTGGTGAAAAATCCAGCTTTTGCTGTTCATTTGGGTTTTGAAGCAGGGTTCTGGCGCGCTGGTTGATGAAGTTAAGTTTTTGATCGGCGTCGTAAACCATCACCCCCACCGGCATGGCTTCCAGGAATTTCTTCAAGCGGCTTTCGCTTTCAACCAGCAAGGCGGTTGGCTTCTTCCGTCCCTGCTTTTAGCAGGTTGATCCGGTCAGCAAGCGCCAACGATCCATCAAAATCAGCCAGATCAGACCGGCCTGATAGAACCTTTCTGTAGACGGAGTGCTCGGGATGAATTCCGCGCCGAACCAGCTCTGCCATTATAAGGCCAATGAAGAAGCCAATCCAGGAGATGAGATAAAACCTGGCCGGATGGAAGCCCTTGCTCCAGCTGGTATAATCCCAGCCGTCAGTTGCAAGTGCAGGCGTAGCCAGGACCAGTAGGGAAGTGATTTAGACATGAAGTAATAGCTTGAAAATGGCATTATCACGATCATCAACCCCCATATACCGATGATAAAAGAAAGAGCATATGAAATCGCGGCGCCTTTGTCTTTTGCTCCAAATATGCATCGCTGAAATTCAAGGATGTCATGAAGAAGAATCGACCTGGTTAATACTAGCAGCTGGAGTTTGATATTGGGAATAGCCCAGACCAGAGATATTGATCTGCAATCCCTTCGTAGGAAAAAAAACAAGATCGCACCTGTGATGAATAAGCAGAAATACAGGTAATTGACTTCCTTTAACAGAAAAATGCAAGAACAGGTGAAAACCAAGAGCAAGCAATAAGGCCGCCGTAAAACAGGCCGTTCACGAGCATATTGGTGATCTTTTTCACCGCAAAGGTTTCCGGCTGCCAGAAAGTGAAAGCCAGGGTCATCGACGAGCCGCTCTGGACTCGCAGGTAAAACGTCTGTTCTTCCTGGCTTATAAGCGGGAGCTTGAATACCACATGGTAGTAGGGGATATCTCGGGTATCAAACGACCGCAGCGCTCCGGATTGCTTGACATAATAACCATCGTCATCCGATGGTAGATATAAATCCAGGTAATTCAGGTTGGGGAAATTGGCTTCAAGCAGAAACTGCTGGGTCAGGCTGGATTGGTTTCGAAACCGCATCCGGATCCAGATGATGGAATTGGTGATGCCGTAAACCGGCACATTCTCCTTGCTCTCGCTCAAAGCGGAAGCGAATTCTGGAGATGTAGACATCTTCGAAGGTAAGCTCGCCGCCGGGATCCTCCAGAATATCGATATGACGTTCCAAGGATGATCTTCCCGTTCTCGTCGGTGAGGACGATGGTCTCCGGCGCAGGCTGGATGCCCTCCTGCGCCAGCGTTGGGAACCACAGGAGCAGCGCGGCGATCAAAGCCAGGAGAAGCGCGGGCAATTTGAGATGACTTGGCATATCGAGGATGTTGTATTTGAACGAAATCAACCTGCTTAAAATTGAATTATATCTTAAGCTGCCATTCAATCTTGAACGGTCAACAAGACCATTCGAGTTTCAGATCATCTATGGGGATATTTTCGGGTTCGATCTTGGGAAATTCAGCCCTTGGCGCGCCAATGCTTTTCAAATTGATAGATGCGGCGCTCGATATACCCGGTGTGCGGGTCGGCGACCGGTCTTTTTTCTACAACGAGCTGCATCGCCTGATCTGCGGTCAGCCCCTTGCCAATCAGCACGCAGCATGCCATCGCCACGCTGCGGTGGATCCCAGCCCGGCAGTGCACCAGCACCCGGTAGCCGGATGATCACCGGTATAGCAGCTTCCACACCTCTCTGCAAGGTGCGGATCGGCATAGGTCCTGGATGACCGGCATTGCGGCTTCCACGCCCCGCTGAAAGTTCGGATCGGCATCGGCACCAGCGGGTTATCGAAGGTCGGCAGCCACAGCAGTCTGACCGGCGGTTGTCCAAGCATATCCGAAGGCTTGATCCAGTGCATGGACAGGATCAGGCGCACGTTTAAAGCGCGGATCTCTTCGGCATGGTCGCCGCGCGGCCAGGCTGAGATATACAGGTAATCCGTGATTTCAGAGACATCTGGACCGCTTGGATCTGGCATCTTTATTCGCTCATCGTTGATTTGTCGGACTGCCGGTTGTTCGGAGAAAGCCTTCCCGGCGCTTCGTTCCACGTACGATCAGGCCGGGGTCAGGATTCTCCACCCATCCGGGCACGACCTGGATGCTCACCGGCGTATGTCCGGCCAGCTCGCCGTCCATCTGGACGGGTTGGGGCGGGTCAGCTTCGATGGTGATCTCGCGCGCCTGCCAGTGGTGGATATACTCCGGGTTGAGCTTTGCGCCGCCAAGCCCCGCACCGATTGCAACCCAGCTGCGGATGCGCGGATCTCGAATGACGATCACATCCAGCAGTCCATCGTCGATCAGGATCGATTTTAATCCCAGGCCGGCAAAACCAATGTTGCCGGCGTTGTCCACCAGGCAGGAGAAGCCCTCGGTTTCATGAAGCTTTCCGTCCAGGGTAAGGCGATAATGAGCTTTCTCAGTGTCGGTCAGGGCTTTGAGAGCCCCGATCGAATAAGCCATGATGCCAAATCGGTCCTTGAGCTCCCGATCGGCGATCTCGACCTTGCGCGCCGCAAAACCCAGGCCGATGCGCAGCAGGAAATGGGTCTGATCGCCAAATAGACCGGCGTCCACCACTCGCACCTTGCTGTTTGGGTCGGCCGCGACGGCGGCAGCCTGAGCCAGGTTTTTCGGGACGCCGAGCTCGACGGACATCAGGTTGGCGGTACCGCCCGGCAGGATCGCCAGGGGCGTCTGCGAGCCGCGCAGGCCGCGCGCCGCCTCCATCACCGTCCCATCGCCGCCGTAGGCTGCCACGACATCCACACCCGAGGCAGCTGACTGGCGGGCAAAGCGCTCTGCATCGCCGCTTTCCTTGGTGATGAAGATATCCCAATCAATCCCGAGCGGGTGGAAAACGCTGTTGAGGGTGTGTAATATCGGTTGGGGCTGGCCGGAAGCGGGATTTATGATGACATGGATTTTTCGCGCCATTGAAATTTTATCCTTTCTTAAACGGTCGAAGCTACGGATGACTTTATCTTCTTGATCGAGATTATGGATTGATCCGGCTGGATCGGAGTCAAACCATCCGTTGTTCCGGGAATTTGGTTTCTCATGTTGATGACCATAATATAAACGCTGACAATAAATACCCAGGTGGGAAATACCAGGACCATCCAGAGCGAGAGAGTTGTGCTTAAAGGAGAATGACAGCAAATAGATACGTAATCACTGTTAACCAGCGGGGCATAACGCCGGTACGAAGCCAGATGGTCCCCAACGAGATCACGAAGACACCGGCCATGCGCAGGGCATAAATCGTGAAAAGCTGGCTCATCACGACTCGACCGAATCGAAATATATCGCTGTTCGCATACTCCTCCGGATTGATGGCAAAGTTAATAGCGATCCCTCCAGCAATCGCAGCAAGCTGAAAAGACCATCGCAAGGAAGATCAGCCCACTCCCAAAGAAAACCGTTGAAAAGAATTGATCCTCATACGCGCCCAGCCTGTCACGCACAACGCCCATGAACCAGAGGAAGGCAATTCCCGCAAATGGCATCAGGCTCAGCGCAATATTTATCTGATTTGCCTCATTTCCTTTCCAGACGATGTTGATCCAATGGACCCGTCGGAAGGGATATCCGGATCAGCACGATGCTGGCAGTGAAAAGCAATGCAAAAAGGATACCCGCAATCGCTGCCGCCTTCGGCGTCGTCAGCCGCTTCCCTGATAATGTATTAATAGGTTCACTCACGGCAGCGTTCCTCCTGTTTCAATTCAAGATTAAGCAAATAAACCTTGGGTTGGCAATCTGGAAGCATCTTATCATGGAGTAAATAATAACAGAAGGGGCTGTCCCCACTGAAGGGACAGCCCCCTTCCAGATTTCAGCCGCCTTTTATTCAAAAGCTGGCTTAATGACCGGAATGGTTAATCGGGTTATTATCGATCAAAAAAATCTCGATGACAACCAGCGAGCATAAATCGGTCTGCTTATGGTTTTTTCAGCTCGTCGATCTTCTTTGATAGGGCTGTGATCTTCTGGCTCAGCGTATCAAAATCTGCTTTGGTTGGGACGCTCATCTTTTCAAAAACGCTTTCGATATTCTTGCTGATAGTCCTCTTCAACCTCAGCCGTCTTTGTCTTTCGCTTATCCATCATTTCATGGAGCAGCTTTTTGGCATCCTGCTCGGCGATCTCACCGCGCTCGACCAGGCGTTTTAATAACGCCTCAATTTCTTCCTGTGCGATGGCAGCAGCTCCGATGGTCGCCAGTGCCATTTTTCGAACCATCCCGAACATCTGAGATTGGACCTCTTCTTCCTCTTCTATGATCACATCTTCAACTTTTGGTTTGGTGGGCATGGTAATCCTCCTGCAAACAAATAGAATCTGATAAATATTTTGTCCGTCATTATGACGCACTGCGTCGCAAAAAGTATAGCACCACGGGTGCCAGAAGTCAATAGGTTTGTATAAGCTAAGGCTGCGGGATCCAGATCTTCCATCCCGGCATGAGTAAGTTGGGGTTTCCAATTCTGTGGAATGAACGATCTCTGGCTGCCATCTCATTCGTCGCGTTGTAGATATCAACCCACCGCCCGGCATCACCGTAAAAGCGGCGCGCCAGTTGGCGCAGCCAATCCCCGCGCTTGACAATATAACTTTGACCGCCTTCCGCGACCGGTACGGCTTCAGTTGTAGGGGTAACCTTCGTCTCACTTGCAGCCTCTGTCGATGGAATCGCAGTCGGCACTGTTATGACTTTGACTGCCGACTCGTTCAGTATCGCTCCATCCAGGCTTACGGTACGAGCCACAATCGGATAGTCGCCCAATTCAAGCTGTCCTGTGTACGACCATTGCCCTTCTTCATCCACCGGGACTGCAGCCAGCTTGATCTCACCAGCCCACAATTCGACGGTCGATCCTGCAAGTGCACTGCCGGAAAGCGAGGCAGCGCCTCCAGGCTCGACATCGATAGCTTCGGATGATTACGACGGGAACCTCTGTCTCAGTGGCAGCTTCTTCAATCGTCACAACTACAGCCTCAGACACCGTTAAGACCTGGCCGTCCAAGCTGACAACCCGTGCTTGGATTTGATAATCACCTGGGTCGAGCTGACCAGCATAAACCCAGTTCCCTTCGGCATCCACAGGCACAGCGGCCAGTTTTTCCTCACCCGACCATAGTTCAACCCTTGAGCCCGCTTCGGCCATCCCAGAAAGGGATACTTCGCCGCCGGCTGCCACTTTGGGTGATTCGATCTTTACGACGACGGCAGTGTCTGCGGAGTGGATTCGCTGACATCAAGAACAACGACTTTCAACTCGCTCAGGGTTGTACCATCTGTGTCCACAGAACGAGCAACAATCTGATTTTCACCCGATTCCGTCTGAACCGTAGTTGTCCATATCCCAGAGGCATCCACCGGGACGGATGCAAGTCTGGTATCACCAACCCACAGCTCTACGGTCGACCCTGCTTCCGCGCTGCCAGACAGGGTCAAGCCATCTTCCGACGCGACCTGATCCAGGATTTGAACCTGGGCAGCCTCGGGCGCTTGGATAGACTCCTGTGCATCCGTGTTTGAGCTTCTAATGAAGGAGACCGCAAAAAAAAGGAGCAGACCCAGCAGCACAGCGCCTTTAATAAGGTCAAAGCTGCGCGTACTCCACCGATCATCATTCATTTAATCCACCTTTCCAGGATCTGGCTCGGGCTCTGGTTCAGGTTCGTGGCTCGGGCAATGACTTGGGTAGAGCAGTTCAAGCTCGGGTAGAGTGCTCCGGCTCAAGTCAACGGCTCGAACTTTGGGCTCAGGCTCGGGTAGCAGGTTCAGGCTCAGGCTCAGGTTGCGGGCTCAAGTTCAGGCTCAAGTCCAGGGTTCAGGCTCAGTTCAGGTTCGAGGCGTAGGCTCGGGCCCATGTTCAGGCTCAGGCTCAGGTTGAGGCGTAGGCTCAGGCTCGGGTTCTGGCTCGGTTTTTGATGATCTGGCTTGCCCGCGTCCGGCTATGAGGAGACTCCTTGAAGGCATGAAGTTGATCCCAGTCCCCCTTTGCTGCCAGCTGGGCCTGTGCAGGCCAGCTCTGAACTGCAGGCGCAGCCAGCTTGAAATTGGGTCCAGCTTCGGCCAGGATTGCAAGCAAACGGTCTGGCTCGGCTCGGGAGAGCTGGACAAAAGTGCGGATGCCGTGCTCTTTAAGGCTGGCGGAGATCTTTGGACCAATCCCCTCAATCATCGTCAGGTCATCCTCCGGTGCGGGCGGCTGCGGGCGGCGCACTCCACCTGAGAGCTGCTCCTTCAAATTCTGGAGCCGGACCCAATCGTGGGCAGCAGCCAGGCGCGCCTGACGCGGCCAGCTGGTTGGGTCCGCCATCCGAAAAGCTGACCCCCCTCCAGAGAGAATCGCCTGCAGCTGCTCAACGTCGCTTTCTGCCAGCTCAGAGTAGGTATGGATGCCGCTCTGGTAGAGCAGCTCCTGAAATCTTTGGACCGACCCCCTCAATCATCGTCAGGTCGTCCCCCACATCTTCATTCAGCTGTGCCAATACCACCTGCTCGTTGCGTGTCGCTGCCGCCAGGCCAACGCCGGCCGCAAGCGGGATCGTTCCAGAAGGAGCAGTTAAGCGGCTGATTTGTTCCTCCAGCTCCCCTCGCTCCGCTTCCATCTTGGCCATCAGCGCAACAAGATCTTCGCGTTCAGCTTCCACTGCGGCCAGCTCGCTGCGCAGAGATTCCAGCTCTGTATCCTGAGACCCCAGGTCGCCCTCTGCTGCCTCGAGCTGAGGAGATTTCAATTTCTGAACTTCCAGCTCTGTTCTTACTTCGTCGAGCTGGGAGAGATATTCGGACTCGGCAACCTTCCATTTCTTCTGGCGCTTACGCCAGAAGAGCAGGTCAACGACCCATTCAGATATCCAGCCGATCAAAATCCCTAATAAGAAAATTGGCCAGTCCATTTTCCAGCTCCTTTTGGGCTCTCGCTGCCCAGGGTTATTTCCCTTGATCCACCTTTTAACCTAGCAACAGGTCAATATGAGGATTTCGTTGCAACTTTCGAACCGCGCCTGCCTTATGGGGCTGGCTCGAAAAGACCAATTTTATGAATATTACGGCATCCGTTGACCTGGCCGGCAGGAAATTTCTCATATTTCCAAAGAATAAAATTGGTTTTGATGATATTTTAGCCAACCATTAACATTGCTGTGCGTAAAAAAAGCATAACAATGCAGAAAGAGTGCTAACAAGTGCACTCACTTAAACAGCAGCTCTCAAGGCTCTAAATTCGTCCTGAAAGAAACCAAGAAACCGCTCTGGATCGGGGATCAGCCCAGCATCTGCGTTTAAACCAAAGTAGACCTGATCGTTGTAGCTGATAATGCTCAATCCGACTCCAATTCGACCTGATTGCGGCACCCAGCCCTTCAATGAAGTAATCCGCGCCCCTGCCAGGTAGACCGGATGGCGCGGTCCGGGAACATTGGTCGCGACAACGGTGCCTTTCATGTCCAGGATTTTTATTGCCAGATTTTCAATCCACCCGGGCAGCTGACCGAGGATATTGAGGATCGCATAGGAGGCAACATATTCTGCAGAAGCTTTCAATTTATCCATACTTTTTTTGATCGCTGCCAGACGATCAAGGGGTTGGGCTTGATCTAAAGGCAGGGTAAGAAACACCAGGCCGAATTTATTGCCGAGTTCCTCATCGAACGTGAGGCCTCGCAAGTTGACCAGGTTAAAGGCTCGAATGTTCTGTTTTCGAGGATCGTTATAAAAATCCATATAGCGCCGAATGGCACCGGAAACGACTTCCATGAAGACGTCATTTACAGTCGCTTGATGTTTCCGGGCAATTTGCTTAATCTCGGATAAACCCAAAGGCTCAGACCAAACCGCCTTTTTGGTATTTCCAAGCGGCCCTTTGAGCATCGTCGGCGGATCAGCAGGGCGGAAAATGATCCGGACTGCTGCTGCGAGGATTTCGGCGAAATTCGGATTTCTTTGGGCTGCAGCCTGGCTGTGCGTTGGAGGTGGAGCAACTGGATCGGTTTGAGAAAGAGCTGTGTTCAAATCTTGGCGATGGACAGACATCGGAACATGTTCAGGACCAGGATTTCCGCCAGGAACCTGTATTGTTTGATTAATATTTTTATCAGCAAGTACATGATTCTCCAGCAGATCAGGAACGGCTTGTGTCATCCGTAATAATACCTGCATGAGGGAAATCCCGTCAGCAATGCAGTGATGAACACGGCATACGATCATGCTGCCTTGGGATGGTTTTCAACCAGGGTGATATTCCATAGTGGATGGGAAAAATCCAGGGCTGTGTTCATTTTGGTGTTGACCAATTCTTCCAGCGCAGCATCGTCCGCAGGAGGCTTCAGGTTCACTCGTTCCACATGACTCTCAATCCGGTAATCAGGGTCATCTTCCCAGAACGGTCGACTGAACAAACGACCAGGTATGACGATCCGCTGCCGAAAACGCCGGTAGCGTCCTAGAGAACTCTTCATAATCGCAATCAGCTGGTCGTAATCGATATGACCCATGAACTCCATGACCACTGTGATGATCATGGGATTGGTTGGACTGTCCATGCGAAGCCAGGCTAAATCTACATTATTTAATCGAGTTTTTGACAAAGGGTTGCTCCTTACCAATAATCCATCCAGCTGATCCCCTTATATAAACTTGTTTGCATCCAAAGATTGTACCCATCCGATCGAATTATCAAGATCGAAGTGCAAGGAAGAAAGCTGCGATAAACAAAAATGTCCAGACAAACCACGGGCCATTAAATGACAGGAGCAGTGCTCCTGCTACAAGGCAGAAACCAGCTAGAATCGTACCCCGGGCGCCGTTAAGCGGGCCGGAGGGTGGTTTCTTAAGGTTTGTTTCCAACACCTTTATCCCTTCGCTTAATATTTAATGGGCTCTTTCGAAGCACATCCAGCATTTCCGGCAGGATCAGGGCGCTTTCACGAACCATCGTCAACGGATTAAACTCCTGAATCAGGATAGCCCGGACATGCTTGCGAGCAGCGGAAGGGATGTCGATCTCCGATCAAAGGGAGCGGGCAGGCTGGCTGCGCCGGAGTTTTGTAACCATCAGATGGTCCTGAATATGGATGTGGCAGTGACCGATATCG
>CAVSCE010000006.1:0-173025 GCA_963726375.1 uncultured Chloroflexia bacterium | reverse complement strand
GCATTCTATGACGACACCGATGATGCCTCGCAGGGCGGCAGCTATACCAGCGGGGACATGTATGACATTCGCACCCAAGGAAACCTCTATGGTCCAACGGTCGGCATCGCCGAGGGCGACGTGCGCGGCTATCAGGAAGCCGTGCGCCATTATCTCGCGGCCTCGGCGCTAGCGGATCGCAGCGTAAAACGGGTGCTCGACGGCCTCGCCAACTCGCCCCATGCGTCCAACACCGTCGTCGTGCTCTGGAGCGACCACGGCTGGTATCTGGGCGAGAAATACCTTTTCCGCAAAACCAAGCTCTACGACGAGGCCGCCAACTGTGTGCTCGTGATCCGTGATCCGCGTCCGGGAATGCAGGCCACGGGCATGCCGTGTTACCGCACCGTCAGCTTGCAGGATTTGTATCCGACCATCGCCTCGCTCGCCGGACTGGTGAAGCCGCCGCACGTGAAAGGTTACGACATCAGTCCGCTCCTGCGGGATCCGCGCCGCCCGTGGAACATTCCCGCGCAGACCAGCATGGGTGACGTGGCCATCCGCGCCGGGCAATGGGCGTTTCTCAAGAAAAGTCCGCAGGAGCTTTATGACGTGGCCAATGATCCTGATGAAATCGTCAATCAGGCGGGCAACCCGGCTTACAATTCGATCAAGAATGAAATGGATGCGCTGCTCACCCGTTCGGTCAACAACGACGCCTTTCCCGAGCGCGACAACGATTCCTTCCAATCTGGCAGTTGGGCTGGTGGGGCTGGCTGACCAACACCCCGTCCAAGTCCACGAACAATCCCGACGGCGACATTTCCGACAACTACGCCGAATACATCCGCTTCGGCAACCCGCTCTCGCCAGACAACGACG
Organism: uncultured Chloroflexia bacterium; assembly: GCA_963726375.1. Classification (GTDB taxonomy): domain Bacteria; phylum Chloroflexota; class Anaerolineae; order Anaerolineales; family UBA4823; genus UTCFX2. The sequence goes on along the minus strand of CAVSCE010000006.1, from coordinate 172,164 downwards.
CGGGCAAAATTCAACTGTCAGCGGTCCGGGCGCTGTGGCCGTGCGTTTCGACGTGCGCGACAAGGACAGCAATACCGTCTATCGCGTCGAATCCTCCACGAATCTGGCGAACTGGAGTTCCATCTGGGCATCGAGCAACAGCAGCGGCGCTTAATGCCGCCACGGTCAGCGGCGCAAACACCGGCCGCCGCACGGTGCTGAGTCAGCACGAACACGACCGCGCCGCAGTTGTTCCTGCGCACGCGGGCGGGGAGCAATTGATTCAACCATGCGCCGCCATCCAAAATCACACCCAGCTCCGCGAGATCAAAGAAAACTGCCAGCGAACCGTAACCTATGAACCCCTTGCGCGCTCTTACCTTCAGCATGCCGATCCTATGAATACTAAATCCATCCTCACGCTCTTCGCCTCCCTGTTGCTGACACCGCTGGCCGTAATCTGCGGTGCCGCGGAGTCTCCCCGGCCGGCCGCACAACCAAGCCTCAGCCTGCCTGCCAAAGCGGACCTCCCCGACGTCGGGAAATATCAAGGCAAGCGTTACAATGTTCTGTTCATCGCCGTTGACGATTTGAATGACTGGGTCGGCTGCCTCGGCGGCAACCCGCAGGCGATCACCCCCAACCTTGACCGGCTGGCCAAACAGCAGGCGATGGTGATGAACAAGGCCTATTGCCCCTCCACGGTCTGCTGCCCGTCCCGCTCGGCTCTGCTGACCGGCAAGCGGCCCTCTTCGACCGGTGTTTACGGCAACACTCAAGAATCTGAAGAACGCGCCGAAAGCCAAGGATGTCGTCACCCTGCCGGAATATTTCGGCAAGCACGGCTATCACACGCTCTCCGCCGGCAAGATCTTCCACAAGCACCCGACGGCGGCCGGCATGGATGAAGGCCAGTGGGCGTTTCAGGAGTTCGCCAATCCGGGCGGCGGCAACAAAGGCATGCTGTGGGAGGAATCTCCCCTGCCGGCGGATTGGGCACCAAAGCCGGCGGCAACCGAATTTGCACTGGGGCGCCTGCAAGGCGCCGGTCGAAGAGACCAAAGATTATGTCGCCTGCAAATGGGCGGCCGATCAACTCCAGCGCGACTTTGACGGCAAGCCGTTCTTCCTGGCGCTGGGCATCTCCAAACCGCATCTGCCGTGGTTTGTCCCGCAGCAGTTTTTCGACCTCTATCCGCTGGAGAAAATCAAACCGGTGGAAATCTTTCGCGACGATCTTGATGACATCGTCCGCAAGGACGGCAAGCCGATCTTCAAACCGGGCATCGGTTTTCTGCCGGACCGACAAAGCCAACCTGCACAAAGAGGCACAGCGCGCCTATCTGGCGAATATCAGCTATGTGGATTACTGCCTCGGCGTGCTGTTCGAGGCGCTGGAAAAAAGCAAGTATGCCGACAACACCATCATCATGCTCTGGGGCGACCACGGCTGGCATCTCAGCGAAAAGCTGAAATACGGCAAGACCGATCTGTGGGAAGAGTCGGACCGCGTGCCGTTCATCGTCCGCGTGCCCGGCCTGACGCCGCCCGGTTTCAAATGCGAAGGGGTGGTCAACCTGCTCGACATGTATCCCACGCTGGTGGAGCTGTGCGGGCTGCCGCCCAATGCGGAAAACGAAGGGCGCAGCTTTGCGCCGCTGCTGAAGAATCCGAAGATGGAGTGGAATCATCCGACCCTGACCACCTATCAGTTCAAGAACCATTCCCTCACCGACGGACGCTACCGCTACACCTGGTATGGCGGCAAAGCCGACGGCGCCGAGGAACTCTACGACCACTCCACCGACCCGCTGGAACACAAAAATCTGGCCGCGAATCCCGAATCCAAGGAGATCATCGCCCGCTTCAAAAAGTATCTGCCCACGCACGATGAACCGGATTCACCCCGCAACGGGTCTGCCGATGGTGACAAGAAGGCGATGCGCAAGGCCGGCAAAGCGAACGACGATGAATAGGTTTGTTCCGCCGGTCGGCCATGAGTTTCGCAACGGATCTCTACCCTCGAGTATTATGAAACATATCACTTGTGCGGCTTTGCTGGCGGCCCTTTGCGGCGGCACCTTCGCCGCGGAAACCACGCGCCCGAACATTCTCTTTGCCATCGCCGACGACTGGGGTCCGCACGCGGGTGCCTACGGCACGCGTTGGGTGAAGACGCCCGCCTTCGACCGCATCGCCCGCGAAGGATTGCTCTTCCAAAACGCCTACACGCCGATGGCCAAATGCGCGCCCTCGCGGGCCGCGCGCCTGACCGCACTGCGCCAGCGCATGGAAACGATGCTCAAGGCGCAGGGCGACCCGCGCATGGAGGGGCGGGGTGAAGTGTTCGACCACTACAAACCCACCGAAGGCGACGGTCTCTACGAAAGGTTCATGCGCGGCGAAACGGTCAAGACCGGCTGGGTCAACCCGACCGACTTCGAGAAGCAACCCATCAAACCGTGAAATCCCTACTCGCACTCCTCGCATCCGTCGCGCTCGCCTGCGGACAAGCCCTTGCCGCCGCGAAGCCGAACATCGTCATCATCTTCACCGATGACCAGGGCTACGGCGACCTCGGGTGCTTTGGCTCGAAGACGATCCGCACGCCGCATCTCGACCGGCTCGCCAGAGAAGGGCGCAGGTTCACCAGCTTCATGGTCGCCTCGTCGGTCTGCTCGCCTTCGCGGGCGGCACTGCTCACCGGCTGCTATCCGAAACGGGTGGGCATGCACAAGGGCGTGCTCTTTCCCACTTCGACCATCGGCCTGAACCCGGCCGAGCACACCATCGCCGACCATCTGAAGCAGCAGGGCTACGCCACCGCCTGCTTTGGCAAATGGCACCTCGGCCACCATCCCGAAGTGCTCCCGACCGCGAACGGCTTCGATACCTACTTCGGCATCCCCTACTCGAACGACATGAACCATCCCGACAACGAGGGAAAGCCCAAGGGCGGCCCTGACGGGATGGACGCGCTATGGAAGGACCCGGAGTCCACCCTCACGAAATGGAAGACCCCGCTGATGGAGAACGAGAAGATCGTCGAACTCCCGGTGGACCAGCGCACCATCACCCGCCGCTGCACGGATCGCGGCATCGCCTTCATCAAGGAAAACCAGAAGCGCCCGTTCTTCCTCTACCTGCCCTATTCGATGCCGCACATCCCGCTCTATGTGCCCGACGACGTCCGCGACCCCGATCCCAAACGCGCCTACATCAACACCATCGAGCACCTCGACACCGAGGTGGGTCGCATCTTCGACCTGCTGCGCGAGCTGAAACTCGCGGATAACACCTATGTCATTTTCACCACCGACAACGGCCCCTGGCTCGGCTTCAAGCACCACGGCGGCTCCGCCGGTCCGCTGCGCGACGGCAAAATCAGCACCTTCGAGGGCGGTCAGCGCGTGCCCTGCATCATGTGGGCACCCGGACGCATTCCGGCGGGCACGGTGTGTGATGCGCTCGCCTCCACCATCGACCTGCTCCCCACCATCGCCGCCCTCACCGGCACGCCGCTTCCCGCCGGCCGCGCCATTGACGGCATGGATATCTCCGCGCTGCTGAAGGGCGACGCCAAGTCCGTGCGCAACGAGTTCCTTTACTACGCCAAAGACGGCAGCCTCGAGGGCATCCGCGAAGGGGATTGGAAGCTGCTGGTGCAAACACCGGAAGGCGAAGACGGGCCCAACGCCCTCCGCCAAGCCGGAGGTGATGCTCTTCAACCTCGCCGTCGACCTCGGGGAAAAACACAACCTTGCCGCCGAAAAGCCGGAACTCGTCGTGCGCCTGCGCCGGCGGATGCTCGAGCTGGATGCCGCAGTAGAAGCCGGAGCAAGACCCGCGTGGAAGAAAGCTAGAGCGTAAGACTCGCCCTACATATTTCCTAAAGCATTATTGCGTAACGAGTTTGAAATAGGGAAGACGTTCCAGCGGCACATTGATTTTAACCGTCTGTCCGCCCCTGTAGCTCTTGCCATCTTCCGCCTTCCAGTTTCCTTCGGGCAAAACGACCGAACGCGAGCGTGCGCCCTTTTCGACAACCGGGGCGACGATAATATCATTGCCCAGCACAAACTGGTCGTTGACCTTCTCATAGCCTCCGTCCGGGAAGGCCAATGCCATCGGCTTGACAATCGGCTCGCCAGTTTTGGACGCCTCCTTGGCCAGCGCCAGGATATGATTGCCCATCGCCAGGTGAAGCTTCGCCATGTTCAGACAAATCTGCTGATTTTCTTTGGAGAGAATCCGCCACGGCGCCACCGAAAACTGCATCATCGGCATCAGTGCATGAACCTGCGCGGAGCGAACGACCAGTTCTTCATCGATGCGACGCCGCATTCAGGAAACTGCGGTATTCCCCGCCGCCGATCATGTCCGGACAGGTATAGGCATAACCCATAACGCTTTGCGACATCTGGTCGGGAATGAGCTTCGCGAGATCTTCCCACTTATGTCCCTTGTCGCGCAGCCGCTGCGCCAGCGGCAAGCCCGCCATTTTCCAGGAGGCACGGTATTCGTTCAGCGGATAGTTCAGACCAAATTCGGCAAAAAACCGGGTATGGTCGTTCGGCGTGATATCCCTTTGCCAGGAAACCACCCCGTCCGCATAGAAACGGGCATCGCCGGCATCAAACTTGAACCCGTCCACCCCATACTCTTTCACCAGATAGTCGAGCTTCGTTTTATACCACGCCTGCGCCTTCGGATTGCTCAGGTCCAGACACGCGCTGGCACCGTTCCACCAGCGTATGATCGCCGCCTTGCTTCCCGGGATAAACCATTCCAGCTTCCGATATGGGCATGCATCGGTTGGAATACCTCCTGATAAGGCACATACTTCTGCCAGCTCCAAACCAGCTGGTCTTGTAAAAGGCATTTGGGGAGATCCAGCCAGGACTGCGCGCATGAATTCATGCCAGATAGGCGCAGCACCGGTCAATCCATTCACTTCGCGCATTGGCTGATAATCTGTATTTCCAGACCAAACCCCAACAACCAGGTTGGGCGTATACCCAATAGTCCAGTTGTCATGAAAGTTGGAGGTCGTTCCTGTTTTTACGGCTGCAGGTCGATCCATGCGAAGTATGCTGTTTGGCCCAAAACCCAACCGACGGGCTTCAGGATCGCTAAGGATATCGCTGATCAACCAGGCAACCCGTTCGTCGAAGACGCGGTACGAGCAGGGAGCGATGCTGAATATACCAATCTGCCGTCTGGAGCAGATGCATCCAGGATGAGCCGGGGTTCCAATCGAAATCCACCATTTGCAAACGCGCCATATGCCGCCGTCAGATCGATCAATCGTACTGTGCCACCACCAAGGGCAAGCGATAAATCATATTCTTCGGGATTTCCAAGCGAGGTGATCCCAAGGTTTTCTGCCAAAGAGAAAAGCCGATTTAACCCGACATGGTTCAAGGTTATAACTGCGGGTATATTTAATGAAGAAGCAAGAGCTTCTCTGAGCAGGACGGGGCCATGCTCAAGCAAGTCATAGTTCTCTGGCGAATATGCTTTCCCATCCTGAGTGGTGAACGATGTGCGAACATCCAGGAGCATAGTTGCGGCGCTCCAGGCACCTCCAGATGAGCCGGGATCCAATGCCGCAGCATAAACCAATGGTTTAAGCGCTGAACCAGGCTGCCGCGGGGAAATTGCCATATTGATAGCCCCACCATGGTTTGGATCGAAATAATCCGGGCTTCCGACCAGCGCCAGCACATCCCCGGAGACTGGATCCAAAGCGACCAGAGCAGCATTATTGACATTATGCCCCATATCCAGGTAGCTCCGACCCAGCGTGGAGAGCTGACGGTCTACAGCTTTCTCTGCAGTGGTCTGCCAATCCAGATCCAGGGTGGTTCGGACAACCAATCCACCCAGATCACGTATCTGGTCGCTTGTGAAGATCGTGTCCAGCTGTCTGCGGACCATCATCACAAAGTGAGGCGCTTCAATCGGGTAGGGTTTCTCCGCAAAGACCAGCTGCTCCCTTTGTGCCGATATTGCCTGTTCATGAGTTATGAAACCAGCTTTCTCCATCAAACCAAGAACAGTACTCTGGCGATTTTCTGCTGCGTCGGAATCTGTGAATGGATTATAAGCTGCCGGTGACTGCGGGAGACCTGCCAACAATGCACATTCCGCCAAATCCAGCCGGTCAACCGGTTTGCCAAAGAATGTCTGGGAAGCAGATTCGATCCCATACGCCATCCCGCCGTAATAGATCTGGTTCAGGTACAGTCCAAGGATCTGGTCCTTACTGTAACGGCGAGTGAGCTCCCAGGCAAGCAGGCTTTCACGAAGCTTGCGGCGCAGGCTGCGCTGGCTGCGCTCCCCGGCGTCGAGGAGCAAGTTTCTGGCTACCTGTTGGGTGATGGTGCTGCCGCCAGCAATCGTCTCTCTGCCGCTGAGATTGATCCAAACCGCTCTTGCCATCCCACGCAGATCGACTCCGGGATTTGAATAGAAACTGCGGTCTTCAGTTGCGATAGCAGCTTGCTGGCAAACAAGGGGGATACGCTCTATCGGGACAACCGCATGCCTGCCGCCATTTTCGTCAATCACCTCATATAGCAGGCGCCCATTGCGATCGACGATTTTGACATTCGGCATTGGCAGCTGAGCAGGCAGCCGGTCCAATCCAGGTAAATCATGCAGAATAACATAACAGCTTGCTGCCCCTGACAAAGCTGTGAATATAAAAATGAATAAGAAGAATCCACGGAAAGATTTCCGAATCATTGGGTGAGTTCCATCTATAGGACGGAATTTCTTCCAGATGTGTTCCCCTATGGTTCCTGAAAACTAAAAAACGACTTCTTCACGACCTGCCAGTTTCTCCTGGATGCGTTGGACAACAATGTCCAGGTGACCGGATTTGTGGACAAAGTCCAGATCGTCGGTACGGATTGTGAGCACCGGGCAGACATCAAAAACATCCATCCAATCTTTGTAAAAAGAATCGAGCAGGCTCAAGTATTCAGGTGTTATCCCGCTCTCTATCGCCCTGCCGCGGCTGAGGATGCGTTGGTAGATGACCTTAACGGGTGCATTGAGATAGATCAACAAATCCGGGGCTGGCAAGCGTGAAACGACCAGATCGAATACGGTCCGGTAAGAAAGATAATCCCGCTCTGAGAGGTTACCCATTTGATTGAGCGCCCTGACAAAGATATAGGCATCTTCATAAATGCTTCGATCAAAAATGCACGACTGGGGAGCGCTCGTCAATGCCAGGTATTGTTTCGCCCGGTGTCCAAGAAAGAACACCTGCAAATGGAAAGACCAGACGCTCATATTCGCATAAAAATCCGCCAGATAGGGATTATCCGAGACCGATTCAAAAGCTGTCTGCCAACCCAGGCGGGCGCCAAGCCTTTCGGTTAAAGATGTCTTACCTGCGCCAATATTCCCCGCGACAACAATCGTCCTCTTGACCATCCTGATCTCCTAACAATCGTTAGTTTGGTTTGTTTATGTTTTTTCTCCGATAAAGGCCACTGGTAGGAAATTTTTCACAATAATCCAACTGAACTATAGCACAACAGACTGCCTCAAACAAGACCGGATTGGTTTGCCCGATTCTACAGGTGAATATAATTGAAAATTCTTCAATTTCTTCCTAGATTGTCTCAATCGAGAAGAAATTCCTGTATCCGTTTCTGAAGCCCGATTAAGACATGACCCGCATCGGGCAGTATCAGGACCTCTGAAGTAGGGAGCAGTTCTCTCAATCGCCCAGCAGTCTTTCCAGCATTTATGAGGACATCATTTTCTCCAACGATGAGCAGAACAGGACATGAGATCCGGCTGATCAACTCATCATTCAGGATCGGGATGACTTCCATGCGGGGATTGAAATTCTCAGCGATCAGCATGGTGTAGGCTAAGGTCTCTTCCTCAATGGTCTGGTTTCCGTAAACCAACTTGATTAACCGTTTGCGCCCTGCATTTCCAAACGGCGCTAAAAATAGGGCTTTTACAAGAAAGGATATCCTTTGTTTAACTACTCCCGCCGGGCAAAGCAAGACCAGCTTGGAGACTTGGTCGGGTCTGGTCGTCGCATATTTAAGTGCCAGAAAACCGCCTAAAGAAATTCCGATCATTGCTGTTTTGTTGATTTTAAGTTGATCTAGGATCTCAGCTAACCAATTCGAATATCCATCTCCACTCAGCTCGGGTCTGTATCTCAGCACTTTTTCCGGGTTCGCCGGGGATGTCCAAGGCATAGACTCGATAATCCTGGCTATATTCGACCACATCGCCTATCCACATCAGCGCGTTCGAGCTCGATCCATGCAGCAAAACTAGCGGTGGTTTTTCTTCGCCTCCGCAGGCAATGATATGGGTCTGACCGAGTCCTGTGGAAATCGAAAACTCTTCGTAAGGCAGGGGCCACCTTGTGAGGATCTTGTCATAAGTATCCAGGATGGCATCCCTGCCAAGGGAGTGATTTAAATACCTTGTATTCTTCCATACGTTCTTCCTCTCTGCCCATGCTTTCCTGCTCCATTGCGCTTAAACCCGTTGGGAGGAAATTCGGATCCGTGCTTTATTCCAGCAGCCACGCTTCGGCTAGCGATCGATCAAAATAAATCCGAAACAGATTTCCCCGATTTGTCTCAACAACCATCTCAGGGAATTTTCCATGAGTTACCCGCTCGGGGGGCAGCAATGCCGCAGCCCGAATTCGATAATTGGAAAATTTCAACAAGATCATCCCGGCCAGCGTGGTGCTGAGGTCGAAGAATTCATCACTCAGATTCTCACTTCCAATCAGCAATCGATCTGTACTATTTTCTCCGCAGACCGCCACCCATTCTAATGCATCTTGCTCCGAGGCAATCACACCTGCCAGAGGCAGGCATTCGATAAAGCTGTTTTCATGACCGGTGATAAGTCGATATTGATTTTGTGAAAACATATTTTCTCCAAAATTTACCCAGGATTCTCCAGGTTCTGACGAAGGGATCTCAGCCAGTTCAGCTCATTCTCGTAAAACATAATGAGATTTTGAGACACCAGCCTAGAAAATCGTACAGCCTGGCTGTTTTGATCCTCGATTTCCGTCTGTTCGTCGGATTTTTTCTTTGATCATCAATCCCTGTACGCGGACCTCTTCCTCATAATTATCCAGCAAATTATTCAATTCCTCCTTTGTCAGCAAATCAGCCCAGGTGAGCCGAACCAGAAATGTGTTGTGCATCTCAGGAGGATCGATTGGGGAATTTAACCATTTCCGCAATTCCTCTAATCCTAATTGGGTGATGGAATAAACCTTTTTCGAAGGAACATAGTCCTGCGTGATCACTTCGAAAGCGACGAGATCTTCTTTGTTGAGCTGAATCAGGGTGGTGTAGATCTGATTGTTATTGCCCGACCAATACAGAGATGCAGAATCGGCGATGATTTTTTTAATGTCATATCCCGAGAGTGGTTGGCGGCTCAATAGCCCAAGAATTGCGAATCGGATTGTCATTGTGATCTCCGAAAAAAGATTGAAATTCAATTATCATTATAACATATGTTATTTATAACATATGTTATTTGTAAAGTCGAAGGTTTACTTTAAAACAGATTCTCTATAAAAGAGAAAGACAGGCTTGTAAGCCTGCCTTATGTGATAGCAAACGAGTGTCCTGGTTAACAATTCAATTTAGCTTAGTCACTCTCAACATTCACTGAAACCACAGGCATAACATTTCCTACATCCCTCTTCATTCACGACTGCTGCTTGCCCGCATTCAGGACATAAATCGCCAATCCGGCTGCCTTGCGGTTCGCTTGCCGATCCACCGGCGGTCTCCTGAAGTAAATTAAAGCCATTTCCGCCTGGTTTATATTCTTTTTGTTCTTCTTCGACAACCTGCTCACCCGTTTGCGAGAGGTACTCTCCTAACGCGCGCGCGACTCCATCAGGTAAAGAACGGACACGGTTCGGGCCAAATCCGAGCGGTCGGCCGCCTCCAATCCCGTTGAGCTGATGCCAGACTTCTTTCAGGCGTTCACGAGGTGCAACTGATGACGGAAGGCGCAGGATATAGGAGATTAACCGGCCGATCGCCTCAGAAACCGCCGCTGTATCTGAGCCAGCTTTCGCCGTATTTATGAAAACCTCAAACGGCTGCTTACCCCCATTTTCGTTTATCGTGATAAAAGCCTTCCCGAGCGGTGTTCCGACGCTGAAAGTGTATCCAGGTAAAAGCTCTGGTCGCGGCTTTTTCTTATCATGCATGTGCGGTAGCTGGTCCGGTTCTGATGCAGGTGAGATCAGAGCTGGCTGTTGTTTTTGCTTTGCAGTCGCTTTTGTCTCAAGCACTACCTTCTGGCGTGAACCCGTGACGTAGACTGTAATCCCTTTACATCCGAGCTCCCAGGCAAGCTGATAAGCATAAGCAACATCGCGCTCATTCGCAGTTTCAGGGAAGTTGATCGTCTTGCTGAGACTGTTGTCTACAAAGGTCTGCAGGGACGCTTGCATCAGCACATGTTCTTCTGCGCTGATATCCTGAGATACGACAAATATCTCGCGGACTGATTCTGGAACTTCCTCCAACCCCTGACATGTACCGAGCTCCATTACATGATCAACAATTCGTGATCGAGTTGTCTCATCCAGGCCAGCCTGGATGAGAGCCTTATCAAAGAGCGGGCTGGCATAAGTCAGCTCAAGGTCACGCCCGTTGTCATTCACATGGCGGATATATGCCAGTGCAAAAACAGGCTCACAGCCATAGCCTTCACAACCTGCTACTGTTGCGATTGTTCCAGTAGGAGCGATTGTTGTTTGGGCAGCATTTCGAATTCCATGATTCCGAATATCCTGAACGAGCGAATCCCAGTCGAGATCAGGACGATTCCAATCCCGGACGTATGCTTTTTGCGGGCACGGCGGACTCCAATTGTGAGCCACTGGATCATAGATGCTGCCTTTTATCGCCGGGAATGGCCCGCGCTGTCTTGCCAGCTCAATGCTGGTCTTCATTGCGTGGAACCGGACGAACTCCATCACCTGAGCTGCAAACTCCTGACCATCATCCGACCCATAGCGCACGCCGACATGGTACATTAAATCACCCAACCCCATGATGCCAAGTCCTATCCGGCGAGCGTCACGGGCAGCCATATTCAACTGCGGTACAGCCGGCACATAGGCGTTAGCATCAACGACATCATCCAGAAATATCGTGGAGAGCTCGACACTGCGTTGGAGTTTATTCCAATCAACCGCACCATCCGCTCCGAAATGCTGTGCTAAATTGATCGAACCAAGGCAGCAGTTTTCGTACGGTCCTAAGAACTGCTCCCCACAAGGATTGGTAGCCTCCAGCTGATAAAGGTGCGGAACAGGGTTCGACCGATTTGCTGCATCGAGAAAAAGCACACCTGGTTCGCCGTTATGGTGCGCCTGGCGAACGATTTTTTCGAACAATGCGCGGGCGCGAACTGTACGATAAACCTTAACCGGCAGTCCTGCTGCTTCAGCCTGTTCGATTGTCCCTTTAAATCCCTTATAAGCTTCGAAATTTACATCTGGAAATCGCAAATCCCAATCTGCGTCATCAACGACTGCTCGCATGAAAGCGTCTGTGATTCCGACAGAGATGTTAAAATTTGTAATTGCATTTTCGTCTGTTTTGCAGGAAATAAATTCCTCGATGTCAGGATGATCTACCCTCAAAACAGCCATGTTTGCACCGCGACGCGTGCCCCCCTGAGCAATCTCACCGAAGGCGATATCATACACGCGCAAAAAACCGACAGGACCGGTCGCCTGTCCAGCAGACGTTTTAACCAGAGCACCTTTTGGACGTAAGCGTGAAAAAGAAAAACCATTTCCCCCACCTGTCTGCTGGATCAAAGCAGCATCGCGCAAGGTCTGGAAAATCCCTGCAGGATCGCGACCCATATCGTCACTGATTGGCAGGACAAAACAAGCAGCTAATTGTCCAAGAGGTGTCCCTGCCCCGGTGAAAGTTGGCGAGTTAGGAAAGAAACGCTTGGAGGAAAGAAGCTTATAGAAATCATGTGCCCTTTGTGTTACATCGTCGTCCCAAACTGCCTCGCTGGAAGCAACATGATAGGCGACGCGCCAGAACATTTCTTCGACACTTTCGGTCGGCTGCTGGTCCTTACCACGCCGAACGTACCTGCGAACAAGCACCTGTCTAGCATTCTCCGTTAATTCAACATCCGGCAGGTCCCCCGGTAAGATGGGTGTGTACGGCAAACCACTTGCTATCTGCAAAGGATCAGATCCATGATTCGTCATTTATTTACCTCCAGTCCTGTCGCCTCGAACCGATAAGAACAAATCTGCTGAGAAGACTCGATCCAGGTCAGCTTTCCAATAAGCGGTCTATCTCGCTTCGGATGGATTTTAGATCATCCAGTCCAAGATAAACAATGGCATATCGAATATACGCAACATGGTCCAGCCCTTTCAGGCCTGAAATGACCATATCTCCAATCACGCGTGACGACACTTCAGCTCTCCCCATCGCTTGAAGTGTTGACTTCAATTTCACCGACCAGGCGTTCAATGTCCGCCGCAGACACCGGTCTTTTTGCACAGGAGATTCGGATGCCGCGCATCAATTTCTCGCGATCGAATTCTTCACGCGAACCATCCTGCTTGACGATCAGCGGGGTTGCCAGGATCGGTCGTTCGTAGGTGCTGAAACGCTGCTTACAGCTTTCACACTCACGCCTGCGGCGAACACCACCGCGTGAGTTGTGAGACGTGTCAATGACCCGAGAGCTCAGGTTTTTACAATATGGACATCGCATGGGACCCCTGATCCTATTTAGAACAAATGTAACCGCTATTGTTGGGGGTTGCCTTGCTGCTCACCCTTAGATATAGGTGGAGTGGGGAGAATTCTAGCATATTCATAATTAAAATGGCAAGGGAATTTTTGCGGAAAATAGATTAGAAATCCAGGGAATTGTGCAAGCGCCGCCATTATTGATCTCCATTCTACGTAAGAGTTTTCAAAGCAACCAGATCCCTATCTCTTCGTGATCGAGATTTTATCATCGGCAAACCAAGGCCAGGCGGCGATGTATTTGTGAGTTGTGGCCCCCGCTGCACGAAACAACCTTCATCTTTTTCAAAACTGGCTGGGTAAGGCCTGGCGACTATTCGCCAGGCTTTACCCTTTCCCATTTGCTGCTCCACGCGAAGGCACACGATGGAGCTGAAAGTGACCTGCCTATCTGCAAACGGGCAAGATCTAATCTCCGGGAGGAGGATTCCGGAGATTTATTGTTAATACTTTCCAGAGCGACAATATGCCGCCAAATGACATGATCGTCTAGCGGTTGTTCCGATTGCGCAGGAAGGTCGGGATATCGATATCTTCCGTGCTGTAGGTCCTCGGTTGAAATTCTCGCAAGGCCTGTTTGGTCTGCGACTGCACGCTGACGGATTCGGGTTCGGCCATCTTCCGCGGTTCATTTACTGGTGTCTCGATCATTCTGCGAGGAATACCAGCACGTTCGAAACCTGTGGCAATCACGGTGATGCGCACCTGATCCTTCATCGTCGGATCAATTACAGCGCCAAAGATCAAATTGACTTCAGGATGAGCTGTCTCCTTGATGATCGCAGCTGCCTGGTTTACATCGAACAGCGTCAGCTCTGGGCCGCCTGTGACATTGAACAGGATGCCGCGCGCGCCGTCAATCGTTATATCTAACAGCTGGCTGGAGATAGCCTGTTCAGCCGCGATTCGAGCCGCATCCTCACCCTTGGCCATTCCAACAGCCATTAATGCCGCTCCCCCTTCCGACATGATCGTCCGAACATCTGCAAAGTCCAGATTGATCAGGCCAGGGATCGTAATCAGCTCGGAGATCCCTTGAACACCCTGGCGCAACACATCATCAGCTAATCGGAAAGCGGTCTGCAGGTTGGCGCGTTTGTCAACAATCTGGAGAAGCCGGTCGTTCGGGATCACGATCAGCGTATCAGCCTGCTCTTTCAGACGGCTGATCCCACTCTCGGCAGATTGGATCCGCCGCGATCCCTCAAATGTGAACGGTCGTGTGACGACGCCGATAGTGAGAGAACCAACCTCCTTCGCAATCTGTGCAACGATTGGGGCTCCACCAGTGCCTGTACCGCCACCCATACCAGCAGTGATAAAAACCATGTCAGAGTTTTTCAGAACCCCGTACAGCTCCTCTGCTGATTCCTCGGTGGCCTTCAAACCAACTTCCGGGTCCCCGCCGGAGCCCAGCCCACGAGTGAGCTTTTCTCCAATTCGAACACGGGTGTTCGCCTTGGAGAGCAGCAGCGCCTGTGCGTCCGTGTTAACAGCGACGAAGTCCACACCTTGCAGACCTTCATCGATCATACGGTCTACTGCATTGCAGCCGCCTCCGCCGACTCCAACAACCTTAATCCTGGCAAACGATTCTAACTGATTGGGTGTACTGATGAAATTTGACATTCTTCCTCCTCATTCAGGATGCATTCTTCTTTGCTTCTTGTTAAGACCTGTCTCTCGAAATTCTCGATAAATCACTTTTCTGTTAATCGATATTCATCGTCGATGCTTGCCAAAAGCTGGATTTGGTAGGATTAAGGTAATAGGCGCTTCAACCATTCTTTGACGCGCTCCCAATCGATAAAAGAGCTGCTTCCAATCCCTGTCCGGTTCGGCTCCTGCTGCGCTTACGCCGGATTTCGCCTTCCGGGGCAAATTCATTCATCAACATTCCCCAGCGCAGTAAACCAACACTTGTCGAAAAAGCAGGCGATTCGAGCCGGTCGGTCATTCCGATCAGGTGTTCCGGCTGGGCGATGCGGACTGGAACACCCAGAACCTGACTTGCTATCGTCCTGATCCCCGGCAGCGCGCTGCCTCCGCCGGTCAAGACAACACCCGCAGGAAGCAGCCCATCATAACCAGATCTTTTTATCTCCTGAACAACCATCCCAAATATTTCTTCTACCCTGGCATGGATAATCTGGACTAATTCCAGGTGGCTGGCCTGGACAATTTCCTGGTCTCCAAATGGACGCAGGTTGAAAAATTGCTGTGGATCGATTTCAGCTGGATTTGCATGACCGTGCTGAAGTTTGATCTCTTCTGCTTGAGTATTGGGTAGATGCAGCACCTGCGCAATATCTGAAGTGATATGATTGCCTCCTACCGATAACACAGCTGTGTGCCAGACATCGCCATCCACATAAATGGCCATGTCGGTAGTCCCACCCCCCACATCACAAACAACTGCACCCATTTGTCGTTCTGCCTCAGTCAGGACGACTTCGGCTGAAGCAAGAGGATTTAGGACAAACTGCGCGACTTCAACACCTGCTGCAGCCACGCACTGCCGCAAATTCTCAACACTGGCAGCGGTCGCAGTGATAATGTGCGTCTCAACTTCCAGCCTGTATCCATGCATACCCATCGGCATCCGAATGCCGTCTTGACCATCGACATTGAATCCTCGCTGGATAACATGCACAATCTCTCGATTATGCGGGATCGCCACAGCCCTGGCGGCGTCTACCGCTCGGGCAATATCATCTTGGTCAATCACCCGACCTGAGACCCCTACAACCCCACGACTGTTGACAGAAGACACGTTCGAGCCTGCAAGGCTGACCAAGGCTGAAAGGATCTCCACACCAGATGTACGTTCTGCCTTATCCACCGAGCGTGCGATCGCCTGTGCAGCAGCCTCCAGATCCACTACTACACCCTTGCGGAGACCCTGGGAAGGTTCGATTCCTACCCCCAAGATCCGGAGCTGACCTGGATTCTCTTCCCGAGCGACCAGGGAGCATATTTTTGTAGTTCCGATGTCAATTCCGATTAGGATTTGATCGTCCATCGATCTTCCCTCTAGAAATAGCATTCATTATTATTACCTGTCATCCTATCCGGCTACTCCATCCGATAATACGGAGCATGAACATATTCAACGCTGATCATGGTTGGCCTGTTTTCTGAAGCTTTCAGCTGGTCCATGATCACTCTGTAAGTTTGGAGTTTAACTTCAATTTCCTGTGCATCACCCAGATATACATTCCATCCTGCGCCGGTCTAGCCAGCCTATCCCATGGACCGGATCATATATAAGCTTTGAGCCAGCTGGAGCTTTTTCAGAAACCAGCAGAACTCGACCTGACGAAATTCAGGAGGAAGCAAAGGTTTAGCCTGCTCCTGCATTCGAGAGACCAGGCAGGATCGATCCGGTAATCTTCTGGATTGTCGATTTCGCAACGACAGCCCATCCTCTGCTTCCTGCTTGAATGCAAATGGAGGATCTCCTGCTGCTTCCACTACTGGGGTAGAGCCAATAGAAATTCCTTCTCGAAGGGGAAACCTGATCCCCTGGGAATCTACCAGAAAACTTTCGCCATCCCTGGTCCAGGTCAGCACAGGGATTCTCCAGTCACCGTGATCAAGACCGAATTGGGAAACCCATCGCGACCTCGGCACTTGATAATTCAGGAAATTCGCTTAACAGATCAGACTGGATTGAATTCGCATCCAATTGAATGATACGCGCACCGATCAGACCAATTCCAGTGTTGATTTGATTACTATTAAGGCTTTTCAAGCCAGTAATTTTCGGGGCGTCAACGTGAAATCCGGTGACTCCCATAGCTGGTAAAGCGCAAAACCAAGAAAACCTGCAATTAGTATTGAGATGAAACGCCAGCTCAGACCGATTCGAGGCAGCGCAGGTACTCGCATCTCTGAGCCGTGAGCTGCATCCAGGCTGAGGTTGTATATCCGGCGATTTTTCTGGTTGCCTTTTTTCTGCGGACGTGAAACCCCAGTCAGTGGAGTGCGTGTCATCACAGGCGGAGGAGCCGGATTGATCACGCGGTCTTTCCTTTGCCTTGTCGTCTGCCGGGCAGTATGCGATTTGTCAAACCTGCGTTTTCGAATTTCTTCAGATCGCTGTTTTGGCGGGTTCGAGATTTTCATGGCTAAGTTCCCTTCCGATAACGTCGCTCAGTGCGATCACGGTCTTGTTTGCGGCGCAGCGCAAGGTCAATCAAACGGTCAATCAGCACTGGATAAGGCATCCCGCTTGCCTCCCAGAGCTTTGGGTACATACTGATTTTTGTAAATCCTGGAATCGTATTCAGCTCATTCAGGAACAGCTCGCCCGATTCTCCACCAGGATACTCACGCTCCAGTAAGAAATCTACACGCGCCATCCCTGCACAGTCAATCGCCCTATAGGCACGAAGCGCCAGTATCTTGAACCCGGCGTGTTAATTCTTGGGGAAATCGGTGCTGGAATGATCAAGTCGGATGTCTCATCGATGTATTTGGCTTCATAAGAATAAAATCCTGACTTGGGATAACTTCTCCCGGAATTGAAGCTCGCGGCTCTTCATTGCCCAGAACACTGACCTCGATCTCTCGAGCATTTCGAACTCCTCGCTCCACCATGACCCTCCGATCGTAGCGGGCTGCATCGATCAACCCTTCAAGTAAATCGGAGCGCGAATTGCATTTCATGATCCCAACAGATGACCCCAAATTAGCCGGTTTTACAAACAGTGGAAATTCCGCAAGGGATTGGGCTTTCTCAACGACCCGAGGTAGTTCCGCTTCAATCTCGCTTCGAGAGAATACGATCGATTCAACAACCCGAATATCGTGGGCTCGTAGAACGTCCTTACACACTCCTTTATCCATCCCCAGCGACGAGCCTAAAACGCCTGCTCCAACGTATGCAAGGTCAGCCATCTCCAATAAGCCCTGAATTGTCCCATCTTCGCCAAATGTTCCGTGCAAAACAGGGAAAATGACATCCAGTTTCGAGAGGCTTTCAAGAATTTCGCTTCGATCCTCTTTTCGCAGAATATAAAGGCCCGATCTTCCGGGATCGCCAGGATGACTGCAGGAGAAAGACCAGATGTTTGTTCTTTCGTTAATCCAGCCAACACATCATTACCAACTACCCAGGCGCCGTCATGAGTGATGCCAATTTCGGTGACTCAATATTTATTGATGTCCATCGCCCCAATCACAGATCGAGCCGACATCAACGAGACTTCATGTTCTCCCGATCGTCCACCAAAAATCACTCCTACCCGGATTTTTTGCCTTGAAGCCATGACCTCACCACTCACCCACAAGCTCGATTTCGAGCTCCAGCCGGACGCCAAACTTTATCTTGAACGACTTTGCTGGCATGCTCAATCAATTGAAAGAAATCGCGTGCAGAAGCTTTGCCAACGTTAATGAAGAAGTTTGCATGGACAGGACTGATTTGGGCATCTCCTATCCGATAACCTTTTAAACCAGCTGCATCAATCAACCGGCCGGCATGGTCGCCGGGGGGATTTTTAAAGACTAGAACCCATGCTGGCACCTGGGGGCTGAGTTCGATGCCGAAATTCGACAAACTCATTCATCCTGGTTTGCACGAAATCCACCGATGACCGCAGCAATTCGAGAGTAGCTGCCAGGACTATTTGATTCCCTGGTTTTCGCTTTAGGACGCTGCTTCGATAACTGTATTCCAGCATTTTCCGACGGCCATTCTTCGCGTCGTGCATCTACTTTCCGATCTATATCTATTCGATGCAAGATTTCAGCCAGCCGGAGATTTCCAGCCATACTCCCGCCATGAGCTCCAGCATTTCCGACAATCGCGCCACCAAGAGTACCAGGGATTCCAGCAGCCCACTCCAAGCCTAACAGGCCAATATTCGCCGCTTTGCGAGCTAATAAACCAAAGTTAGCGCCGGATTCTGCCCAAACCAGTGGAGGTACTGACTCAATTTCAAACCGCACTTTGCGAGCTCGGTTAACAATTACTAATCCACTCACACCCGCATCGCTGACCAGCAAATTAGATCCTCCTCCAATGATCTTGATGGGAATATTTAATTCCCAGCAAGCGATTACCACGCTTTCCAGATCATCGACCGACTCGACTTCAATCAGAGCTTCCGCCGAACCGCCAAGCCTGGAGGACATGTAGCGCGCCAAAGGAACATCGAAGCGCAATCGGCTGACGATGGTTTCACTCAAATCTTTGATTAAAGCGGGTTGATGATCCAACTCCAAAATCCTTACAATTCGCGTAATCTGCGAGCCAGGTCTGTACATATCAGATCCGCATCGCCGGCAGAGAGTACCAGCACAATATCATCCGGTTGAAGTACTTCGAGCAGAAAATCCGTCGTTTCAGACAATTGAGGTTTAAGAAAACGGCCTCCGACCCATGTATGAAATCCCTGGCAATCGCGTCGGCCAATGCCCGGCTTGAGAATCCATCTTCCGGAAGCTGCTCGCGCGCTGCAAAAATTTCAGTAATGATAACCCGATCAGCATCCTCAAATGCACTTGCAAATCCATCCATCAGCTGCCTTGAGCGAGAAAACGTATGCGGCTGCCAGACCGCCCAGATGGATCTTCCAGGATAGCGGGTGCGTGCTGCTGCAAGCGTTGCTCGAATTTCGGTGGGATGGTGGGCGTAATCATTGATGATCGTGATACCTTTTTCAATTCCAACCAGCTCAAAACGGCGGCCCGTCCCAGAATAAGTTTCGCATGATCGAGTGGTGGATGTCCAGCGGCAGGTCTAATAGATCAGCCGTACCGATTGCCGCCAATGCATTCAAAACGTTATGAACTCCCGGTAGCCTGCAGCTGGATCGGTGTCTCAATCCGAGTCCCATGGGAATATAAATCAAAAGTGAAACCGCCGCTCGTGTTTGGATGATAATTTTTAGCGAAATAATCAGCGGTTTGGTCTTCGAGACTATAGGACGCCACCCTGCAACCCTTTGAGTGGGCATAAGCCAAACAGATTACGTGCACCCGGATCATCCAGACAGGCGAGCAGTACTCCTTCGGGCTTGAGCCTGTCCACAAATGCCTGAAAAGCGCTGAAAAAATCAGCTGATGTCGGGTAGCAATCCGGGTGATCGTGTTCCACGCTGGTCACAATCGCGATGTATGGTGACAACCCCAGGAACATTCGATCGTATTCGTCTGCTTCAATCACAAAAATATCACCAGATCCAGCATGGGCGTTCCCGCCGAGGTTATTCGAGACTCCTCCGATAACAAAAGATGGATCCAACCCTTGCTGCTGAAGCACCCATGCGATCATGGCGGTCGTTGTCGTTTTTCCATGCGTTCCGGCAATCGCGATTGTGCGTTTGCCAGAAGTTAACTGGTCGAGGAAATCTGCTCGCTTTAACACCGGGATGTGGGCTGAGCAAGCAGCCTGGACTTCGACGTTGTCATCGCGCACTGCCGATGACCGAACGACCAGATCCACCCCGGCAATATTTTCAGCCCTGTGACCGATATAAACTCTCACCCCGGCCTCCCGAAGCTTCTGCAAAGAGGGCAAATCCTGGCGGTCTGAACCACTGACAAAATCGCCACGCTCAAGGAGAACTGTCGCGATTGCCGAGAGTCCACTACCACCAACTCCAATAAAATGCACTCGATTTCCCATTCTTTATCGTCTATAAGAAATAAATAATCGCAAAAATGAACGACACGACCACGCTGATGAAAATCGTCACCGGTTCATCCAGCCACATCGGAGGCAGCAGGTTGAGGACTCGTTCTGTAATATCGCTCAGCTCTGGAGGAACCGCCTGGACGTATTTGTCCAGCATAGGATACATAGCCTGACTTGAAAAAGACCAGAGCGTACCCATGACAAAATAACCGCTGAAGATCCCAAAGAAGAAACCCAGGATATTGTCCTGGATCTTGCCTCGTTTTTCGATCGCTTTTTGCAATCGCGGCAGAGAAGGTGATTGATAGCCAAATAATACTAATAATCCGACCGTAAGGGTTCGAAACCAATACTGCAGGGTGGTATTCCCATTGAACAGGATGGCTTCTAGATTGAGCAAATCCTCGAAGAGCGAGATGACTGCAAGCGCCAAAATCACAGAAATAATGACCAGTACTTCTTTCGCCCAACCTCGCACAGATCCGATAAATGCGAAGAGCAAGAGGAACATCCCAAAAACTGCCACCATTGCAATCATGGACGATACCCTTTCAAGCGTTGCTGCCGGGCGACATCAACGAGTGAATGTGCGATATCGCCTGCAGCATTTGGACGAGCAACACTACGCATTGCCTTGCACATCTGATCCCGTTTAGCCTGATCGCGCATGAGCTCGAGCACGCAGGAAGCCAACTTTTGAGGCAGCTCTTCGTCTGCTAATACAATCGCGGCATTCCGAATCGCCAGGAAATCCGCATTTACCTTCTGATAACGCCATGCATACGGGTACGGCACCAGAATGGCCGGTAAGCCAAAAAGAGGGAACTCGCCCAGCACGGACGCACCGGCGCGAGCGACTACGAGGTCTGCTGCAGATAGCGCTGCACCCATCTCGCTGTGAAGGTATGGAAATGCTTTATAACGCTCGAACAGACCGGGGATTCCACCAGTTAGTTCCTGGATTCTGGCGATTTCCATTTCATTTTCAGCCCAATTTTGACTGCCAGTCAGATGAATAATCTGCATTTCAGTTAACAGTTTGGGCAATACTGCATATAAAGCCCTGTTGATCGAACGCGCTCCACTGCTGCCGCCAGTGACCATCAACACCGGTAGATCACGATTCAGATTAAATTCAGCCAAGGCTTCATTCTTCGGAACAGCATCCAATCCCGGTCGAGTGGGATAACCTGAGACCAGGATTTCTGAACGATTTGGGAAATATCCACGCGAATTCTTCTGTAGTCACGGCGATATGGTCTGCAAAACGCGCCACGACCTGCAACGCTAATCCAGGCTCAATATCAGGGACATAGACTAACGTCGGAACGCGCCTGCCTGCCAACGCCATGGGTACGGCCACATAACCTCCAGTAAACAGCATGGCATGAGGTTGATATTGCCTGAGAATTTGGATAGAAGCCTTATATCCACGCGCGAGGCGGAAGATATTTCCAGGGATTGACTTGATGCTGACCCCATGGACACCAGCTGCGGGAATGGCTTTAAATTCCAAACCAGCTCGTTTCACCAGCTCTGCCTCCATGCCTCCAACGCTGCCCACCCATAGGACTGAAAGAACGTCCTCTGGGTAATCAGACGTTTTTTGTGGCCGAAATTCGGGCTCATTTTGCAGTGCGTTCAGAACTGCGAGCGCCGGATACACTCCGCCGCCGGTTCCTCCGGCGCAGATCAATAACCGCATCGAAAAGCTTCCCTCTCTCTTCTCTCTTTCGAACCGAAACTCTTGACACATTTAATATCAAACCGACTGCAGCCATCGAAACAAGCAAATTCGAGCCGCCAGCACTGATAAAAGGCAAGGCATTCCCTGCGAAGGGTAAAATATTGACCAGAACAGACATATTGATGAAAGCTTCCAGGCATATCCATGTCACCAAACCTGCCACAAGCAGAGCCCCCATCTGGTCTGGAGCATGTCTCGCAATTTTTATCCCACGGTAAAAGAACAGGCCATAGAGTCCGACTAAAGCAATGCCGCCAACCACACCTGTCTCTTCACCGACTACCGCAAATATGCTGTCTGTTGGTGGAACGGGCAAACCCGTGACTTTCCCCGTCGCATTTCCTATCCCAACCCCAAGCCAGCCGCCACTTTCAAAGGCTTCAAGCGATCGTCTAACATGATAAGAGCCTTCCGTCGGATCTTTCAACCCCGATAAATAATCTCGGATTCTGCCTCGGCCTGTATCATGGAATTGAACAACCAGGGCACCGAAAAGAAGGGTCGTCAGAAGCAATAATCCAATCTGACGGAGGTCACCCCCTGCCAAAAAGAACATTAGCCCACCTAGCGCAAGAATAGTGACGACCGCACTCAAATCCGGCTGAATAATGATCAATCCGCCCAACAGGCCTAACGATTAACGCAAGCGGTATCAACCCAAATCCAAGTTCGCCCAGCTGCTCGCGTCGGGAGGTTAACCACACAGAAAGGTAAATCACGAGGACAAGTTTCGCGAGCTCAGATGGTTGAACTGAACCCTGATAAATGGTTCGAGAAGCGCCATTCCTTACCTCGTTCGCAATAAGAACTGCGATCAACAGAAAAATTGTCACAGCCATCGCCCAGACTGCATATCTCCCCAGGATGTGGTAATCTACAAAAGTCAACACGAGCATCCCCACCAGACCTAGTCCCATCCAGATCAGCTGGCGGATGAAAATCGTTGATGGATTGCCATACCATTTGAAGGAATAATCGTAACTTGCTGAGAATACCATCAGCAACCCAAAGATAATCAGGGTCGAAAAAATCAGAATCATTGGGAGATCGACATGAAAACGGATCGCTCCCTTTTTAGTCTTTAGCCTTGGAAACCGACCGATTGTCCTCTTCCGCCCGCGGAATTTGACGACCATAACCACCTGCCACAGATTGATATCTGCGTTGCCGATAAAGAGTTGTGTTTGATTTCATGGCAGTTCTCCAACCAATTGTGAGAAATATCTACCGCGTTCTTCAAAATCTTTAAATTCATCAAAACTCGTTCCACCAGGAGAGAGTAAGACGACATCTCCCGGTTTGACTACCTTCTCTGCTACTTCAACTGCCTCTCGAAGACCTTTGCAGCAAACAACCTCAACCCGATCCTGCTGGGTTAACTCCAGCTTTCGAAAAATCAATTCGGCAGATTCACCAAAAAGAATCAGATGATCTACTCTGCCGCGAACCAGCCGAGCAAAATCATCCCATGGAAGATTCTTATCCCGCCCTCCTGCCAGAAGAACCAGCGGTTCATCGAACGAGCGGATCGCCGCCATCGCTCTTTCCGGAGCTGTGGCAATCGAGTCGTTGTACCAATCCGCGCCACCCCAAGTTCGAACGAATTCCAGCCTGTGCGGGACGCCATTGAAATCTTTTATCCCGGATTGCATGGCTTCAATCGGGAGACCAGCTGCAGCGGCGATCGCACAAGCTGCCATTGCATTCAAGAGGTTGTGTTCTCCACGCAACGCGATGTCCTTCATCGAGATCACTGGTTGATCAATCGGCTCCATGTCCATCATAGATGCATGATTCACACCGGGCTGTTGATATTCAGTTCTAACGAAAATGGTACCATCCCGCAGAAAGACGCCTCTTTGATCTGCAGGCAACTCAGACAACCCGAACGAAAAGATCTGTCCGCGAGCTTTTTTCACCAGCGCCCAGGCTCCTGGGTCATCCCGACCTAATATCACAGATTCTGATGAAGTTTGGTGCAGAAGAATTGCTCTTTCGCAGAAATGTACGCTTTCATCGTAGCTGTGACGGTCCAGATGATTAGGGGTAATATTCAAGACTGCAGCCACCTGCGGGGAGCGAGTCATGATCTCAAGTTGGAAGCTTGAAAGTTCCATCACTGCCAGGTCCTGCGGACACATCCTGTCGACATCTGTGATCAACGGCGAGCCGATATTTCCACCGACCCAGGCTGTGCGATCGCTTCCAGCAAAAGCCGCCTGGGCAATTCTGCCGACCAGCGTCGTCGTCGTGGTTTTTCCAGCCGACCCGGTAATTCCAATCACCCGGCATGGTGCTACTTCAAGAAAAATTTGTGAATCATTGGATAATAAAATTCCGCGACGCTTTGCTTCGACCACCAATGGAGGTCCAACGGGACACCTCCAGAAGGGCAAACCAGGGTAGCTCCATCCAACAAGCTGAGCGGGTGACCGCCGCAGACCCAATCCAACCTGGCAGAAGCAGAGTAATGAGAAAGGGATTGTTGAGCTTCCATTAATCTATCTGACTGCAAGCGGTCGGTGATCGTGACCTGCGCACCATGTTGCAGCAAATACCCCGCCAATGATATTCCCTGGCGGGCTGCACCGATGATCACTACACGCTCAGAACTCCAATCTCTCATCTCATCAACTCACTCAAACAACAGACAGCGCGACACCAATCATCGCAAACAGCAGACTGATCAGCCAAAACCTCTGGACAACCTGGGTTTCACTCCATCCAGAAAGCTCAAAATGGTGGTGGAGCGGCGCCATTTTAAACAATCGTTTGCCTCCAGTCCATTTGAAATATGCCACTTGAAGTACAACGCTCAGCATCACGCTGGTTGGGATGATCGCAATCACCGGCAGCAGGACCCATTGACCGGTCATCAACGCCACAACCGCAAGAGTCGCACCCAAAGACAGCGAGCCAGTGTCACCCATAAAAAGAAGCGCTGGATGAACATTAAACCAAAGAAATCCAAAGATCGCACCAACAACGGTGAAGCAGAATCGAGCCAGATAAGTCTGCCCCTGCAGGAGGGCAATCCCGCCGTAAGTTGCAAATGCTGTGGCAGCAATTAATCCAGCAAGTCCATCCAGACCATCGGTAAGATTGATCGCATTCGAGTAGGCAACGATCACAAATGCAGCAATCGGAATATACAGCACACCAAGATTGAATACTGAACGGCACACCCGGAATAAAAATGTCCGGCGAACCAAGCAAATATTTAAGTGCAATAGCAATCACGACCGCAAATATTGATTGGAAAAGAAATTTTGTCCGGGCTCTCATCCCTTTTGCTTTTCGTTCACCTCGCAGCCCGGCCCAATCATCAACTGCTCCCAACGTGGCAAAGGCTATCATTGCACCCATCGGCAATATCACCGAACGTCCAAGAAAGGCAAAGCCAAAAAGAGAGCTGGCATTCATTAATACGGTGATAATCACGACCGGGATAACGATCAGCACACCACCCATTGTCGGAGTTCCCAGCTTCGCAAAATGCCGTTCTGGGCCATCAACCCGGATCGCCTTGCCAACTTTAAAATAGCGGAGAACACGCAGTAACGGCGGCCCCCAGATCATTGTCATCATGAAGCTTAGGCCAGCGAGCGCGACTGCCATCGAGGACTGGGTCATGAACGCGCCTCCAATGCGGTGACAATCCGGTCCATGTGCATCCCACGCGAGCCTTTCACAAGCACAACGTCTCCTGCATCCAGGCTTTGGAGTAAATGCTCAACGGCATCGAGCGCATCATCCACTTCGATAATCGCCAAAGCAGGCAATCCTGCCTTTCGGGCAGCAGCAGCGATCATCCGCGCCCGCTCTCCGACAGTAACAAGCAGATCGACAACTTGCGCTGCTCGGAGACCAGCCATTTCATGACCCTGCTGCTCGTATCGTCCGAGCTCCAGCATATCCCCCAGGACAGCTATCTTTCGGCCTTGAAGCTCGTCTAACAAATTCAAGGCTGCCAGGGTCGATTCAGGCGAAGCGTTGTAGGTATCGTCAAGCAGCAAGGCGCCGCTAGATGTACGGGAAGTCACCAACCTCAACTGCGCCTTACCAGTCTGGAGCCCGCTCACAATTTCCTGCCAGGTCAGTCCATCCACCAAACCAACTGCAGCAGCTCTCAGCGCAGTATGAACGGAGTGACGACCGATCAAAGGAACGCGTAAATGGAGCACTTCATTCCGATAATGCATTCGAAAGCGAATCCCATCCAGCCCCCGACCTTCAACTTGATCGGCCCAAAGATCTGCTTGCTGATCCAAACCATAAAAGAACACCTCTGCCGAGGTTTTCTCTGCCATTTCTTTGACCAGCGGATCGTCATAATTCAGGATTGCCACCCCATCAGGCGCAGGAGGAAGCGATTGGACGAGTTCAGACTTCCCCATGGCAATTTCGGCCTGGCTGCCCGCCCTTTCTGCGTGAACGGTGCCGATATTCGTCACCACACCGATCTGTGGCAAAGCCAGATCGCACAGCAAAGCGATCTCACCCGGTATATAGAAACCCATTTCCAAGACTGCACGTTGATGCGTCTCATCAAGCGAAAGCATCGTCAGCGGCAGGCCGATCTCGTTGTTGAGATTGCCCTGGTTTTTCAGGGTAGAAAACCGCTGGATAAGGATTTCTGCAATTAATTCTTTGGTTGTGGATTTTCCAACGCTTCCGGTTACACCGATGACTTTGAGATCAAGCTTCCTCCGCCAGGATCGGGCGATTTGCTGCAATGCGGTGAGTGTGTTATCGACTCTCAGGCAAAACGGCGGCTCGAAAGCTTGTGATATCGTGGAGCCTGTTTGCCAGGTACGGAGGTCAATCTGCTTGAAATCTTCACTCAGGTCATGTTGAATCAATGCAATTCCGGCGCCTTTTTCAAAGGCCTGGCTGACATAATCATGCCCATCATGATGCTCGCCAGGCATCGCTACGAAAAGGCAGCCGGGAAATGCCTGGCGTGAGTCC
Source organism: uncultured Chloroflexia bacterium (assembly GCA_963726375.1). Classification (GTDB taxonomy): domain Bacteria; phylum Chloroflexota; class Anaerolineae; order Anaerolineales; family UBA4823; genus UTCFX2. Next base: position 144,986 of record CAVSCE010000006.1, on the reverse strand, counting down.
ACAACGCCGCCGCTTACCATCTCGTCCCCCCAGTCAGGTCGAGCGCCGCAGAGTGCCTCAAAAATGTCAGTAATCTTCAACATAGGTCGATAAAGTCTTTCGCAAACACGAACTAATTCGAGTTTTCCAACTTCATTCGGACATCATCCGGAGGCAAATTTAGTAAAATCACAAGTTTTTCGACTGCTTCTCTGAAGACAGGTGCAGCGACGACGGATCCCCAGGGAGAGGTCGTTGGTTTTTCCAGCCAGACATAAACCAGGAAGCGTGGGTCATCGACAGGACCCCAACCGACAAAAGAAGCATTTGTCTGGTTAGACGTATATCCATAGACAGTTGGGATTTCAGCTGTCCCTGTTTTTCCAGCAACTCGATAACCTGTGATCAGCGTGTCCGAGGATTCAATCTCCAGAGAGCGAGCAAGCATTTCGGTCAGAGTCCTGGCTGTTTCCTTCTTTATTGGAATACCCAATATTCGCTGGTCAATCTGGTACTGGTAACCTTCACTCACGACAGACTTCACAATCTGGGGAGCCATCATAACTCCGTCGTTCGCAGCTGCGGAGATCGCGACTGCCATCTGAACAGGCGTCACCGCCACGCCCTGACCAAAGGCATTTGTGGCCAGATCAGCAGCATACCAATCATTATCACCGGGTTCTTTTAACCTACCGGAAGCTTCACCAGCAAGATCAATACCGGTCACATGACCAATTCCGAATGCCTTCAAATAATCATAGAACTTTTCCGGCCCAACCTGAGTGGAAACCCATGCGAGACAAACATTCAGTGAATGCTGCATACATCCCTGCATATCCTGAGGTCCCCATGCACCCTGGTTCCAGTTATAGATTACTGCCCCACCAACTTCGATCACTCCTGTATCGATAAAAACCGTCTCAGGTTTCACCGCGCCAGAATCGAGCGCAAGAAGCATCGTAAGCACCTTGAAAACCGAACCCGGCTCGTAGGATTCCGAAACCGGTTGATTAAACGGGAAATCTTTGGGAAAAACCTGTGAATACTTCCAAAACTGATTAAGGTCTAATCGAGGAGTTGTTGCCATTGCAAGGATTTCACCGGTTCGAGGGTCGATAACGACCAAAGAGCCCGAATCTGATCCGCTCTCAGCAACACTATCATCGATGATTTCTTCCATTGCCCGTTGGATTTCGCGATCTATTGAAAGGATCAGGCTTGCTCCATCTGGTACGTTCGGCAGCTCTTTTGCCCGAGTGGGATCCACCGGAATTCGAACTTGCTTCGAGGCGCCCTTTAATAGATCATTAAACCTCTCTTCTACTCCAAAAAACCCCTCACCAACCGCGTTCACAAAACCGATAAGGTTTGAAGCCAATGATTCATTGGGATAAGTTCGCCCCAGATGGGGACTCCATACCAGGCCTCGCACATTCACCTTGTTTTTTCCGCTGCTGTCTGCATATTCCCCATTCAGACGATTGATCAACGCATCCAGTTCTTCTATCTCCTCCGGAGGCACGTTGTCAATCAACCTCGAATAAACCGCAGTGTCAGATGGCTCCAGGCTGGCGCTGACAAGCGCATCTTTATAATCCACTCCAAGCACGGCGCTGGCTACCTGGGCGACCATCTCGGGATTCTCAACATCTTGAAGTTCTACTCCAACTTCAAAAACCGTTCGATTCCCAGCAAGAAGTGAGCCATTGCGGTCAAAAATTCGTCCACGAGTTGGATATACTGTTACCAGGGGATTGATCGTTGATTCTCTTTTTTCCTGAAGCTTTTTTACCATTTCAGGATCAACCTGGATCCTGACGATTTGCACTAAGATGAGAACCGGGAGCACTGACATCAATGCCCCTAGCAAGGAATATCGTCGGCTCATTTCCTGTTCACTCATGGCATCTCCTCAAAAAAACGGACGATCCAATCCCTTGTCTCTCGATAAAGCCAGTCGACCAACGATTCCGTGTATTCGGGCGGAACAGAGACAGCATTCACCACATTTCGTTCATTTGAAGGCGCCAGGATGACAACTCGGCGATCGGAGTAACCTGGTACTTTCAAATAGACAATTTGGTCCGGTGGAACTGGTTCAAAGCCTAAAGCCTTAGCTCGGGATTCCATCTGAGAAGAAGATAGAATTTCTGCTAATTGGGATTGTAGGTCCTCATTCTCGAGATTTAAATCTTCGATTTCCGTCTGCATCGCCTGGATATCCCTTCCAACCGCTGTTGCCCTAGCACTGATGCTTAAATAAATCCCAGCAACAAGCGCGATCAAAACCAACAACAGGAGAAACAGCGCAATAAGCTGAAGCTGTTTTCTCCAGGGCGCTTGTGAGTAATTCCGGGCAAAGCTTTCTAGTTGGTCCATATCCATTCTTTTCGAAAATAGAAGTTGTTAAGTCAATAAATTTGCAATAAGTGTGCCAATGAACCGATTATTCTGTTTTGGTTGTATCCTCTCGTCCATTCAAAGATTTTATAATCTAATAACTACACGCAATCGAGCGCTGCGAGCTCTCGGATTATTTCGAACTTCATCTGCCGTTGGAAAGATTGGACGGCGGTTCATTTCTTGCAGCGTTGCCCGGTGTCCGCATGTACAAACTGGCTGTTTTGGAGGACATATGCAATCCTTTCCTTCTTGACGGAAGAATTGCTTGACTATTCGATCCTCGAGTGAATGGAACGAGATGACAGCCAATCGAGCTCCAGACCTCAATACCCGGACTGCTTGAGGAAGCACGCTCTCTAAGGAGTCGAGCTCATGGTTCACAGCAATCCGCAGCGCTTGAAAAGTTAATGTCGCCGGGTGAATCCGCTGATGCAATTCATCATCTCGCGATCCACCTCCCCTCCGCCTTCCTGCTACCTTTGAGATCAAGTCAGCCAATTCAACCGTTCGTGTGATTGGTCGAGAATTCACAATCATTTTAGCAATCCTGTTTGCCAAAGGTTCTTCGCCGTATCGAAAAATTAAATCTGCAAGCTCACGCTCTGAAAGACCATTCACCAAATCAGCGGCAGTGATCGTCCCATCAGGATCGAAACGCATGTCTAAAGGAGCATCGGACAAAAACGAAAAGCCCCTTTCAGGGGTATCCAATTGCATTGAAGAGATTCCAAGATCGAGTAGAATCCCATCCACCAACGGCCACCCCAGCTTCTCAAGCTGTTTTTCCAGTGTCGCATAAGACGCCCGAACCAGAACTGCTCGTTCGTCAAAGGATTTCAATCTCAGGCTGGCCAGCTTAAGAGCCTGCGGATCAACCTCCAATCCGAGCAGCATCCCATCGGGTGTGCTCGCATTCAATATTCCCCAGGCATGCCCTCCGGCCCCAAGCGTGCAATCGACAAAGCGCCCACTCGTGTCGGGCTGGAAAGCGTGTATAATCTCCTGGTAAAGCACTGGACGGTGTGAGGTTCCGTCTAAATTCTTCAAACATCGCAAACTTAACAACTTAGATCAGGTAAACGCAAGGTCGAGGGCAGAAAATCGGTCAGGGTTTGCCTGGGCATCTTGCAGTTCTGCATTTTGACCGGTCCATGCCTCTGGGGACCAGATTTCGAAGAAATCGCCCATGCCAATCACAACTGATTCTTCCTCCAAACCGGCGAATTTGCGCAGAAATTGAGGCAGAAGGATGCGTCCGGCTTTATCAACGTCAACATGGTCGGCGGTTGAAAATACTTGCCTTTTTAAAGGCGCGCTCTTAAATCAGTCAGGCTCATCTGGTTGACCCGGCGAGCAAGCTCTTGATACTTGTCAGAAGGGAGCACCATCAAGTTTTTGTCAAAGCCTTGCATGACAAAGGCGCCGTCCGGGACTATTTGATCCCGGAAGCGGGCTGGAACCATCAACCTTCCTTTATCATCCAGATTATGACTAAACTGACCCAAGAACACTTGTTCTACCTTTCTGTTATAAAGCCAGAACGCCGGATTGGCCGGCGTTCTACCACTTTTTCCCACTTCTTCCCATAAACACCCACAGTATAACGAATTTTCTTCTAAATTGCAAGCGGTTAACCCAACATATAGGCAAATTAGCTCGATTATTAATAAAGTAAAGCAACTCGTTCTCCAATTTCTTCTCATCCTGAAAGGTTTCGTCATGACCAATAACCAAAATAATCAGTCGAGGCAAGATTATTTCGTCGGAGTTGAGACGGAGGTGCCTCTGCTGGACGGTACCAAACGCCGTTATGTTAACCTTGATAATGCTGCCTCAACCCCAGCGTTGAAATATGTAAAAGAGACCGTTGAAGCTTTCCTTCCCTATTACAGCAGCGTCCATCGCGGTACCGGATATAAAAGCCAGTTATCAACTCATGCCTATGAAAAAGCACGGCATACCGTCATGGATTTTATTGGCGCAGATCCCAAGCTGCATACATGTATTTTTTCCAAAAATACGACAGAATCGATCAACAAACTTTCCCGTCGGTTTCCTTTTTCGGATGGAAAGGATATCGTTCTCACAAGTGGAATGGAACATCACTCGAATGATCTTCCCTGGCGCAGCGTTGCGACAACAATTCATGTGGAGCTGACCACAGATGGCCGCCTCGATCTATTGCAGCTCGAAATCGCTCTTAAATCAGATATGAGGGCAGGATTGCCCTGGTGACGATTACCGGCGCCAGCAATGTGACAGGCTATATCAATCCTGTTCATGAAATCGCGCGCAAGTCCCATGCCGCTGGCGCCCAAATCCTTGTTGATTGCGCCCAGCTTGCCCCCCATCGAAAGATCCAGATGGGGACTCCTGGTGATCCAGAAAGCCTGGACTATGTGGCAATTTCAGCTCACAAACTTTATGCTCCCTATGGAACAGGAGTCCTGGTTGGTTTGCGAGATACGTTTAGAACAGGCGATCCAGACATTACCGGTGGAGGTACAGTTGAAATTGTCACCCTGAAGGATGTCATCTGGTCAGAACCTCCTGATCGTGAAGAAGCGGGAAGCCCCAACACAATCGGCGCAGTTGCAATGGCAGCGGCAATTCTTAAACTCAGCGAGATTGGCATGGATTATGTCGCCAACCACGAAGCCGAATTGACCTCATATGCACTCAAACGACTTTCACAAATCCCGGGCATTCAGATCTATGGAGACCGTGATCCAGAGAACGCTCAAAATCGCCTGGGCGTGATCCCGTTTAGCCTTGACAAGCTATCGCATTTTAAAATCGCTTCAATTTTGGGCTACGAATTCGGGATCGGAGTGCGGAGCGGCTGTTTTTGCGCCCATCCTTACATTCTTCATTTGCTGGGATTGAACGAAGATGAAGCAGGACAAGTACGAAGCCGGATGTTGGCAGGAGATCGATCCGAAATGCCAGGCCTCATCAGGGCTTCCTTCGGCCTTTACAATTCGTTAGAGGATGTCGACATTCTTGAAGATGCGCTCCAAAGGATCGTCCGCGGCGAATACCGGGGCCGATATGTCCAGGATCGGACCAGCGGAGAATTCATCCCCGATGAATGGAATCCAAAATTTGAAGAGCACTTCAGCTTCCTGAATGAGGTCTAACCTTACTCCCATCTAAACGATCTGCTGCTTAAGTTGAAGGCAGAATTGAATTTTAGAAGATGATCAAAAATCCTGGGGTGATCTCGACTGGATCCTTGAAACTAGATATCGCTCTGCAGATTGGAGGTTATCCAAGCGGTTCAATCATCGAGATCAGTGGGCCTACGGGGAGTGGAAAAACAGTGCTCGCCCAGCATGCTGTCGCAGAAGCTCAACTGGCCGGCGGAATCTGTGCATGGATTGATGCGGATCAAATGTTCAGCGTCCAGATGGCAAAAAACATCGGAGTAAATCCAGACACGTTATATTACTGCAATTCTAACAACACCGAACAGGCGCTCGGAATTCTTCATATTCTGGCAAAGTCCGGTTCTTTCTCTCTGGTTGTTTTAGATTCAATCCAAACCCTTATCCCCAACAGTGAGACTCTGTTCAGAGAAAATCGACAACCAGCTGAAGAAAATTACCGATTGATCAGCCTGGTGCTTGCGATGATCAAAAGGGATATTTCGGATTCAAATACAACTGTGTTTTTTACGAATTCCACTGGCAAGCGCAGTGGTGCTGCCTACCATCTACTTTCAAAACAGCTCGATCGCCTGGCGCTTACTTTCTATTCTGGAATTCGAATAAGCTTGCTGCATGACCATTTCATTCAGCATTCCGGATTGAACCCTGAGGTCAGGATCAAGGCTCAAATCCTGAAGAACCAGTTTGCACCCTGTTTATATAAGACGGATTTTGATATAATCAATCCTGTAGGTATTAATAAGACTGGTGAAGTCTTCAGCCTGGGCTGTGATCTACAGTTGATTTTAAGGCAGGAAGAAGGATTTATCTATCAAGATATCTGCCTTGGCAAGACATTCTCTCAAATAATTCATACGCTGAATGAAAACAGAGCGATCAGGGATGAAATTGAGCAGAAAATTCGCCAGCGATTATTACCGGACATTTATCCAGCCGCGGATTGAATATTTTTATGACGCGGCCAACGTGTAACCAGGCATAGCCTCTTTGAGGCATTGCATAGAAAATGATCTCTATCGAACCGCATAATGGTTTTTCTAGTCAACCTCTTTTCAATCGAAAAGAATTGGCAGCGGATTGAATAAATTGATGAGCCGAACAATACGGACGCATACATGAAATTACAGCTGCGCTGTTCAGGAATTTATTACAGTATCACTTAACTGTCTTTCCTTCTTTAGCCAGCGTAGTTTTCGGACATCAGTTCTGAGATCAATAATCCAAAGGGACACATTTGGCCGCGACCTGCGTGAGCAGGAACGCGGATTTTGTTAACGAATGATATGGTTCGGAAAATTACTGCTCTTACTCCTCAGAAACGAAACCACCGGAGAGTAAATGTCTTTCTGGATGGTGAATTTGCATTTGGTTTAGCTAACATCGTTGCTGCATGGTTGCAGGTTGGTACAGAATTAAACGAAGAGAAAATCACTGCGCTTCTGGCTGCAGATGAACGCGAAGTCTTATACCAACGAGCTCTGCATCTTTTAAGCTACCGACCGCGCACTAATGCGGAAATTCGTAAATTCTATGAATCAAAATCCGTGCGTGAGGAGATAATCGTTGAACTCTTGGAGCGTCTGAAGAGCAGCGGATTGATCGATGATTCTGTATTTGCTCAGAGTTGGGTTGAAAATCGGTCTGAATTCCGACCACGCAGCCGCCGGGCAATATCTTATGAACTCATGAGGCGCGGGATTCAATCCGAACTCATCGAACAATCTGTCTCTCAGCTGGATGAAGATGAGCTGGCATTTCAGGCTGCCAGACGCCAGGCACGTAAAATAACCTATCTTGATTGGAAGGAATTTCGCCAGAAAATGCTCCGCCACCTCTCTAATCGCGGATTCAACTACGAAGTCAGCTCAGCAGCGATCCGCAAAGTCTGGGAAGAGGATCTGGTTTTAGAGCGGAATTTTGACGAAGGGGACGACCTATGAATAATGGCACCTTGTTAATGGTAGGACTAATTATTGTAATTATTGCACTTGGTCTCGGTCTCGCAATTGGCTATTTATACAAACAGAGCCGAGTGGAAAAAGCAAAACGCGAGCAGCTGGATGATGCAGAACGCATTCTCGAAGCTGCCAAAGAGGAAGCTCGACTGGTTGAAATTAAATCCCGCGACCAGGCTTTAGAAGTCTTGAAGAAGGCTGAGTTCGATAATGAAAGAAAGCGAAACGAGCTCGGTAAAGAAGAAGATCGCTTGCAGAAACGCCGGAGGAACTGGACAACCGGGTGGACCGCCTCGAAAAGCGTGAACAGCTGATGAATAAGCGCCAGAGCACGATTGACAAACGCTATAATGAAATTGAAAAACTCCATGAACAAGAAGTGGAGGAGCTGCAGCGAATCAGCCAGATGTCGACCGAAGAAGCCAGGGAAATCCTGCTTAAAGACGTCGAAAAAGAGTCGCGAAACGACATGGCTCGAGTTATTCGCCAGATCGAGATGGAAGCTCGTGAAGAAGGTGAAAATCGGGCTCGGAAGATCATCACCGCAGCTATTCAAAGAGTTGGATCTGATCACGTTGTTGAAACGACTACTTCAGTCGTGGAAATTCCTTCGGATGACATGAAAGGGCGCATCATTGGCAGGAATGGACGCAACATCCACGCATTTGAGCAGGCTGCAGGTGTGGATGTAATTGTTGACGACACTCCCGAAGCGGTAACGATCTCCTGTTTTGATCCAGTCAGACGAGAAGTAGCCCGGCGTGCTCTTGGGAAATTGATCCAGGATGGGCGTATTCATCCCGCACATATTGAAAAGGTATTGAAGGCTGAACAAAAGGAAGTCGATCGTGCAATTATTGAGGCTGGTGAACAGGCTGTTTACGAAGCTGGTGTCCCTGGACTTCACCCTGAGATCATAAAAATACTGGGCCGGCTGAAATACAGGACGTCTTACGGACAGAATCAGCTTGGGCATGCAATTGAAACAGCCAAATTGGCTGCCGCGATCGCATCAGAATTAGGCGCAGATGTCGAAACCGCCCGCTCAGCCGCCTTGCTCCACGATTTGGGAAAGGCAGTGGATCACAGCATGGAAGGCACCCACGCCCAGCTCGGCGCAGAAATCGCGAAACGCTACGGCGTGTCAGCGAAAGTTGTGAATGCGATTGCTTCTCACCACCACGAGGTCGAACAAGAAACTGTCGAAGCCGCGATCGTCGAGTCAGCAGATGCGATATCCGGAGCAAGGCCGGGTGCTCGAAGAGAAAGCCTGGAACAATACCTGAAGCGCGTCCGATCCCTGGAAGAAATCGCCAATTCGCACAAAGGTGTCACCCAAAGTTATGCGCTCCAGGCAGGTCGGGAAATCAGGATTTTTGTAAAGCCAGATGATATTGACGATCTGGCTTCAATCCAGATGGCACGAGATATCGCCAAGAAAATCGAAGAGAATATGCAGTATCCAGGTCAGATCAAAGTGACCGTAATTCGAGAAACCCGGGCTACTGAATACGCAAAATAAGAAATTCTAATCATCCAGCAGCTGTGAGATCCGCGCCAATACCAGGGTGCGGATCTTTTCTCTAGGCTCCCCAAGCTGGATGACCTGATCAAGGCACTGCCCTACCCTTATGATAAGGTCTCGCCCCGCTTCGGCTTTTCCAATCTCAGCAGCATTCGAAAAATCCTGCAAGGTAAGGGGATTTTCCGCCCAGCGCGCCTGCCAGGTAGAAACTCGCTGCATCGCAACAGATTTTTCAGTTGTCTCGAAATGACCGATATCAATCCAAATTAATTCTGCCCCCAGATCAAGAAATTTCTTTTTTCCGCTTTTGCTATTAAATTGAGAGTAAATCTCCGCGCGAGGATCGATCCCCTGGACGCGGCGGGGCTGTCAGGTAATCGACATGATGCTGCCGGATGAAATCAGTGATGATCGTCTCGACGATGCTGTTTACGCCATCTTCCCACTTTACTGGACCTGAGCTGCTCTGCATACGGTTATAAACCATACGGATAACGGCATCTTCTGAATACTCGAATAGCTTTACAGCCGCTGGTTGAGAATTTTCTCCTTGAGTCCGCTCACTCGCAATTCGATATCGGTAGCGAATATCCTTTGCATTGACTTCAATTCCATCTTTTGATCTGGCTGTTAGTTTTTCAACTGGGCGGTAGCGTTCATCCAGGGAAACCACTTCCTTAAGCGTTTCTAAACGAGTGATGAGATGCGTTCCCGGTCCAATAACCCGTACTGTTCCTGAATAATTTTCTATCACAGCGACGTTGCCAGGCTGGATGATAAGTGAACCCGGACCTCCAATCTTGAGGACGAGATTTTCCTCAGGATCATCAACCTGAGCTTTTCCATCTCCGATTGATAAAGTTGGATATCTTAAGCCGAACAAGCAAGCGAGCAAATAAATCAAAGCTTGCGGCATGTTTTTGAGGTCATAAACATGATAGACAAATCGGACGCCTAACCACAACACAAAAAAGAAGACAACAGGTGGAATTAAAAGGTAACGCCAGCCAAATCCAGGAATAATTGTGAATTGAAAGAACACCAGATTTACCAGCAACCAGATCAATATCCAAAAGACTGCGAGGAAAAACCGGATTCTCGCTTTCATTACGGTTTTTCCTCCACGAAACCAGCCCCCGATGCTGGTGGAAATGAACTCATCTGGGAGCAGCCAAAGCCTTAATGAAAGAATCTGATCAATGGTCTCTCTCGGGATCATTTGAGAGGCAATTGGATTTGAGGCAATATTTTCCAGCTCCTCGAACAGGCTCCTGGTCAGCTCTGCTTCCGAAAAGCTCGTCTGATTGAACAATTGCGAAAGCAATTCTAAAATTTCGCGCTGCCTGTTCAAGAAAGCCTGATTCTTTACGTTCGCCAATTCTCGGTCTCGATCTTCCTGAAATCGATTGACTTCCTGCTGCCAACGGGCTCTCCAATTATCCAAACGCTGTTGGTTTACAAGCGGATCGGTTGGGGTTGGATCACAAAAATCCGCATTCAGCACATTTATGCCTCGCTGACGCAGGACTTTTGATGTTTTCAACTCCTGTGCAGCAGAAATTCGAAAATTCCTGTGGTCGACTCGCTGACCTAAATCAGGCGGTTCACCGTCCTGGCGGTGGATGAACTGAAATGAAATCGCTCCTAACATTCGAATACGTCTTGAAAATTCAGGCTTAAATCCACGCTGTAAAGGAAAGCGTTCCGGATCCTCTGGCAAATACAGCTCATCCAGAGCATAATGGGCGACCATGTTGCGGTAGGTTTCAGCTGCGACCATAGCCGGCAGGTCAGTCCAATGGCTTGCCGATTGTTGATCACCGACATTCCTTGCTCGTGAATACACGCCCGATAGAATCCGGTGTTCATCGATCCAGATTGGCGGCAATCCTAAAGGGTCCGGATCGATAAGCAATGAAGAATTCTGCTTCATGAAAAAGAGGAAGTCTTTGGCAAAGCGGTGAATTTCCTCTTTTTCTGATTCGTCCAACTCGTTGATGATCGCATGGATTCTGCGCGTTTGAGGATCAATCTGCAAGATACGGATGTTTTCGACATCCTGGCTGCCATCATACGCCACTTGAATTACTGCAGGACGACCTGCCAATCCGAATTCTGCACTCACATCTGTGGTTAATTCGATCCCGTCACGCGTCTGGGCACGCACGTCATCCAACCTTCGCAGATGTTTTTGCAAGCTGACAACATCCCGGAGCTTTTCTCCAGGTTTAATAAATTCAAGGCCGGGGCCAGAAACTCTGGCCAGTGATAATCTCGGATCGCTCTCATTTATCTTCTTAACCCTGGACTTGCGCAACCCTCCGCGCTCAATAACCACCGCACTGGTCAAGTCCACAAGGATCAGGTTGCTCGACTGCCTGCTGCTTTGAGCCTTAAGGTTTCCTTCCCGGATAATGCAGGATAACTGATGCACGACTAAACAATGAGCGAAATAACTCCCCCATCAAATAAAAGGATTGGCGATGGCTCTTAATTGGGAAAGCAGTCTCAGCTATCCAGAAAAAACCAAAACCCACGGTGAGGAGGATGCCCAGAAAATTAAATCCTATTAACAAGGCGACATAGAGAGCTTCATGTGAAGGTAGAATGCTATTAACTGAGCTGCCCTCAGCCAAAAACATTAAAATATTCTGCAGAAAAATCAATTCGAATTTAAATTGAGAAATGATCGCTCCCCCAATCACGATCAGAACCACCCACATCAGACAGCCAATCCGATTTTTTAGCATTTATTCGGTCGCTTCTACAACCAGTATATAATCAGAAGTCAATGTCTGTCAAGAAAGGATTGGAAGACCTTTCTTCAGCGACAGTCGTATCGGGTCCATGACCGCAATACAACCTGGTTTCGTCCGGGAGGGTCAGAACCTGGGTCTGAATGCTCTGCATCAGCGTTTGAAAATTACCACCTGGAAGGTCCGTTCGCCCGATGGATCCGGCAAAAATTACATCACCACAAAAAGCTGCTCCTGCTTCTTGAGAATAAAAAAGGACATGACCGGGAGTATGTCCGGGCACAGCTCTTACTTCAAAATCGAATTCGCCGATCTGCAGACGCTGCCCATTATCAAGCACAATGGTGGGCTCTGGGAGGGGTTCGATATGAAAACCAAATAATGATGCCCAGCCTCCTTGCTTCCAAATCGGCAAATCATCAGGATGAAGAGCGACAGATGGCGCTGGTTGGACACTTCGGAATATTTCAGCGGTACCGGCAATGTGGTCAAAATGAGCGTGCGTCAATAAAACCTGTCGAATCGTCCAGCATCGGCTTTCCGCATATCGCACAAATGCTCCACCATCCCAGGCAGGATCAATAACCGCAGCATCGCCGCGCAGCGAATCAGCAACGAGATATGAATTAGTCTCGACGGGACCCTGGATGAACGGTATGACTTCGATCATGAAATCTTCTCCAATTCAATACTCGGGTTTCGCATCATCAAACAATTCCTACTGTTCCGGGATAAATACCTTGATCAACCTTTGAAAAATAAGATCCATCCCTAATACAGCTCCTGTGATGAAACCAATAAAACCTATGATCCGGGCTTCGCTCCCTCCCAATCCAAGAAAGCTGCTTACCTTGATTTCGATCTGCTGAGCGCTGATCACTCTGCGAGCATCTTGATCAGGATCTCCATCCAATAGATCGAGATATAACCACACCTTGCCTTTAAAATCACCTTCCGTTTTGGGGCGTAAATTCCAGAGGAAGATATCTGGGTGGTCGAAAGAGATACTCTGGCTGATATCACCAGTCGGCGTATATTGAATTCCCGGTAAATCCAGATAAGCCTGAAAAATTTGGTTGTTAATTGAAATCGATTCTTGGTATTTTATTGGGGAAAAAACAAGCCGGATGATTGTTGGATCACCCAACCTGATATTCTGAGGGATAGAGAGCTCAAGATCACCAGCGAGCGGCTCGTGGGATCCAGAATTTGGTGGACCTATCATAATCTTCGGTTGAGTGATCGCGAACTCCGATGCAAATAACGGTGTGCTTCTTACATCCGATTGAACAGGAACTATCCCCCAGATAAACATTACCCCAAACACCAGCATCAAGCCGATTCCAACAGATCGGCGGAGAATCCTCAGTTTCATGCGGCAATTATACATGAACGCTTCAGGTTATTTCCTATTAGTAATCTTGAAGAAATCCTTCCTTGGTGATTCGAGTAAATCGTGCTAAACTGGATGGAATAAAAAATCTCGTGTGCGTTCAGAAATCCAACAATCGCTGGAACAACATAAATTCAAACTTGAGGTATTTTATGCCCATCCATCCACCTGAGCCTTTCCGAATCAAGATGGTTGAACCAATCCGGCTGATAGACCGCTCCGAGCGGACCAAAGCTCTCTACGCAGCCGGATATAATGTCTTCGCACTGAAAGCTGAGGATGTATTTATCGACCTGCTCACCGACTCTGGGACTGGAGCGATGAGTCATCATCAATGGGCGGCAATCATGGAGGGGGACGAATTATATGCTGGCGCGCGATCATTTCAGCGCCTGACGAACGCAGTTAAAGATATTTTTGGGTTCAACTATTTTGTCCCGACTCATCAAGGCAGGGCGGCAGAAAACATTCTCTGCGCGCTCCTGGTCCGACCAGGAGCACGTGTGCCTTCCAACATGCATTTCGATACGACAGACGCAAACATTCGCGCTCGAAAGGGCCTGCCAGCCAATCTAGTGATTGACGAAGCAAATGATCCAACCAATCGACACCCATTCAAAGGCAATATGGATATCCTTAAACTCCGCCGCTTTATTCAAGCGACTGGCGTCGAGAATATACCATTTGGGATGATTACAATCACAAACAACGCAGGCGGCGGTCAGCCAGTATCGATGGAGAATCTCCAGGCAGTCTCGAAGACTTATCACGAATATGGCATACCATTTTTTATTGACGCCTGCCGTTTTGCAGAAAATTCTTATTTCATTAAAACTCGCGAGCCGGGATACGCCGATAAATCGGTTTTAGAGATCGCTCGTGAAATCTTTTCATTGGCAGATGGTGCAACAATGAGCGCCAAGAAAGATGCGATCGTCAATATCGGCGGTTTTTTTGCAATGAATGACAAGGAGCTTTATCAGCATGCCTGCAACGAGCTGATCCTGCGAGAAGGCTTTCCTACTTACGGGGGCCTGGCAGGACGCGACCTGGATGCGCTTGCGACAGGTCTGTATGAAGGAATTGATGAAGACTATCTTCAATATCGAGTGGGACAAACCGCTTACTTAGCCGAACGACTGATGGAAAATGGCATCCCGATCATCGAGCCTCCAGGTGGGCATGCAGTTTATCTTGATGCCGGACGGCTTTTCCCGCAGATCCCACAGGCGGAATTTCCAGGACAGGCTTTATCGGTAGAGCTCTACCTGGAGGGCGGGATCAGAACCTCTGAGATAGGCTCCGTGATGTTTTCCCATCCCGATCCTCAGACCGGGGAGACTATCTTCCCGGCATTGGAGCTGGTTCGACTAGCGCTGCCCCGGCGAGTATATACCCAGAGCCATCTTGATTTTGTTGTGGGCACGCTGGTGCAGATCGCCAGGCGAAAATCTCAAGTGCGCGGATACCGGTTTACGTATGCCCCGGAGCTTCTGCGCCATTTCACGGCACGCTTTGAACCTATTATATTCATAATTAACAATTTTCTTGGACTGATGCTGACCTCAAAACATGCGTTGGAATTTTTTCCTTCATACAGGTGGCTGATCGAACTGGAGCCGTCGAGGCACTTAAAACCGGCAAAACCAGGATGATCAAGTCTTCTGCACTTTCAGCGAATGAAATATCCCTGCTTAAAACACATGGGTGGGAAGATTATCAGCTTCTCGACTCCGGGGAAGGCGCACGGCTTGAGCGCTTCGGGCCGTACATTTTTTCACGACCAGAACATCAAGCAGTCTGGAAGCGGACCCTGCCTGAGGAGAAGTGGAATTCGGCACACGCAGTTTTCCAACCAACCGGCGAGGAAAGCGGCGGGCGTTGGTTATTCAACAAACCGATTAAACTCCCTGGAAACTTAAAGTACAAAGGTCTGAGTTTTTTGGCTTTTACAGCCAATTCGCGCCATCTGGGGGTGTTCCCAGAACAAGCCTCCCATTGGGACTGGATATCCGATTTAATCGTTGAAAACAAGGCTCAAAGGGATGAGCCGATTAAAGTACTCAACCTTTTTGGCTACACCGGTCTTGCCACCCTGGCTGCTGCTAAGGCCGGTGCTCAAGTTGCACATGTCG
This sequence comes from uncultured Chloroflexia bacterium, assembly GCA_963726375.1. Taxonomy (GTDB): domain Bacteria; phylum Chloroflexota; class Anaerolineae; order Anaerolineales; family UBA4823; genus UTCFX2. The sequence continues at coordinate 129,670 of CAVSCE010000006.1, read as the reverse complement.
ATGCTTCAAAGAAGTCGATCCTGCTCGCACGAGAGAACCAGGAGCTTTCAGGCTTAGGCGGCAAACCGATCCGCTGGCTGGTGGATGACGCGTTCAAGTTCGTGCGGAAGGAAGCGCGGCGCGGCTCGAAGTACGACGGGATTGTGCTCGATCCGCCGAAATTCGGCCGCGGCCCGCAGGGTCAGGTCTGGGAGTTTTTCGAGTTCGCTCCCGGAGCTGCTGAACAACTGCCGACTCTTGCTCAGCGATCAGCCGATTTTTGTCGTGCTGACTGCATACGCTATCCGAGCATCCGCACTGAGCGTCGGTTATGCACTGCAAGAGATGGTAGAAGGTCTGGGTGGGCAGCTTACGATGGGTGAGCTGACGCTGGTTGAGCAAAGTGCCGGGCGGCTGCTTTCCACCGCGATCTATGCTCGCTGGGGAGCCGATAGCTAACTTTCTTAAAAACAAATCGCATTATTCAGCCTAAAGGATCGCCGAGTTATCCATGATCCATAAAATAAAACATCTGCTCATCGGCTCACCCCTGCCAACTCATTTATTAGCAGAAAAGAGGCTGAATAAAATCCGGGCGCTCGCAGCATTTTCACCTGATGCGCTCTCTTCGATCGCCTATGCCAATCAAGAAATTTATCTTGGGCTCGTTGTAGCCGGAAGCGGCGGGACTCAGATGGCCTGGCCGATCGGACTGGCTATCACCGGATTGCTGGTAATTGTTACGATCTCTTATTATTCAGACGATTAAGGATACCCATCGCGGCGGTGGATCATATGTCGTCGCACGCGACAACCTGGGGAACATTCCCGGACTGGTCAGCCGCGGCTGCACTTATTGGTGGATTATCTGCTTGCTGCAGCCGTCAGCCTTACAGCCGGGGTGGAAGCAATCGCATCTGCATTTCCAACACTCTGGCCTTATCGAGTTGAAGTCGCGCTGGTATTCTTAGATCTTGATTATGATTGCAAACTTGCGAGGATTACGCGAGACCGGCACCATGATGGCAATCCCGGTTTATTTCTTCTCTATTTACCTATATTCCGATGTTGCTGATCGGGATTGTACATACTGCTTACGGAAACCTCAGTGATTTAGCCTATCGCTACCTGCTGCCACTCAACCTTTGACCCTGCTCTTTCTATTCCACGCTTTTTCTTCCGGGTGTACCGCCCTAACTGGGAGTTGAAGCAATCAGTAATGGAGTACCTGCATTTCAACCTCCCGTATCCAAGAATGCCGGCAAAGACTCTCGTTGTCATGGCCGTCCTGATGGGATCCTTTTCATCGGAAGCATCGGGTTGACCCAATTTCTAGGAGTTGTCGCAGGCCCACAAGAAACGATACTTTCCGCCTTAGCTCGACAAATCTTGGGAAGGGGTTGCTTATTTAATTATCCAATTTGCAACTATGCTGATCCTTGCAGTTGCCGCCAATACAAGTTTTGCCGATTTTCCTACGTGTGTCTGCTATCTTGGCTGGAGATAGTTTCTTACCTCGCCAGCTTTCATGTTGGGTGATCGGCTGGTTTTTGCCAATGGAATTGTGCTACTATCCGTTGGAGCTGGGTTATTAATCGTTGCTTTGACGGTGAATACCCATTCGCTGATCCCATTCTTCGCCAGTCGGTGTATTTCTTTCCTTCACACTTTCTCAATCTGGGATGGTAATCCATTGGTATCGCCTACGAGGACCAAATTGGAGATTAAAGATGCATGCGATAAACGGCGCTAGGCGCGATAGCAACAGCTGTCACGCTTTGATTGTTGCGATAAGCAAATTTGCGAAGGTGCCTGGATCACTGTTTGATCGTGATCCCATTTTCTGGTTTTATGTTCTTGCAAATCCGACGTCATTATGCAGATGGTCAAAAGCCAGCTTTCGCTGCATGGTCTACCACCATCCTTAGACCTTTTCCATCGCCTCGCGATTGTTCATCCCAGTTTCAGGCGTCCACCGTGGGATGGTTGAGGCAGTTGATTTTGCTCGCTCGATCGCTAAGAATGTGACCGGGATTTATATTGAATTGGATCCGGGTGCAGGGATTAAGTCAAGGAAGAATGGGAACGCTGGTTTCCGGATATCCCGCTGGAGGTCCGTCCATCTCCTTATCGATCGATTGTTGGCCCTTTATTGGATTTCCTGGATGAAACCGATCAGAGACATAACGATGGGCAGCTGGCTGTCGTGGTGCTCCCGGAGTTCATCCCCGCCCGCTGGTGGCAGGGGCTGCTGCACAACCAGACTTCCTGGCTGATCAAGACGGCATTACTTTACCGCCGCCGGGATAAGGGTTATCAGCGGGTAATCATCGATGTCGCCCACCACCTGAAGAATTGAGCTCAGCGGCGTTTGGCTTCCTGCCAGAGAGCTTCCATCTCATCCAGGGATAAATCAGCAGTCGAGCGCCCACTCGTCCTGGCAGCAGCTTCGATATAAGCAAAACGCTTGCGGAAACGGGCATTTGCTTCGCGCAGCGCGCTTTCGGCGTCAACTTTATACCATCGAGCAAGATTAACCACCGCGAAAATCAGGTCACCAATTTCCATTGACCGATGAACTTCATCTTCGGCAGCGTGGACCTCTTCCAGCTCTTCATTCATCTTATCTAACACCCCCTGGATATCCGGCCAGTCAAAACCAACCCTGGCAGCGCGCTTCTGGTAAATTTGAGCCTGAACCAACGCCGGAAGCGCCAGAGCAACCCCATCTAAAATGCTGGCTTCCCGATTTCCATTTTCCTGGCGCTCGGCTTCTTTCAGACGTTCCCAATTTGCCAGGATTTCGCCCGGCTCATTCAGCTTTACATCCCCAAAGACGTGCGGATGGCGGCGGACGATTTTTGTGTGGATGCCGCGCAGCACATCTGCAACCGTGAACTCGCCATCCTCGGCAGCGATCTGCGTATGGAGCAGAATCAACAGGATCATGTCGCCTAATTCTTCCTGGATATGAACAGGGTCTCCAGAATCGAGCGCAGTTAGCGCTTCAAATGTCTCTTCCAACAGATCGGAGCGAAGGGATTGATGAGTCTGTTCGCGGTCCCAGGGGCAGCCATCTGGGAACGCAGATGCGCGACGACTTCCAGAAAAGCTTCAAATGAAGTCGCTTTGCCAAGCGGTGGAAGATAGAGCGCCGTGAGCAGCCCAATCCGCTCGCTGCGGTCGATCTGGTATAAAGCAAGGTCTTCGAGCGACTCTGCAGGCGTACCTGCCGCATGCACCAGGCGGACGGGATGTTCGTCCGGATACAGGCTCATTAGATTGAGCTTGACATCGGAGGCGATTGCCTGGGAATGGATTTGTGCAATCAGTGCAGGGGCAGAGGTCGGGAATGGTGGAGTATGCGTGGCTGCAAGCTCGAGCGCGTCGACCAATCCCGTTAGGGGAAAAGGATCCAATCCCAGCAGGCGAAATACAGGCTCGATAAAGCTGATCCCATCGATAACTTGGACCGGGATCCCTAGCTGCCTTGCACGGCGCAGGATCTCAGGTGAAGTCGCCTCGGCGATCATTGGATGGCCAGGAACTGCATAGACGACCCCTTGCGGACGACGCCCCAACTCCAAAATCTTAGTGATAATGCTTTCATAAACTTCTTCAAATGTCGCACTGGTATCGTATAAGTCATCGAAGGAGTAAAGACTTAAATGCCGAGGCAGGCCAGCAGCAGAAGGGTGCTGCCTTGTCCTCAAGTAGACTTCCTGAGATTTTTCCAGAATTTCCCACGCCTGGCGGGTGATCAGGGTGGGATCTCCAGGACCTAATCCAAGCAGTGTGATGCCAGAAGATTTCATTTATTTACTTCCTTCAATTTAAATGCAAAATGCGTAACCCGCAACGCGCACTTGATGAGATGAGCGCATTCCGGAGTACGCATTCTCGATTAGAAGCCAGCGAAGATTAACGCTTGGTGTAAGTAGGCGCCTTTCGGGCTCGCTTCAATCCTGGTTTCTTGCGTTCCTTGATGCGCGCGTCACGAGTCAGGAAACCGCCCTTACGCATCGTCGAGCGCATATCCGGATTCATCTTTAAGGATCGCTCGCGCCACCCCCAACTGGACTGCAGAGGTCTGCCCGGTCACACCGCCGCCCTTGACGACGACGCTGATATCCAACAGGCTGGGATTCTCGTTAGCTGCCTGCAAAGGCGCCATGATCGCCTGAATATCGCCCAGGCGTGGGAAATAATCTTCAGCGGGTCGCTCGTTTACAATGAACTTACCCGAACCGCTCATCAGGCGAACCCGTGCGGTGCTTTCTTTGCGGCGTCCAACACCTTCATAATACTGTACTGCCATATTTTCTACTCCTTACCGAGCACCAAAGGCTTGGGTTGCTGAGCGGTATGGGGATGGTCCGGCCCAGCATAGACTTTTAATTTCTTGATGATCTGGCGGCCGTACTTATTATGCGGGAGCATACCCCAGACTGCGCTTGGTGATCACTCGATCTGGGTGTTTCTTGAGCTGATCTTTCAGACTTGTAGCGGTCAGGCCGCTTGGATACAAGGAATGACGATAGTAGAACTTCTCTGTCAATTTATTGCCAGTCACCTGGATATGCTCGCAGTTGACGACAATTACAAAATCTCCGGTATCCATCCCAGGAGTGAAGTTCGGCTTGTGTTTGCCGAGCAATACTGTGGCAATCTGCGAAGCCAACCGGCCAAGATTCTGACCGTTCGCATCTACCAGGTACCATTCTGCTCGATCTCTTTTGCTTTCGGTATATACGTCTTATCCACGTTCTTCATCTCCGCTTATTGACGAGGCCTGCGGCCGCATCTTAATTCGATACTTCATATTTCCCAGTTCCAGGCGTTCCATTGCTGGAACTCTCCATCAGAGCTGAGATATTTGACTTCCACCAGGTTCAGACCTCGTGGCAGGTGCGAGGTTTTTCACAAGGTCTTTCTTTACCAGTCTGCAAGGCAGATTCAGCGATCGATCCAATATCCAATCTGCCCTGTCCAATTTCTACCTGGAAAGCAACCAATCTGCGCACCATCCGGTAAAGAAATGCATCTCCAAGGATATCAAAAATGACCTCATCCGCCTGCGCCAGCCAGACTGCTTTCATCACATGCCGTACAGTGGAGCCTCCAGAACGGAGCGGGGTACCGAAGGCGCCAAAATCGTGATATCCAGGCAAATATTGCTGCAGCTGCGTTAATTATTTCCATGTCGACTGCCGGCCAAATTCGCCAGGCATATCGTTCGCGCAGCGGATCTCGCAAAGGCTGACAATAAATCCGATAACGATAATGGCGAGCCAGGGCATCATATCTCGGATGAAAATCCGGCTCTGCCTGACATACCTTTTTCACAGCGACATCCAACGGCAGGTTGGCATTCAAAGCTGCAATCAGGTCATCATCTTGGTGAGATCCATTCAAGATCGAATGCAATCACCTGACCACCAGCATGGACGCCTGCATCCGTCCTGCCTGCAGCCAGGATTTTTTCCCTGTCCCAGCCCACTTTGTGGAGAGCCGCTCAACTTCAGCCTGGACAGTACGACTATTCTTGCTTCTCGCCTGGCGCTGAAATCCTTGAAAATCAGTGCCATCATAGGCGAGGATAACCTGGTAACGTGCCATTTATCAGTTAACTGATCAGACAGTCAACTTCGAATTTAACCTTCAACCAATTCCAAAATGACCATTTCCGCAGCATCGCCACGGCGTGGTCCAATTTTGATGATCCGGGTATAGCCGCCGTTCCTGGTTTCGAAACGAGGTGCGATATCATCGAACAGCTTTTTGACGGAATCTGCATCGCTCAACCGCGCTGAGGCCAGTCGCCTGGCATGCACCATTTTCGCGTCTCCAGCTTTATTGCCGAGCTTTGCCAGCGTGATCAGTCGTTCTGCCTGGCCGCGCACAGCGATTGCCTTGGCATGCGTGGTTTGGATGCGTTCGTGTTCAAACAACTGTTTGACAAGGTTGCGCCGCAAAGCTACACGCTGATCTCTGCTGCGTCCTAATTTAACTCCAGCTACTCTGTGCCGCATACTCTATTACTCCGCTTCTTTTTCATTGCCATCCGAAAGATAGCCTTTTTCGTGCATCTTCTGCCGAAGCTCGTCCAGGCTTTTCTCACCGAAGTTACGGATGGACATCACAGCTTCGTCACCCTTCTCCAACAATTCCAGCACTTCACCAACCGTGGTAATGCCGGTCCGTTTGAGTGAATTGAAAACCCTTACTGAAAGGTCCAGGTTTTCAATTGGTGTCTCAATCATCTCGCTGGTCAAACGACCACCTTCAGGCTCTTCCAACGAAATAGCTGCCAGGGATTCCTCGCTGATGCCTGCAATATGGCGCAAGTGGTCAATGATGACTTTCGCACTGGTGCTTAATGCGTCTTCAGGACCGAGGGTACCGTCTGTCCAAATTTCCAATATCAGCCGATCAAAATTCGTGCTTTGACCAACCCGAGCATTACCCAACATCCCAATTCACACGCCGCACCGGGCTGAAGATCGCGTCGACGGGCAGCTCGCCAATTGGCAGATGACCGATCCGGTCATCTGCCGGGGAGTAACCGCGCCCGTGCTCAACTGTCAACTCCATCTCAAAATGCGCATCATTGTCATCTACTGTGAACAGATAGAGATCTGGGTTGACAATATCTACTTCCGGCGGTGTGATGATATCGCCTGCAGTTACAACCCCGCTTCCGCGTACTTCGAGGTGAAGTCGGGCGGTATCCACGTCAAAAAGCTTCATTCGCAGCTGCTTTATTTGAAGCATCAAGCGGATGACATCTTCACGAACCCCCGGGATATCCGAGAATTCATGCTGAACATCCGCGATACGAATGGAGGTGACCGCTGCACCCTCAAGAGAGGAAAGTAAGACCCGGCGAAGGGCATTACCGAGCGTGATGCCGTATCCACGCTCCAGCGGGTTGATGATGAACTTGCCGTAATTCCGCGCTTCTGCTTCGCGCTCAATTTTCGGCGTTACCATGTTACTGAGACCGATCACGGTTCACCTCATCCCCGTTTTATCCATGCCGACAGGCTGGTGCGCCGCGAGCAGGCTGCACCAACGCGAATCATCTTCCAGGACATACATTATCTTGAATAGTACTCGACGATCAGCTGCTCTTGCAAGTTGCTGTCGATTTCCGAGCGCTCAGGCAGCCGGATGACCGAACCAGAGAGGTTCTTCAAATCGCGGCTGAGCCAGGCTGGGACAGTTTTGTCCTCAGACACGGCCCTCAAATCCTTGAAATAAGGGCGATCTTGCGAACCTTCACGGACAGCAACCACATCGCCTTTCGTAACGAGCATCGACGGGATATCCGTCCGGCGGTCGTTGACCATAAAATGCCCATGGGTGACCAGCAGACGCGCCTGAGAACGGCTTTCTGCAAAACCCAGGCGGAAAACGACATTGTCCAGCCGGGTTTCCAGGACCTGAAGCAGGTTCAAGCCGGTAAGTCCACGGCGACTTCAAGAGACTCGATAGTATCTTACAAATTGGCGCTCAAGCACACCATACGTCCGGCGAGCTTTCTGCTTCGCACGCAATTGGCGATTATAATCCGACTCCCGCCGGCGGCGGAATTGTGCACCTTTTCCATGCTGGCCAGGTGGATAACCTCGACGTTCGAAGGAGCATTTCGGGCTGAAACAACGCGCCCCTTTCAAAAACAATTTTTCGCCTTCACGCCGGCATAATTTACAGACTGGCCCACGATATTTAGCCATAGAATAAAAACCTTATCCTTCCTTACAAAATCCTAGACGCGGCGTTTCTTTGGAGGCCGGCATCCATTGTGGGGAACAGGGGTCACATCAGAGATTATTGAAACCCTCAGGCCTTGCGACTGAACAGCTCTGATCGCTGATTCCCGACCAGGTCCTGGTCCTTTTACATACAGGGCAACTTCCTGCAATCCCATCGCCATTGCGGCTTTAATCGCCTGCTCTGTCGCTAGACGAGCTGCAAAAGGCGTACTCTTGCGCGATCCCTTGAAACCTGCTGATCCAGCACTACCCCAGGAAACGGTGTTTCCCTGAGTATCGGTTACCGTGACGATCGTGTTGTTGAAAGTGGCAAATATGTGAACCTGTCCGGAAGACAGCGTTCTCTTTACCTTCTTCGCTCCGCCTTTTCGGCGTGTTGCGCGTACACTTTGAGCCATAGCACCTCACAAATTCATTATATCTTTGCCGCAAATTGGCGACATGACTTTGATCCTACGATCTTACTTCAGGCTGGATAGCCGCAGGGTGGAAGGGTACCCAATCCAGCCCGAATGTTGATCTCCGGATCTCAGATTGATATTACTTCTTGGTCGCGCCTCGACGCCGCCCGCGCCCAGCAACGGTCTTCTTGGGACCTTTGCGAGTACGGGAGTTAGTCCGAGTCCTCTGTCCGCGCACCGGTAAATTCCGGCGATGACGCAGACCGCGATAGCATCCAATTTCTATCAAACGCTTGATATTGAGCTGTACTTCTCGGCGCAGGTCACCTTCGACCTTCAGATGCTGAGAGATATAATCACGCAGCAGGTTTACTTCTGCGTCCGTCAAGTCTTTGATGCGTTTGTCGGGATCAACCTTCGTCGCATTTAAGATTTCATGGGAACGGGTCAGACCAATCCCATAGATATAGGTCAAACCAATTTCTGTCCGCTTGTTTCGCGGTAAGTCAACGCCTTCGATACGTGCCATCTCTGCCTATCCCTGTCGTTGTTTATGCTTTGGGTTTTCACAAATCACGTACAAAATACCTTTGCGCTTAACAATCTTACAGTTGGCGCAGCGTTTCTTGATGGATGCTGTTACTTTCATATCTTCTTGCTCTCCTGATCAGCCAGTCATTCCCATTCTTCTTGCTCAGTGTCTTTCCTGGTTAATTCTAGCCGAAGTTTCGATTATACTTGTTTCAAGGTATTATGTCCAGATCGATTTGATCTTGACATACGAATTCACCTCTATTTGGGCAATTGAGTAAGGATCTCCGGTTCACCTTCCGTTACTGCAACGGAGTGCTCAAAATGAGCGGTAAGAGAGCCATCTGCAGATACAACCGTCCATTGATCATCCAGCACGCGGGTGCGTGCCGTTCCCACAAGCACCATCGGCTCAAGCGCTATCGTCATCCCTGGACGGAGCTCTACCCCACGCCCGGGTGCGCCATAATTGGGTACCTGAGGACCTTCATGCATTTCACGACCGACGCCATGCCCGGTGTATTCACGGGTTACAAAGAAACCTTCGCCCTCAACGTACTGTTGGATTGCAGATGAGACATCTCCCGACCGATTGCCAGGTCGCATTTTTGAGATCCCCAGATACAACGACTTTTCAGTAACATCCAACAGCCTCTGTGCCTCAGGGCTAATCTCTCCTACTCCGATTGAGAAGGCAGAATCTCCAACAAAACCGTTCAGCAACGTTCCACAGTCAATCGAGACAATATCACCCGCTTTAAGTTTTCGTTTTCCTGGAATCCCATGCACAAGCTCTTGATTGATGCTGATGCACAGCGTTCCTGGAAAAGGATATGGCCCTGGGTAGCCTTTGAAGATTGGGACACCACCATGGCGGCGGATGACGTTTTCAGCGGCTGTGTCTAAATCTATTGTTGCGACGCCAGGACGGATCATTTCCCGGACAGTCTGGAGGGCAAGCGCATTCACGCGTCCTGCTTCTCGCATCAATGCTAACTCCTCCTGGTCTTTAATTACGATATTGCGATCCCAGCTCATTTTCTTTTATACCAACTTCTTCAGATCGGCCAATAACAATTGGCTCACATTCTCAATCGGTAGAGCACCATCAATCTCAATCAGCAATTTTTCTTTAGAATAATATTCTATCAATGGCATCGTTTGCTGGAAATATACTTTAATCCGGTTCTTAACCGTATTTTCCTTATCGTCGTCTCGCTGGTAAAGCTCCGATCCATCGACATCGCAAGTACCGGCTTTGATGGGCGGGTTATATTTTGTATGATAAACATGCCCTTGAGCGCGGCAGGTCCAACGGCCCGTCAGCCGTTCGATTAAACAGATTCGACGACCTTTATGTAAGGTACAGCGTTAACTCTCCCATTGAACTCTGCCAGCATTTCAGACAGGGCGACAGCCTGGGCAGGCGTACGAGGAAAGCCGTCCAGCAACGCACCATTCGCACAGTCGGTCCTTGAGAGGCGATCCCGGATCATAGAGATCGTCACATTGTCTGGAACAAGCTCGCCGCGGTCCATGAAACCTTTCGCTAGCATTCCCAACTCGGTTTCAAGTTTCAGGTTCTCTCGAAAGATGTCCCCAGATGATATATGGGGAAGCTCGAACTCTTTCGAGATGATCTGTGCTTGAGTCCCTTTTCCTGCTCCAGGCGGACCAAGAAGAACGATATACAACGACATTTCCCTGTCCTTCGCTAACGAATCAACATGACATCATCATACCCATGCAGTTTTAGCTCTGCCTGGATATTGAAGAACGCATCCCGGACAACACCGACTACGATCAACAATCCCGCTGAAGAGACCAGGAGCAAGTTTGCGGATTGCGTACCCAGTCTTGGCAGAAGCAAGCTGAGCAGCCAAGGCAGGACCGCAACAATGCCCAGGAACAACGCACCTGGGAGCGTAATCCGGCTCAGTACCTTATTCAAATAGCGCTGGGTTGGAGCACCGCGGCTTACGCCTGGAATTTGCGCACCCACGCGTTTTAAGTTTTCACCATAGTTCTGCTGTTGAAAGAGCACATTGGTGTAGAAGAAGGTAAACGCGACGACCATGAGAAAGTATGTGATCCAATAGAAATCGCTGTTACCGCCAAACATGTTTTGAACTGTTGTAGCCAGATTTCTGACCCATTCAACTTGCGAATTCGCGAAGAAGCTCGCCAGGATCGCCGGGAAAGTCAGCAGCGATTGGGCAAAGATCAATGGGATCATGCCTGCCATATTGACCATCAAAGGTAAAGTGCCTTTGACAGGCATCGACATCCGGTTCCCCATGCGGCGACCAGGGTACATCACTGGAACATTGCGGCGGCCTTGCTGTACAAACACGATTGCGAAGACAGTTAATGTCGTGATAATAACTGTAAAGAGCACCAGGAAAATCCGGTTTTGTTCGTCAGCCAGCAAGCCAGCGAAGTTCGTTGGGATGCGCGAGACGATACCCGCAAAGATGATCAAGGAAAGCCCCTGGTTACGGATTCCGAATTCCGAGATCAACTCTCCCAACCAGATCGCGAACATCGTGCCTGCTGTCATGCTTGCGATGATTGCAAAAGAAGAGACGAAAGAACCCGGCACGAAACCAAAATTATCGATGATTGGCGTTCCACCAGTATATTGGTTAAAAATATTAATCTGGCCGACCGCCTGCAGGGCAGCCATTGGGACGGCCAGGATGTAAGTCCATTTTTCCATCCACTTCTGGCCTTCGCGGGGATCTTCTTCCATTCGCTTTTGCAGCGCGGGGATGATTGGTACCAACAGCTGCAAAATGATTTGTGCGGTGATGTAAGGGTAAACACCCATCGCGAGCACAGAAAAATTCGATACCGTGCCGCCAGAGAGTAAATCCAGCAAGCTGAACAAAGTCCCGGCCGCGCCGCCGCTTGTAAAGATCTGCTGTAGGGCATCGAGATTTACCCCCGGGACTGGCACGTGTGCCGCCAGGCGATAAATCGTCAAAATCCCAAGTGTGATCAGCAATTTTTTGCGAATATCTGGAGCAGACCAGAGAATACGCAGTGGAGAGCGTTTCATGTAGATGGCTCCTATCCTGAGGATTACTGGATCAGCTCAACGCTGCCGCCCGCCGCTTCGATCTTGCTGCGAGCGCTTGCAGTGACCCGGTGAACGTGGAACTTCAAAGCTACTTCCACTCCACCCCGACCCAGGATAACAATCGGATGCTTCGGCTCACTGAGAAGCCTGGCTTCCTGAAGGGTTTCCGGGTTTACGTCGCTGCCTGCAGCGAATTTGCTCAACTGATCAAGATTGACCTCGTTAAAGACAACCCGATTGAAAGGAGTAAATCCTTTGCCGCGAACGAACGGCAAGCGGCGAAAGAAAGGTAGATTGCCGCCTTGATGGTATGGGCGAGTTCCACCGCCAGAGCGAGCGCCCTGACCTTTTGTGCCGCGACCGGAGGTTTTTCCTTGTCCTCCAGATATGCCACGACCTACGCGTTCGCGTTCTTTTTTCGATCCTTCTTGTGGTTTAAGATCGTGCAGTTTCATCTTATTCCCTATGCTTCTGTAGCTTCCTCTATCTCAACCAGATGGTTCACTTTGGCAAGCATGCCACGCAGCGTAGGAGAATCCACCTGCTCGACCGTCTGGTTCATGCGGCACAAGCCCAATGCGCGAACCGTCGCCTTGTGGCGAACTGAATAGCCAATTGGACTCTTCACCAGGGTTATCCGAATAACCTTGGGCTGGGGAGCTTTTTGTTTTGAAGCGGCTGCTTTAGGCATTTTTGCTCCTCTCCCAGTAAGGGGCAAGATCCTTAGCCGATTTTCCTCGGCGCATCGCTTCCTGTTCTGGGAATTTCAATTGATCCAAAGCAGACATCGTCGCTTCAACCACATTCAAGATATTATTACTGCCGAGTGATTTGGTCAGAATATCAGATATTCCTACCGCTTCGAGCACGGCGCGAACTCCACCACCTGCAATAACCCCGGTTCCAGCTGAAGCCGGTTTTAACAACACCCGGGCGCCGCTGACCTGTCCAAGTACCTCGTGGGGAATCGTTGTTTTGTAGGTTGACACCTTATGCATGTCTTTCCGCGCGTGCTCTGAGGCTTTCCGCATCGCATCTGGCACGGCATTTGCCTTGCCTATTCCAACACCCACACTGCCGCGATTATCCCCAACCACAACGGTAACTCGGAACGAGAAACGCCGCCCACCTTTAACCACTTTTGCAACACGTGCGATATCAACTACACGCTCGTCCAATTCCTGTGGCGTAAATTCACTGAATTCGTAGTCTGACATAACCTTCTCCTTAAGCTGCATCAGGCTGCTTCTTGCAGCCTAACCTGCAGCTGCTAGAACTCCAGTCCGCCTTCTCGAGCCGCGTCTGCCAAGGCTTTCACACGCCCGATGTAACGGTAACCACCGCGGTCGAATACGACCTTATCAATCCCTTTTGCCATGGCGCGCTCCGCAACAGCTTTGCCTACCAGGCTGGCCTGTTCGGTTTTCTTCAAACCGCCAGCCTTTGAACGCAGCTCTTGATCGATCGTGGAGGCAGAGACCAGGGTGTGGCCGGCGTTATCATCGATAACCTGTGCATAAATCTCAGCCATGCTGCGAAATACACAGAGACGAGGCCGCTCGGGGGTACCGTGGACATGCATACGAACGCGCAAATGCCTGCGGTTTCGAGCTTCTGAACGTGATTTCATCGTACCCATGATTACACCTTACCAGCCTTGCCAGCCTTGCGGCGGATTTTCTCGTCCAGATACTTAATTCCCTTGCCCTTGTAGGGTTCCGGAGGTCGAACTTTTCGAATATCGGCCGCAATTTGGCCGACAAGCGCTTTATCGTAACCCATGACTTTGATTTGACGGGTTTTATTATCCGTGTTGAAGGAAATCCCAACTGGCGGTTCCATAACAACGGGATGTGAATAACCGACATACAGGACGAGGTTCTGCCCCTGGACCTCGGCGCGGTAACCTACACCGTTCACCTCCAGGGTTTTTTCAAAGCCAGAGCTGACGCCAACTACCATATTATTAATCAGCGCACGGGTCATCCCATGAAGGGAGCGGTCCATACGCCCATCAGTGGCGCGTTTCACTTCAATGACACCATCATCCAGATCTATGATCATAGAAGGAGGAAAAGTCCGCTGCATTTCACCTTTCGGGCCTTTGATTCGGACCGAAGAACCTTTCACTTCCACGTCTACTTTCTCAGGAACAACAATTGGCATGCGACCAATTCTAGACACCAGAACCTCCTTACCAGACTTTGCAAAGGACCTCGCCGCCAACACCCAACTGGCGAGCGCGCTGGCCGGTCATCACACCCTTGGGTGTGGAAACAATCGCAATGCCCAATCCAGACAACACCCAGGGGATTTCCTGTTTGTTGGTGTATACCCGTCGACCGGGGCGACTGATGCGCTCAAGACCGGAGATCACTGATCGCCGTTCGCGACGCTCACCGACATATTTCAGCTGAATTCTCAAGATGGTGGATCCGACAACCTTACCATCTACGAGTTCAAACCCACTGATATAGCCTTCGTCCTGTAAAATCTTCGCAATGTCCTGCTTAATGTGCGATCCAGGAACCGCCACAGTTGTGTGACCAGACATTACCGCATTCCGAATGCGGGTTAACATATCGCCGATAGGATCTGTAATATTCATCTTCTAAACCTCCGCCCGGCTACCAGGAAGACTTAGTAACGCCCGGGATTTTACCTTCTAGCGCCAGTTCACGTAGACAAATCCGGCATAATCCAAAACGGCGATAATAGCCGCGTGGCCGGCCGCATACTTTGCAGCGATTCCGCACGCGAGTAGGATATTTTCTCCGCGTCTCCCGGATAATCATGCTTTTCTTTGCCATCGGTTAACCTTCCTTTTTGAACGGCATACCAAGCAGCTGAAGCAATTGACGACCGTGGTCATCGTTTGTCGCAGAGGTAACGATCGTTACCTCCAGGCCGCGCAGTTTGTCGATCTTGTCGTATTCGATCTCGGGGAACACCAATTGCTCTCGCAAACCCAGGGTGTAATTACCACGCCCATCAAAAGCATCTGGTGAGACTCCCCGGAAGTCGCGCACTCGTGGCAGAGCAATATTCATCAGGCGATCCATGAAGGACCACATTCGCTCGCCGCGCAGAGTCACTTTTGCGCCGATTGCTCGCCCTTCGCGAAGCTTGAAATTCGCGATGCTTTTTCGAGCTTTGGTGACAACTGGTTTCTGACCCGCGATCAAGTTCAGGTCACCCACAGCGGCATCGAGGGCTTTGGCATTATCCAGGGCTTCGCCCAACCCGATGTTTATGATAACTTTCTCAATGTGCGGCACTTGCATGACGTTCGTCACTTTCAGCGACTTCATCAGTGCCGGCATCACTTCGTTCAGATAACGATCTTTTAATACATGGCCCATTATCGTGCTCCCAATCAGCCGACTATTCGAACTGTGCCTGGCATTTCTTGCACATCCGCTGCACGCTCTCATCCTTGCGGACGACCAACACACGTGTCGGTTCCCCACAAGATGGACAAATCAGCATGACGTTCGAAATCGAAATCGGCGCTTCAAACTCAATAATTCCAGGATTTAACGTTCGCCCTTTGGTCTGTACCTGGCGCTGGTGTTTTTTACGCATGTTCACACCCTGCACAACTACTCGCCGGTCCTCAGGTAAGACTTTAATCACTTCGCCTTTCTTACCTTTGTCTTCCAAGCGACCGCTAATAACCTGAACGGTATCACCTTTGCGAATCTTCACTTTCACAGCTCTCGCTCCTGCGTCTCCATCGCTTATCCGAAGTTCCTAAAGGACCTCGGGGGCCAAGGAAACGATCTTCATAAAACCTTTTTCGCGTAATTCACGAGCTACTGGACCAAAAATGCGAGTCCCTTTTGGATTTTTCCCATCCGTATCCAGGATAACTGCTGCGTTATCATCAAATCTGATGGTCGAACCATCTTCACGCCGCCACTCTTTTGAGGTGCGAACGATTACTGCTTTGACAATATCGCTTTTCTTGACAGAACCTGTCGGCGTTGCGGATTTTACTGTCGCGACTACGACATCACCCACACGCCCTGAAAAACGGGTGGAACCACCAGTGATGTGGATCACCAGAAGCTCGCGCGCGCCAGTGTTATCAGCAACTTTCAGACGCGTCTCGTGCTGGATCATTCCCTTTCCTCCAGTTCCAACGCCTCAGGCATCGGTTCACTCGCAGCCTCAATGTTATGTCCTAATATTGACTCCACAGCCCAGCGAGTGTGCCTTGAATACGGACGGCTCTCAATAATTTGAACCTTATCGCCAATTTGGCAACCCAACTCATCATGAGCCATCAAACGATGGCGGGAGTGGACAACTTTTTTATAGAGTGGATGACTGTATGTGCGCGCGATTTCCACAACAACGGTCTTTTGCATCTTATCGCTGGTAACTACACCGATCAAGCGACGGCGAGTGTTCATTGCTCACCTCCAACAACTTTCAACTCTCGCTCATGAAGAATGGTCATCAGGCGGGCAATAAGCTGACGAGTATGCCGCATGCGGGTGTAATCCGTCAGTTCCCCAGTCGCCTGCTGAAATCTGAGTTTCATCAACTCTTCGCGGGCGTCATTCATTTTTTTGAAAAGCTCGTCCGATGACATCTCATGATACTTCTTATTCTTTTCGGCCATTACTCGCCTCCTACCATATCGTGACGACCCACGATCTTGGTTCTGATCGAGAATTTGTACTGGGCCAAACGCAGGGCTTCCTTTGCAACATCTTCCGTCAATCCTCCACCGATCTCAAACATGATCCGGCCAGGTTTGACAACAGCCACCCAATACTCCACATTCCCTTTTCCTTTACCCATTCGCGTCTCAGCGGGTTTGTGGGTCACAGGCTTATCGGGGAAGATCCGGATCCAAATTTTTCCATGACGCTTCATTTCTCGAACAATCGCCCGCCGGGCAGCTTCGATTTGGCGAGCAGATACCCAGCCGGGTTCCATCGCTTTCAAACCATAATCACCAAAGACGACATCCGAACCTCGGACCGCTTTGCCTTTCATTCGGCCGCGCATTTGCTTGCGCCACTTTACACGCTTAGGCATTAACATAATAACAACCTCGCTTTTCCAGTGTGAAACCGCCAGCGTTCAGGAGAGCCCAATTTGCTCATACCTGCGCGGGTCAATAATTCACCTGATTATTCACTCACATACACGCCTTCGGTTGATTTTAGTCTTTCCTCAACCTCGGGAAGGACTTCGCCTTTGTAAATCCAAACTTTCACGCCAATGCGGCCATAAGTTGTCAAGGCTTCAGATTTGGCGTAGTCGATATCCGCTCTCAACGTTTGGCGAGGGACTTTTCCCTCACGCATATTTACAGTGCGCGCCATTTCAGCACCGCTCAATCGTCCAGAAACTTCAATACGAATGCCTTCCCCACCCTGGCGAGAAGCCTGTTGAAGGGCACGCTTCATTGCTCGCTGGTAGCTAATCCGTCGCTCCAGCTGCTCAGCAATGTTCTGTGCGACCAGGTAAGCATCCAGATCGGGAGCCTTTATCTCTTTGATTTCCAAATCGATCTTTTTCCCGACGACACTCTCCAGGCTCTGGCGGATCTTTTTCACATTTTCGCCTTTTCGGCCAATTAAGATGCCCGGTTTGGCGGTATGGACGATAATCTTTACTTTTCCTGGGAACCGTTCCACCTCAACACGGGACACGCCCGCCTTGGGGGCTTCATTGCGAACCAGTTCACGCAGGTGGAAGTCCTGGTGCAGGTTTTCAACATACTCTTTACCTTCGGCAAACCAGCGGCCTTCCCAGGTCTTATTGATTTTCAAACGAAATCCGATTGGATGTACTTTTCGGCCCATATGATCTCCTTACTTACCTTCCCGCTCTCGCAGGATGACGGTGATGTGCGAGGTCCGCCGCAGCCAGGGCTTGAACCGCCCGCGTGCACCAAATCGCCGCCATTTACGAGTTGGTGCTTCATCCGCAGTTATCTTGTAGATGAACATTTCGTCGCGGCTTACACCGAAGTTTTCCTCGCCGTTCGCCATTGCGGACGCAACGACCTTAGACACCGGATCGGCAGCATAATTTGGCGTAAATTTCAGGAGTGTCAGTGCATCCACTACATCCCTGCCGCGGACAAGGTCAGCAACCAAGCGCACCTTCTGGGCAGAAATTGGAATAAAGCGAGCCTGAGCAAAAATATCCGTCGGCATGGCTTTTACCCTCTCTTCACTTTCTTTTCGGCGACATGGCCGCGGAAGAGGCGCGTGGGTGCGAACTCACCCAATTTATGACCAACCATATTTTCAGTGATGTAAATCGGAACATGCCGGCGTCCATCATGAACAGCGATAGTGTGGCCAACCATCTGGGGGAAAATGGTACTGGCTCGGCTCCAGGTGCGAATTACCTTCTTATCACCGCGCTCGTTCATGAGCTCGATTTTCTTAAGCAGCTTCGCATCGATAAACGGGCCTTTTTTTAACGATCGTCCCATAATCTTATCTCCAACAATCTCGCTAACGCATCACAAAGCGTTATGCTGATAATCTCTTAGCGTTTCTTTCCACGCCGGCGGACGATAAACTTATCCGTCTTCTTATTCCGCCGTGTCTTGGCGCCCAGGGTGGGTTTACCCCACGGGCTCTTTGGGCTAGGCATACCAATCGGCTGGCGACCTTCACCGCCACCATGCGGATGGTCGCGGGGGGACATGGCTGTGCCGCGCACGGTTGGGCGAATGCCCATGTGTCGCTTACGACCAGCTTTCCCAAGCTTTATATTGCTATGTTCCAGATTACCAACCTGGCCAACGGTTGCATAACAGGTCTGACGAACCAACCTCACCTCACCAGAAGGCATGCGAATCTGAGCATGATCACCTTCTTTTGCAAGGAGCTGTGCTGAAACGCCGGCCGCACGCACAAGTTGACCTCCGCGACCTTCTTTGAGCTCGATATTGTGGACCAATGTCCCGACCGGGATATTCGAAATCGGGAGGCAGTTTCCAGGACGAACTTCCGCCCCAGATCCAGAGAGGACCGTGTCTCCAACCCGCAGATCAAGCGGCGCGATGATGTAACGCTTCTCCCCATCGGCATAAAACAGCAAAGCAAGGCGTGCTGTCCGATTTGGATCATATTCAATGGCAGCAACACGAGCTGGAATGCCGAATTTCTCACGCTTGAAATCTACAAGCCTTAAATTCCGGCGGTGTCCACCACCTCGGTGTCGGACGGTTACGCGACCATAAGCATTGCGTCCACCACTCTTCCGCAGGGACTGGATCAGAGAACGTTCAGGGGTAGATTTTGTGATCTCCTCGAACGAGTACCCGGTCATACCCCGTGTGCCAGGAGTAACGGGTTTATATTTCTTGACGCCCATTATTTTACTCCTTCAAATAGTGCGATCGTATCTCCAGGAGCAAGTGTGACGATTGCTTTCTTGAAGCTGCCTCGCCGGATTGTGGTACGACGGCTGCGAAGGTTGCGCTTCTGCTTGGCAGGCATTACCATCACGTTAACTCGCAGGACTTTGACATCAAAAATCGTTTCAACAGCGTCCTTCACCATTCCTTTGGTCGCCTCTGTCGCGACCTCAAAAGCATACTGGTGAAGCTGACTGTTCAGATAGTTCGTTTTCTCGGTGACCAGTGGACGCCGAAGCACATCATATAAAGTAGTCATTGCTTCCTCCACCTAACTCACTAGCAGCGCTTCAAGTTTTTCGATCACCGGAAGCGGGAAGACCAGCCGATCATATCCAAGCAAATCGCGGATATTGACGTAGTTGACCAATACAGTCTTCGCATCTGGCAGATTATTGGTCGAGAGGACCACACGCTGATAGCTTTCATCCTTTTCAGGGATCAAGATTAACGCACTGGAA
The DNA here is from genome assembly GCA_963726375.1 of uncultured Chloroflexia bacterium. Lineage (GTDB taxonomy): Bacteria > Chloroflexota > Anaerolineae > Anaerolineales > UBA4823 > UTCFX2. The sequence goes on along the minus strand of CAVSCE010000006.1, from coordinate 110,039 downwards.
GAACCGACTAACCGGTCCAGAGCCTGCGCCATCAGTCGGGTTTTAATTTCAGGCAGCTCGAGGGTTTCCAGTACAACGACTCCGCTTTCAGAAGCTTTCACCGTCAAAGCCGAACGGATTGCCGCCTGGCGCATTTTTTTCGGCATCGCCTGCGAGTAATCTCGCGGTTTCGGGGTGTGGACTTTACCGCCACCAACCCAATGCGCTGCTCGAATAGACCCCTGCCGAGCCCGACCAGTGCCCTTCTGGTGCCAAGGTTTGCGGCCACCGCCAGAGACTTCACTCCGGCCTTTGGTCTTATGCGTGCCCAGGCGTGCGTTTGCCATCTGGCGAACGAATGCCTGGTGCATCAAATCAACATTTACCGGGGCTTCGAAAATCGCGGCTGGCAACTCCACAGTCCGAACTTTCTGCCCTTCCATATTCAAGACATCTACCTTCATGTCATTTGCTCCCATTTGATCCAGCAGCCCATTTACTGTTTCCGGACTTCCTTGATCATAAGAATGCCGCCTCTCGAGCCGGGTACTGAACCGCGTAAACCAATCAGGTTGCGATCCTGATCGACCAAAACAACCTTCAGGTTTTGAGTGGTGACGCGTTCATTTCCCATATGACCAGGACCTTTGGCGCCTTTATATACTCTGCCCGGGGTCGTGCCAGACCCGCGAGAGCCTGGAGCGCGCTGACGATCCGATTGGCCGTGGGTCTTGGGTCCACCAGCGAAATGGTACCGCTTGACAGCTCCCGCGAAACCCTTCCCCTTGCTCGTTCCGACTACATCGACAAAATCACCAACCGAGAAAACCTCAACCGTCAGCTTATCGCCTTCTTGCATCTCAACTGATTTCGTCCTGAATTCGCGCAAAAAGCGCAACGGAGGCAAGTTGTTGCGCTTCAGGTGCCCCAATCGACCACCAGAAAGACGCTTTGGCTTTGCCTCTTCAAAACCCATTTGGATGGCTGTGTAGCCGTCTTTATCCGCAGAACGGACCTGGGTTACATAGCAAGGCCCAGCTTCAACGAGTGTCACGGGTACAGCCGCACCTGTATCGTCGAAAATCTGGGTCATGCCGACTTTCTTGCCAATAAGCCCTTTCAACATCTCAATTGTCTCCTTATAAATAATATCCGGGACTGTCAGTCTGGGCTCTGCTGCATCATCCCTGAATACGGTGCAGTCAATCAATCTGGCGAGGGCTTCATAGTTTGTGTAGCCCACGGTCAGGACTGTTCTTACACCGTCTATTCACATTTCAAGCGTACAGGTTCACGCGACCTTCTGGTCTTTGGTCCGTGAACCATGACAGAAAAAAACTAAATCTTGATTTCGATATCCACGCCCGCAGGAAGGTTTAATCGCATCAACATGTCGATGGTCTTGGAATCAGGGTCCAGGACATCGATCAAGCGGTTATGGGTACGAATTTCAAAGTGCTCGTGTGAATCTTTATCGATGAAAGTCGAGCGCCGTATTGTAAACCGTTCTATCCTAGTTGGCAAGGGTACTGGACCAACTACTCGAGCACCAGTTCGTTCAGCGGTCTCAACAATCCGCTTGGCTGATTGGTCGAGCACCCGATGATCATATGCTTTAAGTCGGATACGGATTTTCTGCTTTGCCATCATAATATCACCTAATCCAGGATCTTCGTTATCACGCCAGCGCCTACCGTCAGCCCGCCTTCGCGGATCGCAAACTTCGAGCCCTGCTCCAGCGCCACCGGCACGATCAGCTCTACTTCCAGGTTCACGTCATCCCCTGGCATCACCATCTCTACCCCTTCCGGCAGCTTGATGTTCCCCGTCACGTCCATCGTCCGGATGTAAAATTGCGGCCGGTACCCCGTGAAGAACGCCTTGTGCCTGCCCCCCTCTTCCTTCTTCAGCACATACACCTGGCTCATGAACCGCTTGTGCGGCGTGATGCTCTTCGGCTTCGCTACCACCATCCCGCGCTCTACGTCCGTCCGCTCGATCCCTCTCAGCAGCAACCCCGCATTGTCCCCTGCCATCCCCTCGTCCAGCTGCTTGTGGAACATCTCCACTCCCGTCACTACCGACGCCATGCTCTTCTCGCGCAGCCCTACGATCTCTACCCCTTCCCCTACCTTCACCCGTCCGCGCTCTACTCGACCTGTCACTACCGTCCCGCGTCCTTTGATCGAGAATACGTCTTCCACTGGCATCATGAACGGCTTGTCTACGTCTCTCACTGGCTCCGGTATGTATTCGTCCACCACTCGCAATAGCTCCTTGATGCTCTCATACTCCGGCGCATCCGGATCCTTGCTCGTGCTCTCCAATGCCGCTAACGCACTCCCTCTCACGATCGGCGTCGTGTCTCCCGGAAATTCGTATTCGTTCAGCAGCTCTCGCAGCTCTAATTCCACCAGCTCCAGCAGCTCCGGATCATCCATCATGTCTACCTTGTTCAGGTATACCACGATCGCCGGCACTTCCACCTGCCTCGCCAACAACACGTGCTCCCGCGTCTGCGGCATCGGCCCATCCGGCGCCGCCACCACCAGTATCGCCCCGTCTACCTGCGCCGCTCCCGTGATCATGTTCTTGATATAATCCCGGTGCCCTGGCATGTCTACGTGCGCATAGTGCCGCTTCTCCGTCTGGTATTCTACGTGCGCTATGTTGATCGTGATCCCGCGCGCCTTCTCTTCCGGCGCATTGTCGATCGAATCAAACGCCCGGAACTCCCCAAGGCCCTTCATCGCACACCATTTCGTCATCGCTGCCGTCAACGTCGTTTTCCCGTGGTCGATGTGCCCCATCGTTCCCACGTTCATGTGCGGCTTCGAACGGTCAAATTTTTGCTTTCCCATAAATCCATTCTCCTTTTTTCGTTCTTGGTCAGGATCATGCAGTCAAATTGATGATTACAGTTTTAATCGATGTTCGATCAGTTACCGATGATCGCTCGCGCGACAGTATCCGATACGCGTGAATAATGGTCAAATTCCATTGTAAATACACCTCTACCTTGTGTGGCAGAGCGCAAATCGGTTGCATAGCCAAACATCTCGGCAAGGGGAACCATGGAGCGGACCGCCTGGGCATTGCCCGGTCGAATTTCCATCCCTAGGATTTCTCCTCTGCGGGAGTTCAATTGCCCAATGATATCACCCAAGAATTCTTCGGGAGCCAGGACTTCCACTTTCATGATCGGTTCCAGAAGGACAGGACCGGCGCGAAGTACCCCTTCTTTAAATGCCAGAGACCCGGCCATTTTAAAAGCCATTTCATTAGAGTCGACTTCATGATATGAGCCATCATAAAGTCGGATTTTGATATCTGTGGCTGGATAACCCGCGAGTACGCCACCTTCTGCTGCTTCGCGGACGCCTTTTTCCACTGCCGGGATATACTCTTTCGGAATAACTCCGCCGACGATCTTGTTTTCGAACTGAATTCCGCTGCCGGCTTCGCCAGGTTCAATCGATAGTGTTACGTGACCATATTGGCCGCGCCCACCAGTCTGCTTGACATAACGGTAATCTGACTTTTCAACCGGGATAGTGATCGATTCGCGATAAGCTACTTGCGGCCGGCCCACTCTTCCCTGGACTTTGAAATTCCCTCAACATCCGGTCAACAATAACTTCCAAATGCAGCTCACCCATCCCGGCGATGATTGTCTGACCGGTATATTCATCCGTCCGGACCCTGAATGTCGGGTCTTCTTCCGAAAGTTTTCGGAGAGCCTCACCCATTTTGTCCTGATCTGCCGTTGTTTTTGGCTCAATAGCAACGTAGATGACTGGCTCCGGAAATGTGATCGTCTCCAGCAAAATTGGGCTGCTGTTATCGCATAAAGTATCGCCGGTGAAAGTCTCCTTCATCCCAAGCACGGCGCCGATATCCCCGGCTAAAACTTCATTGATATCCTCTCGCCGGTCGGCATACATTCGAATAAGCCGACCAACCCGTTCTTTACGGTCCTTCGAGGAATTAAAATCATATCGCCCTGGGTAAGACTTTCCGGAATAAACGCGGAAATATGCCAATCGTCCAACATAAGGGTCTGTAACAATCTTAAACACAAGTGCGCTCAAAGGCGCATCGTCCTCAGCTGGTAGTGCGAGCTCCTGACCTGTTTTCGGGTGTTCACCTGACCACGGGCGGGATATCCTCCGGAGATGGAAGATAATCAATAACTGCGTCCAGGACGGGCTGCACCCCTTTGTTCCGCAACGAGCTGCCGCAAAATACTGGCGTGATTTCGCCGGCAATGACTGACTTGCGAATTGCAGTTTTCAGCTCTTCAATGCCAATTTCTTTACCTTCAAGGATATTTCACCGTAAGAACGTCATCATTTTCGGCGATTTTCTCCACCATGATGGCACGCTTTAGCTCGACATCAGCGACCATCTCCGTGGGGATTTCGGACTCCAGCGGTTCCAGGTTCACATCTTCAGACCAGGTTATCGCTTTTCGATTGATTAAATCGACAACACCTGTGAAATTTGATTTCAGAACCGACAGGGACCTGCAAAGCCACCGGATTTGCACCCAGCCGCTCACGTATTGATTGGATTGTGTTGTCATATGAAGCGCCAACACGATCCATCTTATTGACAAAACAAATCCGAGGAACTTGATAACGGTCAGCCTGCCGCCACACCGTCTCGCTTTGAGGTTCTACACCCTGCACGGCATCAAAAATGACAATTCCGCCATCCAGGACCCGCAAGGAACGCTGCACTTCAGCAGTGAAATCGATATGGCCAGGAGTATCGATAATATTGATCTGATACCCTTTCCATTCCGAGGAAACTGCTGCAGAGACAATCGTAATCCCGCGTTCACGCTCCTGTTCCATCCAATCGGTTACCGTTGTGCCGTCATCCACAGAGCCGATGCGATGCGTTTTCCCTGTATAGTAAAGAATCCGCTCGGTTGTGGTTGTTTTTCCGGCGTCAATATGGGCGATAATCCCGATATTTCGGTACCGTTCCAGTGGGAACTTGCGTGCCATTCAATAACCTTTGCGATAATTGTTTCGCGGATAATAAGATCTGCAGAATCTTAGAAAACCAAGCTCAAGCCCGGTAGTGAGAGAATGCCCGGTTGGCCTCAGCCATTTTGTGGGATTCATCTCGTTTACGGATGGCAGAACCTGTGTTGTTGGATGCATCCATCAGCTCGCCGGCCAATTTCTCTGAAAAATTCCTGCCAGAACGGCTGTTTGCGGCCTGCAGAACCCAGCGTGTCGCCAAAGCAAAACGTCTGTCAGCTGGGACTTCCATCGGGATCTGATATGTTGCGCCGCCAACACGGCGGGGCTTGACTTCCATCATCGGTGAGACATTCTTCATCGCCTGCTCGAAGACTTCCAGACCGCTGCGTTTGGTTTTCTCTTCCATGAGGTCGAATGCACCGTAGACCAGGCTTGCTGCAAGGCTTTTCTTTCCGTTCCTCATGACGCTGTTGATGAAAGTTTGCACCAGGATGTTGCTATAACGGACATCCGGGAGAATTTCTCGTTTTTCGGGCTTTGCACGTCGAGACATCGACTACTCCTATCTTACTTTGCTTTGGGGCGTTTCGAACCGTATTTTGAGCGGCCCTGTTTGCGGTTGTTGACGCCACCGGTATCCAGAGTACCGCGTACGATGTGATATCGAACACCTGGTAGGTCCTTGACACGACCACCGCGCACCAACACAACTGAGTGTTCCTGCAGCGTGTGCCCTTCACCAGGGATGTAAGCCGTGACTTCGATCCCGTTGCTGAGTCTGAACGCGGGCAATTTTTCGCAGGGCAGAATTCGGTTTCTTCGGTGTCATCGTACGCACAACCGTGCAAACACCACGCTTCTGCGGGGCACCCTTCTCCTGTCGGTAGCGGCGCTGCTTCATTGAGTTCAGAGTATAGAGCAGCGCAGGGGCCTTGCTTTTCAGTTTCTTGCTTTTGCGGCCCTTGCGGACCAATTGATTGATTGTTGGCACAGTCGCCTCCAGATAAAAATGAACACAATTGATGGTCGCGATCAGCGATTTCTTTCCAATAAGCGAGGCCATCGCTCTTACATGATGGCCTCACGGTTTCTAACTCGTAAGGTTGCCTGAACGGGGGTAATTGCCGTCCTATCTGAAATGTTGGGCAACGAACTGCAATTCTACCATGCGCCTAAAGTAGCGTCAAGGCAGGTTTCGACAATTTATCAAACTAATCAAAACCGGATCCGGTGCTGATTAGAGCTCTTCTCCCAATTCAACAAACCTGTGCCAATTTTCGGCGGACGGGCGCGCTCCTCGTCTTTCCCAAATTTGATGATCTCACCCGTATCCGTCACCGCTTCTACAGCAAGTCCGAGACTTTGCAACTCTTTGACCAGCACACGGAATGATGCAGGGATGCTCGGCTCTTCGATCTGCTCACCTTTAACGATTGCTTCATACGTTTTTACTCGACCCTGAACATCATCGGATTTTACGGTGAGCATTTCCTGAAGCGTATACGCAGCGCCATATGCCTCGAGCGCCCAGACTTCCATTTCACCAAACCGCTGTCCGCCAAATTGAGCCTTACCACCTAAAGGCTGCTGGGAAACCAGGCTGTACGGTCCAGTGGATCGCGCATGGACTTTATCTTCAACCAGGTGGTGAAGCTTCAACATGGTCATCACACCTACGGTAACAGGCTGATCATATGGCTCGCCGGTCTTCCCGTCTCGAAGATATTGTTTTCCTAAGGTCGGAACTGGAATACCTTTATCCAGGCTGATCTCTCTTGCCCGGCTCGAATAATCTTCAACTTTTAACAGATTGATATCTTCACCCTGGTTCTTAAGCCAGAGGCGCAAGCAGGATTTAATCGCATTCTTATTCTTACCGAGCCGATCCGGACCCGCATCGGATACATTTTCAAAGGCAAGAAGACTATCCGGATTAATCTCGTTATCACGCAGCCATTCTCGTAAGACTGAACGCCGGGCATAATCTTCATCAGAAATTAGCCTGTAAGCGTCGTAGCCCCGGTCAGCCAACCAGTTCTCAAGATAAATCCGGCGGACTTCCTGGTCATCTTCGATGGTCGAGGGGTCAAAATCAGCCTCTTTCAACCAGTTCCAAGCCACCTGGGTTGTCTCGTTCCAGGCGTGGTCAATCAGCCAGGCACGTGCAAGTTCTGCTTCAATTTCCTCTTCACTTGCACCATCGAATACTGGCGATATCGCCCGAAATCCCAACCTGCCAGCAGCCCAACCCAGGTGGGTTTCCAGCACCTGACCGATGTTCATTCGACCTGGAACGCCCAATGGATTTAAAATTATATCGACTGGCAATCCATCTTCGAGAAACGGCATATCTTCCACAGGGACAACTTTGGAAACGACGCCTTTATTTCCATGCCGCCCTGCCATTTTATCTCCTGCAGTGATCTTGCGTTTTTGCGCAACGGACACCCTCACCATCATATCTACCCCAGCGGATAAGTCGGCATTATCTTCTCGGGTGAACACTTTGACATCGACCACCTTGCCGCGTTCGCCATGAGGCATCCTCAAGGATGTGTCTTTTACATCTCGAGATTTTTCTCCAAAAATCGCTCGAAGCAGCCGCTCTTCCGGGGTGAGCTCCTTCTCGCCTTTCGGTGAGATCTTTCCAACCAGGATATCATTCGGACCGACCTCAGCGCCGATTCGGATAATCCCATGATCATCTAAATCTTTGATCGCTTCATCGCCCACATTGGGAATATCACGAGTGATTTCTTCTGGGCCCAGACGCGTGTCCCGTGATTCCACCTCATATTTTTCAATATGAACTGATGTGAACCGGTCTTCCTGGACCAGGCGCTCTGAAATTAATATCGCATCCTCGAAGTTGCCACCTTCCCAAGAAATAAAAGCAACGACAACATTCTGACCCAATGCCAGCTGTCCACTTTCAGTTGAAGATGAATTGGCTATCACATCACCGGGATGAACCCGCTGACCTTTCACAACTGCCGGGCGCTGGTCGATGCATGTACTTTGGTTTGAACGGGAATATTTTCGAAGGTTGTAAACCCGCTGTTTGCCTTCCAGAGTTCTTAGCGTTACGCTGCGTCCAGTGACGGACACTACTTCGCCTTCATCCTCTGCAAGGATCACCTGACCCGAGTCGATCGCGGCGTGGTATTCCATCCCGGTTGAAACCCTTGGAACGTCAGGACGCAGCAGCGGAACAGCCTGAGCCTGCATATTCGAGCCCATCAGAGCACGGTTAGCATCATCATGCTCGAGGAATGGGATCAATGCCGCGCTGATTCCAACAATTTGGTGCGGTGCAACATCCATGAAGTCAATATTGGTTGGAAGCGAGAAAATGAAAGTCGAGTGGTGCCGAGACGAAACTCGAGTTCTGACAAATTCGTTGTAATCGTTCAGCAATGTGTTTGCCTGTGCAATCACGAACCGATCTTCGTAGTCAGCAGAAAGATATTTGGTCTCGGTGGTAACGAATGGAACAACAGCGACTTCCTTGACCTTTAGTTTTGCGATTTTCTTCATCAGAGCGGATGTGACCCGGTCGCCGGTTTTCGCGATGACTTCGCCAGATGTCGGGTGCACAACGTCTTCACGCAGCATACGGTTGAGCAGGAGCTCATCATCAGGGGCGAGGACTTTTCTCACCCGGCGATAAGGCGTTTCTATGAAACCGTATTCGTTCACGCGAGCAAAGGATGCCAAACGTCCAATCAGGCCAATATTTGGTCCTTCAGGTGTTTCAATTGGGCAAATTCGACCGTAGTGAGAATGGTGGACATCTCGTACATCAAATCCAGCTCGCTCTCGGCGTAAGCCACCGGGACCCAGCGCTGAAAGTGTACGTTTATGGCGCAACTCGGCAAGCGGATTGGTCTGGTCCATAAATTGCGAGAGCTGGCTGGAGCCAAAGAATTCCCGCAGCGCGGCAACAACCGGGCGAATATTTATCAGCGTTATCGGGGAGATCTGTTCCTGATCTCGGATCGACATGCGCTCTTTGATGACCCGTTCCATTCTCCGAAGTCCAACCCGCAATTTGTTTTGGATCAACTCACCGACAGTTTTCGCCCGCCGATTTCCAAGATGGTCGATGTCATCCGCTGATTGAGTGCCGTTGTTGATCATGATCATCCGACGGAGCAAGCGAACGATATCCCATTTGGTCACCATGCGGTGAGTGATCGGGACATATTCGCTCAAATCAAGCTTCTGATTCAGTTTATATCGTCCAACACGCTCCAGGTCGTAATGGCGCTGATCAAAGAGCTGTTCTTCGAGGAAGTTTCGGGCATTCTCGAGGGTGGCAGGGTCGCCAGGGCGCATGCGCTTGAAGAATTCAAGCAGCGCTGCTTCTGATATCGTCTGGTTATGAGGAAGCTCCCAGGCTGGTTCCTGAGCAAGCGTCGATGTCACGAACATTCGGTCTGGGTTATTGTCTACATCCCCAAAAATCTCCAGGAGCTCTTCATCTGTACCCGTTTTTAGCGAGGATTGTCCGCTTGGGAGTCCATCGCTGACTGCCGCAAGAGCTCTCAAGAAAATTGTCACCGGGACGGTCCGTTTGCGGTTGAAGCGGAGCGTCAGATAGTCGCTTTTACGGGTTTCAAATTCCATCCAGGCGCCGCGGTCGGGGATTAATTTCGCCATTGCCAGCGGTCGACCAGTCGCTCGATCCGGAGGCGCCTCGAAATATACACCTGGAGATCGGATCAACTGTGAAACCACCACACGCTCGGTCCCATTTATGATGAAAGTCCCCTTTTCTGTCATTTCTGGGAAATCGCCCAGGAAAATATCCTGGGTCATGGGTTCTGGAATATCCGGACCGATCAACAGGACTTTTACATAGAGCGGGCTGGCATATGTAAGGTCGCGCTCAACACATTCTTCAATATTGTGTTTTGGCTCCCCAAACCAATAAGAAAGTTTCCATTGGGTTGCTTCGGGTGTCCTGCTGGGGAAGTACAATTTCATCCCCTTGTTATAGGATTCTATCGGGGAAAGTTCATGAAAAAGATCTGCTAACCCTTCGTCCTTCAGTCGCTTGAAGGATTCAATCTGAACTTCAATCAAGTCCGGCAAAGGCAGTTTGACATCGATACGAGCGTAGGACTTACTTTGAAAAGCGGAAGTCATGCGAAATCTCCTGACTTTTGCTAATGGTGCTTATTCCGAGTTGAAGGTGCAATCCAATAACCACGCGAAAACAAAATCTCCGGGCTGTTCCCTGGAAATCAGGTTGGTTTTTCTGCACCACAATAGTTAGACCGATCGCCTACAGTTGAATTTTCTTCGATTACTATCGTTCAGCTTAGGATTAGACGAAAGAACAATATACCATTTCCAAACATCCTCGTCAAGACTTGATTCATGATCGTTTGATGATAGAAAAATTCTTTTGATTTTATTGGTAAGCTTACAACAATGAACTGGGATTGCATCGGCTTGATACCCAATCTTTGATAGAATTCAAAGCATGAAAAACGAAACAACTCCCCACAAAGCTGGTTTTGTCGCAGTAATCGGACGCCCGAATGTAGGAAAATCAACACTGATTAATTCCCTGCTGGGCCAGAAAATCGCGGCAGTCTCTCCACGTCCACAAACCACTCGCAAACGCCAATCCGGTATCCTTAATCTGGATACACAGGAAGGAAGCGCTCAGGTTATATTTATTGATACACCAGGCTTGCATCTCCCTAGACACAAATTAGGGGAAATGATGAACCAGGATGCTGCTCAATCTCTTGAAGAATGCGATGTCGTCCTACTAATTGTTGACGTAAGCCAACCACCTGAAGCTGAAGATCGTTTGTTGTTCGATCTCCTCCATGAGGCAAGAATTTCACATCCAATAATTTTGGCGCTGAACAAAATTGACCTTATTGATATGCAGGCTGAAGCGACCAATGAGCAGACTTTTCTCAAGGAAGTCCCAACTGGCACAACCCATCCAGATTTCTGCTTCATCAGGAACAAATCTGGACCAATTGATAGCTGTGATTCTGAAATTAATTCCTGAAGGACCACCTTTCTTCCCTGAGGATCAGCTTACCGATCTATACGAGCGCGATCTGGCAGCAGACCTGATTCGAGAAGCAGCCTTGAGCTTGCTGCGGGATGAAATCCCGCACGGAATTGCAATACGAATTGACCAATATTTGGAACGGAAAGAAAATGGGGCATATATCGAAGCGACACTCTTTCTGGAAAAAGAATCGCATAAACCTATCGTGATTGGCAAAGACGGAAAGATGCTAAAGAAGATCGGCATGGCAGCGCGCGGTGAAATCGAGGCGATGAGTGGAAGAAAAGTATTTCTTGATTTGAAAGTAAAAGTGAGAAAAAACTGGCGTGATGATGATAAAGTGCTTCGCCAGTTTGGCTATAAATAACCTCAGGTAATTCTTTGATCCGGGTGCCGCGTAAGCTCTGATTATTCAATGCTCCATCAAACCGCTGCAGCGATTATTTAGCTGGATCAAAGCTACCTGAGGTATTTATGATTTAGTTGAGTTTACTGCTTTACCTCATTGCTCACAATATCGGGAATTTAGTTAGTTTCGTCCTTCACATCGCCATCAGACGGTTTTGAGCTTTCCGACGGCGAAATGATTGGACTCCATTCCGATGGTTCGGCTTCAGAGTGGTGTAATGTCCCACCAGTTCCAAATTCATTAGGGTAGGATCGCGTTCCAAGGCGTGTTAGCACGGCAGCGCCAAGTCCAATGGAACCAAGGATCATCGGCACGATCCATCCAACACATGGGACCAGCAAACCAAGCCCGTTCATCACCAGCGTTAAAATAAAGGTACCCACACCAGCCGAGACCGGTACCGCCCAGTCGCCCTTGAACAGGTTGGCAATTCTCTTCCCGGTTTCTGTTCCTAAAACGATCACGCCAAATACCCAGGCAAACCACAATCCAAATGCACCGATCAGGCTGAAAGGTATCCCGCAGATTGTGATTGCCAATAAAACCAATATCATAGGGAAAACCAGGATCGTCAAACAGCCCAGACCTGCAGTCGCAGCCGGACTGGAGATTGCTGCTTCACCTGCTCTTGAAATTGCTTTCGGGGCAAATAGCCCGACCAAGACGGCCATGACTGCCCAGATAAACGACCGAATAAGCCACCAAAAAACATCCCAAATGGGGTTGAAGTGAAAACCAGCTACCGGAGACCCCGATTCCCTCGGGATTGAAATCGGAGGCAACCCCTCCAGACCGGGGATTTTCAAATTTCCCGGTATATCTATTGTGAATGGTCCTGCAATATCGGTATTCACTTCACCATCGACTTGCGAGCCTTCTGCTCGTTTCAGGCTGGCTGAAAGTGCATTAATATCTCCATTCACTTGTGCAGTACTCTCCAGAGAAACCAAACCGCCGATAGCAGCGACATCACCTTGTATAGTTCCAGCTGCAGTCAGCGTGCCGCCCATGATGAAAACATCATCGGTTACCGTCGAGTTTTCGGAAAGCGCGGCAGTTCCACCTAAGACTATCAGACTTCCATTGAGGGTTTCGTTTTCTTCCAGGATATAACTTCCACCAAGCACAAGCTTGTCGCCTGGTGGGATTTGAGCTTCAAGAGCTGATCCAGTAAAGGCTAGCGATCGTTTCGGTTATTGAAAGAAAAGAAATCCCCACCATACGAGGCGTGATTAGCTGCTGACCAGGCGCGAGCCCTGCGACCATTATCAATGCAAAGAACAAAGCTAAAAAGATTTTGGATCTATGGTTCACAATAGTACCCTCCGTGGATTTGTCAACATGCGATATGAGACAATCCATAAAACAGCTAACTGACTGAGTAGTCCCAGACTGAAAATCCAAACCACCAGTGGAACTGCCATGAGACCCTGATTCAGCAGCGGATAAATCAAGTCGTGAACAGTATTCAAGTATGAATATAATGCGAATATCTGGTAAACCCAGGCCCACAAAACCAGGCCTGGAGAACGGAATAACGGCCAGGCAGCAGCAAGCCCGGAACCCATCAGCACCAGCAAACCGCTAACTACAAGGAACATTGTAAGTGACAATCTGCCGCTGCTGCGCGCGCTTTTGATTATTCTCAAGCCTGGTTTGCCAGCGAAAGACAAATCCCGCTTGTGGTTCCTTGAATTCCGCTTTACGCAGCTCAAGATCAAGGTTTCGCAGCGATACTTCAAGCGCGATGGCAGCGCTCGCAAGCTTCCAGATGATCGCGCAGATCACGGCTTTGTTGATCCGAGATTTCTTTTGGATCTTCGAAGATCCAATCGATGTATGGAGAATGGTTCACTGCGCCATCCTTTCTGCCAGGAGATGGTTGGTGCATGCAGCGCGAGCCGATTTTTGCGCCGAAGCTGCTGCCTCATGACGAGACCACTCCTCTGCCATCGCCCGTCTCGCCCTATGGAGTTGACTTTTCAGTGCACTCATGGTTAAAGAGAGTGCCTGGCAGATTTCTTCGTAAGAAAAGTCGTACCAATAATACATAATTATTGCGGCTCTATCCGTTGCGTCCAGGATTCCCAGGACTGAACGGATTTTTTGCTGTTCCTCTCTGCGGCTGATGCCAGCTTCAATTCCAGGTGATGGCTCAGGCAAATCGGGCTCAGGGAGCTCTTCAACAGAGACGATTTTCATTCGGCGTTTTCGGATCTGGTCGATACAATAGTGTGCGGCAATCGAAAGCAGCCATGTAGAAAATGGCCTGTTGCGATCGTAGCGTCGTAGAGAAGTATAAGCTCGCAAAAATGTCTCTTGCGCAGCGTCTTCTGCATCTTCAGCATGTACCGAGCATTCGGTAGCATAAATTGAAGACAGACCTTTGGTAGGCTTCTACTAATAGGGAGAAAGCCTGGGGGTCTCCCTTCTGGGCTTCAACCAGCCAATCAAACTCGCCGTCCTGCACTGATTTACTCCTTGCGACTCAATCCAGGTTTTTCAAGGGTGATTGGCGCTCGATCAGGCCAATCGGGGATTGCTCGTTAATTCATATACGCAAAATAATCGATCTGGTTTCATTACCTAGGAGTTTTTAGCGGAGGCGTTTAAACTCAATCGGTTCCTGGATATTTGGGAAATTTATTAGCTCGAGAGATAATGTATCCTGAGTGCATGTGATTTTTGCAGTCCGATAGGGTTCCACAAACAACGGCAAGAAGGAGTCGGCTCTGGCATTATCCATCATATACTCTTTTTGGTAGAAGACTTCATAAGTCATATCGCTGCTTAACATATCAAGAAAATTAAGCGTATTTCCTTTCAAATCATAGCTGCCGCTGGCAAATCCGATCATCCTGATGTCAAGAACAGACAGGTCCTGTTCAGATTTCACATCAAAACGACCCTGAAAGTCTACCGCTTCAACCGTGACAACGTTGCGCACATCAAACCGATAAGCAACGCTCCCGACGCTTCCTACAAAATCCATTGTCTCCGGATCAAATGCGCCGGCAGGGACTGATGCACGCAAGAAAGTCTCCGGGTCTTTGATCTCCCAAATCCCAATCAGACAATTCACTGCGGTTGGAGATGGAATCGGTATTGGCGTTTGAGTCGATGCTGCTGTTGCTGTCGCGGTTGGGGTCGGTATGGTAGAAGGTGAGCAGCCTGCCAGAAACAGACCAGGAAGCAACAGCAAAGTGAAGACAGACGACAAGCTTTGTAGCGACTTCAATAATGAGTTTACTAGATACATGATTTTACTCTTTTACCCTATTCGATCAAAGCAGTGTTACTCAGGGTCTCGATTATGCCTATCACAGCGGAATTATCCAGGCTCGCCATATCCATTTGGAGCATTGCATTATAATAGCTGGGCATCCACAGCTGCAGACGGAAGCGCAACCCCATATTCTCTGGCTGTTTCCATTACAATCGCCAGATCTTTTGCCTGCATATAGGCTTTAAATCCCGGATTCCGGTTGCCTGCAAACAAGCGTGGCGGCTTGACATCCAAAGTCCAACACTGCGCTGCTCCGCCGCGGATCGCTTCGATAACTTTCTCGGGGTCTGCACCGGCTTTTTTCGCAAAGACCAAAAGCTCGCCCATCGCCACCATCTGGGCGGCAACCATGATCTGGTTAGCTGCCTTAGCAATTTGACCGCTTCCACTCCCCCCAACGTGGGTGAACTTCTTTCCCATCACTTGAAAAATCGGCAAGATGCGCTCATATGCCTCAGGCCGACCTCCGACCATGATCGTCAGCGTCCCATCGCGGGCGCCAATATCGCCCCCACTTACCGGTGCGTCGAGGCTCAGCGTTCCTTTCGTTTCCAAAGCCTGGGCTATTTTCCTGGATGCGGCGGGCTTGATCGTAGAGTTGTCAACAAAAATCAGCCCAGGATGTGCACTTTCTATGATCCCACCTTCACCCAACGCTACCCGTTCAACGTCAGGGGTATCAGGAAGATTTGTGAACACCACATCCACCTGCGCAGCCACCTCAGCCGGTGTTTCCGCTGAGCCTGCTCCTTCGGCAACCAATTCATCCACCGCAGCTCGGCTCCGATTGTGCACGACCAGCGCAAATCCTCCGCGCAGGATATTCCGAGCAATTGATTTTCCCATTAAACCCAAACCGATATAACCCACTTTCATTGCTTCTTCCATTACTTCTCCTCATTATCCTTTTCAAGGTCATCCCGGAGTGATTTCCCTCAATCCTGGGACCATCTGGGGTGTCAAGTATCTTATACCCTCGTTTTTGTAATTCAAATCTAAATAAGTCGCTTGCTGACCAATCTTTATTGAGCCTGGCAGCTTCTCGCTGACGAATCAGCTCCTGAACATCCTCAGGCAAATCAAACAAGGGAATCTCAGCAGGACCCTTTGAAAGAAGCTTCAGACGGTCGACTTTACTTCGCTTGTCGATCTCGAGCGCCTGGGTCCACACTTTTTCTGGTAGATCCAGAACCTTCTGAAATCTGTCATCCGAACAACAATCATCCAGCAAGAACGATTCGCCTTGATGATATATATGAAAATGACCAGGGTGGCTTGCCGCTAATTTGTTTAAACCCAGTTCTTCCAGGGCAGAAGCAGGCGATTCATGCACGTGGTTGGTATGGATCATGGTCACTTTGCCTTGTCCAACCACCCGGCACACACCTGTATTCACATCAATGATCATCGCGGTTTTTTCATCGATCCCAACTACCGGGAGATCTGGCGGCAGCAGGCAGATCAGCTCATCGAACCTGATCCGCCCCATAAAACAACAGCTCGTGTCCAGCTCATCACCACCATCATGATTATTCCAGTGCGGAATAAATACAATCGGCAATCCATAGCTCTTAAAAAAGTCGAGTCCTGGCTTCCAGTGCAAATCTTCGCCTACTTTATAAATCTCATAAACCGGCAAAGAATAGGTGCTAAATGCCACGACCGCCGAGCTTGCCAGTACGATCGCCGCACCCAGGCGGTGGCGAGCAATCAGGTAATCCCATGCCAGGCTGGCTTCTAACTGACGTACCGCATACGTTGGGCTCCCAGGTCCCATAAAAATCAGGTCTGCTTCCAAAATCGGCGACACAACGGATTTGTTATCAGGGCTCAAAGGCGTCCCGCGCTTGCGTGCCGGGATGATCGAAATCTGCGGCTGGTAGTTTTGAAGGCGATGCGCCAGAAATTCAGCTATCCTCCCAATAACCTGTGCGGAATTCAGCTCAAATCCAGCCGGGGTTTCTATTAACGCCAACCTGGGAGCCGGAGGCAGTTGATTAAAGACTTCTTCAAAGACTTTTCGGCCGCTCGGCGAAGTTTCGCCTGAACCAAAAAGCACAATTATGCCGGGATTGAACTTGCTTAAATCAATTTCATGCATTTTCAGGCACTTTGGACGCTCCTGCTTCATAGCGTTTCTTGATGTTTGGTACCAGATATTCTTCAAAGGATCGATTTAACTCATAATCCGGTAGCCAATTCCAATCCCGGCGGGCATCATGATCATTCAAGCCAGCAGGCCAACTGTCGACAATCCCCTGACGCTTTCGATCTGGATTGAATGTGATCTGGGCATCTGGAAAGAATTCCAGATACTTTTGATCGAAACTCAGATGCAGACAGGCTGAAGCTGGTGACGTTGTAAACCCGTCGGGAAAGCTGGCTGGCAGGGGCTTTTGCCAGACCCAACAAGGCTTTCACTGCATCTGGCATCACCATGAATGGAATTGCGAGTATCTTCCCTGACAAAACAGGCATAAGGCTCGCCTCTTGCAGCTGCGTGCAGCATTTCCGGTCCGTAGTCGCTCGTTCCACCGCTGGGAACGGTAAATGCGCTGATCAATCCAGGAAATCGCAGTCCCCGAAAATCTAAGGTGACCGGGCGTTCAGCAGCCAGCTGCCGGAAATGCTCTGTATAATAAATCCCAAGCATTTCGCAATACAGCTTGTTGCATCCATACATCGTGGTCGGATAATTCCATTCCCATTCTCGAACTTGTGGAAATTCTGATTTGACTTCTAAGTTCGGCATCCCATAAGCAGCGATCGAGCTCGGAAACATGAACAGAACCGGTTCACCACGCCATTCGGATTGTTCTGAGGCAAGTTTCAGAAGACCAAGGGTCCCTTCTACATTCACCTGGTGAGCCATCTCTGGGGTAAATTCAGCCCGTGTGGATAAAAGAGCAGCGAGATGATAAATCGTGCCAATCTCATATTCACTCACCAGTCGCGCCAGAAAGGCATGATCCATTAAGATCGCCCTGGATATGAGTGATCTGCTGGGTAGTTCTGAAATGGCAGCGGTCGAAGGTCCAGGGTAACTATCGAAGTCTCACCCTGCTCGAGCAAGACTGCGAATGAGCGAATCGCCAATCTCACCAGCAGCTCCCGTGATCAAGATTCCTTTTTTTCGCATGTTCCTCCTTATCCCTGGTTCAAAGATTATATTGGCTTCCGCATTCCATAAATACTGGATTAACTAACTTCCCAGAAGATGGTCGAACCTTGAATTATTCACCATCTATTTTACAACAATAAATCCGGTTCCTTCATCTCTTTCCATAGTAAACTATTATTATGCGTCAGATTTCTTATGCATTCATCTCGGGTCTTCATTGTTTGTTTTTCCGCCTGTCACCGCCTCAGTACCCCGCTTCCAACGGAACACATGCTGACAACAACACCGAGCCAGATACCGACTGCCACGATCAGTTTGGTTCCCTCCACTCCGACATTTACCCGACTGCCGAATCGCTGACCATCGATCCATTCTCGACTCCAGGTTTCGAGCTTGAAGAAGGTGATTTGCTCTTGGAAGATAACTTCGTTGAATCCGATGTTTGGTCGACGGGAAAAATGGAAGCCGGGAGCATCGCCTATGGAAAAAACGAGCTTAGCCTAGGAATTCTCGTCGCCGGAAGGGTATCTCTTCAGCCTTCGAAAGGACCCTGCATCTGGATGATTTTTACCTTGAAATCACCGTCAATCCAAGCATATGCAGAGGTAAGGATGAATATGGAGTCCTGTTTCATGTCACACCCGCAATGGACTTCTTTCGGTTCGGGCTTAATTGCGCCGGTGAAGCGCGCCTGGACCGTTTCCTGTCTGGTACTGCATCATCCCCACATCCGCCAACTCCCAGCGGCGCGATCCCACCAGGAGCACCAAGCACATCGCGTTTAGGTATCTTTGCATCCGGAGGAGAAATGAAATTCTTTGTCAATGGCGAGCAGCTTTTTACCATTCAAGATGACTCTCGCTGCTATCTGGAAAAATTGGCGTTTATGCCGCGTCAGCCGGAGCCAGATATGGTGACTATCAATTTTTCCGAGCTGGTCATAAATTCTATTCCACAATGAATGCATCGTTCTACTTATTGTTGAGAAATCCTATTGAAAATTTAAATTCCTCGAGTATGAAATGACCAAACGGCCTTTTATCAATAAGCTGAATGATCTTGAGCCGAAGTCCTGGTTGAAATTCCAGAAATCCTGGTTTATCCATAATCCTCCTCCACGTACGAAAAGATGTCCTCCGACATCCTGCAAAATTTCCTGAAACGCTGGCACTGGAGTTCATCGAGTTTTTTACCCGGCGAGGCCAGAACGTCCTCGATCCCATGGCTGGGACCGGAAGCGCGATGGTTGCCGCACTTCGAGCCGGCCGCAACAGCTTTGGTGTGGAGCTGAACCCCGGATATGCTGTGCTTGCCCGGCAGATCATCGCAGAGGAACGCCTGAACCTTGGTGAAAATGCTGAGGATCTTGCCTGCGAGATCTTTCAAGCAGATGCCTTGCAGATCCCCCAAATGGCCAACGAATCCATCATCCCAATCATCGACTATGTGATCACATCGCCGCCCTATTGGGACATGCTCCATGCT
Source organism: uncultured Chloroflexia bacterium (assembly GCA_963726375.1). Lineage (GTDB taxonomy): Bacteria > Chloroflexota > Anaerolineae > Anaerolineales > UBA4823 > UTCFX2. The sequence continues at coordinate 90,719 of CAVSCE010000006.1, read as the reverse complement.
CGCGGCTCAGAAACTCAAAAGAAAAGAAGACAGGAGACAGAAAAAGATGTCTTCTATTCCAGCAATCCATCGGACCTGGGGAATATCTCTGACTACGAACTTTTCCTTCAGAAACTTATTGAAATATATTTGAGCTATAAAATGTGTGCTCCGACCAAATGCTTACTTGACTGTGATCGTGAAGAATGTGAAGAAAGGTGGGCGGATCTATCCGCTCGCATGGGATCTTGCCAGTGAGACTTGGGCAAAACGTACACCCTGAAAGATGAAAAAATCTGGTGTCAGGATGACATCCGCCTGGCACCGTATGGGCTGGGAAGCGCCTGGGTGAGCAACACATTTCATCATTACTGCTTGCAATTTCGAAACGAATGAAGTACAATTGTTCTATAAATCGGTGATGCTCACTTATTGATCTGCACCGGGCGGTGTTCGTCCGGACCTGAAAACAGACAGCTCGCCGAGAAGGAGTCCCCCTATGTATCAAACCGTCATAATTGTTGGACATTTAGGCAGAGATCCAGAGATGCGCTACCTGCCGAACGGACAGGCAGTAACCAGTTTCAGCATTGCCTCTGGAAGAAAATACACTGGATCGGACGGACAGCTGGTTGACGAAACAACATGGTTTCGAATCTCCGTTTTCGGAAAGCAAGCGGAAGCCTGCAACCAGTATTTAAAAAAGGGCAGCTCCGTGCTCGTCGAAGGTCGATTGAAACCAGATCCTGCAACCGGAGGGCCCTCGAATCTGGACACGGCAAGACGGTACCCCTGGTGCTTCGTTTGAAGTCACAGCCCAGACCGTCAGGTTTATGAGCCGAAGCGGCGCAGCTGGCGCACCTGGAAGCGGCGATTTCACCGATTTGTCCCCGCCGCAGGCGACGACGAAATCCCATTCTAAAAATCCTTTGTTCACTTCATTGAGGGTGATCTGGATCTCGGGTCACCCTCATTCAGCATTCAAATCATCCACAAGGAGGAAAAATGCTCAATAATCCCTCCCGACCGACCGGGCAGCAGTCACTTCCGCTCGAGCTTCCAAAGGATCTCCAAATTGAGTACGCCAATCTAGTTCGAATTGCCCATTCGCCATCCGAGATGGTTTTTGATTTCGCCAGCCTGCTGCCGGGTGCAGGATCAGCAACGATCAGCTCGCGAATCATCATGTCCCCCTTGGGAGCCAAGCTGTTCCAGCGCGCCCTGACTGAAAATCTTATTCGCTACGAAACTGCATTTGGTGAGATCACCTTGCCGGGAAGCTCATCGTTGGCAGATAATCTGTTCCATTCCAACAATCCGGACGAATAAAAGGCGATGTTTGATGAATAATCTGGACGCAATTACAAATTCTATCCGGCGCGAGTTCGATGCCCGAACAAGCGCCAGAGATCTTGCCCTATCTCAAACCCGACTGCTGACTCGGCATTGTGCAAATGCAATCCGCGCTATCCATCGGGATGAGCACCAGATAGCACTCGAACAACTTGCTGATGCACAGCTCTTGGTAAAAACCCTGCAAACAGACCTTGCGAATTATCCAGATTTATTTTTTGCAGGTTATACCCAGGATGCCCTTAAGGAATATTCTGAGGCAAATCTCGTATATGCTCTCATCCACAGTCATTCACTTCCTCGCCCCAATGAGCTAGGTGTCGAACCGTCGACATTTATGCAGGGTTTGGCTGAGGCTGTAGGAGAGCTCAGAAGACGCTGTCTGGATAAACTGCGCCAAGGTGAGTTAGAAGAAGCCGTCCATCTTTTGGCGCTGATGGATGACATCTTCACCGAGCTGACCACGATGGACTACCCAGACGCAGTGACAGGCGGATTGAGAAGGCTGACGGATATTGCACGGAGCATCCTTGAAAGGACGCTGCGGCGATTTGACGATCAGTTTACGCCAGGAACAGCTCGAGAAGATGCTCCAAAGCCTTGAGACACGCCTTGCAGATCAAACCTGATCCATGCGGACGATTAGAGCATCAGAGATTTCAACATTTCTATTCTGCCAGCGAGCCTGGTGGTATTCAAAATCCGGGATTGAATCACAGAACCTGGCAGAACTGGCAGCCGGGAGCGAAATACACAGGAAACATGGCCGTCAAGTAATGCGCATCGGCTGCATGCAAGCGCTGGGGTATGCTTTCACTCTTGTTAGCCCTTGCATTATTGGCTGCTGAGATTACCAGAGGTTTTTTATTATAGTGGGGAGTGAGACATTGAAAATCCTGGCTGGGATCTTTTTCCTGCTTGCATTGATAATTCTCTGGATAGCCAACAAAGCTCGCCGCTCGCTTGGCCTGCCTGCCGGTCGTGTGATCTACGCCGATACTCGTGCATGGCGAGCAGTGGATCAGCCTTTTTATGATCGCGCATCAGGATTGACCGGAAAACCAGACTACATCCTTGAAGAAGATGACAGACTGATCCCTGTTGAAGTAAAATCCAGCCGCCTTACAGCCGATCCATACGATTCACATATCTATCAGCTTGCTGCCTATTGTATGTTAATCGAACGTCATTTTGGAAAACGCCCCCCTTATGGCATCCTGCATTATCCCAGCCGGAGCTATGCGATCGATTACAGTGAGAAGCTCGAAAAAGCACTGGTATCCCTCCTTGACCAGATCTCACAGTCTGGAGAAGCGTAAAGAGCTGGCGCGCTCGCATGAATCAAAAGAACGCTGCAGCCGCTGTGGTTACCGCACATTCTGTGAACAAAGACTTATGTAATATAATAGTCCCTATTATGTCCGGACGGTCAAATATCGAACCAATCCTGGTAGTCTCTCATCCCTTGATTCCGGAAGCAGCAAATCAGGCAAAAGAGATTGCGGATTTTCTAAATTCCGAATCGATTCCGGCAGTCCAGGGATTGCTCTATGATGAGATGATTGGTGAACATATTCGCACTGGAAAATCCAGCCTGATGATTGCTCTGGGTGGTGATGGTACGATGTTGCGAGCAGGGCACCTTTGCGCACCGTATAAGCTGCCAATCCTTGGTATTAATATGGGCCGTTTCGGGTTCTTGACAGAAATCCGCCAGGAACAATGGCGGGAAATTTATCCCCGAATTCTTTCTGGTGATTATTGGGTTGAACATAGGATGATGCTCTGTGCCGTACAATGGCGAGACCAAAAGAAGTTGGGAGAGTGGCACGTCTTGAATGAAGTTGTCGTCAGCCGAGGCCACTTTGTTCGTCCAGTCCATTTGGTAACACACGTGGACGGGCGCTTTCTGACGACCTATGTTGCAGATGCTGTGATCGCTTCGACTTCAACAGGATCGACAGCTTATGCATTGGCAGCCGGCGGACCCATCCTTCCGCCAGAGTTGCGAAACATCCTCCTCGTACCGGTCGCACCTCACCTGTCCTTTGACAGGGCAATAGTCCTGGCAGAAGGATCGTCGGTGAGCATTATCGTTCAGACTACCCATCAGGCTGTAATGTCGCCAGACGGTCACGGTCCGATCGTCCTGGAAGATGGAGATCGGATCGAAGCGTTTGCCTCTGAATACTCTGTTCAATTTATTAGATTCCAGGACCCAGGATATTTTTACCGTAATCTAACTCCACATATGAACCAAAATCCTTCCACAGGTAATTTGAGATGAGTGATCAACCAACAACCTTATTTTGTGCCAACCACCCCGGTACTGAAACAAGCCTTCGGTGCAATAATTGTGAAAAGCCGATCTGTGCCAAATGCGCAGTCCTGACACCCACAGGCTACCGATGTAAAGAATGCGTTCATCTCCAACAGAAAGTATTCGACACTGCATCCTGGTATGACTACCCTGTTGCCTTCATTATTGCTGGCGGATTATCATTTGCAGGCAGTTTGCTCATCCCTGTGGTGGGTTTCTTTATTATTTTTATTGCACCCGTGGCAGGAGTGATCATCGCCGAAGCTGTTCGTAAGGCAATTCGAAAGCGGCGCTCAAACAAGCTCTTCATCACTGCAGCTGTTGGGGCACTGATCGGCAGCCTGATAACCCTAATGCCCTTATTGTTGAATTTCTGGCTTGGGATGGGTGTTCGAAGTATCTTCGGAATTGTCTGGCCCGCTGTGTACGCCTTCACGGTAACGTCGACCGTGTATTACCGTTTGCGAGGGATCAATATCAGATAATGTTAATCGAGCTTCGCATTGAAGATTTTGCGATCATCGACCGCCTCAATCTTTTGTTCGCTCCCGGACTGGTGATTTTCACAGGAGAGACAGGGGCGGGGAAATCCATCATCATCGATGCCGTTGAAACATTATTGGGTGGTCGGGCAGATACTGTCCAAATTCGCAGCGGAGCAAACCAGGCAAGCGTTGAAGCGGTATTCCAGGTACCCGATTCCATCCAGCAAACAATCCGTTCAATCCTCGAGCGCGAGGATCTGCTCGAAGATTCAAATGAGCTGAGGATCTCTCGGGAAATTCGCCTGAACGGCCGCAGCGTGGCGCGCTTGAACGGCCGCAGCGTCAGTGCAGGTCTTGTCCGCGAAATCAGCGAGCTGCTGATCGATATCCACGGACAATCTGAACATCTCTCTCTCCTCAAAGTGTCCCAACATTTGAATCTGCTGGATCGCTACGCAGCTGCTGAAAATAAGGACAATCTCTTAAGGGCTCAAGAAGCCTACACGCAGGCATATCGGACTATCCAACAGGTTCTCATCGGACTTGAAGAAATCCGCCGCTCAGCGCGCGATACGGCCCGTCTGGTGGACATGTTAAGTTTTCAGATAAATGAAATTGAGAACGCTCGTTTTTCCCCCGGCGAAGAAGAAGCCCTGCGAGAGGAGCGAACCCGACTTGCTAATGCCGAAAGCCTGGCATCTTTATCCCAGCAAGCACTCCTGGTCCTGGACGAAGGTTCAGCCGAATCATCCGCAGCAACCGATTTGATCGGTCAAGCCGTGGAAGTCCTTGACTGCACTGTCTCGACTGGACCCATCGCAATCAAAAATCGGGGAGCTTGCTCAGACCATTTTTGACGAGCTGGTTGACCTCACACGGGACACACGCCAATATCTGGATAATATTGAGTTCAATCCAAAACGGCTCGACCAGGTCGAAGAAAGACTTGCTTTACTTCAATCATTGAAGCGCAAATATGGAGATTCGATACCGGCTATTCAAACTTTCGCTGAAAAAGCTCGCAGCCAGCTTAACCAGATCACCCATGAGGATCAACGGATTGAGGACCTGGAAAAAGAACGCAACAGCCTGCTGGAAACCCTTGGCAAGGAAGGTCTGGAAGTATCAAATCTGCGAAAAGTAGCCGCAATAAGATTACAAGAAGGAATTGTGAGTGAGCTTGCAGAGCTTCACATGCCTGGAGCAAGCTTTCGGGTGGATTTTGAACAGCAGCCTGACGAAAATGGCGCGAGACTGCCTGACGGGACCCGGTTGGCTTACTACCCAAGCGGTCTGGATAAGATCGAATTCATGATAGCACCTAATCCTGGCGAAGGATTCAAGCCATTAATCAAGATTGCTTCTGGGGGGAGACTTCGCGGCTTATGCTTGCATTGAAAAACGTCCTGGTCCAGGCTGACCAGGTCTCGACACTTATTTTTGATGAAATCGACCAGGGGATCGGCGGTAGAGTTGGCGGGATTGTTGGCGAAAAGCTTCGCCAACTTGGCAAACAACACCAGGTGATGTGTATCACCCACCTTCCTCAGTTGGCTGCATACGGCGACCAGCATTTTCGAGTTGAAAAACAGATCACCGCGGGTCGCACCACAACAATGGTCACACCGCTGTTGGAAGAGGAACGATTATTGGAGCTTGCCCAAATGATGGGTGGTGTGAGCGCCGGGACCCTTCAATCTGCTCGCGAGTTGATCCAAACAGTCCGAAAATAGGAATTATTGATGTCAATGGGTTTAGGAATCTGGTTGAAGTAAAAAATGCCTGGCGTGACCCAAATCATTCAAATGCGTAATCAGCAGCGTGCTGCAGATAAAAAGAATCCCCTGCTGCGTGTTGGCCTGGTTCTGGCTTGCCTGATCAGCCTTTCCGCAGCGATTGGTGGTTTCTTCCTTGCATTGAGTTATGTTTTCTTGACGCACGACCTTCCTTCAATCGAGGTTCTGCCTGGATTGGTAGATTACCCTACCGGACAGTTTCTTACGCCCACCCGACTGTATGACAGAAGTGGTGAGCATTTGCTTTTCACCTTTGAGAATAGCGTTTCAGGTGGTCGAAAATATCTTCCACTTTCTTCAACAAATAATTCTGGGCTGATTGAGAATCAAGAGGTTCTTCCATCAAACCTGATAACTGCGACCATCGCTGCCATCGACCCTGGTTTTTGGGATCATCCTGGGTTTGAAATCGATAAAATCTTTGGACAAAAAAAGCCAACCATCGCTCAACGCATTTCTTTTGATATGTTGTTGATTGATGAACCTTCCGGACTTCGACGTGATTGGCGTTCCCGGCTGCTGGCACTGCAAATCACCGAACGATTCGGTCGTCGAAAGCTGCTCGAGTGGTATCTAAACCATGCTAATTATGGCTTGCGCGCTCATGGTGCTGCGGCAGCTTCCCAGGTGTATTTTAACAAACCGGCAGGAGAATTAACCTTCGCTGAAGCAGCGCTGCTGGCTGCTGCAGGTGAAAATCCAGCTGCGAACATTTTTTCGAATCCAGATGAAGCAAAAAGCAGGAAGGACCAGATCATCCAGGAAGCCCTCCGACAGCAGATGATCGATCCTCAAACCGGGATTGATGCCTTCCGAGCAAAACCCGAAATGATAGGCCAGCCTGGTCCCTCCGAAGAATTTTCAACGCTTGTGGAACAAGTCTCGCCTTCTTTTGCTCAATTGGCAATTGATCAAGTCTCCTCATTAATCACTGAAGACAGGTTGGAGCGAGGCGGTCTGCGGATTTTGACGACTTTGGATTTTAACCTGCAGACTCAGGTCGCATGTGCCAGCAATTTTTATCTGCGACGCTCAAAGACAGGTCAGGAGGCCAGTATCCTCGGTGTTCCGGCGGATTGCCCGGCAGCCCACCTTCTTCCGGCAGTCCAGTCAGATCATTCAGGATTTTTGGGAGTCCAACAGGTCGAAGCTGTAGTGCTCGATCCGCTGACTGGCCAAATCCTGGCTATGGAAGTTGATCCTCAAAATGGTTTACCTGCTCTAGAACCCAGACGTGAACATCCTGCAGGATCTCTTTCTACGATCTTTATTGCACTGGCCGGATTTACACGTGGGTTCAGCCCGGCCTCATTGGTGTGGGATGTCCCCGGGCAGGATGATTTAGAAAATCAAGCGAATTTTTCTGGAGAATACCACGGCCCAATCCGATTGAGGACTGCACTGACTAACGATTATCTCGCGCCATCCGAGGCACTGCTTGAACAGGTAGGCGTCGAAAATGTGTGGTCGATTGCAGAAAAGCTGGGTATTTCATTTCCAAGACCAGTTGTGGTCGATTCTGGATCAGTCCTGGATGTAATTCGCCCGCTCACCTTACTGGAAATTACCCATTCTATCGGTTCTTTTGCTGCACAGGGCAAGCTTGCTGGGCGTGTCGTTGGTCAGGTTATGTCTTCATCTGAACCTAAAAATACCGAGAAATCGAATCTCGAACCCACTGCGATCCTGCGAGTGGAAGATCTTCTCGGACGCACGCTGCTGGATTGGGAAACGGCTCAAACCAGGCCAACCCTCACTCCGCAGCTTGCTTATCTGATCTCCCATATCTTCAGTGATGATGCCGCACGTTGGGCGAGCATGGGTCACCCAAATCCACTGGAAATCGGGCGACCAGCTGCGGTTAAAGTTGGCAGCACTCTCAATGGTGAAAGCAATTGGGTAGTAGGATACACACCACAGCGAGCAGTTGGGGTTTGGATGGGAATTCCTGCGAATCACGAAAAAAGATCATCGGATTCGACATGCAGCTGCGCGAAATTCCATATCCGGACTCTGGCATGCAATCGCACAGTATGCAAGTCAAAACCTGCCTTACCAGGCATTTCCTATCCCGTCAGATATTAGAAATATCCAGGTTTGCGATCCATCCGGGCTGCTTCCGACGGCAGCCTGTCCAAATGTGGTCGAAGAAGTTTTCTTGGTTGGGAACGAACCCGTTCAAGTCGATACTTTATTCCAAATGATCCCGATTAATCGCGACACAGGTCGTCTGGCAACAATCTTTACTCCACCAGACTTGATCGATGAACGCTCTTATATAAGCATTCCATCTGAAGCAAAAAAATGGGCAAAAAACAGCAGGCTGGAGATTCCGCCTGAGATATACGATAATATTCCCCTGCAACCGAAAAGTTGGACAAACACAAAGATCGCAACTCCGGAGATGGTCTCCAACATCCGCGGTGAGATTTCAATCACCGGTAAAGCCGATGGACCCGGATTTTCATTCTATAGATTGCAGTACGGCAAAGGGGCTAATCCAGGAGAATGGTATCAAATCAATTGAAGACTCGCAAACCCCGGTCAGCAACGGAATCTTGGGTAAATGGGACACAACCAGGCTTTCAGGCTTATTTGCCCTTCAGCTCCTGGTTGTACGAGATGATCAAAGCGCCGAACGTGCGACTGTGCTGGTGAGTGTCGACAATCAACCACCCTCTGTGACTATTAAAAGCCCTATTGATGGCGAGGTTATCGTTTCAAAAAAGCGCCCTAAGATAGTCCTGCAAGTTTCTGTTGACGACGACTTAGGTGTGGAACATGTTGTGATAAAGATGGATGGCAAGGATTTCACTGAGCTGACACAGCCCCCGTATTCAATATCATGGAAAACATCACCAGGAACTCATACCATGATTGTCATAGCGACCGATAGGGCTGGGAATACGAACCAGACCGAAGTTGATTTTAGAGTAGAATAATTCTCAGACGGGTTGGGTTCTGATCCTTACCATCTCGCCAGGATTTTTCGGGTCGTCGAAAATGCAAGCTCGGGGAGCTCATTTCGATTAAAAAAGCCGATCCGATCGACATCGTCTCCAGGATCCATGAAGTCCTGAGATTACGCGAGCATGATACACGATGAGAATGTGCGCGCCGCGCGGATGCTCCTGACCTGAAATTACGTCCAACAAATCCGTCACTTCCACAAGGAAACCTGTTTCTTCTCGACATTCACGTTCAACCGCGGCGCGTGGATCCTCCCCGGCATCTATGAAACCTGCCGGGAGTGTCCATAGCCCCCGCTGCGGATCATTTGCGCGGCGCACAAGCAGTACCTGCCCTTGTTTTTCAATCAGAGCTGCGGCAGCCACTTTTGGATCGGCAAAAAAAACCCAGTCACAGTCCGGGCAGGTCGGTCTGACCGCACCAAAACGCTCTAATCGCTCCAGTTTTGTGCCGCAGCGAAGACAGTAATTAACTTCATCGGAGATTTGAGCTGCCATGAACAGATTCTCATATTCTTATAACTTGAATCCAAACAACTGCTGGATTGTACTCCAAATCCCCAGCAATATTTTTTAACTATTTTAATTATCGATGCAGCGAATCCCTACGGAAATGAAAAGCCATCAATCCGGTGATGACTGCCAATGCTGCCAGTAGGATCTGCAGAATTGCGATATAAGACCACGCCGTCACCCTGTTTGTTCTGATTTCACTCTGCACCTCTGGCGGAACCGATTGAGGTGCTTCAGATTCAAGAGCATTATCCATGACGGTCGTTTCTTCCGGAGCCGCCATCGATTGAAAGCTTTCAGCTGTCTTTGCCTCAGTTAAAGGGGCGAGGGGAGTGATCGCAACAGCAGCGCCTGCTGGTGTGTCCGCTTCTAGTCCTTTATTTGCAGCGATTTCAGCTTCGGTTGGCAGCGGTTCTGACACAGCCGGCTCACTTGCCCCTCCCCCACCTCCACCACCTTTGCCAAATAATACAGAAGGGCGTGCGGACTCAAATTCCGACTGCATCACCACTGCGGGAGCAGGTTGAAATATTCGGACCGTGAAACTTCCTGCAGTCAGTAGGATGAAGAAAAAAGCAGCCAGCATCGATGCAAGCCTCAAAATTGGGAATAAACCAGGTACCCGATTTCTTTCGCTTTTTATTCCAGCCATGCTGGCTGTTAGCATAAAGTTCCTTGGCGCACGCAATTTTGGTATGCTCCGAAGGATCAGCCTGGTCCTCCGCAAGCCTTCCAGCGCTTCCTGAAGTTCAGGTTCAGTCTGCAGCCGAATATCAAGCTGTCGACGATCCTTGGGGTTTAGTTGGTCATCCAGATAGGCTGAAACAGCCTCCCAATCGTGGGGGGAAATCTTTGTGGTCATGCTTCACTCTCCTCTACAAGACGGAATGAAGCAGGTAATAGTTCCCAGAAACCTTGCAAACAATCCCGCAATCTAGTTCGTGCGCGGGCAAGACGGCTTTTTACAGTACCGAGAGGGCTGCCAATTGCTTCTGATGCCTCGACATAATCCAATCCCTGAATATCCACCAGGGTAACAATCGCTCTAAATTCTTCTGGTAGGTCATTGAGGCAGCTCTGAAGCGCATGCGCGAGCTCCATACGTTCTGCAGCTGATTCTGGCGATTCTGCCGGGTCGGTCATCCAGCGTGGAGATTCGATCTCCTCATCATCTTGATCCATTGGCTCGAGGGGGGTGGTTGGGCGGCGCTTGCGCCGCCGGAGCTCGTCATAACAGAGGTTGGTTACGATCCTCAACAGCCAGGCTTTAAATGAACCGCCTCGATAGCTATCAATCTTCCGAAAGGCGATTATGAAGGCATCTTGAGCCGCATCTTCAGCGGCATCAGGTTCACTGATCATCCTGTATGCCTGATTGAACACCATATCCTGGTAAACCAGCACAAGGCGATTAAATGCATCCAAATCCCCTTTCTTGGACATCTGGATCAGAGCCGTCTCATCCATTAGAAAACCTTTCTTCTGCCTTCCTTGTCGAAATCTATACGAACCTGGATCTTAAGTAATTGACCAGCTCGACTAATTCAATGTAAAAATAACCACAAGTGATCATAGCGGACTGATAAGTTGAGCCTGGTCTTTGGAATTTGGAATAGCTTCATTTTTGCATAATTATGACCAAAACCAGCTATCCAGCGATTATAAGTCCATTCAACTTGATCAATCCTCATTAATTGTTCCGATCATCCTAATCCAAACCCAAAAAATCACAAGGGATAAACTCAATTGCCACCATGATTGATTTCATTTTTGTTTTGATTTAAGAAAGCGTCTAACACGTTTGGACCAGCTAATTGCACGCATCAGCTGAGGTAAAGCAAATTCAGCAGCTGCCTCGCCGCGTTCCACTATTTCAAGTGGATTGACCCGATCCAGGATACCGATGTTGCGCAGATCAGGTTGGATGATGACGTCTGGCTGATCTAATTTAAGGCGCATGATCGTTAAGTTTCGACTGGCGATATCCATCGAATGGATAAATATATTGAAAGCCTGACCGAGTCGTAATCTTGCGAACTGCCTCAGGATGGGTCGGCTCGGAAGAAATGATGGAGGTTCCAAGTAATTTATCGGCTGTGGATCGGTACAGGATAATATTACTGCTACGACTGGGAGACCTGGGGCCAGGCTGCGGGCTGGACAGACGGGGACAGGGTCAAGTAATCCGCCATCAATCAGCTGACGACCTTCCCAAATGTGGGGTGGGAAGATCCCAGGTAGAGCGATGGATGCCAGAACGGCATCAATCACTTTACCCTGCTGCATGACAACTTCTTCCTCTTTGACCAGATCCACAGCCGAAAGCGCACAGGGGATTTTTAGGTCGCTGAACAGTCGATCTCCAAGAAAATCATTGAGGACGCTGGTCAGGCCAGCAACACCAAAAATGGAAGGTCCATCTCCACGTTGGCGGCGGTACATAGCTGATTGGTCAATCTTTTTTACATAATCAATCATCTGGCTGGGGGTGTACCCTGCTGCGTAAATCGCTGCCACAATTCCACCAGCGCTTGTTCCAGCTACTGCCCAAATCTTGAAACCTCTCATTTCAAGGTAACTCAGAACTCCGATGTGGGCGATACCCTTTACCCCACCACCACCAAGTGCCAGGCTGATCTCCATGACTTCACCCCAAATTCAAATATCTCATAGAATTGCAGTCGATAAAATCTGGAAAAATTTCGTACCTCACAGGTTCCAGGATTTCAACCACCAGGTCGTTTAAATTGCCCGTAATCTCCTTCACGATCGCTGCGCCTAAATCAGAAAGCCTGTCGAAAAAAATATCCGGCAGGGAGCCGGAAGGATCAATTTCTCCTTCTGCATCGTCTGCAGCTTATTGAGGCTTTTTTGTGCTTGCGCGCGCTCAGAAAATGTGGAGAAAATCCATTCAATGGAATATGACATACTTATCGCCCTTCAGAAGGTAAACTGGATGGTGTCAGATCAGATTGTACCAGCAGTTATCCGAATAGCACGTCATTCAAAGACATCCAGACTGGTGAAATCATTCTGGAAACAGGGTAAGTTCTTCGAATGATACTTCAAGAATGCGTGGTTTTAATGCCAGGTGACATACTGGCTTTCCTGCTAACAAGTTATGAAATCTAGTTTCCAATAGATGTGTAAGACTTTTTACCCAGGGGTCAACAGACCGGGTCTCGTGGACCAGCATGGATTGGAAATCAAGAGTAATCGCTGCATTCTTAGCGAAGACGACAGGCCAAACCCAGCCTATGAAGCAATTCATGACTACTGCCCGACCTTTTTTCTGAGCAGACGGCGGTAATCAATCGATCGGTGGATCAGCAAAATCTAATGCAAGAGAAAAGTTCGTATCGAGCTGAGCCAGCAGATTGGCCATTTCTTTTTTTACAAAGCTAATGACCTGTTCAAATGGGATGATATGTCGGTCGACTTGATCTCGCATCTTGATTTCCACTCCACCCAGCTTTGAGGCTCGCTCACTGACTGTCAGCCTGATAGGTATCCCGATCAGATCTGCATCATTGAATTTGACACCCGGACTTTCCGTTCGATCATCATATAACACTTCGATCCCGGACCCCTGTAATTCTGAATACAATTGGTCTGCTTTCTCCAGCGAGCTGGAATCTCCCTTCGATAACAAACCAATCAGATGAACCTGATATGGGGCAATTGTGATCGGCCAGACCAGACCGTGCTCATCATGATGAAGCTCAGCCGCACAAGCCATTAATCTCCCTACACCGATTCCATACGATCCCATCACAACCGGACGAGATTGCCCCTGCGGATCGAGAAAATAGCAGCCCAGGGCTTCGCTGAAGCGCGTTCCAAGCTTAAAAATATTGCCAACTTCAACTCCACGCTCAGAGTGCAGCTTTCCACCACATTTCGGACATCCGTCTCCAGATTGAGCAGAAGCGATGTCTGCTACCCGCCATGCGGAAAAATCTCTTCCGTAATTGACATTTCGAAGGTGAAAACCCAATTCATTGGCACCAGCGACCAGGTTTGAGGATCGTGGGATCAGGTCGTCTGCGACAACAAGCACGTCATGCAAACCCATCGGAGAGGCGTACCCTGGTATGGCACCCGTGGATCTGATCTCGTCTTCTGTCGACGGGCGTAGCGCGCGCGCCCCAACAACATTCGCCAGCTTTGTCTCGTTGACTTCCATATCTCCGCGGATGACAGCGAAGATCAGCTTTTCCTGAGTTTCGTCCCCATTCTGAGTTGTGGCCGTCATGAATACTGCCTTCGCAGTGCTGGAAGGTGGGATATTAAGAAAATTCGCCAGATCATCGATGGATTTGCAATCAGGGGTTGCGATTTTTTCAAGCGGTCGCGGCTCTGTGAAGGGCTGCGGCTCTTTTGAAAAGTTGCAACCTGGCGGTTCGCTTTCCATCCACAGCTATCACAAAGAATAAGCGTATCTTCTCCGATCGGGCTTAGAACCATAAATTCATCTGCCTCTTTGCCTCCCATCATGCCGACATCCGCTTTAACAGCAATTACCGGTAATCCACAACGGTTGAAGATCCTGAAGTAGGCAATATAGTGAGCCTGGTATTGTCGATCTAAACCATCCCAATCAGCATCCAGGCTGTAGCTGTCTTTCATCGTAAATTCTCTGACACGAATCAGTCCAGCTCTAGGCCGAGGGTCATCCCTCCATTTTGTTTGCAGGTGATAAACCAGGAGCGGTAGCTGGCGATAGGAGCGAACCTCGCGTCGGACAAGATCAGCGATGATTTCTTCATGGGTCATCGCCAGAACCATCTCACGCCCGTTGCGGTCTTTAAAACGGCCCATTTCTGCGTCAATCTCATACCAGCGTCCGCTTTCTTTCCAGAGTTCTGCCGGATGAACAACAGGCATTGTGATCTCTTGCCCTCCAATTTTCTCCATCTCCATCCGGATGATTTTTTCTATCTTATCCAGAGTCCGTCTGGCCAGAGGCAGGTAGCTGAAGATACCAGTCGAAAGTTGGCGAATATAGCCTCCTCTCAACAGAAGCTGATGGCTCGCAACTTCAGCTTCGCTAGGAATATCGCGTAATGTCTGACTGAATATTCAACTCATCCGCATCGCAGCCTCCTGAAAAGTTTAATGAATATCGCCCTCTGGCTTTGCAGTCCAGAGGGCGGTTTGTCTTGATGCCGTACTCAGGTGAATGCAGAGACCGCCTCAACGGACCAAAAGCCGGATTGGCAGGCTTGGCGCAGGAATAATGCCTGGGAAAATCATGATTGGGTGTTTCCTGCTCTGCATGACCCGTAGTTTACCATTGTCTTTTTGCATGTCAAGGCAATCCTGATGCAGAAATATCGCAGATTTCATGTCATTCAAGTAAAATTTGGTATGATTGCTGTCTGGCTTTGGTTTTCTCAGAGGCGTACCAAAATTTGATCAAATTAGTGCTGAATTATCAGCTATAACCGCTCAGGATTCTCCATAAATCCAAATCATCGAGTTGACTGAAATGCCTCAACCTTATCAGCCACATTTTGAACCGGTCCCAGATCTTGCATCCGTAGTTAAGAACACCAACTTCCGCTTTACGGTCCTGACAGATCGTTTAATCCGGATGGAATACAGCACTTCAGGACAATTTGAAGACAGAGCCAGCCAGGTATTTTGGTTCCGCCATCAGCCCGTCCCAATTTTTACATCACGGTTCAAATCTGACAAAGTCGAAATTGAAACTGAATACATGCTCCTGGATTATCAGATTTCTGAGCGCGGGTTCACTCCGAACACGCTTCAAATACAGGTCAAATCAACAGGCGCGCACTGGAAATACGGCGATCCAATCAGCACGAGCAGGAATTTGAAAGGAACGGCTCGAACGTTAGATGGAGCTATCGGCGCCACCCACCTGGACTACGGCTTAATCTCCCGGCAGGGGTGGTCAGTCATCGACGACTCAGGCTCATTGGTCTTCAACAACGAAGGTTGGCTTGAACCGCGCCGCACACCAGGAGGGGTAGACCTTTACTTTCTGGGTTACGGGAACGATTATTCTGCCTGCTTGCAGGATTTCTGCCGGGTTGCCGGCCCGGTTCCGCTGATCCCACGCTGGATCTTAGGCAACTGGTGGAGTCGTTACTGGAAATACTCCGCAGACGAGCTGCTAGCACTTATGGATGAGTTCAAACACCACAAGGCGCCATTATCTGTGTGCATTGTCGATATGGACTGGCACCTTACCGAAACCAACAACACCAGCACCGGATGGACCGGCTATACCTGGAACCGCGCACTTTTTCCGGACCCGACTGATTTTATCCAAAAACTGCATCAGCTGGGATTAAGAACCGCCCTCAACCTTCATCCAGCAGAAGGCATCCACTCTCACGAAGAACAATACGAAAAATTCGCGCTTTCGATGGGGCTCGATCCATCGAAAAAAGATCCCATCGCATTTGATCCAGTAGATCCTATGTTCATCAGGAACTATTTTGAGCTGCTTCATCACCCTTACGAAGACCAGGGTGTAGATTTTTGGTGGTTAGATTGGCAGCAAGGCACACAGACCCGGGTCTTTGGTCTCGATCCGCTCTGGTGGCTCAATCACCTGCATTTTTATGACCTTGCTCGGGATGGGATAAAACGCCCCTTCATCTTCTCTCGCTGGGGCGGCCTGGGAAACCACCGCTACCCGATCGGTTTTTCAGGGGATACTGTCATCGGTTGGGAAGCGCTGAAATTCCAGCCAAGATTTACTGCCACGGCAGCCAATGTGGGCTATGGCTGGTGGAGTCATGACATCGGCGGTCATATGGGTGGGATCGAATGCGATGAGTTGTACACCCGCTGGGTGCAGTACGGGGTCTTCAGCCCGATCCTGCGCTTGCACAGCACATCAAATCACTACCTCGAGCGGCGTCCCTGGGGACGAGGTCCCCAGGCAAAGCTCCTGGCAATTCGTGCGCTTCGATTACGGCATCAGCTGATTCCCTATCTCTACAGCATGGCCTGGAGAAACACAATTACAGGGCTTCCTCCCATCACGCCGATTTATTACTCTCATCCAAACCACGAGGAAGCATACCGCTGTCCCCAGGCTTACTGGTTTGGAAGCGAGCTGATTGCCGCACCATTCACTTCCCCGGCTGATCCGCAATCCTGCTTGAGCCGCCAGATCGTCTGGCTCCCGGAGATGCATCCTGGAGATAATCCCTGGTTCCATTTATTCACCAAGGAAACATTTGAACCAGGTTGGCATACAATTTTTGGAACTTTGGAGGATATCCCTGTATTTGCTCGACCCGGGGCAATCCTACCGCTTGGACCGGATACAGGCGAATTTGGCGCACCAAATCCTGCTCACCTGTTTTTGCACGTTTTTCCTGGCGCCGACAACCATTTCGAGCTTTACGAAGATGACGGAGAAACCCTTGCTTATCGCCAGGGCTTCTCCGCGGTCACTCCTTTTGATCTGAAGTGGGGAAAGAACTACATGGAATTTTCTATCCTGCCGGTTCGAGGCAACCAGAGTCTGATCCCGCATGATCGAGTTTTTTCGCTTCATCTACATGGCCTGGTCAAACCGAATAATATTGAGTTTCTGCGCCGAGGAGAACCAGTTATTATTGAACACACCTATCAGACGGAAAATCACCAGCTGGTCGTTGGCCCGTTTCAACACGATCCGACAACAGAGCTGGTCGTCAGGCTATCGGCTGCGGACGATCTTGTCTCAGCCGTTGACACCCGGATGAAGAAACTGCAAAGCTATTTAAACGTTTTTCGAATGAACACTTATCTCAAGCTCCAGATAGACCAGGAGTGGCCGCAGATTATCTCAGGTGAACTCTCGTTAGCCAGCTACCCGGATCTGACCAAATCCCAGGCAGAAGCACTCTCCAGCCTGCTTTAAGCTGCCAATTTTTCAACAAACAACATACTTACCCCTGACCCGCCAGATGTGGCGGGTCAGGGGTAGTGCACCCTGCTCCTGGCTCCCCCAACGGGTTACCCCCAATATCCCCCGGTTCCCCCCACCTGGGGGGAATTGATCCTTTTCTTTTCTTAAGCTCTTCTAGGGTCATGAACGCAATCCAAGAATATCTCCCCTCCGGCACGCTGATTCAGCGTTTCACCTCACCCTTCTCTTTCCTGGTGCTGGTTGGTCCGCATGCGGCCTGCACGGCAATGCTGACCTTTGCCGCCAGGCTGGCAGTGCACACCCCACTGCGTGTGCTGGATGGAGGCAACCGGTTCAACGCCCGTGAAGTTGCCCGCCTGCTGCGGAGCCAGAACGCCCCAGACGTCTACGCCGCGCTGGAAAGGATCCGCGTTGCCCGTGCCTTCACCTGTTATCAAATGCTGGCGCTGTTAGAGCAATCCTCCCCAGATCCTCATCCCACCCTGGTTATCGACCTGCTGGACACATTTTATGACGAAAGCGCCCCACTGGACGAGCGCCGCCGCCTGATCGAAAGCTGTCTTGCTCTCCTGCGCGACCTGAGCATTCAAGCGCCAGTCGCCGCCAGCGTTCGCCCTCCGCCTCCATCCCAACTGGACCCGACTGGCCTGCTGGAGATCGTTCAACAGGCTGCCGACTCGCTCTGGTTTCAAGGGCAGGACGCTGCCGAAAAACCACTGCACCCTTCACAGCTCGCATTTTGCTAGGAGAATCTCATGGGCCGCACCCTGCCATCGATCACCCAGGCCTTCTTGCAAGAACAGGCATCGTTCCACCGCTTCCGGCGAGCTCTGCGGCGCAGCGACCAGCTTGTTTTGGACGACCTGTTTGCGGCTGCCCACCAGCATCTGGCTGCCGCTGCCTATGCCGCCCATCCTCTTCCGTTTGAGACCTTCCTGCTTGCGATGCTGCTGGAAGAGCATAAGCGCGTCCAGCGCCTCGAACAGCAGTTCGAGGCGCTGCAGCTTCAAGATGGAGATGCTTCCGAACCGCCGGAAGGCGATCCTTTTTCCAAAAAATGAATGAATTGCGTGGTTGGCTGCTGGATGTTTATCCAGAGCCGCAGGTCGGGGCAGCGCTCTGGCTGGTCGGGGAGGACGGCCGGCGCCATCATTTGCTCCTGCGCTTCCCGGTCACCTTTTATGCCGCCGGACCCGCCTCTCGCCTGCGGGACCTCTGGCGCTGTCTGCAGTCCCATCCTGCCGCTCCGGTATTGAGGCGCGAAGAGCGCCGCGATATCTTTGCCGAAGGTCTTCGCACCGTGCTGGCAATTGAGCTTCCTGATCCGCTTGCTCAAACTGCCCTCTTTCAGCAGATCGCAGCTGATTTCACTGATCTGACTTTTTTTGACGCCGACATAGTTTTTCCGCTGCGCTTTGCCGCCCGCTATCGTCTCTCTCCCCTGGCTCACTGCCGGGCTGAGGTTGACAGCAGCGACCAGGTACAGGCGCTTGAGGCTCTGAATACGCCCTGGGACCTGGATCCTCCGCTTCCTCCGCTGAAAATCATGCAAATGGAGCTGGACGCCGATCCCAGCCGCTGCTCTCCTCACCGGCTGGCGCTTCACATCGGACGGCTGCGCGGGCCAATTGATGCCTCATACCACCTGGACCTGCAGCCAGAACGCCCGCTGCTGGTCAACCTGCGGGCCATCCTGGAACGTTATGACCCTGACTTGCTGCTGACCACCTGGGGCGACACCTGGCTGCTCCCACACCTGCTTGAACGCTCTACAGCCCTGGGCCTGCCGCTGCCGCTCAACCGCGACGCCTCCCGCCCGCCCGCCCACCACCGGGAGATCTCCTATTTCTCGTACGGGCAGATCGTTTACCGCGGTCGCCAGGTCCACCTGCATGGGCGCTGCCACATCGACCGCGGCAACGCCATGCTTTGGGATGATTACGATCTGGAGGGCGTCCTGGAAGCGGCGCGCGTCACCAGTTTGCCAATCCAGACCGCGGCGCGCGTCTCACCCGGCTCAGGGATCTCTGCGATGCAGATGGTCACAGCCCTGCAGAACAAAATCCTGGTGCCCTGGCACAAGCAGCAGGCCGAGCGCCCCAAGACGGCCCTCGATCTTTTTGCATCCGATCAGGGCGGGATGGTCTACCAGCCGCTGGTCGGACTGCACCGCGATGTCGGCGGGATCGACTTTGTATCCATGTATCCCGGCATCATGGTGCGGTTCAATATTTCGCCCGAAACGGTCCAGGGTCAGCGCCCACCAGCCCAGGATTTGGAACGGATTGAAACACTCGAAACCGGACAGGCGCCCGGCCTGATCCCGATGACGCTTGCTCCGCTGCTTAAAAAACGCCTGGCACTCAAGACGGCCCTGGCAGAGATGCCCAATTGGGACCCGCGCCGAAAGTCCTATCAGGCGCGAGCCTCAGCCCACAAGTGGCTGCTGGTGACCTGCTTCGGCTACCTGGGTTATAAGAACGCCCGCTTCGGGCGGATCGAAGCCCATGAGGCGGTCACCGCTTATGGGCGGGAAGCGCTGATGCGCGCGAAAGAAGCCGCTGAAGACATGGGCTTCACCGTGCTTCATCTTTATGTCGACGGGCTGTGGGTGAAAAAACCTGGCGTAACAGAAGTGGCAGATTTCCAGCCCCTGCTGGAGGAGGTTTCCCGCCGTACCGGGCTGCCGATCTCGCTGGATGGGGTCTACGACTGGGTGGCTTTCCTGCCATCCAGGGTGGAACCGCGCGTGCCTGTCGCCAATCGCTATTTTGGTGTCTTCCGGGACGGCTCACTCAAAGTCCGCGGCATCGAAGCCCGGCGCGATGACACGCCATCCTTCATTGCCAGGACTCAGATGGAAATGCTCGAACTGCTTGCCCGGGAACGCCGGTCCAATGCTGTGAAAAGCAGCCTGACTCGCCCGCTTAGGCTTGTGCGCCAACGACTTGCAGAACTGCGCAGCGGGCGCGTTCCAGCAGAAGCGCTGGTGGTAAGCCACCGGTTGAGCCGCGAGATCCAGGAGTATAAGACCTTCTCTCCAGCAGCGCGGGCTTTGCAGCAGATCCAGGCGATTGGCAAGGATCTGCGCCCTGGTCAGAGGGTGCGTTTCGTCTATACGCGCGGCAGGCCGGGAGTATATGCCTGGGACCTGCCAGAGCCGCCCGATCCTCGGACCATCGACCTGGAACGTTATGCCGTTTTGCTGCTGCGCGCTGCGCATACGGTATTAGGACCGTTTGGGTTGAGTGAGGAGTGGGTCAGAGGCCTGGCGGATGCCGAGCCGGCAGTCCAGGTGGGTTTGCCGATTAAAGACCTGGGACTGCGCCTCGAGAAAAATTGGTTTTGAGGATCAACTGGAGCTCAGGGAGAAAGGTAATTTCGCTCGCTGATTTGTCAGCACAATCACGCCAGAGATGATCAGCGCGCCGCCAATCCACTGCGGAGGTGTGAACCTTTCGGCCAACAAGAAATACGCCAGCGCCGCGGTCATCACAGGCTCGAGCGTGGCAATGACATTGGCAACGCTGGCAGGCAGATAGGTCAGGCTGACTGTATAGAGGCCGTACCCGCCCAATGTTGGACCCAGCGCAAGCACAAAAAGCGTCAGCCATCCCAGGATTTCTCCACCCAGCCAGAAAAGGTCTCTTGATCCGACCCCTGTTGGAAGCCAAGGCGAAAGTATGTTATAACCAAAAAGGAATACTGCCGCAACTCCAAAAGTATAAACCAGGGCTGTCCAGGGATTGATCGATCGACCGTACGCAAGCTTCCCCATCAAACTGTATCCGGCGAAACCCATGCCGGATGCAAGGCCAGTGATCACCCCAACAGGATTCAGCTTCCAGGCAGACGGATCGTATGCCCCGGAGACAAAAACACAACCAATCAGGCTGAGTGCAACCGCCATCATCTTCAGCCATCCAAGCCGCTCTCCCAATAGCCACCACCCCAGCACAGCTGTGAACGCCGCAGAGCTGTACGCCAGAACAGTGGAGACTGCTGCGCCATTGAGAGCAACGGATATCGTCCACAGCGAATTGAAAAGAGAGAGGACAAGTCCATACAGGAGAATAAATTTCCGATCCTGAGGCTTTAACAACAAGCGTTTGCGGTTGAAGATATAAAAAGCCGTTCCAAGCACAACGGCAAGAAACAGATCCCTCCAGAATGCAAGCACGAGGGGTGGGATTTTATATGTTTCGGTGAGATAGCGAATGAATATCGCCGTAGATGACCATATGACTGTGGCAGTGATGCAGATTAAATAGCCACGCGTCATATCTTTAGACGCGGGTTGTCTGGGTGCAGCGGTGCTCAAAACGGTCCTCCGTAAATATGGGAAATTTCAGATGAATATTACCACTTTGCGGGAAGTCTAAGGAATAATTCTCATGAGCAATAAAGAAAGTTCGGATTTCCATTCTGGATAAGACTGATTTTTATCACTTGCCCATTCATCGATTTTACGCTAAGCTTGTACAGGTAGAAACAAAAGCTCCAATCTCAATAATCTTCTGCAATCCTCGCTGAATAAGGAGAAAACAATGACAATTGTCTTGGATGGGTCGGGTTTAACCGTTGAGAAGCTGGTGCGGATCGCGCGGCATGGAGAGGCTGTCGAGCTGCATCCAGATGCTCTGAAGCGGATTCAAATATGCCGGGAGATGTTAGAAGAAAAACTGGCGGCGCATGAGATCATGTATGGAACCAACACCGGGATTGGCGAGTTCTCAGAAGTGGTCCTGGATGATGAACAGGTCAAACAATTTCAGCGGTATTTGATCTACAATCACGCTGCCGGGATCGGCGACCCGCTGCCGATTGAACAGATCCGTGGAGCTATGGCTGGTCGGATCAATGTACACGCGCATGGCAACTCTGGTTGCCGTCCTGAAATTACGCTGACCTATGTTGAGATGCTGAACAAAGGCGTCACACCGGTCGTCTGTCAGAAGGGTTCTGTAGGAGCCTGCGGTGATTTAGCGCCGATGTCTCAGATCGCATTATTGTTAATGGGTGAAGGTGAAGCTTATTTTCAAGGTCAAAGACTGCCAGGTCGGCAGGCGATGGAAAGAGCAGGCATCCAAATTCCAGGTCTCCATGCCAGGGATGGATTGGCTGCAATCAATGGTTCCAACCTGCTGACCGCGATCAGCGCCATTCACATCTACGATATGAACCGTTGGCTGAAACAAGCCGAAATCGCCTGCGCAATGAGCCTGGAAGCTTTATTAGCCAACATGAAACCATATGACCTGCGCCTGCACCAGCTCCGTGGATTCGCAGGTGCGATCCGTTCCGCAACTGCAATCAGAAAATGTGTTGAAGGCAGCGACCTGGTCACAGGCAGGATAAAGACGAAGGTCCAGGACGCATACTCCATGCGTTCTTCGCCACAGGTAATCGGCGCTGCCCACGACGCATTGGCTTACGCAAAAAGCCAGGTTGAGATTGAATTAAACGGGGTTGGCGATAATCCGATCTGGATTCCAGAAGCAAGGCTGACTCTCACAGGGGCGAACTTTCAGGGATCTCCGGTTTCGCTTCCTATGGACTTCGCCGGAGCTGCGGTCACGATGGTTTGCGTGCTTTCTGAGCGCCGCCTGAACCGGCTCACCAATCCCGCATTAAGCGTTGGCCTGCCGGCTTTCCTGACAAAAGGCGCCGGGATGTTTTCCGGGATGATGCTCAGCCAATACACAGCCGACAGCTTGATCGTCGAGCAGCGGATCCTTTCGGCACCAGCCAGCATAGGCTCGATCCCTGCAGCCGCTGATCAAGAGGATTTTGTGTCGATGGGGATGAATACTGCGATTAAAAACGGCCAGATCTTAGAAAACGCGTACGGGGTTTTAGGAATTGAGTTCATGGCTGCTTCACAAGCGCTCGATTTTCGCGATTTTATTCCTGGAAAGGGAGTTCTAACCGCAAGATCGGTCGTCCGGCGCTATGTTCCACACTTAGACGAAGACCGGCCGCTATATCCAGATCATAATAAAATGAGAGAGCTTGTGCGCTCTTGCGAGATACTGGAAGAAGTCGAAAAATCGATCGGGAGCCTCGGATAATCAGCCCTTTTAAAAAAGAAGCGCCTCATCAAGTGGCGCTTCTTTTTTTTATTATTCAACCGGCTCGATCGCGACGATCTGTCCAAAACCGTTGATGATCAGCTGCCATTCACTTCCGATGGAAAACTGCTCAAATTCCTCCAGGCTGTTCACCGGATATCGGTACTCACCACCATCCGTTTGGAAGCGTATCACGTATTGGGCACTTTGTGCACCGAGCCGCTGCTCAGGATTTAATTTGGGATCTGCAAAAGCCGGATTCAGGTCATTCCCCTCCAGGCGTGCTTCGTCGACAACACGCCACTCATCCACAGTATATTCACAATAAGGTCGTAGTACCTCAAACTGGCACTCCTGAACAACTTCACCAACCCCCGAGCCTGTATCGATTGTATAGGGTGTCCCGCAGACTTTGTTAGTCTCCTCGCCAGCCGGTGCGTGATCTACTACCGTATAAACTTTCAATTGGCATGAACCTAGGTCAGCATCCTGAGGAACGTCTTCTTTCCAGGTCTGGTAAGTTACGGGTCTCAAGGCTTCAATCGCAGCAATGGTCTGCCAGGAGACGGATTGGACGGACGCGAGCTGGGTTTCTTTTGTTGATGAGGCGGAAAATAATGCAAATGCAGCGATCGCGCAAATCAAAGCGATCACAGCAATCCCGATATACAAAAGGATATTCGAGCGAGGTTTTAAAGATCCAATCGCTGGTCCTACTGCAGGTTCACCAGCTTCGGGTCTTGTCAAAGGGGAACCGCATTGGATGCAATTGAGAAGCGTCTCTGGATTCTGCGCTCCGCAGTTCGGACACGCGATTTGCTTCACCGGTTCGGGTTTATACGCACCAACAACTTTTCCACTCGCTCGGGCGACTCCTGACTTTAGATCTCCTCCGCATTGCGAGCACTTCTCAGAATCTGCAGGATTACGGGTTCCGCAAAAAGCACAGTGGATATCTGCCCCTTTTTCAACGATCTTC
Organism: uncultured Chloroflexia bacterium; assembly: GCA_963726375.1. GTDB lineage: Bacteria > Chloroflexota > Anaerolineae > Anaerolineales > UBA4823 > UTCFX2. The sequence goes on along the minus strand of CAVSCE010000006.1, from coordinate 66,354 downwards.
TTTAAGGATTCATCCTGGCTGGCTTCCTCCCCGGCTGCTTGAACAAATTGGACGTTTTCCGGCTGAGGGGCTCCACAACCCTGGCAGGTCTTTTCTAGACCTGGATTCCGGCTGCCGCACTTTGGGCAGGTCCATTCCATTTTCACATAACCGAGGGTTTCCTTTGACATAAAATCTCCTTCAATATTGGGATCCGTTTCTCAAATCTTCTTGACCAGGTGACCGCACTTCGGACAAAATTTTGCATTTGGTCGCAACGGATTCCCACAATTTGTGCAGAAAATTGCATCTACAGCTGAAGCGCTGCCCTCCATCCTCAGATCTGTTCCGCAGCTCGTACAAAAATGTGTGCCCTGTCTGTTTTCTTTGCCGCATTGGCTGCAGACAATCGTGATCGCAGGTTTTTCTTCTGCGTCGTAGGGCGGCTTTATCGGAGCGCGTTCAATTAGATCAGCAGCACCCCAATCTCTCCGGTCATGGTGAGGAGGTTGAGGTTTTGGCTGCGAACGCCGCATATAAACTACCGCACCTAAAAGACCCAATCCCGCAAAAGCGATGATTCCGGGGAGAATAACGCAACCCAATAAGATCAGTGTCACCACCAGGGTGCTTGCATCGGTTTCATTTTCGCCTGGATTCGACTCCAGGACAGGAGTTGCGGTAGGCTCAGGAGCGGCAGTTGGTTCAATAAATACCTGATCCGTCGGAATTGGTTCAGCAGCGGGGGTGGGTTCAATCGGGGTAGGAATTGGCTCAATTTGGATCAAATCTGGCGGATCGCCCAGGTACAAAGCTCCAAAACCTGTATCCGGATCAGGTCCATTTAATTCAATATCCACAGCACGGCTCAACAAGAAGTCGCGGACCTGTTGAGGCGTGCTCTCCGGAAATGCTTGAAGCACCAATGCCGCCGCCCCGGTTACATGCGGACAGGATGCAGAAGTACCATCCCAGGTCTCTCCATAAGCAGCGCTGGAAACACCTGATGGGGCGACAATGTCCGGTTTGACCCGTCCGTCGTCGGTCGGACCGCGCGAGCTGTAATCTTCAAGGCTGCTGGTCTCCCAATAAACCGCACCTACCGTCAAAGAGCCTTCGGCGTCAGCAGGGGTATTCAGACTAAATTCCGGATTATAGTATTCGATCTGACCATCTCTCAAGAAAAAATCGAAAGTCACCTCTCGGTCATATTTCGAGGCAAAGATCGCCATGTAATAGGGACCTTCATCTGAGAATTCATAATATATGAACTCGCCTGCATCTGAGCCTGCCCCAGATTGCGTATCGGTCGAGCTGGCTACTTCGTTCCCATCTTCGTCAAGGATGTACATGTCGAAGTCCTGGGTAGCCCTGTCCCAATCATCCCAAACCAGGGACAAAGATGCAGGACCGCTCGGTGAGAAACCAAGAAATTCATCTCCCCTGTCAAATTCATGGTATCCATCTCCGTCTTGATCTGTAAATACCCCGCGGTAGTGCGTATAACCTGTATTTCCAGCCGAGTTGACCCATAAGACGCCTTGAGAGAATACCTGATCGACCATTTGAGAGACAAAACTTTTTCCGTCCCTTCTTCCAAAGGTCGTGCTGGTAGAGCTTGTAATGATGTCCACATTTTGAGACATCAACCAATCTACAGCTTCCTGTTTTTCAGCGACAGTCTGGTAATCGGCAAAAAAAAGCTCTGCATCTGGGGCAATATCATGGATGATTTCTGATACAGCTGCGCCATGCACGCTGCCAGTCTGATCGATCTCCATTCCCGCAATAAAGGATTTCGCCACCACGTTCGCTGGCAGATCGCTGCCGAGCAGCTCTTTGTAGCCATCGAAGCCGACATCTAGCACGCCGATTCTCAATCCCCCTGCCAGTGATCCCGGCAGCGTTCCAGATATCGGCTCCGATGACAGCTGCTCCTTCCGTCTCGACAGATCCCACATCTTCATTGGCCGGTTTAGGAAGTCGGATTCGGATGATGTTTTCCAACCCCGAGATATCCATGAAAACAGCACCAGGTTCGTCCGAATTGAATGACTTCTCGAGTACATCCACAGGGATCGCCACATCAATCAATTTTCCACTTACCGCTGTGACCTTAATCCCGTGATCTTTCAACGATTCCTGCAACAAGCTGCTTTCGGTTGTATCCAACTCTAAAGTCATCCGAACTTCATTGTCCGCGTTTAAGATCCCGCGTTTCTTTGCCAGCTCATATGCCGCTTCCGGGCCGCCTTCTTGATAAGCGACCATGAATTGTTTGTAAACGGAATCCAGTTTGTCGTCTTGCAGGATATTAGAAAGTTGTGGGAACTGCTGCGCGAGTTCATCGAGCGATGGAGGCGGGTTTGTGAGCAGATCGGAGGCTGATTTTTTGGATAAAAACAAGCCAATCCCAGCCACAGCAATTAACATAAAAAGTACGGTGATAACAGTCAGCCAAATCAAACCTCGCCGTGTTGAGGCGCGTTGAACCAGACCCGAACGAGGTTCATGACTTAGATCTTTAGGAGGAGAATCGCTCATTTTTTCCTTTCTCTTCGTTAAGGTATAGACCAGATGCTGTATTCTGAGTATTTTGTAACCGCGCCAGGATTCTTCGATTTCTGAAAAATCCCTGTGGCGATATAAATTTCTCCAGAATTCATCCGTGCTGAGAGATCAAGCTCGGAAATGAGGGTATCGTTCAGGAAAAACCAGCCTCGGTTGCCTTGAAATATCAATTTAATCCGATTCGTCTCATTGGCACCTGTTTTTAATGCAGCGATTTGACCCTGAGCGACAGTTTCTCCATTTGGATCACCAGTATTATTGATCAAAACCCATTTTTTGTCCGATTGAACCACAAAGCGGAAATGAACGTTTTTTGTCTCATGACGAACAAGAAAACCGTAATCCCAGGCGCCTTCTGATGCCGGGTATGGGTTCTGGAACTGTGCCTCGAGGCCAAAATCGCGTAAATTGACTCCCGCTTCCTGGGCAATTATCGACTCGCCTTCCTCATGAATAAGCTCGCCTGAGGTCGGGCCATACACCAAATTCTTATCCGATTCTAACTGGTTCAATATTCCTTGTTGAGTAGCTTTTACGCGGGCGGTGCTGGTGCCAACTGCTTGAGAAGTGGATGTCATTCTCACCCGGTCTGCGAGCGTCTGCTGCAGCTGCGCATTCGAGGTCGAGTCGGCCGAATCGTTCTGGCTGGCAGCCAGCAGTCCTCCTGCAGAGATTACTCCGATGAGACACAAAACAGCAACCACGCTTATCCCTATCAACATCCCTGTATTCCTTTTCGGTATGGGTTTGGAAGGGGGCTTCGAGATAGGTGCTCGCACACTCGCTATCAACTGCTGGAGTTCTAACAGGAGGGACAGCATATGTCTCCGGGGTCGACCGGAAAACTACCTGCCCGCTGGATGGGTTGAGGGCAGACTTAAACTCCGCAGCGCTCTGAAAGCGCTGGGTTGGCTGCAGCTGCATCGAGCGTTCAAGTGATTGACTGATGTGCAATGGCACGCTTGGAATTATTTGACTCGCTGGCCGCATTTGGGCACCGGACATCCGCTGGACGCTCTCCATTGGCTCTTGGCCGGTGAGGATATTATATAAAGTCGCTCCGAGTGCATAAATATCTGAACGAGCATCGGTACTGCCCTGGCCATACTGCTCTGGCGGCGCATAACCTGGTGTAACGGCCCTTGCACCGAGCGTTGTTTTTAGCTGTGGATTGTACATTTTCACAAGCCCGAAATCCACCAGCATTGCGCGCCCTTCCGGGGTCACACGGATATTGGCAGGTTTAATATCTCGATGAATAACGACTGGTTGGCGTGAATGAAGATATATTAGGGCATCTGCCACCTGTGAAATCCATGTCACAGCTTGCGCAACAGGAACAGGTCCGCGCTGTCTCAAGATACTTGCCAGGTCATCGCCTTCCACGAAATCCATCAGAAGGTACTGGCCTTGTTCTGGGAGGATGAAATGATCTGTTACTCGGGGCAGATTCGGGTGCGATAAATTGGCCAGCACTGTTGCTTCACGCGTGAACTGACGCTGGGCTTCCGGTGAAGTATCCAGGTTCTCTTTGATCGCGCACGGACGGTTCAAATTGGAATCCCAAGCCCTGTAAACAGCTCCAAAGCCTCCCTGTCCGAGCAGCTTTACCACCCGATAACGGTTATTCAACACCTGACCAGTTTGTAATGGCATATCTTCATCTCCTTTGCGGCAGGTTTAAGGTGTTGTTTCTCCAGAAACCTTTATGCGCGTAACCCAACCATTTCCACTGAATGTGATCCGTCCTGGAACAGGGATGACGCCCATATCGATAGCGCAGCCTGGCTGTGGATTCCCATCCACGATTAATTCCACAATTTTTTCGGTTCTAAATATCAAGGTATAAACATGCTTGGTGGCTCCGTCTAAGACGACGCTGCAGGAGTTATTGGCTGCCGGCGATTGCAGCAGAACCTGGTTCTTTTGGACTACCAAATGGACGATAGTTGGCTCAGAATTTTCCGGACCCCGGACAAATTGAAGCGGGTCCCAATCAAAATACATCCAATACTGTGGATAACTCGGATTGAGCTGCGCTTCCAACTCAATTTTTATCCCAGGAGAATTCGAGATTTCCACCTTCGAGGTAACGCCTGCATCCCCGGGGCGATCCGCAGCTTTCAAGTCTAGCCAGCTGTCCCCAAAACCCTTCTTTAGTGCAGGTCTCGGATCACCCCAAGATTTCCAGTTGGTTGAAAGCGTGTCATCGAATTGATCTTCCAAAATCACGATTTCAGCTGGAGAAGTTGGAGAGAGACCCACCGTTGGAGTCACCGTATCCGCAGCCAAATGTGTTGGTGTTACAGTTTGAGATTCTATTGGCTCTGGCGTTGAAGATATTTCAAAGGGCTCAGTTGCGCTTGAGATGGCAGTCGAAACAATTGGACTGATCGTACCTATTGAGGTTGATTCCATAGTGGATGGTCCAAGAATTTCTGTCTGAGATTGGGTCTGTGTCGCTGTTGACTGCCACCCAAGTGGGTCTCGGAAATATAAAAAGCCTGCAAATCCAAGAAAAATGCAAACAAGTAACACTCCAACGAAAGCGATTGTCCATAAGAATCGCCGGTCCTTCCGCTTACCGGCTGCTTTCTTCGAGCTTACCATATGTTGTGCTGATTTAAATCTTTCTGGGTCAGTACCCTCGGCTGAAGATGTTTCATTATGAGGAGATTGCCTATCTGATTCCGCGGAAATTGCCTGACCGCAGTAATTACAGAATTTCGCACCAACACGCAGCGTTTTTCCACAATGCGGACAGACCTGCGTCTGTGTCCCTGGACTTGAAGCTGAATTGCCTGAAGCTGCCGCATTTTCTGGCTGGTCCTTAGGGATTGTGAAACCGCAATTTCCACAAAACTGTGCTCCTGGACGGAGTGTTTTACCACACTTAGGACAGGCTGATATCGACATCTTATTTTCTCTTTAGATCAATGAATACATATGTTCCAATGGCGAAATCAATCTAATTGAAGCACTCATTATCCGATCATTCTGATAAGCGCACTGTTTTTCTACTTGTGAGAAGGATGGTTTTTCTGCCTTCGTTTGAGACGTCACCGGTTTTTTCCAACCGGTTTGCTTCTCGTTCCATCTGGCTTGCCAGTTCTTCCTCACCTTGAGATAGCAGAATTGTCACAGCCTGGCGAAGTTTTCTGGTGGCACTTCCGACATCTCCTAGCTGGGCATCTTCCAGCGCTTGAGTTTGCAATCGAAATGCCTGAACCTTTTCCAAAACATCCATCACCCGTTTGTTCGGGATTATCCAAGGTATCGGCATCAGCGGAAAACCTCAATATGATATCCTCTGCCTTGCGTTGACTTCCGCTTTCGCCAGTGGTGAATGCTACATCCGCTTGAGCGATCCTGACCTGGCCTTCAGGTCGGGGAGGCAGCATGATCTCTGAGAGATAAGCTGCTCCAGATTTTTCCAGGTTCCCAATTGGAAACCGAATCGATCTTCCCTGGATCGAGCTTCCTCCGACCTCTCGAATTAAAGGGGCAACCTGCCAGACACGGCGCGCTTCCAGACCCTGCACCATTCGTATCGTCGCAAGGACATCCCAAGCGACTACATGCATGGATTGAAAAACATCCTGGAATATCTTGGCTGCTTTTTCTGGCGAAGCGATATAGTCCACCATGCCAGTTCGTGAACCGGGGTGGGCCAGGATGCTGCGATCGGCCAGCTCAAACAAGAATTCCTCATTCCAATCATTCCCAAATCCCAGGCCTGTAATTGGGATACCCTTAGAACCCGCTTCTGCAGCAGCTGCGAACGAATCATCTTGCCGATCAGTCGCTACGCCATCCGTTAAAAGAACAATCCGGTTTATCCTGGCTTCGTTTGCATTCTGGTTGACCAATCGGAGTGCGGCCGTTATAGCCGGCCCCATGTTTGTGCCCCCTCCATCACGGATTCTATCCACCAGCCGTTTCAAACCAGTTTTATCTTTTGCTGATGCAGCTGATGCTAAGATTTCGGTGCGAGATTCAAACGTGATAATCGAGACAATATCTTGATCTTCCAATTGCTCGATGATCTTCTTAACTGCCTCCTGCATCGTCGTCAGCTTTTCGCCAGCCATCGAACCGCTGCGATCCAGGACCAGCGCAAAGTTGATCGGCAACCGCTCGGCTGGTCGTAGCTGGTTCAGGCCTGATTTCTGTAAGGAGATAGATCAGCTGAGGCTGATCCAGGATCGGGACTGCACTCCGACTGCATATGTTTACCAGTCTGACCATTACAAGCCATCCCTCAGCAGGCAACATCATTCCAGCCTCATTCATTATTTGGCTGCTCACCACCGGTAAATCCTCAATGTTCAAATCATTCCACTTTCTTTCGCGCCTGAACGATGATTGTTAACAACACCCAGATAAAAATATGGACCGTCATCCCAATCCAGGTAGAAAAGACAAATTTCTCAGTGTGCTCATAGGGAATTTTTAACTCCTGCTCGGCTTCGTTGCAAATTACCTTCAATTCCTTTGCTCCAGTCTGCATGTTCGGAACTTCATTAACTGAGCATATTCGGCTGTTTTCATTAAGACCGGGAAGATCAACTGTTGATCCAGCAGATACTGCAGCCCAGTAACCTGGCACACCCATGGATAATGGGCTGTTGTCCAATGGGAACAAGGTTCCTGTAAGGATAATTTGTACAAAGAGCTGCGCCAGGATTGCGTAGAGCACAACATCCTGGCTTGGGACGATCGATGAAAGAAACAACCCAAAGGCTATGCTTGCCAGTACAGCCAGGAAAAGCGATACAAACAACTCGATAATCCCAAAATCTAAGAAAACCCCCTCAAAGCCAAAATCTACCACAATGGCTAACATCAACAGAAATGCACCAACCTGGAAGATTGCAAACAATCCCAGCACAAGCATTTTTGAAAGCACATAGGATGTTGCTTTCAAATTTACCGCTTTCTCACGTTTAAAGATTGCCCGCTCTTTGACAATCTCGTACGCGGCAGCAAACGTCCCCCCCTGAGTGAGCGCCAAAGCGATCATCGTTATCAGCAGCTCTGCATTCACTGACGGTAAATAATCTGCCTTTTCTTTTAGTACAAGCCCCTCCTCATTGAGCTCTTCCGTCAGTTCGTAGTCGATCACCTGAACAGATCCAGAGCGTCCAACCAAGTCATTTTCACTGCTGACCGTCGCGAACATCAGACCAAGCAGCGGAAGCATAAACATCAGGATAAATAAGGTTCGCCAATCAAAGCGAATCAGATCGAACTGCCGGCGCGCCAGAATGATCATTTGGCGGATGAAAGAGTCCTTCGATCGGCGCACTGGAGCTGAAACCGAACTTGCACCTCCAGCACCTGCTTTGAGCCAATTCTGCCTATCGGCAACATATTTCTGGAATAATGGAGAATTTCGAAAATGCTGAGCCCAAAGCACCCCAACGTATGTTTTTGGTGAAGCACCCTGCTTCGGGCGATAATACTGTTGAAGCTCAGGTGGGACCGGTTTGCCGCGCCCTGGGTCAATATCTTGGGATAGCTTGAGATAGATATCTGAAAAATCTCGCACTCCAAAAAATGTCAGCGCTTCGTTTGGAGGCCCATAATATGAAAGCCAACCCTGGGTGAGGAATGCTACATGATCGCACTGCTCAATATTGGCTGTCGCGTGGGTGACCAAAACCACTGTGCGACCTTCATCTGCAAGCCTGTTTAAGTCGTACATCATTTTCTTTTCAAGACCTGGATCCAGACCGGATGTCGGCTCATCCAGGAAAAACAAGGTCGGCCTGGCTAGCAGCTCAACCGCAATGCTGACTCTTTTCCTCTGACCACCGCTCAATACTCGCACAGGCTTGTCCGCGTGTTCACTCATCTCGACGGAACGGAGTGCATCCTGGATTCGTGCCTGAATCTCCGCCGGACGAGCATCTGGCAACCGCAGCTTTGCGGCATACCATAGTGCTGTCTTGACAGGAAGCTCACGGTGGATGATGTCATCCTGCGGGACATATCCCATTTGATTTCGATACTGGTCCAGCCGGCCGTAAAGCGGCTCGCCATCCAGCAGCAGCTGTCCATGATTGGCTGGTTCGTAACCGTTCATCGCTTTCATCAAGGTGCTTTTTCCGGCGCCGCTGCCGCCCACCAGAGCAACAAATTCACCCGGATTTACCGTCATCGATACTTCACTTAAGATCATGCGCTGCTTGGCGACTTCTCGCCCAAGCCGAACGGCGTCAATCCGATGACCCAGCCGCATCGATTGCGCCAGGCTTTGCTGTTGGGCATCATAGACCAGCTTGAACGGGCCAATCTGAACTTCATCACCTGAAGAAAGCGGGACGACAGCGATCCGCTTACCGTTTACAAACGTACCGTTTGTGCTGTTCAGATCGCGGATTGCGAGCTTACCATCCTGCTCATAAATTTGGGCATGGTGGAACGAAACAGTTGGATGATTTAACGGCAGATAGCAAGCTGGATCGCGTCCGATCAGAATATTCTTCGTCTTTGATAGGTCCAGCTTTCCCAGGGAAAGTGCCCGGATTTCCTCGCCTCCGGCGCCTTCCATAACCAGGCTAACCCAGTTCCCTGTGAGGTCGCCGATCCTGAGAACATCTCCAGAATGGATTGGTTTCGGGATATTTGGAGTAATCTGGGCGCCGTTCATCTGAGTGCCGTTCGTGCTGTTCAGGTCCGTGATCGTCGTTTCTCCAGCATTAAATCCAAACCGCAGATGATGTACCCGAAACTGCTGGATGATTGATCACAATATCGTTATCTGGAGCCCGACCGATGGTTATCGCCGGCCCCTTGATTGGGTAGTTCTGGGTATTTCCACCCATCCAGCGGACCACCAGCCCAGTGATACCTGTTGCATCGCTTAACAATTGTGTGCGACCTGCTGGCGGCGGATTTCCGACGGGAGGTGGTTGTTGATTAGATGGCTGAACAGGCTGTTGTTGAGGTTCGGGAGCAGATTGTTGGCTTACATCAAAACCGCAAGAAGGACAAAATCGGGCAGTGGTACGCAATACGGTATTACAGCGCGGACAAACACTTGGATGACCAGGTTCTTTTTCCTGAGAGACGTTCAATGGATTGCCGGCGCACACAGAACCGGGCTTGTTGATCATTTGCAGTGCCGCATTGTGCACAATTCACAGTGCCCATCTTGATCCTCCTATGACAACGATAGAAAAAGCTCTGGAAGAAAAATGAATACGACCATTTTACTCCAAAGAAACAAAGACGTTAGCCTGGAAATTTACGCTTCTGAAAGCTACTTTGCACAGCGAAAACCTACCGTATCTGATCTAAGACCAGGGTAATTCCAAAGTCGAGATGAAACCCTGAGTGCTTGGGCTTGAGTAAACCATGAGCCTCCACGGATCAGCTTAAATTCTCCGGTTTGCGGACCAGTTGGATTTTTATAATCTGTGGCCTCATAATAAGAAGGTCCATACCAATCTGCCACCCACTCAGCGGCATTTCCAGCCAGGTTTAGAACGCCATAAGGGCTCGCGCCATCCGGGTATGAACTGATTATCGCTGTATCCCCAAGTTGATTCCCAAAATTTGCTCTGCGTGGATTGGGCAGCTCATTCCCCCAAGGGAAAACTCGATCACCTGTCCTGCGCTGCTTTTTCCCATTCGGCTTCAGTTGGAAGCCTTCTGCCTGCCCATGTGCAATATTGCTTAGCATTTTCCCAGGAGACCGATATAACAGGGAAGTCGTCATAAGCTTTTTCATCAAAGTATTGGGGTCGAGTTTGTGAACTTCCAACATTTGAGTATTCACAGCTCCCAGCCTGAACGCAATCTTTGTACATCCGATTGGAAACTTCCGTTAAGTCGATCCAGAAAGAATCTAGATAGACCTGGTGCAAAGGTTTCTCAGACTCAGCTGCTTCAGGATCGCCTTCTTCAGCCCCCATCGAAAATTCTCCTGCCGGGATGTAGACCAAGGACATCCCATCTTGCTCAGAGAGTTGAATAACCTCGGGACTGGGTGGTCTGGGTGAACGAATAGCAATAGGTGTGGAAATTGGACCATCTGGCTGCGGGATGAGCAATGCTTGGTCTGCGTAAAGAAATCCACAATCAGAAGCCATCTCTGGATTTACTTTAACAATTTCGCTAATCGACACTCCAAACGCTTCAGCGATCTCTGAGCACGTGTCGCCTGATTGCACCTTGTAAATAAGCGGCGTTAATGTGGGTACGATCACCTCCGAATTTTCTTGTACCTGATTCGCCGTTGGAGAAACGATTGCTAAGCCTGTCAAACTCTTCGTGACTTGAGGAGTGGCTGACTGAGAAGGATAAGAAAGCTGAGTCGGACCTTGCTCCTTTGGATTTAACATGAGTAAAATCAAGATCAGGATTATCATCGAAAGGAGTACGGTCACCGTAATCCAGGTCCATGGAATTGGCCTCGTTGCAGATGAACTCGATAATACTTTTACAGGAGACTGATAATTCTGTACCGGAGGCGCAATTTGAACTGGCGGCGGTGGTGTCAGGGCGGACTTGAAATCGGCAGCATTCTGAAATCGTTGGGAAGGATCCAGCTGCATCGAACGGGTTATCGCCGCAGAGATGCGCATGGACAAATTGGGATTGACCTGACGGGGAGGCACATATGGATCATGCACGACACGCTGGAGGCTCTCCAGCGGCTCCTGACCCGTCAATAATGTATACAGGGTTGCCCCAAGTGCATAAATATCCGAACGAGCATCGGTTTTTGCTTTCCCATACTGCTCGACAGGTGAATAGCCTGGTGAAACAGCCTGAGCACCTAATGTCGTTTTTATGGATGGGTCGAGCGTTTTTGCGATTCCAAAGTCCACCAGAACAGCCTTGTTCTCAGGAGTAATTCTTATGTTTGCGGGTTTTACATCCCGATGGATAACAGGAGGCGTTTGTGAATGGAGGAATGCCAGCGCGTCACATATCTGGCTTGCCCATGGGAGAACACGGGCTTCCGGAAAAGGACCACCTCGGTCCTCGATCATTTGTTGAAGGTCCTGACCTTCAACAAAATCCATCACAAGATATTGTCCTTGCCTGGGGATGAGAAAATGGTCGGTCACACGAGGTAAGTTTGGATGACTTAAATTCGCCAGGATTTTTGCTTCACGAAGAAACTGCCGCTGCCCTTCTTGTGTTGTGGCAAGGTTTTCTTTCACCACACAAGGTCTGCCAAGCACCGAATCCCAGGCGCGGTACAGCGTACCAAATCCACCTTGCGCCAGGAGTTTGACGATTCGGTAGCGGTTTTGAAGGACATCTCCTGCGCTAAACGCCATTCCAAAACACCATCATAATCAGGAGGAAGAAATCACCTGTAACCGGATATCATCTAAGCAGCTTTCCAAAAGAAAGAATCATAAAAAGATCTCACTCGCTCAAATAGATGACTAGCAGCTTCCCGAACCGCAGCTCATCACCATTTCGAATTGCCCGAGGTTTGCGCGGCTCGAGCTTTTGCTTGTTCACTGCCGTCCCATTAACGCTGTCCAGATCCTCAATAAATATTTGACCCTGTTCGATAATTAATCGTGCGTGCCTGCGACCAACCCCAGCTTCATGCCCCCCATATGGATCCAGATCAATTTCAGGAAAAATCCCACTGACCGGATCTTCTCGTCCAATCATCACCGATTGGTTGCCGGTAGGGATCGGAATGGAAATATTTTTGGCCTGGATGACCAATCGACCAGGATTGAATTCCACAGCTGCTTCTATAGACTGATTAATCTCCAAACCAAGCCCAGGAGTTTCCTCTGCCAATGGAAGATCAGGCGGATGCGAGAAAGGTTCTATTATTGGAACCTGAACTGCTGGTTTCTGCAATAGCTGGGCCCCGCAGTTTTCACAGAATAGTGATCCCTTGATATTCGGATGACGGCAATTTGAACAGATGATTTCATCAATCAATCCGGGACTGACCGGAGGTGCCGGCTGATGTGGTTTTTCACCTCCTATAGAAACAGACCGAAGATCAAACCCGCAATTATCACAAAATACCGCTCCTGGCGGCGCGGACGTCTTACAGCTGGGGCATAGGATATTGACCATTTATTCATCTCCAATACAAGCGGTTCTTGTCCAAGTCTCCAATTTCATGATGCCCAAAATTCTTCTGTCAATTCAACATTTAGTGTGTTTTTCTTACTATCAACTAGCATCACAGGGTTTCGTCAACTTTTAATCATTTTCACCAGGATCACCGAAATATTGTCGGTTCCACCAGCGGCGTTTGCAGTTCGAACTAAGTTTTCGCATGCTTCCTTAAGAGAACATGCGCTTTCGATGATTTGTTTGATCATTTCGTCTTCAACCATCCCACTCAATCCATCTGAACATAATAATACAAGGTCTTGATCATCCAGCCTCAGTTCAATCAAATCGACTTCAATATTGGTTTTATCACCAACCGTTCGATAAATTACATTTCGTTGAGGGTGGCGGCGAGCATCTTCACGTGAAATTTGATTTGCAGCGATCATGCGTTCAACCAATGAATGGTCAATTGTCAATTGTCGGATTTGGTGGTTGTGGAGCAGGTAGGCTCGGCTGTCCCCAATATGGGTGATTTCCATCCGGTTTCCAAGGATTACTGCTGCTACCAGAGTTGAGCCCATGTCTGTCCCCGAGGAACGGCGGAAATCATACACCTGCCGGTTTGATGTCTCAACTGTTTTCCTCAGCCAATTTTTAATATCTCCCTGCTTCCCTTCAAGAAATGCCGGGATCAATTCCTGGGATGAGCTCCTGAAAAAAGTATCCACGATCAGCCCGCTTGCAATTTCACCACTTTCATGACCTCCCATACCATCCGCGACCACAAAAACACCCAGTGCTTGATTCTTTGACTGCCGGGTTCGGTCGAACTTACAGGCCATAAGGCTGTCTTCGTTCAAATGTCTCACTTTACCGACATCACTCTGTTGGTATGACTCGATCTTTCCATAAAAGGAGTTATCGACATCATCCAAAGCATCCTGCAGTAGCCTGGCAAATTCTGCTCCAGTCTTGACTGTTTCTGTATTGATGCAAAGATCAAAAGGTCGGAGCAGGTTTGCAGTCATCGTGAGATCCGGAGAGAATTGATCTTCACCAGTCAGCCAAAAATATACCAGCTTTGCTAGTGACCGAGTGTCTGGAAGCCGATCGGTTACATACCCATCAGGATGGTGTGTTCCGCCAGAAAAATCCACCCATACCGCTCGCTCTCCGACTTTTCCAATACTCTTGTGATCGATACGACCGTTGAAATGGAAACCGTTGTCGTGCAAATAATCTAATCCTCGAGCCAGAGAAGCCCCCATCTCAAGCGATTGTACAATCGAGAATGTTCCTTTAAGATCCGGAGGTAATTTTTGAACTTTTGAGGTGACCAGACAGTTGCGGACTTCATCTCCAATATTTTCGACAAACGCAGCTAGAGGCGCACGGACGCTTCCATGAGAAAGACCCTTAGCAGCCAGCCTCATAATCACATCTGGGATAGAAAATTGTGTCTCAATCAATAACAGGTCCTTTCCCCCTTCGACAAGCGAATGGCCGCAATCCGTGCAGAACATCTCATGGGTTTCGCTCCTGGGAGGAAATATTGCCCCGCAATCAGGATTTGGACAAATCCTTATGACCATCACATCGGCTTGGTTAAGGAATATTACATCATATGAGTAACGATCTTGACCACTTTCATACAAACCCAGACTTAGATAATTATCCCCAAAAATTGCCCCCTCCGGACGCTGAAGAAAAGGTCTCTTTGATCCTAGTGGTTTCGTCCTTCCAGGTCGGACATCTTCAAGTCGTCGAGTGTGCGGGGCGATGAAACTCGCGCTCTTCTTCTCAGTGAATCCGTTCAGCGGCTGGGTTGTGGTTTGGGATTCCTGCAGAATGCAGGAACAATTGACACAGTATCTGGCGTCAGGTCGATTTTCTGTATGACAGTTTGGGCAATCAATCATCACTGGCCTCATTTGAACAACATCACTGGGCGTGAATAAATCCAGTGTCCCGAAAGCGAAAGCTCGTTCCCCCTACACGAATTTTGACCCCGTCATGGAGGACATTACATCGCGTGGGGAATTCGTCAATCAGAACGCCATTCAGAGAGCTTTGATCAGCGATGCAGACATCTTGCACACGTTCGTCAAAATAAACCAGTGCGTGGACCATCGAGACCGTATCATCCTCAATAACGAGGTCATTATTCTCCCCTCGTCCGATCGTGATCGGTAGAGTCTCGAAGAGGATTTCTTCGCCTGAATTGAAGATGAATTTTAAGCCAAACGTTTCGTGCGCAATTTTTTCTGCCATTTGTTCAGGGTTGCTGTTCTGCCCGGATGGTTTTTGGGACTCGCTTTCCGATGGATAAATCGGGTCGGAGGAATGATCTGCTCCAGACTTGAGGTGATTCATCCTTTTTTCCGAATATTTTTCCAAATTTATCCATAAAAGTTCTCCAGCCAAGCAAATCTCACTATTAATAATTGAAAATCTGGAAAAACTAAATTGGCCAATTTTCTAGTTTATCCTGCTGGTCTTTACAGCTTTCTTCCCCTTCGCTATCTGAGTTTGGCTGAACAATCCAGGGAATTCTGGTGCTCCGGTCTCGCGCATCCGTTTTTCTTCGCTGGTTTCACTGACAGTTGGACCCTCAACCCAGCTTCCACCTTCAATGGCATCATTTGCCATCTGAAGCGCTTCCTTACGGGTGTCTGCCCAGAAAAGGTGAGCAAATGGTTCTATATTCGATTCCATTTGACTGGTACTCGATTTCTTAGACAGGGTATGCCCGGGTATAAATAGACCTTCCACAAAGAAGCGGGTCATTATCTTACTGCTCCTTTTTTTATCAAGGCAAGATCATAAAGTCGAACATATTCCATCGCGCTTCGTGTCCATGAATAATCTTGCGACATTGCCTTCACAATCATCTTATTGATGTGCTCACGCCGGTCATAAAATGTACTCACAGCCCATCCTACGGTGAAATAAATAGCTTGAGTGCTGGCTTCCCAGAATTTGAAATCCGTTGCCTTCCCCGGTCTTTTCATCGTATTGATCCACCGTGTCATCCAATCCTCCAGTTGCCCTGACTATCGGAAGCGTCCCATATCGAAGTGAATAAATCTGGTTCAGACCGCAGGGTTCATACAAAGAAGGCATCAGGAAGAAATCAGAGCCTGCTTCAATCCAATGGGATATCTCTTCATTGTAGCCGATATAACTGCCGATTTTGCCTGGATATCGAGCTGGCAGACCTCCATAATAATCCGAAAGGTATTTATCTCCTGCTCCTAAAAGGACAACCTGGACCGTCATGTTGTTCACGATCAGTTCAATAACCTGTGCAAGAAGAGCCAGTCCTTTTTGTGCAACCAGGCGGCTGACTATTCCAATAATCGGGATATTGGGGTTAAGATCAAGCATGAAGCAATTCTGAAGCTCACGTTTGCACACTGCTTTTCCCTGCATGTCTTCGGCAGAGTAGTTTTGTGGGATCAGCTGATCGGTTGACGGATTCCACAGCCGATAATCAACCCCGTTCAATATCCCGATATAATCTTCACCCCGGTTGATCAAATACGATGATAGCCCTGAACCACCTTCTCCAGTGCGTGTTTCACGAGCATAAGTTGGACTCACCGTGTTCAGCATGTCGGCATACTGGATGCCACCTTTTAGAAAATTGATTTTTCCATGATCTTCAAACCTGTCCGCTCGAAAATTCCCCGGTTGAAGGCCTAAATATGAATAATCTCTTGCATCGTATACACCCTGATATGCAATATTATGGATGGTCAATACGCTGGCTGCAGATCCAAGAATAGGATCATCCCAATGCCATATTTTCATGTAGCCCGGTGCAAGCGCTGATTGCCAGTCATGAACATGGACAATATCAGGAGCAAACCCCATATCACGGCATAATTGCAGCGCTGCCCGGGTAAAGAAGCCAAATCTCCTTGGGTTATCCAGGTAGTCATTCATATCAGCATCATGGTAATAACCCCAGCGGTTGAAATACTTTTCTTGTTCTATGAAATAGGTGGGTACACCCTCATATTCAGTTTTATAAACTGAAGCCCATTCCTGAACATCGCCCATCCAAACACCGAGCGGTCCCAGGAACGGCTGCAAATGATACCTATATGAATCAATTGATGAATATTTCGGAAGAATGACAATTGCATTATGTCCAAGTTCGCGCAAAGCCCCCGGCAAAGCTCCAACGACATCTGCCAATCCTCCAGTCTTTGCGAAAGGTACTCCTTCCGAGGCGATCATGACTATCTTCATTTTTCTCTTCAATCAATTCCGCCTTTAAAAACCTATTTTTTAATCCATTTTGCATTCCATGGTCACAGGGCCTTAGATTTGCAGATTTCCTTCTAATTCCCCGAGTCCGCTTTCAAACCAGGCAATCTCCCAAGCCCAAAAAGGATATTAATCGTCCGAGCGTTCTCTGCGATGGGATTCTTTTTGTATCGTTTTAACTCGTTCAACGCATTCGATTTATTATTATGGCGTCAACAAATTCTATTCTATTCCCGACTGTAAGTCAACCAACCCGGATTTTATCGGAATTCTTTGCTAAAAATTTTTATAATAACTCCTTGACGGTGATGTTAAAATCCAAAAAAATGGGGAACTTGTTGTACGGTAACCTGACCTAACTCATAATATTAGATTTCCGTCAGCACCTGCTATACTTGCATCGAACACCTCTGGTTAGGCGCGGGTCACCAGCACAGGTCCTTTTCCTTCAGCAAGCTTCTCCATTATTCGGATAATCTGGTCCGTTCGTTTCCCAAGGCAGAACAGAACTTCTGGAAATCCCTGCCGTAAAGATCGATGGGTATCCAGGCGGCAAACCCAAATCCTCAAAGGGCAGCCTTCGCATTGCCTGGATTGCATCGTCAACAGGGACGGTTTTTTCACGAACCAATTCCAATAATTCTCGCAGTGCAATCTCGTCCATACTCTCATCCAGCAAAGAAAGATTTTTGCTTCTCAATTTTACACGTAATCTGATAATTCCTTATTTCTCTCGCAGAAACCTCATAAAAAGTAAAATCATCCAGGTTTCGATCAGCCCAAACATTATAATGCAGGTGTTTTTAATTCCTCTCTCCATCATTGAACCTTACCAGGAAAAGGGAATTAGCGACATTAAAGAGAAAGCTAAACAATGCAGAAAAATCTTTCGGAAATCAAGGGAATGATCTTTGATATCGACGGGGTGCTCACATTCCAGGGATTAGTAATTCCTGGAGCCATTGAAGCAATCAGTTCTTTCCGGTCGATCGGTTTTATGCTGCGGTTTTTGACCAATAGCACCTTGAAAAGCCGCCGTTCCTGCACCGAACGCCTGGTTCAGCAGGGATTTGATGTTTATGAGAATGAAGTGCTGACAGCTTCATACCTGACAGCAGTATTCTTACGCAACATAAATCCTCGTTCGATCCTGTTAATGCTTGAAAGAGAAGGTGTGGAGGAATTCGTCGATTTCATCCACGATCCTTACAACCCGGAATATATTGTCGTTGGTGATAACCGCACAAACTTTGATTTTGACCATCTAAATCATGCTGTACGCGTGCTCCGGAAGGGCGCAAAGTTGATAGGGATGACGTCTGAGCTTCTCGACACCAGTATGGGTGAATTGGAATTGAATGTAGGTGCCTGGGTCAGGCTTCTGGAGCTGGCATCTTCAGTCAAGGCTACATATATCGGCAAACCCAATCCGTTTGCGTTTGATTGCGCTTTTCAATCTATGAATTTGAAAAAAATCAGGTTGCCGCAATCGGTGATCGGGTGGGTGCTGATATTAAAGGCGCACTGGAGTTCGGACTCACTTCAATTTTAGTCCGGACGGGTGAATATGACCCGGTCGAACTGGAAGGTCCTGTGCAACCAGATTACCAGATCAACTCGATTGCAGATTTGTACTCTTTGGTGAGTAATTCTTAAGGTTTATAAAGCACCTGTTGTTATAGGTTGTTTACCCATACCGATACGCTATAATTTCATCAACAATTCGGAAAAGTAGAAGTTTCTTCTTTATATCGGTGTTTGATTGTTGCTTATTAGCAAAAGGTATTAACGGTGAAGAATCAAGAATTCACATCATAGCATTCAACGAAGAGAATTCCTAAGATTGGTGGGTGCCATCGGAGGAGCTGCAGGTATGGCAGCATTCTTGAGCGCCTGCCAGAAAGTCGGGTTGGACCCAGAGTCCTTCACCCCCACACCAGATCAAAAGTTGGTACCAACAGCATCTCGAGCGTTATCGGAAAGCCCCTCACCGACAGAAACCGAGCCTCAGTCGACAAACCAGCCGGATCTAACCAGCGAACCTGCAATCCCTCCAGATGAAAGCGGAATCGCAAAAATAGCATTGGTTAGAACCAGCAACCGGTCGAAAGGTGTCCGCCTCGCGATTGACCTGCTAGGGATTAATTCATTTACAGACAAAAATGTATTTCTAAAGCCCAATTTCAACAGCGCTGACCCAGCTCCTGGTTCAACACACCCTGATGTCCTCAGAGAGCTGGTCCTGAAGCTGCAAGAAATGGGAGCATCGAAAATCGAGTTAGGAGATCGAAGTGGAATGGGGAATACCCGGCAGGTGATGCAGAAGCTGGGTGTTTTCGATCTGGCAGCAGAATTGGGTATTAAAACGCTCGTGCTGGATGAATTGGATGCCTCCGGTTGGGAAATGATCCAGCCCCCGGGCAGCCATTGGAAGCAAGGATTTCCATTTGCCAGGGCGTGCATGGATTCAGGTGCTGTCGTCCAGGCTTGCTGTTTAAAGACCCACCGATATGGCGGGCATTTCACCATGTCGTTGAAGAACTCAGTCGGATTGGTTGCGAAGCACATCCCCGGAGATAAATACAACTACATGAGCGAGCTGCACAATTCAGAATTTCAACGGATGATGATCGCTGAGATCAATACTGCTTATCAACCAGCATTAATTGTCATGGACGGGGTGGAAGCATTTGCGAGCGGTGGGCCAGATCAAGGCAAACTCATCAGACCAGAAGTCATGCTTGCTGGGCGTGATCGAAATCGCTATCGATGCTGTGGGAGTGGCAATTCTGCGCTATTTCGGAACCACACCCGAAGTTGCAAACGGCAGGATTTTTGACCTGGACCAGATTGCCCATGCCGTTGAACTCGGGCTTGGAATACAAAGTTCCGATCAGATTAAAATTGTGGCAGAAGACGATAAGAGCAAGCTGTTCGCAGCTGAGCTCCAGGGAATATTAGATCAAGGATAATCCATTTCTTATCTTGCTCGAGATAAAATAGCTCGCTTAATAAGCAGATTTTTTGATCATTCTTACTTTTTACATCGATTTATTCCGAATTCTTAATACTTCGTTGGCCGCCTGGTCATCTGTCACCAGGACATTTACATATCTCTTGTTCAATGCCCCATGGATAGCCTGCGCCTTTCGAATATCCCCTGCTACCCCAATTACATATTTTACGTTTGCCAGGTCATGGAGACGGACACCAATGGTTCGCCGATTGAGAGCGGTATCCACGACCGTTCCATCCAGCATGAAATGCTGTGCGCACACATCACCAATGATCCCTTGGGTTTGCATATTTTCTAGTTCGGTCAAATCAACATAACCCAACCGCAGGGGATTATATATCTCTGGATTGGTTGATCCAATTCCTACCAGCGCAATATCGGCTAACCTGGCCAGCGCCAAAGTCTCACGAATCGAACGCTCGTTCATGAAGGCATCCCTGGCGTTTTCGGTCTCGCATACTAGAGGTGCGTGGAGGTATCGACACGTGCAATCCAGCGAGTTTGCCAGCATCGGTGCCAGCAGCGGGCCGATGCTTGAGTGTGTTTCGGTGCCGCTACCTCCCATCAGCTGGACGACTTCGACAGCAGGCATTGACCTGGGGCGAATAGCTCGTACAAGATGAAACAACCCACTGCCCCATGATATCCCGACGATCGAATTTGGCTTGAGGATGCTGATGAAATAATCTGCGGCCAGGATTCCTAAACCTGAAAGCATTTCTTCATACGGCTTGTTCTCTCAAGTCAGAACTCTTGCCGCTTGAAGGCCGAACTGGGATATCAGTTCGGCTTCCAGCGCCGAGTTCGTACGCCAGGGATAATGAACAACTATTTCGACAATCCCCTTTTCGCGCGCTTCAGTTAGAAGCCGTGACACCAGGGACCGAGTCACTCCCAACTCATCAGCAATCTGCTGCTGGTTCTTATTCTGATCGTAATATAAAGATGCAACCTTGGCTAAATGGTGGATCCGCGATTGCGAGTTATTCACATCAAGCCTCATAGCATAGTGTATCGTTTTTCGGCATTCCTAAGATAACACCGAGTTATTTCTGGATGTGGTTCCTCGAAGAATTACACAGGTAAGCGATTAACCTGATCTTATTTGTGGTAATACACATCCCAGCCTAAATAGTTCGAAAACGCATCTTCAACTGCAGCCGCAATGCGATCTGGATTCACGGCGACATGGTGCTCAAATCCATTCCTGCAAGAATATCGAAGCAGCTGCTGTAAGTTATCAACGTGGGCAACGCCATACCCGCCAAATGTGCTCAACTTATCATTAGTAAAATCACCTTCTCCTACATAGGCTCGAATTTTTCCATGCGCATCATCCGTGGATATTCGGCAGAATGTAAATGGCTGCGTTTTGATCCTACCGGCAATGGTCCCATAGGCATTTTCCTGCCCAACATCATTGGCAAATATGTCAGAAAAGGTCATCGTTGGAATTTCTTCAAAAAGGTCTTTAGGTAAATTGCTGCAGTGGAAAACCACAGACTTGTCAGGGTCTTCACCGTAATTATTGTTCCAATCCAACAGCGCGCTGGCTTTTCCTGAGGCTAATAACATTGCATACATACTCAGGACGCCGGTCACATCCGTTTCACACGCACTTGGCATCAGGCTATTGCTCATCATGCTCATTAATGTGCAGGGAGTGATTCCGTAGTATTGCTCTATTGATGTCCAGCATTGAATTGCACTGGCAACAAGCTCGTTGTCTTTCATCCATTGATCGATGACCAGAGCAAGCTTAGCCATTCTTAATAAAGCTTCTTCTGGAACATTCCGCACTACCAGATAATTTTGAATCTCATCAAGCTTTTCACTTAAAGCCGGATCGTCGATTTTGACTTGCGCGGCACGTCCAAATGCTTCTGATAAATCCAATGTTTCGACACTGATCCCATAAAGTTCGAGCAATTTTTCACTGTACCGAACTGTCGTAAAAGCTTGAGGACGAGCGCCAAGCGCGCCAAAACGTGCACCTTTCAACCCTTTCAGAATTCGACAGGTTGCTGCGAATTGCTGTAAATCTTCTCTGAAGCTTTTGGATTTGGGATCTGAAGTATGAAGTCTCGGTAGGGAGAAAGGAATGCCATATTGCGAAAGATTGTTGCAGACTGGACATCTTCCCGCAGAAACTGTCACGACGATTGGCAGCAGTCATCAAGCCAATTTCGTCGTTAAAAGCGTGGATCAGAACTGGTACTTTCAACCCGGACAACCGGATTGTATCTGCGACCGATCTCTCATCACCGAAGTTGGGTAAAGTTACTAAGATGCCATCAAGCTCCTCACGATGATCCTTGAATAATCTGGCGCATTTCTGCGCTTCAGCATAATCGCTGACGCCTCCGTGCAATGTGTCATCTTCGGAAAGTGCAAGTACTTCAAGACCTTCTTCTTCTAACACTTTTATCACAGTCTCTCGACCGCTTTTTATCAAGTGAGATGGGAAGAATGTTCGATTACCAACGACGAGACCAAGTTTTATTTTGTTTTTCATTGGATCTCCAGAATTCAATAATTATTTAAGAAAGGGTAGACTTTGGATCCGGTAAAACTTTATCGGCAGCCAGCTTGTCTACCCTTTCGGATGTGAACAGGAGTCAAATTCTCAGGGTTCTCCAACAATCGCCCGAAGGATAACAACCAGGGTTTCGCAGCCAGGGTCGATTTTGCCTTCTGTTCGTTCGCCTACCCAACTCGCTCTCCCAACCTTGCTCCTCTGAGCGGTCACGCGATCGCGACCCTCAATAGCGGCGTTCAGCATCTTCTTCCCAGCCAGCATCAACGGATCTCCTCCGTTGATAGACGAAGTCAATGCATCCGATGCCGGGATCAGGGCATCCAGGATCGTCTTGTCTCCCAGATTAGCTTTCCCGCGCTCCTGCATTCCCAGGGCAGCGGAATGCAGCATAGCAGCCATATCTTCTGGTTTGAGCTCAACAAATCCTTTGACTTCTTTTCCAGCGCGCATCAAAGCGGTAGCGAGCAGAGTACCCATGGTCGACGGTGCTGCTTTATTAGTTTCCATCCCTGCGGCCATGATCAGCTTGCCGAGATCACTGGCATCAGCTGTCTGAACGTAGGTCAGTAATGCATTTGCGATCCGGCCTAAGTTGATTCCAAGATCGCCGTCGCCCACCGCCTGATCTAGGCCGGTCAGATATTCGGATTGGGCTAGCAGCGCATTACACACGCGCTCAAATGCCCCAACAACTGCCTTTGCATCAATCGTGATTTGCTCGGCCATGATCTTGTTTTTTCCTTTAAGCGTTAACCCTGATTAAAAAACGGCGTTTGTGCTGGTTTATCGAGCAGCTCGGTCAATTCATCATCCAGCTTGAAAAATGTAAACGACGCTCCTGCCATCTCCATTGATGTGGCAAACTCGCCAATATAAGCGCGGTGGATCTTCAATTTTCTGTCTGTGAGGATTTCATGGGCTTTCCGATAGAGGATATATAGCTCCTCTGGGGGAGTCGCGCCAAGCCCATTGACCATTACGGCAAGGCTGTCGCCCGGTTCTACCATCAGATCTTCAAGAATTGCATTCGTCATCCGTTCAGCAATCTGATCGGCTGCCTGGAGTTTTTCCCGCTTCATTCCTGGTTCGCCATGGATCCCCATCCCAATTTCCATTTCATCATCCCCGATGCTGAAGGTCGGCTTGCCAGCCATTGGCACCGTGCAGGGTGAAAGAGCGACGCCCATCGTGCGGATATTCGCCAGCGCCTTTTCGGCAACCCGGACAACATCATCCAGATCAGCACCCATTCCTGCTTTGGCACCAGCAATTTTGAATGCAAACACCATTCCAGCCACACCGCGTCTTCTGGCAGCTTCTTCCGGCGGCGCTGAGGCAACGTCATCCTTGACCAACACAGTACGGACCGGGATATCTTCCATATATGCCATTTCAGCAGCCATGTCAAAGTTCATCACATCGCCGCCGTAATTTCCATAGATATAGACAACGCCTTTGCCTCCGTTAATCCGTCGAGTAACGGAAAGCATCTGGTCCGCGTTCGGCGAGGAAAAAACATCTCCCACCGCACACCCATCCAGCATATTCTTTCCAACATACCCAAGGAAGACCGGCAGATGCCCGGATCCGCCGCCTGTTGCCAGACCTACTTTTCCTTGTACAGGTGCATCTGCCCGTACGATGCAGTGTAGGTCTTCCTCAAAGCTCAACTGGTCTGGATAAGCCTTCAATAATCCATCCAGCATTTCAGGCACAAAATCTGCCGCTCGATTTAAAGTTTCTTCATGGCTGTTTCTCCCTCACAGGTTAGCAATATTTGTTAAATGGAGAGGTCTTAATAATCAATAACTCACTTCAACATTTGCCATCTCTTCAATGACCCGAATCAATGCCGATGCATTCAAATCACCCCAACCTTTGTTGTTCGCAGCCTTGATGACTTCACGAGTTGCTGCAGAAGCCGGGATCGGAACATTGAGCTGCTGTGCAAACGCCGAGATCAAATTTGCGTCTTTGAGCATCAGCTTCAGATAAAAGGACGGGCTAAAATCGCGCCTGCATAATGCATCACCTACTCCCAGAAAGGATTGGGGACTTGAAATCGGTCACCGCCAGGACACCAAGGACGTCTTTGGGGTCCAATCCGGCTTTTGTCGCCAAAACCATGGATTCCCCAAGCGCCTCCAATTGGGCTGCGACCACAAGGTTGCCTACCAGCTTCATTGAAGAGCCATTTCCATTTTTACCCATGTAATGCGTAGTCTCACTGATTATTTTGAAGATTGGGAGTGTTTTCTCGAACACCTCCTTTTTGCCACCAATCACGATCCATAACCCACCATCCCGAGACTTGCCTTTGCTTCCAAAAACAGGAGCATCCAAAAACTCGACGCCTTTTTCATTGAAAGCCGCAGCTTCTTTGAGCGATGTAGAAGGCATACAGGTCGTGAGGTCGATTGCAATCTGGCCTGGTTTTACACCTGCGACCACGCCATCTTCGCCGAAGACTACAGCTTCAATCGCGGCGTCATCGCTTAACATGATCATGATTACATCGGCATCCTTGACCGCTTCGCAAGGAGTTGACGCCTGTTTTGCGCCCAATTTCACCAGCGGTTTGCATTGACTGGACGTCCGGTTCCAGACCGTTACAGGATATCCTGCTTTTATCAGATTTGTCGACACATTATGGCCCATAATTCCAAGGCCGAGAAACGCGATTTTTTCCATATCAAACCCTTCCCTCCAGTTATATTTTCAAGGTGTGCATGTGCAACTCATAATGAGATGCTGTCAGTCTACAAAGTTTCGTAAATTAATGATATACATCAAAGTTATGTAACCTAATGAAAACAAGCTGTTGAGAGTCAACCTTCTGCAACAATCTCTTCTTCAACAGCAGCTTCTTTTATGCTGGCTTCCTGTTCCGCCTGACCCAGCCGCAGAGCATAAACGTTCAAGATCAAAGCGACCAAGAGAATTAAGCCAGTAATCATCTGCTTGAGATAAACATCGATGTTTACCAAATTCAAGCCGTTTTTGAGCACACCTAAAACCAGCAAACCGATGACTGTATATGGCACAGACCCGACGCCGCCGAACAGGGATGTGCCGCCTAAGACAACCGCCGCAATCGTGTCCAGGGTTGCATCGGAAAAAATATCGGGGTTCGCGGAGCCAAGGCGGCCGGTATTAATCACACCAGCTAATCCAGCCAGAAAACCACAAAGCATCATGACCAGCAGAGTGATATTCTTGCTGCTGACACCAGACATCGTCGCGGCTTCCCGGCTGCTGCCTACCATGTATACATAACGACCGAACCGGGTGTATCTGGCTATAAATGTGCCGATGATTAAGACAACAGCGGCAGAGACGATGATGTTTCTCCCGCCGCCTACTATGGAAGAAATCTCAGGCACATCAAAGATAGGACGTCCCTTTGTCAGGAACATTGCCAGACCTGTTGCAATGATCCCCATCGCCAGGGTCGTCATAAAAGATGGGACGGATATGCGCGAGATCACAAATCCATTGATAAATCCGAATACCAAACCGAGAAGAATTCCAGCCAACACGCAAAGCCAATCAGGCCAGTTTTGACTGACTAATAGCCAGGCAGAGAAAACGCCGGTTGCTGTGGCAATTCCACCGATTGAGAGGTCGATCTCACCAATCAATAACACAAAAGTTATCCCTGTCGCCATAATCGCAACAGACGACGCCTGCATAATGATGTTTAACAGGTTTGCTGGGAGGATAAAGCGGTTTTCAACTGAAAAAATAGCAAAGAACAGCACCAAAACCAGCAGCGTGATGAACGGAGTCAAAGCCCGCGAGTGACGTGCATCAGCTCCCTGCTCCTCCAGTTGATTTCGGTTTTGATAATTTTGGGTTCGTCGATTTTTTATTCATTTGCTGGTGCCCTCCAAATGGGAGAAATCGAATCTACAATATGATTCCAATAGTTCCTGGTTAGGATCAGGTGTACTGAAGTAGCAATTCTTTGCTCAGTTCCTCATTCTTCAACTCCGCCACTTCTGCGCCCCTCCGAAGGATAATCACTCGATCTGCATGCGTCATCACCAGCTCGGGTTCTGTTGAAAAGAGGATCGTGGCAACACCTTGCTCTCGCAAGCTTTCGACAATCGACATCACTTCTTCTTTTGCGCCGACATCCATCCCTCGGGTCGGATCATTTAGCAGCAAGACCTTGGGAGTTCTCGTCAGCCATTTTCCAATGACCACTTTCTGCTGATTGCCGCCTGAAAGCCTCTGGACAACTTGCTCCGCATCGTTGGGACGTACGCCAAGAATTCGAACTTTCTCTGATGCGATGTTCATTTCAGCTTTCTTCCTCACGAGTCCAGGACATATTTTATTGAGATGGGATATCGTGATATTTTTATAAATCTCATTGCTCAAAAATAGCGCCTCATGCCGATTTGCAGGAACATAAGCAATGCCTGATCTTCGCGCCTGAACGGTGTTTCGGAATTTAACCGGTTTTCCCTCAAGCAGGATTTCCCCTTTATCGGGTTTTTCCGTCCCAAAGACGCAACCCGCAAGCTGTGCTTTTCCAGCACCCATACCGCCGTAAATGCCCAAGATCTCCCCTTTGCGAACCTTTAAATTGACCCCGTGCAGGAATTTTCCACGATGGAAATCTTTAATTTCAAGCACAACCTGTCCATTTCCTTTCGAGTTCAAAGGTTTTGGTCTACGATCTTCTATACCGAATATTTCTTCTCGACCCAGGACGGCTTTTGTCAGTTGATTTTATCGGTGTCTATCGTATCTACCGTCATCACTTTTTCTCCATTCCTTAATACAGTGATGCGGTCAGAAATTTCAAGGACATCATCTAAGAAATGGGAAATGAATACGATTCCCTTTTCTTTAATTTTAAGATTCCGAATAAATCCGAACAGGCGTTGTACCTCGCTGTGGGAAAGAGCAGAAGTAGGCTCATCCATGATGATGATCTCAGCGCCAGAAAAGATCACGCTGGCTACTTCGATCATCTGCCTTGTGGCAATGGTGTATTGACCTAACTCAGCACGGACATCTACATCCAAACCCAACTCTGCAAGATGGGCTCCGGCATCCCGATAGATCCGTTTCCAATCTACCACACCCAGTTTTGTCAGTGGAGGATCACCCAGAAATAGGTTCTCTCCAACAGTTAGCGTTTTGACCACGCTCAATTCCTGGTAGATCATGCCGATACCCTGGGAAAGGGCGTCTCGGGTTGATTTAAATTGCACTTGTTTATCTCGAATTGCAATTTCGCCATCATAATCGGTATGGTAGCCGGATAGAATTTTCATCAAGGTGCTCTTTCCAGCCCCATTTTCTCCGACCAGACCATGAACCTCACCTGGTCGCAGGTCGAAATTTACATTGTTCAGGGCTAATGTCGCCCCAAAACGTTTACTGACACCGCGCAGTTCGAGCAATTTTTCGTCGACCATTTTATACCTTACTTTCTTTCTAGGATTGTTGCTCGCAGTTGGATTGGGCTGGTTAAACCAGCCCAATCCAGAAATATAATCGGTTATTGATTAGATTAGGAGGTTCTCTGCCAGGTACAGGATTCCTGGAGCAACAACTTTATCGATATAGGGACCATCTGTTCGGATGAAAGTAGGAGTTGTATGGCGTGCATATTTGCCATTTGCCACATTATAGCCAACCCAGAACGCGCCACCATGGACCCGACCGGTCGGATTCACCACCGTGCAGAGCAGAACATCATCCATGACTGCCTTCAGGGCGGGTTCCATGCCGTCGACACCGACGATCTTAATCTGATCGACTTTCCCTGCTGCCTTGATCGACTGGTAAGCTGCAAGTGCCATGTCGTCATTGTGGAACATACCGCCGACGATGTCCGGGTATTTGATCAGCAGGTCATCCCAGGTCTTCCGGGTCAGGTCGATGTCCCAGTTGCAAGGCGTCTCATCGACCACTTCAATATCCGGGTACTGGTCAACCACACTGTGGAAGCCCGCTGCACGTCCCTGGGCGCCAGTATGACCCAAAGGTCCCTGAGTGTGGACAACCTGGCCTTTTCCACCGAGCGCATCCACAAGGGTCTGAGTCACAACAGAGCCCATGAACAGGTTGTCTGGCTCCAGGAAGGTTTCAACTTTCAACTCCTCGAGGTTCTGGGCAAGACGCGTGTCCATATCAATGACCGGGAATTTTTCTACCATCGATTTCACAGGGTCTACGAAAGCATCGATGGCCTGTGGGTGGATCTGGACCCAATCCCAGGTCTGGCTGGCCATATCTTCAATGTCCTTGCGCTGTTTGTCGATATTCAGCTCGCCGTCATAGACGACAACTTCAGCACCGAGGATGCTACCATAGAACTTAACCGTGTCGGCGCCGCGCGCACACCATGAGCATTTCATTCCCAGTTCAGATGTCGCACATCGGTATTTAATTACCGGACACTTGACAGGTTCTTCGGCCTTCTCGCCTTCAGTGGATTGGCCACAGGCGGTTAGTAGACCGCTCAAAGTGGCAATACTGATACCTGTCGCTACAGCTGACTGCTTAAGGAAATCACGGCGGGAAATAGCGCCATTACGTGCTTTTTCCAACACACTATCATACTCTTTTGACATCTTGTTCTCCTCTTTTGAGTTATGCGTGAAGATGATTTTCTGTTGGTAGTTTCAAACAACGTATACTTCAAGTTCTCAGTGCTCAATATTTAAAGATCTTTGCACAGTTATAATCGATAACCTCCTCCTTTCAATCCAAATTTTCACGTCACTGGATTACCACAAAACCCCATTATTTCCAATATTCCCCGGCGAAATCGCGGTTAAGGAAATTGAACACCACCTTTATTTCCCTGGCTCGTAACTTCCATCAAGTTTTTCAGGCATCTGCATCAGCGGCAGTTCAGGGATGAGTGCGTTCGCTGCTTCGATGCAGGCTGGAAATTCTAGAGCCAGTAGAGAATATTGAAAAGCGTAGGCCTGATCATCTGGATTTTCAATGAAGCACTCCGCCAGCGTTTCAGTACCGGGTAGGCCAGCTGGAGCAGGCTTTGCCATCAGGACTTCAGGGAACGCAACTGCGGCTTTGTAAGCCGTCTGAGCTTCAGCGTTTGCCCGATGAACCTCTAGCGGGAAGGTCACATCCAGCCCAGGCATCGCATCCAGCACACCAGATAAATCTGCCCTTGCGTTGTAGTGTGCAAGCAGTGATGCCAAGTTCGGATCCGTAGTGATCTGACGACTTAACAAAACATTCGACGTTTTCAGCTGTCTTCCACGATGATCGTCGTAAACTTCCAAATCGAGCACGCCTAATTCCTCGCCTTGAAAGCCAGCCTGGATACGTGGAACATCCCTTGGTAGGTATACGGGAGGATCAATCACCACTCTGTCAAATCCACTGACGATTAATCCTATCCCAGGGACATGTTTCGCTAACTGCAGGTCACGCATTTCACCCAGATGAGAGATCACGATGACAAAGTCGGCTTCCTCTAGTAGCTTCGGTACATATTTTCGAGCCGTCGCGATCGGATCCAGGACCTGAAGCTCGGACCCAGAACCTGGGTCCTTTAAGTAGTTTCCCGACGCCGGGGTGCGTCAGTCCCAGCAGGCCAATCCGGATTCCACCGTGTTCCAGGATAATACTGCCCTGAGTAAATGTCTGGCCATCCTCTTTTCTGACGATGTTTGCACTTAAAATAGGAAATTCCGCCTTTTGCAGCGTTTCCAGGAGGATATCGGCCCCATAAATGAAATCGCGATCTCCCAGCGCCATCGCATCATACCCCATCTGGTTCATCGCCTGCATCATCACCACACCATGGGTCATATCCGACTCGGGAGTTCCAAATAATGAATCCCCGGCATCGACAGTGATGACTGCATCACGACTATTTCTAATCTTCTCGATCGTGGTTTTTCTGCGGGCGATACCGCCAGCTGGATCGCTAATACACGAACATGGCTTCAGCGTTCCTTCCAGATCATTTGTATGAATAATGGTAAGGTTCGAGAGCTCCGTTGGACTGACCGGTTTGGAACAACCCGCTCCAGTCAGCAATAACACGAGAATTATTAGCGATGTACCAACAATAAAATTTCGATTTCGGCAGTTCACCAACTATTGAAGTCCAAGCCATGCTGGAGGAATAGTCCCAAAATTCATATCCGCACGCTTCATGCTGTTTTCAAGCGTATATGCAACCCCTCTCGGATTGCCGTAAAGCGTCCAGGTATTGCTGACTTCTGGAATCGGATTTCCTTGATCGTCAAACCTCAGGTTTATCGTGATTCCAGTCGGGGTTCCCCAGGTAATGGAGGAGCTTTTTTCTGGGCCTTCAAAAACAAGGTCTTTACCAGCAAACTCAAAAGTCATTTTCCAGGAAGTCTGGTTGTTCACTGCTACAAGCATGACTGTACATTCACCAGCGGAAAGGTTCGGAACGCCAATAACCTGGGGTCGACCAGCTTTACCAGAATAAAAACCGTCGGGAATCTGGTAGACAGGATATTCGGCTGTGGGGTGATAACCAATCGCTCTACCTTCCGGATCGACAAAATATATATAAGCCTCCCCGGTTAACTCAAAGCGAGCCGCATTGTTTACTTCGATTGCTGCCGGAGCGGACGGGGCTGCTCCACCTGATGATACTGAAAATTGTCCGGATGGAATTTCAACCTCAGAACCCCCAGCGCTGAACTTCACCGATGCACCGCTCGCGGACACGGTGGTATCGCTGCTGCCGCGCGCTGACGGAGAAACTAACATTTTTGCCGCTGGCTTTTGGTCCACCAGCATCCACGGTGAATGGATTGGCATTCGAAGCAACCCAGACTTTCCCTTTGTTTATAGTGAACGATACACCTTCTGCTGCTTCAGTCAAAATGACTTCTGATTCAGGTTCCAGTGTGATTGAAGATCCGTCTGCATACGTAAGCAGACCTCGGCTGTCAGTACCCGTTGCGACCTTGGCCGCGGCGTCGACCAAGGTATTATTGGTTGCTGCAGCACCATTAACCTGGACATCTCCAGCAATGATTGTGACTCCTGGCGGCTCAACCGCTTTGCTACCCCCACCACATGAAGCTTAAACTAAGAGCGATTATGAGCGCGTAAAATATGATCGACGGCGTTTTATTTGGTTTCATTGGAAATCCTCTTCTTCTTTTTTCGAGAAATCAGCTTTTTATGCCTGCAGATAATCTACCAATTTGACCGTTAAGCAGGGAATCCATGCCAGAGGCATGGATCCTATTCCAAATTTGCGGTAATGACCGACAAGTCATTTTGTTTTTATGGAGAAGAAATCTGAATAACCTGCCTGCACCCTCTGAAAGGTGATCAGAAAAATCACACACGAAGCAGATCAACAAAGGGATTCCTGGCAGCGTCTCTATCAACTCTTCGACTCGGTTCATTGCTGAGATGAGACTAATCTGATCTGACATTTGTGAATATTATTCACGAATGTAACACTATTTTATCAACGCATAACACAATAATCAAGTACCAATTATAGGACAATCAGCTTAAACATGTTGGGATTCTTCTACAACTATGGAGATAAAATCATCAATCGTCTTGATTTTTTCTCTTTCCAATGCCCAACGGCAACCAATCTGAATCGCCAGTCTTTCTGCTACTGCACGCTTTTCCATATCTTTTATTACAGTAATATCCCATACCGAGACAATGCCCATCATTCTGCGTAAAATTTTTGTCGCAGCATGTGAAACCGTATCGTGAAACAGGTTTTCAATATATCGACGTCGAAACTCGGTAAAAGCCTGCTGACCACCTGGAAAATCCCAATATGCGTCAGGCGCTAAATCTCCATGATTATTATTCTGCCACAATTCATCAAATTTTCGGGCGAATTCAAGCCAGACACTTCGGATGGTTTCGAGAAGATAGGATTGGAAGCTGGCTCGTTCTACCGGGTCCGGCGTATGAACGAAATGGGTTAGATAATTGATTACCAGATTTGCAAGCAAAGCACCAATATCATATCCAATCGGGCCAAAGAAAGCGAACTCCGGATCGATTACGCGAGTCTCATCTTGATTGACCATGATGGAGCCGGTGTGCATGTCGCTGTGGATCAATGCCTGTGCGTGAGTCATATAGGACTCTTTGATATCAGCAAAAATCACTTTCAATTGAGGATTGCTTCGCACTGCTTTTACTTCAGCATCCAGGAGTGGATTCCAGTTATTTTCCGGTG
The DNA here is from genome assembly GCA_963726375.1 of uncultured Chloroflexia bacterium. GTDB lineage: Bacteria > Chloroflexota > Anaerolineae > Anaerolineales > UBA4823 > UTCFX2. Next base: position 33,714 of record CAVSCE010000006.1, on the reverse strand, counting down.
CTTCCATGTACGGATGCGTAAAGACAAAGTCTTCCTGGATCTTGCAGAGCTCGGGATTTATGAATTTTTCCTGTAAGGCTTTTTTATCCGGACCGTTCAGATAAAGATCTGAAGTAAAGAAAAGGGTGGACGAGAGAAATGTGGTGATATGATCGACAAAATGGGGAAATCGAACTCGGGCAACTAAAGGTTTTCTCATGACCTCATGTTTCCCAAGATATTCCATCGCAACTGCCGACATTTCATCATCATAATCGTACACATCGGGCGCAAGTCCAGGTACAAGCCTGTTGTAAAGAAGAAGCGCCCCCGATTTCAAACCGCATGCGAAATCGAGTGAGAGGCCATGAATCGCCAACTACACGCAGATAAGGCAAAGCCTGCTTTAATACAAACGAGGATTTCTCGTCCTTTTCAGAATTCAAGATAAAGACAAGGTTTAGATTGCCGTCGCCGATTTCTTTTATCGTATACGGCTCACCTTTTGACACCCTCTCTTCCAGCGCAGGCCTTTGTTTTACAGTAGCTCAATATGGTGCCTTCTTTAAGTGGTTGGTATTCCATGGAAGAACTCCTTTGAAATTATTCGATGAATTCCAAAACCTTAGTTTTTTTGCTTTTCTGGATATAAGCTGAACACCCCATCCGCAGAAGCCTTGCAGATCCCTCGTTCTGTGATCAACCCGGTGACTAACCTGGCCGGCGTGACATCAAAAGCGAAATTTGCTGCCTTTCCATTTTCTTCTGTCAGCAAAACGCTTGTTATCTCGCCGTTATGAATCCCTTCAATATATTTTACTTCTGTGGCATCTCTTTGCTCCACCGGGATTTCCCGCACTCCGTCCATAATAATCCAGTCGAAAGTTGATGAAGGCAACGCAGTGTAAAATGGAACCTGGTTATCAAATGCAGCCAGCGCCTTTAAGTACGTTACCGATCTTATTTGCAACATCTCCTGTGTATGTCACCCGGTCAGCGCCGGTGATAACCATATCCACCATCCCATGCTGCATCAAGTGTCCACCGACATTATCTGCGATCAAAGTATTGGGGACGCCGTGCTGGGTCAATTCCCATGCGGTCAAGCGAGCACCTTGATTTCTGGGTCGGGTCTCATCAACCCAAACATGCACGGGAATCCCCTGCTCGTGGGCCGCATAAATTGGCGATGTAGCAGTTCCGTAATCGACAAAGGCTAACCAGCCTGCATTGCAATGTGTCAAGATGTTCACAATTGCACCGTTCTTCCGCAAGTGGATCTCTTTTATGATTGCTAAACCATGCTCTCCTATCCGCCTGCAGAACTCAGCATCTTCATCTGCAATGATCACCGCCAACTCGCGTGCTCTGTCTACCCTTGCAGCATACCCTCGAACCGAAGAAATCGCATCAAGCTGACGCTGAACGGCCCATTCAAGGTTAACTGCTGTAGGACGGGTGGCTTTCAGCTTCTCACCGTCTGCATTTACTGACTCAATGTGAGCATCATCTGAATTGTGTGGGGCTTGCAGAGCTGCCAGATACATCCCATAGCCAGCCAAAGCCCCGATCAATCCTGCTCCTCTGGCATGCATATCCTTAATAGCTACCGCAACATCATCAACTGAAAGCAGATCTTCAATAATGAATTTAAATGGCAGGAACCGCTGATCAATGATCTGGACAATTGTCGAATCTTTTTCACACAACCATACTGTTCGATAGTGTTTCCCGTATACATTCATGATAATTTCCTCCCATTTTTCTTCAAATTATATCGTTTTTGATATGACTGCATCCCAAATACGCTGCTCATTGATTATGGTCACCGGGATATTCCGCATGGACAGGATAACATAAATAGCATCGATAATTGTACTTTGCGCTATGCGAGAAGCGATAGCCTCAGGGCGAGTTTCATGAGAGACGCTTAGCAAGGTAATGTCCGCATAATCAGTTATTGGAGAACGAACATTCCCGGTTATACATATCGTGCTTGCTCCATTTTGTTTTGCTAGCTGCATTGTCAAGATAGGGTCCGTTGAACTTCCTGATTGGGAAATCCCAAGGGCAACATCTCCGTCCTTCAAGAGCGCCGCTTCCATCAACTGCAGATATGAGTCGGTCTGAAAGCGGGTATTCAGCCCCAACCTGAAAAGCTTATTATACATATCCTGAACTATTGGGCTCGATGTCCCCACTCCAAAAAGTAAATCCAGTTCGCGCTTTCCAAAAGGTCAACTGCGCGGATAAGCGCCGGCATATCAATCATTTCCAGCATATCCTGGATCGCCTGGATATTCGAAAGGAAGACTTTGCGCGTCATGGTCGCTTCGTCATCGGATTCGCGAATCGAATCGTGAACCATCTGGATCGGTGTTGCCAAATCCATAGCGAGAGCGATTTTTAAATCGGTGTATCCTTGAAATCCGGCATTTCGGCAGAAACGAAGCACACTTGTATCACTGACTGAACATTCTTGAGCCAGTTCTGCCATCGAAAGATGGATGACTTTTTCAGGAAATGAGAGTATCCAGCTGCCAACTCGAGCTTCTGAAGTCGAGAGTGAAGGTAGTATTCCACGAATTTTCGAAAGTGAATGCGGAATATTTCCTTTGTTGCTCATTTATTAATTCGTGAATACCTTATCGAAGGACTTAATAATGGATATTGAAAAACATAAAACCTGTTGTAATACCACACATCTCTAATAGATATATGTGGTATTACGATATCTTAATATAGGTCTTTCGGAAAATCAAGATGCAAGACTTATTTTGGCAGGTTGTACTACAGGATCGAATTTCAGGATTTTAGGGCAGCTTTTTTGTAAAATCCAATCTCTTCCGGCAGCTTCTCTTCCACAGATTGGTCATCGGATAACAAGGAGAAATATGATTTTCCTGCACAAGAGCGGCAGAAGGTAATACCATCTATAATTATCTCTCGTTCATTCGTGATTTCCTCACAACATTTGCTGCAGAGCACACGAAGTCCGTGTTTGCTGATAATTTTTTCAAGTGAGACAGTTAGATAGACTCTTTGAACTGAAAACAGCTGTTCAACTTCCATCATCTGATAAGCCTTGAGTTGTTTATGCCAGCGATCTCCGTTCTCCTGATTATTGGCAACGCTTCTTCCCTACAATCGGGGTGCGGGATTATCCGAACCGCTTCATCCTTCAAAGTATCAACAAAAGTTGCCGCAAGTTTTCCATAATCCACTACCCTTAATGTCCGGCGGTCGATGCTGCAGCCGGATGCAACCGATATTCCTCCGGTGCCACAACCGTCCGATTCAGCGAAGGTAAACACCCGTTTATCTTTTTGAGGTAAATCCAATCCAAGAACCTCACCAGCCAACATCCCCATCCGGACACCTAATACCTGCCGAGGGCAGAGATGAGTATGCCTCTGCGCTGAAAGTTCCAGTAACATCTGGAGTTTTTCCATTCATTCCTCACTATATAAATTTTGAAAATTTCTCAGAATAAGAACTTATAAAACCAATTTCGCATTTGGTAGTCAAAAACGCATCACGGTCATTTTTTTTAGAAATATTTTCGCGTAACTTCACCTCGTTCCATGCCGATACAAAATCATCGGAACTGGCTGACATGTTCCGCGGTCTAAGCAAACCGCGCACTCCTCACGATAACGATTTGGAATTTGTGTCCAGGAGATCGGTTCAAATCCCAATTTTGCATAAAAACCCACAGATTGGCCTCTCGAAACCACACTCAGCTCCGGCAGTCCGCTGGAAATCTCGTGTATCAACAGGCGTCCAACACCCTGGCCTTGAAAATTTGCGTCGACGACGACCGGCCGAAGGTAAAAACTCCCCTGCTCCCTTTCCAATCGAGCGGTCCCTATCAGGTTACCGAGAGAAAGGACAAGCAAGAATTCGGCGGGTTCGATTTCCGTTTCCATATCATTCTCTGCCAGAAGCTTCTGCAGATTTAAGCGATCAGTTTCAATTCCATATCTTAACTGGAACTTTTCCATGGTCACACTCTATGTCCAGCTCCCAAACCGGTCGCGCTGAATGCAAAGCAATACTTGCCCTTCTGGCTGCTCCCAACCATCCAAGAAACAATCGACCTGCGCTTCAGCGTATACGACTTTTCCAATGAAAAACGTATGATCTCCCGTCTGCAGTTCATCTACGACATTGCATTCCAAATAAGCTAGCGCCCCGACGATGACCGGCGGGCGGACATAATTTGCAGGCTGAATATCTATACCAGCAGCGGTAAATTTGTCTGCATCCCGACCAGATTTGCTTCCGCAGCATTCGATTGCCGATTGGAATTCCTTTGAGACGACGTTTATGACAAATTCCTGCTGGAATCGGATTAGCTCATTTGAATATCGCCTTAAATCTATACTGATTCCTAATAAGGGGGGATCGTGCGAAAGCGGCGTATGCCATGCAACTGTAATTACATTAGGTACTAGGGATCGATTGCAGCAAGTGACCAGCACCGCCGGACGAGGATTGAGCAGGGCTGCAATTTGACGATTCTCAATTAATTTATATTCTTTAGTAGTCCTCTGCCTTTCCATGTTTTTATCCTATCATAAATCATGTTAATGGCGGCAGATAAATCTTGTTCCTGGAATTCTGGGATAGCTTTCCTTCCTAATCCCTCCAGGCCGCGGATCAGCGCGGGCATCTTCGCGCTGTGAATACCCATAAACATCATGTCATCACTGATATCTGAGCTTGCGCGGCAACCGTAGCAGCCAAACGAGATATTGATCCCTTTAGTAATGTATGGGATCAATGTTGTCTCAACACATTGAGCATTATAGCCGCTCACCTTAAACTCGAAACGTTTGCCAGTGTAAAATGACGCTGCCATACACAACCACATCATCTGCTCAGGCTGCGCTATAACTGCTATGATATCCGGGAAAAGAACAGCTTCGGCTAATGGGGCGACAAGTGTTGCAAGGTTCGAGCGTTGTTCCAACCTGGGACGTTCAGCGACCATCTGTTTTGCTGCTTCAATCGTAGCTAGTTTTCCAAATCGAATGTAGAGCTCACCACTGGCCAATTTCGAAGGAATTTCCGTCAGGCCTAATATCGATGTCCCGTCTGGACAGGCATGGCAGCTCGCTGGCATCAGCAAAGTTTTTCCTCGTCGAGCTGCCATGAGCGATTGGCAGTACCGCAGCTTTTCTCTGGGCATTGGAGCATCCGGCATCCTGGCTCCTCGAGGAAGCAGATTAATTGCCACAGGACTCCAGCGCAGGCATAAAACTCTCATGAGTGTCTCTGACCAGGTTTTCAGTTCTTCTTTTTCTTCTGCAGTCAGGCTAACTGATTCCTTAAATTGATCTTTCTTGGAATAAATACTGCCTTCTGAAAATCCAATTTTTCGCTTATCGTCCGGTTCAACGACCCGAAGTGCTCCGGTGGGACACTGTCCCACGCATGTATCGCACGCCCAACAATCCTGCACCCGTACGGCGCTTGGCAGCAGATGCCCATCTACTTGAATCATCTCGAATACATTTACCGGGCAAAATGCCTCGCAAAGCCCGCAGCCTGTACAGCGTTCCACAGCCAATTCAATTTCAGGCATCGATGCTCTCCCTTGGATCATGCTCGGCATTGGGAGGTGTGCTGATCACAACCCCCATCCGACGAATCCAATCATGCGTCCGGTGAGCCAGCATCTGCCCTGGTTGAAATTGACTGGAGTAGGCAATCGCATTTAGCAGCGAGACTGTATGCGCCAGGTCACGTGTATCATCTACATCTGCTACAGGAGTCAAAGAAGCCACCGGCACACCACGCTGGGCGGCTTTTAGGATATAAGCATCCAGGGCAGGTATCCCTTCGGGATTATAAAACACACCTTTAGAGTCGATTGGAGTGTTGGATGTATATCCCACCAGTGAAACTCCGCACTCCTGGCAGGGCGCCTGGACAAATCCCCCACAATCTGAAAACGATTGGAAATACTCTAACCATTGGAATGCCTGGACGATATGATTCACCGGCATCGTGGGCAAATCCCCACCAATTGAAACAACTGAGTGAAAGCCTTTTTCAAAAAGCTGTCGGAATGCATCATCAAAATGATCGTCAAATGTCTTGCCGCGATCATGAAAAAAATGAATCTGGGCAGGCCAAGGACCAGATTGATCAAAAAGCTGTTCAAGGGCAGGTCTGTCAGATTCGGTTGAGCAGCTGACAGTAAACTCATACCTGTCTGGCTCGATCCCATCCGAATCATGCGATTCATTCAGTTCTTTTAAAGCCATAAATCCAATTTCTGCTACATCCAGGAGCATGACCCGATACAAATCCGCTGCTTCTTCCGGTGAGAAAATGCCGCCTCTGGCCGTCGTCAACCGGGTTTTCGTCGAGCCAGGAGTAGGCGCTTTGGTAAATAATAGAAACGCATGTTTTTTACCTGTCATCGTTGATCTCCAAATTCGATTGTAAAGAATGCACTCTGCAGGGTATACCATTATAGGTCCAGGTACCAATCATTCGGTCGGAAGATTTTAAATCCGCATTCGTTAATACATTCGCATTCGAAATCCAAACTCCGCCCAGTTCGGGTTTGCAATCAGGCTGTTCAGGGAACCACCACCCATAATCAACACTGACCACATCCTCATGAATTTGCATTATTTTTAATCGAAATTGAGCCGATCCGCGATCCGTCTCAACGATGATTTCTGAGCCATCTTCCACCCCACATTTTAAGGCCGTCGAGGCGCTCATTTCAGCGAATGGATGGGGTTGGATTGAACGAAGAGAATCAAACTGACGAAGCGCCGACCCATTGAAAGGCTGTCTTCGCCCTCCGCTGATTAATAACAAGGGATACTCATTTGAGATCGATGAAGGGCGTTTTGGCGTTGGGAGCGGATCATATCCAAAATCCTGGAGTGTTTTGGAGTAAAGCTCGATTTTTCCAGTTCGGGTAGAGAAACCCCGCTTATTCCCATTCTGCGGATTTATCATCTCATGCTTCTGATAAGGACTGGGCAAATAATAGGTCCCTGTTTCACAAAAAGCCTTCCAGGTCAAACCTGCAGGTGCAAGAATGAAGTCCAGGCTATCCTCGAATGTCTCCCACGGCCAATCATCAGCCTGGCCCATTCGAATGCCCAATTCTTTCCAGAAATAAAAATCGGGTCGCCGTTCATAATAAGGATCGATAGCTTTTTCCCCACCGTAAGCGATATTTGCCGTACCAGCATGGGTTTGAAACAGCGGTCTTTCCAATGCTCCTGCGCTTGGGAGTACATAGTCGGCTAACATAGCAGTCGGCGTAATAAAATGTTCCAGAACCACAAGAAGATCCAGGTTATTTAGCGCTTGATAGACTTTATTTACGTCTGCCTGAGTGAGCAGGGGATTACTCCCCATCACAATCAGTGCTCTGACCGGATATGGTTTGCCGGTAAGCATCGCCTGCCATACCAGGTTCGGGTGAGCTGATGTGAGATATCGCATCGGCAGCCGCCTGCTGTGCAGCTCGGTTTGCTGCCTGATAGTCTGGTAGCCCGAATAGGTCTGAAATCCAAGCCGTCCTTCATTGAGCCCTTTTATTCTCTGAGGTTCAGCCAGCCTATCACTTAATTCAAGATCGATTTCAGGTACAAAATCCGGCATCTCAGCCAGATGGCTGCCTCCAGGGACGTCAACGTTCCCGGTGATTGCGCGCAATATTGAAATTGCCAGGTGAGCAGCAATGGTATTTGAGCCGATTTGATCGATGCCACGTCCGCAAACAATCGTTGCAGGCGAATTTTCCGCAAAAAGGCGGGCAGCTGCAATGATTTTTTCCTTTTGTATTCCTGTGATTGTTTCAACAATCTCGGGTGAATAATGAGTCACATGTGTCTCAAGCTGGTTAAAACCCGTACACCAGGCATCCACAAAATCAGCTTGATAAAGCTTTTCAGAAATGATTACATTCAAAAGCCCTAACGCCAGGAATGGATCAGTTCCTGGACGCACAGGCAGCCATATCTCAGCCTGCACGGCTGTCCTTGTCTTGCGTGGATCGATGACGATTAAAGGCTTCCCCATTCGATGGAATCTCTGGATTGATCGCCAAAAAAGTGAGTTATCTGACTCGGCAGGATTTACCCCCCAGAGAATGGCACAAGAGGTTGACTCTGGATCCAGCTCGTTTTCAAGCGGCCAGCCGAAGGTCAATGTATTGATCCAGATCCCCGGATTCCAACAAATCTGTCCTATTCCGACGTTGTTTGGACTTCCAAACAGATTCATAAAGCGGTGTAACGGCCAGTATGAGGCATGGGGACCTCCGATGCTGGTTGCTAACGTTTCTGCTCCAAATCGATCTTTGAGATGTTGTAATCTACCTGCGATGTCATCAAGGGCTTCGTCCCAGGACACCCGCTCCCATTGACCGCCTCCACGCTCACCAATTCGTTTTTGGGGATAATTTACACGACCAGGATGATCTAAAAATTCCAGGTTTACCGACCATCGTCGGCAGCCGCGTTGGATTCCCGCATCGTAAGGAAAACGGCCCGGATCCGGCTCAACTCCAATCACACGCCCATCCTGGACGGTAGCATCAAGTCCGCACAAGTATCCACAGAATCGGCAGTTGGTCCGAACAAGTTCTACTTCAGACATAACCAATCTCTTCTTTGTAATCGCTAACCTTTGTTCATCAGGATGGATATAGCCGTTTCCCAAAAAAATCCGAGAGCTGGTAAGCGCAGAAAGGAATCTGACGTCCATCTTGCATGGCGACCGTCATGCTGCATTCCTTTAGTCGGTTCAGTTCAAGTGTCATCGCATCCATATAATTCATGATTACGATGGACAATCCATTATTAAGGGAAGGGTATTTCTTCATTGCAATATCTGAGAACACAGAGCCCTGAGGGCTGTTGGAATCGAATGATTGTATATACTCCTGGGGCGTGATCAAACGGGTGAACGGCTGATATTCTCCCTGTTCAGACACAAGGACTGTAGAGCAAGAGCAAAGTGGGTGCGAACAACCTAATGGCCATAAATCATACGGCTTGATCTTACCTTCGCTCTGTTCTGCCAGCATGAAGATCACATCCCCCATCGTCAGTCGCCGATTGGACTCAACCTCAAAGCGGCCAGATGTAAAGGCTGGCTGAAAAGCCACACCAGCAACCACATCCTGGTTTTTCAAAGCAAAATTCAACACATCTCCAATCTGGTCATGATTGATCCCCCAGATAACCGTCATCGCCAAGACCACTTGAACTCCTGAAGCCCGACACTTCTCGATCGCACGCAATTTATCTGCAAGCAGAGCCGCACCCCGAATCTGTTCATAAACTCGGTCCGACAATCCATCAAATTGCAAGTAAATCCCGGTTATCCCGGCATTGGCAAGCTTATAAATCAACGCTGGATCTCTTCCGATGGCGAGCCCATTTGAATTGACCTCAATTGCCGTAATTCCTTCAGCTCGGAACAGGCGCACAATTTCAGGAAGATCTGCTCGAACAGTTGGTTCGCCACCGGTCAGTTGAAGGCTTATTTGGGTTCCGGACTGCCTGACAATCGATTTAGCCATTTCTTGGAGCGTCTCGAAACCCGGATCCGGCGCTGCATTGCCGGCAGCCATAAAGCACACAGGACAATGCAGATTGCAGCGCTGTGTGACTTCAATCTCGACCAACGTCGGGCGGCGAAGATGATCCGAACATAATCCACAGGAAAGCGGACATCCATCCTTCACCGCCATTGCGGTCTTCGGTTTGGAGAATGGCACCCTGAAGGCATTCATCCACTGGTAGTGGTCTGCGTCCGGCCAGAGGTAAGTCGTCGATGGTCCATGGTCAGGGCACATCTTTCGTAGATATACTTCCTTCTCCCGGGTGACTACGCTGGCTTCGACAACGTTGAAGCAGATAGGGCAAATCCCTTCAGAATGGTTAAGCAATTCAGATTTATCGGGCAGCTGCACCGCTTTTCCCACTTTCATAGAGTGTGGGGAGATTTCGGCTCAGTCTTTGCAAATTCAGCTCGCCTTTATCCCCTTCCCACATCTCCTTAATATTCATCTCAATTTGAGAGTAATCGATTTCGCATCCAAACAAGATCTCAAATACGTGTTTTACGTGCCCTGGCTGGCTGACACGAGCCAGCCGGTGTGCGCAGGCCATACAGCTGGTTATACAATTATCAGCCCCCGTATTGGAAAATTCATCCATTCTCCTCTGTGCTCGAGAAGTACACAAATCTGGATCCACCGTAGAAACGATCCCACCAGAGCCGCAGCAGATGGTATCCTTTCCATGGCTGAGCATCTCGACCTGGGTAAATCCCGAAAGCAATTCGCGCACATCAGCAGGATTCGTACCTCGATACCTGTCAGGGCAAGAATCATGAAAAGTGATTTTCTCGCTGCCCCCAAACCGAATTCCAGCTTGTTTGATGATCTCATATATGGAATGTACCTCAACCTCATTGATCTGAGATTGAAGCTGGACTTCGCAATTGGGGCAAGCGGTGATAATCCTTCTGGCGCCAGCAGACTTGATTTGACTTCGCAAACGATCCAGGAGATTTTCATTTTCTTCTGCAAGCCCAATGCAATCCAATGGTTTTCCACAGCAAAGATCGGAAAAGCCAATGGAAATACCCTGGTGTTTCAACCATTGATAAGCGGCACGAGTTAATTCAGGCGCGTAAGCTGCCAGTGTACATCCCGGAAAAAAGAGGCTCTCATATTGGCTATTAAAAAGATCATCGTATCGAATATTATAAGTTGCTCGATAAATCGAGAAGAAATTCCATTCCCGGTCTACCAGCATGACATCATATTCTTCCGGGTTGATCCTCCCTTTTTGGATGAGGATTTGTCTTGCTGCTTTGATCATCAAAGCAGGATTTGAGTTCGCCGGACACTCCGAGCTGCAGAGACCACAAAGGTCGCACCGAATTACACCTTCAAATATCCGCTCATCGATTTTATCATTCAGGATTGCCTGGGCAATTTCACCTGGGGTAGCACCTAAATTACTCAGAATGGAGCAGACATTCCGGCACGCTTCACATCGGGTGCAATCATCTGAAAAAATTTGGAGGATTGATTCAGCGCCCTTGAGGCTCATAAATAAACCGGATTCTGGAGAATAGCGCCAACCGCCGTGATTGCCGGCCCAGATCGAATATCATAACCGGCCTCTGACAGGATCTCCTTGCATCGGCTGACGTCCCAACCGCGTGAGTGTTCAGTGTTGGGCTGATCATCTCGTGGATTTGGACCCATCTCAGCCCATAGCAGATTTGCGCCAGCGATGATTGACGGCAGGTTCGGTTCATGCGTGCAGTGTCCCAGAACTGAAGTTCCCATCACCAGGCGGCAAACTGCTACAGTCCTGGCAAGCGACCACCAGGTGATATTCCCTTTGTCAGCTGCTTTCGTTCCAGGTACGCAAACGCGCCGCATTGCACCACTAAAAGTCACACCAAGCTGTTTACCCAGGAACATTAACTCCACCTGTTCTTCGTTTGTATGTTCTGGACCCACCGGCTCGACACAGAAATGCAGCTTCAGGCCCGCGATGTTTGCTGCTTCAATCGTTTGCACCCGTCGCTTGATCTGTAAAGAAGTGCCTTGGCCTTCTCTCAAACGAACAGCATGGTAGATTGCGCTGAAACCAAGCGCCGATAATTCTCTGGCATAATCAACATTAAAGTCTCCGATATTTGCCACCAGAGGAAAACCAGGCGAGACCGCTTCCCTCACGGCTCTTGCGACATGCAAGTATTTATCCGATCGGTAACGAGCAGTTGCCATTAAATAAATACCATTTGCACCCTGTTCTTCACTGATCTTTGCGGCTCGAGCAATATCTTCAGCAGGATATTCAATTATCTCTTTAATAATCCCATGGTCGGCTGCAAACGAACAGAACTCACAATTTCCAGGACAAGGGGCATAGTCAAGGCCGATTTGAGCGTATACCTCGCCAAGGTTATCAAAATGCCGCCTGGAGAGTTCATTTGCTGCCCCACACAGAGCATACATCTCCGGGGAAAGCAGTCCAATTTCCATCAAGTTAATGGCTTCCTCACGGCTGATTGGCTGTTCTTTTAGTGCTCTATCAAGGATTTCTTCAACATTTTGATCAAGCTTCATTAAATTTGTTTTCCTTGTCTATGAATTTTTTTTCGACCAGGCTTTCAGAAAAGCTTCATCACCGGCAGGAAGTCGAGAACGATATCTTTCTTCTCCTGGGAGCCAGGTCCTCTGGTTTCCTGATTTAATTACCTTCAATCGCATCCACAGACCACCCAGAAGCAGGAAGGATGGCACCAATCGCATGCGCAAATCCACCCGGAAGCAGCATCAGAATAATTGGAAATAGAGTTCCTGCGAAAAGAAATCCAAACCAAAAACCAAAAGCGAGATCACCCTTAATCCATTTCAGAGCTGTATCTGCTTCTCGAGTGGTTGAACCAGTCCTTTTTATCCATATATATGTCAGCCAAAAAACCAATTGAAACCCTAATAAGCCTGCAGTTATTGGTGCCAGAATATTCATCAAATCCAACCGCGATGGAGGAAGAACCAATCCACTCAATAGCTGCCCAGCGGATCCAGTCGCTAGCGATGACAACAGGAATAAAACCAGGATAGCTGGACCCGTCCAAAATGGACGCGATTTATGACGTCCAAGCAAGATTCCCGGGTAAGCCGCTACAACAAAACCAAAAATAACACAAAGAATAGCGAGGATTTTCCGTCCAACAATCCAGCTGCTCCAGGTTAAGGCTGGGATACTGAAGGATGCATAAATTAACCCGCATCCAATCGCAAGCATCATATTCCACGCCCCAATTGTAAGAATGGCTTTGGGATTTAGAAATACCCTCCATGCTTGAAAAGGTCGTCCCAATTCCAGGATCAAAAAACCCGCTCCCACTGCTATGAAAATGGGTCCAAGGAGCAAACCAAGGAATGAAAGGATGCCTTCTCCGAAGAATAAGTCCCCGAGCCCCGTGATCAGCAGCATCCCGCCGCCCATCCCTGCAAAGAAGAAATCAACCGCTAACATCCATCCCCAGGTGTTTTCTCGATGATTTATCGGGTTCTCCTTAATCCAGGATGTAATAGGCATTCGGTTCTGTGCCCAGCTCTTCCAGCAGGCGCGAGACCGGTTCTCGATTGACTAATTTATAGACCTCACTTTTGAAATCTTCAAGATCCCCAAAAATCCGGGCGCGCTGGTGGCAGGTCTTGACGCAGTGAGGTTTTTTTCCTGAAACAACCCGATCCATACAAAAGTCGCACTTTTGGACTATCCCCTTTTCGTGATTAGGAATCCGTGCGCCATAAGGACAGGCCATCACACAGGCTTTGCAGCCGACGCATTTGTTTTCATCTACCCACACAATCCCATCTGCACGCTGTTGGGATGCGCCGCTCGGACAGCATTCCACACAAGGGGGATTGGTACAGTGCATGCATAAAAGTGGGATATGCACCATATGTACAAATGGAAATACACCGGTTGGTCCGACGGTGGTCACTGGATTATAGATCATCTCGATTGGTAGATGATTATTCACCTGGCAGGCAACTGTGCATGATTGACAGCCAATACATCGCCTTGCATCAAGAACCATCGCATAGCGCGTCATGTTACTGGCCAACCTTTCCGTTAACTTTATAGACTTTGCAAAGCAAACCACGGTTCGCCCAGGTACCGCTCATCGGATCGCAGTGCTCATCTGCAGTGCTGGTTAAAACATTTGGATTTGATTCCATGCATCCGGCCAGCTCGGGTTCAACGACATCTCTTTCCGGGTACCACCAACCCCGTTGGACAACGATCACCCTTGGATCAATCGCCTGGGTCAATTCGGCTTTTTGCTTTATCCTGCCTCTTTTTGTTTCGATCCACACCCATTCTCCATCGTTAATACCCAGCTTTTGTGCAGTTTGCGGATTGATCTGCATCAGTGGCGCATGCCGTAGAAATCTCAGCTCTCGAATTTGGAAATGTTCAGAGTGGTGAAAAGGCATGAAACCGCCGCCTGTCGTCAGCACCAAAGGGTATTCCTCAGCGACATCTGGATTGTCTAATTCATTTTCCACAGGTCCTATATAGGTAGGCATGGATGGATATCCAAGCAATTCAAGTGTGCTGGAAACCAGCTCGACCCGACCAGAAGGGGTCGCGAAGCCCAGACGGGCATACTTATAATATTCCCGTTCAGGAAAATGAAAGCGGACCTGCTCTACAAATTCATCATAACTGCTGACCCCGTATCCAAGGGGGTAAATCCGGTAATAATTTGCTTCTTCCAGGTTCTCCCACGGCCACATTTCGTCCTGTCCCATCCGTAAAGCCAGGCCGCGCCAGAACTCATAGTCAGTCCGGCGTTCGTACATGGGTTGAATCGCCCGCTGCGAAGCCAGCAAGAAATCCGAACAACCGTAAGTGCTGGTGATCGTGGGGCGCTCCAAAGTGCCTGCCGCCGGCAAAATGTAATCTGCTAATGCCGCTGTAGGGGTCATCCAGTACTCCATAGAGACATGGAAATCTACTTTCCGCAGTGCTTCGATAACCTGGCTGGTTTGGCCGTATGAGTTGATCGGATTGGTCGCCAGAGTGATCAAGGCTTTTACCGGATACGGTTGGCTTGTGATCATCGCATTGAATACGGTCGGCGGATGAGCTTCGCACATCCATTCGGCAGTGGGCGCTTTACCCCATACCCCGCGGGTTAACTCGGAAATCCGCCCGTAGCCCTGCCAGGTGATCAATTTGAACTTCTCTGAACCCAGTTGTTTGGACTTTTGTTCATCCGGGAGCCACTCGTTCGCTTCCATTTCTTCGTCTGTCAGGAAATCTTGGGCGGGACCGGTCAGTAAATCGCTTCCGGGGGCATCCAGGTTTCCTGTCACAGCTCGCAGAAGGGCGCGGGCGTGCATGGCAGCCTCCTCCAGGTTTCCCGATTTGGTCCACAGCGGTTCCCCATTGAATATTTCCGGGTTTATTTGTCGCATACATGCGTGCTCCCTGGCGGATGAGCTCCGGATCCAACCAGGTTAAAGGCGCCGCCCATTCAGGTGTGTATTGCTGAACATGTTGAGCCAGCTCGTTAAAACCGATGCAGCAGTTCTCAATAAATGCGGAATCGTACAATCCTTCCCAAATAATCACATTTAGCCAGGCCAGCGCCAAGGCAGCATCCGAACCCGGGCGGATAGGTAGCCAGAGGTCGGCCTTGGCAGCCGTCTCGGTAAATCGGGGATCGATCACGATCAGCTTCAGACCGGCTTTCTTAAAGTCGGATATATGAGTCATTTCCGGCATCGAGCTTGCCCCCGGGTTCTGGCCCCATAAAACCAGGCATCGACTGTTGCTCATGTCTGTCTCAAAGGGGCACCAACCGTAGATCGCTGTTTCGACCATAAACGTTGGAATCCAGCAAAGGTGAGCGTTATGGAAGCCATTTGGGCTGCCGTAAAGGTTCATGAAACGGCGGCGAGCCCAATCGTCGGTGCGGAGCGTTCCACCAGCAGTTGCCAGAGCCTCAGCCCCATACTCTTCCTTGATCTGAATCAATCGAGCAGAAATCTCGTCAAGCGCCTGGTCCCAGGTAATCCTCTCGTATTTCCCTTCGCCTCGACTGCCAGTTCTTTTCAATGGGTAATTAATCCGTCCCGGATGGTCGAGGAAAAGGAAATTAACATTGCCTCTGCTGCATAAAGCTCCGTTGTTTACCGGATAGCTGTCATCACCCTCAACCTTGAGTACCTTCCCTTCCTTCACATAGACCAGAAGCCCGCAATTGTTGTGACAGAAGTAGCAGCACGATTTCTTGACCTGCACTCCTTCTCCTTCAAGAATCACATCTGTTCTCACCAGCTCACCTCCATGTTAAAGGTCAATCCGCAATCCATCATAGGCTAAGTGCAGATTATTTCCAAAGGTATGGATATATGCTTCCAGTTCGCGATTTGTCACTGGTGAATCATGGTGCATGGAAAGATGCGTTAGGTAAGTTTGTTTTACCTTAAGCATCAAGGCAATTTGCACTGCCTCGGTTACTGAGAGGTGATCCTCTGGCATCCAATTCCGACCCCAAAAAGTCGCACTCAAGATTAAAAGTATCGATGCCGTGTAAAAGCTCCAGAGTGGCGTCTGGCAGCGGACCGGTGTCCGGGAGATAAGCGGTACGACGCCCCATCAGGAGTCTCGATCAGCAGGCCGATCGTCCCTGGAGTGTGGCTGACCTTAAGGGCGGTGTATTGTAGATTATCTGCTTCAACCTGCCAGCCCGTATCCATGACCTGGATCGATAGGCAATCTTGCAGGAACCAGTAGGAGGTTTTCAACCAATCTTCTGTTTCTGCGGTCATATAAGCTGTGATAGTTTCCTGTCGTTTGACTCGTACATAAAACTCCAGCTCACCTAATCCGCCAGAATGATCAAAATGCCAGTGGGTCAGGAAGAAATGATCGATCTCGTCGAGACGCTCGCGAATAAGCTGCGCCCGCAAATCGGGCGGCGCATCGATCAGAGTATTTTTCTCACCCTGGATCAGCAAACTGCTGCGCGAACGGAAAAAGTTCGGCTGTGCAGCCGCTTCCTGGCAGGCGGCACAACCGCAGAAGAAGGACGGCACTCCGCAGCCTGCTGCAGTGCCTAAGAATACGAGTTGGTGGTCCATTTACGTAGTCTCATAATTCATGGTTCAGGATCAAAGATTTTTTGGTTTTTTAGAGCTGACCAGATCAAGTTCATTCTAAAGGAACTTCCCTCTCTCAGGGAATACCCAAAAGGATAAGATTATCTTGAAGGATGAAATCCTTACCAATAACAATTTCATTCTCTCATTCTAGCAAGCTGATGGTTCAGCGACATCACCCATGAAGGGTTATTCCAGGGTGAAATCCTTTGATTATTCAACCCAAACATGCGGATTGGATTTATCGTCTGACAGGTTTGATTCTTTCCAAGAATTGGAATATCATTAAGGAATTCCATTTTCACAGGAAACGTTGACCTGGCATTTTCCACAGCCGTAATACGGTCGGTTCATCGATAATAACTCTTCCAGATAATCGTTGCAAATCGGGTGGTTTTTTCCATTCTCAATCGTGATCGCGTTCACAGGACAGTTTCGGACACATTCGCCGCAATTTGAACAATATTCATAAATTTCCGAATAATCTCGCCGGGAGGCAGGCAGCTCCAATTGAGTGATTACACTGCCGATGCGGCCTGCGATCCCAACTTTTGTGATCAATCCTTTCGAGAGCCCGAAGGTTCCTAAGCCGGCAATAAATGCGGCATGTCGTTCCGACCAGTTGCTTGTGAACTCGTTATAATTATCATGCTCGTTTATTTTGATCGTGGCGCCCCATTTGAATCTCGGGTCAACTGCCGGCACCAGGCTTGGATAACCAGATCTTTCCAGCTCTGCACATAAAAAAACCGCCAGCGAATTGACCAGCTTCTGTCCTTCGATTCGACCGTGGAACCATTCATGGGACGGTTTGGCATGATCCAGCTGATTGCTTTCTTTAACCTTTTTTGTAAATGGCAAAAAGAATGAAATCACGCTTTTTACGCCATAAAGCCACTCATCTGGCAGAAGGAAATGGGCGCCGATTGCAGCAGGTTCTTTTAATTTCAGGAAGATCGGATCATTGGCGGAAGAAAAACCGATTAGAGGCCTTTCAAAGATCTTCGTTCCAATGATGACATCCGACAGCGCAAATTCTTTCTGGATCAGGTTGCCAGGAGAATTATCGATGAATTGTTCTGCAGCATGAATGATCATTTGTTGATCCATAACGTCATTCCTTCTTTGCCTGTCGGTTCAGAATTGCTCCACAATTATCTCAATCCTGTTTGAAAACAATGATTTTCCACATTTAATTTAAATTTCATTCTTTTTCTTCTGATAAGAAATGAACACACTTTTCTTATATCTATGTTTGTTTTTCAGACAAAACCAACTCCCCCAAATCTATTAGAGTAATTATTTCCAATGGATTTGGGGGAATATGCCTTGACAATCAAAAAGTCGGATGAAATGATTTTTCACTGGACCTATCAGGTCTTTTTCTACTCATTAATCTGAAATACGCCGAATAAATACCTATTCAACCGGCTTCTTTGGCGGTACTGGAGGCATTTTGGGTGGCGTGGGTGGCGCTGGAGGCATCTTCGGTGGAGTTATTCCGCCAGACATTCCAGGAGGTGGTGGCAGCTTTGAGCCTGCCGCACTGGCAGATACGCCGGGCGGCGGAGGCATTTTCGGCACTTTATAACCACAAATGCTGCACTGCTCGCTAGTAACCGGGTTCTTCGTGCCGCATTTTGGACAATCTGCTTCAGGGACAAAGCCACAATTTGGACAGACTTCTAATGGATCTTTTGCGTTTCCACACAAAGGGCAGGGCGATGTATTTTTTTGAGCAGTCGGCGGTCGAAAGCACATTTCTTTGGACTCCTAAATTCTGATTATTAATCTTTTAGATTCTTGGAACTTACTTTCGCAATTATAACTGTTGAGCAATCCTATAAATTATTCGGATAATTCATAGAGTTGTTTAGATCACATTTTCTGAAATTATGATTCTGAATAATTCAATTACTTAGCATGTGGTTCCAGGTTATAAATCGAAATCACTTTACCGATCACAGCTGCTTTTGGCTGGACCTGGAGTTACACAGATTTCACCCATTCGCAGCCTTCTTCGAAAATCATTCCAGAGGTTTCAAATCTTGGATCGCCCTGGAATTGATATGCGCGGGTTGTTTTTGTTTGCGGATCTGTCACCCAACAGGAAATTGCGATCCGAGGGTTTGCTTTCAGATTCGCCTTAGTCTTATCCAGGAAATTATCCATCACGAGCATCTCATCGTCAGAGAGCACTTTGGCGAAAGTGATCGCATCAACATCGGGCTCGCCGTCTGATGACGAAGATGGGACATCTTTCATTTTTTCAGTGATCTGCACCACAGAATTTCCTGTTTAGAGCTTGTTTTTCTAGAATATTTATTTTATTGATTAGCAAACTTTGTGATATTGAATTATTATTGTTTTTGGGGTCCTGATTGATAAAATGTCCAGTCAGGACCCCATCAAACGTAACTTTTATTTCGTGTAAACCACTGCGCGCCGTTTCTTTGCCATCTCAAATGCCTTATCTGGCTCGCCTATCCACAGCGCTTTGCCCATGCACACGCTGGCGCAAAGCGGCTGGTTCCCCTTCATCCTGTCCGGACACTTCAGGCAGGTATCGAGGGTCACAGGCACCGGGAAGCGGTCCATAAATAACTTTCCATTCACTTCTTCAGGCTTATTCTCCTTTGGGGTTACCCTCAGCCAGATCACACCTTCCGGCAGGTTATTCACCAGCTTGCAGGCGTTCTGACAGGCGAAGCAGCCCACACAACGCTCCAGGTCTACGAACATCGCGATCTCAGCCATGTCACACCGCCTCCATCTTGATCAGCCGGCAGCGCGCCGAGCGCATCGCCGGTGTGCCAAATTGCGGATCCGAGGGTTCTGGTCCAATCAGTACATTAATGTTCGCCCCCAGGTTCCCATATCCTTTTAACCCCAGCTCCTTGCAGGCATCGCGCCAGCCAGGACGCGGCAGATGGACGCACCTCGGATCGATGCCCTTTGTCAGGCGGGCTTTGGCTCGGATTCGACCGTTGGGTGATTCGACGAACAGCCAATCTCCATCGCTGATCCCCTGCTTCTGCGCAGCTTCGGGATGGATTTCAATGAATGGGTCTGGCTCGATCTCACGCTGCATCGGGATCTGCGTCCAGGCAGAGTGGTAGAATGGGTAAATTCTGCCGCCGGTCATCAAAATCAAGGGGTAGGCATTCATCAATTGTTCGTTCTCGTATATAGAAGGTGCTTTATAATCTGGGAGCGGGTCGTATCCGAAATTGCCCCAACCTTCACTATACAGCTCGATTTGACCGCTGGCAGTTCTGAAACCAGGCTGCCCGTCGGGGCGTTCCAGCCCTTTCTCGTATTTTTTATAAACGCGCTTGTCACCGCCATAGGTCACAAAGTAACCTTGCTTGACCAATTCTTCCCACGACAGATCGATATCGTAGAAGGATTTCATGCGCCACTGCCACATCTCGCGAACATTATTCCACGGCCACCAGTCGGGTTTAAAGCGCTTTCCTAGCGCCAACCAGAACTGCCAATCGCACCAGGCATCCCCAGGCGGATCAACCGCTTTTTCCGGCACAACCACCGGGCAGGGGTCGCTGTAAAGCTCTTCATCCGCCGACTTGCGTTCCGACCAGTGCGATGTAGGCAGAACCAGGTCGGCCATCTTCGCAGTATCGGTCAAGAAGTAGTCTTTGACGAACAAGAACTCAAGCTCGCTCAACGCAGCAACGATATCCCTTGAGTTTTCGTAGCACATCGGAGCATCATCAGCAACCAGGCCCATCCCCTTCACCGGGAACGGCTTACCTGTGGTGATCGCACGCCAGACAGCATCCGGCCAGGGGTTCCCACCCGCACGTGTCAGAAGAGGCTTGGTCTCATCGCCTAAAAGCGCGCCCAATCGTGTTGGATCCATTTTCGTGATTTCAGGTACAAGCATCACGTCCCAGAACTTGTTGGAAAGCAGACCGCCTTTCGCATCCAGATCACCCAGGATCCCAAACAGATCGGCGATTGCCCTACCGTTCTGCATCCCATTCGTGTGCATACAGGCACCTAGAGAGATGGTGGATGTCGTCGGGCGGTTTTTCGCCATTAATCTGGTGGCGGCAAGGATCTTCTCTTTCGGAATCCAGGTGATTTCAGAGCACGCGATCAACCGGGAATTCTTTAACCCGCTCGACAAGCTTGTCAAACCCAACGGTCCACTTATCTACAAATTCCTTGTCATACAAATCTTCTTCAACAAGGATGTTCATCATCCCCAATGCCAGCGCACCATCCGTACCGGGCCGGATTTGAAGCCAGATATCCGCCTTAGCAGCCAGATCCGTAAATCGGGGGTCAATTACGATGAGCTTGGCACCGCGGGCTCTGGCGTTGAGCAGGTGCGGAGCTTGCAAGCCAGGCCAGGCGGTCAGAGGGTTGATGCCCCATTCGACAATTGTGTTTGCATTATTGATATCAGCCGCATCAATGAAAGAGAAGAAGCCGTAGGTGAACATGGTTGGAAGCAGGTTCGGCATCAGGCAAACATGCACGGGGCATATTCCCCACCCTGGTAAACCGAAGCTGGCATTTGCGCGCATATGCCAGTGGTTCCATCCCCGCCCCGTCCCCTGTCCAATGAGGAAAGCGCCTTCACCGTATTTCCCCGTGATTCCGCGGATTTTCTCCTCAATTTCATCCATCGCCTGTTTCCAGGAGATTTCCTCCCATTGATCGGACCCACGCGGACCCTTGCGTTTCAGCGGATATTTCAACCGTTCGGGATGGGCGTGAATTTGCTGTGCGCTTAATCCTTTACAGCAAACCATTCCCTGCGAAACCGGATGATTTGGATCCCCTTCGACGCGGACGATTTGATTGTCCTTAACATGCAGGAGCACCCCGCATTTTGAGTGGCAGTCAAAGCAAATCGTACGGACAATTTTTTCTGTCATACTATTCATGCCTCCCACATTTTTTATAGCAGAAATCGTTTTTGCCGATGAAGAGGAAAAAAGTGGTAGAAAGCTTCGGTTTCACCTCCTGCATTTCCTTGATCATATTCAGCTGAGTGGATCTTTATGTCGAAGTCCAGGAGATTGAAAATCCTGCAAAAGCCCTAAAATGGTCGATGTGGTGAAATCAGGGCGAACTACCAACCTGGATTGCATGTAGGACTTATTCTAATAGTATGAATAGCAGATATCAGGAAAGATAAGTGAACATTTCTAATATAGCATAATTTCCCGCTCTGTCAAGAGGTTTGTGAAATATTTCCCACAATTTAGTGGGGGGTATTGTCAGAATTATGTGTTAAGTTTGAGAAAGAGTGTTACCTTCATACACTATGAATAGGTTCGTTTATCCCCCAAAGGCATATTTGGTTAATTGATTGGATTAATTTAATCATATCAGTCTGCGCTTCATCAGTAAAATTTCCAAAATTTGGGTTGAACAAACCCAGCAGATAAGTATCCACACACTGCTGTACCCGGTTGCGCTTGGGAAAATGCAGTATCCCTTCCCCAAAAAGAAGATTTTGGGTGACTACAAAATTCAGGAATATCCCATAGAAAGCATGGACCGCAAGATCGACATCAACATCTCGAAGGACTCCACGCCTCATCTGGGCAGAAAGATATCGCTTTAATAGTTTCTCAACAGGGCCGACCAGACGCATGCAGTATCTTTTTCCAACTTCAGGAAAGCTGCGAGATTCGGCAATGAACATTCGAACAATCTCAGCATCACGCGTGTGAGTCGAAAGGAAACCTTCCCCGACCTCGATCAGAGACCTTCTTACGTCATCATAACCAATATCCTTTTCTTCATCCAATGATGCATTGATCTCGTCCAGGATTGGAATAAAAGAGAGGTTGTCCGTCAAGGCAATAAACAGGTCTTCCTTGCTTTTAAAATGTTGATAGATCGCCGAAGCCGAAATCCCGGCTTCCTGCGCGATATCCTGTAAAGTCGTTGCAGCGAATCCTTTCTGTGGAAAAACCACAACAGCTGCCTTGAGGATCTTTGTCCTTCGATCATCTGGTAAGTCATAATCCTCTGCTATGAGATTGTTGTCGCTTTCACAAGTCTCAATTTGCTCCCGGATATCATCGAGGCTCAATCCCTGACTTTGAAATTGTTTTATGCATACAACCAGTTGAATATCCTGAAGGCGAAATAACCGAAAGCCGCCAGCCGTGCGTGCAGGGGTGGGAAGTAACCCCTTTTTTTCATAATTATAGATCATTGCCGGAGTGCAGCGCTGCCCGGTAATTTTTGAGGCGCTTTCGACAAGTTGACCGATCGTTATTCCTCGGCTGCTGTCTATCGTGATCCCAAACCCATTATTGCCGTCAGAATTATTTCTAGGCATGGCTCACTCCTTCTTTCCTTATGGTAATGCTTCCACGAGATATTTTTATATTATAATTTTCCACAATGCATATTTGGCTTTGGTAGTAAGAACTGTTCAAATGTGTTTGAAATTAAATAACAGGTTCGTTAATTCATAATATCGGATATTGTTATATCACATCCAGATCATTGGATCAATACCTAAAAGTATCTGTTGGTTAATTCTTGATGTTTTTTTTGCAAAGAGGAAATCATTTTCTTATTCGCATCATCCTGGGTCAATATTTTTTCTGCCCGTTGATTATCTCTTATTGATTTCCTTTTTTATCAATATTTGCATGCAACTCCAATCAAATGCGGGTGTTGTAATGATTAGAGTAAAAAGGAGGCGGCTATAAGAATTTTGACGAATTATCCATCATTTTCTTGATTTTTCAAGGTCGTCACAAAATCACCTGGTTAAATTAGCTAATTGTTCTAATTCAAAATAATTGCAAAGGAGAAATAATGGTCACAGATTCGTTTTTTGCCCTTGCTTGCGCCGGATTAATTGCCTTTTTGTTTGGGCTTGCTCTTTGCTTTTCCGGATACCGCTTATTTATTTTCCTCCTGCCTGTCTGGGGTTTCTTCTTCGGCTTGTGGTTAGGCGCAGAGTCGCTTCAGGCTCTTTTCGGAGTTGGCTTCCTGGCAACGGTCACAAGTTGGGTCGTAGGATTTATAGTCGGCGCAGTCTTTGCCGTCCTATCCTACCTTTTTTACGTCTTCGCAGTCGCCCTTGCTGCAGGATCACTTGGATATTACCTTGGCGTCGGGCTGATGGAAGCTATCGGAATAAATATGGGATTCCTTGCCTGGATCGTTGGCATTCTTTTGGCTCTGGTCCTGATCTTCGTCACCTTCCGCTTCAACCTGCAAAAATGGCTGATCATCGTTGCCACATCCTTGCTTGGGGCAGGAGTTATTTTTGGGGCTTTCTATGTGATGTTTAATCCCTGGACCCAATTTCAGAAAAATCCAATCCTTTCATTTCTCCAGGGTTCACCCTTGCTGATGGTTCTTGCACTCCTGCTGGCGGCTTTTGGGATCTATTCGCAATACCGAAGCAATCGCAGTTATGATCTAGAAATCTACAACCGCTGGGAATGAGGATCGTAAAGGACATATTCCCTATTTGATTTGATCAGAAAATCGGCGCAGCCTAGCTGCTGCGCCGATTTTGTCACATATATATACCTGTTGAAGCCATCCTGGACTTGAAAGTCCTTCCTGAATTATCTCCAACTTGGTTTCAGGGAATAATTTCTTTTTCTCACTCTGTGGTACATCTATCATAAGCTGATAGTGACCACCATCCGGGAACGTTTACCTATCATACCAAACCTACAGACAGAAATATGATTGTCTATTTTTATGAGCATTAATCCTGGAGTTTCGTAGATGTGGTATGGGATTAATTGTCATCGTTCTAACGTTTTCACAAGACAAGTCCAGAACGATTATTGCATCGGAATAATTCGAAAGTGTCGCGTTTCGGCTTGACTTTTTATATCCCGATCGTATTCCCGTCACAATCTTCATCGAAGCCTTAGAAAATCGTATGACCGATCAAGAATTATAAAGGAAACATTATCAATAAATTTCTACTTGCTGAAGCCTTACCAGCTTGTTTGGATTTTTTGGGTGCACAATTGTTCTGGCGGCACGGCACAGTGAGCGAAGATCACGGCGGATCCTGGAATTCAGCGCAATTGTTTCATACCATCTTTGATTTCGTTCGTTATGACTTTTTTTATGAACCCCAAAGGATGCTCAGCACAGTCCTGTCTGTTTCTGCTCTGCTCTTGTTTTTATGATGACATAAAATATAATTAACCTGAGAATGAGGTTCAGACTATGGGCTTTGAAGCCGAAGACAATCGCATTGGCATACTCGTAGGGGGAGGGCCGGCACCGGGGATCAACGCCGTAATTTACGCAGCTGCTATGGAAGCCTGCCAGAACCATCAAAAAATTATCGGGATTTATGACGGATTCAAACATTTGATGGAAGGGAAAGTCGTTGGAATCCCGCTGATTCCAGATCGCGTCGCTTATATTCATAAGGAAGGTGGGTCGATCCTTCACACATCAAGGGCTAATCCAACAAAGTCTGACGAGGCGCTGCGGAACTGTGTGACCGCACTGCTGGAGGCAGGAATTACTTCCCTGGTTTCGATCGGAGGAGACGATACGGTATATTCTGCCTCGCGTGTTTCACATTATGCCCGGGAAACCATGGGCGTCAGGTTGAGCTCGGTGCACGTGCCAAAGACAATCGACAATGACCTTCCCTTACCGGAAGATATTCCTACATTTGGGTTTGAAACAGCCCGTGCACTCGGGACAAATTTGGTGTTGAATCTCAAACGAGATGCTGCGTCCAGCCAGCACTGGTTCCTGGTGATGTCCATGGGGCGAAAAGCTGGTCACCTGGCGATGGGGATCGGAAAAAGTGCGGTGGCGACCGTGACCTTAATCCCGGAGGAATGGGCAGGACAGGAGATCCGTCTGCAAGAGGTGACCGATATCCTGGTGACATCAGTTCTTCTTCGGTTGTTAGAAAACAAGCCCTATGGGGTGGCAATCCTGGCAGAGGGAATCCTGGAAAATCTGGCGCACCAAGATCTGGAAGCCCTGGATAACGTCGAGCGAGACGAACATGGGCATATCCGCCTGGCTGAAGTAAACTTCCTGGACATCTTAAAGCGGAATTTAAGCCGGGAGTTGCAGCAGATCGGAGTGCAGATGCGGTTTGTCAAGCATTTATTAGGTTATGAACTTCGCTGCGCCCCGCCCTGTGCTTTCGATGTGGAATATGCTCGCTCCTTGGGTGAAGCGGCTATCGATTTTCTGCTCCAGGGGCGGACTGATGCGATCATCACTTTGCAGCAT
The DNA here is from genome assembly GCA_963726375.1 of uncultured Chloroflexia bacterium. Taxonomy (GTDB): domain Bacteria; phylum Chloroflexota; class Anaerolineae; order Anaerolineales; family UBA4823; genus UTCFX2. The sequence goes on along the minus strand of CAVSCE010000006.1, from coordinate 7,784 downwards.
AACAAAATCGTACCGATCCCATACGACGAGATGATCGATCCGCTGACTTGCAGGACGGCAGTGAGGCTCGTGGATACAAGCTCACATCGCTACCAATCAAGCTATAAAACGATGACGCGTTTGAAACCGGAACACGCTCACGACGCGGTCCTGTTTGAACAGCTGGCGGCGCTAACGAACCTGACCAACCAGGATTTTAGACAGCGTTATGGATATCTGACTGAAAAGTCTGCATACTAGCGTACTACTCTAACACTTGACTGGCCTCATCCATGCTGCGAAAAACTGCCAGATTTCATTTTTTCGGCGTTTGGAAAGGCTCTCATTACGAGCACGCACTCGAATTTGTCCAGGGATTATCTCCGGACGGTTCGCATTTAATTTTAGAGCCAGGAAAAGTTAGTCCAACAGGTTGAGCAGTCGAGCAAACAAGTCGGTCAGCGTTCCGGAGACAGCACCTCCCAGCGCGCCGCCCAATGCGCCTACGCCAAGAGATACCAGCATCAGGCTGGCAGATTGGCTGGCTATCCATTCAGAGAACGCGCCGCCCAATTGGACAGATAGACTGCCTGCGCCAAGCCATGAGGCCAGCTGCCAGCCAAGAAGTGCTGCACCAAGAGCGCCCACCCCAGCCCAGATGCGCTCCCACCCTAGCTGAGTACCAGCCTGCCAGAGCTTGCCGCCAGCCTTGAGCCCAAGCCATGCACCCAGCAGCAAGCCCACAAAAACCGGAATGACTGCCCACCAGCCCAGGGCAAAGCCGATGAAACCTCCCAACATCGCTCCGGCTACCACCCCTATTGCCGGCATCACACGCTGCCAGCCGACCATCTTGTCGACTCGCAGGCTCATCCGATAGCCAGGCTGCCATCCACGTAGCAATCCAGCTGCAGCACCCCCCATAGCCCACAGCAAGACCCAGGATGCCATGCTTCCTGCGCTCCAACCAGCCACTCCCACCAGGGCTCCAGGCAACGCACCCACCAGAGCTCCCACCCCCCCGCCGATTGCCAGGCTTTTATACACTCGCGGCCCAGCCCAAACCAAAAGGCTGTTTCCAGACTGAGCATTAAGAGGGGATGACCGCACATAAGCTGATCTGCCTGTTTTGGAACCTGCATAATTCGGAGCAACCCTGGATGTTTGAGAGCGAGGAGAGGCAGTCGGTTTGGCTCCTGGTGCTGATCCATTTCCAGCTTTGTTTTGAGGAACCTGTGAATTCTGAGTGCCAGGTGCTTGGGTTTGTTGTGAGTTGCCTGGTCCAGCTGATGGCGCAGCGGTATTCGGTTTTTGAGCATTTCCGGGATTACCTTGCACAGGACCAGACTGTGCCGGGCGAGAAGGTGGCGGTTGGACTGGTTGAGCCGCCTGTGAAGGCGTCTTAAGAGGCTGTTGAGCCTGGGCTTGCCAGAATTTCCATGTTCTCCAGGCTGCTTTTGCTTGCTGTACCTGGCGGAATTTCCCCAGCCCGGTTCCAGAACTGGATTGCTGAACCTGGGTCTGTTGCGACTGCCAGAATTTGTACGTGTCCCACGCCTGCTGCACCTGCTTGACCCCAACAGTCACTCTCCCAGCCTGGGAGGTGCTTGTCGATGGACCTGTCGGACCGGGCGGTGAAGTTGCAGAAGATGTTTGGCCGCTTGGGCGGCTTGAAGAAGTCGTGGGTCCAGGCGGAGGTTGTGGATGGGATGATGAAGGTGGCTGCGAGCCAGAGGAGGCAGCGTTCGCCGGAGCTGCAGCAGCACTGGAAGCAGATGTGCGATTGGTGAAAGTTTGGTTGGCAGCCCCTGAAGCCTGACGGCTGGCTGGTTTACCCGCCGGAGGTACGGCATTCGTTTTTACTGCTGGATTAGCATTCGGTCGCCACCCATGTGTATTGGGTCCAGAAGGGAAGGATGCAGGCGCTGGACGGCGCCTGGCAGAGCTGGGCGAAGCTGCACCGCGGTTCGAAACTGATGAACCATGGCATACTGGGCAGGTCTGCAGGTGATCCGAGTAAAAGTGACCTTTAGGGCACTGCACCAGGGCTTTTTCGGCTTCTGTGATTGCCCATTCCCAGGCTGAAGCATCAGGTCGCAGGTGTGGGTCACGGTGCCCATCGATAAAGCAGCGCCTTAAAAGCTCAGAAATCTCTGGGTGGAGCATTCCGAAGTCCGGACTATGTACGGGTGGACGCACCGGCAAACCTGGTGATGAGGTATACGGAAAGCCTCCTTTTGCGATACGCTCTTCGATCGGTGGTGGATCGCCCTTGCCCAGCCACTGTGCCCGAAATGGGTGGTTTCCCTCCATCAATAGTTGAAAGATCAGCACCCCCAGACTGAAGGCGTCTTGCTCAGGGGAGCGTAAAGTGCTGGAAAGCAGCATCCCTTGAAGCTCGGGCGGTGTATATTCAGGCTTTGCTACTGGACAGGCGTAGGTCACTACCTTACTGCGGCGAGATTCCTGCACTTGAAATGAGTCGGTGTCGATCAGGGTGACCAGCGCAGAAGATGTGACCAGGACGTTGCTTTCATTAAGATCGCCAATCACGTAGCCGCTTGAGTGCAGCGCGCCTATGGCAGTTGCCAGGTTACGGGCTGCGCGGTGCAAGTATCGTCGGTCGAACTGGGCCAGGGTTTCAGCACGCCTTCGGGGGTTGAAAACGACCAGCACAGGGACTGCCTGCTTGATGAATGGCATAAGGTAGCCGGACAGGCGATTTCCCTGACCGTACAACAGACCCTCAGGCCATGCCAGCGAAGGATGATTTCAGGGCGTGAGTGGGATTAACTGGAGGGTGCTCCAACATCCATTCCAGCTTGGCCGCATAATCCGGGCGCGGTGCAGGCTCATAGAGCTTGGCGAGCAAACCGGGGTAGCCATTCACCTGGTATACAACTGCCTCGCCCCCGCGACCGACTACATTCCCGATGGTTATTGGCTTGCCTTCCCTGTCGAAAATTTTCATCGTGTTGATTGTCTACCCGATCTTCCTTCAACGCCCAGACATTCGAGGATGGCAGTATAGATCACGAACTTTCTCCTTCATGAAAGATCCGCAGCGCCATCACAAGGGCTTTATCATCATCGGTGCGTTCACAAACGCGCGGCGAAGCCAGGAAGGCTGACAGCGTTTTACTGGCTTGTACACCATCATTGGAGGGCGCCGATGCTTTCACAAAAGCAAACAGAGGTTCAAAAAATGGTTTGTAGGGCTCGTTGGAGGGTAGTTTTAATGCGAGGCGAGTCAATCCGTCGCTCATCACTGCCAGTGAGTGCATCGGCAAGTCAATCACCTGAATGGCGACCTGTTCCAAAGCTTGCTCCTGGGTTAGGAAGTAAGTTTCATTCGCATACTCACCGCGCTGAGCAGTCGTTACCGTTTCCAGGACGCCATCTGCGCCGCCCGCCACCACGGCGCCATCCCCCAGCTGCGCGACGATTAATTTTTCAGGTGTGGCAGCCAGACAGGTCAGTGTTGTTGCGAAGGCGCTCAACGGGTCACCATTTTCTTCCGAAAGTTTTATTAAAGCCTCACGTGCGCTCTCGAAGGTTCTCCAAAACAGGTCCACCCAGCCGCAGCATTCGGTCGGTTGGCCATGCTCCAGGCTGGAAACGAGCGAGGCGATTGCTGCCTGAACAGCAGCTTGTGCGCCAAGCTCTGAGCAAACAGCTGAGCCGGCGCCATCAGCCAATGCCACCAGCAGGGAGCCGCCCGGCAAACATCGATATTCCAGGGCGTCCTGGCACGGCAAACCCTGTTTCTGGTGGGATATCCCCTGGACAGCTGCACCGATGACCTGCCAATCACTCTCCACGGTGATCTCTATTGGGTGGAAGTGTCCACAGATCCCCAAATCACGGGCGGCAGCGGTGTTTGCTCCCCGGGACGGGAGTGGGCGATGGCCGACAGGCTCTTGGAGAGCCACACGAACAGGTCGCCAAAAGCCAGGCCTTTCAGCTTGAGCGGTGGGCGTTCATCCGAAAAGCGGCTTAAAACCCGCATATCTGCTTTTTCTACACCAACTCCAAAGAAGATCACACCCCGGCGCAGCTCATCATGCTTGACCAGTTCAGCTGCCGCCTCCCAGCCTTTATCGGTGGGCTTGCCGTCAGTAATCAAGAACATCCAGGGGCGAAAATAATCCAATCCATTCTGTTTGTAGATTTCTTTGCGCTCACGCAGCAGGGCCAGAGAGCGTTGGACGGCCTCACCCATCGGTGTGCCTCCGTTGGCTTCCAGCACCGGCGGCTCGAACTGGTCCACCGTAACGAATGCCTGGCGGGCATCGAAGGGAACCTCACGGGTCGGTTTGCGCACCGCCAGCCCCATTGGATTAAAGACAACGATCTCTTTAGCCGGGCTCAAGTCGCTTCCACGCACATCGAGCGTGCGGACCTTACCGCCAAAGGCAACCACGGCCACTTCCACTCGCAGCGAAGCCAGGCGGTCAGCTTGAAGTGCGGTTGCGAAGGCACGCAAGCCTTCGTTCAACTCCAGGATTGGCGCCCCATTCATTGAGCCCGAAGTGTCCATTACCAGCACTACCGGGCAGCGCGGTTCTGGATTATCAGCGAATTCGGCCATATCAAGATAATTAGGTTCCATCGTTGCTCCTCATCAAGCATTATCATAAATCAATATACCACCGGCAAAGAGCAGGTGCAAGGGGTATCAAGCGATCTGCCATGGCATTGCAGAACAAGATACGTGCAACGCAAGGTACATAGAATCAGCGGCCAGAATAATCCTTTCAGGATTTAAGATTAATGCAGGTTGCGTGATGGTCAAGGTAGGTGAGAAAAGTTTATATATCATCGTATTCAAAGCGCTCGTCTGCAAATCCATCAGGCTTTGGCAGGCAGCCATTTGAAAGATATCGACCCGATCTTCCCTCAGAAGATCAGTACTTCTTGTATCCCGGCAGCCAGAGGTTGGATTTCGACCGGATTTCGGTGAAGTTCAGCCTGCAAAAAAACCGAATTCAAATATTGAGCCTTTAAATCAGAAACCCGCCAGTAAAGCGGGCTTGAACCTCAGGATATTATGGAATTAACGAGATGGCCCGTCATATACAGGCGCCCCCGGCGAGATTCGAACTCACAACCGTCTGATCCGAAGTTGTAGAATGATTGTTCTATACCGTATATATGGTGATATTTATTCCATTAGGTCCAATATATGGGGGTTCAGATGTCCTATATGTCCATAATTTCCATGCTTTGGTGACTGCATTTGCACCCGATTGCACCAGGCATGAAGCAAGGAAAGGCGACCTGTCCATCCCCTGGGAATCATTTACGATTATCTTATTTGAAATATTCTGTCTTAAATCGAGTCAATATCCAATACCAGCAATGTTACCAAGGTCAGCAACGAACTTCAATTGCCTGGGTTAACTTCCTCAGTGCAATTGAGCTAAACGGTATGTCCATCGAACCCACTACCTAGTGGATGGTGGTAATAATTCTACACAATCACCATATGTGGTGGCAATAAAGTCTATTATTTCTATTGCCATGCATTCCTGGTTGCACCCTGCATGAAGCAATGAAAGTCGACTTTCTGCCCCAAACCTATACTCTCTAATAAAGGATTTTGTTTTTTTCTCCAAGAACACACGAAACAGAATTGGGACCCTTAATCTCCTCAGGGATTTAATTCAACAAGACTTATCCCGCAGTTCTAAAGCCAAACATTTCTCCAAGGTTGAACCGTAGTGGCATGTCTGTTTACAGAGTAAGGATCTCCGATGAGGTCAGAAAGGTGTATGAGATTAGCGCAGGTTGAAAACTCCCGTACTATTATCGAACACCAGACAACCTCATTCATCAAGCACTTTACGTCATTGAGGCTGAGCACGCTGCAGATTGATGTGCCGGTTTTGGCGCGGTTCCATTTCGGGCACATCCACCAACTCCGGGATTGAAGGAGCAGCCGTCTTGAGACGGTTGGCATACCAGCCGGCCAATGGCAGGGCAGAAAAACCGTGCAGCAGCACACTTAAGAAAATCGTCCAGCCAGCGATGGCAAAAAGGATATCATACGGGCGAGCGATCTCGTGGAAGGATTCAAAGGCGATGAGGGTGAACACGACCGAAGCCAGGCCGCGCGGGCCCAGCCAGCCCATGAGCAGCTGCGTGTCGCGCCGGAAGTGGATCCCAATAAGTGAAAGCGCCACCGGAAGCATGCGGATCAGTGTCAGGCTGAGAACAGCATAGAGCAGCGCCAGCGGATTGAAGGCGGTAAAAAGGGGAATGACCAGGATGGAGCCGAAAATCGTCCAGACGAAAAGCGAGAGCACCGTGCCCGCCGATTCAGTGAATTCCATGGCATGGTGTTCCTGGTTTCGGGTAATGTAGCTGAAGAACAAGCCGCCCACGAAAGCAGCGATAAAGCCATTTCCGCCCAGTGCGACCGAACCGAAATAGTAACAGGGCCAGCGCCAGCGTTCCGATCTGCTCGGTTGCCCGGGAGGTCAGACGGCGGCGCATGGCGATGGCAAACAGCCAGCCGCCTAACATGCCCAATGCCGCGCCAACTGCCACAGCGATGGCGATATCGAGCAAAGCGGAAGTAAACCAGCCAGACAAATTCTGGGTTGCCTCTGCCACAGCCAGGGCGGTGAAGAGGGTAACAAAAGGCGTGGCGATGCCATCATTCAGCCCGCTCTCCACGTTCAAAGCGCGGCGGATGCGCACCGGGACGCGCTCATTGGTGAAGATGGGCAACCCGAGAGCAGCATCGGTTGGAGCCAGGATAGCGCCAATGAGAAAGGCAAATCCAAGCCCTTCCTGGGGGAACAACGCAAAGGCCAGCAGACCTCCCAGGAAGATGATCAGGGGCAGACGCCAGGCCCAATAAGCCGGGCCGGCAGCCCGGCGTCGACCTTGAGCTGGTGCAGATCCAACGTCGAAGAATCGGCGAACAATAGCAGCGCCAGGGTAATCTCGACCAATATTTTCACTTCTTCAGAAGTGAGTGGAGATATTGAACCAGCCGAGCCCGTTCGCTCCAGTGAGCGCCCCAACTGCAAGGAAGAACATGGGCATGGTGATCGAGCGGCGCCCTAACCAGACGGCAACCACCGCATAGAAGACAACAATTAACAAGAAGATCGGTAATCCGAGGTCCATAATATCCTCCAATTATTTCCCATGGTCAACATATCTTACGGCGTTACGGCGAGCCCGATACATGCCAAGCAGCGGTAGAACCAGGAAGATCACCGCGACGACAAGATAGAGGGCAAGAGCGATGAATGGCGCCACAAGCGCGAGAATGACGGCTAAGGCACCCAATCCGATGGCGATCCAACGCTGGCGGTACAGTCTCTTCAGCGAGTCATCGGCGAGCTGGTCGACCATTAGCTGGGGCTGCCGTGCGATGTAGAACATCAGCAGGCTCAATGTAAGAGAGGCGATGAGAACATTGAAACCATAGATGAATGTAGCCAGCGAAATATCCGGCGTCGGTATCCGCGTGACCATCAGTCTTGTCATGAAAGGAAGCAAAGCAACAAAGAGCAGCATGAGCAGGTTGAGATCGTAGGCAAGAAAATCTCCTTCTTCATCAGGTGGGTCAGGCTGGCATGGGAGATCCAGATGCCGCCGATGTAAAAGAAGCTGATGAAGTACCCGAGAAAGTCGGGCCAGAGCTCCCGGAGGGCTTCGGGGAGGGGGACAGAAAGGGACGGGACAGCGATCTCGAGTACGAGAATCGTGATGGCGATGGCGAAAACCCCGTCGGAAAAGGCGTTGAATCGGTCGAGGGGAAGGACAGTCACGCGATGTTGCGTTGC
>CAVSCE010000005.1:0-33163 GCA_963726375.1 uncultured Chloroflexia bacterium | reverse complement strand
CGCGATAATAGGGATGCACTCCAAAACCCAAAAAAGATCTAGGTTATAGGAGAAAAGGTCCTATGGACTATCGAATTCTCAAATCACCGACAAGCTTCTTTAAAGCGCATGCTTGGGGACCTGCCCATCGAACCCGCATTCCTGGATTATGAGGCGTGGTGGGAAGAGCAAGGCAAAGAAATATCTGCCGCTGTCGATTAAGCGAAGGCACTCCCTGGCTAAGGATGTTCGATGTTCTTGGAAACCGGGTGGATGAAATCCTGTATGCACCTGCCTATTGGACGATGCTCAGAAATGGCTACCAGGCAGGAGCCGTATGGCGGGTATTTGAAAGCGGTTCGCTGATCCCTGGCTACCTGCTGGGTTATATCACAGCGTTTTACGATACGGGACTGTACTGCCCTTATACTGCTCGCTTTCAAGCCGCCATCCCGCTTTCGAAATATGCGGAGGAACCCGTCAAACAGCGCTTTTTGCCACAGATGCTTCATAAAGATGGAAGTGCCTGGCAGGGAGCGACCTGGATATTCACTACGAATCCGGGGGATAATCAGACCTGGGCGCAAACGTGCAGACCATCGCCAGGCAGGCTGGAAATCACTGGGTTCTCAACGGCGAGAAATTTTTTTCCAGCAATGCTGGCGCTGAGCTGGCGGTTGTGGCCGCCAGAAGGGAGGGAGAAAAGCCAGGGTGCGCGGGCTGTCACTTCTTGCTCCCCCGACTTCGAGAGGACGGCAGCCTGAATTACTTCATCCGGCGGTTGAAGGACAAAATCGGCACTCGCTCAGTGCCGACAGGTGAAGTGGAATTGAAGGATAGTGAAGCTTACCTGCTAGGGAAAGCCGAGCAGGGGATATACCTGATCCTGGAAACTCTCAATATCTCCAGGACTGCAAACAGCATAGGCAGTGTGGCTTTAATGCAAAGCGTGATTGTTCTGCACTTACTTTCACCCAGAGCCGGACAGCATTCGGCAAACCGGTGATCGAGCACCCACTCCTGCGCAGCCAGGTTGAGGAGCGGTAGCAAATTGTGCAAGGCGCTTCTGCCTGGCATGGGAAGCAGTGCGGTTGTTGGATGAGGTCTGGCGGAGACACCACCGTATTCCGAGAGGTACCACCTTTCAGGCTGGCGGCCGATCTGGCAAAGTATTGGACAGCTGAGCAGGCGGTCCAAACCGCAAAGTGGGCGATGGAGGTTTATGGAGGCATGGGGGTGTTGGAAGATTACGGCGTGGAGCGCTTGCTGAGAGAAGCCATGATCCTCAATCTGGGAAGGCACTCCACACCGTCAGATCCTGGATGGGCTGGAAGCGATGCAGCGAAAGCAGGCACATGAGCTGCTTTTCCAGCACCTGGCACCTGATGCCATCCTCAGGCATTGGAAGAGACCGCAGCGGTGGTGGAGGCCCTGTTGGCGCTTCCACAGAATGAAAGGGAGGCTCAGGCGGAACCAGTCTTTCGCCAGCTGCGCTCTTCAGTGGGAGACGCTGCGGAAGAGGAAAAGAAAAATAAAAAAAGATAAAAATGGAGGCACAGATGGTTTTAGAGCGTAAAGTGCAGATCGAGCGAATGACCTGGCCTTAGGTTCAGGTAGCCGTCCTGGAATCCATGGGGATTGCGTTGGTGCTGGTGGGCGCAGTTGAGGAGCATGGACCGCATTACCGATCGGTACAGATTTAATAGAAACCTATGAAATTGGTTTTCGGGCAGCCATGCAGGCCAAATCGTCATCTTGCCGATCGTCTGGTTTGGGAATTTGCGATCCTTTCTGGATTTCCCAGGAACCATTGCGATTGACCCCCAGACACTCAAATTGTATCTGCATGATGTTCTGACCAGCCTGATACAACATGGTTTTACCCGCCCAATGATCCTGGATGGTCACAGCGGCAACTATGGAGCCATGGATATCTTGATTGAGGGCATCATGTTGGAGTGAAATGTAAAGGTTTTCCATATTAAAGTGCTGGGATCTTGCCGCTATCCCCAAGCCAGATGGAGTGCCGCCTTATGATGGTCACGGTGGATTATCTGAGACCTCAGCAATGTTGTATCTGAGTCCGTCCGATGTTGATCAGGCTCGTTTTGCTGATGCTAAACCAGAGATCGAAGTGATGCGCTTTGGATCGGTTTTCCCTGAACATCCGGCATGTATTCGAAAGGACCGGCTCGGTATCCGATGATGATGAGTCAGATGACTGGCGAAGGCCACCACGGTGATCCAGGTTTGGCCAGTCATGAACGAGGGGAGGCGCTAATAGAAGTGAAGACAAATGCCCTGGTGGAATTCTTGGAAGACGTAAAGAATAATCAAGTGGAATATCGACAGCTCGGAACCTTAAAGGATGGAAATGAAAAGGATGAGTAACCAACCGGTCAAACAAACAGGTGGGTATCCTCGCCAAAGCAAGAACACCACTGTTCGCCAATTTTCGTGGGACGAAGTCCGCAGCCTGCTGGACAAAGAAGCAATGCGGCGAGCAGAATATATCGCCAGGATATTAGAAGCGCTGCAGGCAAAATTCGGTGACGAGGTGATGGCTATAGCCTCTAAAGTTATCTATGACCTCGGATTTGAGAAGGGTTCGATACGGGCTCAACTCATGGAACAGAATGGGCAACCCAACGACATGACCAACCTGGCCAACCTGGTATCGCATGAAATTGCTCAAATCTATCTTGGCAATTCTGCGGTCGTAAATGGTGAAGAGCTGATTATCCAGGAAGATTACTGCCCTTTAATTGTCAAATGGAGCGATATGGGCTTTCCAGAGGAAAAGATCGTTAACTACTGCACGTTATTTGACCAGGTAGATAAGGGAATGGTAGAAGGCTACAACAATGATTTTAGAGCCGAGCTTACCGGATGCGCAGGACTGACAGGAAAGGGTTATTGCGGGATGCTTGTCCGCCGAAAATCTCAAATATGAGATATGCTTGACAAACGAACAATATGTGTGTATATTATTAACACAATATCCGTGTATATAAACACAATATGAACAATCTTGAGCAGCGGCAGAAATTTATCCTCGAAGAAATCGAGAGATGGGGGTCGGTTTCTGTATTGAAACTGGCCGAATCCCTCGAAGTCTCAGATATGACCATCCGGCGGGACCTGACCGAATTAGAAAAGGTTGGATTGATACGCAGAACCCACGGTGGAGCGGTGAACGTGCGCGGTCGTGGGTATGAACCCCCTTTAGCGCTGCGCAGCATAGAAAACAAGCCGATCAAAGAGAGAATAGGACGCTATGCTGCACAGTTAGTCGCTGAGGGAGAAAGCATTTCTCTCGATATCGGCTCGACCATCTTCGAAGTTGCAGCCGGTCTGGAAGAAACGCGTAATATCACGATTGTAACGCCGAGCATTCCAATTGCCAGCTTATTTTTTTCTCGATCAGATGTGCGCCTGATCCTTCCTGGAGGGATTGTGCGCCCAGGCGAAGACCTCGCTGGTTGGAGATATTGCCCAACGATCTTTGAAAGAAATTTTTGTAGACCGCCTCTTTCTTGGTGTCGGTGCGGTCAACTCAAAAGTCGGATCTGACTGAATACAACATGGACGACACCTCGATCAAGCAAATCATGATCCAGAATGCAAAGGAGGTGGTTGTAGTCGCTGATTCATCGAAATTTGAGAAAGTTGCATTCACGTTTATCAGTTCATTTGAAAAAATCCATCAGTTTGTTACCAATGAGATGCCGCCAAAGGCTTTGATGACTTCCTTGAAGAAATTTGATGTTAACGTCCACGTTGTTGGAGAGGTAGAAGCATTCGTAATATAACAACGGGACCTGAACGGCTTTTTCCCAGGGCAACCCAATCTTGATAAGCACGAGGTGAATTCGATGAGTTGGATAAAAGATCTTTTAAAGTTCAAAAGCCCATCATCGCGATGTGTCATCTGGAAGCGCTGCCCGGCGATCCGGCTTATGATCCCAAAATGGGGATGGAGTGGGTGGTGGAGCGCGCCCGCTACGACATGTTGGCTTTGCAGGAGGGCGGAATCGATGCGATCATGTTTTCGAATGAGCGCAGTTTGCCATATTTGACCAGGGTTGAAGCGATCACAACGGCGTGCATGGCACGGGTGATCGGGGAAATTTCCAAAGAACTTTCCATTCCCTTCGGAGTGAATGTGCTTTGGGATGGTGCTGCATCGATCGATCTGGCTGTGGCCACCGGAGCTAAATTTGTTCGTGAAATCTTTACAGGAGTTTATGCGAGTGATTTTGGCCTGTGGAACACCAATTGCGGAGAAGTCATCCGCCACCAACACAGGGTTGGTGGGGAAGACGTCCGCTTGTTTTTCAATATCCTCCCGGAAGCCTCAACTTATCTTGCGGATCGAGACATCGTCAACATTGCACGATCGACAGTATTCAATACCAATCCGGACGCATTGTGCGTATCCGGGCTGACGGCTGGAGTCTCAACCGATCAGCAGGTGCTGAAATGGTAAAGGAAGCGGTACCTCAAACACCAGTTTTTGCCAATACTGGGGTCAGATTGGAAAATCTGGAGGCAATCCTGGCTATTGCAGATGGGGCAATCACAGGGACGACTTTCAAGCGGGAAGGTTTTATCTGGAATGAAGTTGATAAACACCGCGTTTCGGAATTCATGGAAAAAGTCAAATCACTTCGACCAGTTTTTCAAAGAATTGATTAAGGAGAACGGAATGACTAACCATCCAGCCATTGATCTGGTTATTGAACGTATTGTTAAGGATTTGATAGGTGGAGCCGCAGATACGGCGAAAGAAGTCATGTCTGCGATGTCGCAGGTTGTCACTGAGAGTAAGGCTTCCTCAATGGATGCCTTGTTTGCTGAAATGGACGCCGCCGCGCTGGCTTTGCTCAAAATCTGCCCATCGTTTGCGCCTCCGATCAACGTTCTGCATATGTTGATGGGGACCCTGGAGAGGGATATGGAGACTGGGGTTTCCCTTGGTGATGCAAGAAGACACCTGGCAGAAACCGAAGCAAATTTTAATAGTCTTCATGGAGACCTCTTTCGAAAAAATCGCAAATATTGGGGCGGAGTTTATCAAAGACGGCGATAACGTCTTCATGTTCAGCATGTCATCTTCGGTTTGGAAGGTCCTGAGGAGAGCAAAGGCGCAGGGCAAGAATTTCAAGGTGCTGGTCACTGAAGCTCGTCCTGCCAATGAGGGTCTATGGACCGTGGATGAAATGCATAAGAGCGGCCTCGATGTGGAAGTGAGTGTGGATGCCTGCCTGGCCGAATTGATCGCCCGCAGTAAAGTAGCATTTGCCGGAGTCGATTCAGTTGCAGCCGACGGATCGGTATTCAACAAAGCAGGTACGTACCTTACTGCGCTGGCTGCCCGGGAATATGGCGTCCCCTTCTATTTTGTGACGGATACCCTGAAATTTGATACTGCCACGCTTCTTGGGTTGCCGTTCCGCTCCGAACCGGTTCACTATCATGAGGTGATGGGCGAAAAGAAATATAAGTCAGGTGTCAGTGTGGTAGGGAGCCTTTTTGATACAACACCTCCGCACTTGATTACCGCGATCATCACAGAATTGGGACCTGTTCCGCCAGGCGCTTGTTTTAATTTGATGCTGAACATGAAGCTCAGCAAGCGGATCAGTGAGCTGATCCCAGATTGGGCGCATAATACGCTTTGAGCTTTTTTGAAATCACAAGGAGTGCATGGTCTCGAAGGATATCCTTCAACTGGTAGATCGCTTCCGCAAGCTTGAGCTGCATGCAGCCCACAGCGGTCGGGAAGTCCTGCGAGCTCTCGTCAAGATTATTGATGAGAGCCAGGGGACGACTCTGGCGGAGGTTTCTGAGGAGCTGCATGAAAATATCCAAGTTCTCATGAAATGGCTGCCGCCGTATGCACCTCCGCTCAACAACATCAACCGGATCTTGCTCAAAGTTGAAAAATATGCTGCGATGGGTGCAAGTCTGAATGATTTGAAACAGAACCTCGCCCAACTCCAACCGGAACAAGTTAGTCCGCAAAATATTCACAAGGAAATCGCAAATATCCTCAGCGGCATCGTGTACTCAGAGACCGTCGTCTACACCCACACGCTATCGGAAACCGTTTTGGGTGTTCTCCTGGAGCTGCATCGAATGGGGAAGCTGAAGCTTGTCATTGCAACTGAATCCCGCCCGAACAATGACGGTTGGGATACGGCCCGGCGTCTGGCTGAAAACGGACTCAGAGTACAGTTGATGATCGACGCGGCCATGCCGGCAGCGGTTGAAAAAGCCGATCTGATGCTTTCCGGTGCAGAAGTCATTCGTCAGGACGGCTCAGTAGTCGGAAAAATCGGAGCTTTTCCGGCGGCGCTTCTATGCCAGAAGTATCACAAACCTCTTTACATTGTAGCGGATACCAATAAGATCAGCCAGATCCCCTGGAATAGTTTCTACAATCATGAGATCGATGCCGCCGCACTGGGCTTCGATTTTTCACATCCCTTTCTCCAAATCTCCGGCAGCTACTTCGACGTCACTCCCGCCCCAATGATTAGCGCTTACGCAACTGAGCTGGGCTTATTTGATCTGGCAGAGATCCAGGCACATGCATCACGTCTGGAAGTCAGCCAGTATTTGATTCGGGTTATTCAAGAAAATGAGCCGAGAAAAATTCCTGAGACATTAATTGAGGATATTCAAAAATGATCGATCCAAGATGGCATCAGCTAGCGGAAATTCTGGTAAATTATTCGACCGCGGTCAAAAAAGGTGATCGGGTTTTAATCACCATGATGGAAATTGATACCTTTCCTCTTGCCCGAGCTGTGTATGCCGCTGCGAGTTAAAGCCGGAGGTCTGCCATTTGTCGAATTTCAATCCGCCTACCTTGAAAGAGACTTGATGAAACACGGCTCGAAAGAGCAAGTGGAGTGGATATGTGAGATGCAAACGGGCGGAATGGAATGGGCTGATGTCTACATCGGACTGCGAGGCGCGCGGAATCCCAACGAATTCATCGACATTGGTGCAAAAACTTTATCGGCCCATAAAAAGTCGATGGGGAAAATCTCAGCGATGCGCAATGATCTCACCGAATGGGTGCTGGTGAGGGTGCCCAATAAATCCTTCGCCCAGCAAGCTTCCAGCAGCCTGGATGACATGATGGAATTTTTCTTCAATGCCACTCTCCGCGACTGGTCCGAAGAAGCGGAACGCTGGAAGGAGATCAACAGGGTGTTCCAGGCTGCCGAGACAGTCCGAATCACCGGCTGCAAGACGGATATCACCTTCTCCACCAAAGGTCGGATCTACGAGGTGGCCGATGGTCATAAGAATATGCCAGATGGTGAGTTATTTACTGCCCCAGTGGACGATAGTGCTGAAGGGCAGATCTATTTCGAATTTCCAGGCGTGTATATGGGTCAGCTTGTAGAAGGAATAAACCTGGAATTCAATAAGGGAGTCTGTGTAAAGGCGCACGCCGAGAAAAACGAAGAGCTACTGCTCCAGCTCCTGGCAATGGACGAAGGATCGAAGCGCCTGGGTGAATTTGGCATCGGTGTGAACTTCGGGATTGATCGCTTCTCTTATGACATCCTCTTTGACGAGAAGATCGGTGGAACTATTCACCTGGCGCTTGGACGGGCTTACGCTGAGAATAATGGGATCAACCAGTCTGCGCTGCACTGGGATATCATCAAGGATTTACGCAAGGAAGGCGCGATCTATCTGGATGGGAAAAAGATCTTTGAAGAAGGCAAGTATTTCATTTGACCGGTCAGGAGGTGTACAGAGCTTACTCTTTTGCGTAATATCGGAAATACATCAGGCTATTCAGGAAAAATTGGAGGATTAAATGTTCAAGAAGATCAGAAATATTGTACTTGCCATTCTGGTTGCGGCCAGTTTTTTGCTGGCTGCCTGCCAACCGACGGCTGCGCCAGCTCCTGCCACCGAGGCGCCTGCAGCCACTGAAGCCCCAGCCGAACCAGCAGCTCCAGCTGCAACCGAAGCTCCAGTTATGACCGAAGCGCCGGCTGAGCCGGTTGTCACTGAAGCGCCAGCCGCAACCGAAGCGCCAGCGGCCGAGGTGGTTGAGATCACCTATATGCGCCAGGCTGATAATCCGGATATCGAGCTTGAATTTGTCAAGGAATTTGAAGAATTAAATCCAAATATCAAGGTCAAGGTCGACAGCGTACCAGCGAATGACAACTATAACAAACTGGTGCTGACGACGAATGCTGGCAATCCGCCGGATGTATTCATGAGCTTTTGGACTGCTTCGGCTGTCTCCAACGACCTGATCCTGTCGTTGGAAGATATGGTTGATAAAGGAGAGTTCGAACAGCGATTTACAACAGCCGGCCAGAGCTATGCCAAATATCAGGATAAGATCTACGCGATTCCTTGGCGAGCAGGTGCATCGATCTTTCTGATGAACTGCAAAATGTTTGAAGAAGCTGGCGTCGAAATCCCAACCTTGGGATGGACGTGGGATGATCTCACAGAGATTTCCGCAAAACTGACCAATAAAGAGAAAGGCACCTACGGCTTTGGTCTGGTTGGCTCATCCACTGACTATGCCACCGAATGGCAGTTCTGGCCTTTCCTGCTGCAGGCTGGCGGTAAGATCATTGAGAACAACCGGGCTGTGTTCAACAGTGAAGCCGGGGTTAAGGCGCTCGAGTACCTGATCAGCCTTAAGCCCTATATCCCCGAGGGTTTCACCAGCATGGACCTCAACCAGCTGACAGACCTGATGGTCAGCGATAAAGTCGCCATGTTCCAGGATGGGCCATGGTTTATCGGCATCATCCAGAGCGGGCATCCGGATTTCGAGCTTTGCGTGGCTCCGATGACTGTCGGCGACGTGCCAGGCAATATCACCGGCGGGACTGCATTTGGAATTTCGCCGCTCTCAAAGTACAAAGATGAAGCCTGGAAGTTCGTCGAATACATGACCAGCGATGATGTCCTGATCCGCTGGAACGAGGCTACCAACAATATGCCTCCAAACGTTGCTGCTCTTGAACGACCCATGTTCCAGGAACTGCCAATGTCTGTCGCTGCTGAAGCAGTCGTCCAGCCTGGAGTAATCCCTGCGAACCAGTACCCTGACAGCGATGCGCTGAACGGTATCATGCGCAACTATCTCCAGGCAGCCTATCTTGGACAAATGACCGCGCAAGAAGCACTCGACAAAGCTGCCGAAGAGTGGAATGCGATCCTTGCGAAATACGATTAATCTACCTTGATCAGTTAACTCAATCACAGGGGCGATGGTTACCATCGCCCCTGATGAGATTGCACAAAAAGGGACCATGCCAAAAATTTAGAATCTCTGCTGCCTATTGGTTTGTGCTGCCGGCGATGATATTCTTTATCTTGCTGGCGATCTACCCGAGTGCATTTGTCCTGTTCTTGAGTTTCTTTGTCGGTGGAAAAGGAACTGCCTTCTCGGCTGCTCAACCAACTCTCTCGAATTTTTTGGCTGTTTGGACTAATCCCAAATTTATTAAAATCCTGACGCAGACATTTCTTTACGCAGGTGGTGCCACGATTGTGCACGTCACGATGGGATTTACATTTGCCCTGTTGCTGAATGTTCTGCCTCTCCATCCGACGTTTATTCGGGTCATGCGCACGGTATTCCTGATCCCCTGGGCAATCACTCCGACCGTTGTGGCGATTTTATTCCGTCTCATTTTGCATCCCCAGGTTGGTCCGATAGCGATATTATTGAAATCGATGGGGTCGTCGATCGTCTTTGGTCCTTTGGGCCAGCCCAATTGGGCCTTGCTCTCTGTGACCCTTACCAACGCCTGGATGTTTACACCATTTTATATGCTGATGATCTTGTCCGCCTTGCAGGCAGTTGACCCCGGGCTGTATGAAGCAGCAGTCGTGGATGGCGCCAATGGATCTCAACAGGTCTTCTTTATCACGATCCCGATGATCCGGAATACTCTGCTGACACTGGCCATGTTTGACTTCGTCACTACGGCAGCATATTTTGACCTGACCTGGATCATGACCCAGGGAGGTCCTGTTGGCTCATCCGAGATCATTCCGACCTGGGTATATCGGACAGCGTTCCAATCCTTTGAGTTTGGAAAAGCATCTGCAATCGGATTGATCCTCTTCGATTTCGGTTATCGTCTCAGTAATCGTCCTGCGAGCGATGGATAAGGAGTAGGCCTTGCTGATCACTCGGCTCCCCGGCTGGCTGAAAGTTTTCGCATATTTTTCGCTGACATTTCTGGCGATTATTTATATTTCCCCCTATCTCTGGATGATCATGTCATCATTCCGGCCCGTCGACGGAACCCTTCGCGTTGGGTATATTCCCACACTCCTGGACGATCATGAATTATGTCCAACACAGTTCAGGACAAAGAATTGATGATGTCATTTTTAAACAGCTTCAAGGTTGCATTTATCTCAGCAAGCCTGGCTATTGTCCTTGGAGTTCCAGCAGGTTACAGCTTTGCCCGCTTCCGTTTTAGTGGGCGTGATTTTATGATGAGTTTCTTAATGGTGGTACCGACCTTTCCGGGGATTTTGCTCGCAATCTCCCTATTTGTGATGGCTGTCAAAATGGGCTTATATGACACTCATTACCCGCTTTTCCTCGCTAATACCCTGATCAATCTGCCGTTTACAATCTGGAACTTGCGGACTGTCTTTGAAGCGATCACGAGGGAAATCGAAGAATCCGCGATGGTTGAAGGCTGCAACCGTCTGCAAGCTTTGTTGAAAGTCGTCCTGCCGATTGCACTACCTGGATTGGCGTCGACCTTCGCGTTTGTTTCATCCTCTCCTGGAACGAATATCTCTTTGCAACCATCTTTATCTCTACCAGTGAAAAACGCCTGATCACAACTACTATGGCCAGTGCGATCGGGCAGTTTAATGTCAACTATGCAAAACTAATCCCTGCGGCAATCCTCTCAACCTTACCTCTCATTGCCCTGTTCATGGTCATCCAGCGTTATATTATCAAAGGCCTGGCGATGGGAAGCACAAAGGGTTAATCGGATGCCGATCGAAGCGCAATCGTTCAATCCGTGCTTCTCTCCGCACTGCCGAAAGCAACCGGCGAGGCGAAATATTCGAGCGATATCCAGATTCCAGGCTGTCTGTATGGGCATGTTGTCAGAAGCCCTTACCCCCATGCCCGCATATTGAACATCGATGCCAGCGCTGCCCGTCGAACTCCAGGCGTCTATGCAGTAGTCACTTCACAGGATATCCCGGGGAGCAATCGGCTTGGTAAAACTCGCTTTGACCAACCGATCCTGGTAGAAGACAAAGCGCGCTGCTATTTGGATGCTTTGGCGTTGATTGCTGCGGTGGATGAATCGGCGGCGCGTGATGCGGAAAGTAACCTGAAGATTGAGCTCGAGCCGCTGCCCGCCAGTGTTCTCAATGGAAGAAGCCCTGGCGCCCGAGGCTCCGCTTATCCATGCGGATTGCCCAAATAATATCCTGCGTCAGTTCTCTCTGTCCAAAGGAGATACATTGCTCGGGTTTCAAGAAGCCGAGCTGGTGGTCGAGGATGACTATCAAACGCCGGCGATTGAACACTGCTATTTTGAAACAGACACACGGTAGTGATTTCACCTGATCACTTCGGGTATGTATACCTTATGGATCGGGTGCCACAGCGTCCATTCCGAGAGGTCAATCCTCGCAAAACACCCTCGATATTTCTGAGAAACAAGTTATCGTCATCCAGCCCTACACCGGCGGCTCATTTGGCGGGAAGGACGATGGTCTCCTGACAGGGTATCTTGCGCTGCTCGGACATTATTCTCAAAAGCCAGTCCGAATCAGCTTTTCCCGCCAGGAGGAATTCATCGCCCATACGAAGCGCCATCCCCAGTGGATCAACTTGCGGATGGGCATGAAAAGAGATGGTACGATTACTGCCGTTCAGTTCGAGATTAAGACAGACACCGGGGCTTACGCCCATTGGGCGGAAGGGATTTTCCAGTTTGCTTCCATTGGCGCCAGCGGACCCTATCGCATTCCGCATCAGCGGGTTGACACAACAATCATTTACACAAACAATATCCCAATGGGCGCAATGCGCGCCTGGGGGATGCCTGGAGTGACCTTTGCGATGGAGAGCCTCTGGATCAGGCTGCCAGACTGCTCTCCGTCCATCCGCTTGAGCTGCGCTGGAAAAATGCGGCGGTCGAAGGGGATAACATGATCACAGGTCTGGCATTTCCACCGGGCATTCACTTCAAAGAGACCATAGCAGCGGCTGCCCAATCAATCGGGCTGCGATTGGGAGGTATAGGCAGCGAATGAAAAAACGCGGTATTGGATTTGCCTGCTCAGCCCAGGGAGTTAACTATCATTTTGGTCACGAAGATACGGCCAGAGTTGAACTGCGAGTCCTAAATAATCAATCCTTGCTGATCCGAACTGCAGCTTCAGATCTTGGCCAGGGGTTAGAAGCTGCCCTTATAAACATCGCATCGATTTCATTGAATGGTTTCCCGACCGATAAAATCCACTGGGAGGGGTCAAACACCGAATCACCAGAAGCTGGTGGAACCGGAGCTTCTCGACAAACTACGATCACAGGCAATGCGCTCAATCAGGCATGTGAAAACCTCAAAGCGTTGATCCGATCGGTCGCAGCAGAAATCTTGGATTGCCCTCCGGAAAGAATTCAGATCGTAGGGGAAAGTGTTTCGGCAGCTGGAAAATCAATCCCCATATCCGATGTTTTCGAGAAAGCCCGTCAGATGGGGATGGTCCTGAACGTCAGCGGAAGCTTCACCGCACCGCAAACGACTGCGCTGAGTGAAAATGGCCAGGGTTTTCCAATAAACCAATTTGGATATGCAACTCATATTGTGGAGCTGGAAGTTGATACGATCACCGGTGAAGTTACTGTCCTGAAAATCGAGGCCTTCCATGATTCTGGAACAATTTTAAATCCGATTGGCGCTGCCGGTCAGGTCGAGGGCGCCTGTGTGATGGGGATGGGATTTGCCCTGTTTGAGGACTACATCCTTGCAGAAGGAAAGCCTATCAATGTTGGATTCACCAATTACTTGATTCCCAGCCTGGCAGATGCTCCAGAAATCCAGGTGCATTTTGTAAATTTTCCTTCGCCGATTGGAACGCTCGGGGTAAAAGGATTGGCAGAAGCTCCCACGACGACAGTGGCGCCCGCAATCGCTAACGCGATATGCGATGCGACCGGCGCTCGGGTTACGCATCTTCCTGCTACGCCTGATCGAATTTTGGCAGCGCTGGATAAGGCAAAGAAATGAGCCTTCGAAAATGAACCCATTGATTGTTGGGCTGGATTTAGGAACCACTCTCTGTAAAGCCAGCGCCTTTGAGCCAGACGGCAGCCTGGTCGGGTCGGTTCAACGTGCTATCACTTCATACCGGCCCAATCCAGGGTGGGTAGAACAAGATCCATGTGAATGGCGAGAAGCGATCATAGAAGTTCTGGCAGGGCTTGTCGCAGAGCTGGGTGCACAAACCAGCAGAATTGAAGCCATAGGTCTTTCAACCCACGGTCCCTGTGTAATTCCAACGGATGAAAACTTCAACCCGCTCTGGCATCCGCCGATCTGGCAAGACCAGCGTGCGGCGGGTTTGATTGAAGCTTTGATCCAGAAAGCCGGTGAGGATTGGATCGGATTAGGCACACCGGAGGCTTCGTTTGGCGCTCAGCTCTACTGGACTATGTTGAACCGTCCTGAACTGATTCAAAGAGCTGCACATCTTTTTGATGTGAAAGGCTACATTTTGTCTATCCTGACCGGGAGAACAGTCGATGAACCCAGCAGCAGCCCGGGGAACGAAACCATTAACCCAATCTTATTTGAGGCGCTGGAGGTCGATCCGCGATTGCTGGCCAAATCCGTGCCTTCGCTTTCGGTCGTTGGCAGCTTGACGCCAAAAATCCAAAAAGAGATCAATTTACCGGCCTCCGTTCAGGTCGTGGCCGGGTTAAACGACGGCGCCGCGGCTACTTTAGGAGCCGGGATTGTCGAGCTAGGTCAGGGAATCGTCTCTTTGAGCACGAACGGTGTGATGCGAACTACTATTCCTCACAAGATGCCCGGCCGAAACCTGAAGGCGAACTCCATGTTTTGCTATTCCTATGTGAATGACCTGTTCGTTACCGGCGGGATGACAAAATGCGGTGGAGACAGTGTAAAGTGGCTGATAGATAATTTCTATCACGGCCACGAGAGCGATCCAGATATTTTCGACCAAATTGCCAATGAAGCTGCCAAAAGCCCCTTGGGAGCAAATGGAATGTTGTTCATGCCCTACCTTGTAGGGATGGGGACGCCGAAACCGACAAAAGTTGCCCAAGGCGCCTTTTTGAATTTGTCCAGGAACCACGTGCGGGCAGACTTCACGTGTGCGCTTTTGGAGGGAGCTGCATTTGCATTGAAAGATATCGCAGAGAAGTTTGACGAACTCTCGCTCCCATGGGAAAATCTTAGCTTTACTGGTGGAGGCAGCAGAATCCGACCTGGCGCCAGATTGTCGCCGATATCCTGGGTAAGCCACTCTCAGGCGCTCGCTCAGACAGCGTCCTGGGGGTTGCCATGGCAGCCGCAACCAGTATCGGTCTGTTTGAAAACATCGAGGAAGCCGTTAAAGCCATGGTATCCAAAAGTTTCTTTATTGAGCCAATTGAAGAAAACCATGAGCGATATGCGCAGGTGTATGACAACTTTAAGAAATTTAAAAGGGTGATTGCTGAATTTTCTTAAACCTTAACCATTATTCAAGAAATGCATATGTGGAGCCAATACCTTATCCCTCATAATCTGTCGGAAGCGCTTCAGTTTATCGACGCCTACCAGGATCGAGCGCGCATTATTGCGGGTGGGACGGACCTGGTATTAGATATTTCAAATAAGAAACACGCCCCGGTTGAAGCTTTGGTGGATATTTCCTCAATCGATGATCTGAAGCAAATATCTCTGAATGATGGGAGAATACAGATTGGTTCGGCTGTCACGCTCTCGCAGATTCTCCATTCAAAACTTCTCAATGCACACGTTAGTCTGCTCTGTGATGCCGTTCGCCAGATTGCAGGTCCGCAAATCAGAAATATTGCGACGATCGGTGGAAATGTTGTCAATGCATCACCCGCTGCCGACGCTGTCCCAGCTTTACTTGTGTTGGACAGCATGGTAGAGATCATTGGCAGCGATCATCGGCAGAGAGAAATCCCGTTATGTGATTTTCTGATTGGCAACCGCCAGGTTGCCCTTGCTGCGGGAGAGATCGTCACCGGGTTTCACTTTAAAGTCCCAGACACAACAGCACGCGGCTATTTTCGCAAGGTTCAACCGCGCCGGTCCATGGCCATTGCATTATTGAACGTGGCGGTATTACTCAATGTGGAAAATTTCCACATTTCTAATGCAAAAATCTCAATGGGGGCTGTTGCACCCACTGCAGTGAGATTACAGTCCGTTGAAGAGAAATTAAGAGATTTGCCAGTCGACCAAGCAGCTGACCCGCGGCTTTACGCGGTCGAACAGGATATCCTACCCATATCGGATTTCCGAGCCTCTCAGGCTTATCGGATGCAGGTAGCCCAAAATTTACTACACGAGAGTTTCCTTGGGCTGCTTGGTATACAAACAGAAGCAAATTCAGGATGAAAATTCATGCAGCTTGATTTCTATGTGAATGATCAATATTTCAGCCTAATTATCCAGCCGGATGAGATGTTGGCTGATGTACTGCGCGACCGCTTAGGATTAACCGGTACAAAAATAAGCTGCCGAGAAGGGGAATGTGGTGCATGCACGGTCTGGTTGGACGGCAGCCCGATTAACTCCTGCATCATGCCGGCCGCTAAGGTGCAAGGTCGCAGGGTCACCACAATTGAAGGGTTGGGAAACGCAGAAATGCCCCATCCGGTACAAAAACGGATCGCCGAGTTTGGAGCCTCACAATGCGGCTACTGCACCCCGGGATTTGTAATGTCAGCTGTGGCTCTGCTGCGCGATACTCCCGATGCGAACCATCAGGAAATTGTGGAAGGTCTGTCAGGAAATCTCTGCAGGTGTACGGGATATGTCCGTATCATTGCAGCAGTGGAATCATTCGTGGATCCATCTGTCGAAATCCCGTTTCCTGAAATCATCTGAGAGAATTCGGATTACCTTAACTTTCAGAAACCCTAACTCGAGCGCCGGCTCACGGACATATTTTGCAGCTTTTGCGAAACTTATTTGACAGATTTGTTGTGCTAAAGCACTGACGTGCGGCGCTGCGCAGTTAATCGTACTCGAAAGTTATGACGTGATCGCCATGCCCTGGCACTGCTAGCGCTGCCACAAAACCGGGTGAAGGTGTGAACGAGATCAAAGACCAGCGGTCTATCTCATCAGGGTCCCAAGCGGTGTTAAGACAGTCGGACTGGTTCTACGGACACTAATGAAACGTCAACACATTCCATATGCTGTGACAATCCTTCCCCCAGTGCTTTAAGGTACGCCTCTTTTCGCACCCAGGATCGATAGAACCCCATCTCTTTCTCGTGATCAGGCAAAGCTTGATAGGCTTTGTTCTCGGATGGAGAGAAAAATCTGGCAGCGATTATGTCTTTATCAGGAAGGGGGCGCACCAGCTCGACATCAATTCCGATATCCTGGTCGTTTTTGAAAGCAAAAAGGGCAAGCGGACCGGAATGGGCGAGGTTGAAACCTGGTTTTGATTTCCTGATTCGAAGCCAGAAAGGGTTTGCCACGCGGTCCGTAGCAGAACTGCACCTGGTCTGGATCAAGTTCCAGGTAGAAGCTTAGAATTCTTCTGAGAACAGCTCGCCCCACTATGAAGCGTTGCCTTTCTCGTTCGAGACGGAAGAGGTCGGCTCTCTGGCGCTCGTAATCAGAAAGAGTCTGCACCATTTCGTCAACCCGTAGGGATGGTTGGTCAAGCGAGGTGCGCCAGACATGGTTCTCATCGCTGCCCAGGATGGACGGTATAAATAAATATAGGTTGAGGAGCATCGCACTAGAGATATTAATATATAGATTAAACCGGCTGGATCCACAAAATGGACGTCTTCTTGACTCAACCTTGGCCGTATATGATGACTGCGGTTTTTGCCGCATCGATGGGATGGTATGTGTGGAGACAGCCCGACCGGCCTGGTACCCGCTATTTCCGCTGGCTGATGATCGTTTGGGTATTGTGGGGACTCGCAGCTGCTCTCCAAACTATCATCAGGTCCAACCAGATGAACTACTGGTCGTGGGTGCTTCAGAGTATTTGCGTTATGGTCGGGATTCCCCTTGGAGCTGCTGGTAACGCTGGCTTATACGGGCAACGAAAAATGGCTCACCCGGCGCAGCATGCTTTTGCTTTTCCTCCCAGCAGCACTCTTTCTGGTGCTGGCAATCTTCACACCCAACGCCATCAGCACTGTCAAGGTCCATTCCGGGACATTGATTTATACAGCGAGCGCGCTGACCCAATGGATTTTTGTTGGGTATATATTTGGGCTTGTATTCATTATGCTCGGCGTGCTCTTCAACAGCTTGCAGCGAGCGCCCGCTTTCCGGGTCCCGATCCTGCTGATCATCCTGGGACAAATCCTGACTTTACTCGGCTACATGCTGTCCGCCAGGCTACACATCGCCGTCTCACCTATCCAGCTCACCAGCCTGCTTGCGAACTTTGTAATCGTCTCTTACTTCGTGGCATTGTTCTACTACCGGCTGATGCGGGTGATCCCGGTAGCGCGCGATGCGATTATTACTCAATTGCCCTATGCCATGTTCGTGCTGGATGAGGAGAACTACCTGGTCGATTTTAATCCTTCCGCACAGGCCCTGCCAGGGATGCCCGAGAATCTGGGCTTGCAAAAGCCGGCTGAAAAGGCATTGGGGAGCTGGTGGGAAGAGATTGCCGACCTGATCGGGTCAGAGGTCGCGGCAAAGGATGCGGTTATTAAAACCAGCCAGGGATCGCAGGTTTTTCGGATAAGAAGCCTGCCGCTGCTGCAGCCCAGCGGCTGGCGGATCGGGCAGGCATTTGTGCTGGAGGACATCACCCAGGCACGCCTGGCGCAGCATCAGCGGGCACAGGCGCAGTGGGCGCAGGCGACCCTGGAGGAGCGCGCCCTGCTCGCCGACGAGCTGCACGACGGCTTTTCACAAAACCTGGCTTTCCTGAACATGCAAGCCCAGGCTGCCCTCCTTTATCTCCAGGCCGGGCAGGAACAAACCGCCGAGAACCAGCCTGAAACGCCTGGCAGAAGCTGTCGGGCAGATCCAGGAAGACACCCGTGAGATGATCGACCACCTGCTTTCGGTCAGTATGCCAGCAGAGAACTTCTGCGTGACCCTGCATAAGATGCTGAGCGATTTTGAAAGGCATACAGGATTAGCCACGCAGCTGTATCTTAAAGGCATGGCGGCCAGGGAGGAATGCTACAATCCGGCCAGGCTGCCACCGCCGGTTGCCGTCCAGCTCGTCCGCATCACGCAGGAGGCGCTGGCGAACGTGCGCAAGCACGCCCAAGGGAGCAGCCTGGTTCAGGTTACGGTGAAAGCCGATGATTCGCTGATGGAATTGTCGATCGCGGATGACGGCGCCGGTTTCGACCCGGCTGCTCAAGCATACCGACGGCAAGCATTTTGGCATACAGGTGATGCGCCAGCGCGCGGCCAGGATTGGCGGGAAGGTGACGATCAAATCAACCTCAGGAAAGGGCACGCGAATCGAAGTAACCCTGCCTCTGCCGGCTAATGAATCAAGGAGCGGCAGATGAAAATACTTCTGGCAGACGATCACGGTTTGTTCGTGGAAGGCTTGCAGAACCTTCTCCAGGCCGGGGGTTATGAAGTGGTGGGGGCTGCATCCGACGGGCTGGAAGCCCTGCGGTTGGCTCGCAAGCTGCACCCAGACCTGGTGTTGATGGACGTCCGCATGCCCAATTGCAATGGGCTGGAAGCAACCCGCCTGATCCAGGCCGAGACTGCCGGAGATCAAGATCGTGATGCTGACCACCTCTGCCGAAGACGCCGACCTGTTTGAGGCGCTCAAGAGCGGCGCCAGCGGTTATCTGCTCAAGAACTTGAAACCGAATGCGCTGTTCACCTACCTGGAGGGAGTGGCTCGGGGGGAGGCGCCGCTCTCGCGCGAGCTTTCCGCTCACCTGCTGAGCGAGTTCGCCCGCCAGGCGGCTGCCATCGACGAGCACAAAACTGCGCTTGAAAGCCCGGCCCCAGAGGATTCCATGAAGATCTTCAGGGTCTGCAGAGCCGAGATGGAGCAGCAAGCACCAATACAATCGTAGCAGGAGCTGACCCCACGCCAGCGCCAGGTTCTTGAGATGATTGCCGAGGGGTTAATCGTATAAAGAGGCTGGCGCCGCACTTCACATCAGCGAGAACACGGTGAAATACCACATGGGGGAGATTTTGGAGCGGCTGCACGCCAGGAACCGCGAGCAGGTGGTGGCTTATGCCCTGCGGAGTGGATGGATGCCGCCAGAAAGTAATTCATTTGCCCTCAAACCTTATTGACGTACTGCAGCGGCTGGCAGACATCGTACTTATCATCGTTATCACAAGGGATAGTCTGCCTGTATCAGGAGACTATCCCTTTTCTATCCCCCGGCATAGTACTCAAGTACCATGATGGATATAAGATGTTTTTATGGGAGATCGGGTGTTTTTCTATTCGGCCAATCGATGCTGCTCTCGCTTGTGGCAGGCAGCCTTACCGAAAACCCGAACCTGCGTGTCATCCATGAGAAGCCTGGAGGGAGCTGGAGACGTACGGCAGAATGCCTGCCGGATGTGCTGATTTACGACCTGCCTTGCGCGTCCGAAGGCAATATCCTGCCGCTGCTTTCAAGAAATCCGCGCCTGCTGCTGATCGGATTGGACATGGAAACCAACCGGGCAGTTCTGATCGCCGGACAGGAAACAGTCCCTCACCCTGAGAGGCGTGAAGGAAATGCTGGCAGCGCTGCTGAGCCCGCCCTAAACACCCTTCCCGTCCTTCGATCAAAATGCCGATCCAATGAGAATGTAAACTATAGCGGTTCGATCTCCAGAGGAGGTGTGCTTGAAAACGCCCCGCTGGAGATTAAGGACAGCTTGAAACCACCGGTGCCGCCTGGAGTGGTCGGAAATTAATTGAACGTCAAAAAAGGAGAATGCAATGAACCTGCCAAGTGATCAATTTATAAAAATCCGGAGAGCTATTTTGCTATGTGCAGCTTTCTGCCTGATGCTCATCTTCGGGACAACCTATCCGTGGGAGCAGACCTGGCCGGGTCGAACGTGACTTTTGCCCGAAGCGGTCGAGGGCGCCGCGTCGTGTTACATCCCCGGCAAATACAACCAGAAACTCTGCTTCAACTTCGACACCTACACCACCGACGGGCAGGATGCGAGCCCTGTGTTCTTGAAGTTCCCGGAAGACTGGACCGTCAATGGGTTTTTCGAGTTCGATTGGCAAATCCAGACAGTCTCGCAAAACTGCAACAACGACGGATCGCCCCCCGGTTTGTTCACCGGGGGGGTGAACTGGACAGACCGTACAGGGGCCGAATACGCACTTTCAGACAACCGTATTCAGGAGCCAGGCGATTACTGCCATGCGGTCTACTGTTTTGATGTTGCTGACACTGGCCTCGTCACAGATCCCGCCCTGGAAAGCGCTGCCGTGGTGTCCTGGTCATGGCTCGGGGGAGAATCCGAAACCCCACCCATTCGCCCCTGCTCCGACGATGGGTATTACGGACCGACAAATGTCCCGCCATGCGACGAAACGTCCAGCCCCAGGCTACCGTGCCGCTCTGCAATTACGTGCCGATCACCATTTTGCCCGAGGCGCTGCCTACTGGAGAGGCCGGCATTCCCTACCAAGTCGATTTGTCACCGATCGGGGAAGAATACGTGGCGTCTGGGAAAGAGGTTCCCTCCGGAAGGCTTAACTCTTTCTTACAATACAGGCCAGATTTACTGGTCGGCGCCTACCCTGGGCTCCCACAAGTTTACAGTCGTGGTCGCCAGCGGGCTGGTCTGACGGCAGGCGGGATTACACGCTTGACATTCTATCCCGTTATGACCTTCACACCTTCCGAGCTGCCCTCGCCAGGTTGAACACAGCCTACAGCCAGGCTATCAGCGTGGATGGTGGGACTGCGCCTTACACGCTCACCAAACTCTCTGGCACCCTGCCGGAGAGCATAACCTCGTCGATGGCGCCTTCTCCGGCACTCCCACAGCGAGCGGTACTTTCAGCGGGATCGTGGTTCAGGTCGAGGGACGCGTTCGGGGCGACCAAGACGCACACCTATTCGCTGACCGTCCTCGGCGAGAACCCTCTTCATCTGGGATTCGGCCGAACTCCTGGAGGGAAGCTATGCGACCTTCACCGCAGCCCCGGGGTACAACGGATACTCCTGGGGTCCGCGGCAATGATCCCGGAGACACCTGTATTGACCACCCTTATTCCTGGGGCTCTTTGCAGAAGCCAAGACATCTGGTTTGGCGCAAGCGGTCAATATCAGGTCTGCCTGACTGTTTACGACAGCAATATGACCGCAACCACCGACAGCCAATGGGTGACGGTGGTGGATATCCTTGCCAGCGTCAATCAAGTTTGGATTGAACCGGAGCCTTCTTTTCAAGGCATACCAGTCAACGCTTCAATCAGTTACGCCGATCAAGACAGCGGCCCGTTCACCTGCAAGATCGACTGGGGCGACGGTTCCCCAGAGCAGACCGTTGCCGGTTACTATAACTACTGCTATCCTCCGGAACACACCTACGCAGTTGCCGGCAGCTACCCGATCCTGGCGTCGGTCAGCGAAGCAGGCGGTGATTTCAGCGTGCCGTTCACAGTCACGCATGAGGTGGTCTATGTCCAGGCTATCACAGAAGAAAGACAAAGGTTAGCATCAAACACCCATCCGACCACCATCGAACTGATGGGGGCTGCCATGGCGGGAACTGATCAGCTGGAATTCAGCCTGGAATTATATGGCAAGCGACCCGGATTGGGCTCCTCGGCACCCCGGTTAACACCGGATGTTTCCCATACGTCATGAATGAGCCTGATTCCTTGAAAATACTGAGGAAGCCCCCCCGAGACCCAAGCCGGAGGCAGTGGGCGGACCTCATCATGTGCTCGGCGGATGTCGTTTATACCCCCAACACCACAGACTCCGAAATTCCCGACAGCTTCACCTTCACTGTCAGCGACGGGCTCCATGTTTCGCAGCCCGGGAATGTCAATCTTTTGGTGGCGGTTACGTGGCGCCGACCGCCCTGGAAGCAGCGCAGCGGTCAGCGCAGCAGTACCAGACTACGTCACCCTGTCGGCAACCGACTTGGACCTCCACAATTTCGTCTTCGAACGACCGACCTTCTACATCGACAGCAATCCAGCAGCAGGAACGCTTGGGACGCCGGGAGCTGCGAGCTGCGAATGGCTTTCAGACGATATTCCCATGCTAATTGGACAGAGCTGCACCAGTAAAGTCCTTTACACACCCAATCCTGGCACCAGCGCCCCACAGACAGCTTCACCTTCCACGTCAACGACACCCACCAGATTCAACGTGGCAACCGTCTCGCTGACACTCCGTCCTCCCTCGACGCTGCATGTCAACACTGCCGATGATGTTATGGATGAAAACGGGTGTGACGCAAGCCCCCGCAGCCTGCGCGAAGCGGTGTATGCAGCCCAATCCGGCGATACGATAGACTTCACCCTGAGCCTGCCGACCACCATCTACCTGGCAAACGAGGAGCCGATCTGGGTCGACAAAGACATCACGATCAGCGGCCCGGTGCCCAGCTTGCTGTCAGCGGCAGCGAATTTAGCCCGTGTCTTTTGGTTCAACAACTATGAACAACCCATCAACGCAAGCATTTCCGGTCTCACATGAAAGACGGCCGCGCCTCTGAAGGCGGCGGTATCTTCGTAGGTCTAGACGCTTCTGTTACCGTTTCAGACTGCGTGATCGGTCCGAACAACGTCGTGACATATGCCGGCGGTGGGATCATGAACATTCATGGTCAACTGACCTTGATCCGCAGCACCGTTATGGAGAACCACGGCACGGGCACACTTGGCGGCGTGGGCATCTACACATCATATGGGGGCATCACGACCCTGATCAACTCAACGGTATCCGGCAATGTGACCAATAATTTCGGCGGCGGGCCTTGTCACCGATGGGCGACGATCAACCTGATCCACAGCACCGTCAGCGGCAACCTCGCCAACCAGGACTTCGCATTCGAATTGGAGGGCGGCGGCGGTGGGATCTACATCGACGGTGGATATGTAAACATCCAAAACAGCATCGTCGCCGGCAACACCGACCTGACAGGCGGGGGAGATCCAGCAATTGAATACTTCCACGTCTCCTATAACGACGTGTCCGGTACTTTCACCTCTCAAGACGGCAACCTGATCGGCGACACCACGGGCTCGACCGGCTGGAGCGCCGCTGACCTGTATGGCGACACTGCCGCTCCCGCCCTCCCGAAGCTGGCGCGCTGGATCTGAACACGCCCGGGACCACGCCGACCTTCGCGCTGCTGGCTGCAGCCCGGCGATCCACGCGGTGGTCTGCCTGGGTGAGCCAGCAGCCGACGAGCGCGGCGTGGCTCGCCCCCAGGGCGAATCCTGCGACATCGGCGCTTTCGAGTCTACCGGGACCGACGTCACCCCGCCTGTGCTGACTGATCACCGGCGCCACCGTCAGATCAAACCATAATGGAAAGTGATCTGGCGACGGGTAACTGCCCTCAACCCGCGATCCGTCCCTTGACCGCCTGATCCAGTTCACAGCTGATACGACCGCCAATGAGCCGCTGGCGGACCAGTATTTTGGCCTGAAATTGATCTCATCGACGGTAAGCCCCGCCGACCTGAAAGCCTACTACGTGGCTCGCGGCGTCCCATCACCCTACCTGGAATACCTGAACGGCGCTGTGGATGGGACCAATCCCTTCGTCTACATCAAGGGATCGACGGAGACCCTTGTGGACGCCGCCAAGCACTACATCCAGGACCTGGACTTCGACATGACTGTACCGGACGATTACCCGCTTGGCAAGTACACCGTGTGGGGCAATATCGCCGAGCGGCAGGTAATGAAAGAAGTGTCACTTTGAGCCTCATCGTGGAGGCCCGGCGGTCGTCTGGACCGTCAATGCAACAGGTGACTGGTCGATGGGCTCTGCGACGAACACTGCAGCCTGCGCGAGGCCGTGATTCTCCTTGCCGGGGATAGGATCGAGTTCAGCCTGCGACACCTGTCACCATTACGCTGGGCGGTAATGAGATCTGGATCACAAGGACCTGACTATCACCGGTCCTGGCGCCGACCACTTACGATCAGCGGCGAATGAATTGAGCCGTGTGTTTGAAGTCTCTAACTGGGAGGGCCACGGTCAGCTGGACATTTCGGGGCTTACGATCGGGACGGCCGTGACTATATGGCGGCGGCTTCGCCATGGGCCCGAACAGCACGGTGACGCTGAACGACTGCGTGATCGGCCCGAACAACGTCGTGACCTACGCCGGCGGCGGGATCGAACGAGGAAGGCACGCTGACCCTGAACCGCTGCACGGTCGGCGGGCAACCACGGCACGGGCAGCCAGGGCGGCGCCGGCATCTTCACCGTCGACGGGCGGCTCCACGACCCTGATCAATACCACGGTCAGCGGCAACGTGACCAACAACTACGGCGGCGGCATCCTCGTCGATGGGCGGCGACGGTCAGCCTGGTCCACAGACCGTCACCGGCAACACCGCGAACCAGAATTATGCCACGAAGCCTGGGGCGGCGGCGGCGGGTCTACGTTGGCTCGGACGGGCCAGGCTCACGCTGCAGAACAGCATCATCGCCGGCAACACCGGACCTGACCCCGCGACCCGGACAGGCCGCGGGGACATTCGAGTGGCCTGACGTATACGGCGCCGTCACCTCGTTGGGCGGCAACCTGATCGGCGACGGCACCGGCTCGACCGGCTGGAGCGATGAACGACCTGGTTGGGATCGACCCCATGCTGGACGTCCTGGCCTCAACGCACCCGGCGTCACGCCGACCCACGCGCTGCTTGAGGGCAGCCCGGCGATCGACGCGGCGCCTACCTGCGCAGCGGAGACCGACCAGCGCGGCGTGACCCGGCCGCAGGGCGCTCTGGTGCGACATCGGCGCTTACGAGCTCGAAGGATGGACACCACGCCGCCCGTGCTGACCATCACCGGCGCCACCGCCGATGGCATCGCGATGACGGGCGACCTGGAGACCGGCTACATCCTGCCGACCACCAACGACCCGGCCGTCGACCACCTGATCCAGTTCGCGGCGGGACAACGCCGATGAGCCACTGGCTGACCACTATTTCGGCCTGAACCTGATCGGTCGAGCGTCAGCGCAGACGAGCTCAAAGCCTACTATGACGCCCGCGGCGTGCCAGAGCCCTACCTGGCCTACCTGGAGGGCGCCGCAGATGGGAACAATCCCTTTGTCTACATCAAGGGATCGAGGTGACCCTGGTGGACGCCGCCAAGCACGATCTCGGGGCTGTGGATGTCGATATGACCGTGCCGGACGACTACCCGCTCGGCACGTACACCGTGCAGGGTCAGATCACCGACCTGGCCGGCAATCAGACCACCGTGACCCTGATCCTGGTCGTTTCCGGGGACCGGACTCCGCCCGACACCAGCATCACCTCTAGCCTTCTAACCCGAGCAGCAGCGCCGACGCCAGCTTCAGCTTCAGCAGCCACGGATGGGGTCGACTTCTCTTGCCAGTTGGACAGTGGCTGCTTCCCGTCTGCACCAGCCCGCAGGATTACAGCGGACTGGCCGACGGCAGCCACACCTTCGAGGTGCGTGCCACCGACTGGCGGGTAACACCGACGCATCTCCCGCCAGCTACACCTGGACGATCGACACCATAGCTCCGGACACCAACATCACCTCTCAGCCGGCGAACCCGAGCAGCAGCGCCAACGCCAGCTTCAGCTTCACCAGCGAAGCCGGGGCAACCTTCGAGTGCCAGCTGGACAGCAGCGGCTTCAGCGTCTGCACAAGCCCGCAGGCTTACACCTCCCTGGCGGACGGCAGCCACACCTTCGAGGTGCGAGCCACCGACAGCGCCGGCAACACCGACTCAACCCCTGCCAGCTTCACCTGGACGATCGATAGCCTAGCTCCTGATACCAACATAACCAACAATCCGCCGGCTTTAAGCAATAGCACGTCTGCCAGCTTCAGCTTCAGTGGTAGCGAGACAGGTACACTATTCCAGACTCGTACCGGCAGCGGTCGTTTCATGGGTGCCATCGTGGTTTACTCCTTTGAGTGCCGGCTAGATAGCCAAGCCTTCGTTGCGTGTGTAAGCCCAAAGAATTACATCGGGCTTTCGGAAGGCAGCCACACCTTCTATGTAAGAGCCAAGGATCTCGCGGGCAACACCGATCCAACCCCAGCCAGCTACACCTGGACGATCGATACCCTGGCTCCGGACACCACCATCACCACTCAGCCGGCGAACCCGAGCAGCAGCGCCAACGCCAGCTTCAGCTTCACCAGCGAGGCCGGCGCAACCTTCGAGTGCCAGCTGGACAGCGGCGGCTTCAGCGCCTGCACCAGCCCGAAGGCTTACACCTCCCTGGGGGACGGCAGCCACACCTTCGAGGTGCGAGCCACCGACGGCGCCGGCAACACCGATGCTACCCCTGCCAGCTTCACCTGGACGATCGACACCGTGGCGCCCGATACCGACCATCACAGCTCAACCCGACGGACCCGAGCAACAGCGCCAATGCCAGCTTCAGCTTCATCAGCGACGAGGCGGGTTAACCTTCCAGTGCAAGTTGGACAGCGATAGCTTCAGCGACTGCACCAGCCCGAAAGCTTACACTGCGTTTGACGGACGGCAGCCACACCTTTGTGGTGACAGCCACCGACATCGCCGGCAACACCGACGCCACGAGCCAGCTTCACCTGGACCATCGACACCCGCCTCCGGACACCACCATCACATCCAAGCCGACGAACCCGAGCAACAGCGCGGACGCCAGCTTCAGCTTCACCAGCAGTGAGGACCGGGTCAACCTTCCAATGCCAGCTGGACAGTGGTGGCTTCAGCAACTGCACCAGCCCGCAGGATTACACCGGTCTGGCGGACGGCAGCCACACCTTTGAGGTGAAAGCCATCGACAGCGCCGGCAACACCGACTCCACTCCAGCCAGCTTCACCTGGACGATCAATACAGCTAATATGATGTACGTCAGTGACATCAGCATCAGCCCTCAAGGACGTGGGCAGCAACCCACACGCCCTCCTCAACGCGCTGGTGACTATGATTGACAATCTCAACGCGCTGACTGAGTAAGGTTGTTGTGACGATCAAATGGCAAATATGGAGTAGCGGTGGGTGGGTCGATATGAGAATCGAGAACCGCCACGACAGCCACAACCAACCGCAATGGTGAGGCTAAATTCACGCTGCGCGGCCTGGCGCCTGGAAAATACCAGCTATGTGTCCACAACGCAGTGAAATCGGGTTATGAGTATGTGGAAGATAACAATGTGGAAACCTGCCAGGAACAAATCATACAGTAGGCAGGCAGTTCAGCATGGTGTGCCGTCCTTTGATCCGCTTTTTTTGTGACGGCCGCCACATCAAATAACTAAACGAGCCGGTCATGTCGAAGGATATGACCGGCTCAAGAAAAAAAGTATGGATACCGAACGATTATGCCGGAGCGATCTATGAAAAGAAATCTCTTTCTCACACTTTTAGCCATATTATTTTTAACCATTTCCTCTGTTCCGGCACAGGCAATCGACGCTTCCAGTGCATATCCCTCCCTTAATATGACGATGCAGACTGATGGGGAGCCCGTCAGTCGATCGAATGCCAGAGATCCACGTTTGGATGGCTCAACTTCCACGGTGAACTCGCCAGCTCTGGACTTCAGCCTGGCCCCTGATGTCTCCCTCTCTTACCAACCACAAATATTGGAAACCACGGTCCTTTCCGGCACAGTCGCCACCCTGCCCCTCACCCTGACCAACAGCAGCGCTGAAACGGCTTTGTTCGAGCTGCGGGAAGACCTGGGAGGCTGGAAATCCGACCTAGTTCCCGGCAAAATCCAGGCTGTACAACATTCGAATTCGAGATACCTCTGAACCACGCCATGCGCCGGAGAAAGCCGGCCGAGGTGAGCTGGTGCATACGCTCTCTCCCGACAGCCTGCTGCTCAACGAAGGTTTCGAAGGCGGTCTGGTGCCTCCCGGCGGCTGGAGTGAGATGGTCACCAACCGCCAGTTACAATTGGGAGATCTCAATCTACGGCACCCCGCACAGCGGCGACTACGCCGCCAACGTGGAATACGATGATAAAGCTCAGGACGAGTGGCTGCTGAGCCCATCGCTGAACCTGACGCAGGGCGTGCTCTCCTTCTGGTCGGAAGGCTCGGTGTACTACTGCCGTGACTATTATGATAACTGCGACCTGAAGGTCTGGATCGTGGTGGGGGCAGTCGGCGGTGGGGACGATATCTACCTGGGCAAGGCGGACGACAGTCTGGCCTGCCAGCTGGACCTGGGCTCAAAGCACATTTAATTTGACGCCTGTGCTGCCCGGGGGTGCGGTGCGGATCGGCTTCGAGTATATCGGCAACGACGGGGCGCAGATCCTCCTGGATGACATCATCCTGGACGGCAGCACGAGCCTATACCGACATCCCCTGGCTCTCCGAAAGCCCGATCAGCGGGACGATCCCTGCCGCGCAGAACCAGGTTATTAATGTGACTTTCGATGCTTCCCAGGTCAGCCAGACCGGACTGTACACCGGTACCCTTCACATTTTAAGCAATGACAGCGTAAACCCGGACCAGAGCGTGCCGGTGGTCATGCATGTGATCGCCCCGCCAGCTCCCATCGCTGGTAGACGCCAGACCGCGGACCGGTTCAGGCGGCACCCCGGTGACGATCTCGGGGAGCCAATTTAAAGCGGAGCCTCAGTCACATTCGGGGGACAGCGGCAAGCAATGTCGTGGTGTACAGCAGCACCGAAATTACCTGCGATACGCCGGCTCATTTGCCTGGGACTGGTCGATGTACAGGTCACGAATACAGATACGCTCAGCGGGACGCTGCCCGGAGGGTTCACCTATGAGATCGCCCCCGCTTTGACTGAGCCTGCCGGCAGCAGGCGGCGCACAGAATGAGACCGTTCAGGTGCCTGTGAACCTGGCGAACGTCGATCGGCCTGGCGGCAGCCAGCTTCACGGTCTACTTTTGACAATACTATTCTGCACGCAACCGGGGCGGATGCAGGCAACCTGACGCCTGGATGGAGCCTGGCAGCGAACACCAGCACTCCAGGTCAGATCCGGATCTCGATGGCCAGCCCGGGTGGGACAGTCAGCGGCTCAGGCGTGCTGGCTTGGATCGATTTTGATGTGGTTGGGGCGCCTGGTTCTTTTTCGGCGCTGGATCTTTCCAGCGTCTTACTGAACGACGGCGCGATCCCGGTGCAGACCACGAATGGGAGCTTCATCGTCGATCCGACTCTACAGCATCTCCGGGACGATCCAGTTCTGGAATGGCGGTGTCGTCTCCGATACATTGATGACCCTGTCAGGTGAAAATACCTATCACGGGCAGAGCGGCGTCGGATGGAACCTACCAGATCAGTGGGGTGGCTGCGGGTGATTATATTCTGACCCCGGAAAAGACCGATGAGACAGGCGGGATCAGCGCTTAGACGCCTCCCTGGCGCTGCAGCATGATGCCGGGCTGATCACGCTCAGCGGAGGCGCGGCCACGGCTGCAGATGTCAATAAAAATGGCGCGATCAGCTCGATGGATGCGTTCTACATCTTGCAGAAATCCGTGAATTTGATCAGCCTTCCTTTCCCCGGCGCCGGCGAAGTTTGGAGCTTCTCCCCACCCAGCCGTTCCTACACCGGATTGAACAGCGATCTCACCAGGTCAAGATTTCCAGGCGGTTCTGCTGGGGGACCCATCCGGGAGTTGGAAGCCTGGCAGTCTTTCTCAAATGACGCCAGCTCTGAATATCCCGGAAGCTGTTTCCGGCACATTGTCGCTTCCATCGGTGGATGTACTGCCTGGGGAGATATTCACGGTCCCACTGAGCATCGACCTGACATTCAGGCCAGGTGTATGGAGCAGATATCGAGATCGCCTTTGATGCTTCGGTTCTCACACCGACCCAGGTTCTGCAAGGCGCTCTTGCCGCCGATTGGAGCATGGCAAGCAATTTGAATGATCCGGGGCTGATCCACGTGGCCATGGCTGGCGCGGACACCAATTGCTGCAGACGGGGAGATGCTCAAGGTTCATATTTGACGCCTCCAATCAGCCTGGTATTGGGTACCGACCTGACCCTGACCCGGGGTGAGTTGAACGAAGGCAGAGTGACCAGCGCCCTCCAATCCGGGTCATGTGGGTATTGTTCACCCGGTCGTAGCAGGCTTCAGCGCTTCTCCTACCAGCGGCGCTGCGCCGCTGACTGTGACATTTTCCAATCTATCGAGCGGGGACTTCACCACCAGCCTGTGGAATTTTGGAGATGGGGCTACGAGCACCCTGGCCGCTCCTACCCATATGTACTCGCTCCCGGGTGAATACACCGTAACGCTCACCGTTTCGGGGGCGGGAGGCAGCGATACACTCGTACGGGCGAGTTATATCCATGCCTTTGGCCTGAAGGTGTCCGGGCGAGCAACAGTATTGGGCGAGCAGGGATGGATTGCCCGGTGTGGATATAGACCTGATGGCGACCACAATTATTCGGCGTCTACAAATGCCACCGGGGTTTTCACAATCTCTAACATTCTGGTTGGCAGCTACTCACTGGTGCCCGAAAAAGAGGATGATGCCAATGGGATCACGGCTTATGATGCAGCGCTTGTTCTCCAGCACGTCGCGGGTTTGAGCAGTCTGATCGGGTATCCAGCCATCGCGGCGGATGTCAATAACAGCGGCTCGATAGGCACCATGGATGCTTCGTACATCCTGCAGAAAGCTGTCGGCCTGATCAGTCTTCCTTTTCCTGGAGCAGTCTCGGTTTGGGAATTCGACCCTCCAAATCGAAGCTACGTGGCCCTTAATACCGACAAAAGCGGACAAGATTTTACGGGGATCCTGCTCGGCGATCCCTCGGGGAGCTGGCAAGCTGGAGGAATGCATCCGGAAGCCAGGGTCCAGGGGACGCAGGCGAAATTGTCGTTTCAGGTCGGCCTGCCTGATCCGGCTGGACAAGTAACAGCCACAATCCTCCTGGACACAGCAGGTTTTCCGATAACCAGCATGGATTTGAAAGTGGACTATGACCCAAATTATGCCCAAATTGTCAGCACCGAGCAGGGTAGCCTGATTGCAGGCTGGATGTTTGCGGAAAATGTCCAGCAACCGGGGGAGATTTGGGTTGGCCTTGCTGGTTCATATCCGGTCTCTAATCAAGGGATTGTATTGTCGCTCGTTTTTGAGATTGAAGATCTCTCCGGTGGATCTCCCCTTCATTTTACAGAAGGTTTGCTAAATGAAGGTCTTGTGCCAGTGGAACTTGAAGATGGCCGTCTCGGTGGGATGAGATTATTCTTGCCTTTAGTCGAAAATTTTCAGTGATTCAGAAAAAACATTCAGTATCTGAACCGTGAATATTAATATTGCCCAGACCTGATCGGTCTTCAACCTCCGTCAAGTCTGAAGAAAACACCAGCAAACCCTAAAAGCATTTTTTCGAACCAACCTTTTCCCAATCCTCGAATATAATCGATGGTTGGGAAATTTAATCACCTCCGAGAATTCATACTGGCTTCTTATTGTGCCTATAACTTAATTTGCATGAGTCCTTACAGGTGGTTTGACCCTGTATAAAAAGAGAGTGCAGTCTGAAAAAATCCTTGTTCTTCCTCGCCTTTATTGTGACCTTGATTTTTTGCAACACAGCTTTTGCACAAAGCGGTAATCCTTCCTCGCCTGAACCCCTCGTCCTCACAGAAGAGCAGACAGAATACCCGCTTGGCCTGCACCTGGAAATCCTTGAAGACCCTGGCGGGGAGCTGACCATCGAAAATGTTACATCTTCAGATTTCAATTCACAATTTATTCCCAGCCAGGTGGATGTGCCGAACTTGGTTTCACGAAAAGCGTGTATTGGGTGCGCCTGCGCCTGGACAATCAAACCCAACAGGTTAACGAATGGCTTCTGAAGGTTGGTTTTGTTAATATGCATTATGTTGACCTGTACACGCCTGGCCCGGACGGAGAAGGATTTATTGAGAAGCAATCCGGCGTTTTGAGACCGCTTTCAACACGGGATATACCCGATCCATATCTCATCTTCAAACTGCCCGTTCCCTCCCAAAGCCAGCAAACCTTTTACCTGCGCTTCGAAAACGGCGCCTCGATGACCCTGCCGCTCACCCTGTGGACGAACGATGCTTTCTATGTCGAGTCTCAACAGGAAAAAATGCTGCACTGGCTGTTCTTCGGCGCATTGATAGCTTTGCTGGTCTATCACCTGTTCCTGCTATTCTCATTGCGAGAGGCAAACTACCTGTTTTTTGTCATCATGCTAACCACGCTGCTTCTCGAAGAATTGTCTTACAACGGCTACCTGGAGGTGTATTTCTTCCCCAAACTGTATTCCATAAGGCAAATCTATTATCCATTATTCTTCTCGTCATTGATTGCTTCAATGATGCTATTTTCGGATGCATTCTTAGAATTACGAACCCGGTCTTTATTACTCCATTGGGTGACGATCGTCTTCTTAGCCATTTGGGGAGCGCTGATGCTCCTCACACCATTCATCAGTTACTATTCATCAGTAAATCTTATGTTACCCCTGGCAGTACTTTCACTGATGGTGGCCTTTGCATCAGGGATCGCTTCCTGGATGCAGGGCTTCCATCCTGCCCGTTTCTTTATGATCGCCTGGT
This sequence comes from uncultured Chloroflexia bacterium, assembly GCA_963726375.1. Classification (GTDB taxonomy): domain Bacteria; phylum Chloroflexota; class Anaerolineae; order Anaerolineales; family UBA4823; genus UTCFX2. Next base: position 192 of record CAVSCE010000005.1, on the reverse strand, counting down.
TCGGTCTGCTTGGTTCCCTGATGTTGGTAATCATGGTACGTCTTGGATTGGTTTCGAGCACAATCTTCACTGAGAATTTTTACAAACCGGGAATCATTTGGATGAGTGTGTGCTGGTCGATCGCCCTTGCCGACCGCATTAACATACTGAAAGCTGAAACAGAAAGCGCCAACCGCAGGTTGAATGAATTTA
>CAVSCE010000004.1:0-79166 GCA_963726375.1 uncultured Chloroflexia bacterium | reverse complement strand
ACGCTTGTAGGGCAAGCGGTCGATAGCATCAGGCTGCTTGCCAGCTGTCCGCTGTGCTTATCAAGCCCGACGAATTTCATCACCTCGTCGGCGATTTTTCCAGCCTCGCTCAGTTTTTGATACTCTCGCCCAAAGCAGGCGCCGGCCATCACGTTTTCACGCACGGTCAGCTCGTTTAACGGGCGGACGATCTGGTGCGTCCGGGCCATCCCCAGCCGCGCCAGGTGAAAGGGGTTCTCGCCGGTGATATCCCGGCCTCGAAAGGTGACGCGCCCTTCTTCCGGCGAATAAATGCCGTTGATCACATTGAATAAGGTGGTCTTGCCGGCTCCATTCGGGCCGATCAGCCCTAACACCTGGCCTTCAGGCAGGTCAAAGTTGACTTCGGTGAGCGCCCGCAGCCCGCCAAACCACTTCGTTACGCCGGTCAAATTCAAGATCGTCATATGAGCATCTTCCTGAGAGTCGGGAAACGCCGGCACAGCCAGCCCACAGCGCCAGCCGGGATGAACAAGACGACCAGCAGCAGGAGCAAGCCGGCCACGGTGAGCTGGATATTCCTGAAACAGACGGCTGAGCAACAGGTAGCCGCGCAAAATCTCGTAGCCGGCCGCGCCGAACACCGGCCCCACCACCGTGCCGCTGCCCCCCAGCATCACCATCACCAGCATCTCGATCGATGCCGACAGGTTGAAGGCATCGCCGGGCTCGATGCTGCTGTTCTTGAAATAGTAGACGACCCCGACCATGCCGGGGATGATCGCCGAGAGGACGTATGCCCAGGTCTTGGAGCTGGTCGTGTCGATCCCCATCACTTCGGCGGCATCTTCATCTTCACGGATGGCCATCAGCCCCAGGCCGAACTTGCTGGTCTTGATCATGTAGCTCAGCAAGATGATCGCAAGGGTCAGGGCGACCAGGATGCCGTAATCCAGCCACAGCGCCTGCGGTGGCGCCGCCATAGGGCTGGTAAACGCTGAAATGCAGGGAGATGCCGGTCGGGCCGCCAAGAGGAGGGAAATTGTTGACAAAGCGCCCGCATGGCTTCATTGACTCCGATCGTCGCCAGGGCAAAATATGCACCGCGCAGGCGCAGGATGGCCTTGCCCAGCAGGAAAGCAAGCAGGCCGGCAGCCACGCCTCCAGCCAGGATCGCCAGCCAGAGCGAAAGACCAGACTGGCTTAGATCAGGTACAAGCCCGACATATCCGCCCAGCCCGAAGAAAACGATATGGCCAAAGCTGATATAGCCGGTATAGCCCAGGATGATATTCAGGCTGCTTGCCATCGCTATCGCAGAGCAGGATCGTGTACAGCGTCTCCCGGAGCGCGGCATTCCTGGTGAACACCGGCAGCAGGCCAGGCGATCAGGATCAGACCGAGGAGTAAGCCAGATGCCAGGTGAGCGGCTCAGGTCTCATCTTTTTACCCCGAACAGGCCGGTCGGCTTGACCATCAGGATGATAACGAACAGGACAAACTCAATCACCGGCACCCAGGTGGTTGCTATAAAAGCCGGCAGTATGCCCTCCAGCACGCCCAGCACCAGTCCGCCCAGCAATGCCCCGAGCGGGTTGCCCAGCCCGCCCAGCACGACGATCACGAAGCTCTTCAGCTGGTAGGTATCGCCGGAAAGGATGGTGAACGGGAAGAATGTGGCAATCAACCCACCGGCCATGACTGCCAGCAAGCAGCCCAATCCAAAGCTGAAGGCCAGCATGCGCTGGGAGGGGATGCCCACCAGCTCGGCAGCGGCGCGGTTATCCGTGATTGCGCGGATGTACTTACCCGGGGTGGTGCGGTTCAGGAACAGGTACAGAGCCAGCGGCAATAGAGACCGAAACCAGGGCGGCCACCAGGCGAGTGACCTGCACGGTCACCGAGCCAATCGTGATGCTGCCCAGGTCGATGTCCAGGGCGCGCGGGTTGGTGCTGAACGCCTGGTGTTCCGAGCCCAACCAGGATCATATTGACGGAAAACGTCGCCAGCAGGGTGGACAGGTGGGAAGTATCCAGCACTTTCTGGATAGCAATTCTATAAATGCCCATGCCGGCCAGCAGCCCAACCGCCCCGGCGATGATCAGCGCCAGGTAGGGGTTCATCCCCAGGCTCGTGGCCAGCAGGTAAACGCCAAAGCTGCCCAGGGTGATCATAATGCCGTGAGCCAGGTTGATGACATCCATCACCCCCCAGATCAGGGTCATGCCCATCGCAGCCAGACCGTACACACATCCGATCAGCAGACCATCTACCAGGTACTGCATCTCATTTTTTACCTCAGTGGATAAACGAGCTCAGCCGTAGCCCCTTCGGAGGGCCAGACCACTTGTTTTTCCAGGAGCCGGGCTGGATCTCCCTGCCACTGGATATAGACCATCGAGTGCCCGATCTGCAGCCCGTGGCTCTCGCGGCTGGCATCGAACAGGATGTGGCCAAAGAATGTCATGATATTCATCTGATCCAGGGCCGCCTTGATCTGCTTGGGTATCCAGGGAGCCGGCGGATTCGATCGCCTTCTGCAGGATCAACCCGGCGGTGTAACCGCCGGCGGCATGGTAAGTCGGCGCTTCCTGGTACGCCGCTTGGTAAGCCGCTGATAAATTCTGCGCTGTCGGGGCCGTAAAAAGGCAGGTTTGCTTTTGCGAGCCGCTCTCGGCGGTGAAATTGACCTGCGGCTCCCACTGGCTGGGGCCGATGATCCCCCGGGCAGCATCCCCGATCTCAGCAAAGTTATCCTCGGCGGAGCGACCAGCAGCGCACCATTTTTACGGTCATTTGCTTCTCGTATAATTGTTTGGCAAAGGTGGTGCCGTCCTGGAAATGCCCGCCGCCCAGGATGGCATCCGGAGCTGCAGCTTTCTATTTTATTGATAAACGGCGCAAAATCGCTGGTGCCGGTGTCGTAGCCTTCGAAAAATACCACCTCATAACCCTGATCGATGGCATATTCCTTGACCGCATTGGCGACATCGGTCGAAAATTTATCGTTCTCGTGGATGATCGCGATTCTGCTTGCCGACGGGTCGGTGGCTTCCAGCAGATCCACGGCCCCGTTGAGGTAGCGGCTGGCGGGCGTGTAAACCTGGTACACCATGGTGAAGCCGCGCTGGTAGGTGCTGTCCGAGGCCGCGCCGGTGGTGATCATAATCTTGCTGTACTGCTCGGCCACCACCGCGGCCGCATCCGCCAGGCCGCTGGAATATGGGCTGATCAGGAAAGCAGCATTGATCTTTGATCGCCAGTCGGGTATAGAGCTGCTGGACGCGATCTTTCGGGGATTCATCGTCATAGTATTTGGCATTCGAATTTCACCACCGAGCCGTCCTTGAGCTTGATTCCGCCGGCATCGTTGACCTGCTTCATCCACAGCTTCAGCCCGTTGGTCTGGCGGGTCGATTCCACGTTCAAGCTGCCCGTCTGTGATACGGTGAAACCGATCGTGACTTGAATTTCACCGTCTTGCGGTGCGGGCGCGGCCTGATCCGTCCCGGCGCAGGCATTCAGCAGCAGGCTGATGATCAGATAGATGATTGGATAAATCCACCGGTATTTCATCGCATCGCTTTCTCAGCGGTCAGCGAGCATGCGCGCAAAATAATCCACGCTGGCGGACAGCGCCGCGACCAGGCCATCGCCTTTGTAGCTGTGGTTCAGATTTGGCAGCGGCAGGAACTCGAAAGGCTTGTCCAGGCGCTCCAGCTCCTGGATCAGGTTGATCGAGTTCTGCAGGTGGACGTTGGTGTCGTTCAGCCCGTGGATGATCAGCGGCCGGGCCTGGAGCTTGCCGGCGGCGGCGATCAGGTCGGTGGCGGCGTAACCCTCCGGGTTCTGGGCGGGGGTGCCCATGTAGCGCTCGGTGTAGATCGTGTCGTAGTACTCCCAGCGGGTGGGCGCCGAGCCGACCACGCCCGCCTTGAACACATCCGGGGCGTGGATCAGGGCGTACAGGCTCATGTAGCCGCCGAAGGATTTGCCGTCGCAGCCGATGCGGTCGGCATCGATGTAAGGCAGCGTGCGCAGGTATTCGATCCCGGCCAGCTGGTCATCCAGGGCGGCTTTGCCCAGCTCTCTGGCGATCGGCGTCTCGAAGGCGTGGCCGCGGCCAAAGCTGCCGCGGTTGTCCAGCCGCCAGACGATAAAGCCGGCCTGGGTGTAGAGCACATCGCGCTCGATGTGGTTGAACAGGTTGGTCTTGCCGTAGCGGTTGGAGACCATCTGCAGGGTGGGGCCGGCGTACCAGTGCACGATCACCGGGTATTTTTGCGCCGGGTCGAAGTTTTCGCGGCTTGACGATCTGGGCGTACAGGTCCACCCCGTCGTGGGCTTTGAGGGTGACAAACTCGCGCTGGACCTCGGGCAGCTCCAGCGTCGGGCCGGCGCACCGCCCAAGCTCGCTCACTTCAGCTCCGTCCGCCTGGAGGATCTGGGTGACCGGCGGGGTCTCGACGTCCGAATACTGGTCGACCAGGTACTTCCCATCGCCCGAGAGCGCGCCGAAGTGGAACCCGCCGGCTCGAGACAGCTTTTCCAGCTCGCCGCTCGGGATGTTCACCCGGTAGATCTGCCGCTCCAGCGGGCTGTCCTTGGTGGCCGAGAAATAAGCCCACTCGCCGGCCGGGTCGACGTACACCGGGCGGCCCGGGATGAGCAGGTTCCAGGCCGGCGTGTCGATCATCCATTCCCCTTGGGTGACCTGGCGGAGCAGCTCCCCCTGGCGCGAGTACAGGTAGAGGTGCATGAAGCCGTCCCGCTCGGACAGCCACAGGAACTGGCCGCCATCCCCCAGGAAGATCGGCGCGGCGTACGAGTTCTCGTTCACCCAGGCTCGGGTCGCGTCTCCTGGATCAGCGTGCGCCCGCTGCCGGCGATCGGGATCCCAGGCCTTCAGCTCGAGCAGGGTATGCTCGCGGTTCACTGTGACATAGATGGCTTCCTGAGAATCCGGAGAACCAGGCTGAAAAACGGCAGGATGTATTCGACGTCCTCAGCCAGCTGACCGCTGAGAGCTCTTGCCGCTCTCGAGGTCGATCATGGAGAGCGAGGCCGCCGGGTTTGTGCTGCCGGCCACCGGATAGCGGGTGAAGCTGAGCGTGGGAGGCACCGTGCGGTAATCGGTCACCGAGTGGTTCTGGACCTCGGCTTCGTCCAGGCGCAGGTGGTATCAGCCACTTGCCATCCGGCGACCAGGCATAAGCCGGCTGGGAAGAGCGTGTTGCCAGCTCCTCGTTGTAGACCCAATCCAGTGTGCCGTTGAATACGGTCTCGCTGCCGTCGGTGGTCAGGCGGGTCGACCGCCCCGTCGCTCAGGTCGCAGGGTGTAGAGATCGTTGTCCTGCACATAGGCGATCCGGCTCCCGTCCGGCGAGAAGGTCAGGCTGGTTTTGGCGCTCTGACCCGCCTCAAGCGGGCTTCAGCCCGCCCGTCTGAGCGTCCAGCAGCCAGAGCGAAGTCCCGCCTGCCAGCAGGAGCTGATCTCCCTGTGGCGACCACTGGGCTGAGGACAGGTCGATCCGATCCGGGTTTTCGCCGGGGTCGAGCAGCACCTTTTTTTCGTCTGCTTCGGGATCGTAGATCCATAACACGTCCCGCTCGTCCTGGGGCTCGACGTAGACCAGCCTGGCGCCTGCCGGGCTCCAGCTGAAGCTGGCAGGTCCGGTTCCCATCAGCGCTCCCGGCGCAGTGAGCTGGCGTGCCGTGAGCGGTGCTCTGGCGCCCATCACGATCGGCAGGGCGCTTGAGCTGGTCTGGTGCCGGCTTCTCCAGAAGGGCAGCTGGTCGTCTGCCGGGTTGTTGGTCAGGCGCAGCAGGCCTGAGCCGTCGGCCGCCATGGTGTAGATTTCCCAATTCCCGTCCCGGTCGGTCTGGAAGGCGATCCGGCTGCCATCCGGCGACCAGGCTCGGCGCCCAATCCTCGGACGGATTTTCCGTCAGGTTGCTCAGGCCGCTGCCGTCCGCGTTGATCACATAGATCTCTCCCGGCCCGTCATGGTGCGAGCGGAAGGCGATCGTCTTCCCGTCCGGAGACCAGTCCGGCGAATAGTCGATTGCCGGGTCGTCGGTCAGCTGTGTGACCCCGCTGCCGTCGGCGTTCATGATGAAGAGATCGTAGACTCCTGCGGATTGGCCGCGGTCGGACACAAAGACAATCCGGGTCCCGTCAGGCGACCAGCTCGGGGCGAAGTCATCCCCGGGCGAGTCCGTCAGACGGAGCGGGTTCGAGCCATCTGCATCCATCAGGTATATTTCGTTGTTCCCGTCCCGCCGGGAGGTGAAGGCTATCCGCCGGCCGTCCGGCGACCAGTCTGGGAAGCCTTCATCGGATCCCGGGATTTCGCTCAGGGTGCTCTGGCCGCTGCCGTCGAAATTGATCGCTGCGATGACGCTGTTGGTGAGGCCGTAGGCGGTATAGACGATGCGCTGCCCATCCGGCGACCAGGGTCCGGCGAAGCTGGAGGCTTCCCCCTCGGTCAGGCGCGTGACGCTCGATCCATCGGCGTTCATCAGGTAAAGGTCCCGGTTTTCCCCGGCGCGGGTCGAAGTCGAAGACGAGCTGACCCAGCCTGAGCTGCTGCGGTGGGGCTGCGGTTGGGGCGGGGAGCTGGCCGGGGCTGCACTTCCCGTTGTAAAAGTCCCACACATCGCAGGCCGAGCCGTCTTTGAATGTGCAGGTTCCCTGTTCGTCGTCAGCGCCGCTTCCAGCGCCGATTGCATAGCTGCCGCCCGAGATCACGCAGTATCGGGCGGCCGGCGTGACGTATCCAGTGACCTTAAGCCCGCCGACAGGGCAGTCGCCGCGCATCAGCGCCCATTCCTCGCACTGGCGGTTGTCTTCGAAATAGCAGATGCCGTACTGGCCGCCGTCGCCGCGTTCTTCGATCGAAAGCGTCCCGCCTTTCTCGATGCAGTTCTGCGAGGCTGGATTGGCGATCTCGACTGCGCCGGTTTCGGACGCAGCGGGCTCGTTCGCGGCAGGCTCTGGAGGGCTCTCAATCACCCGGGTCGAGCAGGCACCCAGCAGGAGGGCGAGCATGAGCCCAAAAATGAAGGTTTTCTTCATCGGATTTTTCCTTCCTGTGCGTTCTTGGGAAGCTGGCTTTTAATTTCTCTGGCTGAGGAGATTGGCGAGCCAGGCGCCCGCTCGTCAGAACGAGATACCGTCAAAGCAATCCTCATCCTCAACGCTGTTTACCCGGTAATTCCGGCCGATGATTCCGACCAGGTCCTGGGTCGAAAGCTCGGATAAATCCCTGCCGGACCACATCCGCACCTGGTTATCGCTCGGATTGACGCTGATCAGCAGCAGGCCGGGGCAGGTTTCGAGCAGCGAAAATGCCGCCTCTGGGCGCTCGGCCTCGGCATCGAAGAGAATCACGTCCGGCCGGGTATCTGCCAGCTGCTGGGCCGTCGGAAACGGCGGCGAGAGCGTGAAGATCTCCAACTCCGGGCGGCGCTGTAAGCTGGCCCCGATGGAGCCGAGGACGACTGACCTTCCGTAAAGCAACACCCGCCGTTTTTCCATCGCTTTTCCTCCATTAGGAGAGTAGCAAAAAAGCGGATGGATTGCAATGTCTGCTAGGATAAAAAAAGGACAGTCGCTCAGCGCCCGGCGACTGTCCCCAGGGACAGTGAAAGGTCTATCCTGGATTACCCTTCGTCCAAGCCCATTTTCCCGGCGTACGCCAGCACCTGGGCGCGGTTTGCCAGGTGAAGCTGTTCCATGATCTCGGCCATGTGATACTTGATGGTGCGCGGGCTGAGCCCAAGCCTGAGACCAGCCTCCTTATACGAAAAACCCTGGGCGACCAGGGAGAGAACCTCGACCTGCCGCGCGGTCAGCCTGCCCTGAATCATCCCCCCGGATCCTTCTGAAGACTGAACACCCTGGCCGGCCGGGGCGGATGCTGCCAGGCGCGGCAAACTCTTCCAGCAGCTTTCCGGCCAGGCCGGGGAGAACGGCGGGATGCCCTGCTGAACCTGGCTCAGGCATTCGACCAGCTCTTCGGCGTCCATGCTTTTCAGCAGGAAACCGCAAGCCCCACTCTTCACCGCTTCGAACAGGTCCTGGTTCTCCGTGGATGTCGTCAGGATCACGATCTTGAGCTCGGGCATCTCTGCCTTGATCCGCCGGGTGGCTTCCAGACCATCGCAGACCGGCATGCGGATGTCCATCAGGATAACATCCGGCTGGACCGATTGCGCCAGGGCGAGCGCCTCCAGCCCGTCCTTCGCCGCGCCGACCACCTGGATTCCGTGGGCTTCGAGCAGGTTCGTAAGCCCCTCCAACAGCAGGCGGTGATCGTCGGCCAGCAGGACGCGCAGCGGGGTCGAGGCAGGAGTGGATTGGTCTGGAGCTGGAGGGTTTGCAGGGGTATCAGGCATATTCGGCCTCATCATCTTTGGATGTCAGCGATTTGCAGGCGCTTCGAGCAGCACTTGCGTCCCTGCGCCGGGTTGGGATTGAATTTCCAGGCTGCCGCCGATCTGCTCCATGCGCTCGCGCATGAAGGCCAGCCCAAAGTGGCCCCTGCCGCGCTCCGAGGCCTGGTCCAGCTCAAACCCGACGCCGTCGTCGCGGATCGAGATCCGGACCCGCCCATCCTGCTTCTGGAGCTGCACCTGGACGCGGCGCGCCCGGCCGTGCTCGCGGGCGTTGGTCAGCGCTTCCTGGATCACCCGCATCAGCTGGACACCCGTTTCCGGGTAGAAGACCTCGCTGCTTTTTTCAAACCCCAGCTCCAATCCGGCCTGGATGCCGTACTGGTCGCAGTAGGTGTCCAGGTACTGCTGCAGCGCAGGGATGAACGACCAATCTTGCGGGTGTCCGACCTTGAGGCTGATGATCGAATCGCGGACTTCGGCGTGAGCCTGCTGGGCGACTTCTGCCAGACGGGCTAGCCCGGCCTCGACCGTTTCCAGGTCGCCGTCCTGGAAACGCTTGCGGATCGCCTGGGCCTGCATGCTCACATAACCCAGCACCTGCCCGAGGCTGTCGTGCAGCTCGCGGCCAGGCGTTCCCTTTCCATCAGGGTCGCGAGCACCCGCTGCTGCTCGATCAGCTCTGCCTGGGCCTGCTTCTGCTCGCTGATATCTCGTAACAGGATCAGGTGCCCGATTGTCACGCCGCGGTGATCCTTCAAGGAAGAGAGATCCAGCTCAAAAAGTCGGGCAGTCTCCCCATTATGCAGCGTGATTTCGAGGGCGCGCGGCCTCCTTGCTGGCAAGCTGCGCTTCCAGCTGATCGAAATCCGGCACCAGCTCCGCGACAGGACTGCCGCGGAGCCGCTTCCCGGATGCGCCCAGGGATTTTTCGGCCGCCTTGTTCAGGCTGGCGACCCGCCGCCGGGGATCGATCACCAGCATGCCTTCGCTCATCTGCTCGAGGGCTGCCTGGCGCGCAAACGGGACCGGGTCGAAGATCCGGAAGCGGAACAGCGCGATCGCATACATCGTGAAGGGGATCGCGGCGAAGATCGAGAAGACTCGGGTGGGATCAAACAACAACGAGCTGCCGGTTCCAAGCAGGAACAGCGTCCGCGCCGCAAGCTGGCCGGCGACCATGAACACGACCGGCAGGCGGTGCTGCGGGGAGCGGATGAAAAGCCAGATAAAAATCCCCAGGTTGAGCATGCCGAGCAAGAGAATATAAAGGATGAGGAAGCGGTACAGGCTACCCTGATGCAGCGGGTGGACATCCTGGTGGGTCGGGCTGAGCCACAGCAGGTGATACGGGTCGTTTGCGACGATCACCATCAGCGCCAAAACCGGGATGATGGACAGCAGGATCAGGGTGCGGCGGTTGAGCCAGCGCCCGGGGTTGGCGTATTCGAGCACAAAGCACACGATTGCAGAAAAAGCCGGCAGAATCCAGACCAGCTGAAACTTGAACCAGGTATATTTGGCCGCGACCGACGCAGCGGTCAGCTCGAGGATCGCCCCGAAACCCCACAGCGCAGAAAAGGCGCAGGCGACCGCGAACGGCAGCGCGGCGGGCACGCTCCGCCGCCGCCAGCTGTAGACGGTCAGGAACAGCATCAAGCCGGTTGAAAGCGCGGCTGGCCAGAGCAGAGGGGTGTTATCGATGGTCAGATTCATAGCACTTTAAGACCGTTCGATCTTTATCACTGCATTTTTCGTGTATCGACCGTTATCCACGCCGCTGCGATCAACGCGCCTAATCCCAGCCCGTCGAACAGGATAAACCTCGCGATCGAGGCGCGCAGCGCTTCGTGGCCCTCCGGCAGCCCGAGCAGGATCAGCGTCTCGCCCGCCAGGCCGATCGCCTGCATCGCGACCGCTTCGTACAGCGAGACGCGGTGCTTGAGCGGGTCCCAGAACGCGACCAGGTACGGGACGCTCCACATCAGGAACAGCACGCCGAACCCCTGGATCGCCGCCGCCCCGGAGGCCCCTTCCAGCTCGTAGGCGGCCAGGTAAGCCTGCGCGTTCGCCAGGAACTGGAGGGCGCACTGCACGTTCATCACCAGCACCGCCGCGATCAGGACCCGGCTGATCCGAACCCGCCCCATGCTTTCGTCTCGTTTCCCTATTCGCCTGAGGTCGTTTAGCTCTTCTGCTCCCACATCCGGCGCAGCAGCTTGACCTCGCCCAGGTGCTCGGCGGAGTGCTCGAGGGCGTGCAGCACCGCGAACCCGACCGGGACTTCGGTGTTGTGCTTCGGGTGGTTCCGCCCGGCCTCCAGGTCAGCCAGCGCGAGCGTCCCCAGCGATTGTGCGATCGTCTCTTCCGCCAGGTAGATGCGCTTTGCGAGCTGCTCGGCGCTCCAGCCCTCGGCCTGGAACTCGAGATCGCGGTCGCGGCCGGTGGGCTGACCCATAATCAGGTCGCCGAACAGGAAGCGCTCGGCCCCGGTCAGGTGAACGATCAGCCTGGTGATCGAGTTGAAATCCGGACCGGGAGACCAGTCAAGCGCCTCCTGCGGCAGCCCTTCCAGCGCCTCGATCAGCGTCTTGTGAAGCACGGTGAAACGGTCCAACGTGATTTGGGAAAATGATTCCATCAGCTCCTCCAGCGGTTATTGTATATTGAAATCCCTTTTTTGTCATCGCGAGTGTACTTTGCGAACCAAACTCATCTTGAGCGCAGGGATTGCTCCACAGAGTACGTCCACAAACTACGTCCACAAACTACGTCCACAAACTACGTCCACAAACTACGTGGACAGGTGGACAGGTGGACAGGTGGACAGGTCGGACAGGTCCCTCACTGCTGCTCGGGACAGGTCCTTCGGGAAGAGCGCCTTCCTCGCAGTCGGATCGGCTGAAACCGGGTGCGAACCCTGCGCGTGTGGAGTATGTTATACTCTTTATGAACAATCACCCGGGGTCTCATCTTTTTAGTCAGACCTATCTCTCGAGGAGCCCAATGAGCGAAAGAAGCATCCTGATCACAGACCACGACCGGAGGCGCCTGCTGGAAGCACTGCGGGATGCCTACAGCGGCGATTACCGCGGCAGCGCCTACTTGAACGACCTGATGGGTGAGCTCGAGAAGGCGAAGATCGTCGATTTGCACGAAGTCCCGCCGGACGTGATCACGATGAATTCCAAAGTCCGGCTGATGGACCTCGACGAGCAGGATGTGATCGAGTTCACGCTGGTGTTTCCGCAGGATGCCGACCTGCGCAGCGCCAGGGTCTCGGTGCTCGCGCCGATCGGCACCGCCGTGCTCGGCTACCGGGTCGGAGACGCGATCAAATGGTCCGTCCCGGACGGGGTCCGCAACCTGGTCGTGCTCGAGCTGCTCTACCAGCCCGAATCGGCCGGGGATTTCAACCTGTAAACTTGAGACCCGAAAGGTTTTTGGAGACCTTCGGGTCTTTTTTTTTAAGAGAACCTTTCGCGGTCTTTTTGCGCGGGAAGCGGTAGGCCTTCGCCAGCCCGCCGTCTGCAGTTTCGCGGTAAAGCGGCGGCAGGTCGTGCCCGGTCTGGCGCATCACCGCCACGACTTCGTCGAACGAGACGCGGTGAGAGCCGTCGGTGTAGCAGGCGTAGCGGGCCGCGCTGACCGAGCGGAGGGCCGCGAACACGTTGCGCTCGATGCAGGGGATCTGGACCATCCCGTTGACCGGGTCGCAGGTCAGCCCGAGGTGGTGCTCCAGGCCCATCTCGGCCGCGTATTCGACCTGGCGCGGGGTCCCGCCGAAGAGCTGGGTCGCGGCGCCCGCGGCCATCGCGCAGGCCGTCCCGATCTCGCCCTGGCAGCCGACCTCCGCCCCGGAGATCGAAGCGTTGTGCTTCACAAGATTGCCGATCAGCCCCGCGGTCGCCAGCGCCCGGAGGACCGCCATATGCGGCGTCTCGACCCGCTCGCTGATGAAGCGCAGGACCGCCGGGACGACCCCGCTCGATCCGCAGGTCGGGGCGGTCACGACGATCCCGCCGCTGGCGTTCTCCTCGGCCACCGCCAGCGCGTATGCCGGCAGGAAGCCTTCGTTCATGAAGCTGTGCCCTTCCATCTGCACCTGGCGGTAGAACGACCAGGCTTTCTGCGGTACGCCCAGCCCGCCGGGCAGCACCCCCTCCGCCTGCAGCCCGCGCTCCACGGCCGCCTGCATCGCCTCCCAGACCTGATCCAGAAAGTCCCAGATCGATTCGCCCTCGCGCTCGAGCACGACCTCCCAGAGCCCCATCCCGGTCGTCGAGCAGTACTTCAGGATCTCGTCCATCGTGGTCAGCTCGTAGACGCAGGCGGTCGCGCGCAGGTGCCCGCCTCTTGCAGCGCCCCGCCGCCGACGCTGAACACCTCCCAGGTGTCCAGCAGACCGCCGCCTTGGTCCAGCGCCTCGAACAGCATCCCGTTCGGGTGGGTCGGCAGCTCGACTTCGGGCTTCCAGACGAGCTCGAGCGGGATGGGCAGAAGGCGTCCTGGATTGCCACGTCGGTCATGTGGCCGCGCCCGGTGGCCGCGAGGCTGGAGTAGAGCGTGACTCGGTAGGAGGCGGCCTGCGGGGTGCGGGTGCGGAAGAGCTCGGCGGCCCTGGCCGGCCCCATCGTGTGGCTGCTCGAGGGCCCGCGCCCGATGCGGTAAAGTTCTCGGATCGATTCCATAGGCTTGCGATGATAACACAATTATCGGGCTGCAAACGGCAGGAAGGTCATCAATCCGGGCGAGGTGAGGGCGAGGAACCGTCTTGCGGGCCGGGATGGCTGGGCGGGTTATGGGACGGAGGATGGAGGTCGGGCAAGAGGACTGCGTGTAGACGAAGCGTGAGGATTGACGGAGGAGGAGGATCGGCGGAGGGGTGGGATTTGAGAGGAATTATGGGATTTGAACCATTTGAATCATTAGAATTGAATGGAATAATTCAAATCGATTCAAATCCTATTTGGTTGGAAGGAGAGCTTTGGTGGGTATTATAGCACAGATGTTCTGATTTGGCAAGGGTCATAAACAAAAGTGCGGAAGAAAGCAGCAAGACGGGGGCAGGTGCGATGGCTTAACAACCCATTTTACGACTAGCTTATTGGATAGGAACATTCTTATAGACAAAGAAAGTTAATGAGCCAATTCTTAGGAGATGCTATAATTATTAAGCACCAGTAAATAACAAAACCTTTTTGACAAATTGAATGAATTTTAATTACAGTTCTGTGAAGAAAGTTCCATTCAACAGGAACAAATGAATCAATGATGCGAGTCGATATTAACCCTGAAGTTATCCGATGGGCCCGAAATCGAGCAGGTCGAACAGTAGAAGACCTCGAAAAACGATTTCCAAGACTCGATCGTTGGGAACATGGCGAGGAGCGACCAACTCTTAAACAGGTGGAACGCTTCGCCAAAGCTGTTAATGCCCCAGTTGGTTACCTTTTCCTTCAAGAACCTCTGATTGAGAGTTTGCCAATTCCGGACTTTCGAACTTTCGGAAATTTACAAAATGAACACCCAAGCCCCAACCTTCTAGATACAATTTACATTTGCCAGGAACGTCAGGAATGGTACCATAACTTTGCACGGTCCACCGGTGAAGAAAAACTATCCTTTGTCGGTTCCGCCAATATTCGGAACGCTGTCGAGACGACTGCTACGACCATCAGGAATGCACTTGGTTTTGACATGGAGAAGCGTCGCCGGATACAAACTTGGACAGATGCACTTCGACTCTTCATTGAGCAAGCAGATACACTAGGGATCCTCGTGATGTGTAGCGGAATTGTACTCAATAATACTCACCGTCACCTCAACTCAGAGGAATTTCGTGGCTTTGCGTTGACAGATGACTTGGCTCCTCTGATTTTCATAAATGGTGCAGATAGCAAGGCAGCACAAATGTTTACATTGGCGCACGAGCTGGCGCACATCTGGCTTGGTCAGTCTGCTGTCTCTGATGCGCAAGCATTGGAATTACCAGAGATGGAAGTTGAACGATGGTGCAACCAAGTCGCAGCTGAATTACTCGTACCGCTAGACCTTTTTAGAAATGAGTTCAACGAACGTGCTGAAATAAGCGACGAAGCTAATCGTCTAGCTCGACGCTTCAAGGTAAGCACTCTTGTTATACTTCGCAGGATGCACGACGCAGGAAAAATCACACGTACAGAGCTCTGGGAAGCATACGAACAGGAAATTGCACGTATCCGTGCAATTTCCAGGGGTAGTGGTGGCGATTTCTATCTGACCCAGGCAGCAAGAGTCAGCAAGCGTTTTGCCCGGGCATTAATTGAAAGCACGTTAGAAGGGCAAACCCTTCATAGAGATGCTTTTAGAATGCTTGGATTTTCTAAACTGAAAACCTTTCATGAGCTTGGGAGAAACCTAGGAGTTCTGGTCTGATGAGTTACCTGTTGGATGCAAACGTCTTTATCCAAGCTAAGAACCTTCATTATGGACTTGACTTTTGCCCAGCATTCTGGAATTGGTTAATTTTAAAAAATGGTGAGGATTTGGTTTTTAGCATTGAAAAAGTCGGAGATGAGGTAGAAGCAGGGGATGATGAGCTTGCGACCTGGGTAGCCGCAAGAGGAGCAGATTTCTTTGTTAAACCAGACGCTTTGATACTACCCGCCCTAGGTGAAGTAAGTTTCTGGGCTACAAACCAACTTTATGAACCTGCAGCAGTGAATACTTTCTTACAAGTTGCAGATTATTACCTTGTTGCTCAAGCACTCGCACACGGGAACACAGTTGTCACACACGAGATCGCCTCAGTTTCAACAAAGAAAATCAAAATACCAAATGCTTGTATTGGACTTGGTATTAAGTGCATGACACCTTTTGAGATGCTTCGTACCGAGAAGGCGCGTTTTGTTCTAGGGAATTGAAAATACTTCCAAAACAATTGTAAATCAAATGGAATTCGATAGGCTGCCCAACTTAAAAAAATTATCGCTAAATCACCATAAAGGTATTGCTTTCATCAAGGGGGATCTTCGAATCTGATATCACGGAAATAAGCGAAAAAGAAGTTCACTTTCCTGGGTGATCTGAACATTTAAATCTCACATAGTGCGTACGGCTAACAGGATGGACGACCTGGCACCTTACCGGTCAATTCCGCAGGATCAGCGGCAGGTAAATCTGGGTTATCCGGACGTCATAGGCTTCACCGCCGCTGAAATTGCCGTCCCCTGCGCCGGTCCCGCCGAGTGGATTGCTGATCGCATCCAGGATGCTGTCGTCGTCGGTCACGTCCAGGCGGAGCGTGCCGCCTCCGGTGCCGGTGCTGACCGTCACGATGTAGACGCTGCCCGCGCCGCTGACTCCGGTGACAGCAGCTCCTGAAATACCCTCAGTTGTGAGAGAAAAGTCGCTCAGGCTCACGCCCGTCACAGGTTCAGAAAACGTGACGGTAAAGCCCACGCTGGCGAGGTTCGTCGGGTTGGGGTCGAGGCGGAGGCTGGAGACGACCGCGGGGGGAGCCTTGTCGAGCGTGTAGGCTTCACCGCCGGTGTAGGGCAAGCCCGCCAGCGGATTCCCCGCCGGGTCGGTGACGGCGGCGGTGAGGGGGACATCGAGCCGGAGCGTGCCGCTGCCCGTGCCGGTGCTGACCTCGACCGTGTAGGTTGCGCCCGAGCCGCTTACACCGGTCACGGAGGCGGCGCTGATCGAGCCGGTTGTAAACAGGCTGAAATCGGCAGCGCTCAGGCCGGTCACAGCTTCGGAAAACGTGACGATAAAATCTACCTCAGCATCATTCGTCGGGTTGGGGTCGTGACGGAGGCTGGAGACGACCGCGGGGGCTGCCTTGTCGACCGTGTAGGCTTCACCGCCGGTGTAGGGCAAGCCCGCCAGCGGATTCCCCGCCGGGTCGGTGACGGCGGCGGTGAGGGGGACATCGAGCCGCAGCGTGCCGCTGCCCGTGCCGGTGCTGACCTCGACCGTGTAGATTGCACCCGAGCCGCTTACACCGGTCACGGAGGCGGCGCTGATCGAGCCGGCGGTAAACAGGCTGAAATCGGCAGCGCTCAGGCCGGTCACAGCTTCGGAAAACGTGACGATAAAGTCCACGCTGGCGAGGTTCGTCGGGTTGGGGTCGAAGCGGAGGCTGGAGAGGACCGCGGGGGAAGACTTGTCGAGCGTGTAGGCTTCACCGCTTGTGAAGGGCAAATCCGCAAGTGGATTCCCCACCAGATCGGTGACGGTGGCGGTGAGCGGGACATCGAGCCGCAGCGTGCCGCTGCCCGCGCCGGTGCTGACCTCGACCGTGTAGACTGCGCCCGAGCCGCTCACACCGCTGACGTTTGCGCCGCTGATCGAGCCGGTTGTAAACAGGCTAAAATCGGCAGCGCTCAGGCCGGTCACATCTTCGGAGAAAGTGATTGAGAACTCCACGCTGGCAAAATTCGTCGGGTTGGGATCGAGGCGAGCAATGGAGCTGACTGCTGGGGCGGGATCGTATTCAAACGCACCGATATCGCAGTATAAACCTTGCGGGCGCACGACGCCGCGCTGGTCGATGGTGGGGCAGTTGGCTTGAAAGGCCGTGTCGATGGCCGATGAACCCGGCAGGAGCGGGATGGTCTGGGTGGCGCCGCCGTGGTCCCCGAGCGAGCCGAGATTGGGATTGGCTGTGATCAAATTCGTGCAGATGCCTCCCGCAGGGCAGCCGTCCTGGACGACGCTGGTGCTGATGACGGCGGAGCTGCTGACATTGTAAAGCTGCGCTCCGCCGGAACTTGCGGTATTGGCCCAGAAAATCGTGTTCAGCACCCTCGGGCGCTGGAAAGGCTGTTCATCCCACCGCCGTAACTCGCCGAGTTGCCGCTGAAGGTGGTATGGATCAGGGTCGGATTGCCGTTGGAGGTGTTGAAAATCCCGCCGCCGTCGTTGGAAGCCGTATTGCCGCTGAAGGTGGAATTTACGATTGTGGGCGCACTGTTGGTATTGTTGACCATCCCACCGCCGTACGGTGACGAGTTGCCGCTGAAGGTGGTATTCAATACTAAGGGACTGCTCTTGTTGTTGAACATCCCGCCGCCGAATTGGACCGCCGTGTTGCCTTCAAATGTGATGTTCATCATGGGCGGATTGCTGCTGGTATCGTTGAACATCCCGCCGCCAGTGCTGGTCGCCGAATTGCCGCTGAATGCGACGTTCATCAAATCCGGACTACTGCCGCTGTAGTTGTACATCCCGCCCCCGAACTTGGCTGAATTGCCGCTAAAGGAGACGCCTGTCAGCTGTGGACTGCTGCCCGAGTTGTCCATCCCGCCGCCCTTTGGATCAACATAAAGGTGTGCCACGCAGTATTATCCTTGAAAATGACGTTTGTCAGCGTCGGATTGCTGGCACTATTGGCCATACCACCGCCGCGATATGCCTTTTGTTGCTAAAGGTGACGTTTGTCAGGACCGGATTGCTGACGGAGCCATTATACATCCCTCCGCCACTATTCAACGCCCAGTTCTCGCTGAAGATGACGTTCGATAACGTTGGACTGCTGGACGAGTTGTACATCCCGGCGCCGTACCGCCGCCTTGTTGCCGCTGAAGACGATATCTGTCAACGTCAGACCGCTGCTGGATACGTTGTACATCCCGCGCCGTACCGCCATGTTGCCGCTGAAGACGATATCTGTCAGCGTCAGATCGCTGGATACGTTGCACAGCCCGCTCGGTGATGGTGAAGCCATCCAGGGTTGCGCCATTCGCGCCGGTGACGACATGAAAACTGTTGGTGTCATTTCCGGTCACAGTATGGAGGTCTGTAATGATCGGAGTCTGGCTGTCGTTATTATCGATGTCGCCGCTCAGGACGGTGAGGTTGAGGGCAGGGTCGCGCTGGTCGAGCTCGTCTCCGTCCCGAGGAAGCCGCCGTAGACGGCGACCCCGTCCTTGAATTGGAAGGTGGCGTCCCGATTGGTTGGATCGATCGTGGGCTTGTGCGTCCCGGCCGCGACCCAGACCTCGTCGTCAGGGCTGGTCAATAGGCCAAGAGCGATATGCAGCGGGCAGGCATTCGCCCAGCTCTGGCAATTGCCAGTGCCGCTGACAGCTGGTTTCACGTAGAAAAGGTGGAAAACTACATAATCATATTCAAACGCGCCGATGTCGCAGTCCGCGCCTTGCGGCCGCGCAAGTCCGCGCTGGTCTGCGACGGGACAGACGAGGTCATTGCCGGTGTCAATCGCCGAAGAACCGGCCAGGATCGGGATGGTCTGGGTCGAACCGCCGTAGCGGTAGAGCGGGCCCAGTTTGGGGTCAGCGGTGATGATGTTCGTGCAGGAGCTTCTCGCCGGACACCCGCCCTGCACGACGCTGTCGCTCAGGACGGGGGTACTAACGCATTGTAAATCTGCCTGTTTCAGCCGTATTCCCATAGAATTGTGTTGCGAATCGTCGGACTGCTGGACAAGTTGTACATCCCGCCGCCATTGATTGTCGCTGTATTTCCGCTGAAGGAAACATTCGTCAATAATGGATTGCTGCCGGAATTGTTAAATATTCCGCCACCGCTAGATGCAGAGTTGCCGCTGAAGGTGACGTTTGTCAGCGTCGGACTGCTGGAATTGTTGTACATCCCGCCACCATCGCCGATTGGTCGAGTTTCTGCTGAAGGTGACGTTCGTCAACGTCGGACTGCTGGAATTGTTGTACATTCCGCCGCCGTTTTCGTAAGCCGTAGTTGTCGCTGAAGGTGACATTCGTGAGGGTTGGACTGCTGTTGATGTTGACCATCCCGCCGCCGTTAATCGTCCCGCTGCGCCGAGTTGCCGCTGAAGGTGACGTTCGTCAAGGTCGGATTGCTGGAATCATTCCACATCCCGCCGCCGGAATATGCCCAGTTGCCGTTGAAGACCACATTCGTCAGCGTCGGACTGCTGGACGAGTTGTACATCCCGCCGCCATTAACGCGCCCGTTGTTGCCGCTGAATGTGACGTTTGTCAGCGTCGGATTGCTGCCGGAGGCGTTGTACATCGCGCCGCCATAGTACGATCCGGAGTTGCCGATGAAGGATACGTTCACCACGGTTGGGCTGGCGGCGATGTTATACCATCCCGCCGCCGCCGTTATACGTGGGACCGGAGAAATATTCATAGCCCGCCGTGACCGTAAAGCCGTCCAGGGTCGCGCCGGTCGCGCCGGTGACGACATGAGAGCTGTTGTATCTGAGGCCGGTAGCCGTATTAAGATCGGTGATGATCGGCGTCTGGCTGTCGTTGTTGTCCACGTCGCCGCTCAGGATGGTGAGGTTGGCGGATGGGTTGCGCTGCTCGCGCGCGGTCTCCGTCCCGAGGAAGCCGCCGTAGACGGCAACACCGTCCTTGAGCTGGAATGTCGCGGTGCTGCTGCCTGTCGACGGCTTATGCACCCCGGCCGCGACCCAGATCTCGTCGCCGGATGCTGCGCCGGTCAGCGCGGCCTGGAGGGTGCAGGCGTTCGCCCAGCTCGAGCAGTCGCCGAGGCCGCTGGCGGCTGGTCTGGCGTAGCGCACGCCCGCGGCGTGGACCGGTTGAACCGGTTGGTTTATAAGAATGAATCCGACGAGGAGAAAAAGCGAAAGCGTTAAATCAATTGCTTTTTTGAGGATCATGGGGTTCCTCCTTGGTTACCAGAATATGGCAATACCTGCAAACTTCTTGCGATACCGACCTCTCAGATAGACTGAAGCCTCTGGACCTAGTTCCAGTAAGTGTTCAGTTATCCCAGCCAGCCGCCCAAGGTGGGTTTTTTGCTGTGGACAAGCGGCTTAACTACTTACCAACCTCTGCTGCCTGCTCCTGAATAAAATGTGATTTCAAGGATCAGCAGGTGTTGTTTCGGATTAAATTGCCAGGATGTATTGATCAATGAAGCAGTTTGTTTGAAGCCTGTACTATGGCGGCCAGAAGGGGGGGATCGAAACCGGGCTTTCAGGATTGCTTGCTTCTGGAGAAACACCGGACAGATCAATTATATCCACAAGTTTGATCCCTGTGCAGGATTGGCACTGGCCTCAGGTGAGATCGCGGCAATCACCTCTATCCGCGCGGCCCCTTCCCTTTAAGCCTCTGGTTCAGCTCCCACAAAGCTGTCTTATTTCCTTCAAATTTTATTAAATCTCTGGCTTCTGCATACGGCAGCCAGCGATATTCGGCGTGTTCGCCCGAGATCACAATCTGGAAATCCTGTGCGTTCACGCCATAGCAGTACTGCGGGATCACATAAACGTTTTCCCCCCATATCTGGCTGTTTCTGAATTCGGCGACAGGAACAGGCTCCACGGTATCCAATTGAATGAGCTCGGCTGTTGGCGGAATGCCGGCTTCTTCGCATGTCTCTCGCCTGGCGGCGTCAAGCGGGGTTTCGTCGTCTTCTCCGCCGCCGGCGATGGCCTGCCACCAGCCATCATCGGATCTTTTCATCACGGCGTATTCAATCTGTCCGAAACCATTCTTTCGATAAGGAAAAACCAGGACTTGAAAAGGCGCTCTAGCCATTATCAGACTGTGCTCCTCGCGCGGCTGCCTGGATTTATTCTACTGCGTTTTCCGAACTGCAGACGTGCCTGATCTGTCGCGTTTCCCCCAAATGCGTCCTATCCTGACACTTCAGGATATTCATCTTCTAAGTGATTACCCAGGAAGAAGCCCTTCCATTATTGAAATTCCAATTACAATATCTCTTTAGAATTATTTCGAAAACCTTCCGAAAGGACTCTCCAATCCCATGATCTACAACTTTGACGAGCTCCTCGAGCGCGCAGACAGCGAATGCATCAAGTGGCACTACTTCGACGAAGACGTCCTGCCGATGTGGGTCGCCGACATGGATTTCCGCTCGCCCGAGCCGGTGATCGAGGCGGTCGTCGAGCGCGCCCGCTGACGGCGTGTTCGGCTACGCCGGCGAGCTGTGCGGGCTGCGCGAGGTCATCGCCGCCCGGATGCTGGAGCGCTACGGCTGGCGGGTCGAGCCGGATTGGATCGTCTTCGTCCCGGGGGTGGTCACCGGCTTCGTGATGGCCGCGAACGCCTTCGCCGGCCCGGGCAGGGGCGTGCTGATCCAGCCGCCGGTCTACATGCCCTTCCTGGACGTCGCGAAACACTGCCAGGGCAGCCTGCAGCAGGCCGAGCTCACTTTGAACCCAGACGGAGGCTATACGGTCGACTGGGAGCGGTTTGAGAGGGCGATCACCCCCGAGACGGGGATGTTCCTGCTCTGCAGCCCGCACAACCCGGTCGGGCGGGTCTTCACACGGCCCGAGCTCGAGCGGATGGCCGAGATCTGCCTGCGGCGCGACCTGGTCGTCTGCTCGGACGAGATCCACTCCGACCTGGTCTTCTCGGGCCACGCCCACATCCCGCTCGCCTCGCTCGATAAAGAAATCGAGCAGAAGACCGTCACGCTGGTCGCGCCCTCGAAGACCTTCAACATCGCCGGGCTGGCCTGCTCGGCGGCGATCGTGCCCGACCCCGAGCTGCGGAAGCGGTTCGAGCACGGCGGGAGGGGCCTGGTGCACGGCGTCAACCTGATGGGGCTGGTCGCGGCGAAGGCCGCCTACGAAGAGGGGCAGGAATGGCTCGACCAGCTGCTGCGCTACCTGGAAGCCAACCGGGATTTCCTGAGCCGCTTCGTCAGCGAGCGGCTGCCAGGGGTGCGGATGCGGTCCCCCGAGGCGACCTACCTGGGCTGGCTGGACTGCCGGGAGACGCCGGCCTACGACCCCGGAATCGAAGACGACCGCCCGGTTTTTCCTCGAGAAGGCCCGGGTCGGCCTTAACGAAGGCACGACCTTCGGCCCGGGCGGGGAGGGTTTCGTGCGATTGAACTTCGGATGCCCGCGCTCGATGCTGGAAGAGGCGCTGAGGCGGATGGAGAGGGCGTTAGGAGGATAGAGACTCTGCAATGCTGCGTCTCTATCCTCCCTGCGGATGGCAGGCTGCTAGAAATTGTCGCTGCAGTTTCAACTGCCGGATGGCTGTTTTCTCGAACTCGCTATCTGACTCTGTAATATTCTCCCGCTAATATATAGAGAGACCAACCACTGTTCAAACGTCGCTTCCTGCAGCTGAGCGCCAGTTATCACAGCTCCAGCACAAGAATATCAAAATCGCATCCCCTACCACTCACCACGCTGCAGAATTCGTAAAAAAATACTCAACCAGAACAGATCCAGGATCCTGTTATAAATTTGTCAGGCAGCTCCCTGGACCGGCCGCCTGACCCAGGCGGCATTTGAACCTGGCAGCGCAGACGCCTGCAGGTTTCGCAGCGAACCAGCTTGAGAATTTCCCAATGGAGGGCATATGTCCGCAAAATTTCGTAATTTCCTGGTTGTCGCGGCAGCCGGCCTGATCGTGCTGGCCGCCGCCGCCGGGCCCCGGATCGCCGGTTTCGCGCAATCCCAGGTGATCACGGGGCAGCAGGCGAGCGGGGCGACGGTCCCCTATGTGGGTCAGCTGAAGGACGACCTCGGGGGAGCGGTCGCCGACGGCGCTTACGACTTCCGCTTCACCCTGTACAGCGCAGAAACGGGCGGCGATGCCGCTCTGGAGCGAGGCGCAGGCCGCCGTCCCTGTGAAGGCGGGGATGTTCGCCCTCTCGCTCGGCAGCGCGGTCCCGATCCCGGATGGGGCTCTGGGGAGGCGCAGCCAGTGGCTCGAGATCGCAGTGCGCGGGCCGGGCGAAAGCGATTATTCGGTCCTTGCCCGCGCCAGGTCCTCAGCCTGGCGGGCCGAGCGCCCCTGCAAGCCCATCCGCCGAAGCAGCCTGTGCCCACGACCATATCGGCGAAACATGGAACGCAACTGCCAACTGGTCTCTGGCGCGCTTTAAGATCAACAACAACGGGACCGGGCCGGCTGTCTGGGTGGTGAACTCCGGCGGCGGGAACGCCCTGCGCGGCGACGGCTACGGCACCAGCATCGGCGTTTTCGGGGAAGGTGCGAATGCGCCGGGTATTGTCGGCCACGCCGCATAGCTCGGACGGAGTCGAGGGCAGCTCCAATGGCTACAATAAAAGCGGCGTCTACGCCCACCAAGAGGGTGAAAATTTCGGATACGGCGTCTATGCCGTCAGCAATGTGGGGCGCGGGGTGTATGCGTCGACGGCGGTGCCAGAGCCTGACGACTCCTATGCGGTGTATGCCGAATGGGGATATTGCGATAACTGATGATCTGACGGTTTCTGATGGCTTATTTGTCTACCGGTATATGCCACATTCTCCGGTGGGAAGACCGGATTTGTCGTCGACGTCGCCCAGAACGACGACTCAGTCCCGCTCCAGCCGGGCGACCTGGTGGCGATCAGCGGCTTCGGCGAGCCCGTCCTGGGCGAGATCCCGCTGATCAAAGTCCGCCGGGCGTCTGCAGGTCGAATCCTCGGCTGTGATCGGGGTGGTCGACAAGCGCTATGTCCCGACCGAAAAGCCGACCCTGGGTCCGGATGGGATGGAGACCAAGCTGGAGACCTGTTTGAAGAAGCAGCGGTCCAGCCCGGAGAATACCTGACGGTCGTCACTTTAGGCGCCTATAAGGCGGTCAAGGTGGACGCCTCCTACGGCGCGGTCCTCCCCGGCAGCCTGCTGGTCGCCTCGCCCAACCCGGGCTACGCGATGGTCGCCGAAAACCCGAAGCCGGGCACGATCGTCGGCAAGGCGCTGGGGCCGCTCGCCTCGGGCGTCGGGCATCATCCCGGTCGTGATCACGCTGCAGTGAGAGGCGCATCATGAAACCAGGCATAACGATCCTCATTATCGTCCTGGCGCTGCTGCTCGTCAGCGGGGCTGCGCTGGCTCAATCCGGCGGTCAGGCTGTTAATGGCAGCCCTCGGCTCGTCCACCGGCGGAGGCTACCAGCTGACCCACCTGGACCTGCGGGCAGGCGCCGAGGCGCGCGGCGGATCCTACCAGCTGACCGCCCTCTCTGCGCCGGTTTCCTCGGAAAACGGCTGCTGCTGCGCCTATCTGCCCTGCATCAGGCGCTAGGTGTGCTAAAATTGTAGAGACGCTGCACTCCAACGTCTCTACTCTGCATTTATAGTTGAAGCAGGTCGACCTTCCCCGCGGAGGGCAGTAGCTGCGCGGCTGTCCTTGAAGTTTCCCTGGCGGTAAAGCGCGCGAGGGTTATATTTTCTCTTCCCCGCTCCCCTGGTGAGAGGGGGACGGTGTAGGGTTAACTTCTCTACCGCTTGCGACGCTCGCTCTCCGCATCCGGTCCCGGACCGTGTTTATCACGAGCAGCTTCAGGACTTCGTAGAATGAAATCTTGTACAGGTCGAGGATCACGGCCAGGGCCATGTCGAGCTCCTTCGGCCCCAGGGCAGGGTTGCAGTTCGTGTCGATAAAATAGTAGCGCCCGGCTTCGTCCAGGCGGATGTCGAACTTGCCGTAATCGCTCATGTTGGCGACGTCGAAGACCTTGAATACCATCTCGCGCAGCACCGGGTCGCGGTAAGGCCGGTAGAAGAATGCCGAGCCCATCTCGGTCAGCCACTGGTCTTCAAAGGTCAAGAATGCGTAAGGCCCTGCGGTGTTGCGGAAGATCTTCTCCGCCATGTAGACCTTCTTGTGCTTGCCTTCGAGCAGGATCGCGGTGATCTCGCGGTTGCCGACAAATTCCTCCACCAGCACGGGCTGGTGATAGAGGCCGATCAGCTTGCGCAGGCGCTTGCGGAGCTGTTTCTCGTTCTCCGAGACGGCGTCGCGGGTGATTTCGACCGAGCCGTGGATCGCATTCAGCTTGGAGATGACCGGAAAGCGCAGGGTCGGGTTCAGGTAATCCTCGGCGGAGGTGAAAAGCTGAAAAATGGGGACGGGCAGGCCGTTGCGCTGGAGCAGCTCCTTGATGAAAAACTTGTTGGTGTCCAGCGCCATCCCCAGCATCCCGGTGCCGGTGTAGGGGATGTTCAGCAGCTCGAGCACCCCCGGGATGGCCGCGGCCAGACTTTCCTGGCCTTTGACCAAGTCCACCATGTTGAACAGCATCTCCGGCTGGTCGCGCAGCAGGTTCTGAGCCAGCGCATCGTCCCCGGGGTAGAGTTGCACGTCCAACCCGAATGTCCCCAGGTACTCCCCGACCAGATTGGCGTCCTGTTCGGCGCCGCGCTCGGTGAGATACTGCGCCTCGGTCGGGAAATCTTCCCGCCGGACGGCGCTGTAGACGATCCCGACCCTTTTTGGCCAGTCGAGCTCTTTATCTTTAGGCTGGTTCTTTTTCTTCGCCATGCTGGGCCATCCTGATCGAAAAATATCGATCCTGTTATCGAGGAGCCTTCCTCGGGCAGCTAAACGCTCGAGGGGGATGCGCGTGCGGGTGCTGAACATCTGGGCCGCCGGGCGCCGATGGAGAGATACAGGCAATTGTACAATGCTCTGGTGGGAAACGGCTGAGGAAATACTGAGCGAGTTAATCACTGAAGCTAGAGATTTTGCAATGCAACGCCTCTATCGGGCAACCTCTCCCGGGGGAGAGGGGCAGGGGGTGAGGGTTGTAGTATCATTATCCATCATGTCCCTCACCCTGCTCTTCATCCGGCACGGCGAGAGCGCCGTCAACCTCTCGGGCACGATCTCGAACCGGCTGCTCGACTTCAATCCGCTGAGCGAGCTCGGTCGGGCACAGGCGAGATCGCTGCTCGCATCGCTCCAGGGCCGCCGGATCCTGTCGGTCTGGTCCAGCCCGCTCGAACGCGCCAGGGAGACCGCCGAGATCCTCGCGGCGGGCTTCGGCCTCGAGCCGCAGATCGCCGACGGGCTGCGCGAGCCAGACTGCGGGATCGCCGAAGGTCGGAGCGACCCCGAGGCCTGGGACCTGCACGCCGGGTTGGAAGCCGCCTGGAAGGCTGGAGCTCTCGACCACAGGATCCCCGGGGGGGAGAGCTTCCTGGACGTCCGGGACCGGTTTGTGCCCTTTATCGAGAGACCTGGTCGCGAGGCAAAGCGCCGAGGAGGGGACCATCCTGCTGGTGAGCCACGGCAGCGTGCTGGCCAACATGCTCCCGCTCGTGCTCGCTAACGTCAGCGTCGAATTTGCCGCGGGCGCACCCGCTGGAGAACTGCGGGTTTGTCGAAGCGGAGAGGTCCTCGGCAGGCCTGCGCTGCACGAGGTGGGCTGGAAATCCACCAGAAAATTACCGCCCGGCATTTTTCAGCCTGAATTCAAACCGTTTAAGAAAGCCGGACTGGTCTAGATCGGGCGTGTTCGGCCTCGTTAATCCCCAGCAGATTCGCTGGACTCGACCATCTTCGCTCAAAACCGCGAGCGGTTCGTTATTATCCGGTTCCTTGAGATAAGATTTTTCGATAATTGGCGTAACGGATCACCCCCGAAGCGTCCACCAGGAACACGCTCAGGCGTCAGAAACGCAGGCACGGGCCCAAATCCAAGTTTTTTCGTTTGGATTCCGTACTGGTCGGCGACCTGTGAGCCAATGTCCGCGAGGATCGGGTAGGTTATGCCGGTCGCCGCGATCAATCGCTGGATTCTTTCCGGTCCGTTGGGCACGATGACGATCACTTCAGCGTCCGCATCTTGAAACTTCTGGTAGTCATGGCGCAACTGCACCATATGGTTGGTGCAGTGCTTTCAGGCAAAGCCCATGTTGAACACCAGCAGCGCATTATGGGCGCGAATGACCTCAGAGAGCCTGAATGGTTTGCCGCTGTGATCGGGTAGAGTAAAGTCAGGGGCGAAATCGCCCGCGTTCAAATGCTGCATGGTGGCCTCCACGATTCCCCTTCATTATATATTACCTGTTCGCATCCGCCCCGGCAGTTTTTTCCCGGTCCCGCAAAAATCTATCAGGACTTTATTCTGACGATACGTCATAACTCCGATGACCCCGGAGCAGGAAAATGTTAAAATCCCGGATAGAAAATCAACCCTGAGGATGGTCGATCTCGGATCAGGCTGAAAACCACGAGCAGATCAGGAGGAAACCGCATGAAAATCGAACACAAAGAGACCCGGCCGGCAGCCGGAGAGGCGGCATTAGCCGTGCCGCAGATCCAGGTGCGCAGCGGGCTGAAGATGGGGGCCGAGGGCGGGTGCGAGCTCGGGATCGACTACTGGCGAAAAGAGTACAACTACTGGAAGCAGAAGGCCGAGCAGCTCGGCTGCGTATAGCCATTGTATGGATGATGGAACAGGAGAAAAGACGATGAAAATCCGAACCTCAATCCGCGCCGGCGGCAGCGGCTGCAGCCCCGAGACCCAGAACTACATGAACAAGGCGCTCGCTATGGAGAGCAAGGTCGAGAGCTGCCTGGCAAATGGGACAACTTACCCGGCTTACACCGGGGCGGCTTACCCCACCTACCCCTCTTACCCGACCTACACGACCTACCCGACCTACGCCGGCGCGACTTACCCGGACATGAGCGGCAGCCTGCGGGTGAGCACGCCAAAAAAGGAGACTTGAATGAAAGTCAAGACCGACCTGAAATCCGGCGCGGCCTGCTACGTCGTAAAATCGGGCGACACGCTGAGCTCGATCGCCTCGAAGTTTGGCACATCCGTGACCGCGGTCTACCAGTCCAACTATAAGACCATCGGTTCGAACCCGAACGTGATCTACCCCGGGCAGAAGCTCTACATCCCGAGCTAAACCGAAATAGGCGGGTTTTTCTGTTGCTTTAAGGGTCTCGCCTGCTTTCGGTGCCAGATAGATGTGCCCCGGGCAATTTTCACACCGGGGCACCTGTCATACTCATCCGCTCAGGATCGAATATTTAGTACTCTATCACACGCGGCAGGTCCTTTGCCTGGGCGACCCAGCTTTCCACTTCAGACTGGTGCGGGGAGCGTCCCGCCATTTTTTTCACAGCGTTCACCTCGCTCAATTTGCTGAACAGGTTCTGCCGGGTTGCGCTGCGCCAGCTCGGGCACCGTATCTACGCCTGCAGCCTCCAGGAGCTCTCCGAACTGCTTGCCCACCCCCTTGACCCGTGAACAGGTCCGCATGGTTGACCCATTTCAGGATCAGTCCGGCCGCAATCCCGGTAGCTTCCACCAGTTCGGCACGGCCCTTGCGGGTAGCGCCGCGGCGCAGCAGGTCTACCACGGTCTCGACGCCGGCATCGTTCAGCTTCCCGGCATAGATGGGGCCGATCCCTTCTACGAATTCAACCTTCTCCTGCAGGGCGGCCAGGTTGTGCTCCTTCGAGGGTTGCCACAAACTGGTCCAGGTCGGCGGTCGCGAGCTGCACGCTCTTCGGCGGGCTGCTGCCATTGCAGCCTCAGGAGCCTGCAGGCTCTTCGGCGGGAAGTTCACCTTCGGCCGCCGCCAGGACTGCGCCGGCGGCAACAGCCGGGGCGGCCTCGACGAGCGGAGCTGGGGCCTCAACTGCGGGAGGCGCAGTTTCAACGACGACCGGTTCTGCTTCCTGCGAGGCTGCCGCGACTGCCGCCTCGGTGGCAGCAGCCGCCGCGACTGCAGGAGCAGCAGCCGGTGCAGCTGCAGTCGCGGCAGCGCGCGGGCGCGCCAGCTTCCACCACTGGAGCTGCACGTGTTGCGCCCGGCACCTCAGCCGGACCGCCCATTCCAAGCAGATTCAAATGCCGGTAGCGCCGCCACTGCCAGGCGATGCCGACCACAGCAAACACAATGAAGATCACAGAACCACAGGCTGACCGGATCGCCCCTTCGCCGAACCAGATCCGCAAGCCGTCGCGCACGAAAGCCGCGCCGGTGATGGCCGTCAGGATGATCACAACCTCGTCGCGGATCTTCCAAACCAGGTATCCACCCGGCAACCGCCAGGACGAGGATGACGATCCACCCCAGCCAGTTCCACAGGTCGAGACCCTCCGCTATCGCAGCGCCCAAAGATCCGCCCAAGATCAGCCCCGGAGATGGTTACCATCAGGCTCCATGCGGTGTAAGCCAGCAGGACAAACACCAGAGCACCAGGCCGAAGCCGATCACGAGCGCCAGCACCCAGCTAGCAGGGAACAGAGCCATGGCAATCAGGTAACCCGCGAAACCGCCGAAAATGGGCAGGAGGATCCGGAAGATCCGGTATCCCCAGAACACTCCTGCCAGGCCACCGGCCAAGAGAATAAGACCGACGAAAAATGGACTCATATTGCCTCCTTTGACTAAAATTTAATTGATGGATTATACAACAACTGCACTGCAAGATTAACGATTTATTAAGTGTACACCAGTAAAGAGATGATTGTCAAGAATGAGGACTCCTGCACCTGTCGAAAAATGGCCGGTGATGAAGGCAATACACCAACCGACGCAATCTTCCGGTCCGGTTTCACCGGACGCTCGCAGCCTGCCGGGTCATCAGCCGCAAGCGCCAGCTGCGATCACTTTAACCCCTTTTCAATTTCAAGCGGTTGGACTAACATAAGAGCTGGCGCAGCTCATGGGGGTGGACAGCTCAACGACCATTCTGCGGTTCTTCTGCGGAAACAATCGATTTATCGCTGTTGAAAGCAAAGGGCGCTCTGCTTCATCCCAAATTTGGGTGTCGGGTCGAGCCAAAAGCAAACCAGGAAAGGACGGCACAAACCCGGCAATGTGGACGAAACTTTCGGACGGGGCTAAAAATCAAAAAAGGAGGAAGGAATCATGACAGAACCACTTGATGCTGTAATGGCATTCCACAATGGCTTCCGGCGCGACATGAGCATCATCGATGCCGCGGCGCTCGAACTCGGCGCGCGGCAAAGCGGGGCTCGAACCGACGATCGAGCGCTTCCGGTTCTTCAACGAGATGCTTGTCTGGCATGCTCATGGTGAGGAGCTGGCTATCTTCCCCGCGTTGGAGACGGTTGCGCCTTCTGTCGCCGAGGCTTACATTCAAGACCACCACGGCCTGGACGCTGCGTTCGAGGCTTTAGATAAAGCCGCCGCGGCGCACGACGCTTTAGAAACGGCACGCGCCAGCGCATCCTTCAAGTTCCATCTGGACATCCACCTTGCAAAGGAAGACGCCCATGTCTACCGCCTCATCCGGGAGCGCCTGTCCATGACCGACCAGAGCAAGGCAGTTGGCCTCATGTCAACTACCGTGCCGCAGGAACGTTTCCCGGAAGCGATCCGGTGGCTGTTCCCCTTGATCGGCGACAACGACCGGGAGAACCTGGTTCGCATCTGGCAAATGGGGATGCCCCCGCCTGTGTTTGCGGGAGTCAGGCAGCTCATCCAGGCGGCGACCGGCGATGGCTGGGCAGAGCTGACCAGGCGAATCCCGACGCTGGGATAAGCTGTCCTCGAACAGCCTGAATCTACGACCATGCAGTGCAAGCCCCTGGCGGTTGATGCCTGCGCAGTCATTTTTCGCACAGGCAGCCGGTTTCTATGGATTGTGCGTATAAATAGAAGGGACGAAGGGAGCTCCTGTGTCGAAAATTGATCCCCTGGTAAAAGATTTTCTTGCCCAGAAAAAGATCGCGGTCGTCGGCGTATCCGACAAACGCGAGACGGGCTGCAACCTGGGCTACCGCAAGTTCAAGTCGGCAGGATATTCCGTCAGCGCCGTCAATCCGCGCCTGGCAGCTTTCGAAGGCGATCCCTGCTACCCGGACCTGAAGTCCATCCCGGAGAGGCCGGATGCCGTGTTCATTCTCGCCAATCCCAAAGTCACCGAGCAGATCGTCCAGCAGTGTGTTGACCTGGGTGTCAAGCACGTCTGGATGCACTGCATGATGGGCACCAGGCCCGGTCTGGCAGCCTCCATGACCAGCGTCTCGCAGGAGGCAGTCCAGATGTGCCGTGAAAATGGGATTGCGGTGATCCCGGGCGCCTGCCCGAATCAATACCTGAAACCGGATTTTGGACATTCGATGATGCGGGTGATGTTTGGTGTGCTTGGTTTTCACCGCATCAGATAGCAATCTGCTAACCTCCCTGCAGCTGCTCCGTCGGCTCAATGCTAGCTGCTGTCCATTTCAATTTCGCCTGACTGCTGCGCGAAGCGCCACTGCCAGCAGAGCAGAAAGGTTGCCTCCCCTGAGCCAGGTTTTTCAGCTCACAATTCCTGTTTCTTGACCGAGGTGCGCGCGACGATCATTCCGTTTTTGCGGCTGCTTCACCGATCTCGGCTGAGCCCACGGCGATATCGGCGATTCCTTCCAGCGCCATCTCTCTGGCCGCCTGCGCGGCTGCCTGAGAGGCTTCCATCTCTATCATGCCTCGTGCTGCCAGGTCCATGCTGGCTGCATCGAGCTCTTCGGCCCGGTCTGCCATCACATCCGCGACCACCATCCGCCCTACGCCTACGGCGACCTCGTTTTCGCCCAGGGCAGCCACCCTCTCGCCCGTTTCGGCCATGACCTGGGACAGGCTGCTCCTTCTTGCCGAACGCAGCACCTGCTCGACGGCCATCTCTTTCAGCAGGACCCCGCGGCTTTCCAGAAAATCGGTCAAAACCGGCATCTGGAGCGTATCGACCACGCCGCTGACGGTCCAAAGCTCGCCTGCCACTCGGGCCAGCTCCAGCCCGTGTTCCATGTCTCTGGCGCTCATCAATCCGACCAGCGCGCTCATCAGGCTGACGTCTTCGGAGACAGCCAGCATCTCTTCGCCCTGGTTTATGTCCGCCGCGCCTGCCTCGGCTACTGCCTGACCCAGGCGTGAAATCCGGTCAGCCGCCACCGCCGCGTCCACTGCCCGGGTCGCGTCGCTGGCAGCCGCGGCGATCCCCACCGCGCTGATCCTGACGGCGGTTCCGGCGTCGGCGACCTTCTGCAGCCCCTCTTCCACAAAAACCTCGCCCAGCACGGCTTTCGATTCTGCTCGATATCGGCGCCAGGATTTTCGGTAAAGTCCGCCGGGTAAACCGCAGCGAGCGACCACTCCGGTCCGAACACCACGCCATTATGGAGATGTGGGAGCGCCGGACGTGGCGACGTGCCTGGTCAGGGTATTCGCTCTATCGGATTAGATCATTTGCTGGCCACCATATTCAGCAGCTCGAGGATCGAAGCGACAACCTCGTCCGGCTTGTATTCCGGGAGAATGTGCTGGTTGATGGTCGCCATGATTTGCTTGCTATTTGTCGAGAGCCCGGTCAGATCTTTTTGGGTCGCCTGGTCAACTTCATCAACCATGGCCTGCTCCTCGGCTAAGTTATCCTTCACCCGGCTCGCTTGCGCAGCTCCTGGATGAATTCCTGGGCGTGCAAATAATGCGAGCCTTTCCAGTAGACCTGGCGGCAGGATGGGCAGAGCTGAAATTCGTCGAAGTAGAGGCGGGTGAGCGGCTGCAGGCGGTCCAGGACCTCTTCTTTGGAAACCGGTTGCAGCAGGGCATTGCAGTGCACGCAGCGCCCAAAAGGGGTGATGGCTGAAAAGAGATCGTATCGGGTTAATACTTCTACGACCTGCTGAGGGGGGAGGAGAGAACGCACAAGGTAACCCCGGGTCACAACCGAACGCATCAGCAGGCGCCGGTCGCGCGTCAGCAGCGCGCGCTGCTCCTGGCTGGAGATGCGTGCCAGCTCTTCATCCTGCAGGTCGCTGCGATAGATCACATCGAAGCCGAGCAGGCGCAGGTAGACCGCCAGCTTGCCCAGGTGATTGTCCAGCACGAAGCGGGGTGAGGCGGGCCGGTCTTCCGGTCCGGTCTCAAGCGATTGCGGGCAGCTGAAAGGGAATATCTCGACCCGGTCGCCGTCCTGGACGATATAACCCTGGCTGACTGGTGTTCCGTTGACGACAACCCGTTCGACTTCGGTGTGCGGCACTCCGCAGGATTCGAACAGGTGCTTGACCGATTGATCCCCTTTGAAATCGATCGCGACCCGTCCGTGCCGCTTCGCGAGGGGCAGTAAGTCATTCAATGAGCCGGAGAAATGGAAACAGGCGGTTTTCCAAATCATGGCTTGGGTTCTTCATGCAAGCAAGAAATACTAAATGAACAATGTCATTATAGCTGAATGAAGGAAGCAAATTGATGATGTCGATAAAGACAAATATGATAAGATAACCCCATCCCCCAAAAAAAGGAGAAGAATCCATGAACAAATTTCGTCAGCAGTTTGTCCTAATTCTAGCTCTCCTGCTCGCATCTCTGCTCATCTTCAGCTCCGTCGGGGCAGCCCCGAAGGACGGCCTGGTCGTCAGCCTGAGCAGCGCCGCAGAGCGAATACAGCGCTTCGGAAGACGTGCTGGTGACCGTCACGTATTTCAATCCGACCCGGCACTCCGAGCGCATCCTGAAGTGGTACACCCCCAGCGGCGGGGTGGAGGAGCCGATTTTTGCGGTCAGGCTGGACGGCGCGCCTGTCGCTTACACCGGAGCCATCTACAAGCGCCCCGCCCCCACCGGCAGCGATTATTTGACCCTGAAAAGCGGGGAAAGCGCTGTTTATGAGGTCAACCTGGGCGACTATTACGACCTGTCCGGCACGGGGCAGTACGCGGTCGCTTATGCCGTCGCGGCGTATGACCTGTACGACGAGAAGGGCAGCAGCTCAAAAAATCGAGAAACGCTGACCTCCGAGCCGATCAGCCTTAAAGTTGAAGGCCGCGCAGCGAAGGTCAGACCCACTCCACCGCCTCCACCTGCGCCAGGCGGCACCTCGTTCAATGCCTGCACCACGGCCCAGCAGTACCATTCTTACCAAGCCCGCACTCAGGCTAAAACCTACGCCTCCGAATCGGAGAACTATTTGATCGCGCATCCCAGCGGCACGCACGCTACACGGAATGGTTCGGCGCATTCCTCAACCCGCTTTACAACACAGCCAAAACCCATTTCACCAGCATCTCCGACGCCTGGGACAACGCCGGAGTGACGTTCGACTGCAAGTGCAAGCAGAATTATTTCGCCTACGTGTATCCCGACAGACCATACAACATCTACCTCTGCAAAGTCTTCTGGCAGGTGCCGCTGTCCGGCACGGACTCACAGGGCGGCACGCTGATCCACGAGATGAGCCACTTCACAGTGGTGGCAGATACCGACGATTACGTCTACGGGCAAACCGGCGCCAGGGCTCTGGCTGACACGATCCCGATCAAGCCGTCATGAACGCAGACAACCACGAATATTTCGCCGAGAACAATCCCTCTCTGCCGTAATCGATTGAATCCCAGCATAACAAAGCTCCCCGTGAACATTGGAAACGGGGAGCTTTTTTCTTAAGGACGGAGATCAACACAGAAAAAAAGGTTCAATCATGGTACTCTCTGCGTCCTTTGCGGTTCAATCTCTATTCGGTCTACCTCCTCACTACCGGCAGATAGACCGAATGCGGCCCGATGAAGCGACCGAGGATTTCTTTGTCGAGGGCGTGCGGGTCGGTCCAGGTCTCAGCCGCGAAACAGGTGCCCCACCAGCGGCAGGCGATCGATGGATCCCCCTGATACTGAATGAATAAGTTCGACGGCGTACTCAGCCCCGGCGGCCTGGTCGGAGCCCATCGGGATAAAATTCCCGTAGATATCCGAGGCGCTGGGGTCGGACGCATTGTGGCGCATCCAGACGATCCAATACCCAAGCGCGCTGGCGGATACCTGCGGATGCAGCGTCATGAAAGGGTAAGTCTGGGTCGAAAAGAAAATCCCTTCCGACGGTCCGAGGGGCGTCCCCCCGGAATTAACGTCGCCTGGCGTTCATATAATTGAAACCCCAGACGACCATAAATTCATTTTGCCCGGCTGCGACCGCAGTTTCGGCGTCGAATGACAGCATTTTCAGATTCGTCTCCGCAGAGATGGTATTCAAATCCGCAGAGATAAGCCTGGAGGCAACGTAATCCGGGTTGTGATCGCTCCTCACCTTGGTGTATGTCAGCAAATAATGGTTTTCATCCTTGTTGAAGGCGACGTCTGGCATTTTGATGTTCCAGCTCTGATTGCTGTCATAAGGCGCGATCTTTTTTTGAATCCAGGTATCGAAATTGCCGGCGTCGAATAGAGCCCCCCAAACGTCATATTCTGATTGTGTGGCTGTCTGGGAAGAATAGACGACCAGGTACTCGTCATCTTCGCTGTTGTAGGCCACAGCCGGATGCATCTGGTTGAATACCCAGACATCCACGTTGATCCAGGAGCTGATATTGTTCCCGTCGTAATCCAACGCAACTGCGTAGATTTCAGTGTCCGGATCGCCGTAGCCTTCGAAGACCACGAAATACTGGTCCTGGATCGGGCTGTAGGCCACGTCCGGGTGGTCCAGGTGAGCGCTTTCCATAGTTGCGATGCAGAAAGTGTGGGGGTCCGGGATGCCGCTGCCGCTGATCCTGCGGCCCCAGATATCCCAGGTGAAGTCGTCCTGCTTGTCGACCCATACGACCAGGAACTCATCGTGCACGCTGTTGTAGGCGACGGCCGTGCTTTCATTTGGTTTGTCGTCAATTCGAATTGGGATGAAATCCGACATATAAGGGATTGTAGGAGACGGTACGCTTGAAACCGAGAGATCCTTGCCGGAGCCTGTGGAAGCGGTGAAAGCAGCGAAGAGGACGACAGAAGTCGAAATCAAACCGAGGCAGGTTTTTGCTTTCATACACCCCTCCTTTACGTTCTGACTTTTGCCACCAAAAAAGTGGATCTGATCCGATGCCGCCACAATTATTATTCAGAGATTGCAGCTCGAAAACAAGCGTCTATCGATCCGGGAAAGTGCCGGGCTGGAAGAAATGACTTTGTGCTGCATATTTATTCATTTGCGTTTCAGTCTTTCTTTAAAATACTCCTTTGAGCCCTTCGCGGTTCAATCATTAAATCTTAATTACCTCCTCACCACCGGCAGATAGACCTGCTTCGGCTCCGGGGCGGCAAAATAGCGCGCCGCCGCAAAGTCGTTCGTGCCGCTTTTATCCGTGTACCCCGCCGCGACGGCCTTCCCGTCCGATTGCACCGCCAGCGCGGCGAGCTGGTCCGCGCTCCCGCCGAAATCCGTCGTGACCACGCCGCCCGCGCCGAACGTCTCATCCAGCTCCCCGTCTTCGTCGTAGCGCGCCAGCCCGAAGTCGTTTCCGCTGGCGCCCCCCAGCAGGATCCTGCCGTCGTACTGAACCGCGCAGCCGACCGACCGAAATCCAGCGCGCCAGCGGCTGAACCTGTTTTTCTGCCGCTCCCAAAAATACCGCTCGCTTCGCCCTCTTCGCCGAAGGTCTCGTCCAGGCTCCCGTCCGGGTTGTAGCGCGCCAGGATCGAGCTCCCGCCGCTGAGGCCCGCCACCAGGATCTTGCCGTCAGGCTGGAGCGCTACGGCCTGGGCGTAATCGTCGCCGTCGAAATCGGTCGTCACCTTGCCGCCCGATCCCGAATTCGGTGTCCAGTGACCGTCGCCGTTGTAGCGGACCAGGGCAAAATCAGAGCTGTACCATTCGCCGCTGTTCGTAGCGCCGACCGCTGACGATTTTTCCGTCGGGCTGGATCGCCAGGGCGCCGGCTCCGTCCGTCGCGACCATTAAAATCGGTCTGGACTTTACCGCCGTCCCCGAAGGAGGGATCCAAACTGCCGCTGCTGTCGTAGCGACACAGCGTAAAGTCCACAGATGAAGAAATAGAATTGCCAGCCCAACCCGCGACGAGGATCATCCCGTCGGATTGAAGCGCAATGGAAGTGCCGCCTCCCTGA
This sequence comes from uncultured Chloroflexia bacterium, assembly GCA_963726375.1. Classification (GTDB taxonomy): domain Bacteria; phylum Chloroflexota; class Anaerolineae; order Anaerolineales; family UBA4823; genus UTCFX2. Next base: position 42,238 of record CAVSCE010000004.1, on the reverse strand, counting down.
GAACCCTCGAAATCCGTCGCGACCGTGCCGTTGCTCCCAAATCCTGGTGTCGAGGCTGCCGTCGCCGTTGAACCTTGCCAGCCCGAAGCCAAAAGCCACCACGCCGTCGTATGTGTCGCCTGCAACTACGATCTTTTCGTCAGGCTGGATCGCGACCGTGTACCCGTGGCCGCCCCTCCATTGGATCGTCGTAAACGCCACGCCGTCGACCCCGAAGCCCTCGTCCGGGCTGCCGTCCAGGTTGTAGCGGGAAAGCGAGTAGACGGCGTAATGCGCCGCCGCTCGAGGCGCCTGCCACCACCGGCTTGCCGTCGGGCTGCAAGGCCAGCGCATAGGCCTTATCGAAGCTGCCGGGATATTTGGTCGTAACCAAACCGTCCGCACCAAAATCGATGTCAAGGCGCCGATGCTGTCAAATCGGGCGAGGATCACGTTCGAGACGTTGATTTGATTGGTCGCAAATCCCGTCACGATGATTTTTCCGTCTGGCTGCAGCGCACCGTCATTGATTTCACCATCGCCTCCCATCTCGGCGGTTGCTTTGCCGTCCGACCCAAAAGTTTTCGTCCAATCCGCCGTCGCTGTCATAGCGCGCCAGCGCAAATTTTAGAACGTTACTATAGCATTCTCCAGTGACCACGATCTTTTCGTCGGGCTGCACCAGGATGGCTGTCCCATAGCCTCCATACCCGCCGAAGTCGGTGATCGTCCTCCCGTTTGTGCCGAAGTCGGTGTCCACCTTCCGTCGCTGTTGAAGCGCACGACAGAAAAGGCGTTGCGGCCTTCATAGCCCGCGATCCCCGTCATCAGGATTTTGCCGTCCGGTTGGAGTGCGGCGTCGAAACTTATGTTTTGTTCTCCGATAGGCTGTCATCGCGATTCCATCCGTCCCAAATTCGGCGTCCAGGTTCCCGTCGCTGTCATACCGTACCAACGCGAATTCTTGTAATGGATATTTGTCTGCTCCTCCTGCCGCGATGATCCTGCCTCGGAGTGTATGAATAGATTTAACCCCCAATTGAAAGTCTCGGTAAAGGTACCCTGGCGAAGCCGTCCATCGCCGAATTATGTATCGTCCAGGCTTCCGTCGCTGTTGAACCGCAGCAGACCGATGCCCCATTTATTCTGGATCAACTCATTGGAGAGCCCCCGGCCGCGACGATCTTTCCGTCGGGCTGCAAGGCGACCGCATTGCAGCCGCCATTCCACAAGATTACGTCGCTTTCCCTTCTGTCCCCGAATAAATTGTCCAGCTTCCCGTCCTCGTGATACCGGGCGATCGCGCAGGCATATTGATTGCCGAAGGGTCCAGCTGGGAACGAGCTTCCGGCCGCGATGATCTTGCCGTCGTCCTGCAGGGCTAGAGCAGTAGGCGATATCGTCCGTATCGCCGAAATCGGTGCTTACCCGCCCGTCCGCGCCGAAGGTCTCGTCCAGCTCTCCGCCGCTGTTATAGCGAATCAGCGCGAAATCGTACTTTGCAGACAGCTCGCCCGTGCCCATCCCGGAAACGACTCTTCCCGCCAAGACGATCTTGCCGTCAGGCTGCAAAACGAGCGCATCCCCTTCGCTGTTGCGGTTCATGTCGGTCGTCACCAGCCCGTCCTCCCCGAACGATGGGTCCAGGTCGCCCGGGGCGAGCGGGGCGGCGGCTTCAAGGGTCTGGGCGCTCGTCTGCTGAACGAACCTGCCGTGAGCCGGCTGGACGGTCAATCCCAGCGCCAGCAAGGCCGCCGCGACCAGTTGGGTGCTTTGAAATCGTGCTCATCCCTGCCTCCTCCTGCCCAATACGCAGCCTGAATAAACCGATTACCGCAAATGACGCAAAGAACGTGGTGATTTGCTGAGATTTCATCGTGTTCTTTGCGTTTCAATCTTCAATAAAAACCCCTTCACGCCCTTTGCGTTCTTCGCTTTTCAATCTTTATTCAGTTCCTGCTCACCGGCAGAAAGACCTTGAAAATCGGCTCGCCGTACATCAGCACGCGGCCGTTATAACTGTCAGCGACCCAAAGCACATCGGTGATCCTGTCGAAAAATACCTCGATAGGATATATACAAAGAACCCGCGGAAAGGCCTCCGGTATTGATCGTGCAGGTTGTGAAATTTGGCTGCCCCAGCAGGCCGCTGGCTGCCGCGCCGTTTACCAGCGCTGCGAGGCGTTCGTAGACCAGGACCCGGTTGTGGTCTGCGACATATAACCTTCCGAAAGCATCTCCACTGACGCCAGTCGGGTCTGAACATGCCGCCTAGGCGAGCAAGAGATCCCTGGTGGTAAATAATTCTTGCCCCAGCACCCCGTTGGCCGGGCCTCCGTTTTCCTTTTCAGCCGCATTGTCGAAACGTAAAACTCGATGGTTAAATTTATCCGCGACCCACAGCCGATTATCCCTATCTATGAACATGCCGGTAGGATAGCCCATTGCATTTTGTGAGGTCCGCAAAATTGCGGCTGTCGAAACCAGGCTGACCCAGCACACCATCGGCGTCCGCACCTTTGGCTTTGAAGGCGGCGTTTTCATACGCAGGAGGCGGTTATTATTGCCATCTGACACCCACAGGCGGCCAGCCTGAGTCAACAGCTACGTCAACAGGGGAATCCATCCTGCTTTTTGATACTGAGAAATCGTCGTCGGTGAAATTCACCTGTCCAAGCACGCTGTCAGCGTCCGCACCATCCTCCTTTGCGGCGGCTTTATCGAAGCGCAGGAGGCGGTGGTTGCCGGAATCCGCCACCCACAGCCGCCCATCCAGGTCAATGGATATCCCAGCAGGATCACTCATCGTGTCTGCCGATGGACTAAACCACCCCCGGTTGGGCTGGCTGCTGAGGAAATCTTCCTGCCCCAGCACGGCTTCTGCCGCGGCTCCGCTGTTAAGCGCCGCCACGGACGCAAACCGCAGGACTCGATGATTGCTTTCATCAGCTACAAAGACCTTGCCCGTCGAGGGATCGACCGCTACCCCTGAGGGGGTGCTCATCCCGGCCTGGGAAGTCGCCCATATTCTGGATGTGAAGCCCGGCTGGCCGAGCACCAGGGAAGCCCGCCTGGAAGGGGCGCCGTACATCAAGACCCTGTTGTTCCCGATATCAGCCGCCCACAAGACGTTGTATGTAGGATCGAAGAATACGCCGGAAGCGGTTTTCAAGCGAAGCGGCGGAAAGGCCGCCGGTGTTGACGGTGCAGGTGGTGAAGTAAGGCTGCCCGAGCAGGCCGCTGCAGCCGCGCCGTTTGCAAGCCCTGCGGCCTCGTCGAAGATGAGAATGCGGTTATTATCGCCGTCTGCCACATAAAGCCTCCCGGAAGGATCGCTGCTGACAGCGCGTGGCCAGGACATCCCGCTGCTGGGAGCAGGCAAGTGTCCGTTGCTCAAAGTCGACCTGCCCCAGCACGCCGTCGGCGTCGCCGCCGTTTCCCTTAGAGGCGGCGTTTTCGAAGCGCAGCAGGCGGTTGTTATAAAAATCCGCAACCCATAGCCGCCCGCCCTTATCAATTGAACAAGCCCAACGGACGGTCCATCCCATTCTGGGTGGTCGCTGGGAGTGCTGCTGGTGAAATCCGGCTGCCCCAGCACACCGTCGGCGTTGCCGCCGTTCTCCTTGTAAGGCAGCATTGTCGAACCGCAGGACGCGGTTGTTTTGAGTGTCAGCCACCCAAAGCCGCCCGCCTGCGGTCACACGTAACGACCCCAGCTGGACCTTTCATCCCAAACTGGGTCGTTGCGGAGGTATTGTGGCTGAAATCCGGCTGCCCCAAGCACGCCGTCAGCCTCTGCGCCGTTCGTTTTTGATGACGGCATCGTCAAAACGCAGGACGCGGTGATTATTATATTCCGCCACCCACAGCCTGCCATCCGGATCCACATAGACACCCAGCGGGGTAAGCCATTGTGTTTGCCGCTGGCGGACCCCCGCGGTTGGGCAGGCCGTGGCTGAAATCCGCCTGTCCCAGCACGGCTTCTGCCGGGGCGCCGTTGGCAAGCGCCACCGCCGAGGCAAAACGCAGCACGCGGTGGTTTCTCGCATCTGCCACGAAGACTTTGCCGGTCGTGGGGTCAACTGTCACGGCAGCGGGGGATTTCATCCCGGTCTGGGTGGTTGCTGCAGCGCTGCTGGTGAAGCCCGGCTGGCCAAGCACCAGGGATGCAGGCCTGGAGGGAGACCCGTACATCAGCACGCGGTTGTTGTTATTGTCAGCCGCCCACAGGACGTTGGCGAACGTGTCAAAGAATAACATCAGCAGGTGAATACAGCGAAGCGGAGGATGCGCCGCCGGTGTTGGAGGTGCAGGTGCTGAAGTTCGGCTGCCCCAGCATCCGCTGGCGTCTGCGCCATTTGCAGGCCCTGCAGCATCGTCGAAGATGAGTATCCGGTTGTTGCCGGTATCGGCCACGTACACCCGGCCGGATTGGTCGCCGCTGATGCCCTCAGGTGTAGTACATCCCATCCTGGGTGCAGGCGCGAGTGACGTTGTTGAAGTCCGGCTGCCCCAGCACGCCGTCGGCGTTCCCACCGTTAATTTTTCCAGCGGCGTTGTCGAAGCGCAGGAGGCGGTAGTTGAAAAAGTCCGCCACCCACAGCCGACCGCTCACTATCCACGAACACGCCTTGGGAGTCGTTCATTCTGTTCTGGCCCGTTCCATGAGGGCTGACTGGTAAAATCCGCCTGCCCCAGCACGCCGTCGGCCTCGGCGCCGTTGGGCTTGAACGCGGCGTTGTCGAAGCGCAGCACGCGGTTGTTGTAATTATCTGCAACCCAGAGCCGTCCCTGCGAGTCCGCAAACACGGAGACTGGTTTATACATCCCGGTTCGGGTGGTCTCGTAATTGCTGCTGGTGAAGTCCGGCTGCCCGAGCACGCCGTCGGCCTCGGCGCCGTTCGTTTTAGCTGAGGCATTGTCAAACCGCAGGAGGCGGTTGTTGCCAGTATCCGCCACCCACAGCCGGCCTTCCGAGTCGACGGAAACCCCGTAAGGGGCATGACAGGGTGTTTGCCGCCGCGGAGTCCCCCGCGGTTGGGCTGGCTGCTGGCGAAGTCTGCCTGCCCCAGAACGGCTTCTGCCGGGTCTCCGTTGCGTCAGCGCCGCGGCAGAAGCAAAGCGCAGCACGCGGTTATTGGACTCGTCTGCCACGAACACCTTGCCAGTGGTGGGGTCTACCGTTACGGCAGTGGGGGAGTTCATCCCGGTTTGGGAAATGGCCGCACTTGTCGTCGAAAAGTCCGGCTGGCCGAGCACCAGCGCGGCGGGCTCGGCGGTGTTGCCGTACATCAGCACCCGGTTGTTGTAAAAATCTGCCGCCCACAAGACGTTGGCGCCTGGATCAAAAAAAACCCGGGTAGGAGCGTTCAGCGAAGGGGCAGAGATGCCGCCGGTGTTGGCGGTGCAGGTGGTGAAATTCGCCTGCCCAAGCACATGCTGGGCATTGGCGCCGTTTGCGAGACCTGCAGCACCTTCGAAGACGAGGATCCGGTTGTTGTTATCGGCGACGTACAGCCGGCCGGAAGGATCGCCGCTGACGCCGCGCGGGATTGACATCCCATTTTGGGTGCAGTCAGAGCCGCTGCTGGTAAAATCGGTCTGCCCCAGCACGCCGTCGGCATTCGCGCCGTTTGCTTTGCAGGCGGCGTTATCGAAGCGCAGGACGCGGTTGTTTGTCATAATCCGCCACCCACAGCCGCCCATCCAGATCCATGAACAGTCCGGTGGATAGTGCATTCCATTCTGGGTGGTTTCGGGTCGTTGCTGGTGAAATTTTGCTGCCCCAGCACGCCGTCGGCGTTGGTCGCCGTTTGCTTTGCTAGGCGGCGATATCGAAACGCAGGACGCGGTTGTTGTTCAAGTCCGACACCCACAGCCGCCCGTTTCAGGTCCGCAAACACGTCGTTCGATTGGTTCATCCCGCTTTGGGACGCGCGGAGCGCTGTCCTGATAAACTCGCCTGCCCCAACACGCCTTCGGCAGCCGCGCCGTTGGTCTTTGCCGCAGCGCCGTCGAAGCGCAGGACGCGGTTGTTGCTGGCATCCGCCACCCACAGCCGGCCTGCCGATCAACGGATACTCCGAGAGGCCTGTTCAAGGTGTTTGCCGCGGCTGAACCCCCGCGGTTTGGCAAGACGCTGAGGAATCTGCCTGCCCCAGCACGGCTTCTGCCGCGGATCCGTTGGTCAACGCCGCCACCGAGAGCAAAGCGCAGCACGCGGTGGTTGTATACTCTGCCACGAAGACCTTGCCGGTCGTGGGGTCAACCGTCACGGCATGGGGAAGCTTCATCCCGGTCTGGGTATGCGGTCGAGCGCTGCTGGTGAAGTCCGGCTGGCCGAGCACGATCACAGCCGGCCTGATGATCTGTGGGGTTGAACTCGCCGGTCTCGGCGGTCGCCGCTTGGGGCGCCAGGATGACCGGCGCCAGCGAAAGCAAGGCAATCAGCAAAATACACAGGGAGCTTTTTTTCATCGCGAAACCCTCCTTTTTCAGCGGCAACAGCCCAATCAGAGCCTCTCCTACCCCTTTGCATAGATGTGGATTGGCGGCGGCGACTGCATCGGAAGGCAGGGTTGCCCAGGACGGCGGCCAACGATCAGATTTCCCCCAGGAATGCAAGACGATCCATTCCTATAATTAGAGGATAGATCAGAAAATGAAAATGTCAAGCCCCGATTTGGATTAATCGGATTTGCTCCCAACCGAAAAAGTGACAGCCTCGTCGCTTAAATAGATAAGCAGGAGAAGCACCGGCTTCTCCTGCTTTTTTCTAAACGAAACGGAGCCGCATAATCTGGAACTAACCAAAAACCGTCTTCCAGTCGTCCTTCATGCTGACGACCAGCCAGCCCTCTTTCTGCAGCGAGCTGCAGCGCCGTTTCGGCGCCCTCGTCGTAGGCGTACTCGCGGTCCGGAGTCGTCGTGGTGCACCAGAAGCCCAGCGTCCGCCCTTGCGCCCGCCGGCGTACTTGGAGCATGGGGATGTCGCCGTCAGAATTCCCTGCCGCCAGGACCGGCCTGCGCCCGATGGCGCGGTGGATGTGCGGGGGTTTGCCCGGACCGTCGTCGATCGGCATCTCGAGCTCTTTGGTGCGCAGCACCTGGGCGGCGCCCTGAGAATCCTTCTTGAACTCGAATGTGACGCTGCTCCCGATCGTCATGGAGCGAGGGATGTTGTAGATCTCCTCGCAGACGGCGCGCACGAAATCACGCCCGCCTCCGGTGGTGATATAGACCTGGAAGCCGCTCTCCTGCAGCGCCAGCACCAGCTCCTTCATCGGCTGGTAGGTCAGCAGCTTATAGGGTTTTTTGAAGCGAGCATCCTGGGCGTTGCTCAGGAATTGAGCGCGTCCGCTTCGAAGGCTTCGACCGGCTGCCCTTCATAGGCTTCGACATAGCCGGACAGCAGTTTCTTGATCCCGGAGAAATCTCCTTTCAAATAATCCGAAGCTGCCTTGCCCAGCCAGGCCATGTCCCTTTCAAAGACGGCTTTGTAAGGCTGGCGCTGGCGCAGCTCCGGCTTTTCAGCCGCCATTCGGCCGATCGTGTGCAGGGCGTGCTGCAGCTGGATGTACAGCGGCTTTTCCAGCCAGAGCGTGCCGTCGTTGTCAAAAGTGGCGATCCGCTCCATCGGCGGGAGGAAGTCGGGGCCTCGGGATCGGTGACAGCCTGGATGAAGCCGAGGATGGGCTTTTCGTGCGGGTATCGTTCCAGGATGGTAGAAGTTGGCTCATTTGGGTTCTCCTGAATGGCTCAATTCGGCAGCTGCGCCGGGAGACCGGCACAGCTGCCCGATCCGCTCAATGCATGCTGCCGTCGGTGGCTTTATTCATCCTGGCGATCACCTTGTCCAGGCTGAAGGAGGGGGCTTCCTGGCGCGGCGGGAACTCCCTGAAGGACTCGAGCTGTTTGGTAAGGAAGGCTCCGGCTGCAGGCATGATCGTCGCGGCGGGGGTCCCAACCAGCCGCGACGGCTCAGGATCGAAGCCAGCGCCAGCGCATCGATTTCGCTAACCGGTTGGCAGACACTGCCATGCCCAGATAACTCGTGATCAGCCTCTTTGCTTTTTGCAGCCGCCTCGCCGATCTCGCTTGAGCCCACGGCGACGTCGGCCAGCCCTTCCAGCGCCATCTCCCTGGCAGCGTCCGCCGCGGCCTGAGAGGCTTCCATCTCGATCATGCCGCGAGCCGCCAGGTCCAGGCTGGCTGCATCGAGCTCGTCGGCCCGGTCGGCCATCGCATCCGCGACCACCATCCGCCCGACGCCTTCGAAGACTTCATTTTCACCCAGTGCAGCCGCCCGCTCGCCGGTCTCTGCCATGACCTGGGCGAGGCTGCTCCTCCTGGCCGAGCGCAGCATCTGCTCGACGGCCATCTCCTTCAGCAGGAGGCCGCGGCTTTCGAGAAAGTCGGTCAAAACCGGCATCTGGAGCGTGCCGACGACGCCGCTGACGGTCCACAGCTCGCCTGCCACCCGGGCCAGCTCGAGGCCGTGTTCCATATCCCTGGCGCTCATCAATCCGACCAGCGCGCTCATCAGGCTGACGTCTTCGGAGACAGCCAGCATCTCCTCGCCCTGGCTTATATCCGCCGCGCCGGCCTCGGCCACGGCCTCGCTCAGGCGCGAAATCCGGTCGGCCGCCACCGCGGCGTCGACCGCCCGGGTCACGTCGCTGGCTGCCGCCGCCGCCCCCACTGCGCTGATTCGGGCGGCAGTCCCGGCATCTGCGACCTTCAGAATGCCCGCTTCCAGGGTTGCCTCGCCTGCCGCGGCTTCCAATTCTGCACCTTCCGAAACGGGCTTCGGGGCAGCCGGTTTTGCCTTTGCTGCCGAGGCGCCGGAGGGTTTGCTCGCTTTTGTCTTCTTGCTGGTTGTGCTCATTTGTGTTCTCCCTTTCGTCTATGTAAATATTCATGCATTTCTTAACCGCCGATCAGCGCGCCCAGGCCATCGCCGAGCAGCTTGACGCCGAACAGCAGCAGGATCACCATCATCACCGCGGCGTTGTTGTGGATCAGCCAGGTTTTCCAGCCCATCAGCGTGGGCGTGGCTTTTTCGCCCATTACCAGGTAGACGATCACGGGAGCAGCCACATGGCGGAGGCGATGACGATGAAGACGATCAACACGACGACCGTCTCGCTCGAGCTCAGCCCCGCCGCCACGATTGCGACGCCTGCGCCGATGATCAGGGCCAGGTTCTTCGGGTTCACGCCCGAGAGCAGCGCCCCCAACCCCAACGCCTTGCCAGCCGTCATCGAATCGATCGAGCTCATCCATTTGGGCATCGGGACGTCCTCCCGGGTTTCGGGCGCTTCTTCCAGTTGCGGTATGCCGCAACCAGCAGCAGCAGTCCGAGGATCAGGTGCACAAGTGCGGAGAGGGGAGATCCCGCCTCCGGTGGCCTGTTTGGCCGGATCTGCCAGGAAGACGACGGCAGTCGAGACGATGACGACGCCCAGGATCCAGCCGATCAAAAAGCCGAGGCTTGTGCTGCGCGCCTTCTTGCTGAACAGCATCAAGATGACGGCGACGATCGGCAGCGGGCTGAGCGCCACGCCGAGGGCAAGCGGTAGAATATCTGCAATTGCGGTTCCCATGGTTTTCTCCTGTTGTCCTGGTTCAATTTGTTTGATTTCCTGGCTTTCCTTGTTCGATCTGGCTTCGAAACGTCTTATTGATCGACGGTATATGCTCCCCACATCTCACTGATCATTTTCTTCCGAGCGATTGCGGGTAAAACTGCGCTTGCGACCTGCAACTTAAACCTGCAGCCCTCGCATCTGCCAGCTTTTGAGCGCAATCGGAGTGGCAGCCGGCGGTTCTATCGGAGGCGCAGGCGGGGGTTCGGTCGGTGGGGCAGGTGGAGGCTCCGTCGGCGGGGCTGGCGGGGCCGGTGGAGCCGGGGGTACGACCTGCACCATCGTTTCGCGAATCAATCTGCCCGACGTTGTTGTATGCCATCAGGCTGTATTTTATCGTTGGAGGTGCATCCTGCGCGGGGCAGTCCTGGACCGAGTTGTTCAGCTGGGCGTTGTCCAGGATCACCGCTCCTTCCCGCAGCAAGCTGGACCCGCGTGGTGCCGCCGCCGGTCGTCCACGAGACCATCACGCATTGGCCTGGCTCGATCTGGCCGGGCGCGACGCTGAAATTCTGGATCACGGGCGGCTGCACATCCGGCACGGGAGTCGGCACATCGGGGACCGGAGTCGGGACATCGGGTATCTTCGTTGGGAGATCGGGAACCGGGGTCGGCACATCGGGCACCGGCGTCTCGGTCGGCGGAGGGGCCTGCACGTTGACGGTGATCTGCTGCACGGACGTGCCGCCCGGTCCGTAGGCCTGCAGGGTGTAGGTGCGCTGTTCGACAGCCTGCGGGCAATCCTGGTAGTTGCCCTGGATCGGCGCCGCCGTCCCAGACCGGCGTGTTGTTCGCCAGCAGGATCACCCTGTCGACCTTGCCGCTCACCGACCAGTCGATGCTGACGCACCCGCCGAGCACGATCTGCGGCGGCGTGGCGCCGAAGTATTCGATCACCGGCGCATCTTCCGCCGGTTTGACGCTGATCATGATCGTCCGAACGACCACTTCGTTGTTCTTTTTGACCACCCGCAGGTTATAGTTCTGCGTGTACGGCGGGTACTCGGTCGACTTCCCCTCAGCGCTCACCGGGTGGTCCGACCAGCTCTGCCCGTCGTGGTAGAAGAAAACAGCCGAGGCGTCCTCGGCCTTCCACTTGAACAGCACCGGCTCTCCGGAGGTGATCGAAGTGGGATCGGCTGTGAAGAGGATATTCGTTTCCGGCGTCTGGGTCGGCGGCGGCGGGACCGGCGAGCCGGCTTTTACCGTGATCCCCACCCAGACGGTCTCGCCAAACTGCCGGTTTTGGGCGTTGCGCAGGTTCCAGAATCCTTGATAGGTGCCGGGCACGATCGGGGCGATCAGGTTCACCTGGAAGTCAAAGGTCTCTCCGGGTTTCACGTCCCGGGTCACCGGGATCGGCTGCCCGCCCATCTGCGCCGCCGGGATGTTGCCGGAAGCGTAGGCCATCTGATAACCGGTCGTCCAGGTGCAGGTGCCGTTGTTGCGCATCCGCCAGCCCTTTGTGAAAGGCTGGCCTGGGCTGCATTACGGGCGGCGACTTCATCTCATTATCGTCGTAGGAAAGGTCGGCGACCCATTGGGCGCCGTCCAGGCAGGCAGCCGGCGGAGGCGTGGGCTGCGGTGTTACCACATCTTCGGGCTTGATCCCCAGGTACTCCACCTGCAGGTTCGCGAGCGTGCCGTCGTTCTGCAGCTGCGTCAGCGCCTCGTTGATCTTTTCGCGCAAGGCGTTCGACTCTTTCATCATCCCGACCGCGTAGAGCTGCTGGTTCAGGTCCTGGACGAGGACCTTGATCTGGCCGGAGGCTGCATAAGACTGGGCCGGTTTCAGGTCCAGCCAGACGGCGTCGATCCGCCTGGAGATCAGGTCGTTCACCGCCTGGGCGATATCGGTGTAGACGTACAGGTTCTGCTTGGGCATCAGCCCCGCGTCGACCAGCTTTTCCTGGGCGTAGGTTGCGTAGATCGAGTTCGTCTGCACGCCCAGGCGCACGGCGGCCAGCGCGGCAGGGTTCTGGACGTTCAGCGGATTGGCTTCGGGCCGCGAGAGCACCGCGTCCGATCCAGCGAAATAGACGTTCGAGAAAGCTGCTATCTGCTGGCGCTCCGAGGTCACCGACAGCGCGCCGATCGCCGCCTCGACCTGGCCAACCGCGACCGCCTGGGGCAGCCCATCGAACGCAAAGTCGTTCAGCTCGACCTTGACGCCCAGCCGCTGACCGATCTGCTTGATCAATGCAATATCGAACCCGTCCAGCTCGAAATCCTCGTTGTAGTATTCGAACGGCGGGTAATCGGCGCTTGTGCCCACCCGCAAAACCCCGGCCTGCTGGACTTTCGTCCAGGAATCGTCCAGGGGCGCCTGGGTGGAGGTGGGCTCGATCGGGACCGGCGTGGATGAAGGGATGACCGGCGCGGGTGTGGGCGGCTCAAGAGTAGGCGGTTTAGGGGTCCGCGTCGGCTGGGAGCAGCCGGCAGCGACCAACACGATCAGGAAAAGAACGATCCAAAAAAACCCTTTCTTCATAATCCTTCCTCCTTTGGCTGCCGGCAGCATTCCGGTTTGCCCGCAGTGCTGCCAGCCTGACACAAGACTGGCTTTTCGAAAAGGTTCGACCGGCGGCTGTTCTCACCATTATTTTACACTCGAACGAGGCATAATCCCTGCCCTCATTGGCCGCCGTGTCTGGCTTCAAGCCGGGCGGAAAGCCGGCGCAAGTGACAGGCCGTGCCGCCGGCTCGACGAGCCCGCTTCGACCTACTGGTCGCCGTGGATCTTGGATGCCTGGAAGCACTCTTCAAAGGACCCGGTCTGCTCGTAGTGCTCGACGAGCTCGCCGCCCTGATAGAAATCCAGGCTGACAGGCCCTGAGAAGCGCAGATATCCCCCAGGGTACCTGAGCAGCTCGGCTACTAGCTTTTGCACACCTGCAGCCAGGTCCAGGAATTTCTGAGTCACGATTGTCTTCTGGCGCTTGTAAGTCAGCACATGGCGCGTCTCCCCATCGCGATAATCAAAGCAGGGCGCATCCGGGATAGTTTAGCCGGTGTGTTCGTCTGCCTGGGTTCCGCTCCTCGAAAAAGCCACCTTCGTGCCGTCGTCCGCAATCACCTTGCCGTCGCGGGCGAGCATATAGAGTGGGGAGAGTCGTGTAGCCGTACTGCTTCGCGGCCGTGATGTAGGCTGTGACGAACGAGCAAGGGCTGACCTGCCCGCGTCCCCAGTAGCAGTGGTCGACCAGGTTCGGCAGGACGTTGTATTTGACCGCTTCGATCAGGAACAGGCGCTGCAGCTCGTGCAGCTTCTCTGGATTTTCCTAAGACAAATCGTGCGCCTGTGTCCAATCGTCCGGGCTGTACAGTTCCCACACTTCGTCTTCAATAGCTGGCAGAGGCTCATCGATAAAAGGCACACTGTGGTGCGTGACGGCTGTCCAGCCTTTGTGATAGATGTCGCGGTTGACAAACCTCTCGAAGTACTGGGTCTCGCGGCGGTCGGCTGCCTGCGCTTTATCAAACGAGTAGGCCATACTGACTCCCTCGAGCAGGATTTTAATGGACGCTGTTCACCATCACCGACTGCGGCAGCTTCCAGCACGGTTGGTGCCACGTCGATCACGTGATGGAACTGCGGGCGCACTTCGCCCTTAGCACGGATGCCGTTGGGCCAGTGGACGATGGTGCCAGGTGCGGCACTCCTTGAAGCGTGCTGCACCTGGCTTCTGTTAGCTTTTTCATTTGGTGATCAAAGGCAGGTAAACCAGGAATATTGGGTTGGGCGCCATCCCGGTCTGACCGGAGCTCAGCGGATCAGAGACCGTCAGAGGGTGCGGCGGCAGCGTTTTCAACGTCATGGTGCGAGCGGAAGACTGCAGCTGCAGCTCTTCCCCAGAAAGGATCAGCTCGTACTCGCTCTCGCCCACGGCGCCCACTTCCAGCAGGTAGCGCCCGTCTTCCGGAATCTTCAACATGCCAGATTCTTCTATCACTCCTGGGGGGACGGTTTCCTGGCTGAAGCGGTCCGGCCAGAAGGCGTTGCGCGGCTTCCAGAGGTAGGCGTCTGGGTCTCCAGACACGGTTTTCAGGATTGTGTGTACGATCTCACCGCCCTGGAGCAAGCCGAGATACTGAACCCGCTCGCCGTCTGCCAAGACCCGAGGCCCGTCCATCCGGTTGACGAAGGTCAGGCTGACCTCGCTCAGGGTCGAGACGTTGCCGGCCGAGTCTTCCAACCAGAGGCCGATGAACTTGACACCTTGACCCTCGGATAGGGTCCAGGTGTGTTCAGGACTGTAGTCGATCCAGCCGCTGTTCTGTTTGACGATCCAGTCGCCATTGATCGGATCGAGCGCCCACTCACGCAGGTACATCCAGCGGGCGTCTTCCGTCGCCTGAATGCTCAACGGCACATCAGCGCCGGACGTCCACTCTCTTGGCGAGGTTATCATCCCCCAAGGCGGGAGGACATCTGCGTTTTCCTGCAAGCTCGGGTCTACCTTCAGAGTAAAGGTCCTGGTCAGCGTCTGTTCGCGGTCCAGGAATGCCTGGTGCTCTTCAGAGGTCAGATCAGGCGAGTCGGTATTGGGCCAGAAGGCGTGGAAGGTCGCCTGGTTCTCGAGGCTCAACCGCCCCCAGGCTCAGATCCACCATGGCTGTAAAGCTGCGCTGCAGCCACTGGCCGGGCCAAAGCAGCCGGTCAGGCCAGGTGAGCGTGCGGGTGGCGGGATCGTAAGTCACGTCGGGGGGCAGGAGCTCATCTACAGGAGCAAGTCCCTCAGGCAGCACGTCCGAGATGGCGACGTGGGCCTCCTGGAAGCCGGCGTTGCGGGCAACCAGGGTGAAGATGACCTTATCTCCAGGTCGGGCGACAGACTGCGAGGCGCTCAGGCTGCTGCCGCTCAGGTCGGGGTTTTCGGTCGGCAGCCACAGAACCCGCCCGATCTCGTACGGCGCTTCCTGGTTTCCGGCCGTGTCTACTGCATAGCCGGTGAAGATGTGATAACCGGCTCCCAGGTCGTTGGTGGAGGTGTAGTACCAGTTGACCTCGATCGAAGGATCGGGAAGCGGGTGCCAGACGCCGATCTCGCCGGTCTTGTTCCAGTATGTCCCGTCCTGCTCGAGCACCATGGTGGAGCGCCAGAGAGGTTGTCGGCGATGGCGCCGGCCAGCACCAGCTCCTGATTGCCCTGGGCGTTGGTCCTGACCTCGGCGACCAGCGCCCCGCTGCCAACCCCACCGCTGACGTGCGAGTTCGGGGCAGTCGGTCGATCTTGAAGGTCTTCGAGACCGGCTCGGAGACGTGGCCGAGCCGTCGGTCGCCCGGGCGTAGACGGTGGTGCCGGGCGTGTCGGCGCTGAAGACCCACGGAGGCGAGTAGGGCTGCCAGGTCGTGCCGTCCGTGCTGACCTCGAGCGGCCGATATGCCGGAGCCAATTGCTTCCTCGGCGCCGGCGATCACGGTGACTGGCGTGAGATACCAGCCGGTGCTGTTTGGCCAGGCCGGATCGAGGGCGAGGCTCACCTGCGGCGGGTTGTTATCTACCTGGATACTTGTAGTGGGCGGTCTCGCTCCAGTGTTTCGTCGCGCTCATGGCGCGCACGTGCAGGTAATAGACGCCGTCCTCCAGCATGGTAAAGGTCTTGGTAGTGACCGTCCCCCAGTGGAAGCCGGCCGGGACGGTATCCGGGCTCCGTCGAGGATCCAGTGGTACTGGGTGACCGTGGCCGGATCGCCAGCAGGCTGGCCCCAGCTGAAGGTTGCGGCGCTGCCGCCGTACCAGGTGTCCTGGTCCGGGTGGGTCGAGCTGGTGATTTCTGGGGTTCCGGGTGCGACGGCTGGGCCAAGCCTGGCCGGTTTTTCCGCAGCGGGAGGGTCCATGCCTGCCGTCGGGGTGATCGTAGTGGCCTCCGGCACGTAGTAGTCCAGCACCAGGTACTGCTGGTAGCCGCCGCCTTCCATCTTGGACTTTTGTGTCCAGACATACGGCAGCACGGTGTAAGCCATTTCTATGGGGGTATCGGTGTGTTCGAAGCCGTTGATATTCCCTTCGAACTCGACGTCCTTGCCCCAGGTTGTGACGTTCGAGCTGGAGCTCTCGGTGCCCCAGGAGCGCTCCCTTTCGGAAGTGAAGATGCCCTTTGCGAGCTTGGTCTCCATGCCGAGGGAATATTTCTCGGAATAGCCGCTTTCGAGCGCCGATTGCTGCTCCATTCCAATCCCGGTCGCAAATGTGAGATCACCCGTGCCGGGACCGATCCAGAGATTATTGTCTTTTGGCCAGACCAGGTAAAGCTTGCCGGGTATCTTCTGGGTACGCCCGTCCCGCCAGACAATTGTAAAGGGATCGGTGGTGCCGAGCGTGCCCTGCGGGCGGCCTGACGGCCACTGGTCTGGGTGCCCGGCATGCCGAAGACCTTCACCTCGGCCATATGCAGGTAGCTCGTCCCTGCCAGCTGGACCCTGCACCAGCCGGCCATAATGGCCGATCGGGACGGTCGTAGGATACCCCGCCTGGTTGGGACTTGCCACGCCGTCCTTCGGCCAGTGCCAGACCTCCGGATCAGTTAACAGGTCACCTGATTGTTCGAATTGAAGTGGTCTTCCTCGGTGACAAACACGTACCAGTTTTTCAGCAGCTCGGCGCTCAGGTCGCTGCGGTTGAAGACCTGGATGGCGTCGATCCACTGCAATCCGCCCATGTCCACCTGCCACCAGGGAGTTTGACTGTAAGTTGTTTTCATGACCGAGCCGTTGTAGTAGTTGCCGTCTGTGTTCCCGTCCACGGCCTTCTGGGCGTCTGTGTCAGGCGTCGAGCCGGAATCGGCGCTCGATTTTCGCATTGCGGTTTTCCGCCAGGTTGATTCCCAGCGGGAACCAGGTATCGGGGTAGGTGGTCGGCCCCTCCTTATACCAGGCTTCCACCGTCAGGGGCTTGATATACGTCAGCGAGGGCCGCACGACGCAGACCGGCAGCGTCCCAAACCCGGTCTCCAGCGGGGTGTCGTAGTAGTAGCAGAAATATCCCGTTTCCACGAGCGACATGGCTTCAAAACTGGGATTCTAGCCTGGCCGGCGTCGACGTTGAGCGGCGAGTGGGTTTTCACGCCAGCCCCATAGGTCGTCGCGGTCATCACATCGGTCGAGGCGGACGCGAATTTTTCCCATTCGTTGGAGAAGGATCCGGCTTTGCCCATCCACCCGCCTTCCTTTGCGAGTTGAATTTTGACTGAGCCGCCGGTAAAACGCTCGGTGGTCGAGCCGGTTTCCTTGCCCTTGGAGTAGCTCTGGGCAAACGAAGCCTCGGTCCGGTAATCGTTATCATATCCTTCCAGCCCGGTCCCTGGCGGGAAGAAAGGTGGGGCGTGGATCACGGCCTGGACCTGCGCTTCCCTGCCGGTGTTGCAGGTGCCGTTGTAGGTGCCCCAGAGGCTGTCCCCATCATAGTCGCCCATTGCCAGCTCGAAATCATAGAAATTGTAGTCGCCGGGATCGATCCCATAGCCGGCGCTCTGGATGGGATTGCCAGATTTCGGCGTTGAAGACCCTTACTTTGACCTCCATGTCGCTCGTTTTCATGTGGGCAAAGCCGATCTCGTCCATGCCGTCCCGGTCGGTGTCGCCGGTCGCGAGGCTGATCTTGGCTTGCGGGCTCAGCTCATTGGCACCGGTATCGTTAACAGTTCTAGCCAGAGGCCCATGAGCCCTTCTGGAGGAAGCAGTCCGTCGGCATGGTGCTGCAGTTCTTCACCCAATCCGGTGAATTTTTCCGGTAATATTCGTAGGTAAATATCTTCTGCTGCCAGCCCCCTCCCACCCGGTGATAGCGTATTCATACTCTGCATACTGTACGCTGAAACCCAGGGCGACTTCGTCGAAGCCGTCGCCGTCCAGGTCGGCGGCCTTGATCGAGACGCTTGAGGCCGGCATGGTAGTCAAGGTTGGAGATTTCGATCTCTTTGGAGATGATATTGCCGACCCTGAGCGTCCGAAGTGTGGGGTCTGTCTCAGTTGTCTCCGAGATGACGTCCATATAGAGCAGCATGACCGTGCCGTAATTGGCGTCTCCAAAGCGAAAGGCGGTGACGATCTCGTCCATCTGGTCGCCGTCCAGGTCGCCGGTGGCTACGTCGAGCGGGCGGACATTGTTCCATTCGTATTCGGAGGGGGTGATATTGTCGAACATGACGGTGTCGGCGTGCGAGTTGTACTGGTAGATCATCTTGATCCCAGTGTGCTTGTGTAGTAGCGCATCGCGATGACCTGCAGGTCGTTGCTGGAATCGTTGAAGGCGGTGACGAACTCGTTGTCATAACCATCGCCGTTCAGATCGCCGGTGGCGACGGAGTAATCCCAGGTGTCCCCCCGCTCGGGGCTGGTATGGTGATCGTGCCACAGGTCGGCTATTTGTGTGTTGTCAGCGCTGCCGATCCTGCCGGCGCTATCTCCATCCAGGACGTCGACGTGGAAATCGGCGTAGTCATCCGCATAGGCCAGCACGACTTCGTCGCTGCCGTCCGCGCTTTTGTCCAGGTTGCCGGCCGCCACGCTCACGTGCCGCAGGGTGCCCCCAGAGGTGCGGTCGGAGTCCTTGTACCAGTCGGTGTAGGTGGCAGAGGCGTTAAAGTGATCGGCAAAGGCGGCGATATCATTGGTAGCATTTTTCAAGCCGACGGCCAGCTCGGCCTTGTGGTCGCCGTCCAGGTCGGCGTCAACGGCATCCAGCCATTCGCCTTTCTGCAGCTCGGGCCAGCTGGTGGCATTGTCAAAGGACTTACTCCAATTCGCTGACAGCGAACCTATGGCGTCGACAAATACCTTGGTCCTCAGGTAGGTCTGGCCGGATGTATAGCGGAAGGCCAGCATGAGGTCGTCGTCGCCGATCAGCCGGGCTGTTCGACCAGGGATCGGATTGTTCGGGTCGCAGGTTTCCTCTGCCGGGGCGAGCGGCTCCGTGCCGCTTTGAGAGTAAGCCGGCTGCACCTGACCGCTTACCAGAACGAGCAGGCCGGTTAACAAGAGCAGGGCTGAAGGAATAACCAGCAGCACCTTAAAACTAATTTTGTGACTTTTGTTCATCTCTTCCACCTTTCTGATAATCATTTTCTGACTTTCAATTCACGGCTTCCATCAGTGCAGCTGGTCATCCGCAGGAACGTCAAATTCGTTCCCGGGACGGCTGGCGATCGCCTCGAGCAGGTCCTCGGTCGTCATCAACCGGGCAGGTTGGCTGGAGAACATCATTGCCGAGCCTTTGTCCTGGTCCACGCCGATCAGCAGAAGTTCAGGCTGCTCCTTCCAGAGCGTGATCAGCCAGCCCGGTTCGGTTGATGCAAGGTCGAAGAGGATGATGTCCGGCTGCAGGTCTAACAGCTGATTTTTGGGATCAGGCGCAGCCGGGTTCAGAGGAAAATCTGGAGATCAGATATTTTATTAAGGCTGGCAGCGATGCTTGAGACGACCAGGGAATTTCCGTACAGCGCTACTTTTTTCATCGGACTCTCCCAATTGGGTGCGCGAGGATCGGAGGATTTCATCCTTCGACATCCCTATCTTCGCGCCAGTGCCCCGCCCTGACCATGTCCTTCGGGTACAGTCCAGTGCCTTAAAAAGTACAGTCTCCAGCAGGTGAAGACTGTACTTTTTTAATTTATTGCATTTTGACCGCAAGAAATGCAGTTCAATCCGCCGCCCTCTCACTTGATTTCTATCTCAGCGTGGCCTGCTCTCCCCCTTTCACCATTTCTTCCCTTACCCCGCTCGCTCCCCGTGTTACCGCGTCTGTTATTCCCCGCCTCAGAACTTCACCATCCCCGATTTCCTGGCATACTCGATCACCTGGGCGCGGTTCTCCAGGTGCAGCCGGGCGATGATCTCACCCATGTGGTATTTGATCGTGCGCTCCGAAAGATACAGCGCCGCCCCGGCTTCCTTATAAGTCATCCCCTGCGCGACCAGGGTCAGCACCTCCTGCTCGCGGGGGGTCAGGGCTTCTCTTTTCGGGATCGGCTTCCGCATTCACGGCTGTGGTCGCCATTTTTTCGAGCCCCTGCTGGCTGAGCTGCCGCAGGATCCTGGCCGCCAGCCCCGGCGAGAGCGGCGGCTCGCCGTGCTCCAGCGCTGCCAGATGGCCGAAGAACTCCTCGGTGTCCTGCGTCTTGAGAAGGTAGCCGCAGGCGCCGCATTTGATCGCTTCGAACAGGTCGTCGTCGTCGCTGGACATCGTCAGCATCACGATCTTGATCTCGGGCAGCTCGGCCTTGATCAACCGGGTGGCGCACAGCCCGTCGCAGCGCGGCATCTGGATGTCCATCAGGATCACATCCGGGCGCAGGCTGCGCGCTTTCTCCAGCGCTTCCAGGCCGTCGCGCGCCGTCCCCAGCACCTTCACCCCGTGAGCGCTGAGCAGGTTTTTGAGCCCGTCCAGGAAGAGCGGGTGATCGTCCGCCAGCATGATTTGAAGATGAGAGACTCGGACGAGGAGCGAGGCGAAGAGGCGGAAGAGGAGGACGCGGAGACTCTGGAGAGAAGGGGACGCGGTGAATCAGGCATTGTTGCATCCTTCTTCTTGGCCAGTGCGGATGATCCACTGCTCTGGATGTGAGATCATTTTGACAAGTTTCCCGATAATATGTTCGTATTGATGTTCGAGCCCGGCCGATTTGGCTGGTTCCAGATAGCCGCAGCGGACGGAGATCTCAAGCCAGACCTCGGTTTCGGCGGCCTCGGCCTCGGCGTCACTGAGTTTGGCGGCGAACGCAGCGGGATAACGGCGCTTTCTCCAGGCTTCGGCAATATTGGCGCAGACTGACCTGGAGCTACGCCGAACCTGATCTGTGAGCGAATACTTTTCCTCAACCGGAAAATGACCTGTCAGCCTGAAAATATCCATTGCAGCTTCCATCGCCAGCTTATATGCATCCAATTCGCGGAAATGCCTGATATTACTTCCCATTCCTCATCTCCATTTCACCTCATCCCTCAACTCCGCCTCACCCATTCACCCCGTCTCAGCGTCACCGGGTCATTCCTTCAAGGGTAATACAACCGTCACCCGCGTCCCCTGCCCGGGCGCGGAGTAGATCTCGAGGCTGCCGCCGACCGCTTCGGCGCGATCGCGCATAAAACCAAGCCCGTACTTTTGAGCCCCTGCGACCGTCAGCGACTGCGGATCAAATCCGACGCCGTCGTCCTGCACGACCACCTGCGCCTTTGTACCGTCGTGGTGGATCAGCAACTGGACGTTCTGCGCCCTGGCGTGCTTGCGGGCGTTGCTCAGCGATTCCTGGATGATCCGCAGCAGCTGCGCCTCGACGATCGGCTCCAGGAGCTCGTCGTTCCAATCGGGGGCTCGATCAAGACCGTGTTCAGCCCGTAATGCTCGCTGTAGCGCTGCAGATACCCCCGCAGCTTGGATAGAAAGCCGTCCTGGCCAGAAGCGGCGGATTTCGTGCCCAGGATGTACTCGCGGACGTCGATCTGGGCTTCCTGGGCGACCTCAGAAAGCTTCTTCAGATCCTCGTCCGCCTCCATTTTTTGGTCCAGCGCCAGCCGGGTGCGGGCGGCTTCGGCCTGCAGCTTGACAAAACCCAGCACCTGGCCGATCCCGTCGTGCAGCTCGCGCCCCAGGCGCTCACGCTCCTGGAGGGTCGCCAGCGCCCGCTGCTGCTCGACGATCTGCGCCTGGGCCCGCTTCTGCTCGGTCACATCGTGCAGCATCAGCAGCCGGCCGACGTCCAGCCCGCGCCAGTCTTTCAGCGGCGAGATCACCAGGGTGTAGCTCCGGAGCGCCTGCCCGGGTCCGAGGATGAGCTCGATTTCGGTTTCCTTCACGTCCGCGAGCACCTCATCCGGGCAGGCAGGCAGCAGCTTGCGCGATCGGGCTGGCCCTTGAGCTGGTCGGCGGATCCACCCAAGATCCGCTGTGCGGCCGGGTTCAGGCTGGCCACCCGCCCGCCAGGATCCAGCACCAGCGCGCCGTCGCGCATCTGGCTGATCACCGCCTGGCGCGCCAGCGGGATCGGGTCGAAAATCCGGAAGCCGAACAGCGCGATGGCATACATCAGGAACTCAAACGCAACCGGGGGCATGTCGATGAGCATTGAAGGCAGGAGCCCCTGGACTGGCTCCAGTATGAAGAGCAGGCGCCCACCAACCAGTCCGATCAGCATGAAGACCACCGGCCAGCGGTGCTGCGGTGAGCGAACGAACAGCCAGACGAAAACGATCAGGTCGGCGATGCCCAGCAAATACCCATAGGCGATGAAAATCCAGTCCGTCGGCTGGCGGTGCGGCACCACCCTTCCCTCGTAGTCGAACCCGCTCCACACCAGGTGGTAGAGGTCGTTCGTCAT
Organism: uncultured Chloroflexia bacterium; assembly: GCA_963726375.1. Taxonomy (GTDB): domain Bacteria; phylum Chloroflexota; class Anaerolineae; order Anaerolineales; family UBA4823; genus UTCFX2. The sequence goes on along the minus strand of CAVSCE010000004.1, from coordinate 20,297 downwards.
GATCAACAGCAGGATCACCAGCGGCGGGATGGACAGAAGGACGATGTTGCGCCGGGTCAGCCAGCGGCCGGGCCAGCCGTATTCCAGCGCAAAACAGAGCACGGCGGTGGCCATAGGCACCATGCAGGCTCCCTGAACCTTGGTCCAGAAGACCTTGGCCTCAAAGTCCGCGGCGGCTAATTTCCATCACAGAGCCGGCCGCCCACAACGCTGCGATCAGGCAGGCGACGTGAAAGGCACGGCGCCGGGAACGCTGCGCCTGCGCCAGCTGAAAATTGAAAGCAGAATTAAAAGAAGAACCGTCAGGAATGACGGCCAGAGGGCTGGGGGTGAAGGCATAAGTCCCGATCAACGCTCGACGCCCTTATATATTTCGGGGAGCAAGAGTGCGGACGAGATGTGCAGCATCATTGTACGACTAATTTTGGAGGGGGTCAATCGCCGGGAGCGGAAGCTGCTTTATTCGACCGCTCATGAACGCAGATGGGCACAGATATTTAAGAAAAGCCCATATCCCCAACCGAAAAAGTGACATGTTTTATTAGCGGGGTAATGGCGTCGGATTCTCTCCTGGATCGATGGAATGTGCTTGTATGGATCAGGCTGCGGTGATAGAATTGGATTTAAATCTATCCGATTAGTTCGTCATCCCGGGGATAGCCCGGCTGGTTTTCACATTTTCTTTTTACTTTCTCACAGGAGGCACCCATGTCAGGCGTAGTCCATTTTGAGATCCCGATCAAGGATTTCGATTCCGCGGTCAAGTTCTACACTGAAGTCTTCGGCTGGAAGATCAGCTCCTGGGGGGAGGGGGAGGATTACTACCTGGTCGATGCCGGCGAGGGCGGGATCGGCGGAGCATTGTATAAAGCCCACCGCGGCCATAAAACCACGGTCAACACGATCGCCGTGGACGACATCGACGCCGCCATCGCCCGCGTCCTGGCCTCCGGCGGCAAGATCAAGGGCAAAAAGGACATGATCCCCGGGATCGGCTGGTTCGTCTACGGCGCCGACCTGGAGGGCAACCGCTTCGGCCTGCTCCAGCCCGTGATGGAGTAGACGACAGGCTATTTTAATCGATCTCACCGCGAAGGGCGCAGAGAACGCAACAGCATTATGCTATACTGAAACCATGAGCGCCGGGCTTTCCGATACGCACCCGAAGATCGAAAAACTCCAGATCGAGATCATTCGCCAGATGCCTTCCTGGAAGAAGATGGCGATCGTAGCTGATCTCAATCAAACCGTCGACCCAGTTAGCCGTCAGCGGCATACGGAGGCGCCACCCAGGCGCTTCTCCGGAACAGGTCAGGCGGCTGCTGGCGGAGATGATGTTAGGCGCCGAGCTTGCTGGCAAGGTGTATGGAAATTTGATGATATTCTCCAGGTTGCGATCCTTGTCACCAGTACGCTGGAGGAACGGGGCATTGCATACGCAGTTGGGGGGTCGCTCTCCAGCTCATTGCATGGGTGATGCGCTCAACCTTAGATATCGATATTCTCGCCGACGTGCAGCTGGAACATATCCCGCTTCTTCTTGATGCTTTAAAACCCGATTTTTACGCGGATGACCTGATGATCATGGAGCGCGGTGATAAATCGAAGCAGCTTCAACTTGATCCATTATGAAACCGCGTTCAAAGTAGATATATTCATACCAAAGGATCGTGATTTTGATCGGATGGAGCTTGAACGGCGCGCTCCAGTTGCCATCACAAACCAACCAGAGCATAAGATCTATATGACCAGCCCGGAAGATATCCTTTTATCAAAATTGGAAAGGTATCGTTTGGGGGATGAGACATCAGACCGTCAATGGAAGGATATCATGGGGGTGCTGCGTACGAAAGCAGGCGAGCTTGACCTTGTTTACCTGCGCCGCTGGGCTGTTGAGCTGGGGGTAGCCGATCTTCTGGAGCGGGCTCTTCAGGGCGCCTGATAGGAGGTCATTTTGCCCGCGATCGAAGTCCTCCACCTCTCCAAATCCTTCGGCAGCCTGCAGGCCGGTGCGCGACCTGAGCTTCGAAGTTCAGGAGGGCGAGATCTTCAGCCTGCTCGGGCCGAACGGCGCCGGCAAGACCACCACGATCTCGATCCTGTGCTGCCTGCTGCGCCCGGATTCCGGCGAGGCGCGCCTGCTCGGCCACTCGATCCTGACCGAGCCGGGGGAGGTCAAGAAGCTGCTCGGGGTCGTCCCGCAGGAGATCGCCCTGTACGAAGACCTGACCGCCCGCGAGAACCTGACCTTCTGGGGCAAGATGTACGGGCTGCGCGGCTCGGCGCTAAAAACCGGGTCGACGAGATGCTCGAACCTGATCGGTCTGAACGAGCCCGCTCGAACGACCGGGTGCAGAAATACTCCGGCGGGATGAAGCGCCGGGTCAACATCGGCGTCGCGCTGCTGCACAAACCCAGGGTGATCTACATGGACGAGCCGACCGTCGGGATCGACCCGCAGTCGCGCCGCAGCATCCTGGACAGCGTCGTGGAGCTGAAGAACCAGGGCATGACCGTGCTCTACACCACCCATTACATGGAAGAAGCCGAGGAGCTCTCCGACCACATCGCGATCATGGACCACGGCGAGCTGATCGGGCTCGGCTCGCAGTCCGAGCTGGTCAAGCCTGGTGGGCGAAAAGGACCGCATCAGCCTTTCGTTCACTGCCTCGCACGCCGACCCGCAAAGCCTGCAGGAAGCCTGCCGCAGCCAGTCGGGCGTGGAGCAGGTCAGCCTGGACGACGGACAGCTCACGATGCTTGCAGAAGACGGCGCCCAGGCGCTCCCCGGCCTGTTCGAGGCGCTCAAAAAGCTCGATGTGCACGTCCAGGCGGTGGAGATCGAGGAGCCGAACCTGGAGACGGTCTTCCTGCACCTGACCGGCCGCGCTCTTCGGGACTAAATCCAGTGTCATTGCAAGGAGCGCCCTATGCGGCGAAGTCGGGTGTCATTGCGATGAGCGCCTTTTGCGACGAAGCAATCCCGTTCCTGCAAGCCAAGAGATTGCTTCGTCAGGAAGAACGCCTTCCTCGCAATGACAATTTTGATGTCTTTGCGGCGAAGCAATCTTCCTCCTATGAAAGCTGGGATTGCTCCACAGAGTACGCCCACGAAGAGCGCGGACAGGTGGTCAGGTTCGCCGGGAAGAACACCACTTTCGCAATGACAGATAAAACATCTTTGCGTCCTTTGCGTCTTCGCGTTTCAATCTTTGAAGAAATGGAACAAGATCAAAAGCCGCCTTGACACCTGTCCAGAAATCCTTCGACATCGCCCTGAAAGACCTCCGAAGCGCCTTCCGCAGCGCTTCGGCCTGGGTATTCATGTTCGGAGTCCCGCTGATGATCACCGGGCTGTTCTACCTGATGTTCGGGAGCTCAGCCGGCGAGGCCGAGTTCGACCTGCCGCGCACCCGGGTGGCCGTCGTCAACCTCGACAAAGACGGACCGCGCCTGCAAGCCAGCTCTGGCAGCATCCCGGGCGGCGTCCGGGCCGACACCCTCGCCGAGCTCGTCGTCAGCGTCCTGGAGAGCGAGGACCTCTCCGAGCTGATCGAGGTCGTGCGGGCGGACGAAGCCGGCGCTTCCCGCAGCCTCGTAGACCGAGGCGAAGCCGGGGTCTCGCTGGTCATCCCCGCCGGCTTTTCACGCCATTTTCCGAGCCGTACGAGAAATCAACCCTCGAGCTCTACCTCGACCCGACCCTGAGCCTTGGTCCGGCGGTCGTGGAGTCGATCCTGAACCAGTTCATGGACGGCATCTCAGGCGTCAAGATCCTGATCCGCCTGGCGCTGGACCAGCCCGAAGCGGTCGACCCGGCCCGAATAGGCTGGCTCGTCTCGCGCTTCCTGGAGACCTCGCCGGCTGACTCGGAGGACCTCTCCGCCGACCTGCTCGAGGTCCGCAGCCCTGCAAGCATCCGCCTCGCCGCGCCAGAGGCAGAAACTGCCGAAGAAACCAACCCGGTGCTGGCGATCGTCGGCCCGATCATGGGTGGGATGATGATCTTCTACGCCTTCTACACCGGCGCCTCGACCGGAGAAAGCATCCTGCTGGAGGAAGAGCGCCGCACGCTCCAGCGCCTGTTTACGACCCCCACCTCGCAGGCCGCGATCCTCGCCGGGAAATTCCTGGCGGTATTCCTGACCGTGCTGATCCAGGTCAGCGTGCTGCTGAGCGCCTCCGGGCTGATCTTCGGAATCCATTGGGGCCGGTTTCCGGTCTGTGATCGCGGTTGCGCTTGGGATCGTCTCGGCTGCGGCTTCGTTCGGCGTCTTCTTGAATTCGATCCGCCCCAGCAGCCGCGGCGGCGGGGTGATCTTTGGGGGCGTGCTCACGATCACCGGGATGATTGGGATCGTCCAGATCTTCGCGATGGGCTCGCCGGCGGCTGCCAGGATGGGTGAGACCGTTGCGCTGCTGGTGCCGCAGGGCTGGGCGGCAGGCGGGCTGCTCGCGGCGATGGACGGCCAGCCGCTTGCGCTCCTGCTGCCGCGGGTGGCCGGGATGCTCGCCTGGAGCGCGATCTTCTTTGGGATCGGAGTTCTGGAGGTTTAGAAGAAGGTATGCTTAGAACAAGACCTTCACCGCAAAGGTTGCAAAGGACTATGAATAGAGATTAAAACGCGAAGGAATCAAGGAATCAAAGTTTTTTTCTGCGTTTATCTGCGTCTATCAGTGGCAAAAAAATGTACTACGTCCTCAACATCGCCCGCAAAGACCTGCTCCAGCTCTTCCGCAGCCGGATCGTCTTCCTGTTCCTGCTGATCATGCCCGTCGTGATGACGCTGCTGTTAGGCTTTGCATTCGGGGCCTTCGACAAGACCGGCGACCCGCGCCTCCCGGTCGGGCTGCTCGACCAGGACCAGAGCTGGGTCAGCGCCCGGCTGATCGAACAGCTGGAGAAGTCCGAGCTGATCAAGCTCGATAAAACCGGCAGCCTGACGCCGGATGAGCTGGGGGTTCTGGTGGCTGATGGGGACCTGGCTGCCGCGCTGGTGATCCCCTCCGGATATGGGCGCTCGCTCTCCCACGGCCACCCGATCCGGCTGGAGCTTGTCGCGGAAACGGACCTGCCGGCGGGGATGAGCGTCGAGAGCGAGGTGCTGACCGCCGTGCTGCGCGTAGACAGCGCGATGCGAGCCGCCCTCCTGCTCGAGCAGGCCGCCTCCCGCCCGATCCCTTTTGAATACAGCTTCGACCAGGTGATCGAAGCCTGGGAGGACCCGCCGATCCAGGTGGAGCAGATCAAGAGCCAGGTCCTGCTCGACGCTGGAGCGAGCAACCAGGCCTTTGCGAACATCAACCCCGGCTTCATGCTCCAGTTTGCGATCGCCAGCCTGCTTGTCTCTGCCCAGATTTTCGTGGACGAGCGCAAGACCCGCTCGCTGGGGCGCCTGCTCACCACAGCCGTCCCGCGCCGCTCGATCCTGCTCGGACATTACCTGGCAGTCCTGCTGCCGATCGTGCTCCAGTTCCTGATCCTGCTTTCCTTTGGGCAGCTGCTGCTGGGGGTCAATTACGCCCGTGAGCCGCTGGCGGTGCTGATCGTGGCGCTGGCTTCTGCGGTCTGCATCGCGGCGCTTGGGCTTTTGATTGGCGTATTCGCAAAGACGGAGGAGCAGGCGGTGATCTTCTCGCTCGTGCCGATGTTCCTGCTCGCGATCCTGGGCGGGGCCTGGGTGCCGCTGGAGGTGGTCGGCGGAGCCTTTCAGGTCTTCGGCCACGTCTCCCCGATCGCCTGGGCGCTCGACGGCTTCAAGAACATCTCGGTGCGCGGCCTGGGGATCGAATCCATCCTGCTCCCCGTCGCCGCGCTGGTCGGCTATGCCGTCTTGTTTTATGTGCTGGCAAGCTGGAAATTTTCCAGGCTGCAGGAGGCGTGAAGAATTATATCTCCCCAGAGCCATGGAAGGCGAAAACGATGGAATCATTTGATGAAAATATGAAAGAATATCGAAACCAGCTGGAAAAGGGAGTGATTCAGCAGGCCTATAAAGGACTGCTGGAATACATCGCATCCTTGAAAAGCTATATAAATAACAAATATCCCGAGTACTTTGTCTCCGGGGGGATTTATCCCGGCTATATGGATATGACCTATTTTCCCCTGTTTCCTGAGCAGCTGAAACAGCGAAAATTGAAAATTGCGGTCGTATTTCTTCACGAGGCGTTTCGGTTTGAAGTCTGGCTGGCAGGGGTCAACAAACAGGTCCAGGGCGAGTACTGGAAGCTCTTTAAAGAGAGCGGCTGGGAGCGCTATCGATTGGTACCGCCTGCGAAAGGTGTCGATTCGATCCTGGAGCACATCCTGGTGGAGGAGCCGGATTTCGGCGATCTAGACGCTTTAACAGAACAAATCGAGCGCGAGACCTCGAAATTTATTTCGGATATTGAGAGCTTCTTGATTAAATACCCAATGCCGTCCTCAGAGTTGGCGTAAGCTTCACTCCGCTTTTTACTTCATAACAGCTGGCAGATAAATATTGAACGGCACGCCTCCGTTGATCTGCAGCGTGAAGGTGATGGGCGTCGTCGGCGGTGTGCTCTCGACCGGGATCAGCTGCAGATAATAGCGAACTGTCGCTGTTAGCCAGGATTCACCGTAGTCTGTGCTGGAAATGTGCTTGCGAATGGACTGCTGATCCCTTCCTGCGACGAAATAAGGCGCCGGTGCGAACTGCAGGACCTGATTATTCAAGCTGGCGCCGCTGCGCTTGCTTTTGGCCATCACCTCTCCGGAGCTGTCCACGATCTGGAGGAAGACGTCCACGTTCGTCTCCAGCTCGATGGTCTCCTTATATCCAAGCCCCAGGTAATCGTGTCCCCAATCGGGATGCTCGCCGTCGCCACCCGGAAGCGCGATCTCGAAGGCTTTGCCAGGAAGGAAGGCGAATGTATTGGCCTTGTCATTAAAACCAAAATCGGGCTGGTCTCCATCTTCGCAGGCGCTCCCGACCCCGTTCTTGTTGAAATCGGTCTGATTTTCATTCTTTATGATCGGGCAGTTGTCATCGCAGTTCTGAGTTTATTTGCCGTGCAGGAGTGGAAGCCTTCAATTCCGTTTTGGTCCCCGTCGTCCAGCACGCCGTCGTTGTCGTTGTCAGAATCGCAGGGGTTGGCCATGTAGTCGTGGTCAGGGTCGCTGTTATCCGAGGAGTTGTTCATATGCGGGCACAAATCGCAGGCATCGCCGATCCCGTCGCTGATATAGGTGTTGTTGCCGATGAAGTCTTTGTCCTTCTGGTCCTTGTTGGGAGTGGTCGGGCAGTTGTCTAAAGTATCCAGCACGGTGTCGTTATCGTCATCCGCGTCGCAGGCGTCCCCAAGTGCATCCACATCGCTTTTGAGCTGGTCGGAGTTTGGGGTAGTGATGCAGTTGTCGGTCGCATCGCTGACGCCGTCCCCATCCGCATCGTCACAGATATCCCCGATGGCGTTAAAGTTCCAGTCTGCCTGGTCGAGCTGAAAGCTAAATGGGCAGTTATCATTGCAGTCGACCATGTTCCCCCCATATGCACGTAAACGGGTAGGTGTGTTCCAGGAAGGCGTCGCCGTCGTGTTTGGGTCGCAAGCGTCGCCTATCCCGTCCTTGTCGGTATCGGTCTGGCTGGGGTTTGGGTATGTCGTCGCAGTTATCTTAGAGATCGGGCGTTTGATCATAGTCCGTGTCCGGTCCGATCGTATCTTCTCTCCCATCGCAGTTCCAATCGCCGTTTCCCAACCCGACCGAGGCGTAGGCACGCAGGATGATGCAGACGTCCTGGTTTGTAAAATTGTGTCATATGTTTGTTGAAAGTTAGCATTCGCCACGCTGACAGCTGCATCGCGGGCTTGCATGAAATCGGCGTTTGACCCCAGATGATAAAGCATGTTGTAGAACAGCCTTATCGCCTTTTCCCTGCCGATGCCGTTCTTCATATCATAGCCGTTGAACTGGCCGCCTTTGGTGAGCAGGTAAGCAGCCTTGTTGTGGACGCCGTTATTGGAGTGAACGCAGCCTTTGTCCTCCTCCGTTTGGGCATGCGGTCTTGGACATATGTCTACGGTCCGGGTTGACATACTTCGCCCTGTCCCAGTTTGGGTCATCCTCTCCGAGAAACCAGTCAAATTTTCCCTCGGCAAATGTTGCCAAAATATCCGCAAAGCTCTCTTCGAGAGCACCAGACCACCAGGAATATTCAAAATGCGGCATCCCTCCATGATCGATGACCGCATGGGTGAATTCGTGTCCCACAATATCCTTGGCCTTCGCCGAGCCGTCGGTGAACTCAAAGTAATCGCAGTCCCCGCAGCCATGCAGCGATCACCGTCCGAACCAGCCCACGTGGATATACATTTCAACCTCGGCGCCATCCCAGTCATAGGAATGTGCACCCAATTGTTCCAAAACGATCCAGGCGTCGGCTGATGGCCCACCAGGCGTGCGGCTGCTTCCGAGTCGACAAGTGCATCCGGGATGATCCCGCTCCCGTCACCCCACCAGGTTGAGCTCCAGGGAGGCCAATGGAAGTTGCAGTAGGTCTTGCTGGGACCATTGTCGTTGCCGGTATTGAAGTCGAGATCCCACCCACCCTTGACAGTCGGATTGCTCGTACAGCTGCGCCCCGTTGTTGGCGTCGATGAAGACTGCCGTACTGTTGGAGAGATTCACCCTCCAGGCCAGATAAGTTTCTTGGTCCGGAGCGCCGATCAGCCCCAGGTTGAGATAAGCCAGCTGCGTATCGCCGTTCAGCGTGACATTTGGACCAGCCAGCTTGAGCGCGATCGTCTCGGCCTGTTCAAGCGTGAGCAGCGGGGTGGGGTCCGTCGTGATCTCGGGGAGCGTCTTGCCGCTGACGCCGCTCACCTGAGCCCCATCCAGGTGCACAGCCATCTCGGCTGGATAGACCGGGATGCCGTGGTGGAGCTGGCGGAAGAAGATGTGCTGGTCGTCCGGCGAGCGCCGCACAAGCTGCAGCTCATTATGCCGGGTCGTCCAAGCCGCAGCACATCGCTGTAGACCCGGGTAAACCAGCGCGCCCGCTCGACCCCGTGCTGCTCACCGTTGCAGGGACAGGGATCTGCGAACTCGGCAAAGGCCAGCGAACCGCGCTCCAGGCGCAGCGTCGGGGTGACCGGTGAATCTCTGCTCCAGGCGGGTAAATCCGGCCATCTGCTTCAGGTCGCCAGGGCTCCGAAATCGAGCGGGATGACCATCTTTCTTGGGGCGCAGTAGATTTTCAGGCGCGGCGCAATAGATCCCGCGGTCGGTCTCGCTGCTGTGGAAGCTGACCGCCATCGCCTGCGAGCCGGCCGGAGCGACGGTCAGCCCGGTGTGGGTAATCGCCCCGGTCGCCCACAGCGTCGCCCAGGTGGTGACGTCCAGCCGCACGACGCTGCTGATTGGCTCCGTGTGCGTGATCGCATAGGTGGCCGGGGCAAAGTCGATCGTGAGCGTGGGCTGGGTGCTCCAGGTCAATTCGTTCTCAGACCAATCGGGGTCCTGGTGGCTGAAAACCTGCAGGGTGTAGGAGATCGGCTGCGGGTCCTGGAAGAGGTTCAGCTCCAGCTCGGCCCGCTGGATCGCGGCGCCTGGCGGCACTGCCCCGGTGAGGTCAAACTTCAGGAAGACGCGCTCGATACCATTGGCGGGTTGCCTTGCGAAACGTGCAGCTGCGCTTCACCAAAATTGGTATTCGGCTGGGTTTGGCGGACGAAAGTATCTGCAGTGGTGAAATAAACGCCGCCGCAGGAAGTGTCCCCTGCCGGAGCCAGCTGTTTTGGCGGATTCACAGGGTCAGTCCAGATTTGCGTACCTGTGGAGTTTGAGCCCGGAATGATCGGGTAGCAACCTCGAGGTTCGTTCGTATGGCCGGACTTACCTGCGCCTCTGGGGCGGCAGCGAACCCTGTATCGAGCTTTCGAGCGCCTACCATAAGCACGAAAGCCACCAGCGTAAGTACGAATGCGATTCGGAGCCATCTCATGATCTTTCTCCTCAAGGCTTATTTTTCAGCGCTTTATTGTGCGATCCGGGAAAAATCATTTTTTTACCGATAATCCAAAGTGAAACCGTCGCTAACAATATTACTATACAGGATTAAACCATTAATCAACAACCAATCACCTGATTTGCTGACAGATCTTATCAAACGCAAGCTGCCCAAGCCTTTCAAACTGTGGCATCTAAAAAATGCCAAACAAGAGGAGCCTGGAAGGAGAACAAGAATGAACAGCCTTACCCTTTATCACAACATAATGGAATTGGAATTCACCTGTCGAGTTCATTTTCATGACAGATTCAAAAACTTCGCTTCCTTTGATCCCTTAAATTCCTTCGTGTTTCAATCTATAATCAAAAGCCTTCGCGTTCTCTTCGCATCATAAGGATTTCCCATAACTGGCCGGTTTCGAAATCGATTTCAGGCTTTCAACCCTTCCAGGACCGATTCCAGGTCAGAAAGCGCATCATCCAGCTGACGCATAAGCGGAGAAATTGGATGACTTCGTACGACCTGGGGCCAGCAGGGGTTGTCTTGATTGGCGCTTAAGACCTCCAAAGCTGATTTATAACCCACATCGATAATTTTCTCGTAGGATTGGAACTCCAGCAGACCGAAACGCTCAACCGGCGGATTGATATAAAGATCGCAGTTGCTGCGCTTCACCCTTGCCTGGTGGACATCATTCAGCGCAATGACGCGCAGCAAGCTCTCGAAAATCAGGGGAGGTTCGGTTTCCCGGCTGAAATGCTGGGGGAACGGGAACGCCTTAGCGCTTAACGCTTCCCAGCCAGAGACGCTCATTCCAAAGCGGTAATGCCTTTCCAGATCAACCTCCGGGAAAACATTCACAGCGATGATGGGACCTCCCTGTGAGAACTCAACCATCACATCGATCGGCAGGTTGTTGAGCACTGCGCCATCGACCAGTAGATCGCCATCGCATAATACCGGTGAAAAGACACCTGGAATGGCGATGCTGGATCGGATAGCTTTCCACAATGGTCCGTTCCAGTGGACTTTTTGGGTTGCTTTCGTTAAATTTGTGGCAACACAAAAGTAAGGACGCCATAGATCTTCGATCTGAATTTCCTTTAATAGCGAATGCAGCATGCGCGAGACTTTTTCGCTGCGGAAGAATGAGACAACCGGCAGCGTTGGATCGAACAATTTAAACGGCGAGGCAAATCGTTTTGCCATTTCCAACGTCGTTTGATAGTCGTAATCCAGAGCAACCACGGCCGCCATAAGCGCACCCATGCTGGTGCCGCCCACCATGTCGACGGGAACCCCGAATTCTTCCAGGGCGCGGCATGACTCCAAGGTGAGCGAAACCACGCGCTCCACCCCCGCCCAGCACGAGCCCGACCGCCTCCCCGGAAAGCCGGCGTGCCAGGCATTGAATATCTCTGGCATTATCGCGGCGGACGTGGTGATGCGTTCGAACAGCTCGTTTTGCCAGCCATCTTCTGGTGCCACAGATCTCATTCTGGTCACCTGGGTGGAGCAGGACAAATTCGACCTGGCCTTTCAGCTGCAGGCTGTGGATTTTATTTTCTATCTCTCCTGGCTCGGCATCCATCCCGGATTCGCCTACCAGCAAAATGCAGTCTGCTTGATGCAGGCAGCGCACCGTCCAGGGCGACCAGCTGGGTCCGCTTCGTAAACCACCATGGCATACTTTTGCTCTTGTTCGTTCAACCATGCGGTGATATAGGAATCCAGGGGAGAATCCAGACTGGATTGGGCTGCACAGGTCAGTCCATAAAGGTCGTCAAAACGGTCGTGGGATAGGAACAGAACGGAGCGAGTTGTTGACAGCGCTTGGGTCAGATCGTGGGCGAGCGTCCTGATCCGCACTTCAGGCTGAACAGGGACAAGGGCAATATTCCGGGAGGGCAGTCTTTTATATTTTCCCTGCTTGGTGCTCTGCAGGCTGTGCGTGATGATCGACCGGGTCAAATGGATCAGGAGTTTGGGATATCTTTCAACAAGGCTCTCAAATAATGAACGTTTGAAACAGAGCAGCTCTGACGCTCGAACGGCATACACCGTTGCCGTGCGCGGTTCACCCGTAAACAGGGCGAATTCCCCTAAGTATTCTCCGGCAGATGCTTCACCAAGCATTCGTTCTCCGCCCTTTTCATCCGTGACGACGAATCGAAGCCGTCCTGAGACGATCAGGTACATCGTATCCCCGGAATCCCCCTGGTTGAAGAGGACTTCGCCGTTCCCCAAATGCACCCATTCGAGCTGAGATTGAAGCTCGTCGATGACCTCGGAATCATTAAGGCTGAACAATTCTCTGAACAGCTGTACAAGGGCAAAGCGACGCATCAGCGGCTTTGTCTGCTTGCTCAGTGCTTCTATGATGATTGGGTACTTCTCGGCAAGCCGTTCCAACCCCTGGCGGGACAGCTGCGCCAGCTCGCAGGTTTCCAGGGCAGTGATTTTAGCCGAACGCGCATGCCCGGCCAGCAGGGCCAAATCGCCAAAACATGCCCCGGGTGTTAGCTCGAAAACTTGCAGCTCCTCAACATGAGGGAAGCGTTCCTCCCCTTGCAAGCGCCCGCTGAGCAGGAAGTAGAGGCTGTCTCCTGGATCGCCCTGGTGGAATAATATTTCGCCAGGCTTGAGCGAGACCTTGAGCAGCTCGGACCTTAACGCATCCAATGCCTGTGGATCAAAATCTTTGAAAAGGCTGCTCTTGGAAATCAGGGAGAATCCATTCGTTTCTATCATCGCATATCTCACTTTTTGTAGAATGAATTTTTCCGAACCATTCCAGGTGACAACCGTACATCATCTAATTTTTAGTATACAAGAGAAACATCAAAAGTCAATCGCCCCGAGTTTTATCTCAATAGCAGGGACTCTGTGCGACTGTGTGTTTCATGCTGAGCTCCCTTGTAGTCTGAGGTTAAGCAAATAGTTCGGACATACCTTCAGTAAAGGGTCATTGCGAGCGGTTCTTGACGATAGCAATCCCGTTAAACAGGAGATTGCCACGCCGCAAGAAGAGCACTTGCGGCTCGCAAAGACATGTAATCCCTGATGTTGTCTGTACTCTTGTCCGAAGTTCAGTGTAGCATATTGACATCCTCTTTTTTCGACCTATAATAAAAATGCAATCCGTTCTCCCTCGCAGGCGGAAATTCGTTCGAGCCGCATTCATCCAGGCCGCTGACTTAATGTCGGCGGTTTTTTTTGTCAGATATCAGCCTCAGAAAGGAGCAAAAAATGAAAATCTCGGCGGGTTTAAAAACCTTGTTCCTGATCCATTTCGTCGTCGCATTGATCTTCGGATTGATCGACCTCCTGGTCCCGCAAGCCTTCTATCAGATGTTTGGCGTCACGATAACCGATCCGCAGCCGTATCGATTGATCGGCGCCGCCGTGCTCGCCTTTGGAGCGAGCTCGTGGTGGGCCTACAAAGCCGCCGAATGGGACAAAGTGAAGATCGTCGTCCAGATGGAGCTGGTCTGGACGATCCTGGCGTCGCTGCTGCTGCTGATTGGACTGCTGTTCCTGGGGAGGCCGACCGCCGAATGGCTGAACTTTGTGATTATGGCGGGTTTCGCGGCCTTCTTCGCCTATTTTTACAGCAAGAAGTAAGAGAATTCCCACTCGAGCTGAAACGCTTCTGGCAGAATGGATTGCAGGATTATTTTCGGATCGAGGTGAATCCACCAGAACAAATTTGGTTTGAAGCATTTCTTGCGCAGATGGTTTTAACCTCAATCCGGTGCAGACCATCGCTATTGAAGGATCTGATGAGAAAGGAGGCACACCATGTTGTTTGTAGGGTTTATGAAAATTAAAATCTGGAACCCAGGAAAAAAGGACTAGCCAGGCGGATGGAGTGGCAGTATCCCCCTGGTGGGATAGAAGTGGTCGCCGAATACTGGCTGCAAACGCAAGATCCAGCCGTGGTCATCATTGGTAAAGCCGAACATATCAGTCAGATCTGGCAGTCCTTGCCCAGGTTGGGATGAGTTCTTCGATATTTCGATCTACCCTGCGGTTACAGCCCAGGAAGGATTGGAGCTGCTCAAGCAGATGGCTCCGGGGAATTGAGCTGCTCGGAGGCCGAGCCGGCTCTGGATCCGCCGTTATACCCTCCCAGAGTTCCCGCGTTTTCAGGTAACGGGGATGTCTCGCCGGATGTTGAAGGTACGATGAGCAGCGTTATTCAGAACTCCAAACCGAAATTATCCCCAGCCAGGTCCAGGCTTGTAAAAGTACTCGGCTGGGTGATCCTCTGTCTTGCGGCGCTGGCCCTGATCGCCTGGCTCGGGGTCGGCGCGGCCGCAGCCCAGCGGCTCACCGTCCCAATCCGGGTTTTCGATCAAAGCCGGACCCCTGAAACCTATGGGATGGCTTACAAATCGGTCGATTTTATTTCTCACGATGGGACTACCCGGCTGGCGGGCTGGTATATCCCCTCGGGGACCAATCAAAAGGCGATCCTTTTTACGCACGGGCGCAACGCCAGCCGCACAGCAGCCTACGGCAGCGCCGCGGCAGAAGATGGGACCCAGCCTTTGCCCGGCAGGGTGTTGGAGCTCGTTTCAGCGCTGAACAAGGCTGGATATTCTGTCTTTATCTTTGACCTGCGCGGTCACGGGCAGAGCGGGTCCGGGCGTTTTTCATTCGGTGTGAAAGAGCGTCTGGATGTGCTCGCCGCGCTCGGATTGGCTGAAAACCAAAGGCTACCAGGATGGAAGCATTGGGATGATCGGGCTTTCGCTCGGCGCCGCCTCGAGCATCGGGGCCACCGTGGCAGACCCCGCGGTCGGCGCCCTTGTGATCGACAGCTGTTTCGCCGAGCTGATGCCGATCGTCGAAGCAAAGTGGGTAGAAGAGAGCGGTCTGCCTCAGGTGTTCCTGGTTTCTACCCGCTTGATGGTCCGCTTGCTGTACGGGTGGGACATGGGATCCGTCAACCCCGTTGAAGAGCTCGGTCGGGTAGCTCCCAGGCCGCTGCTTGTAATCCACTGCCAGGACGACCAGGAAATCCCGATAAGCCATTTTGAGCGGCTCAAGGCATCAGCCCCAAGCGCCGAAACCTGGGTGCTGCCGCACTGCATTCACGGCCAGACTTACGGCGCAGACCCGGCTGCGTTCGAAGCTCGCGTGGATCGGATTCTTCGACGCCAGCATCAAGTAATCTGTCCTGCAAAGAAGAACAGGGGCTGCATACCGATTGCACGCTCCTGTTCCCGCGAATCGCGGCCGTGTCCTGCGTGTCTCCAGCAATAATCAATGGCCTTCACTTGCTTCGTGGTCTTCACGCTTCAATCTGAAAATACTTCGGCCAGAAACTCGCTTCACTCCCGCTTCTCCCCGATCACCAGGCTGGCCGCATAGACCCCAAACGGCAGCACAACCAAGCCCTGCCAGGAACCACCACAGCGCCTCGTCGTTCAGCTTCGGCAGGCTCCCATTCGCAGCGAACGAGACCCACATCAGCCCGGCGTAAGCCAGCGCCATCATCACCCAAAAAGCCCGGTTCCCGGCCTTCGCCCGCAGCATCTGGATGCGTTCGTCCCGCTCGAGGTTAATCATCCGGGCGGCTTCGGGCGTGTCTTTTCGCAGCGCCCGGTAGCGGACCCAGTACGAGATCCCGATTCCAATCAGCAGAATCCCAAGCCCGGTCACGATCCGGGTGTTGAAGACCTCGTCGCCGATCCAGCCGGGCAGGGCGATCCCGAGCAGCGCCAGAAGCGCCCCCGCCGCGAGCATCACGCTCCCGCGCTGGCGCAGGCGGTTGATCATGTTTGCTCTTTTATTCATTCTCGTCATCCTCCGAATATAGAAAAAGCTCCTCAATCCTCACTTCGAATACATGGGCAAGCCGGAACGCCAGGGTGATCGATGGGTTGTAGCGCCCGTTTTCAAGCGAGATGATCGTCTGACGCGATACCCGAACCCGGTCCGCCAGCTCCTGCTGGGTCCAATCCATTTTGGCTCGAAATTCTTCCAGTCTGTTCTGCATGGCTGCTCCTATGTAAAGCTAGCTTTACATAGTATAGTGCTATGGAACAGAAATGTCAAGGGGACTTTACAATTTTTACTGGTTCCGCGTTGACGGAAACGAGCCGCTCAGGATCGTTTTGTCACAAAATTAAAAAACACTCATTTTCGTTTGATTGAGTTTAAATATGATAAATTATATCCAATAAGACCGAATTAGAACCATAGAATTCTCATTTCTTCACAGCGAGAGCAATCTCAGGGGCAAAGAGCAAAAAATGAGAAACTCTAATCGAATGGTAAGTTTCCATAACCCGAACTGAATACACCGTTGCGAGGGGGAGAACCCGGCAGGTTCATCACAGCTGCTGCAGCCTGTCCTTTTCTGTTGAAGACGCGAAATTTCTTAAGCACTGCGGTTGAATGTGCAGGTTTGCGCAGGAGTTAGATGGATGTTTTTCGTTTCGATCGGTGCAGTGTATCGGTATTTCAAGATGGATGATCAATACAACAAGGAGTAAAAATGAACCAGAACCGATTTTTTATCATTCTAGGCATCGCAGCTTTAATCGTAGCGACCTATCTGCTCGCCAATGCCGTTGGACCGGAAGTGGCCGCGGTCAGCATTTCTGACTCCCCGGTGGGGATGGGGGAGCTTCGTCTTCAGGAAGCAAACCAGGCAAGCGCCCTCCTCCCGGTCGGGATGGGAAACCTGCGCCAGCTTGAAGCAAGCCAGTCCAGCGATCTCCCCGTCGGGATGGGTAACCTGCGCCGGCTTGAAGCAAGCCAGTCCAGCGCGATCTCCCCGGTAGGGATGGGGGAGCTGCGCCGGCTCGAATCTGACCAGACCAAATCCACCACCGAAGGCAGCTCGCTCTCCCCGCAGGCCTTAGACGCCTGGGCGGCCCGCTATGCAGGCCAGGCGGAATCTCCAATCAGCATCAGCCCGAGCGATCAGCTGGAGCAGGAGGCATGGGCAGGCCTTTATGTTGGCGAAAATCTCCCTAACCGCAGCGCAGCACCGGCGGAATTGCTCACCAGCGCAGCGCCCTCTCGCCGCAAGCCTTAGCCGCCTGGTCAGCCCGCTATGCAGGCCAGGCGAAATCGCTCGGCAGCGGGCTCTCCCCGCAGGCTTTAGACGCCTGGGCAGCCCGCTATGCAGGCCAGGCGAAATCGCTCGGCAGCGGGCTCTCCCCGCAGGCTTTAGACGCCTGGGCAGCCCGCTATGCAGGCCAGGCGAAATCGCTCGGCGGCGGGCTCTCCACCAAAGGCCTTAGAAGCCTGGTCGGCCCGCTATGAAGGCCAGGCAGAAGAATTTGAATGCCGGCAGCTCGCTCTCCCCTGAGGCGTTGGACGCCTGGGCGGCTCGCTACGAAGGCCAGGCCGAAGCTCTACCAGCATCACGCGCAAAGGACAATCAGGAGCTGGAGGCCTGGGCAGGTATTTATATCGGTGAAAATCTCAGCCTGCGCAGCTCGATTACCCCGCTGCCGCTGTCGGCGTGGGAAGTAAGCTTTGGCGACTTGAATTACTCCGGCCGATAGGCCTGATTTAACGCTGATGCTTGCCGAATCCGGACAGCCTGAACCAAATGTACGCTGGTCAATTCCCCGAGCGGAAAGCACCTGAACGAAGACAACACATTGACGTGGGAACTTGATTACAGAACAGGTGCAGCGCAATAAGATCGTGTTGCAACTGTTTTCATTTTCGATGTCTGTACCCTTTACATCGGAATATTACCTACAAATACGGTGAAATTAGTTGCAAAATATAGAAGTGTCCATCTGTTTATGGATCGTTGCTGAATCCATTCCGAGTAAACCGGGATTGTTTGCCATGTCATCCTTACCTACAGGCACCGTCACTTTTTTATTTTCCGATATCGAAGGCAGCACAGCACTTTGGGAGCAATACCCCGAAGCGATGAAATCTGCACTGGCAAAACACGATGCAATTCTGCATCAATCTGTAGAATTGAGCTGCGAATCCATCGTCAAATCAACCGGTGATGGGATCCTTGCCGTATTCGAAACGGCTGTTGATGGGGTATCCGCAGCCTTCGCAGCACAGAAGGCTTTACTTGCTGAAACTTGGGATGAGATCAAGCCTCAATCCATTCGTGTCCGGATGGGGCTTCATACGGGCGAAGCGGAAATTTGCGCCGGAGATTATTATGGCAGTACATTGAACCGTGCCGCTCGATTAATGGCTGTCGGAAATGGGGACAAATTCTGATTTCGGAATTGACGAGGTCGCTCTTGCATAATGGGCTGCCTGAATATGCCATTCTGCGTGACCTTGGAGAGCACCGCCTGAAAGACCTCACCAGGCCCGAACATATCTATGAATTTATTCACCCATTGCTGCCGTCCGATTTTCAGCCGATCATCTCGTTCGAAACGATCCCCAACAATCTCCCAATCCAGTATCCAGATTTATCGGCCGCCGAAAAGAGATCGATGAGATTGGAGACCTGTTAGTATCCGCTCGCCTGATTACCCTGACAGGCCCTGGGGGGACTGGAAAGACCCGTTTGGCGTTGGAAGTCGGCGCACAGAAGCTCTCAGCCTTCCCGCAGGGCGTCTGGATCATCGAGCTGGCGCCGCTGTCTGCTCCATCTCAAATCACCTCGGCCATAGCACAGGTCTTTGGGCTGCATGAGCATCCTTTTATGCCGCTGGTGGAACAGATCAGCGATTATCTGCGCGAAAAGAAAACCCTGCTCGATCCTCGATAACTGCGAGCATGTTATCGATGCCAGTGCGCATCTGGCAGATGACTTCTTCACCAATGTGCGGGGCTTAAAATCATGGCCAGCAGTCGCGAAGCCTTAGGAATCGCCGGCGAGTGGTCTATCGCACTCCTTCGCTTGCGGAAGAAGAATCAAGGCAGCTTTTTTTGGAACGCGCCGCGCGGCAAACCCAAATTTTTCAAACCGACCAGTTCCAACGCTGCCTCGATCACCCAAATCTCACCCGGCTGGATGGCATTCCACTGGCGATCGAGCTGGCTGCGGCGCGGGTCAGGCTGCTCTCTGCGGAGCAGATCGCCGCCCGGCTGGATGACCGCTTTCGCCTGCTCGTAGGCGGCAGCCGCACCGCCCTGCCGCGCCAGCAGACCTTGCGCGCCCTGATCGATTGGAGCTACGACTTGCTGACTGAGGAAGAGAAGCGGCCTCTGCAATTTGCATCGGTCTTCGTCGGCGGCTGGACGTTGGAAGCGCTTGAAGCGGTTTCAGATGACCCAGATACTCGAAACATCTGGAGGAGCTTGTTAATAAATCCTTGGTTTTGACGCGGAACGCGAAGGTGAAATGCGGTATTATATGCTGGAGACGATCCGCCAATATGCCAGTGAAAAGCTTTTCGAAGCAAGGCAATCGTCGTCAGTGCGAGCCGGCACTTCGTTTATTTCAATCAGTTTTCCGAAGTAATGTGGGATGCCTTCCGTGGGCTCAATCAGTTGGACCTTCGAGAAAGGGCTTATGACGAAATTGACAACCTTCACCGCGGATTGGAATGGGGGGTGAGCACGATCCAGAATCAGCACTTCATTTGGCTGGAAACTTGAGCATCATTGCAGTTTGGACTGGACAGGTTAAGGAAGGTTTGGCTTTGCTGAAATCTGCCATGGAGCGTTTTCACTCGTTGCCTCCTGTTGAAGGTGAGGCAAGGACGACTTCGTCTGAGGCTGCTTGCCAAAGCACTCTTTGCCCAGGGTATGATGGGCATGAGCAATCTGAAGACTGCAGCATATACTTTACGAGAAGCGATTTCAATTGCGCGCCTTCGGGCGACAAAATGATCCTGGGTTATTCCCTGGGGACGTATTATATGGCGTCTCAATTTTTCAATCCGCTTCTGGAGACCCAGCTGCCGAGGAAAGTTACGCGCTCCTCAGCGAGATCCAGGATCCATGGGGTATGAACATGGCTGCGATGAGCATGGCTCGTGTCTCAGCGCTGTGGAGATACCGCGGAAGCCCAAAAATATTTTGGCATTCTCAGGGAACGCATGAAGGATTCACAATCACGCCTCAGACTGGATTGATCCTGCTCGGAATGGGTCATGACGAACGAATGCGAGGCCACCTCGATATTGCAAGAGGACACTACAAAGAGGGTTTAAAGTCTTCCAGCAGTTGCGGCACAAGTATTTTGAAACTGTCTTGCAAAGTGAGGTCGGACATACGGCTAGGCTCGCTGGCGACCTGGACCAGGCCAAATCAATTTACCGGCAAACCATCGTTCGCTTTCAAGACCTGGGCAATCGGTCAGCAACAGCCCATCAGCTGGAAAGTTTTGCGTTGATCGCAGTTGGTGAAAGGGCTCTGTAG
>CAVSCE010000003.1:0-60909 GCA_963726375.1 uncultured Chloroflexia bacterium | reverse complement strand
GGCAGGCGTCGCAGCGCAGCTCGGTGACCCGTGGCGGCTCGATCAGCCCCTGGATTGGTGGCATAACCGGCAGTCGGATGGTGTTGTTGGTCCGGTCTCAGCGCGGGAGAGCGCGCCCGGCGGGGCGGACAGATCCCATAGCCGCAGCGTGTTGTCCTCCGAGCCGGAAGCCGGCCTCAACCCGTCTGGGGAAAAAGCGACGCTGTAGACAAATCCTGTATGCCCTTGGAAGATCTGCAGCGCCTTCCCGTCAGAAGCATTCCAGAGCCGGACGGTGGTGTCTACCGAGCCGGAAGCGATCATCTCGCCGTCGGGAGAATAAGCCACCCCGAGCACGCTGGAGCTGTGCCCTTCAAGGACTGAAGGGGTTAAGTCTCCTTCGACATCCCAGATCCGAACCGTTTTGTCAAATCCGCCGGATGCCAGCTGGCTTCCGTCCGGTGAGAAAGCCAGGCTGCGAACCCAATCGGTATGCCCGCTGAACGTGCGCAGCAGGCTTAAATCGTCCAGTTTATATACCCCGATGCTGCCGTCGCGCATCCCGACCGCCATTAGGTTTCCGAGCGGTGAGATCGCGATCGTCCGCGGTTCCAGCAGACCCTTTGTGAGAAGTCTTGAGCGAGCTGCCTGTCGAGGTACGCCAGGTCCGTACGCTCCCGTCGTCCGAAACGGAAAGCAGTCCGAGCCGTCAGGTGTGAAAGCGACTGCCCGCACCCGGCCTTCATGCCCGACGAGTGTCTGCCTGAGCTGACCTCCGGGGAAGTCGTACAGCCGGATGGTCCCGTCGAAGAGCCCGGCAGCCAGCTTATGCCCGTCCGGGGAAAAAACGAGCCGCACGCCCAGGAACCTGTCTCGAGAAACTGCACTTGCTCGAGCGTTCGGGCGTCGAACAGCAGGACCCCTGAGGTCGTTCCGACTGCTACCAGGCTGCCGTCCGGTGAGAAGGCGGTCGAATGGCCGCGCTCGCTCCCGTTGGTCGATAGCGGGATGACAGATTTGTTTGGTTCCTGCGCAGGAGGCGCAGCGAAACCATCAATAGTCAGGATCGAGAAAAATAGAATTAATAAATAAAGACAATGACCGATTTCGAGAGGATGATTTCTTTCACTCGCATGAAAATTGATCCAGAATTCCCGATCAGGGGCAGGCTCTGCCTGCCCCTGATTGGTTTTGTTCGAGCCTGATAGGGTTAAACCCCTACGCCGACGTGCGCCGCGTAGAACAGGTACCGTCCGAGGACTTCCGATACCAGCACCAGCAGGAAGGCGCTGTATGTTAGCACGGCCAGGATTTTCTCCTTGTTAGAGCTTGCAGCGTTCTGGTAAAGGAAGAGCGCCAGGACGCCCGCACCCAGGAAGGCAAGGACCAGGCGCAACGCGAAGACTGCGCCAAACTCGCTGGCTAACCTGCTTGCGCTCTCGACCGCAGCCGCATTCCCGCTTGAGAGATATGCCAGGTATAACGGTGCGACTACGAGCTCGATGCCCACCAGCACTACCGCTGCGATTGAAATCCAGCGCAGCGCAGAGCGCAGGATCTCGAGCTGTACTTCGCAGTCTTCTGGTGCCTTTTTATGTATCATAGCATAGTTGGCGACATAGGCGGCAGCGATCGCCAGTGTCCCAAGTAAGAAAGTGGCTACGAAGATATTGAGCGGTGTAAACGGCGTGTTCCAGGCTGGCTGGACCGGGACCATGTAGATCCGGCTCATCGAGTAGATGGCAGCAAGCCCTACGATCGCCGCGATCCAGGCGATGATGTTGCGGACCAGGTTTGAGCCTATTTTCCGCCACTGCATCAGAGCGAACACGCCGCCGATGACAAAGAAGATCACCGAGAACAAGATTTCTCGGCTCAGCCACGAAGAATCGAAGTTGGTCACCGCCCGATATGCGCTCGTCGGGTTGCCAAGGTGCAGCAGCGAGACGAGCAAGCCCAATGCCGTAATCGGGCCGACCGCCAGCATGGCTCGATCGCTCAGCCGTTCCGCTTCTTTCACCCCAAATTTGCGGGCTGCAAAAAAGTGGACGATCCCGAGTACGACAAAAGTACCGACAGCAAGCATGGTCAGGGTCGTAAAGATGATCAGTGCCCATTCTCGGAGTTCCATCTCACACCTCCTCCAGGTTCAGCATCTTGCCGGTTGCATTTCCTGAGCTCTGCGTATGCCGGCTGGGTGTTACCACGAGGGACGGCCGCGTATAGCCGCCGTCTGGCAGGGGTGCCGGGTCGTTGAACCAACCGTACTTGGCGCGCAGCTCGGAAAGCTCCCCGAAGTCAAGCGCTCGCAGCGGGCAGCCGTCCACACAGGCGGGTTTCTTGCCCTGGTCGACCAGGTCCATGCACATGTTGCATTTCGTCATGACGCCGGCTTCCTCGTCGAACTGGGGCGCCCCATAAGGGCATGCCCAGCCGCAGTAGCCGCAGCCGATGCACTTGCTCGTTTCGATATAAACGATCCCGTCATCTCGCTTGGTCATCGCAGAGGTCGGGCAGACATCCACGCATGGAGCTGCTTCGCAGTGCATGCAGGCGGATGAGACGAAGTAGGCGAACAGGTTGCTCGGAACCTGAAAATCGCCGTCCTGTACCCAGTTGCCGCCGCCGTACTCAAAGACCCGCCGCCATTTGATCCCGATCGGGAGCTCGTTCTTGTCCTTGCAGGCGATTTGACAGGCTTTGCAGCCTGAGCAGTCATTTACATTGAAGTAAAAACCGTATTGTTTAGCCATGATTCAATCTCCCTCACGCCTTTTCAACCTGCGCCAGGTTCGTATGTTGCGGATTTCCCTTGGCGAGTGGTGTCGGGTGATATTTTGTCAGCACGTTGATGCAGCCGCGCTGGTCGACCCCATTTTCGTCGGGTGTGAACCAGGCGCCTTGCGGCAGGTTGATCACGCCCGGCCGGATGCGGTGCGTCACTCTCGCCGGGACGACCACTGTGCCCCGGTCGTTGAAGACCTTCACCTTGTCGCCGTTGGAGATCCCGCGCTCCTCCGCGTCCAATGTGTTGATCCAGAGCGACTGCGGGTGCGCTTCCACGAGCCAGTCGACGTTGTCAAATGTGGAGTGCGACCGGGGGGGATAGTGCCCGCCGAGCAGAAGCAGCGGATATTTCTCGCGCAGCGGGTCGCTGACGCCTTCCCATTCCGGGATGTACTTTGGGATCGCCGGGATTTCTTCCGGATCGTTAAGCTTGTTCAGGAAGGGTGAGAAGATTTCGATCTTTCCGGTCTCGGTCTTGAGCGGGTTCGCGACCGGATCTTCCACGAAGGCTTTGAAGGCGACGTAATTTCCTTCTCCGATGACCTTGTAAACACCCTGCTTCTTGAATTCGTCGAATTCCGGGAAATCTGGATGGTTTTCGCGTGCCGAAGCGACCATGTCGCGCAGCCAATCTTCGCGGCTGGTGTGGCCTTCCTGGAACGCTTCCAGCACACCGAGGCGCTGGGCAAGCTGTTCGGCGACCCAGAGCGTGTCCTTGCATTCGTACATCGGCTCCACCAGCTTGTGGCTGAAGAGTGCAAAGCTCTGGTGGCCTTCGCCGCGCCCGGTCATGATGTCTTCGATTTCGAACGCGGTGGCGTCAGGCAGAAGGATATCCGCGAACTTTGCGCTTGGGGTCAGCATGTTGTCGCTGACCAGCAGGAATTCAAGCTTGGTTTCATCCTCCAGGAGTTTCGCGGTGCCGTTGGTGTCGGAATGCTGGTTGACCAGGCAGTTGCCTGCCCAGTTGAACATGAATTTCATATTTTGAGTGAGTTTTTCGGCGCCTTTGATCCGGTCCTGCGGTCCATTGGTCATTTCCGATCCGCGTTCGATGAAATCAGGCCACATGTAGCATGATATCGAGGCTTTGATCGGGTTCTCGCCGGCTGGGAACGAATTCATTTTAATCGCCGTTCCGGTGCTTGGGCGCAAACCGGCCGATCCGCCGCTCACGCCGAAGTTGCCGGTCATCGCGCACAGGATCGGGAGCGCCCGGACGACCTGCTCGCCGTAAGCCCGGCGCTGCCAGCCCCAACCCTGGAACATCGCGCAGGGTTTGACGCTCGCGATCTCGCGCGCCAGCTTGACGATCCGATCGGCGGGGATACCGGTGATTTCAGCAGCCCACTCGGGCGTCTTTGCGACGCCGTCAGCCTTGCCCATGATATAAGCCATCCAGGAGCTGTTGGGCGGGGCGTCCTCCGGCAGCGTATCCTCGTCGAAACCGACAGCATACTTCGCCATGAACTCCTTGTCGTAGGTCCCGTCCTGGACCATCACATAAGCCAGCGCCGCGATCAATGCGACATCCGTCCCGGGATAGATCGGGATCCATTCGGCGTCCAGCGCGACGACGGTGTCAGTCATCATCGGGTCGACGACGATATATTTGGCGCCTGCCTTCTTGGCCATCAGATGGTAGTAGCCTTCTCCGTTGCCGCCCGAGCGGGTAACGATCGGGTTGTCCGAGAACAGGACGACCAGCTTGGAGTTGACGCAGTCGTCAACCGAGTTGCTGGCGCCGGCGGTGATAAACGGTAAAGCCGCCGTGTAGCAGGCGGTGCTGTAGTCAGCATAGAAGTTCACGTGCCCGCCGAGCATTCTCACAAGGCGTCCAATTGGACCCGTGCCCGCGTATGTGCCGTCCAGCCGGTGGTTGGCTCCCGAGGCATACTGGAAAAAGATCGATTCGTTGCCGTATTTTTCTTTGATCCGGGTGAACTCGCTGGCGATCGTGTCCAGGGCTTCTTCCCAGGAGATGCGCTCAAATTTTCCCTCGCCGCGTTTGCCCACTCGCTTCATCGGGTATTTCAGCCGTTCGGGGGCATAGACCCGCCTCCGCTGAGACCGGCCGCGCAGGCAGGGGATCACCCGCGGTTTTTCGAAGGAGTCCTCCATATCCTGGTCTGGCAGGATGCGGGTAACCGTCCCATCCTTCACTTCGGCGTAAAGAATGCAGCGACCGCCGCAGTTGTGATAGCAGGTCGTGGTCATAACCTGGGTTTCTTGCGCTTTGGGTGATGCTTCAACCACCTTCATGCCGTATTTAATACCCCCTGCCAGAACCGCCGTTCCGCCGATGGCAGCGCTCCACTTCAGGAAGCTGCGGCGGGTGAGGACGGTCTCAGTCAGGACTTGGGTGAGGAAGTTCTTTTCATCCATTTATTTTTTCCTCCGTCTCAATTCTTCTCGGATAGATCTCGGGGTAAATCCACTTTCGTTCCCCCGGCAAAAAAAGGTTGGGCAACATCATTTTTTTGTATGGTCATGGGCACTCTCCTTGCTCTTCGGGATAACATGCTTGGATTTAAGATTCACCTACGATAAGAGTACATGAATCCGGCGGCATTGTTAAACCGCCCGAAGAGCGATCTTTCCTCACCCGATTGGGTGGTTTTAGGAGAGTTGCCTCTCGGGTCTTTCTGAGAATTTTCACAGCTCGATCAGCAGATTTTGGATCGTGCCAGTCCCTTCACCACTTTTTTGAGAATTCCTGTGCGGGGTTATGATGATGGATGGATGGGTGATCTCGCCTTTGGGGAGCGGTTCGATCGCGTTCAAATTCCCGTATCTTGCTTCCAGGTCTGATTTTTCTCCAAAATCCAGGCAGCGATGTACGCAGGCGTCCACGCAGGCCGGACGTTCTCCTTTTTTCAGAAGCTCTTCACAGAATGTGCATTTAGTCATGACGCCCAGGTCTTCCCGGAAATGAGGCGCGCCAAACGGGCACGACCATTCGCAATAGCGGCAGCCGATGCATAAGTTCGGATCGATCTGCACCAGGCCGTCCTCCCCTTTCCGGATCGCAGTTGTCGGACAGACGAGCAAGCAGATCGGGTGTTCGCAGTGGTTGCAGGCAATCGAAACGAAGTAGCTGAACACCTGCTCCGGAATCCATTGGTCTCCCTCTTCCACCCAGGCTCCTCCGCCGTATTCAAGGACCCGCCTCCACATCACGCCAGGTGGGAGATCGTACTGGTCTTTACAGGCGATCTGGCACGCTTTGCACCCTGAGCAGGCGCTTGCGTCAAAATAAAAGGCCAGCTGCTTGTTCGTCACGGCTCTCTTTCCTTCCAGGGTTTTCCAGATACGATCCCTCGCTCCAGCGCAAATGTCGCCGCCTGGGTGCGGTTTTCCAGCTGGAGCTTCTCCAGGATGTTTTTTAGATGGCTCTTGACCGTGTTGATGCTGATGTTCAGCTCCTCGGCGATTTGCGGGTTGCTGAGACCGACCGCCACCAGCCGCAGCACAGCCAGCTCGCGCTCGGTCAGTACTTCTTCACCCTTTTCCGGCTGAGAAGAGCGGCGGGCGATGTTCTTCATCAATCGGCTTGCCATAGCTTTGGTCATCCCTGCCTCGCCCCCTGCAACCCCCTGGATCAGGCCAAACAGCTCCTCCGCGTCCAGGCTTTTTAAGATGTAGCCGGCCGCGCCGGATTGGACCGCCGCGTAGAGGTGCTCGTCGCTCTCCGACGAAGTCAGCATGACCACCTGCACGCCCGGAAAGCGCGCCCTGATCTGGCGCAGAGACTGCAGCCCATCTCCTTCCGGCATGTAGATGTCCATCAGCACGATGTCGGGATTCAGCCGCTCGACCATCTGGACGGCTTCCTGTCCGGTGGAAGCCTCTCCGACAACTTTCACGATGTCTTCGCGCGTCTCCGTTAACCCAATCAAACCCTGCCGGAAGAGCTTGTGATCGTCAGCGATTAAGATTCGGATCGTCATCGCAGGCCTCGCTTTATATTCCCAGCCGGATATGGCTGGCATAAAATAAGAATCTGCCCAGGATTTCGGCAATGATCGAAAATAAACAGGCAAGATAAATCGGGATCACCAGATCGACCAGGGATTTCCGATCCTTCAAAAGCTGATCGCCTGAATATGCGAAAATGCCGACGCCGGCGAAAAGCATCAAAAAACGGACCGCGAGCAGCGGTCGGTAGAGCTCCAGCAGCAGGGACAGGCTGACTTGGGTCAGCGTGCTGCTGCGGTCCGAATTCACGATCAACAGGACGTTTATGAACACAACTGCGAGGAAAGCCCCCGCGGCGAGACCCACCAGCCACTTGAAGGACCGTTTCAGGATGAGCAGGCGGTCTTCAGCCAGATCCTGTTCATGCTGCCGGGTGAAAACCGCGTCCATCACCAGCAGCGCCGTCGCAGAGGTGATCCCCACCACCAGGCTGGTGCAGAAGAAAATCAGGATCGTGGACCAGTGGTTCCAGGAAGCCTGGGTTGGAAGCAGGTAAATGCACGCCATGCTGAAGACGGCCGCGCAGCCGAAAAGCACCGTCGTCCATCCCAGGCCGCTCACAAACGCAGCATATTTCCCACCCGGCTTCCAAATCTGGTCCAGCAGTGCTGCGCAGGTCAAAAACATCAGGATGGTAAAAAGGATCTCCCGGCTTAACCAGGAGTGCCGAAAATTGAGAATCGCCAGAAATGACAACAGCGGGCTGCTCAGGTGAAAATGCGACCCGATCACCGCAAAAAGGATCGTGAGAAAGACCACTAAAACTGGCCGGCGCAGGATCCTGTCCAGGCTGGCGCCTGGCAGGCGGCTGGGTTTTAATCCACGGATCACCCACAGGATGAATATCGCCCCCGTCGCAAGCTGCATCAAGATCGTGTAGACGGGCAGCGCCCATTCCCGAAGCGTCATCTCTCTTCGACCTCAAGGACCAGGCTGGGTCTGCGCGCTGCTCGCGCGGCAGGCTCGGGATCAGGCATTCGAGCAGCGTGCCTTCTCCAGGATTGGTAAACACCCGCAGGGTTCCGCCGACGCTTTGGGCGCGCTCCTGCATGATCTGCAGGCCGTAGCTGCCTTTCTGCCTGCCCTCGCTGAACCCGCTGCCATCGTCCCGAACGGTCAGCAGGACCGCCTGGTCTTCAGCGATAATTTGCTTCTCCAAAACAACCGTGACGGTCCGGGCGCGGGCGTGCTTGCGGACGTTGGTGAGCGCCTCCTGCAGGATGCACGCAAGCTGGACTTCGGACAGAGAAGCGAGGTTCAGCTCACCGTCGATCCGGTTATCAAAGCGGGTCTCGATCTGAGCCTGGAAGCCGAACTCAGCCAGATATTCGTCGATCGCTTGAATCAGGCCTTTATCGCTCGAGAGGGTCGTCCGCAGGCTTAAGATTTCTCGCGCACATCTGCGTGAGCCGGTTGACCGCCTCGTGCATTTGTTCCAGCGTCTGCTGCATTCGATCCAGCCGGCCTTGATGCAGGTAAGCTTCCAGGGTCTGGACCTGCAGGTTGACATACCCCAGCACCTGTGCCAGGCCGTCGTGCATATCGCGCGCGATCCTTGAGCGTTCTTCGGTTACCGAGAGCGACTGGAGCTGCGAAGTCATGATGCCGTGCTTGACTGCGATCACAACCTGGTCAGCCAGGCAGTCGAGCCAGATCAGGTCGGTATCTGTAAACGTCTGCGGGTCGAAGCGCGCAAGCCAGAGCGCCCCGATCGGTTGTACATCCATCCGCAGCGGCACCACCGCCAGCGATTTCACTGCTGAGCTTGAGAAAAACGCCGCCTCTGTCAGCCGCAAGGAGGATTTCATCTTCGGATGAGCGGCTGCCGGCAAGCCGAGATATCGAACTCGAGGATCAGCGGATTTTCCACCCGTAAAGGTTCTCGAACCAGCGCTGAGCGGTCCGCTTGGGCGAAGCATTTGAGCTGGAGGGATGAGCCGGATTCCTCATACAGCGCCAATCCGGCGAAATCAGCTGCGATCAGCTCCCTGGCCTGGCTGACGATATAAGCCAGCACCCGATCTACGTCGTTCAGCTCGAGGATCTGGTTGCTGATATGAACCAGCGCGTCGGTCCAGCGTTCGGCTGTCTTGCGGGCGGTGATCTGAGCCTCGAAGGCATTCTGCTGGGCTCGATCGCGCTCCGAGATCAGCGACTGCATCAGCCGTTTTTGGATCGCCTCGAAGACGTCCAGACCGCGAACGACGAAGAAGGTGACGGCAAAAGCCGACAGCATCCGCCAGAACTGGATCGGCAGGCCGGTCGTTTCCAGCACGCGCTGGTAATCCAGCCAGGCTGACAATCCATACGGCTGTGCAGAGCTGGCTGCCTCTCCCACAAAGGCGTTGAAGGCGACCCGGTCGTAATTATAATAAGATGCCGGACCGTACGGCGCAGCCGGGACGACCAGGCCCATGACGAAAGCCTCAAACAGAAATGCCAGCCCTGCTCCCAGCATCAGGCTGGCGACGTAAGGGTTCCCCTGTTTTCGCTGGGTATACCACTGGCGCAGGAAACCCAGCGCCGCCAGCAGGCTTCCTGGCAGGTAGAGCAGGTAGCGCGACCAGATATCGATTGGGATTTCGATCGGTGAGGGTGTCACGAAGGTGGAAAGGGCGTAGGTGATCACGAACGCGATCGGCACGATCAGCAGCCCGGGCACGAAGATCGTCCAGGACGGCAGCGCCTGAAAACCGGAGAAAATCCCCCAGCCGAAGATCAACAGCAGCAATCCGGAAACCGGCTGCAGCACCAGCCTCAGGAATTCCAGCACCTGGATCAGCCGTGGATTCGTCTCGCTGACCAGGAACATCTCCACCCAGGCGGTCGCCGCGATCGCAAAACCGAACGCCGCAAGCCAGGGCAGCTGCTTGCGAAGCGGGAATTCGCCGCCCCGCCGGAACTGCAGGTAGGCAGCCAGGCCGAGCCCGGCGAAGCAAAGCCCATAGAAAAAGTAAATGATCATCATGGAGACGCCTTCTGGTTCAATCGCCAGGATTACCGCTAAAAACAAGACCTCCTTTCACCGGTCGCCGCTTGTTCTTTCAAATCAATCAGCCCCCAAATGTTCATACGACCCAAAACGCCTCGCCGCCTGAAAAAAAGCTTCTACATTTACTCTCGGAGCGTCGCGGATCGAGTCGCTCGTCCCTAAAATAAATCCACCCCCGGGGGCGGCGGCGCTGATCGCCTCGCGCACTTTCTCCTCGATCAATTCCGGAGTGCCGTTGGCAATCACATGGATTAAATCGATGTTGCCGTTCAGGCAGATCCTGTCGCCGCAAATCTTCTTCGCCGACCTCAGGTCCACATCTCCAGCGGGTGGCGCTGGTACAGTGGAGAGGATATCGACCTCCGCTTCGGCCAGCCACGGCAGAATCTTCGTACAGGCCCCATCGTCATAATAATGATACAACCCGCCCATCGCGTGGATCAGGCCTGCGTGTTCTTTTACCAAAGGCAGAAAGAAAGTTTGATACATTCGAGGCGACCACCCTGCGCTCAGGGACGCAAAGTACCAGGGAGTATAAATGACTTCGACGCCTGCCTCCAGCGCAGCTTTGGTCTCCGCGAGCGTATGGTCCTGGAAGATCCTCAGCAGATCATGAATAAAATCCGGTTGCTGAATGCATGCGACCATGAAATCGTCGATCTCCATGCACCAACCCGCCTGGTGATCCAACGCTGAATTAATATAGAGGTTGACCAGCCCCCGCTCACCCACTTCCTCCTGGATAGCCGTGATGTCGCTGTATCGATCCGCAGCCGGCCTGGGCAGCAGGTAGTGCAGCTTGGGCAGGTCTTCGGGGCCCTTGACCAGGCGTTCGTGCCAGTGTGGATTAGGATCGCTGCCGTATCCAGCTCCCGGTTTATGCTGTGTTAAGCGGTCGCTCAATCTGCCCGCCGGCGTGTGTATCACCCTGGAGATTTCTGTGTGATCTGGATGCCGCTCCACATGAAGCTCTACCTTCACATCGCTCAAATCCTCGCAGGAGGCCGTCAGCTCGCCGACATGGTTCTTATAGGGGCTGGGCAGATAAATCAAGGGATCGTAATCGAATTCGGCTCCTAGATGTAAAGAATGCAGCCAGCAGTTGCACCCGTAGTTGTCTTTGAGCCACACGTGAATTCGCGGGCTGACAGGGACCAGATCTGCTTCCTGATGATGGATGGCTGCCATCAATCTTTGCTTGCTCGTCATCGTTCTCATTACAATCCGCTCCCAATCGCAATTAGAAATTAAGAAAAAGCTTTATTCGATTATATCAAGGGTAGCAGCAGAAAGGACAACCGCAAAGGAGATGAAGTCATTGCTCGAATCCCCTTGCTGATTCGCTCCATGATAGAATCACCCCATGCCAGCTTCCGACCCCGCCCCCGCAGAAGCTCGAGCGCCTCGCAAAACCCGCTCCAGTTGGCGCCGGCTTGCGCTCGGCCTGCTCGGCCTGGCGGTCCTCTTCCAGCTGGCGCTCCTGGGGCGCTCGCTCGCCCACGAAGTCCCGCGGATCGTCGCCGACCTGGGTCAGCCGGCCCTCTGGCGAAGCGCCAAAAACAGCCAGGGTCGCCGCTTCGCCCAATACGTCGCCTTCCTGAACCAGGCCGTCCCTGCGGGCTGGCGGGTCGTCCTGCCCCCGGACTCTGCCGCCCCGAAAGCGCTCGCCTCGACCCCCTTCATGCAGTTCTTATTGATGCCTCGCCCGGTGATCAACTGCACCCGCCTCGACTGCCTGCAGGATCTCTCGCTCGAGCGGACCGCCGTGCTGGTCACCGCAGGTTTTCCCGCTCCGGAATCTCGCCTCGGCGGGCGGTTGGAGATGTTTGACGAGCAGTGGGGCGTGCTGCTCCCGGACGGCCCGATCCCGGATGCTCCCCCCCCGCCCCAGCGTTACACCCGGTTGATCGAGGTCGGGTTGGAGTTTCTGCTGGCAGTCGGCTGGCTCGCGGCTTTGGCGTTGGCCGGTTTCTGGATCGTCCGCTTGCTGCTCCCCCCGGACTGGGGCGCGGCTCGCTGGTCCTCGGGTTTGGATTGGGGCTGGCCTCGCTCACATTGAGCCTGGCGCTGCTCTCGCTGGCGGGCGTCGCGCTGCGAAGCGAGACCGTGCTGTCCGCTGCCCTGATCCTGCTGGCGGCATCCGGCCTCGGATCGCTCGTGCTGCTGCGCCGGACAGGCGCTTCCGCCCGGGTCGAGCCCAGACCTGCCTTCGCCCTCAAGAATCTCCGTCCAGACCCCTGGACTCTCGCCTTCGTCTTGCTGGCCCTCCCCCTCGCGCTGCTGGCTTTTGGCAAAGGCTACCACGCAAGCGATGAGGTCGCCCTCTGGGGGGTCAAGGGCTTTGGGATCGCCGCGGACCAGGCCGTCCAGTCGGTGACGCGCTGGGGGACGAACACGCTGCCGTACCCGCTACACATCCCGCTCTCGATTTCGGCTGCGAACCTGCTGCTGGGGGATGCGCTCCCCGCCGCAAAGCTCATGTTTCCGGCTTACTGGCTGGCGCTTGCAGTGCTGATGCATCGCGTGCTGCAGAAGCTCGGTCTGCCCGCTGTCCCGGCCGGATTGGCGGCGTTGGTCGGGGTGACGGCCCCGCTGGTCCTCGAGCACGCCGCGCTGGCGTACGCCAACCTGGCCCTGGGCTTCTACCTGTTCGCCTCGGCTGCGCTGTTTGCGCTGGCCTGGGGGGCAGGTCCGGCCATTCCCGGCTTCAGGCGCGCTGCTGCTCAGCGGGCTGATGTTTGCCTTCGCCGCCTGGACCCGGCCGGAGGGCCTGCCGTTCGCCTGGCTGATGGTCGCGGCGCTGCTGCTGGCTGCCAGGTGGCTGCGCCTGGGATGGCTGGGACGCCGCCAGCTGGCGCTGCTGACCGTCCCGCTGTTGGGATATTCCCTTTTCTGGCTCTGGCTGAAAAGTGCGGCTTACGCTCAACCGGTCGGTCGGGCCGGGCTGGCCGAGGCTGCGGCCGGGGGGATCCTGTCCGGGAATCTCCACCTCTCGGCGCTGCTTTATTCAGCAGGCTCGCTGCTGGGAGGGCTATTCGATGTCGAAACCTGGGGGTCCTTCGGCCTGCTGCTGCTGGCGGCGCTGTTCGCGCTGCTCCTGCTTTCGCTGCTGCAGGCAGGCGCAGGAAAGGGTAAACCGGTTCCTCCAGGCGTCGCTGAGGACGGCCGGGCGGCAGCCCTGCTGCTGCTCTGCGGCGGGGTCTACCTGCTTGCGGTCCTCGCGATGTACTACCTGACCTCTTACGACCCGAGCCACGACATCAGCTGGTGGGTCAGCACCGGGCTCGATCGGATGGTCCTGCCGGGATTGCTGCTGGTTTGGGTTGGGGGGATTGCAAGGCTTTTTCGGAGTATTGCAGAACGAGAAGGATGAGCTGGAGCCGGCTCCGGATCAATCGCAGGTCAGCACCATGATCGTGACGTCGTCCTGCGGAGGGGCATTCCCTGTGAAGCCCTTCAGGTCTGCTTCGATGTGCGCGAGCATTCGGTCTGGCCGTCGGAGGGGCGCTGATCAGCGCCGCGGTCAGCCGCTCGACCCCATAGTCCTCATCTTGTGGGTTCCAATGCCAGGCTTCGGTCACGCCGTCGGTGTACAGGACGATGGAATCGCCTGAAAACAGGCTGATGCGCTCCTCTTTGATCTGAAGCTCGTCGAAAACGCCGAGCACCGGGCCGGTTTTGCTCAGCCTCTCCACCTCGCCTGTACTGCGCCGCACCAGCGGGGGGTTGTGCCCCGCGTTCACGTAGCGGAGCGTGCTCTTCTTGGGGTTGAGCAGCCCAAAAAACACCGAGATGAAGGTCAGCGCAGAAGATTGGCGCCCGATCACCTGGTTGACTTCCTCCAGGATCGCCCCAGGGTCGCGCAGCCGCAGCGCCGAGGACAGCACCAGGCTTTAAATCATGGCCATGTACAGCGCCGCAGCGGTCCCTTTATCGGCGACATCTCCGATGATGATCCCCCAGCGCTCGTCGTCCATCCGGGAAGACGTTGTAAAAATCCCCGGCCATCTCGCGCGCCGGCGACCACGCGAAGGCCAGGCCGAAACCGGGTATCTCGGGGATCTCGTCCGGCATCAATCCATTCTGGACGACTCGGGCGATCTGGATCTCGTTTTCGAGCAGGATCCTGCGGTTCTCTGCAACTTCATAAAAATGCGCCCGCTCGATCGCCGCGCTCAGGCGTGTGCTGATCGCGGAGAGGAAATGCAGGTCCTGGCTTGTCAGAATTCTGCCAGCCTGTGGCGGCGATATTGATCAGCCCGAGCGGCTTGCCGTTCGAGATCAGCGGCGCGCTGGCATGAAATCGCAGACCCCGGGTATCTCCTGCAGCCTCCTTGGAGTCCTTCAGGCGGGTGCACTCGACGATGTTCACGGCTCGGGTGAGGCGCCCTTCCTTCAGAAGCTGCTGGCAGCGGCAGGCGGGCGGCTGGCGAAGTAAGCGCCGGTCCGTCTTTTTCCAGGCCGGGCGGCAGCCCGTGCGCGGCAGCCAGGTAAAAGCCGTGCTGAGGCGGGTTCTCGATCGGGATCACGCTGAGGTGCAAATCGCTGAGCAGGGATACCCACCCGGTCTGGATATTTGTTTCTTTGACCAGCACTCTCAGCGAGTTGTCGAGGGCGCTTTGGATGTCCAGGGAGCTGATCAGCTGTTCATCGATTTGGTTGAGAGCCCGCAGCTTTTCCAGGTCAAGCATATTCAAATCACCGGATGTAGGGTGCTGGGCCCAGGGTCAGACAATCCGGCTAATAGGCTCGCGTCGATGAAATCGTACTTTTCAAAAGGGTTTCCAGTGATCACGCCTTCGGTTTGGGCCCACTGGTAAAACCGTTTGAGCGCCGCGGCTTGTTCCTGAAGCCTGGTCAGATCCGCGCCGTTTGTATACAGGTGATGAAAGTACGTTCTCAGATCAACATCGTCATCCGCACTAGGGACGAAGTCCACGAGCCGGTGTTTGATCTGCCAGCTGGCATAATTGCGCACCGCTGCGGCGGTAATGTCAGCTGGGAGCAGGGTTGAGAGGAAACGATTGAGTAAATCCATGGAAGTGAAAAAACAGAACCAGATGCCCTTTGTTCAAATTAAGTTCGGTTCGATACGCACAAACTGTACCATTAATGTCCTATTTAGTCAATGAGATCATTCTAATCGGCCAACATCGCCGCTGAAAGATTCAATTGTTCCGGGTGCGATCAGGAGATCGGACGATATCAGAGCAGCTCGTACATCTGGTCTGCCGGGACGGGTTTATGCCCGGCGATCGTGAACACCACGTCGTCCGCGACGCAGTAGTACAGCCCCATCCAGCGCTTTACGGTTCGCTCAGACCTGATCTGGGCGTCTTTCTGTTCCTGGACGAGAGCATAGTGCTTCGCGATCAGGCGCTTGCGCTGCCAGAAGTAAAAGGCGTAGAAGACGACCGCCGACCCCAGCGCGACCGGGAGGGCTTCGGTCTGGAGGGTGAAAATCTGGTAAAGGAAAAAGACCGCGATCACGCTGAAAACGCCGACGAGCATGTCCGGATGGATCGGTCGAAACGTGGATTTCTTCCCGCCCACCGGCGGCTTGAGTCGTTTGCCCAGCGCCTGGAGCTCCGCCGGATTCAGGTTGAGCAGCGCCCCGGGCGGCGGCTCGCCCAACTCGCCATCCGGATCCAGCGCGGCGGGTTTCTTGCCGTAGCGCACTTCCAGCGCAGCGATGTAGATCGCGCTGGCCTTCAGCACCGGCTCGCTTTCGTGGCAGATCGGGCATTTGACTGGATTCATCGTCGCTCCTATAGTTGAAACGCCCAGCTGAACATCACGATCCCAAGCGCGGTGGGGATCCAGGCGTACGGCTGGACTGCCGGAAGCCGCAGCACCCCGGAATACAGCAGCAGCGCGAACGTGATCAGCACCAGCCCGACGCCCGCGATGATCCAGTCCCGCCGGCGGGGTGAGAAGATCGAATAGCGCTCTGTCGCAGCGGAAGCGGGCGGAGTATTCTTCTTTCCGGAGGCCTTCGACGGGGCGGCGCCCTTCTTCGACGGCTTTCTGGGCTCTTTAAGCTGCTGAGCTGCTGCAAGCCGGCGCAGGCGCTTGGTCCGCTCCCTCTGGATGATGATCAGGCGCAGGTAGAAGATCAAGACTGCCGCGATTAACGCCAGCATTCCTAAGTCGAATTTCATCACAAGCCTCGCAGGGTTCAGGGTCCAGGGCGGTCGAAACCGCCGCGCTACCCCCTATTATGACCGATAACTCGCTGCTTCACAATGATATTCGTCACATCAAGCTGATGACATCCTACAATTGCGCTTCATATCGGTTGAAATCATAATCAGGAAGTCTGCGCCTCCTGAGAAACTGTCACTGCGAGCCGGTCTTTGGCGGTGCAGTCTCGCCGCCTGTGAGCTTGCCCTCGTCGCACAGACTTGACCTGAACGCAGTGAAGGATTGCTTCTCGGGAAGACAGTTTCATCAAAAAAACAAATGCCCGGAGTCCTGTGGAAATACTCGCAAGGTTGCTTTGAATATCACCTTATCCGACCGAAGCAAGACCTGAAATCTGTTCACCTGTCGTCAGGAAAGTCCTGTACCGAAAAACAGAAAACGGTGTTATAAGTTACTGAATGCGTTCGTCTCCTGGCTCGATAAGTGCGTCACCCTCACTGAACTGCGCTGCGATCCTGTAGACCCGATGATCATTTCCCCCTCCATAAGAACTTATCGCTCGCCGGCCGTCGGTGCCGGACACTCAGGCATGACTGCGCCCCTGGATCTGCCGCCCATTCAGGCCCTCTTGCATTCAATCTCAAAACCCAGACGAAGAAACCGTGGAGACATTTGCGTTCCCATCCCAGTTTGCCTCGATCCTGCCGGGGCGAGCCCCGGGCGGTGCGAAAGGAGGTGAACGGCTCAAGCCAGGCCGCTGAACGGCTCGAGGCGAGCAGGCATAGGCGCAGGCTCCAAACATTTCCACGGAACGGCGAGCCTGCCCGAGATCCTCCGCTGAGGTAGCCGCCCAAACGTTGGGGAGAACCGGAGAACCTTTCGGTGATCCGAAAAAGCTGGAAATCATCATCCATAAAACCAGACCCTGGGATCAAATAAATCCAGGGACCTGGCCGAGCAAATATTTCTGGTTTATTATGAGGAGCAAAAATCATGAGCGTTGCAGAAAGCAAGAAAATCTCTGGCTACCTGCCTCCAGATACCCCGCCGATTGGCGCCTTACTCAGCCTCGGCTTTCAGCAGGTGCTGACCATGTTCCCCGCCACCGTGCTGGTTGCCATCCTGACCAAGTTCGACGTCGGCGTGACCCTGGCAGCCAGCGGTATCGGCACGATCATCGCGCTGCTCGTCTCGGGCAGGCGCATCCCGCTCTATTACGGTTCGAGCTTCAGCTACATCACCGTCGTCATCACGACGATGAGCCTGTATGCCAACGATTGCTTCAGCAGCACAGCGACCTACTGCCCTGAAGGGGTCCGGATCGTCCAGGTCGGCATCATCGGGACGGGCATCCTCGAAATCCTGGTTGGTCTGCTGATCATGCGGATCGGCAAGGCGGCGCTCGACAAAGTCCTGCCGCCCGTGATCACCGGCAGCATCGCGATCGTGATCGGCATCGCGCTGGCCGGAACTGCGTTGAGCGAGGCAAGCGCAAACTGGGGGCTGGCATTCATCACG
Organism: uncultured Chloroflexia bacterium; assembly: GCA_963726375.1. Taxonomy (GTDB): domain Bacteria; phylum Chloroflexota; class Anaerolineae; order Anaerolineales; family UBA4823; genus UTCFX2. The sequence continues at coordinate 43,511 of CAVSCE010000003.1, read as the reverse complement.
CTGATCGTCACGGTCGCCTTCTCGGTCTACCTGCAGGGCAAGGGGCTGATCGGGATGCTGCCGATCCTGTTGGGCGCGGTCGTCGGCTGGCTGGTCGCGATCCCGATGGGGTTGGTCAATTTTGCGACCATCGGTGAGGCAGCCTGGGTGCGCATTCCAGCTTTCACCTTCCCGGCGTTCACGGATCCGGCCGCCTGGTCTGCGGTCCTCGGCATCGCCTTGATCGCGATCGCGACGATCCCGGAAAGCACCGCCCACCTGTACCAGATGAGCCTCTACATCGACCAGCTTGCGAAAGAGATGGGCCGCGAGCCGCTTGAGATTAAAAAGCTGATCGGGCTGAACCTGGTTGCGGACGGCAGCGATGACATCGTCGTCGGCTTCTTGGGCGGCTGCGCCGGGACGAACTACGGCGAGAACAACAGCTTGATGGCGATCACCCGCTGCTACTCCGTGCCGGTGCTGATGGTGGCCGGTGTGTTCGCGATCCTGCTCGGCTTTATCGGGAAGCTGGCCGCAGTTGTCGGCACGCTGCCGCTGGCAGTGATCGGCGGGCTTTCGATCTACCTGTTCGGCGTGATCGGGATGCAAGGTGTCGCGCTGATCCAGTCGGAGAGGGTGAACCTGTTCGAGCCGCGCCAGCTGGCTGTCGGCGCGATCATCCTGGTCCTGGGCATCGGCGGCGCGATCTCGCTTGCCCAACGGTCTGTTCCCCTTCCCGATCCCGGTGATCTTCCCATCCGGCATCCCGGCGATCGTCTTCGCGGCGATCGTCGGCATCCTTATGAACCTGATTTTCCTGATCTTACCGCCGAGCAAGTTTGGCGTCGAAGACCGAGAGAATATTAACTTCTAACCACGCAAGGGACGGAATAACGAAACCCTGAGGATCTCACCGAGATCCTCAGGGTCTCTCCCTTACAGAAAACGTTGGAACGTTCGAGCGTTTAACGCTTTATCTTTTTTAAAGGAAGGCGGTGTTTATGAGCATCAATGCACACCCTGAGCTCCCTGAATTCGAATACATCCGGCCTGGAAGCGCAGCAGAAGCCTGCCGCTTCCTGGCCGATCATGCCGGGGAAGCCCGCCCGCTCCTGGGTGGGACGGACATCTTCGTCCGGATGCGCGACGGCTTCTACCACGAAAAATTCCTGGTCGATGTAAAAAGGCTGGATGAAGCAAACCAGCTGAGCTTCGATCCGGACCGCGGCCTGACCCTCGGCGCCGCCGTGAGCATGAACCGGACGATGGCCTTTCCGGCTGTAAAGACCCGCTACCCGCTGCTGGCCGAAGCCTGCCGCTGGGTGGCCTCCTACCAGCTCCGCACCCGGGCGACGGTCGCCGGCAACGTCTGCAACGCCTCGCCGGCTGGCGATACGATCGGCGCCTGCATCGTCCTGGACGCAGTCCTGAACGTGCACGCTCCGGATGGCGCCCGCCAGGTGCCGCTGGACGGCTTTTTCCAGGGTCCCGGCAGGACCACGCTGAAACCAGGCGACCTGGTGACCTCGATCTTCTTCCCGCTCCCTCCTGAAGGGGCTGCGGGGGCGTATATCAAGCTCGGCCGCAACAACTGGGGGACCTCTCGATCGTCGGCGTGACCGCTTATGCCGCTCCGGACCCCGGCCTTCGATCCGGCTGGCGCTTTCGGATCGCGCTGGCATCGGTCGCCCCGGTCCCGCTGGTGGCCCGCCTCGCCCAGGACTACCTGGCGGAACACGCTCCCGGGCCTCAGGCTTTCCTGGAAGCTTCCCGGCTGGCGGCTGATTTCGTGCACCCCGATCGACGACGTGCGCGGCAGCGCCCGCTACCGCAAAGCCATGGCGCGCCGCCTGACCGAGAAAGCGCTGCAGACGACCTGGGAACGATTGAAGGCAGGTGTAAGATGAACATCCATCGAATTTCATTGACGATCAACGGTGAGTACGAGCAGGTCGACGTCCCTGGCAACATGACGCTGCTGCAGATGCTGCGCGATAAGCTCGCGCTGACCGGGACGAAAAACGGCTGCAACGCCGGAGAGTGCGGCGCCTGCACGGTGCTGCTCGACGGCGAGCCGGTCAATTCCTGCATGATCCTGGCAGTCGAGTGCGACGGGGCGCAGGTCGTGACGGTCGAAGGCCTGGCGCAAGACGGCGTCCTTGACCCGATCCAGGAAGCGATCATCTCCAAAGGCGGAGTCCAGTGCGGGTTCTGCACGCCCGGGATCCTGATGTCGGCCCGCGGGCTGCTGGACCGCAGCCCCGATCCGAGCGAAGCGGAGATCCGCGAGGCGCTGGTGGGCAACCTCTGCCGCTGCACCGGCTATCTCAGGATCATCGAGGCGGTTGAGGATGCGGCGAAAAGGGAGAGGGAATTAATTGGAGAATGATTTGGGCGATCGGCAGATGCGGCGAAAGTACTGAGCGACTGGAAGTCGCAGCAACGACTGCAAAGCCTGCCTTCGCAGGCTTTTATGAGTCGACGAAGGTCGACTTCGCAGCGGTTGGTGCAGTTTCAACTGCCGGGTCCTGCTGCCGGGTCCTACTGCCGGATCATGCAGCCGGGTCCTGCAGCCGGCTCACGAGCGATGATGCGGCGAAAGTACTGGCGACTGGAAGTCGCAGCAACGACTGCAAAGCCTGCCTTCGCAGGCTTTGAGAGAGTCGACGAAGGTCGACTTCGCAGCGGTTGGTGCAGTTTCAACTGCCGGTTCCTACTGCCGGGTCCTACTGCCGGGTCCTGCAGCCGGCTCACGAGCGATGATGCAGCGAAAATACTTGCGACTTGAAGTCGCAGCAACGAACTGCCAACCCTGCCTTCGCAGGCCTGCCTGCGCAGTGCAGGCTGAGGACACCTGAACAATCCTGGAGCCTAAGAACCAATGCGAAGTCCATACACGCAGCTTTATCTACATATGATCTGGGCTACCTGGGATCGCTTGCCTTTGATTACTGATGCCATTGACCCTCGGTTGCATGCGGCAATCGCAGAAAAGTGTCGTGATCTCAAATGTGAACCGCTGGCAATTAATGGGATTGCAGACCATGTCCATCTGTTAGTGAGGTTTCATCCGATAGTTGATGTAGCGACGTTGGCAAAGGAAATCAAAGGATCTTCTTCACACCTGGTGACGCATCAAATCGATCCAGCTGGTTTTTTCAAATGGCAGGGAGGTTATAGAGCTTTCACAATCAGAAAGAATGATATTCCACAACTAAAAGAGTACGTTAATAATCAAAAGAGCCATCACGCTCAAGATAATCTTGAAGCAGATATGGAATTGGGCGATGATGAAGAAAATGAAATGGACGGCTAAATTTGCGAGCGGAGCACTTGTGACTGGAAGTCGCAGCAACAACTGCCTTCGCAGGCCTGCCTGCGCAGGCAGGCTTCGAAAGTCGACGAAGGTCGACTTCGCAGTGGTTGGTGCAGTTTCAACTGCCAGTTCCTGCAGCCGGGTCCTACTGCCGGGTCATGCAGCCGGCTCCTGCAGCCGGCTCACGAGCGATGATGCGGCGAAAGTACTGGCGACTGGAAGTCGCAGCAACGACTGCAAAGCCTGCCTTCGCAGGCTTTATGAGTCGACGAAGGTCGACTTCGCAGCAGTTGGTGCAGTTTCAACTGCCGGTTCCTACTGCCGGTCCTTCTGCCGTACTCCTTGCTGCCGGCTCCTGCTGGCCGGAGAATCGGCTATCTGTTATGGTGATTTGCAATCTTACCGGAGGTACTGTATGACAAAAACCCAAACCATCCCTCATCCCATCGGCGACAGCGTCCCGCGCGTCGATGCGCACGAAAAAGTGGTCGGGTCGGCGCTCTTTGCCGACGACCTGCAGTTCGGACCCGGGCTGCTCTACGCCCGGATCAAGCGCAGCCCGCACCCGCACGCCTTGATCAAAAAGATCGACCTCAGCAAAGCCAGGGCGCTCCCGGGTGTCAAGGTCATCGTCACCGGTGAAGACACCCCCGGGCTGATGGGCCTCTACCTGAAGGACCGCCACATCTTCTGCCGCGACCGGGTCCGCTACGTCGGCGACCCTGTTGCGGGCGTCGCCGCTGTGACGGAAGCGATCGCCGAGCAGGCGGTCGAGCTGATCGAGGTCGAATACGAGCCGCTCCCCGGGATCTTTGACCCGGAATACGGCGCAGCCCCGAAGCGCCGGTGCATGCACCCGAAGCTCGGCGATTACGTCTATGCCAATTTCATCTTCCCAAAGCCGGGGACGAACGTCTCGAACCACTTCCGGATCCGGATGGGAGACACCGATGCGGGTTTCGCGGAGAGCGCCGTGATCATCGAGCGCACCTACCGCGTCCCGCACATCCAGCACGTCCCGATCGAGCCGCATGTCGCCGTCGCAAAATTCGACGAACAGGGCAAATTGACGATCTGGGGCAGCTCGCAGTCGCCGTTTGCCCAGCGCAGCCTGATCGCCAGCACGCTCGGGCTCTCGCCGTCCGACGTCCAGGTGATCGCGCCCTATGTCGGCGGTGGGTTCGGCAGCAAGGCCGGCGTGAGCATGGAAGCCCTCGCCGCGGTGCTCGCGATGAAGCTCAGGGGCCGGCCGGTCAAGCTGCGCCTGACCCGTGAGGAAGAATTCCACGCCGCGTTTGTCCGCCAGGGGCTGGTCGCCCATTTCAAGATGGGCTGCGACAGGAAGGGTAAGCTCACCGCGATGGAGAACCGCTTCTATTGGGACGGCGGCGCCTACACCGAATACGGCGTGAACATCACCCGCGCCTCCGGCTACAGCAGCAGCGGCCCGTACTTCGTCCCAAATATGAAGACCGACAGCTACTGCGTCTACACCAACCATCCGGTCGGCGGGCCGATGCGCGGCTTTGGGATGCCCGAGATGCACGCCGGGCTCGAGCAGTGCATCGACGAGCTGGCTGAAGCGGTCAATCTGGACCCGGTCGAGTTCCGCAAGCTCAACGTGATCAAGACCGGCGATAAGATCGTGACCGGGATGACGATGCACCCGACCGGGCTAGCGAATGCCTGGTGAAAACCGCCGCCGCGATCGGCTGGGGCCGCAAGGACCCGCCCAGCGCCCCGCACAAGCGCCGCGGCAAAGGGATCGCCGTGATGTGGAAGGCCCCCGCGATGCCCCCGAACGCCGGCTCCAGCGCCAAGATCGCGATGAACGAAGATGGGACGATCACCGTCAGCGTCGGCGGGCAGGAGCTCGGGCAGGGCTCCTTCACGATCGCCGCCCAGGTCGCCGCCGCCGCCCTCGGCGTCCCGGCGGATTGGGTCCGGGTCGCGACCCCGATCGACACGAACTACAGCCCCTACGAGTGGCAGACCGTCGCCAGCCGGCTCACCTGGAGCATGGGCAACGCCGTCAAAGCGGCCGCGTTGGACGCCCGCCAGCAGATCCTCGACCTCGTCGCAAAAGCCTGGAACGAGAACCCGCTCGACCTGGATATCATCGACGGCAAGGTCGTCTCGTACAAGACCGAGGAATCGATCTCGCTGAAGAGCATCGCCATCTACGGCATCCCCCTCCCGAACGACCAGGGCTGGATCGGCGGGCCGGTGATCGGGCGCGGCAACTTCATGCCGTCATACGTCACCGGGCTGGACGCCGAGACCGGACAGGGGCCGCGCGCCGTCGTCCACTACACGGTGGGCGCCCAGGCGGTCGAGCTCGAAGTCGACACAGTCACGGGTAAGGTCGAAATCATCCGCGGCGTCTCCGCCTTCGACGTCGGCAAGGCGATCAACCCCGATATGGTCAAAGCCCAGATGGAAGGCGGCTTCGTCCAGGGGATGAGCACCGCCCTGTATGAAAGCCTGCAGCTCAAAGAAGGCGTGCTCCAGAACCCGAGCTTTGTGGACTACAGGATCGCGACCAGCGCGGACGTGCCGAAGGACATCCAGGCGATCATCGTCGAGGTCCCGCAGGACGACGGCCCCTGGGGCGCCCGCGGCGTCGGCGAGCACTCGATGGTCCCGACCGTCCCGGCGATTGCGAACGCGATCTATGACGCGATCGGCGTCCGGGTCGGCGCCCCGCCCTACACCGCCGAAAAGGTCTACCTGGCGATGCAGGACGCCGGTCTCGTGGAGTGATGTTTGAGGACAAGCATGAAATCCAAAGTCATCGAAGGAATCAAAGCTGTCTAAGAAAATCTTTGATTCCTTCGATTCCTGGATTCCTTCGTGTTTTAATCTTTAAGGATGGGAGAGAATGACTTGGCAGTAAAAACGATGATCAAAGTCAGCCAGTATCACGACTCGGTCAGCCTGATGCTGGCGGCGCGCGAGCTGCTCAAGCTGCCCGGCGTAAAAGATGCCGCGGTCGTGATGGCGACGGAAGCCAACAAAGGCATCCTGCGCGAAGCCGGGCTGCTGACCCCCGAAGCCGAAGCCGCTTCCCCAAATGACCTGGTGATCGCGGTCAGCGGCGAGGCCGGAGCGCTCGACTGCGGCTCTGGTCGAAGCGGACCGGCAGCTCCACAAAAAGCAGGATTCGTCCGAGACGGGTGGCGTCTTCCGCCCGAAGACGATGCGCGCCGCGGCGGCGCTCCGCCTCCGGGGCGAACGTAGCCGTCGTCTCGGTCGCCGGGCGCTACGCCGCCGAGGAAGCCTGGGAGGCGCTCTACAGCGGCCTGCACGTCCTGCTCTTCAGCGACAATGTCTCGCTCGAAGACGAGATCGCCCTCAAGCGCTATGCCGCCGCCCACGGGCTGCTGCTGATGGGTCCGGGCGCGGGGACGGCGATCCTGAACGGCGCCGCCCTGGGCTTTGCGAACGTGATCCCGCCCGGTCCGGTCGGGATCGTCTCCGCCGCCGGCACCGGCCTGCAGGAAGTCAGCACGCTGCTCGCCAAGTCCGGGGTTGGGATCACCCAGGGGATCGGCACCGGCGGGCGGGACCTGAAGGAGGCGGTCGGCGGGATCATGATGCTCGCCGGGCTCGAAGCGCTCCAGGCCGACCCGGCCACCGAGGTGATCGTGCTGGTGGGCAAGCCGCCTGCGGCCTCGGTCGCTCAAAAAGTCCTCGACCAGGCCGCCCGCAGCCCGAAGCCGACCGTCGTCTGCCTGCTCGGTGGGGAGCCGGCCAGGCTGCCCAACCCGCCGTTCATGACCTCCGCGACGCTCGAGCATGCCGCCCGCGCAGCCGCAAAGCTGGCCGGCGCCGGCTCGTTTGGCGGCGAGATCGACCCCGAACGAGGCAGGTCGGCTGGCGAAAACCGCTGCGCTCGAAGCTCTCTGGCGGCCAGCGCTGCCTGCGCGGGCTGTTCTCCGGCGGCACGCTCTGCTACGAAGCCCAGGTGATCTGGAAGGATGCCCTCGCCGGGCCGGTCTTTTCGAACGCCCCGCTGACTAGGAGCTGCCAATGCCCGATTCGACCCATTCCAGCGGCCACTGCGCCGTCGACCTGGGCGAGGAAGAGTTCACGGTCGGACGCCCGCACCCGATGATCGACAACGACCTGCGAATCCGCCGGCTGCTCCAGGAAGCCCAGGACCCCGAGACCGGGGTGATCATGCTCGACGTCGTGCTGGGCTACGGGGCGCACCCCGATCCCGCCGCCGAGCTTGGCGGCGGCGGTCCGCCAGGCGCAGGAGCTGCGCCTCCAGGCGGGCGATCCGCTGGTCTTCGTCGCCTCGGTCACCGGCACGGAAGGCGACCCGCAGGGCCTGAGCCGCCAGACCGCCGCCCTCGAAGCCGCCGGGGTGGTCGTCTGCCCGAGCAACGCCGCCGCCGCCAGGCTTGTCGCAGAGATTTTAAAGTGATCGCGGTTGCAGAAATTTTGCTGTTCAGGACCCAATGGATTGCTGAAAGCATTTGACGGAATCGAAAATCGGTAGTAATATTGATCGATTGATCGATTGATCGATTGATGGTTACTGCTGGAGATAAAAATGAACAAGACTGTATCTGCAACCGACGCAAGAATTCGTTTCGGAGAATTGATCCAGGATGCGCAGCTTGGCCCTGTAGTTGTGGAGCGCGGCGGCAAGCCGATTGTGGTCGTGCTGTCCGTCCAGGAATATGATCGCTTGTTGTCAGGGCAAACAAGAAAACTGGCGCGAGCTTGTTGCCGAAGCCCACGAACGCGTCAGGATCGATTTACAAGGCCGGGTCCTTCCTGATCCGGCAGTGGTGCTTCAGACAGATCAGAGAGGAGCGCGATCGGAAATATGATCTGCATTGATGCCGGTCCTGTAATCGATCTCGTGGCATTTCCTGCGAAAACCCTGACCCGCCAGCTTTGGGAGCAGTGGGACGATGATGGGATTCCAATTATCGCGCCCGCTTTGCTGTATTATGAAGTCGCAAATGTGCTCCACCGTTATCACAAATTGGGCGTTTTGAGCGAATTCGACCTGTCAAACAGCCTTGTCTTCGGCGCTGGCGCTTCCGATTCAGCTGGTCGAAGACCCGGAGCTGCATCTTCGCCGCGGCTCAAATCGCCAGGGATTGCAGCCTGGCAGCTGCATACGATTCGCACTACCTGGCGCTGGCGGAGCGTTATGATGTCGAGCTCTGGACGACGGATCAGCGCTTCTATAACCAGATAACGCAACATGGTATCGACCGCACGCGTCTGATGCCTGTCGATTAGGAGACAATATATGCCCGAACCAAAAATCAACGATTTATTTGGCAAGCCGGTTTCGGTGATCAACGTCGGATTGGAGAGCATGGCCCGCTCGATCGAAGCCCAGGGGCTGCCGGTGGTCGACGTCGACTGGCGCCCACCCGCCCACGAAGGCCCGAAGCTGCGCCGCACAAAATCCGGCATCGACATCGAAGCCGCCAACGCCGAGGTCTGCCGGCGGATCAAAACCGGGCGGCCGGTGCTGGTCGGGATGGGCATCGCCCGCGACGTGATCCCCGGCATGCACGACCGCATGATCCTGCACGCCGGCCCGCCGGTCGACCTGGGAGCGCATGTGCGGCCCGCACGCGGCGCGGTGATGGGCGCCCTGATCTACGAAGGCATCGCCCAGGACGAAACTGAAGCCGAAAAGATCGCCGCCTCGGGCCAGATCGAATTCTCGCCCTGCCACCACCACCACGCCGTCGGCCCGATGGCCGGGGTCGTCTCGCCTTCGATGCCGGTCTTCATCCTCGAGAACAAGACCTTCGGCAACCGCGCGTTCTGCACCCAGAACGAAGGGCTGGGCAAGGTGCTGCGCTACGGCGGGATGGGTCCGGAGGTCTACGCCCGGCTGAAGTGGATGGAGACCGACCTGTACCCGACCCTCGACCGGGCGCTGCGCAGCCATTCCGGACGGGATCGATCTGCGCAGCCTGATCGCCCAGGCGCTGCACATGGGCGACGAGTGCCACAACCGCAACCGGGCCGGCACCTCGCTCTTCCTGCGGGCGATCCTGCCCGGCGCTGGCGCGCACGAACCACGACAACGAGCGGCTCGCGAAGGTGATCGAGTTCATCGACCGCAACGACCACTTCTTCCTGAACCTGAGCATGCCCGCCGGCAAGGCGCTCCTCGAGCCGGCTGAGGGCGTCGCAGGCAGCACGATCGTCACCGTGATGGCGCGCAACGGCACCGATTTCGGCATCCGCATCTCCGGGATGCCCGAGCGCTGGTTCACCGCCCCGGCCGGCGTGGTGCAGGGCCTCTATTTCCCGCAGTACACCGAAAAAGACGCCAACCCCGACATCGGCGACAGCACCGTCACCGAGACGGCCGGCTACGGCGGCATGGCGATGGCCGCCGCGCCCGGCGATCGTCAAGTTCGTCGGCGGCTCGCCCCAGCTCGCCACCCAGACCACGCTCGAGATGTACGAGATCACCTTCGACGAGCACGAGCAGTTCACGATCCCGGCCCTGAACTTCCGCGGCACGCCGTGCGGGATCGACGTGCGCAAGGTGATCGAGACCGGCATCCTGCCGCAGATCAACACCGGCATCGCCCACAAAGACCCCGGCGTGGGCATGGTCGGCGCCGGGATCCTGCGTGCCCCCGAGGCCGTGCTTCCGGGAGGCTTATGAGGTTTTGAGAGAGATGTAAAACGATTGAACCGCGAAGGACGCAAAGAGCGCAAAGGCTATTTTATTAAAGCGAAATTCTTTGGTTAGGATACGTGGATGAAGAATGACTTCAATGGAAATTGAGAATGTTGCAACGCAGATCGTCGATTGCAGCATTCAAGGTTCATCGTTCATTAGGTCCTGGTCTTGCTAGAATTCAGCCTATCAGACATGCCTGGCTTACGAGTTGAACAACGAGGGATTGACTGTCGAATGCGAAGTTCCTATACCGGTTATCTATGACGGACATAAGATTGATACCGGATATCGGGTGGATATGCTGGTTGAAGATATGGTCATCGTTGAAAATAAAACTGTTGAACGACATTTTGCCAATCCATGAAGCTCAATTGCTGACATATTTACGATTTGGAGGTTATTCACTCGGATTTCTTGCTCAATTGGAATGTTATCCTGATGAAGAATGGCATCAAACGCATTTGTAAATCATTACCTAGAGCCGCAAATGGCAACGAGAAAGAACATAAAATTTGCTTAGCGTCCTTCGCGACCTTTGCGGTTTAAATCTTTCAACTAAAGGAGACTAAAATGAAATTCATCGATCTGACCATACCCTTGGGCATTGCCACCCCGCCGTGGCCGACCTACGAGCCGCTCCAGGTCAAGTACTTCAAGCGCCTGGCGCCGAACGGAGCCAACGGCCAGGTGGTCACCCACTCCAACCACCTGGGCACCCACCTGGACGGCGAAATCCACTTCCACACCCCCGGCAAGGACATCGCCTCGCTGGACATGGATTTCCTGGTCAACGAAGCCGCGGTCGTGGACCTGAGCGACATCTGCGGCGATTATGACGTCTACACCAGCGAAGATGGTCGAAGAGCGGGTCGAAGTCCGCGAAGGCGATATCCTGATCATCCACACCGGCTACCACCACTTCGGCTGGGATCATGCCCACCGCCAACGAAATCCGCTACATGGTGATGCACCCAGGCCCGGACCGCGAGTTCGCCGAATGGGCCAAGGAGAAAAAACTGCGCTGGATCGGCGTGGACTGCGGCAGCGCCGACCACCCGATGAACACCATCATCCGCGACTGGATGCCGCGCCAGGCCCGCCAGGCCGACAAAGTCTTCAAGAAGAAATATCGGCAAGCCGCTGGCCGAATTCTTCGACGACACCAAGTACCAGCTCATGCACCTCGAGATGTTCCCCTACGGCATCATCCATGCCGAGTGCCTGGGCGGCGAGATCGACCTGCTCTGCAACAAGCGCACGACGGTCGGCTTCTTCCCCTGGCGCTTCGTGGATGGCGAATCGAGCATCGGGCGCTGCGTGGCCGTGGTCGACGACGCCGAGTACGAGAAACTGATGGCCGAGAAAGCCGCCTGCCCAAGACCCGCTTCGGCGACGGCTACAACCCCGCTCACCTCGAATTGATCAACAAGCTCAGCGCGGCAAATCTAGGCTAGAAGATAATAAACGCAGGACGCAAAGTACACAAAGTAATCTCTTCATAATTTCTTAGCGATCTTCGCGTCTTTGCGTTTCAAATTTGCATGGAGGTATAAAGTGGCAATTGATATGGAGCTGGAGAAAGTCCTGCGGCCGATCCAGTACGAAATGCCGCCGTATCCGCCGAAGGTGATCACCCTGGCAAACGGCAAGAAAATGGTCGTCCGCCAGGCCGAGCGGGAGGACGTACCTGAGATCCTCAAATCGGTGCACCCCTGCCTGTTCATCGAGCGGGACTACTACGACATCGTCAGCGCCCGGCTGTACGGCGAGCTGCTGGCCATGGTACCGCCACCGCGTCAAGAGCGACTACTGCCTGATGGGCCAGGTGGACGGCTACCTGGTCGGCGTGGTCAACGGGCGGCATGGAAAACGAGAAAGTCGGGATGAGCTACCACACCCTGGCGATCGACCGCGGCCTGCGGATCGGCTCGCACCTGTTCGCGGCCAAGATGGAATACCACATGGAATACCTGAACCAGGACCAGGTCCTGATCGTCGCCGAGAGCCCGATCGGATTCCGGCGCTGGATGGTCGAATACCCGCTCGAAGAGACCAAAATCCCGCACGAGCTGGGCGGCGGCGATTCCTGGGTCCTGAGCCGCGCGACCTATTTCAAGTCCAAGCCGCGCCTGGTGGTCGGCGACCGGCCCGTCCCGCCCGATCTGATGGAAGAAGCCGAAAAGGCGATCCTGTTTGCCGATGACGACACGATCCGCGAGCGCATCGCCGGGTTGAAAGGGAGGTAAGCGATGAGAGACGTTGCAGTTATCGGGATCGGGATGATCCCATTTGGGCGGCGTGACGAAGATACCCTGCTGGATATGCTCGCCTACGCCTCGCTCCACGCTCTGGACGACGCCGGGCTGGGCGACGGGTCGGTGGACGCCCTCTACGTGGCCAACATGGGCGGCGGGATCGTCCAGCACCAGGTCGCGATCGCCAGCTCGCTGGTGGACCGGCTGAGCCTGCTCCCCGCCGCGGCCGACACGATCGAGAACGGCCCGGCTTCGGGCGGCTCGGCGGTCAAAAACGGCCTGCTGGCGGTCGCATCCGGCTACTACGACACCGTCCTGGTGGTCGGCGGCGAGAAGATGCGCGAGGTCACCGGCTGGCGGGCGACCGATCTGGTCGCGACCATGACCCACCCGACCGCCGAGTACCCCTATGGGATCACCCTGCCGGGCATGGCCGGGATGTTCACCCGGCTCTACATGGAGAAATACGGCGTGACCCGCGAGATGCTCGTCGCGGTCGCGGTCAAGAACCAGCAGATGGGCGGGCTGAACCCCTTCGCCCACGTCGAGATGGCGATCACCAAGGAAGGCATCTACGACGACCGGGCTGCGATCGTCAACAACCCGGTCGGCAGCCGACCCGCTCCACCTGTACGACATGCTGCCCGGTCAGCGACGGCGCCGCGGCCTTGATCCTCTGCCCGCTGGAGAAGGCCAAGAAGTTCAAGAACACCCCGGTCTTGATCGCCGGCTTCGGTCAGGCGACCGACACCCAGACCCTAGCCGAGCGCGACGACCCGACCGACCTGAAGGCGGTCACCCTCGCCTCCCAGAAGGCGCTCGAGATGGCCAAGCTCAAGCCCTCCGACATCAGCGTCGCCGAGCTGCACGACGCCTTCACGATCCTCGAGATCGCCGAGAGCGAGCACATCGGCTTCTTCAAGAAGGGCGAGGGCGGCAAGGCGGCGCTCGCCGGCAAGACCAAGCTCGGCGGGCAGATCCCGATCAACCTCTCGGGCGGGCTGAAAGCGCGCGGCCACCCGGTCGGCGCGACCGGCGTCGCCCAGGTGGTGGATATCGTCCGCCAGCTCCGCCACGAGCTGCCGAAGGAGCGCCAGGTAAAGAACGCTCAGACCGGCCTGACGGTCAATTTCGGCGGGTTCGGCAACAACGTGCTGTCATTTGTGCTGCGGAGGGTAGAGCCATGAAGAAGAGAGAGATCGAGATCGTCGCGTTCAAGTGCAAGAAGTGCGGCAAGCTGCACTACCCGTTCCACGACCGCTGCCTGAGCTGCAAAAACCGCGAGTTCGAGAAGGTCAAGCCGGAAGGGAAGGCGAAACTGCTGACCTTGACGCGCATCTTCAACCTGCCGTGGGGCTTCGACCAGCGCTTCCTGACGATCGGCGTGGTCCAGTTCGAGAACGGCGTCAAGGCGATGGGCCAGATCCACGCCGACGAAGCCTACGACTTCAAACCCGGCCAGCTGCTCGACCCCGCCTGGGAGGTCGTGAAGGTGAAGGACGGCGAGAACGTCTATGGGCTGAGTTTGCACGTGTAGAAGAAAGATGAAAGGTTGGGAGGCTAAAAACGTTTGAACGAGTTAGCCTCCCAACCTTAGTTGTGTTTATCGAGCGGTATTTCTCTTCACATTCTCGATAATCTTAGAATAAACCTCTGCTAATTCTGGTCTCTCGAGCGCCTCGGCGAACTGGCTCAACCAATCCTGGATATAACCTTCATCCAGCTGCCCGCGGCGCTCTGCGAGCAGCAGCTCCACGTCCGAAAGGTCCTTGCCTCTGCCTGCGACCATCTTTTGTATGATGAGGTCTTCCGCGGAACAGAACCAGGCTTCCCAGCCGTCAATTTTTCGCCGGACGGCATGTTCGATGATCAGCTCCTCATAGCCAGGTAAAGCCAGCAGGAAATCCACGACGATCCCTTCGATGATTACAGATACGATCAGCGAATTTTCAGGAGCATCTGGGAAAGCTTAAACTGGAAATGCTTGCTTCAGCGCCTCTCGTGCCTCTGGAGTGGCTGGTTTCCGGGGCGAGGACTTTGATATCAATGTCGTGGGTGACCCGCACGACTCCCAGCTGGGACAGCGCGATCCCACCGATGATCGCGTAACCGTACCCATTTTTTTTCAAGGAAATCAACCGCAATCCGAAGCGGCTTCTCAAGCTCGCTTTCCATGCGAGCGCCCTCCAGGCCTCGAGCTTCTTAATCTTCTCGATGTAATCCGCTTTCTCGGCAAGACGGTATCTGCGCTGGTCTAGGCTCATCGGCCCCGCGAGCTTCACCGCGAACCCCCACAGCGCTTTGTACTGCGCCCAGGCTTCTTCCGGCGAGAGCCTGCCAGGGTTGCGGATTCGCTCCTTCAGCTCGATCTCATTCCACTGTCGGTGCTCCTCATAGGCTTTGCGGTAGAGTTCTTTATCGATAGTCACTGGTCACAGATCACCCTTTCGCATCCAGATACCGAAATTATAGCCGATCCGCCGGCGGAAGGGCTGTTCGGAACCTGCTGAGGGACGGTGAAAAGGAAAGACGCCGCATCGCTCTTCCATCCAGGCGCTGCTGCCGCGGGAAATCCATCACCGCCTGACGACGGGCAGGAACAGGAAACCGGCGATGCCCGTATCATACAGCTCGGCGCTGGTGAGAAAGCCGCCGCTGTAGCCCCCAGCCGCGAGCACCTTTCCGTTCAGCAGCAGCGTCGCAGTGTGATTATTGCGAGCTGAAGTTCAGTGAAGCGGCGGTCGTCCAGATGCCGGCATCTGGGTCGTAGGTCTCCGCCCCGGCCAGATCGACGTTTCCGGTGGTGTTCCCCCCTGCGGCGAGCACCCTGCCGTCCGGCAGCAGCGTTGCGGTGTGGTCGCCTCGGGCATCCTCCATAGCGTGGGTGGTCGTCCAATCGTCCTCGCCTGGCTCAAACAGCTCGGCGCTCGCAAGCCGGACTCCGCCGGTATTATAACCGCCCGCGACGAGCACCCTGCCGTCTGGCAGCAGGGTCGCCGTGTGGCGGGTGCGAGCGGTGTCCATCGAGTCGACGGTCGTCCAGGTGTTGATAATTGGATCATACACCTCGGCGCTGGCTAGCCAGACAAATCCGGTCGTGATTCCTCCTGCGACCAGCACCCTGCCGTCTGGAAGCAGCGTCGCCGTGTGGCGGCTGCGGGCGGTGGTCATTGAGGCGGCGGTCGTCCAGGCGTTGACGTATCGGGATCATACAGCTCGGCGCTTTTGAGATTAACGCCGCTTTCCCCGCCCACAACCAGCACCTTCCCGTCAGACAGAAGTGTTGCGGTATGAAAGCTGCGCGCAGCGTTCATCGGGGCGATGGGCTCCCAGATGTACTCGTTTGGATCGTATACCTCCGCGCTCGTTTTGCGGCCCTGCTGTGCCGTAGCCGCCTGCGGCGAGCACCATGCCGTTTTGCAGCAGCGTCGCCGTGTGGAAGGCGCGCGCTGAATTGAGCGGTTTTACCTCCATCCAGGTCTTGGTGCTCGAGTTGCATTCCTCTGTAATTGTGGTCGCGGCGCTGCCGGTCGTGTATCCTCCCGCGACGAGCACCTTCCCGCTTCGCAGCAGCGTCGCGGTGTGAGCGTAGCAGGCATACTCCATCGAATTGGTGATCCGCCAGCTGCCTGTCCCGGGGTCATAAAGCTCCGCGCTGTTGAGGAAGATGTCTCCTGAAAAGCCTCCAGTGACGAGGACCTTGCCGGTAAGCAGAAGCGTCGCGGTGTGATAGCCGCGGGGAACACGCATCGAGGCGGCGTTCGCCCAGGTTCCTGCTTTCGGTTCGTATACTTCTGCTGTGGAGGTATAGCCTTCGGAATGCCCTCCTGCAACCAGAACCTTTCCGCCTGGAAGAAGCGTCGCGGTATGATGCATGCGGGATTGTGCCAGCAAGCCGGCGCTGCTCCATGTGTTCGAGGCCGGGTCATACAATTCTGTGCTGTTGCGGGCAATATAAAAGATTTCCCCTCCTGCAGCCAGCACCTTCCCGCTCGGCAGCAGCGTTGCGGTGTGATAGCCGCGAGCTGAGCTTAGGGACCCGGCGGGTGTCCATATGTCCCTGTCTGGATCATATATCTCGGCAGTGGTGGTTTCGAACTCACCATCATTCCCGCCTGCTACAAGCACTTTTCCATTCGGAATTAAGGTTGCCGTGTGATCCTTGTGAGGCATATCCATGAAGGCGGCGGCTGTCCATTGGTTCTCCACCGGATCATAAATATCCGCACTGGAAAGAGCGCCGTATAAATAACTGTACCCTCCTGCGACCAGCACATTTCCGTTCGGCAGCAGGGTCGCGGTATGGTAAGCACGGGGATACGTAAGCAGTCCGGCGCTGCTCCACGTGTTCGAAGCCGGGTCGTACAATTCTGCGCCGTTGAGATACGAATCATAGGCGGTTGTGCCTCCAACCACCAGCACCTTTCCGCTTGGCAGCAGCGTCGCTGTGTGCCAGTACCGGGCTTGTGCCATGGAGGCGGCGAGGTCCAGATCCCCATGCTCGGGTCATATAATTCCGCGGAGCTCAGGGCTGCACCACCAAAGGTTATTTGTCCACCCGCGACGAGCACCCTGCCGTCCGGCAGCAGTGTCGCTGTATGATTGTCGTGGCTGGTGCTCATCGTCCCGGTCAGCATCCAGCCCGTCTCATTCGGCTGGTACTCCTCGGCGCTGGCTAGAAAGTCGGGGCCGTCGTATCCTCCCGCAACCAGCACTCTACCGTTCGGCAGCAGCGTCGCAGTATGCAATGTACGGCCGGTTGTCAGAGAGGATGCGCTCGTCCAGCTGTTTTCACCTGGATCGTACATTTCCGCGCTGTCAAGAAAATTGCCCGAATCAGATCCTCCTGTCACCAGCAATTTCCCGTTCGGCAGCAGCGTCGCTGTGTGACCAATCCGGCCGTTAGCCAGAGATGAAACGATCGTCCAGGTGTTTGCATCTGGATCATAGACTTCTGCGCTGGGAGTAATGAATGAGCCGGAAGTATATCCACCTGCGACGAGCACCATGCCGGTCGGCAGTGGCGTGGCTGTGTGCCCGGTGCGAGCTATGTTCAGCAAGGCGGCAGTCACCCACAATCCTGTGTTTGGATCGTATATTTCTGCGCTGTTGAGCGCAGGGTTCAAATAATGGTATCCTCCTGCCACGAGAACTTTTCCGTTCGCCAGCAGCGACATCGTGTGACCGCTGCGAGCGGTCTGTAATGGACCGGTCTCCGTCCAGGTATTTGCATTTGGATCATACAATTCCACGTTGTTAAGATAACCCGCCGATTAAAGCCACCCGCCACGAGCACCTTGCCGTCTCGGCAGTATCGTCGCCGTGTGATAGCGGCGGGCTGGTGTCCATTGAGGCGACGGGCGTCCAGGTGTTGAGGACCGGGTCATATACCTCGGCGCTGTTGAGATAACCGACGTTGTAGCCTCCTGCGACGAGCACCTTTCCGCTCGAAAGAAGCGTCGCAGTGTGACCGTGGCGCGCGGCATTCATGGATGGGATGGTCGTCCAGCTTCTTGTGCTGGGATCATACAATTCAGCGCTGGCAGTGGCAGTTTCACTCTCTGAAGGTTGTCCTCCTGCGACGAGCACCTTGCCGTTCAGCAGCAGCGTCGCCGTGGGATACATGCGGGGGGTGTTCAGCGAGCCAACTTCCGTCCAGTCCGACAGTGCCGGCTCTGACAGCCCGAACGCCTTGGCTCTGCCAGCAGGCATCGGCTGGATGAAAATGCAGCAGAGCATAAAAGCGAGCGCCAGGCGTCCGGCGGATGCCCAGATTACAGGTATTCCACAGCTTGAACAGCGGTCTGTTTCGGATCGAGTCTTCATCTTCAAATCTCCCTCCTGCAGTTGGACCTGCAAATCATGTTATCTCCCCGCTAGGTTTGCAGAAGCCGAGGTCCAGGTCGGCTCCGCATTTACTGCTTTGCTGATTTCATTATCGCGAATTCGTTTTGTTGTGTCAAGCACAAAAGCATCGGACGAGCTGCGGCAGCCCGCCGATTGAAATCGCAGCCTTCGAAGCCTTGCCGTAGGCCTCCGCAGCCTCCGCGGTCGACGCAGGCCTGCCCTCCGCAGGGAGGGCGCTGCAATGGCTTCTCCGCAGGGAGGTTGTTCAGACTGCCTGCGAGGCAGGTTGCTGCACTTTCAACTGCCGGATCCCAACCCGCCGCCCCAGTTCCACCTCCCGGTACCTCAGACCTGTTGAATTTTCTTTAAATTGGTGCTATAGTCATAGTGAACATTCGCAGCATCCCACCTCGCATCCCCGCTCAGCACCGATCCTCCACCGCCGCACGACACCTTCTGCTGCCGCTTCAAACCGTCACGGGGGAAGCTTAAAGAAAGGTTATGCCGAAGCGCATGACCCGTTCTCGGACATTCCATCTTAGAGTTCGCAAGGGAGGGTCGTCATGAAGACTAAACAGGCGCTTTTCATCACGCTGGTGCTGGTCATGCTCAGCGGCTCACTCCAGGTGGACGCCGCCGCGTTGTTCGCTTCAACCGCAGGCTACCCCTGGACAAAAGCGGCACTCAAAACGATTATGCCAATATCAAGAACATTTCGACCGCCTTCGTCGGCGAATACGAAATCCCAATGCTGAGCTACGCCCGCACCGGATATGGGACGATCTGGCAGGCCCACTTGGCTACCTCTGCCGTGCCTGGCGACTGCGGGCCGGGCAGCAGTTGGAAATGCTCCACCTGGTCAGACCCCGACCTGGTCCCAGGCACCCTCAGCAACATGGCTGCGATGCCGGTCGTTGACACCCATATCATCAAATGGGTCTATTCTGCTGAAGGCTATATCCGGGGTTGGTCGCTCGAGCTCATGAATGACATGAGCTTTGTTGGATCGCAGACGACGAATTTAATCCAGATCAACAAGTTCGGCGTCTCGGTCGTCGGGCCGCCTTCTCTCGTGCAAACCGGGGGAAAATACCGCCTTGCGATGACGGTCCTCGACAGCGGGGATTTGTTTCCGCACAAGCTGGTCTATATGTATTTTACAGGAATCAGCAACACCTCCTGCACCAATGCCGGCTCGACCTACCAGTGTGACGTGATCGATTCTTCATACGGCAGCGGATCGATTGGCGTTCCTTCGCTGGGGCTTGCCGGCAACGGAACGGTGGGCATCGCCTACTATAAATTTGGTGACTTGAAGTACGCCTACCCGCACTCGCATTCCCCTATTTATCCTTCCAATTGCGGTCCCGGCGGGGACACCTGGCGCTGCATCACAATTTTCGAAGGGACTCCCCACCGGCGCGCTGGGATCGGTCGTCAAGCTGACGATGGGAAAGGACTTTTCCGAAAGGAGCATCGCCTACACCTACGATGACGAGATGATCCCGGTCACGCTGTACCACGCCGGCTACGTCGGCAGTGGCGGCAACTGCGGTTTTGACGGGCCGCTTGGCTTGGGCGATGATAGATGGAAATGCGAGGATCTTGTCTTCTTCTACTACCTTAATCCCTCGCTGCTGCCGTCCTTCTCGATCGCGCTGGACCCCTCCGGCTACCCCACGATCGCCTACGATTACGCAGCTTCTGATATCGGAAGTATCAGCTTGTACGTCGTCTACCCGGACGCCAGGCTAGGGTTGCCCGGCGGTGGCTGGACTGCGCAAGCAGTTGACGGAGTCCCGGTGGATACTGTGGACACCGGCGCCCTCGCCGCCCTCGACCTCAACAATGAAGGGCTGGGAATGATCGGCTATCTTCAGGAAGAAGATTATGAGACACCGGTGTTGAAGGTCGCCTGGCAGCAGTACCAGATGTACCTGCCGGTTATCCGGCGCTGAGAGAGGGTTCCAGCCACCTAAATTGAAAGCGCGGGGTGCCAAAGGTTTGACGAGGCTGTCTGGCTTATCTTTCTGGACAGCCTCTTGTTCTCTTCGATCTTCATCGGAGGAGCAGGATGAAAATATTCAGAGAATTTTTCATCACGTTGGGTTTGGTCCTTTGCGTGGGTGCGATTTCAGCGAGTGCGGCATCTCCAGTTGCGCTGGCCGCCAACCAGGTTTGGAATGTGCAGCTGTTCAAATCGGGTGAGGGCGGCGTCAAAAATCTATCGACGGCGTTTGTCGGCGAATTTCAATATCCCGATATTAAGCTATGCCAAAACAGGCCAGCATCGGATTTACTGGGCTCATGCTTCGACTCCTGCGGTAGCGGGCAGCTGCGGTCCAAACAACGCCTGGCGCTGCGATGATTGGATTATTACAAACCTCCTGCCTGAGACTGTCAGCGAGATGGCTGTTTTTCAGGAAGAGGATTCGCATACGATCCAGTGGGCTTACTCAAACGGCAGCATGATCCGTGGTGCAGCGCTCGAGCTCGAGAATGAGATGAGTTTTGTGGGCGCCAGCCTGCAGGACCTGGTTCAACTCAGCAAATTTGGCGGCACGCTCATTGGAGCCCCCTCGCTTCAAACCGTGCAGGGGCATTACCGCTTGGCCGCCACGATCCGGGATGGTTCGGATTTCTTTATCCACAGCCTTGTCTATATGCATTACACGGGAATTAATAATACAACCTGTTTGAGCGGTGGTTCTGCTTATCAATGTGATGTGATAGAGCAGTCTTATGGGATCGAATTCCATGGGCGCTCCCTCGCTTCGTGTGGGTAGATATGGACCTGTTGGGATTGCATACTATAAATCTGGCGAGGGGCTGAAGTATGCCGAACCATTCAGCTTTCCTTATCCTACCGGGTGCGGACCTGGCGGGAACAGCTGGGGCTGCATTTCTATCTATGAAGGAGATGCTACAGGTGCAGTGGGCCAGGCTGCTAAATTAGCCTTTGGGCTAACAAGAGACGACCGAAGTATCGCGTTCACATATAAGGACGATACGCTCCATCTCCCCGTCACTTTATTCAATGCCCAATATGTCAGCAGCGGCGGCAATTGTGGTGCCGAAAGTTATTCTGGCACGACCGTATACCGCTGGAAATGCCGCAGTATTGCGTTCCTGGGTTCCTTCGTGCCAGGGCTTACGCCTTCCTACTCGATCGCGATGGATCCCATGGGATACCCCGTGATCGCTTTCGATTATCGTGGGCTGGAGAATACCTGGCCGTTATTTCTTTATCTTGCCTACCCCAATGCAAGAGCGGGGAATTCCGACCCAGGCTGGACTTTACAGCCGATAGACGGCGTTCTTGCTGAAGTTGATACGGGTGCACTGGCAGCGATATCCCTTAGCAGCGGTGGACTTGGGTTCATCGGCTACCTTCAGGAAGAGGACTACATGCTGCCGGATCTGAAAATCGCTTACCAGCTGTTCCAGATCGATCTGCCTTTGATTCGGCGGTGACGCGCTTATCGAACGAAGATCGATAAATCCAGACAGCTCAGCTCGAGCTGTCTGGTGGATCGAAAAACTCAGCAGTCTTTATCGCAAGTTTCACCCGCTTTCCTGATATAATCTATTAAGATAAATAATGTCTTAATATTTACGGTTTCCATCAATTCGTCGTTTGCACGGGGAAGGATGCGCCTCCATGTCAGGTCCGATCGTTTTTATCAGCCACAGCAGGGTCAAGCCGGGTAAGCTCGCTGAGTTTCAACAGCTGTATCACTCCGTTGTCGAATGGGTCCAGGCCGAAAAACCGGGCACGCTGCTCCACCTCGCCTTCGCAAGCAAAGACGGCAGCGAAGTGAGCATGATCCACGTCATCCAGGACGCCGAAGCGATGGACGTCCACATCCAGGGCGCCAGCGAAAACGCCCGCAAGGCCGGCGAGCTGATAGAGATTAAAAGCTGGGAGCTCTACGGGCAGCCGAGCGAAGCCGCCGTCGCGCAGGTCAGGAAAATGCTCGCTCCGCTTGGAGTCGAGATCGATTGGCAGCCGCGGCACCTCGACGGCTACCTGCGCTTCCAGCAGCGGTTTACTGGACGACTGAAGTCGTCACTACCAGCTGTGTTAAAATTATTTTGTTCTTGGTAGTAACGACTTTAGTCGTACTGTTTGTCCAACTGGTCAGTTGAAGTTGCATCGACTTTTAAGGAGCCTGCGCAGGATTTACTTGTCGATGCAGGTGGACTTCGCGAATGTCGCTGCAGTTTGAACAGCTTACTTTGGACGACTGAAGTCGTCACTACTGGGTGTGTAAAAATTATTTTGTTCTTGGTAGTAACGACTTTAGTCGTACAGTTTGTCCAACTGGTCAGTTGAAGTTGCATCGACTTTTAAGGAGCCTGCGCAGGATTTACTTGTCGATGCAGGTGGACTTCGCGAATGTCGCTGCAGTTTGAACAGCTTACTTTGGACGACTGAAGTCGTCACTACCAGGTGTGTAAAAATTATTTTGTTCTTGGTAGTAACGACTTTAGTCGTACTGTTTGTCCAACTGGTCAGTTGAAGTTGCATCGACTTTTAAGGAGCCTGCGCAGGATTTACTTGTCGATGCAGGTGGACTTCGCGAATGTCGCTGCAGTTTGAACAGCTTACTTTGGATGACTGAAGTCGTCACTACTGGGTGTGTAAAAATTATTTTGTTCTTGGTAGTAACGACTTTAGTCGTACTGTTTGTCCAACTGGTCAGTTGAAGTTGCATCGACTTTTAAGGAGCCTGCGCAGGATTTACTTGTCGATGCAGGTGGACTTCGCGAATGTCGCTGCAGTTTGAACAGCTTACTTTGGATGACTGAAGTCGTCACTACCAGTTGTGTTAAAATTATTTTGTTCTTCGTAGTAACGACTTTAGTCGTACTGTTTGTCCAACTGGTCAGTTGAAGTTGCATCGACTTTTGAGGAGCCTGCGCAGGATTTACTTGTCGATGCAGGTGGACTTCGCGAATGTCGCTGCAGTTTGAACAGCTTACTTTGGACGACTGAAGTCGTCACTACTGGGTGTGTATAAAATTATTTTGTTCTTGGTAGTAACGACTTTAGTCGTACTGTTTGTCCAACTGCCGGAACCATGAATTCGCAGCAACGGGTGAATGAATTCGTATCGACGGTTGCTGAGCCGCCCTTCGGAGGTTGGTATGCTCTATTCCAAATGGGGGAAGCCTGCGCAGGCAGGCTTTGCAGCTGTTGATGCGATTTTAATCGCCAGGATTTCAATTTGCGATTTCAATCGCCAGGATTTCCAATTCGATTTCAATCACCGTTTTTCACCGATATTCCGTTCTCCCGAAATCGAGAGATTTATGCCGGATGACCGCTCTGAATCCGATCCTGTAAATGAAATGTGGCGCAGCATCCTCACACAAGGCAACGTCAGGACCAAGCGCCACCGCCGTTTTTACGGCAGGCTGCCCTCAAACCCGCGCTGCGCCCAGTGCCTGCGGCCGTTTGCCGGAGTTGGCGGCGCGTTCATCCACAGAATCCAGGGCATCCACAGGTCGGCGAAAAACCCGCGTTTCTGCAGCGCCTGCTATGGTTTCACCTCCACCCACCCGGGCGGGGCTGAGATCGAGCTGACCATGCTGTTCGTCGACGTGCGCGGCTCGACGGCGATCGCTGAGAAAATGTCCACCCTCGAATTCAGCCGGCTGATGAACCGCTTCTACGAAGCAGCGATCAACGTCCTGATCCACGCCGACGCCTTTATCGATAAACTGGTCGGAGATGAAGTCACCGCGCTGTTTATCCCCGGCTTCACGAACGGGGAACACGCCCGCAAGGCGGTCGAAGCCGGCCTGGGCTTGCTGCACGCCACCGGCCACGGCGCTCCCGGCGGCCCCTGGGTGCCGGTCGGAGTCGGGGTCCATACCGGAATGGCCTGGGTGGGCTCGATCATCGGGGCAAGCGGCGCGGCCGCGGATTTCACCGCCCTGGGCGACAGTGTAAATATCGCCGCGCGCCTGGCTTCCAACGCTGGAAAGGGCGAGGTCCTGATCAGCGAAGCCGCTTTCCGTGCGGCGCATCTCGAAATGAAAGCCTTGAGAAGCGAGAATTGGAGCTGAAAGGGAAGACGCGAAAAAATCGGCGTCAGGGTGATGCGTGCCAATTGAGCTTAGACCCAACCGATCAAAGAAAGAGCTGCCATCAGGCGCCAATAATGAACCCCAGGGGTCTGTAGACCTCTGGGGTTTTGTGCTCGTACGGAGCGCCGCCTGGAATTGTTTCTCTGAGCGAGGATCCTACCTTCTAACAACAGGCAGGCTCAGCTGATAGATGCGCGATATCGTAACCGGGAAGGTCTCGGCATACGGCGACTCGGCTCGACCCAAGCACGAATTTCAGCCGGAACTGGTACGTGCCGGGCTCGCCGGGAAAATGGTCGTAAGGTCCTGCAGGTCCGGTCGTGTCAAGCAGTCGGTATTCCCCCATCCCCAGCGCGCTGTATTCGAGGACCGTATTCGCGCCGCTCGGACCGGCGTCCCAAGCGATCCGCACCTTCCCTTTCTCCAGCAGCGTCGCGGTCGCGTGCTGCGGGGCGGCCAGCGTCTGCGAGCCGTGTGCTCCCGCTCAGCGCGGCCGAAGGGATGCTCTCTCCACAATCGTTTATCGAGACGATCCGGAAGGTGTATCCCGTCCCTGGCGAAAGCCCGCCATGACGGTCGTCGACAGCATCCCGCTGACCTGCACGACCGGTGTAAAACCCCCGTCTGCAGTAGCTGCTTTCGATCCGGAACAGGTTGATGATGTCTCCCGGCGGGGCGTACCAGCGCAGCCGCAGCGCGGTCGCCGATTCGGCCGAGACGGACTTCATTGTCGGCTTGGATGGCGGCTCGGGCAGGCTTGTCACGGCCAGAACAGCCTGGCTGAACGCTGAATTGTTCCCGCTGGGGTCAGCCGGCGAAGCCGGTAGGCGTAGAGGGTGTTGTCTGTGACCCGTGTGTCGGTGAGATCGCCGTGTTCGAGGGCAATCGCCAGGTCTTGCCAGTCCTTGTCCATCAGCCGGCGCTGTATCAGGAAGCCGACTCCTGGTAGATTCCGCTCCTCTTCGGATCGATCGAATTAAGTAGCGAAGCGTCCCATTCGAGCTGGATGGCTGTTGCCGTAGGTCATGATTTTCACGGCCTTTGCCGTGGCATGAGCGGATTCTTGAGTGGACCAGCCCTCGCCATATGCGAAAATCGTCCCGTAGTGGTCTGCATGTACAGCTCGCGCCCAATAGCCCACCGCCGTCGCCCCCTGGCTGATGTAATCGTTCAGCTTCCGTTTCCAGAGCAGGTTTCCGCCGTACGGGTCCAACGCCTTCAGGTAGTGGTTGCGATACCACGTACAGCGCCTCGACCGAGTAGGCCGGCACGCCCTGGATCCAGGCCCCGAGGCTCGCTGCCAGCGCTTCTGCAGGCTGCCTGTCAGGCTGTAGAGCGTGCCGTTCTGCGTGCCTACCAGCACCTGCCCGGCTGGCCCGGCGATCGGTCCGGCGCTGATCGTGTTGTCGGCCTGGTAGGTCGCCAGGAGCGCCAGGCTGTTCGGATGCAGCTTGAGCACGGCGCCGTCCTCCGTCCCGACAAGACCGCCCCATGCGCTAGCAGGGGAGGCGTGCTGTAGGCATGTTCCACAGCCCTGGGGTAGTGGCAGTTGGCACATCCCTTTGCAGAAGAAATTCAGCCTGGCAAAGTACCCAGAGTTGGTCGCCACGTAAATCGATCTGATCGGCGGCTGCCGCAATTGCGCCGATCGGAGTACCCGGGGACCTTGTATTCTTGGCGCTTGATCCCGTCCGGGCGGACCAACACCACCTTTCCGGCCCCGCCCACGCTGACCATCCCGTCCGCGTTGATGATCGGGCTGATGCTTGGACCGTAACCGCATTGACTGCCCAGCGCTTGAAACGGATGCCGATTGGATAAAACTCCCCGTAATAGTAGAAGGTGAGTATGCGGAAAGGCGTAGAGCTTTCCGTTCACGTCCATGGCGTAGATCGTCCCGTCGGCCGCCAGCGCCGGCGAGCCGAAGACGTGCGCCTCCAGCTCAAGGCGCTGGTCGAGGACGCCTTCCCGCAGCACGTCGACAAAGGTCCCGTTGCCCACGATCACTTCGCCGTTGTTGCTGACGACCGGTGAGGTCATCAAGGCGCCGGAGGCCATCTCGCCGCCGTTGTACTGCCAGAGCTTCTTCGGGTGCTTCGGACCCCACAGCGATGTGAAACCCTGGCCGCGGGCGTCGTAGCGCACCATCGGCCAGGCCGCGACTGTGCTCTGCCCGCCCGGATTTCCCCAGTAGCTCAGCGTCGGGTCGCCGAACAGGTCTGTGACCAGCTCGCCGGACCCGTGAAAATCGGTAAGCGCTTTGTAGGACAGCGACTGCCAGACGGAATCTCCCAGAGGCAGGTTCTGGTCGAGCAGCTGCTGCACGGTTTCCTCTGTAACGTCGTAGGTTGACATCGAGAGAGCGCCGATGAAGCCCACCCCGTGGCCTTCTTTAAGGATGAAGCGCCCAGGCTGTCCTGGTCCAGGCCGCCTCCAAGGCTGCACGCCACCGCCTGGAAGATCGCGCCTTTCGCGCCCGCAGCAGGGATTTGATCCAAAACCCAGTTTGACACCACGGTGTGGTCCATAATTTCGTTCACGCCCTCGAAGGGAAATGGCTCGGAGGAGAATCCACATGATTGTTATTGACGTCGTCTGACCAGTAAGTCCTGTGAATTTTCGTAGGTTCGCCGTGCCCGGCCATGTTGACGAAACCGTAATTGAACGTTTCCAGCTCGGCCTATACGTTCTGCCAGGTCAGCGGGTCTGGCGAAACCACCGGGGAAGCCCCTTCCGGCTTGGTCGCTTCATACAGGATCGTGCTCTCGTAATTCAGTCCATCCAAAAAATGCGCTTTCTGGTTCTCGGAGTTTCACGGCCGCATCGTCCGTCCATGTGGCGCACTCCTTTACCATGCCCCGGCGACTGTTTGGTGCAGGGCAGGTACTGGCCGGTCGGGGGCATCGCATTCTCAGGCGTCCAGTGACTGCCTTTCAAAGAGAACATCGACATCGGCGTGCAGCACGTTCTTTTTGTAGTCCGCGGATTGGGATTGCACTTGGATGCTGTTGGTCAGCGCAGTCTCCACGGCCTGCGGGGAATCGAACGGGATCCTCCCGACTGCGATCGTCGGCACGAACCCCGGCTTTGCGTCCGGGATGTAGCCCGGGGCAGGGTCCTTTTCGCTTTCTGGTAGGTATAAAGCGCCACGCCGTCCAGCAGGCAGCCGTTGACGTTGCTGTCGTATTCGCTGGTCGGGTCGGCGTACGGCCAGTCGGAGAGCTTGAGCTTGTCATGCTCCATGGTTTCGCTGTCGCTGAGCGGTGGCGAGAGGCAGGCGTCAAAATCGATGTTGCCGTACTGGTTTCTTCCGTCGAAAACGACCGAGAACTCGCCAAATGGGATCTCGCCGTGCGAGCCGACCAGCAGCAGGTAGTGGAAGCGGCTGCCGTAGAGCGCCAGGCGCTCCTGCTCGAGCGACCGGATCTTATCCAGCCGCCCAAAGCCCGAGTAGCCGGCGTCCACCTCTCCAGGCTGACGACCGAGACCTGAAAGCCCTGGCGGAGCTTGAAATCCTGGAATTTGTCCAGCGCGCCGCTGTCGATCATGCTCCTGCGGGGCCAGGATCAGGTAGTATGGGCCCGTCTGGGTGTCCATTGGATACGGGATGATGTCGCCCAGGATGAATAGGTTGTCCGGGTAGCTGCCTCCGGAGACATCCCGTATTCCACTGTGCGGGCGTCCAGCGATATCGCGGGGATCGGCGCCGAAGCCTCTTCCGCCAGGTAGCCGTCGGGCAGCTCCCCCAGCTCGATGCGGCGGAAGTGAAATCGTCGCTTGTGACGATGTTGAAGCTGCCGTCGACGTTGGATTTATCTGTCATGACCAGCATATCCGGTCCGTTTTCATCCCAGCCGATCATGCTTACCGTGACGCCTGGGATGCCGACCGGCTCAGCGTCGGGCCCTGGCGGTTGGTAGACCACCAGGCCTGAAAACGTGCGGTCCGGACCGATCCCGCCCAGGTATCCCTTTCCCCAGGTGCTGGGGGAGCTCCCCTCGGCGTGCACCGGCCAAAAGCTGGAGCTGACTTCCGCTCCACCGGTCTTTTTTTCCAGCGCCAGCCCGATCGTGTGCTCCCACCCGCCCACCAGGCTGCTGCTCAGGCGGAGCTCGACGCGATAATCCGGGAACTCGCCGCTTTCAGACGGAATAGATGCCGCCCCACAGGCCGTCTGCCTGGGTCGTATCCTGATATCCGCCTTCGCCGTCCCCTTCTTTCGCTTCGGTCGTGCCGTTGCTGAAGACGGTCAGGCGGAGGTGATCGGCCTGCGCCGGGTCCAGGCGGGTAAAGTCGGAGTCCAGGTAAACCGAAGCTTCAGTACCGCTGGAGCCGATATTTTCAAAACAGATCCAGAAGTCGGTCGTGGTGTGCATCAGCCAGACCGGGTAGCCGCCGACCGCGACCTGGACTGCGCTGGCGTATTCGTCGGAGCCGCAAATCCCGTTCAGGCTGGCGGCGGCCTCCACCTGCGGGATATGCGTGCTCCTGTAGACGGCGCTCTCCATAACGAAGCTCCCCGCGCCGACCAGGGTTCCGTCGTGTCCCCCGGCCGAGTTTGTCAGGTTGCCGTCGAGAGCCCATTCCGCCAGCAGCCCGGCTGCAGGTTTGCCTGCGGAGCGGTAGATGCTGCTCCGCAGGATGTGGGCGCTCCTTGAAGTGTTCCACATTCGCACGTTGTCGATCCCGCCGCTGAAATAACGGTCCGGGGAGGTGTCGCCGGGGTCGTAGCCGATCCCCAACGGCTGCCCGGCAGCGGCCGGAGCAATTGCGCCGGGCTTGAGATCGCTGATGGTGTCGAGCACGCCGTTGATAAAAAACCGGCGGGTCGTGCCGTCGTAGGCGATCACGACGTGGGTCCATCTCCCGGCAGGGACGACGCCGTTGCTGTCCACCACGCCGAGGCTCCCGTAGGGTGTGAAGCTCAGGTTTCCGCTGCTGTTAAAACCAAACCAGAAGGATTTTGAAGAGCCATTTCCCACCAGGGTCTCCTGCCGTGCGGTCGGGTTGCGCTTCACCCAGGCTTCGATGACGATCGAGCCGCCGCTGGGGTTCAGGGCAGCGCTGTAAGGGACCTGGATCCACGCCGCTGCGTCCGGGGAGGTGATTGTGCCTGTATTGGGCAGGTAGATTGAGCGGGAGTTCGCCTCAAGCGGAGCCGAGGGAGCAATTTGGATTTTTGGCGTCGGGATTGAGAGCCCGACCAGGAGCAGAACGGCCGCCAGGCTGATTCGGGTCAGCAGGTTCTTCATCACAGAGCATCCTTTCAGAAGGCAGCAGGTAAGCCTCGCGAATTCGGCGGTCTGCTGTGAGCGGCGGCGACGTGCAATTACCCCCGTGGTTTTTGTTAGTCGCCCGCAGTAGGATGGGTTTGTGTGTGAAACGAATTAGAAAATGAGGCTGCCAGGCAGTTGAGTCATAATCAATATAGCAATGATTCATCCGAAAGTCAAGCGCTGCAAAAGCCGCCTCTGACCCAAAATTGGTTGGTTAATTGTTCAAAAGATATATTTGCTCCCAAAAACAGCCGTTCAGGATGTTTAGCGGAAGACGCTGGGCAAATAGAGCGAGCCAACGACCGGTATATAAGACAGGCGGAAGCCGCAGATCATTTCGTTAAAATTCGCATGAACGGGTTGCCACCGGAGCAGATAGGAATAGGTGGCGTAGTTGACCACGTGGTCGGGAATGGGGATGTCAAAATACTCAGTTCCCCCCATTCCCTCGCTGTAGCCTTCCCAAGAAGTTACAATAACTCCATACTGATCCACCACGCCTAACGCTGCATGGCTGTTCGCTAAGTGGTTGTCCCTTACGAAAACACGAAGGTTAGTCAGTGTCGCACCCGCTGGCGGGGTTATCGGGGCATTCCACCACACAAGATCATATAACCCGGCGCCATTTGCATAGATACATCCGGGAAATCCCGAAGGTGTATTCCACACCACATCGCTCAACTCCGGCTTAAGCGCCTGACCCGCAATCTGCAGATAGGCGCTCGCTGCGTCAGGATTCTCCTCTGGGTGCACGGCTGAAGGCTTCGTCAGCAATATAGGATCGCTAAGTGCGCCAGCGCCGGGCTGAACGTCCTGGGCCAGGGGTTGTATGCCGACAGTCGGACTCAGGAACAGGGTCAATCCAAGCAGCCCCAGGATGGCAAACACACATAATCTGGTTTCACGGTTCATGACCCACCTCCTTTACGATTTTTATAAATCAAATCACGCTTCGTTCGAAAGGTTCAGCATTCTTTTTCCCAAAAAGCAAAGCCCCAAAGGTCAAGGCTTGCTTAAATTCATTATAGGTCGTTCACATTCGTTGTCAATCTACCGACAGACGAGTGTCTGAAACATAAGAAGTTGGCGAAATCAAGTAATTGCACAGGAAAGCACCCTATCCATAGCGACGAGTTGCGCTCGCCCTCATAATCAGTCTTTTCTTGTTTACCAGGTCAAATCCGAACCGGTCAATAGGATCGTAGAATTAAGCTTCCCTGGGCTTATCGCTTCAGACCGTCCAGCGTTACGGAGTCTTTCAATCCCCACGGATTCTTTTCAAAATGGCAGCGCTCGCACCGGACTGCCCGCCCGAACTGGTGCGACGAGCTTGGGATCGTGATCGTCCTGCCCTCGACCCTCAGCTCAAAGGTCGTGTCCCAGCGCAGCCCGTCCTCGGACACACCCAGCTCCAGGTTCGAAGCGTCGTGGCAGGCGGAGCAGCTCAGCCCGATGTGCTGCTGGCCCATGTGCGGCGCGCCTTCCGGCCAGACGATCAAAGCCCGCTCCGGATGGCACTCCGAGCACTGTCCGGGTTTGACCTTGGTATGGCTGGATGGAGGGGTGTACTGCTTGATCATATCGATCTCTTCGATGTGCGTTGCGTGGCAGGCTTCGTTCGCGCAGCTGCTCTTCAGGCTGTGGGGGTCGTGGCAGCCCGTGCATTCCAGATCCTGGTGAGCCAGCCCGGATGGGTCGACCGGGCGGAGGTGGGTCTGGTCCAGGTGGCATTTTGTGCAGAGCTCATCCGCGCTCCCCATTGGCTCGTGCGCCCCGCTCTGCGGGTTGAGCCAGGCGATCTCGCTGGATGCGAAGCCGTTTTCGACCGTGTGGCAGCTTTCACAGCCGATCTTCGAGCGCGCCGAGAGCAATTCGTTCTGGTCGAGCGGCACGAGCGTCCCATTCGAGCTGCCGGAGCTTTTACACGAGGAGCAGGTTTGCGAAGTTGAGACCGGGCTGCCGGGGCTGACGTTCATCGGGCTGTGGCAGGTCGCGCACTCGCTGGCGGCGGTGTCCGAGCGGCGTGAAGGCATCGCGTGGTCGCTGAGCTTCCAATCGGAGTGAAAGCGGTCTTGCGAGGTTCGGGTTGCGGTCGGCAGCGGCAGGTAAGTCGGCGAGGGCTGCAGAACCTGCGCCTCTGCGGCTTGGGCCGGGAATTGCGTCGAGACATCCGCTGGGTCAGATTGCGGGCTGCATGCAGCCGCAGTGGTTGCTGTGAAAATTAGGACGGCGGCGATAGGACGGAGCTTCAAGATTTGAAAATCCAATCTGATTGCGAAAATAAAGTTGATTGGCTGGCCAACCTGCCATGCCCATCGTGCAGAAATTCAAAAAGATTATAACGGATAACCTGCCGGAGAAAATAGATGAGTTGCACAAACTGCAGCAAATCAAACCAGGCAATTCGTATCGTAGAGGATATCAAAGTAATCTTGCAGCTTTGTAATAAGCAGCTTCCCAGGGTTCCAAATCGATGGTTTATAATTGGTTTAAATACCCGGGTTGAACCCAATGTCCAAATTTCACCAATCCTTTCCATCTGTGAGGCGCAATGAAGGTTTTGATTGTTGAAATCGTCCGAGATTTTTGTGCATTATCCTTAATTTGTTTCCTGACAGCCTGCTCTGCCGCAGGCGGGCAGAATGCGCAGTTAACAGGAACGGCGGTTGCCCGGGCTGTCGAGCTGACCGCAAACGCCGTCGCTCAGCAGCAGACCGCCGCCGCGCTGCCGACGGATACCCTCGACACCGCCTCCCACGGACACCCCGATACCCACGGATACCCCGCTCCCGAGCGAGACGCCTACGCGGACGGCAACACTCACGAAAACACCCAGGTTAACCAATACTCCTGAGGAGCTGCTGATCTCAGATTTCGTATGCGGGACGAAAACGAACTCAAATGGAGCAGTGACTGACCCATCAAAGGTGATTAAATCTGGGACAGGCAAGGTGGTCTGCTCTTTCTCCTATCAAGGGATACCCGAAGGCGCGAAAGTCTTGTTTCAATGGAATATCAGCGGAGATACCAGGGCAAAATCGCCGGTTATATCCTGGAAAAACGGCTCCCCCAGGATCTATCACCGATCGATCACATCATCCAGCGGCGGTTTGAAAAAAGGTAGCTGGTCGTTAACGATTTATATCGATAATCAGTTCGCCGCAGCGACATCTTTTTCAGTCAAATAGGCCCGTAACGTCGAGACAGGCGGAGCAAATCAAGAACCCGACGGGTCTTCAAGACTTGTCGGGTTTATCGAATCTGTTTTATCTTCAAGCCTTCGAGCGACACCTGCTCGACCAATCCCCACGGATTCTCTGAAAAAATGCAGTGTTCGCAATGGAATGCCCGCCCGAGCTGGTGCGATGAGTTCGGGATTCTGATCGTCCGGTCGCCGATCCTCAGGTCGAATGGCTTGTTTCAATAGGCTCCATCATCTAAGACGCCGGTCGCCGATTTACCCTTTTTCTGGTATAATCGTCGCCTGCCTCCCCTCCAGAGCGCACCTGCGCTCCCAACCCCCCTCATCGCTGATGAATTAAAGCGTGCCCAACGAAACCTGGTTTCAGGCCGGGTTTCCGCAGGATGGATCGTTGCATGCAGAATGGGGAGGCGTAAGGAGTATAAAATGGAAGAATTTAACGAAAGCATGGAACGGCTCATCGAAGCCGAGCCATATGAGGCCGAGATTGGCCTCGACATCGACCGGCCGGTGCCGGTCCGCAAGCGCATCGCGCTGGTCGCCCACGACAGCAAGAAGGCCGACCTGATGGAGTGGGCCAAATACAACCGCGACCTGCTCGCCCGCCACGAGCTGGTCGCCACCGGCACGACCGGCCACCTGCTCGCCGATGTGCTCGCGACCCCTGTGACCTGCCTGCAGAGCGGTCCGCTCGGCGGCGACCAGCAGATCGGGTCGCGCATCGCCGAAGGCGAGGTCGACCTGCTGATCTTCTTCTGGGACCCCCTCGAAGCCCAGCCCCACGACCCCGACGTCAAAGCCCTGCTTCGGATCGCGGTCGTCTGGAATATCCCGGTCGCCTGCGACCGCGCCACCGCCGACTACGTCATCTCCTCCCCGCTGATGACCGAACCCTACGAACGGCAGCTGCCGGACTACACCCCCCACATCGAGCGTTATGCCCCTGCTTAGTGAGCGAAACAGGTGGCAGTCACTTCCGAAGTGGCTGCCACCTGTGAAACGCGCTACTTCACCACCACCGGCAGGAAAATCGCCTTCGGCGCCCGCCACAGGATCGCGAAGGCGTAGTAATCGCGGACTACCCCTCCCCCATATTCGTTTGTGTGCGTATAAATTTATGGTCGGATCCAGGGCATTGGTGGAAAGAAAGACACCGTCCAGGCTCGGAATCAGCTCGTAGCCAGGCTGTCCGGTGTATGTTTGGGCTGCGAAATCCGTGATGCTGACCGTCCCGTCGTCGCAGATTTCTATTCCAGCCTGTAGCCCCAGGTAATTGATAAGTTTGCCGGTAAAAACTTCGCTTCCAGCCAGGCTGGCGGCGACCTGGTTGTAGAACGCATCCGTGATCACGCCGTTCGACTGCGGCTTCAGGTAGGTCAGCACTTCGAACAGCGTCTCGTCCCCGTGCCCCAGCGCGATCAGCGTGTCGACCAGGTAGCCGTACGGCTCGTTGCTGATCACGACGCTGTAGTGGGTGTAGACGGTCGTGACCCCCAATGTTTCACCCTGAGGGTCCCTTCTGGCGCAGGCGGCGGTCTGGCACCTGCGGCGCTCGCCGGCGCGGCCGAGGAAAGCAGGATGATGGTCAGGATCGGGACGGCGAGTGCGGTCAGCAGTTTTAGCAGATGTATTCGTTTTCACGGCGGTTCCTTTTCCTTTCGAGTAAACCCACAGCGCTTCGCACATTTCTTCATGGATTGACACGCGTGTCATTAGGAGTCGTACCGCAGTAGGGTCGACTTCGCATGCGTTGATGCGGTTTCAACCGCCGAGAACCATCATACAATCCCAACATGAGCCTGTCCACAGCGCTTCGCACATTTCTTAATGGATTGACAAGCGTGTCCTTTCGAGCCGAATGTTGATTTCATCTTAGCAAATCCGTCTGCCAGTCGATTGCCAGATTCGGCCTGAATTCGCATCGCCGGAAGATCTCTTTCCGCCTCGGCTCGAGAATCCTCCCCGGGCTGCCCGGGCTTGCAAACCTGTGATTGACATCCCGCATAAGTGGATTAAAAT
This sequence comes from uncultured Chloroflexia bacterium, assembly GCA_963726375.1. Taxonomy (GTDB): domain Bacteria; phylum Chloroflexota; class Anaerolineae; order Anaerolineales; family UBA4823; genus UTCFX2. Next base: position 8,836 of record CAVSCE010000003.1, on the reverse strand, counting down.
TTGATGAACGTTTATCCTTATCGATGGGGGTCCCGCATGGAAAGGAGCGCCGAAAACCCTGGCTGTTCTACCGGCTGCTGCCGGTTATGAAAATAAAAATTGATATCAGGTGCGTGCAGTCATAATTCCATCAGGAGGCTCGAATGCGATCCAGATTCTGGTATTTTGCCAGCATGATCACGCTGCTGGCGCTCTTCGTCAGTTCGTTTTCCCTGAACAGCAGCTCCTCGGCTGCCGGGCTCGATTTCCAGACCCAAATCCCGAAATCTAACCTGCGGGTGGTCAGGCCGGCCTTTGTCGGTCAGAGCCAGCCGCTGCGCTCGCTGAGCTTGCCGCTCGCCAGAGAGCCCGAGCGCCTCCCCGCCGGCTCGGTCCGCAGCCTGAGGGACCGGCTGGTGATCCCGAAAACTCAGCATGCTTCCGACGGCAAATTTGACGAATTGATCGTCCAGGATCGACCGGGCCAGATGAACATGCCCGCTCCTGTAGCGAACTTCGAAGGCGTCTCCAACGTGGACGGCGTTCTGCCGCCCGACACCCAGGGCGATATCGGCTTCAACCCCGCGACCGGGAAGAAATACTACGTCCAGTGGGTCAACCTTTCCTTTAACATCTGGGATGTGACCAATCCCGCCGCTCCAGCCCTCCTGATCGGCCCGGTCCCCGGCAACGCGATCTGGAGCGGGAGCGGGACGATATGCGAGAGCAACAACGACGGCGATCCAATCACCCAGTTTGACCACCTGGCCAACCGCTGGCTGATGAGCCAGTTCGCCCTCTCCTTCCCCAACGATTTCCACCAGTGCATCGCCGTCTCAGCGACCGCCGACCCGACCGGCGCCTGGTATCTCTACGACTACCAGACCAGCACGACCATGATGAACGACTACCCCAAGTTTGGCGTCTGGCCGGACGGCTACTACATGACCGTCAACCAGTTCGACGGCGTCTCCTCCACCTGGGGCGGCGCAGGCGTGGCGGTCTTCGAGCGCTCGGCGATGCTGAGCGGCCTCTCGGCCCGCATGATCTACATCGACGTCGGCGCGGAAACGCTGGCCTATGGCGGGATGCTCCCCTCAGACCTGGACGGCCCGGCCCCCGCCGCAGGCACGCCCAACTACTTCATGGAGTGGGATGACAGCACCTGGCTGGGCGACCCAACCGACACCCTCCGCATCTGGGAGTTCAAGACCGATTGGGCCAACCCCCTCAACACCACCTTCGGCGCGAACTCCAGCTACGACCCGAATTTCAAGGTCGCGACCTCAGACGTGGAGCCGGAATTGTGCGGCAACGCCCGCTCCTGCATCCCCCAGCCGGGCACTGCCCAGGGCTTGGATGCAATTTCCGACCGCCTGATGTACCGGCTGGTGTACCGCGACTTCGGCAGTCACCAGACCCTGCTGGCCAACCATACCGTCGATGAAGACGGCGCCGACCATGCCGGCGTGCACTGGATCGAGCTGCGCGACACCGGCTCGGGCTGGGGCCTCTATCAGGACGGCGTCTACGCCCCCGACGCGGACCACCGCTGGATGGCCAGCCTCGCGATGGATGATTCCGGCGATATCGCCCTCGGCTTTTCGGTCTCCAGCGGCGCGACCTACCCCTCGATTCGTTACACCGGCCGGCTGGCCGCCGATCCGCTGGGTTCTCTCCCCCAGGGCGAGGCCAGCATGATCGCCGGTTCAGGCTCCCAGACCCATTCCGCAGCCCGCTGGGGCGACTACAGCATGATGGCCCTCGATCCGACCGACGGCTGCACCTTCTGGTACACCCAGGAATATATGGCGGTCACCAGCTCGGCCAGCTGGCAGACCCGGGTCGGCTCCTTTAAATTCCCCTCCTGCACCCAGCTGGCAACCGGCAAGCTGACCGGCACGGTGACCGACGGTGTGAACCCGATCGAAGGCGCCGAGGTCACGCTGACAGGCGGCATCATGACCGTGACCGACGCGGCCGGCGAATACGCCTTGGTCTTGCCGGCGGGGGACTATGCTGTCACCGCCTCGAAGTTCTACTATAGTTCGGATACGGCGAATGTGAAGATCGTCGAGGATCAGACGACCGTCCAGGACTTCTACCTCGCGCTGGCGCCCACCCACACCGTCTCGGGCGTCGTGACCGACTCCTCGACCCATTGGCCGCTCTACGCCCGGATCAACATCCTCGGCTACCCGGACGGCCCGGTCTTCAGCGACCCGGTCACCGGCTACTACAGCGTTGTCCTGCCGGAATGGACCTACGACTTTTCCGTCAGCGCCATGAGCGGCGGCTACATCGCTGCAGCCGCCTCGGTCCCGGTCCTCGGCGTTGTGACCCGCGACTTCGAGCTGGATGCGGACCTCGACGCATGCACCGCTCCGGGCTACACCACCCAGGGATTCGTCCAGGACTTTGAGACCTGGCCGCTGAGCGGCTGGACGGTCGTGGACAACACCGCCGGCGGTCTGGTCTGGGATAGCAGCGCCGCTTACGGCGACGGCAACTACACCGGAGGCTCCGGCCAGGCAGCCGAAGTGAACAGCGATGTCAACAACGGGATCCCGTATGACACCGAGCTGATCTCCCCGATCGTCGACGCGCTGACCCTCCCGTCGCTCGTCCTCAGCTACAAGGCGAATTTCCAGGTCTACTCGGGTCTCGAAGCCCTCGACCTGGATATCAGCGAGGACGGCGGCTCGACCTGGGACAACATCAGCCACTGGACCACGAGCCACGGCACTCGTTATTCCCTCCCCGGTGAAGACGTGTCTGTGGATCTTACTTCCTATATCAGCAATCTCTATCCTTTCCCCGGCGCCGAGGCCAACTTCCAGCTGCGCTGGCATTACTACACCTCCCAGTCGAATCCTTGGGACTGGTACGCCCAGGTCGACCAGGTTGCGATCAGTAAATCCTGCGTTCCAATCCCTGGCAGCGGGCTGGTCGTCGGCGCGGTCTATGACGCAAACACCGACATGCCCGTGTCCGACCCGACCGTCGAAGATTCCACCGGTGCCCCGGCGCTGCTGATCGACACGACCCAGGACCTCAGCCAGCCCAATCCGATCTACCTCATCAATGAGCCGGAAGGCTCGTCGGTCGATCTCACCGCCAGCGCGTTGGGCTACGGTTCTGATACGCGCACGCCGGCTGTCGTCGCCGGGAGCACGGTCCGCCAGGACTTCTACCTGCAGGCGGGCTTGCTCACCGCCGACCCGGAGCAGATGACTTTCAGCGTCACGGTCCCTGCGCCCACCGATCTCAACCGCTCACGCTCGAGAATGTGGGTGGGGTTGACGCCGATTTCCACGTCTTCGCGATCCCGGCGCGTGGCTCGAGCCGGGCGCCCCTGGCCCGTTCGCCGACCACACCCGCCACACCGGCCCTAAAAACCTGAACGACCGCACGGCCGAGAAATTGCGCGTCGATCTCACGCCAAAAGACGTCACCGTGCTGCCCGTTGGCGGCTTGATCGACTCCTGGGACACCGGGCTGGTCGGCTCCTGGGGCATCGGCTTCAACCACGACGAAACCGACCTTTGGGTCGGGAACATCGCCCTCGCGGGCGGCGACGACCTGGACTACCGCTTCCTCCCAGACGGGACCCTGACCGGCGACACGATCGATACCTCAGTCTTTCGGTCGGTGTTCGCCGCAGACATGGCCTACAACCCGTTCACCCGCACGCTCTGGCAGGTCAACGTCGGCGGTGACAACTGCATCTACGAGCTCGACCCCGCCGCTATGGCCGCCACCGGGCGGAAGATCTGCCCGCCCTTCGGCACCAGCGAGCGCGGCCTGGCCTTCGACCCGCTGACCGGCACCTACTACGCCGGCTCCTGGAACGACGGCATCGTCAACCATTTCAAAGAGGACGGCACGCTGATCGACTCCGCCGCGGTCAACCTCTCGATCTCCGGGCTGGCCTTCAACCCCGCCACCGGACACCTCTTCGCGCTGACCAACCACGCCGCTGAACAGGGCTTGTTCGATGTCTATGTGCTGGACGTCCATAGCTCGTACAGCATCGTCGGTGCCTTCAACCTCAAAGACGGCTCGACTCCGGTCTTCCCGAGCTACTACCAGGCCGGGCTGGAGCTCGACTGCGACGGAAATCTCTGGGCGGTCGACCAGGGCTGGGATAAAGTCTATGTCGCCGAATCCGGTGAGACCGGCGTCTGCGACTGGCAGGCCGGCTGGCTGAGCGCCGCGCCCGAGAGCGGCAGCGTCGCTTCGAGCGACAGCAGCCAGCCTGAGCGTGAGCGTCGACGCCTCCGGCATGCCGCGCGGCGCCTACCAGGCCTACCTGCGCATCGAGAACGACACCCCCTACGGCGCCCTGATCGTCCCTGTGACGATGAACGTCGTCAACGCCCCTCCGTCCGCGAACAGCCAGAGCGTGACGGTTGATGAAGACGTCCCGCTCGCGATCACCCTGACCGGCAGCGACCCGGATGCAGATCCGCTGACCTACACCGTCACGCAGGTCCCCGCCCACGGCGCCCTGAGCGGCAGCGCACCGAACCTGGTCTACACCCCCTATCCGAACTACAACGGCCCGGACTCGCTCAAGTTCCGGGTCAACGATGGCCATGTCAACAGCAGCATCGCCACCGTCAGTATCACGGTCAGCCCGGTGGACGATCCACCCGTGATCATCAACGTCTCGGAGAACACCACCTTCGTGACGACGGTCGAAGCGACCGATCCGGAGCACGACGAGCTCTCCTTCTCTATCACCGGCGGCCTCGACCAGGCCCTGTTCGAGGTCGACGCGACGAGCGGAGCGCTGAGCTTCAAGTCCGCGCCCGACTTCGAGAACCCGCTCGACAGCGACGGCGATAACCTCTACGTCGTGGTGGTGTCGGTCTCGGACGGCCTGCTGAGCGACAGCCAGACCTTCCACGTCGTCGTGACGGACGAAGACGAAGTCGTGATCACGCAGATCTATCTGCCTGTGATCGTGCGTAAGAAACCGTAGGGTGGGTCGCCGACCCACCCTACCTGCTTTCAGACGGCAGCTGCGCTTCATGCGGCTGCCGTATGCTGTTAGAGGGTGTTGATAAAAATATGAATCCAACCGAAGCTGGCTAATAAATCGCATTTCATGCCAGGGATCATCGATAAAAAAGCAACTTTTTTACATGAAATTGACCTTTATCCGGTTCTCATACATCTCCTTTCAGGCAATATTGACAATTCACCCTGGGCTAAGCATTCGAGAACCACCGTACTTTGAAACCTACTCCGGTCACCAACTTTATGATCCGTTTGAGATTGAGTACCAATTGCAGTGAGGAAAGCCTGGACCGCAAATCCCGTTTTTCCTAAGTAGCGACAGCGTCCCAAGCCATGCCCCTGCTTGGCTTCACCAAACTTGCGTTCAATCTTGTAACGCTCTTTCAACCCCTGCCGATATTGGGGCGTTTGCTCCAGGTCCAGCCAAACCTGCTTGTTTTTATCTTTCTTTTACGTGCGGTACTTCTTCAGCCGGATGGCCGAATGCAGCTGGTTCACTTCCAGGTAATAGTGATTGCCGCCATCATCATAGCCTTTGTCCGCAGTGTAGGTCTCCAGCGGCAGATTCTGTTCCAGATCATGATCCACCAGCGAACAGAAGTGATGACCATCATATGCTTCGCCAGAGCTGGTTTCCAGGCTGGTGATCAAACCGTTTTCGGCATTCAGGCTGACATGGGCTTTGTAGCCATAGAAATACTGGATTTGCTCTTCCTCTTTGCCTTCTCCATTTTTGACTTTATGCTTGTGCTTGACACCCCATTGGGCATCCGGATCGTCGTGGTCCCTTTCCCTTTCTTCTTCCGCCTGTGGTCTTTATCCGTGTTGACATTTGCAGCGCTGTGCACACTATCCACGATCTGGATCGAGCCAAACTTGATCCCGCTTTCAAGCGCAATCTGTACAATTTCATCCAACAGTTCTTGGAACACTTTCAGCTTGCCGCGCTGCAGCAGCCGCTCTCGAAAAACGGTCAGCGTCGAATGGTCTGGTGATTTCTGATCTACCGCCAATCCTACAAAGTATTTTGCTGGCAGGTTCTCATTGATGTACGCTTCCACCTGCCGTTCAGATAGGTTGTACAGATAGGCAATCAATTCAACCTTCAGAACCAGTGCCGGGTCGAATGGCGGTCTGCCTACCAGGCCTTCCCCTTTGTAAAGCCTGATCAGCCTGCGGGTAAAGCGCCCCCAATCGATCTCTTGCTTCAGCTTGCGCAGAAAATGATCTTGAGGGACCACCTGATCATATAAATAATCACCAAAGAAGGAATCTCGACCTGTTTCTGCATACCGCTGCTGTTCCATGATCTGCTCCTTGGGTTGGTATGCTGCAATTGTATTAAATTTTCGCTTAAAGGTCAATTCCGAACTTGTTTTTCAACACCCTCTGTTACGTCCTTGATTTTTTGTTCTGCGGCGCGATAATAAAAGTAAGGAGCTCTTGCGCAGCGGCTCCCAGGGGATTCAAGGGCCTTGCGTTCAGGCGAGCCGCCAGCTGTCCGGACGCTCTGCCTGCTGGCCCGGATGCTTCGTATGTTCGCTCGGGTTTGTTTGCCTGGATGGGGAGGGAAGAAGGAGGTTGCGATGAAACCAGGGATCAACCATCTCGTCTTGATCATCATGTTGGGCTCATTCTTCACCGCTGGAGGCACGGCGCTTGCCGGCTCGGGCGCAGGCATCCTGTACGGCCCCGTCCGGGCTCCATTTGGCCTCCCGGGTGCCAGCCCCCAAACGGACTACGGGCTGCTGAGCGGCGAGCTCCAGATTTCCCCCGCCGACCCCGGAGGCGACCGCTTCTCGCCCGAAGTCGCCTACAACTCAATCGACGACGAGTACCTGGTGGTCTGGCACAACCTCTGGGGCGGCGGCTTTCGGGATATCTACGCCCGGCGGGTCACCGCAGATGGCGAGCTGGAGCCCTGGTTCTGCGTCGTCACCGGCGTGGGCGGGGACGGTTTGAACCGCCTGCACCTGCGGTCGCGTTCAACTCCCAGCGCCGCGAATACCTGGTCGTCTACATGGTCGAGACCAGCTCGCTGAAATATGAAATCCGGGGCAGGATCATCCCCTGGAATGGGCCGGGACGAATGCCGAATTTCCGGTCGAAACCGGGATGAGCAGCTGGACCCCTAAAGTAGCCTACAATCCCACGCAACAACGAATACCTGGTCGCCTATAACTTATACAATACACACCGGTGGTGTCCCAGGAACTCCCTATAAGATTTTTGGGGCCATCGTAGAATTCGATGGATTTATCTCGACAAGGATCGACTGGATTGACGCCACTCTCCCGACCAGGTGGACATCGCCTATAATTCCTCTAAAGACGGGTACGTGCTCGCATACGTCACCAGCCACCCGGGGACCACCCAAAACGACATCGATCTCATCCACGTCAAATCAAATGGCACCGGTTCCTACCCTGCCGGGTGTCATCCACATCTCAGCCACCGCCAATGACGAGAACCGCCCGGCCGTCGCCACCGACCAGCGGAGACGTATATGGTCGCCTGGGATGCAGAGGTGTATCCTCCAGATACATCACAGCCTATCATACATCGGTACTTATGGGCGACAGATATTCAACAGTTTTGGACGATGGTACGGGTTTGGCCACCCCGACTTTACCACAATATCAGACGTGGGCTTTGATGGACCGGCAATTTCACTTTAGTTGATCAGGCTGATTTTTCGCCGAGTGGTATCTCCATTCGTGGGATTTACCGGCTATTCGATGCAGCGGATGATAAGTTTATATGGGGTTTACATCATGAATCACTCAGCGACTGCGAAGCGCCCGCTGTCGCTCGGCGGGGTGCGGAGCTTTTTGATCGCCTACGAATGCGATCCCCCCGACGCTAACCGGCATATCTACGCCAGGTTATTCGTGCCGCCGGCGGTCTACTTGCCGGTGGTCGAAGGTAGCCTTCTAAGCGACAGTTACCGGCGGGTCCTCCGAATGATAAAATAGATCAAATAAACCCGAAAGGTCTTCAGCACCTTTCGGGTTTGGACTAAATCTAAAATGGTATTTCAACATTGGAGGCCGGTATGGAAAGCGACGTCTATCAAAAATTAGCCCACCACCTCGACCAGCTCCCCGGCGGCTTCCCGCCCACCCCGGACGGGCTGGAGCTGCGAATATTGAAGAAGCTCTTCACCCCCGAGCGCGCCGCGATGGCGCTCCACCTGACCCTGATCCCCGAGACCGCCGCGGTGGTCGCCCGCCGGGCGGGGATGCCTCAGCAAGACGCCGAGCGCATTCTGGCTGAGATGTCTGCCAGGGGGCTGATCGGAGATCAGCCTGCCCGCACGACCTCCGACGGCTCGGTCCGCCCGCCGCGCTACGCCGCCTCCCAGTTCGTCGTCGGCATCTGGGAGTTCCAGGTCAACCGCCTGGACGAAGAGCTCGTCCGCCTGGTGGACGCCTACCTGCCCTACCTGCTGGACGTGGAAGCCTGGAAGAAAGCCCCCCAGCTGCGCACCATCCCGGTCGGCGAGAGCATCAAGGCCCCCTCCGACGTGATGACCTACGAGAGCGCCGAGCAGCTGATCATGGCGAAAGACCGCTACGCCGTTCAGCCCTGCCTGTGCCGGCAGGAGAAAGAGCTGGTCGGCGAGGGCTGCGGCAAGCCGCTGGAGGTCTGCCTCTCGATGGGCGGGGCGGCCGATTTCGCCGTCCGCCACCAGAACGGCCGGATGATCACCAGGGAAGAAGCCCTGGAAGTTCTCGAAGACTGCCGACCGGGCCGGGCTGGTGCTCCAGCCGGGCAACATCCAGGACCCGAACTTCAAGCAATACGTAACGAGCCGAAGCGTGAACAGAAC
>CAVSCE010000002.1:0-33253 GCA_963726375.1 uncultured Chloroflexia bacterium | reverse complement strand
AAAAGCTTGAAAAGCAGCCCGGTAAGGATAACATAAGCTGGCTGCGGACCGATTACGACCTGGCTGTTCAGGCCGCCGCCTCTGGCAACATTGAGTGCCTGAAGCGCCCAGCTCCCTCGGCATCAGAAAGCGGAGCCGTGCCGAGGTTCATGAACCGCAGGATCAGCCCCAGCGCAACAGCGCAAGCAAACAGAACCTGTTCGAGTTTGATTTTAGGACTGTCCATCATTCACCGAGCCTGGATATTCATAGATTATCACCTGGCCTCCTTGAAACACCGGGGTCAGATTTTGTTGGAATTTTGCCTCTTGCAGGCCTGCCGGGCAGCTGAAATTATCAGCCTGATAAGCAATTCGTTCCAGTGCACCGACGAAAATGTATCGGACCTGGTATTCCTCCAGGATGCGGCGGGTTTGCTCCCAATCACGAGAGCAAAAAAGCGCTTCCAAATCCGCCTGACGCGATCCAATTGCTTCACCGCTCCCACGCCATTGATTTTCATGGCCTACCCATCCTAACACAGAAGGTAAGCCGGAAAGAGTCGCGGCACGAGCATATTCCGAATAGCTGCCCCCAGCAGTTGGGACGGCTTCTGCAATTACGCCAAAGGGAGCCGATTTCAACCACTCGATTGCAGCCTGGTCTTCAGGCCAGCTTTGAGCGAAATACCTTGTCGAATCCAGCGTCCATTCAGGCGGCTGGAAGCCCGAAGTCTTCGTTGGCAAACTAAGCAAGGGATATACAAGGCTTGCCGACAACAGCAGGATCATCAAGATCTGGAACGCAGATTTCCAGATTCCTTTTAGCCGAATAGCGAGCAGGGAGACCGCAAAGGCTGCCGTAATACTCCAGATAAGCCAGGCCTGGAAATAGAATTTGAAGATCGTGTTCATCCGCCAGCCAAAGAGATCGCGCAAATAGATAAATTCAGGCGTCAGCACCAGCAGCAGCCCCGGTCAGACTTTAGGAGTACCGAAAAATCTCCGGGAAGTCCAGTCCTTTTTCATCTGATCGCTCGAGCGAGGCTACCTGATTGACAGCAGTGTTATGGTGCAGCTTTTTGAACTGCGGGAGCAGCCCCAGGATCAAGCCAAGCAACACCAGGATTGTGATCCAACCGCCAGGGAGCGCTGATCCTGCGAGAAACCGCTTCCAAAAGCAGCGGACCTGGATCCGTTGCAGCCAGAGAGCCCAGGTAATCGTCCCGATCTCCGGGATGAGTGTTATTGCCCAACCAAAAAGGAGAGAAAAAATCCAGAGCCCGATCAACAACCCTCCTGCCATCCCAAATCCCCGCAGCAGCGCCCTGCGGTCTGGATTCAAGAGATTGCTGAAGATCAGGAATGCCAGGATCGGCGCAATAAGAGGGGCGAACATGATCCAGAGGTGGATCCCGCGGGTCGGATAGATCAAGTTAGGTAAAATCCCCCCGGCCTGGGAAGAAAAGCCCAGATAAAACGGCAGGTAGAAGAGGATGCCGGTTATCCCGATACTTACCCCAATGCCTATGAAACCTGCCAGCGCTTTACGAAAAGGCTGGGCCTGCACCAGGTATGCGTTCAAAGCATATGCCCCCGCAAAAATGAACACGTAAACCGGGAAATCCCAGGTGTTGAGGAATGCCATCCCTCCCAGCGAGACTGAAGCAAGGAAGAAAAAGGCTGGTGTGATTTCAAGCGGAAGGTATTTATGAAGCTGGATCGACCGAATATGCCGGGGCGAGAGAAACAGATTTAGAGCAAGGGTGATCGCCAGGAACGCAAATGGCATGGCCAGAACATGCGGGTGCAAATCTGCCAGCAAGAAGGAAAAGAAGGGGAACTCATCGATGATTTCCTTGCTTCCCCCCCAAAATCGTAATCCTGCAGGACCCGCGAAGCCCGCCACCACCACCAGAAGCGGGTGGGGATCCAATTGAACGGCTCCTGGGGAGCAGATGTTAGGTCCTGGATATCCAGCCAGCGCCAGAAAGCAGATGTCAATGCACCGTTCTCATCCCTCGCCAAAAAGCCGCGCGTATGCAGGACATGCAGAAATCCTTCCAGGTTGCTCACAATCAGCACATAAAGCGGACCCAGGAGCGAAGCTGTAAGAAAGGCTGGCCGTGCGTCGTGACATCAATTTGGGCAGATGGATGACCATGATCCCGTCTAAGTGCATTCAAGAGGTTGTAAACCAGCCCGAATGCGCCGCAAGCACTCAAGGCAAAAATCAAGCGAGATGCCGAGATTGAAGGCGATGCCGCCCGCAGTTCCGGTAATTTTCGCCAGCATCGCTACGATAACATATCCAAAGTAATAATAAGAGATCGCGTATCCGGAGAGCCACGGGTCGTGAGGAGGAAAGGTTCGGCTGCGCAGGATTGCGTTGATAAATGCCAGTTCCATCGGTTTTTCTGTTCCAATCGCTTCCGGATTCGCAGCTCGAACGACAGCCCAGGCAGCAAAGCTGACCAGGAAGAGCACCTCGCTAGCCACGACCATACGCTTCTGAGAGCCCAGCCAGGCTGAGAATTCGCTTCGGATGTATGCCCGCAAATGCCCAGAGCCACAGAAGATGAGCAGGCCTCCGCTGAAAAGCAAGCCCACCATCGTTGAAGGGAAGTATCCCCAGCGAAGCAAGCAGCCAGAACAAATAACCCCCAGATCAGCAATCCCAGGATCCGGCTGACTGATGTAACCCCGGTCGGGAAGAGCTGGAATGCAGACGGAAGGCAATTGGAAAAGCCAACCAACCGAGTAGCGAGGAGACGCAATACCACAAGAATCCAATCGATCACTGGATCTGCCTCGATCGACCTGATAAATCACTGTCTCACCGTCCCGGTATACCTCATGCCACAAGACGCCGTTGCCTGCTCGAATTTTTCCAGTCCCGGACCAGGATAGTGACCGCGCTCCTGCTTACCGACAATGATGTATCGGACGTCATATTTCCGCAAGAACTCCGCCGCCTGGCTCCAATCCTCCGTGAGATAGAAAGCGTCCACTTCGAGAATTCGCTCTGTGACCCATGCCCCTGGCACCGACCGCGCGCTGCTGCTGCTGGTGCCACTCCCACCCAACCACACCGGCAGACCGGTGTAGTTGGTCATCCGCGAACCCCAGCGGTACAGATTGCGCAGGTTGGCTTCAACGATCACAGGAGAGCCGCTGACGTTCTCCTGCAGCCAGCGGATAGCGCCGGTAATCCTCGCTCAGATCCATCGTCCCCCATTCATCATTATAGGTTGCGTAGGGCATAAAGGCCATCCCATCCAGCGTGTGCGGCGCATCTTCCGCCATGCGGTCTTTGATCTTTGCCGTCGTTGCCATCAGCGGGTAAAGAGTAGCACCAGCAACAAGCAAGAAGAAAGCCGTCTGCCAGGCATAGCCGCCAGCCCGGTTACCAATCTGCCAGAGCCGGCCAGAGCCAACCAGAGCGCGGCTGCCCGCTGATGGAAAACATCGTCCAGACCTGCAGGTAGAATTTGAAGACGGTGTTCATCCTGCCGATATCACCTCGCAAGACGATCAACTCAACCATCAAAGTCAAGACCATCCCGCTTCCAATAAGAAAGAGCACTATCCGCTTTGCATCCGGCTGACCCGGTCTAAGTATCAGAACCAGCTGCCCATACTGCAGCAGGCAGGACAAACCATGCGATCAGACACTCCGCGCCAGAAAGATCAGCAATGCCACGAACCCATAAGGACCAGCGAGCAGGAATTGGATCAGGAACCGGTGAGGTTTAAGCTTCTGAAGCGCCGAAAGCGGCGTCCTGGCCAGCCAATCACGCGTTTCCCAAGCCATCCAGGGCATAATCATGATCAGGAAAAGCCCCCAATGATTATAGGTATGCACTGATAGGGGTGTGTGAGTCCATCCCATAGATCGATATGAGTATAACCCAAGGCATACCAATGACCGTAAGGTAGAAAAAGAAGAAAAGAAAGCACAACCAGCAGACTAGCGCTGACGAAAGCTGACAGAATCCGCACGGATCCCCGGGGGATTGGAACCACCAGCTCCGGCGCAGGATTTCGACCTGGTTCTGTTGGCTTATTCAGCGAAGGAAGGGCTTTCGTAAATACGCATACAGAACTGCGACGATGCCCATGACCAGATATGTTGGCAGGTCCCAGGTGTTTGTTGGGCGAAGCGCGCCGATGGAAAGCGCAGCGATCCCGAACCACAGCAGCTCCGCCCAGCGTTCTTCCAGCTGGCTTTACCCAGAACGATCCCGATGAGGAAATGTAAGCGCCAGCAAAGTGACCGGGAGGGCGACCAGATGAGCGTGCAGGTCGGCATAAAGCACGTGAGAAGTAGGGAAATTCAGTGATCGGCTCAACATCACCCGGGGCCGGGATGATCCTGCTTGGGTTCCAGTACCAATCGCCAAGGGAAATGTGGGAGGTTTGCGCCCTGGATTGTCTCGATAGAATCCCTGCAGCGCCCAACCGAGACGGGTGAAAAAGCCTGCATCATCGATCGCTCCACCTGGGGCAGCGATTTTCTGGTAGCCCTGGTAGATCAGCTTCACAATCCCCTGGTTGCCGAGGACTGCCATACCCAGAGCAGCAGCGATCGCCGGGAGATAGGGTGAAATCGCTGTTTTCCTGCTGGCAGGATCTGGCGTCGCTCCGGCAGGCCTGGGCTTTTTGAACAAGGTTCCAGACCAGCGAGAACGCACCCAGCCCGATCATGCGAACAGGGTTGGCAGGATCAGGTTGTAAGCGACCGACGGGGTGATCCCAAGCCACTTGACCAGATCCCCACAATTGCAAAGCCAAAATAGTAATAATTGAGATAACCACCGGCGAACCAGGGGTCATAAGGCGGAAAAGTGCTGCTCTTCAGGACAGCATTGAAGTATGCAAAGTCCATCGGTTTCTCGCCGCCCTTCCAGGGGTGCCAGAGGTCAGGATTGCCGAATCTCACAAGCAGAAATGCCAGGAAAAATAACAGACCGAGCGCTTCAACTATCAAGTAATATCGCTTGCGTCCTCGAAATTCCTGGAAGAGCTCCTTCCAGTCACGGAATGCCAGCGTACCGCCTGCACAGGCGATAAGAAAGAGAGCTATGCTGATCGTGAGGCGCGAGTAAGGGATTTCGAAAGAACCGGCCAGCCAAACCAGGTAGGTAGAGTACCAGCATCCCGCGGTACGGGCCAGAGGATACCCGTGGTCTTCGAGGCCGGGCAGCGCCAACCGTAGAAGGGGAAGATTAACCAGCCCAGCAGAGTCACGGTCAGATACCAGACGAGCACGGCTATCGGTTGTGAGCGGTTAAGCGGCGACTCCAGGTCGAATAAATCTGACCAGGTGCCGCCCTTGCTGCTGCGTTTCCCAGCGATCGGCTGGAAGCATCAAATCGGCCGGGTTTGAATCGTATTGGAGCGGCGGCTTCCGGATAATTTTCGACAAATCCACTTCGCTCAGAATCCGCCGGGTCTCCTCCGGATCGTAGTCGGCGGATCTTCTTGAAAACCAGCACTTTTGGATGGTCATATACGGTGAAGGCTTCTTCGGCATACTGGTCATTCAGCCTGACCGGACCGAGCTCGGGATCGGATGTGAAGACCTTGACCAGATCGAAACCAAGATTACCCGTGATGTCCCTGGTTCAGCAGTTCGATAACAGTCCACAATACTCTGGTCAGATGCACAGCCGAGAAGCTCGCGGTAGTAGGCAGTGGTCATCGGGAAGCGCTCTGGAATGCGCGTCAAGCTGCCCCATTGGCGGTTTGAGCTGATGACCAGATATTCTGACTCGTCGAGGATGCGTATAAACCGTTCGACTTTCTCGATGTTGTCATCCCAGTACATATTGAAGTTTAAATCGAGCGGATAGATGCCGCCGAAGCCATCATAACCATCCATCCGCAGCGGCAGGCCATCATCCCATTCGCCCTCGTTTGCCACACCTATGCCTGACAGCTGCAGTCTTCCTCCGCTCGGCTCCATCGAGATCGTCAGCTGATAATTCTCACCGGCGGTCACAGGGAGCGGTTCGACGATGTCAAGCGTGTAGGTGAGGCCAGTTGGATCGTCCCGCAACGCCACCGAAGAGAATACCGGTTCTTCGTCCGATGCGGAGGGCATCAGGCTGACCCCCAAGGGGGTAGGCAGCGAGGCACCCTGCTCGTCAGGGCCTGGAGTAAGCTGCACCTGGGTGAGGACGCCGTCAGCCTCAGCCTGGAAATAGGTCATCAGCGCTGAGCTGGCCTGGACAACGTTGTTCGCGAGCCGGATAGTCTGGGTATATGGCTGCATTGAGCCTGAATACGGCTCAATAATCAATGCTGCCTCAGGATTAAAAGTCGATAGCGGTCGATCGCCCGGGAGTAGAGAGCACCAGGTTGTATGTCGACATGGGATCCAGCTGAAGCGGCGGATCGAGGGGGATCACGAGCGAGCTCTCGCTTGCACCCTCACCACGATCGGCAGAGACACTGGTTGTTGATGAGCCAGATGTCAGCGCTTCTTCAGAGCCTGGCAAAGAGTTGATCGAGGCAGTCAGGGTGATTGGCTCAGGCGCAGCACTCTTATCGATCACCCGAGGGAGGACGATCTCGGAGAGCAGGCCGGCAGCATTTGGCTTGAAGCTCGCGGTGAAAGGCAGCTCCGGCAGGATTTGATACTCGTATGGGAAAGCCAAAATCTGATTCTGGACCCCAGTCTCGGTCTGGATCGGAAGGGTGATAGGGCCAGGGATGTTCTGGTAGATCCAGCGAGATGCTGCGACGCGAGTGATCGGCCGGAGGTAGATCTGGGTAAAAGCATAGGCGTATGCCGCTGTGGCGAGCAGGACGGCGCTGCCGATTAAGATTGCGCCGAATTTATACCATTTCTTGAACTTCCATGGTTTGCTGCCTGCATCACCTGTCTTCTGCAGCCTGGCAGAGTCGTACAGGGAAAAGACTGCCCATGCCGCCAGGATGGTCAGCGTGGGATAGATGAGAAGCTGGTAGCGCATGGTTGGATTCATCTGGAGCGACTGCCAGATGAAGTAGAGCGCTGTCCAGCCCCAAATCAGGGCATGCGAGAACCATTCAGGCGGCCGTTTTTTCCAACCATTCAAAAGCCTCCATCCAACCCAAAGGAAACCTGCCCAGGCCAGCAGGCCAAGTGGAAGCCCAAAACCCCACACCACCATGTTTTGAAGTGAAAACCAGACCGGCCGGCGCGCCCACTGCATCGCGGGAGGAAAGTCCACATCGCCTGTGCTCTGAGCTCGCTGCTCGCGAATATTATCCACCCATACCGGGTTAGGCTTGAGGCCAAAAAATCCCGGTCCGCTGAACGCATAGGGCTGAAAGATGCGGAACACCAGCAAGCTGACAAATGCTGCCATCATCAGATAACCGACCGCAGGGATCAATCGCTTCTGGCGCTCAGTGGGCGGCAAACGGAGCAAGAAAAGACCCAGCGCGGCGGGCAAAAGAATTGCGACGGCTGCAGCGTTCAGTTTGGAGGCGACGGCCATCCCGAGAGCCGCGCCGAATCCCAGGCAAGGAAGAAAAAGAGGGTCGGAGACGAAAATCCTCAGGCGCCTGACTGAATACCTTTCAACCAGATCTGGATCAACCGGTCCTGGCTCGATCTGAACCCTCTGCTTCAGCAGGCTTGATTTTCAGCACGCTGGCTGCAAAGACGAATGCCAGGAAGGTGAAAAACGTCAGAAAGGTATCCATCGTGAAAAAGTGAGCCTGCTGGATCTGCAGGACCACTCCGGCAGAGAATGCCGCGGCCAATAAGCCGACCCGATAATCATACAACCGTTTTCCTGCCACAAAAACCAGGAAGACGGTCAAGAGATCAGCCAGGGCGGAAAGCCCACGCCCAACTTCAGTCATCTCGCGAAAGCCAGATTGGCCGAAGACCCAGTCGACTATATAGCGAGCCAGGAACATCGGG
This sequence comes from uncultured Chloroflexia bacterium, assembly GCA_963726375.1. Classification (GTDB taxonomy): domain Bacteria; phylum Chloroflexota; class Anaerolineae; order Anaerolineales; family UBA4823; genus UTCFX2. Next base: position 25,354 of record CAVSCE010000002.1, on the reverse strand, counting down.
AGTGTCCCGTAGACGTAGAAACCGTGTCCGCGATTGTTTGGGTTCAGGCTGGACTTGGGTGTGTTGAAGTATTCTTGAAGGCTGTCAACCGGGCTGATATCGGTCCCTACCCAAACCAAGAAACGCTCATCTGGGTGCAGGTACTGGTACTCTCCCCAATACAACCCGGAAAATCGAAAAAATGCGGCCACAATAAGCACCAGCACCAGCGCCAGGCTGGTAAACCAGAAAATGGGCATTTTCTTATCGGCGGACGTCTTTTCAGGCGAATGGGACATTCTAACAGTGAGTTCCTTTGGCTCCAGGCCGATAGTGGTGGTTATTGAGAAGCGGTCTCCGATAGCACATAATATAACAAAAAGTCCTTGGTCGGCGTTTTCGAGGTGTACTGCTCCATCCTGGCTTGCGGATAAACCTGCTGAAGCGCCGCCAGCCCTTCCACGTCCTGCGGATTCAGCATGAATAATTTCGGGCCGGGGTAGCGGAGGGTATCCGGGATGTTTTCGACCTTAAGCTCGTAATCTCTGCCCGGAAAACCGGCGTTGTTCGCAACCAGGCGCGTGTCGACCCAGTTTGGGAAGCCGACGACCCAGACATTATCCGGGCTTTTGTGAATTTCGATGAAGTTCCTGGCAATTGTGCCCATCTCGGAGCTGTTCCAGGAGGAGATGCGGTAATTCTCATAATATCGGTTGAAAACCAGGTTGTAATCCTGGAGGGAGTTGAAGCCCAGCAGCACCAAAGCCAGACCGATTGCCAGATTTTTCCCGGTTGGGAAGGGGAGGCGTTTTTCAATTTCTGACATCAGGCTGTCCAGGGCAATTCCGATCAGGAGGAATACGGGGATCACCGCCCCTGCAGTTCTGTACAGGTTAGGGTTTTCGTTCGGGAAAGCGATCGCCAGCATCGACGGCAGCATCAGGATCGGGATCGAAATCAGCAGGAACAGGTCCTGCCAATCCCTGCGACGCAAATATCTAAAGAAAACCAACCCTAAACCGAAGTAAAACAGACCCCCCGAAACGATGCTCAGCGCTGGATAGCCTGGGATCGAGATCGGCCAGACCACCCCGGCGTCCCAGGAAAACATGGACAGCGCCCGGCCAGCGTTTTTTAAGAAGACAAAAATCACAGGATCGCTGATCGGCTTTTCCCAGGAGCCCATTCGGGTGAATGTGCGCATAAAAAAGCCCGTAGGATCTGCCAGGATGTAGCGAAGAACCGGCAGGAAGATCACTGCGCTGAGGACCGCTGCGATCACAAGCGACCAGAGCGCAAACAATCCACGTTCTCGTGAACTCATTGCGGTCTTGAGTCTTTTTGTGGATCAGATAGAGGCTGATTGCAGCGACGACCAGGAGCGGCAGGATCCGGTCGGCTGAATAGCCGTACATCCCAATGCCAAGGATTATCCCAGCGGCGATGAAGGCATTTTGGCTGCCTCGGCGCAATCCGCGAGAGAGGGTATAGAACAGCGCGGCTGTGAAGAGCATATAGAATGGCAGACGCAACCCCACCCGCGAGACAACATTCGGCCAATAGGCAATCCCGGCAAAGAGTGCGGCCAGAAGACCGGCTCTTTTATTCCCGAGCTCTCTGCCTGTCAGATATATAAATGGAAGAGCGAGAAATCCGATGGCAGTGGTGACCAGCTTCAGGATCGTAAAATCGAGCGGAAGACCTGCCAGGCGGTGCAGCCCAGCCACAAGATAAAACTGCAAGGCTTCGCGGCCGCCGTTGCTGGAGAAAAACACCATTGTCTGGCCAGAAAGGACGCGCAGGACGTCAAGGAATTTCTCGGCATGGTCGCTGTTCATCTCCGGGGGCACCTGTTCCAGGCGAAAGAACCGGAAGAATACTAACAGCAGCAGTACTGCCAGACCCAGGATTGCAGAATCCTTGATGGTGATCAGCCAGGGCGGGCGGTGCAGGCGCATGAGATAGGATGACGCAGAAGGTCGCGGGATGGACTGCCTGACCCAGAAGGCGCGGACGACGAAAAACACACTCAATCCTAACAGGCACAAGTTAAGAATCGTGAACTGGAGCGCGCCAAAAGCCAGGAAAGCTGCCAGCGCCAGCAGAAGCCCGATTAATAAGCTGGATGGATTTAGTGTCGGTGGGTCTGGATTGACTTCTTGAGTTGTAGTGTTGGGAAGCTCCAGCTCGCCGCTCCAGACCGCCCAGGCCAGGAATCCAAAGGAGAGGACCAGGAATATAACTCCCGGGAAAACTTGCCGATCCGGGCGGGGACCCAGGCTGTATTGAGCCAGAAGAGCGATGAATAAGGCTGCCAGTCCACGCCAGGGTAGGGAGACCCATAGAGACGAGAAGGATGCGTCTTTCGTCGTCGACTCATCCGGGAAAGTCGCCCCCTCGGGGAGAATCGATTCGGGAGAACGATCTTCCACTCCTGAGCTTCCTGCAGCAGGGATTTCCAGCTTTTGATGCTGCCAGGGATTCAATTTCGATTTTAGGTAATCGAGGACGCTGGGCTCTTCCATAAAACCTGATTATAAGCCATTCACCCGTTGTTTCGATGAGCCACGTAGAAGGTGCAGACGCCATCAGGACAGGGCTTGGGATGAAAATGCCGGCGAGTGTAGCGTTCGATCAGCCAAAGATTCCAGCGCTGCGGGATCAAGATCCAGCGGCCGGTCAGCTTCCTGCTGAAGAGCGCAGGGAGTCCAAAATAATGCCCCCATTCGGTCACACGCAGGGCATCCGGCGGATAATAATCCCACCAGCGCTCGAGTGTGAAACCCGCTCGAGATAAGCGCGCCTCCCAAACTTCTGGTTCGTCGCTGTTGTAATGCCTTGAAATCCGATTGAAGAATTCGCGGTATTGATCCGCCAAGCGGCGCATTCGTATCCGGTCAAGAAAACCGCTGACGGAGAGAGCTTCCAGGAATCGCGGGTTCGGTCCACAGAAAACGAACGGCGCACCGGGGACAAGCGCCCGAGCAATTTCTGCAAGAACGGGTTCGACATCCGGGATATGTTCAAGCACCGAATTGCTGATCGCGCTCGCAAAAGAAGCCGTCCGGAAAGGCATTCTTGCCCCATCTGCCTGGCAGAGCCAGCGGTATCCGCCGCGCCGTTGGGCTTCCCGAAGCGAGAAAGCAGCGGGGTCCAGCCCCATCGCAAGCTGTTTTGAAAAGGCGACCGTCGCGAAGTGTCCGTCCCCGCAGCCCACATCCAATACCGGATCGGGGAGATCCAACCCGGGATAGAAGCTTGCTTCGACAGCCCGCATCAAGGCGCGAAAATAAGGCAGCTCGCGCAGGTGCAGCCAGAGATAATCTTGCTCGTCTGATTTTTTCAAAGACGGTGCATTTCGATCTGATGTTTCCATCTGCTAATTCTCAGTTCTCCGATGATCCACGAGCTTTTCGCTGAAGCTCCTTTTTGAGCCGATCCCGGTTGAGGGAAAGCTCGAAAAGGCGCTCGTACTGCTCAGCAACTGCCTGAGGGGTTGATTGCCGGATGAGATCTTCTGGGTGCCCGCGAAATTGGTCCGGTTTCTCCAGGATCTGGATCAGCGCATCGGCAAGCTCTGCCGTGCTGCCTGGAGGGACGATCAGCCCGCTGCCTGTTTCAAGAATTGGAACGCGCACGCCCGGTAAATCTGAAGCGATCACAGGCGTGCCGGAAATCATCGATTCGACCTGGACAATGCCATAAGACTCGGTGCTGTTCAGGCTTGGGAGAACGACGACCTCGCTGGTCATGAATAACGCGGCTAGATCGGCTGGCGAGACCGTGCCAAGGAAAGTCCAATGCTCACCGAGCTGATCGACCATCGGCATGATCCGCCTTGCATATCGATCCTCACCAACGACATTCTGGTAAGGGCCGACAAATAACACCCTTGCGGTAGGAAAATGTTCCAAGACAACTGGGAGGGCTTCAACCAGGTGCTCCACCCCTTTTTCAGCGGCCAACCGGGCTACCATCGCGATGATCCGTTGAGAAGGCTGAATCTTGTGCTTGTGTTTAAACTCGGATAACTCTGCCTGGGAAATCGGTTCCAATTCCACTGGTGGGTAGAGCGGGACAAGCTTATGATTAAACCGACGTAGAAAGGGCGAGTTTTCGGCATTATCGCGGGTGTTTGTGACGATCAAATCTGCAGCCCTGGAGGTTATCTCATTTGCCAGGTTGGAGCCCCAATTTGCGAGCTTGTGAACCAATCCATCCGGGAGCTGAAGGTCACAGTGGTAGGTCAGGATGACCGGTTTTTTCAGCAGTTTTGCGATCATTGAGATGGGAGCTGCATCCAATTGGGGGACGTGAAGCTGAATCACATCGGCTTTGCGAGCCAGGCGCCAGGCCCAGATGGGAATGGACGGCATGATTACGCCTTTGCTTAAGTGAAACCAGACCTTTGGCCGGATGACCTCAATCCCATCCCGGATTTCGTATGGCGGCAAATCTGGACTGTAGCGCGAAGTCAGGACAGTCACCTGATGGCCGCGGGCTGCCAGCGCTCGAGCTTCGCGTTCGGCATAGATCGTCAGGCCTGAATAATGCGGCCGGTAATAGGTCAGCGCGATCAGAATACGCATTTCCGCTACCCAGGCCTGTTGTCACGGGATGAGGAAAGCCCACTCACTTCACGATACAGTCCAGAAAGACTTAGACCGTCGCGCGCCAGTGCGAAAGCTCCGATGATGCCCGTGACGATATAGTTGCTGAGATGAGCCGTCAGCGCGGCAGCGAGCGCCATAGAAGGGTCCAGCTGAAATGCGGATAGCGCTCCGATGATCGATAATTCCAGGACGCCGATTGCGCCAGGAGAGGATGGTGCTGCAATCCCGAGCGCCATTACGCTGAGTGTAAAAGCCGCCCATAGAAGAGAAGGTTCTGGGAAAAAGGCGCGCAGCAAGACGAAAAACTGGATCAGCGCCCAACCCCAGTTGGCGAACATCAGCAGGATGACTTTTAGAAAGCGAGGCCCATTCGTTAGAGCATCCAGGCCGGAGAAAAATGCGTCCAGCTGCTCATCCTTGATAAATCGTCTGAGAAAGTTGAAACGGTCAGCCAGAATTTCGAAATGGCTTCGAGACCAGGCTTGATTGCGGGCGAGCAGATGGAGCAATATCAGGCCGATTACAACACAAGCTCCAGTCAGCAGCGCTGCTCCCTGGGCGAAACCGGTATTAACAACAAATGGCAGCGCGATCAAGAGCAAGCCTGCTGCCATCACCACATCCAGGGAACGCTCAATCAGGATTGTGGAAAGCACCTGCAAAAAACCGATATCCGCTTTTTTGCTCAGGAGGAAAGCCCGCCCGATTTCCCCCAACCTGAAAGGCAACAGGTTGTTCAGCAAGTAACCTTCATTTAACGTATAAAATACCTGGCTGAAGGAAGCCTGTTCTTTGAGCAAGGTCCTCCAAAGCAGTGTTCGCAAAACCAGCCAGATAACTGTAACTGCAAAAAGCAGGGCAATGAAGCGGTAATCAGCCAGGCGCAGCGCGTTGAGGAACCGCGTCAAATCGATAAAATAAAATATGATACCAAGCGCAGCTGCGCTGATCAAGAATCCGGGCGCAAGCTGGCGCCAACTTCTCTTTGGCCGATTTACCACGATGAACTCAGTCCTCATCCATCCGCAAGACCGCTAAAAAGGCCTCCTGGGGGATCTCCACGTTTCCCACCATTTTCATACGCTTCTTGCCGCGCTTCTGTTTTTCAAGCAGTTTCTTTTTTCGGGTAATATCGCCGCCGTAGCATTTTGCAAGCACATCTTTGCGCATCGCCTTGACATTTGCGCGTGAGATCACCCTCCCGGCTGCATAAGCCTGGATCGGTACAACAAAGAGCTGGCGGGGGATGATATCTTTCAGCTTCGAGATCACTGCCTGGCCTTTATGATAGGCGTCTTCGCGATGGACAATTGTCGCCAGAGCATCGACAGGTTCTTCATTAACAAGGATTTCAAGCTTGACCAGGTCCTCGGGTCGGTATTCGCCGAACTGGTAATCCAGCGAGGCGTAACCGCGCGTGCGCGATTTCAGCAGGTCAAAGAAATCGACGATGAGCTCTGAAAGTGGAATTTCAAAATGAAGCAGGACCCGATTCTGGGCTGGATACTCCTGATCTTTAAAAATCCCGCGCCGTTTGGTGGTCATGTCCATCACGACTCCGTAGAACTCGGTCGGGGTGAAGATCTGGATTTCCATCCAGGGCTCACGGATCTCGGCAATCCCGCCTTCCTCCGGCAGATCGGCAGGCGAATCGATTTGTTTGACCTGCCCATCATGGAGCACAACTTCATATTCCACAGATGGTGAAGTGAAGACCACATCTAAATCGTATTCGCGTTCGATCCGTTCCTGGATGATTTCCATATGGAACATCCCAAGGAATCCGCAGCGGAAGCCGAATCCCAGTGCCTGGGATGTTTCTGGGTCGTAAACGAGAGAGGCGTCATTGAGCTGAAGCTTCTCGAGGGCGTCTTTCAGGTTTGCGTAATCTTCGCCTTCGACTGGATAGACTCCAGCAAATACCATCGGCTTCACTTTACGGTAGCCGGGCAGCGGTTCTGACACCGGGCGAGAAGAGAGCGTGAATGTATCGCCAACCCGGCATTCGCGCACTGTTTTCAGACCCGTCGCGATGTAGCCCACTTCGCCAGCGGAAAGCTGGCGGGTGGTGCGCAGGTCGGGGGCAAAGATACCGATCTCCACTGGCTTGATGACTGCGCCGCTCGCCATCAGCAGCAGGATGTCGGTCGGGCAGACTTCGCCGTCCATGATGCGTACATAAGCAACAACGCCTTTGTATGGATCGTAGTGAGAGTCGAAAATCAGTGCGCTTAAGGGGGCGTTATCATCGCCCTTCGGCGGCGGGATTTGCTTGACGACTGCTTCGAGCACAGATTCAATATTCAGGCCGGATTTTGCCGAAATGCGCAGGATTTCATCCGAGGGTATTCCGATCAAGCTGCTGATCTCTTCAGCCACCTGGTCGGGGTGCGCAGAGATCAGATCGATCTTGTTGATCACCGGGATTATCTCCAGGTCGGCTTCTAACGCCAGGTAGAGATTTGCAAGCGTCTGAGCTTCGATCCCCTGCGAGGCGTCGACGACTAGCAGCGCCCCTTCGCAGGCGTTCAACGCCCGGCTGACCTCGTAGCCAAAATCAACATGCCCGGGTGTGTCGATCAGATTCAGCTCGTACGAATTCCCATCTCTGGCAGTATAGCTCATCCGAACCGCAGAAGCCTTGATCGTCACGCCCTTCTCCCGCTCCAGGTCCATGCTGTCCAGAACCTGCTCGGTCATCTCGCGGTCTGAGATGGTGCCAGTCATCTGGATCAGTCGGTCGGCGAGCGTGGATTTGCCGTGGTCGATGTGGGCAATGATGCAGAAGTTGCGGATATGGTTGGTTTCCATAGTCGGGCTGTAGTATACCCTTAATTCAGATTTGTCCGCCGATCAATTCTATGCCCCATCGGACGCAAAGAATCTCCGAATAGCCGGGGCAATTCCGGTTAGATCTCGCAGGTCCTGCACAAACTGACTGCGCATACCTTCCTCACCGATCACAAGGCAGGGGACATCATTCAGCGTATGGCGCCGAGTGCTCAGATCTTCCAGGTTGCCGTGGTCTGATGTGATCACAATCAACCCATTCTCGAAGTCCCATTCCTCCAACAAGGCGGCAATTACCCAGTCAAAATCACTGAGCAGCCGGCATGCTGCCGGCATGTCCTGAGCATGGCCCGCATAATCGCTAAGCCAGTATTCGAAGAGAGAAAAATGGTGCACCTGGCTCAGATTGGCCAACCGTTTGCCTGCCTCAGCAAGCGTGATTACGGGTATGTCCGGCAAGTTCAGACGCTCGCGAAGACCCTGTCCGGTAAAATCTGCTGAAATCGCTCGAGCGTGGATGAGGTCATCAAGCGTGCATAGTGAGATGCCTGCCTGGACTGCTGCCAGCGCGATGGTCCCTGGAAGCCGGCGTCCAGAACCGACTGCCTCAAAATATGCCGGTGGAAAGGCGTTTAGAAATGCAGCTTCCAATCCGATGGATCGAAGGGTCTTTAAAAATGTTGCTTGCTGCGACAATCTCAGAGACAGCCCGGTTCGGTTTGGGTCCATAATGACCGCCGATAGCCGCAGGGACATTCTCGCCATTTATCAGGGCAGCCTGACCGGTCGCGGACTGCGGCAGGCCCGGGATACCCAGGATGGCATCCAGCGAAACCAGCGTTGCACGCTCGGTTTCCAAAGGAGCGGATTCAGCAATCAACTTTCGACCGCCGAGGAGCTCCTCAAGCGCTGGCAGCTGCGCTGCGAAAAACGGGTTGACTTCAGGATCTGCCTTTCCAAGCCCAACCCCATCGAGGAAAAGGAACAGAAGATGCTTTGAGAATCTCATGTTCGCTGGATGGAACGTTGAAATGTGAACCAGGCCGAGGGACGGCCGCGGTCGCTGCCCTCCTGGCAAGCGATCAGCTCCAGGAAGGATCTGAGTCGGTTCAGGTCGGTAGAGCTCAATCCTACGCCAGCTGGATTTCTCGTATGGTCTTCACGGAGAAAGCCGTAGAGAAGAAATGTCCCCTGGGGAGCCAGCAGGCGGTCTAAATTCTCAAAATAGCGTGGACGAATCGACTCTGAAAGATTGTGGAAACAGCCAATATCGAGTATAAGATCGAACCCGTCATTTTTTGGAATTTCCTGGGTGACATCGCCGATCAGGAAATCAACATCCTCGCTCAGATTGTGCGCCTTCCTGCGTGCCAGATGGATCGCTCGAGGCACAAAATCGATGCCGGTTGCCTGCCAGCCGTGCCGAGCAAGATAGATGGTGTTTGTCCCAGTGCCGCACCCCAGGTCAAGCGCTCTGCCGGGGGGGTGAGAATTCACAAATTTTTCCACTTCGGGAGGTGTGATCCCGGTATCCCAGGGGGGATTTGATAGATAATAGAAGGAATACATAAGTCTTCTGAGCAGGTTCATGTCTAAAATTTTACCCCAGGATGCCTGGCGAACAGGTTTAGGATTGATTTAACCACCATTCGGAGAGCTTGTCTTCGTACCTATATCTTTCGGCTCTACCTGTGCATGTGAATCTTTACCCCGTTTTTATGGCATTTCAAAACCAATGAGGATAGAATTTCGATACAAACCCTCCGGGTTTTGCATATCGATGGAGACTTCAGAATGTCTCTGGTTCTGTTAATTTCGAGAGGAGGAAAGCAGGAATGAAAATCAAAAAACTGTTCTACCTGATAGGAATGTTTGTGATCGTACTGTCGATAGCCAGCCCCGCTGCAGCTTTTTCCGGTTCTGGAGTGGCGCAAGAAGATGGCCCGGGGCTGCAGTGGCCTGAGGGAACCACCCAGCTTTATATGCCAGTGATCACAAGATATGCGATGTTTGCGCTTTCCGGCCAGGTGAAGGATTTAGAGGACTTACCACTGGCAGGAGTTAAGGTTGAGATCGAAGGCGGTTTGCAGGCATTGACAGACGCCAACGGCGTTTACCATCTCACTGCCCCAGACGGCAGCCAGACGATTAAGGCTTCGAAGACCGGGTATGAATTAGCACCAGCTTCTGAGGAGCTGGTAGTCTCCGGGAATATGAACAACCTGAACTTCTCAGCGCTCTCAACTTCTGCGCCATCAGTCCTGGGGTGCACCAGCCTGCTGATCAACTCCAATTTTGAAGACGCTGGCGGCTGGGTAATTCGACCCGCAAAAAATCCTTCGGTTCCTGTGAACACGCATTGGTTCACCCCGGATACGTCGATGCTCAGCGGCGTCCCAATTGGATCGACCAACCCGTTCCCGCATGAATGGACAACTGGCGAGTTCTTTCAGACGGCTACAGCCGCTATCCCCGATAATGCGACTGTCGTCCAGCTGAGGATGCACCTGCTGCCTCGCAGCACGGACCTATGGGGTTACCACCTTGCAGAACAGGCTGCGATGGATGCATCTTCCGGCGCCAATATGCCAACGGCGACTGAAGCTCAATACGGCTTCGTCTGCACCGACGGTTCAGACACCGAGACATGCAATCCGGACAATGGCGGAAAGATGCTCTTTAAGTGGTTCCCGATCAACAGCTACTGGTGGCTGTGGCGATCGTATGATCTCAGAGCCTTCCGCGGCGATACGATCAGCATCCTGTTTGGCGCTGCCAACGATGGTTATGACGGGAATACCGCTCTGTACGTGGATGATGTTTATCTCTGGTATTGCACGCCGTAACCAATTCAAGAGAATTGTCGGGTAAATTCCTCCTGCTCATAGGGCAAGCGAAATGCTTGTCCTATGAGGCATTCATGTGAAAAGCTTGAATCCGAAGAGCTTAAACCCTCTTCGGATTTCTTTTTCCTTTAAGGTGCTCATGTTCGGTCATGATGAAACTGGCTTATGTTATAATCCTGCCGAATTATTTTCCTGCTTTGACAAGGAACGAAAGATGCCTTACAATCTTAGGTCGGCAGATCGGATGGCTGGCTGGATGATGACCTGTCATCTTGCAGTAATCATTATGATTCGGGAAGGTCCTCACATATGAAAGAATATTCATCAGATATGATTCGAAATATTGCCCTTGTCTCACACGGCAGTGCCGGAAAGACGATGCTGGCTGAAGCTTTCCTGCATTTTACAGGGGCGACAACCCGCCTGGGAAGAATTGAAGACGGAACTACAACCGGAGACTTCGAAGAGGAAGAAATCCGACGCGGGATTTCACTCTCCACGGCATTGATCCCGGTTGAATACCGCGACCACAAGATCAACCTGCTTGACACGCCAGGCTACACCGATTTCGTCGGCGAGGTCATCTCGGCGCTGAGTGTAGCAGATGGAGCTATGGTTCTGGTCGATGCTGTCGCTGGTGCAGAAGTAGGCACAGAGATCGCGCTGAATTACTGCGATCAATTCCACCTGCCTCGTTTTGTTGTGATCAACAAAATGAACCGAGACAACGCCAATTTTTCAAAGGCGCTGGATTCAGTTCGTGAGATTTCTCAGATGCGAATGATCCCTGTCCAGATTCCGTTGGGCGAGAAGGCGGATTTTAAGGGTGTGATAGACCTGCTGACGATGAAAGCCTATGAAGGCGGCGGAAAGACCGTCAAGGAAATTCCTGGCGATTTGATGGACCAGGCGGAGACCGCCCGGATGGAGCTAATCGAAGCGGCAGCAGAAGGTGAAGACGCTCTGCTTGAGAAATATCTTGAAGGTGAAGAACTAAGCGCAGACGAGATTGTGCGCGGACTCGTGAACGCTGTTCGGATGGAGGCTTTTGCACCGGTCTTTGTCACGGCAGGTTCTGCTGAAGTTGGGCTTGCTCGCGTGCTTGATGCGCTGATTGACTTGATGCCGTCCCCTGCCCAGGGCGCCAAAGTAACAGCCCAGGGTAAGGGCGGTGAAGAAGAGCTTACTGCCGTGGACAGCGGTCCGCTGGCAGCTTATGTTTGGAAAACGACAGCTGATCCATTTGTCGGTAAGATCACATACTTCCGGGTTTACTCCGGGATGCTCACATCCGACAGCAGGGTTTGGAACCAGAAGAAAGGCGGCGAGGAGCGGATCGGTACGGTCCATTTGCTGCGCGGCAAAGAGCAGATTGCCGTGAAGGTCGTTCATGCTGGCGACATTGCCACTGTTTCGAAATTAAACGTGACCTCAACCGGCGACACTTTATGCGATAAGGGTCACCCGCTCACGTTCGATCATCCGACTTACCCGCATGCCCTTTACCAGGTTGCGATCATGCCGAAGTCGCAAGGCGATTCGGCCAAGATCAGCACCACGCTTACCCGGCTTTGCGAAGAAGACCCAACCCTTTCCTGGAGACAGGAACCGGCGACCAACCAGACGATCCTTCAAGGGATGGGCGACCAGCATATTGATGTCGCAATTCGAAAGGCTGAAAGCAAGTTCCAAACCAACTTGCTCACAATGGAACCGCGCGTCCCTTACCAGGAGTCGATCACAAAACCTGGGGCGGCGATGTACCGCCATAAGAAGCAGACAGGCGGCGCCGGGCAGTTCGGAGAAGTCTGGATGCGGATCGAACCGCTTCAGGACGAGGACTACATCTTCAGCTGGGATGTATTTGGCGGTGCCGTATCGTCGAGCTACCAACCGGCGATAGAAAAGGGGATCAAAAGCGTTATGAAGGAAGGAGTCATCGCTGGTTTTCCGCTCGGACATGTGAAGGTCTCGGTCCACGATGGCAAAGAACATCCGGTCGACTCCAAGCCTGTCGCATTTGAAATCGCCGCTCGGGAGTGCTTCAAGCTGGCGGTAAAAGAATCTGCGCCGGTACTTTTAGAACCGATCATGAATATTCATATCACCGTCCCGGAAGCGAATATGGGTGATATCCTCGGAGACTTGAACACCCGGCGAGCCCGCGTCCAGGGCATGGATTCGGATAAGGGTCGGTCTGTGATCACAGCTTCCGTCCCTCTTGCTGAAATCCTGCGCTACACGACCGATCTGCGCTCAATCACAGGTGGGCGCGGCGTGTTCACAATGGAATACGACCATCACGAAGTGGTCCCGACACATCTGCAAAATGATATTATGGCCGCCCGCCAGAAAGAGTTGGCGGCTCAAAAAGAAGAGTAATAATAACGGGCCGAAAGGCCCGTTTTTTTTTGTCAGCTGAGACGAGCCGGTCTGGCAAGCTTCAGCTTGAAGAAGAGAAGAGGGGCCAGGTATGTCACCCATAATCCAATTGCTGTATAGCGGATGAAACGCAGGATCAGGGGAATAATGGTGTCACCATCTGGAAATATGACGTCAAGACCTTTCCATAACGCGATGACACCCACCAGACCTACGAGGTAACGTCCCAGACGCAGCCAGCCCGACCCCTTTGCATCCAGCCATCCAATCTCATTAAGCATAATTGCTCCGCATGCCAACCCAAACAGCGCGCCTGCCGGTGTGACGAGGCCGGAAAGCGAGAGCGGATGGATCGGTTCTGCCCCTGGAGCCCGGCTGGAAAGCTCTATCCAGCTCTGCGGGATCTGCCATCCTCGCAATCCCAGCCTAACTAAGGCACCAATCAAGATCAGCCCTAATGAAGAGCCGAAAACGATCAAAATCTGGGCTGCAGGCTGAAAACGCTGGAGCCAGTCCAGGAATGGTTTCTCAAGTCGAATGATCAGCCAGAGCAGCAGGATTCCAAGAATCCAACCTACAACCACATCGCTCGGAAAATGCATCCCCAGATAAAGCCTCGAGATGCCGATCAGCAGCATCAGCAGAATTGCGGCAATCCAGGCCCATGTCCGCCGAATCCAGTATGCCAGCAGCCCCCAGAAAACCACGGCATTCTGGGCATGCGCAGATGGTATCCCAAAGGAGACCTCACTGCTTAATGGTTTAATTTCCGGATCAAACCAATAGGGGCGTGGACCGTGAAACAGCAGCTTGAATATCGAGTTGATTGCTCCGCTCAGCATCAGACCGATCCCCAGCCTCAGACCGGCTGCTGGATCCAGGCACCAGAATGCCGCTGGAGCGATAAGCAGATAAAAACTTTCATGCCCCAAAGCCGAGAAAGCCTGCATCGGGCTCAACAGCCAGGCGCCGAACATTTGCAGCACCAAGATGAGATCGATCCCACTGTTCAAGATTGCGTCCATGCTTTGCGCTCCTTTTCTTCGAATTTCACGAGGTCTTTCTGCCGGATGGGTGATAAGAATAGATTAGCCAGGAGTCCCACACAGATCAATGCCAGACTGACCAGGTAGACCGCGGCTGGATCGATGTTGTAAAGGTACCCTGCTAACGGCGGTCCGAGCACGGTTGCGAACGCCATCGCAGTTTCTAACATCCCATAGGCTATTCCCATATTAGCCGACTGTACGAGAGATCGTCCCTGGGCAATGATCAAGCCGCGGCTCGCAACCAGGCTTCCCATCAACATATAGGCGATCATGTACCATGGCAGCCCGTTTCCATACCAGATGATGATGGTGAAAATACCCGAGAACAACTGGGCCAACACCAGGCCAAGGCGGGGGTTAAGGTGCCCAAGCGAAAGGTTGAGAATCACAGCGCCGACACTGCGGGCTGCCACGAGCTGTCCTATCACTGCTATTCCGATGCCGCGCTCATTCAAAAGGAAATTTTGGGACAGCGGCCACGGCAGATACATCCCAAACATGATGAAGAATATCAAGATGAGATATCGCAGATAATCTCCCTTGAGCAGATCGCGCCACCCGGGGGCAGGTTCTGCTTCGATTCGCTTTTCCACCGGTTGGGGTTTGATCAGAAAAATAAGTCCGGTTGATACAATGAATACAAGAGCTGCAAAACGGAAATTCGCCTTCAAGCCAATTTGTGCTCCAATAAGGCCCCCGATGATCGGCCCCAGGATGTTTCCCAGGTTGTAGGCAGCTGAATTTAAGGTCAGAACTCGACCGACGCTCCAGCGGCCGCGGGCAGTTGTGATGTAACTATACAAAGGCACGGTCACATAAGCGGTCGATCCATAAAGGACCATCCCCAGGATGAATATTGGGAGAGAAGGAGCGAAGGCCATCAATATTGTGGACAACAGGCCAGTAACCCAGGACAGCCGCAGCAGAGGCCGCCTCCCTATGCGGTCAGAGAGGTATCCTGCTGGGAGGAATGCCAGCGTCATCACCAACCCAACCAATCCGAGAATCGAGCCAATTTTCAGTGCATCAGCGCCAAGCTGCTGCAGGTAAAGAGGCTCGAACGAATAAAACATCCCTTCGCCGAACCCCCATGTGAGCATCGCCAGGAAAATCCAGATCAGATCCCTGCTCACGCCTATCCCTGGATGGATTGGTCATCGATGAAGTGATCAATAGCCTGAAAAGCATCCACCCGGGCGGAATCGCGAAGGATAATATGCCCGCTTTCTTCCACCCAGACCAGATGCTTGCTACGACTGCCCAGGTTATTGAAGATCAACTCTGCATGCCGGTCTTTCAATTGAACCGTCGGGTCGTTCCGCGAGTAGATCAACAGCGTGGGGGCAGTTATTTTTGGGAGCTGCGAGCGCATCAGTGCGAGCAAATCTCGCAATTCAGCGCCGGAGCGGACCGGATTTTTTTGGTAGCTCAGATGACCCAGGGCGGCTTCAGGATCGTGCCAGTAAGAAGCGCCTTTCGGTTGATATCGCCGGAAAAGGCTGATCAATTTGATGAAAGGCAGGCGCGGATCACTCAGGTGATGAGGTGAAGCGATCGCGACTGCGCCAGCAACAGGGTATTCGGACGAGAACAGCAGTGCGAGATTACCGCCCATCGAAAGCCCGATGATAAAGACCCGTTCGCAGCTTTCCCTGAGCATATGCCAGCCGTCCTCCACGGATGACAGCCAATCCTGCCAGCGTGAGCGGATCATGTCTTCAGGCCGGGTGGCATGACCCGCCAACCTGACTCCAAGCACTGTGTGGCCCTGCTTATGAAGATGTTCTCCAAGCAGACGCATTTCTCTGGGTGTACCGGTGAACCCGTGGATGAGCAGACAGCCTGTCGATCCGCCGGGAGTCAAGAATGGTTCAGCGTTATCCATTATTTTTGGAAGGTTCATGGGCATTATCCAATCACTTGCAGATCGCGCGGCATATTGCTCAGACACTCGGACCCGGCAGCTGTGATCACCAGGTTGTCTTCAATCCGGACTCCTCCCCTTCCGGGCAGGTAAATCCCGGCTCGACTGTGAATGCCATCCCAGGCCGAAGGAGCTGCCGATTTCCCTGGCGAATGTACGGGTCTTCATGTCCTTCCATCCCGATCCCGTGACCTGTGCGGTGGATAAAGAAGTCCCCATAACCGGATGCAGCAATTACCTCACGGGCAGCCTGGTCTACAGATTTGGCCGGGAGCTCTGGAGCTGCTGTTGAGCGACCTGCCGAATTGGCTTCGAGCACGATCTGAGCAATCTTAATGAATTCGGGCTCGACTTCACCGACCGCGAAAGTGCGAGTCAGGTCGGACATATAACCCTGGCAAGCCGCACCCCAGTCGATCACAAGCAGATCTCCAATCTGGAGCATGCGGTCGGAGGGCGAGGCATGTGGATTGGCGCTGTTAGGCCCGCTGGAGACAATCGGAGCAAAAGGCAGCTCTGGATCTGAGCCATGCCGGAACAGCTGGATAACCAGCTCAGCGGCGATCTCTTTTTCGGTCATTCCAGCTTTGATCCCAGGGAGGATTGCTTCCAGGGCGTGCTGGGCGACTTCGACTGCTTTTTGCATCGCCGCAATCTCTGATGCGTCCTTGCATATTCGCATCTCAACCAGGCTTGTATCAGCAGAGATGAACCGGGTACCAGGTGCAGCTGTTTCAAGCAATCGAAGCTCCAGGAAACGCAGCCGGGTCGGCTCAACGCCCACAATCCGGCCTTCCATTCCTGAGTGATGCATCGCGGACCTGAACGTTTCTGGCCACAGGGAAGGGTCTTCGCCGTAGAGAAAAGGATTGATTGGATAATCCAGGTTTTCCAGCTTTGCGGATTCCAGCTCCGGCAGCACGATGGTCGGAGAACCGCTGACAGGGAATGATGCCACTACCGGACGCTCCATCAGGTGAAAGTTCAGGCCGGTAAGGTACGTCAGGCTTGGACCTGGGTTGAGGGCTATGAAATCCAGCCCTGCAGATCGCATTAATCGGAAAGCCTGGCCTGGCGCAATAAGAACAAGAATGCGGCTTTTTTTGAATCAATCATCGACCACTCCAGATTATTATGAGCTCAGGATTAGTATTGAATTCACTTCCATTTTATCTTATTTTCAATTTTCACTGTGTGATGACAGCATTCGTGGAGCGTCTCTATGTGTTAGAATGATTTCAGCAATCCATATTCGAGAACCGTCCATGTTAGAAATCCCCCTCTTCCCTTTAAATACCGTCCTGTTTCCAGGGACACCGATCCACCTTCATATCTTTGAACCGCGTTACATCAAGATGGTCAACCACTGCGTCGAAAACAGCCAGCCGTTTGGGATCGCGCTGATCCGCAGCGGGATTGAAGCGCTCGGTCCACTGGCTGAGCCGCACTACATCGGTTGTACAGCTCAGATAGCGCAGATCCAACCACTTGCTGATGGGCAGATGAACCTGGTCGCGATCGGCGTGGAGCGATTTCGGGTGCTAACCATAGATCGCGAGACCAAACCTTTTCTTGTTGGCCGGATTCAGCTTTACCCGATTGAAAATCCAGACCCTGCCGGGCTGGATCGACGCTGCGTGCATCTGCGCCGCCATTTTGAGCGGTTTATTAAGATATTGCTGGATGCCGGCAGCCAACCGATGGATCTTTCTCAACTTCCGGATGATGGAGTTGCTCTGGCTTTTCTTGCCGCAGCGGTGCTGCAGATCCCACCTGTCCAGAAGCAAGAGCTGCTTGCCAGTGAAAGTGCCGATAAGCTTCTTGATCGCCTGGAGCATCACTACCTCCGTGAGCTGGCGCTGCTGGAGGTGGTGCTTTCGAAGCAAGAAGTCCTGCAGGCAGGGGGATTTTCGATCAATTAATTTCCCCGATAAAACCAACATTAATGACGGTAAGTGATTGTGAACCATATTTGGGAGACAAAAGAATGTCTAAAATTTCACGGTGGATGATACTTTTCGGACTTGTTCTCACATTTACTTTCCAACCTTCGGGAGATAGCAGAGCATCCAATCTGAATGCGCAGTCTGTCACGCTGAAGATACTTCATACCAATGATATTCACACGGGAACGAATGAAATTGCGGCAGAGGTATTCGGCCGTCTCGCAGCTTTTGTGTCTGAGGTCAGGAATGAGATTGGGTCGGAGAACGTCTTACTCCTGGACGGTGGTGACATGTCAACCAACTATCGATGCGATAACGAAGACGCTTTTATTGCAGACGAGATGTTCAAATATGTTGGATATAATGCGATTGCGCCTGGGAACCATGAATGGGATTGTGGGAAGCAATTATTGGTTTCTCGAGAGAAGAACCTGGCGCCGGTGAGTTTCTTGGCTGCAAATATGACCCGAAAGGATGCGAATGGGAAATGCACCTGGAAACCATATTTTGATGCCTACCGGATTTTTGAAATGGGGCCCAAAGACAATCCTGTAAGAGTTGCAGTTTTAGGGATAAATAAAGGCACAGGGGCAGTCACTTTTCCAGATATTTGTTCCCATCCTCATCTCGATGCATTGTTTCATTTTTATGACGTTGCCTTATCGGAAGGTGCGGAAGTCTTTGTTCTTGCAGTCCATGAAGGCGTTAAAACACCTTACCCCTTACCCTACGGGATGGGAGGAGAAGTTCTCTTAAAGCGATGACGGATGCTGGGAGACCGATCCACCTCGTTATTGGTGGTCACACGCATGAGCTTATGAACGAGAAAATTGGGGAGACAATCCTGGCTCAAGGCGGAGAATTCGGAGAAAATATCGGGATTGCAACCTTGACAATCAACCGGACCGATCAGGGTGTGATCGTAAAGTCAAGCTGGAATAGAAAACAGTTTTCCAAATCCGATCCACAAGACCCTGGAATTGCGGAGATGATCGCATCATACTCGATCATCTCGCCTTTTGAATTCCGGCACATTAAGCCATAAAGTGGTCGCAGAACATCCAAAACATGGGAAGAGGTGAAAGCAGAAATCATAAAATATTGAATTCATCAAAAAACGTTGGAGTGTCCGGCGCCAATGATCAGCAGCTTGACAGGTCAATCAGTCTCAGATACAATTCCGTTCGCTCGAGGAAGGGCCTGTAGCGCAGTTGGGAGCGCGCCTCAATCGCACTGAGGAGGCCGAGGGTTCGAATCCCTCCAGGTCCACCTTTAACCCCCAGGGATGGGGGTTTTTGTTTTGTTAGACCTATATATGGGGGCTCTTATGGTCTTGGGTTCAGATTGGGGTCATCGTGTGCAACCGTGTGCAACCGTTTGAAGTGCCAAATGTATTTAAGAAAGGGCTTGTTCATCGATGCCAACCGATTCCGCTATCTCCTGGTTGAGCTGAATCGGGGTAATCAGGTCATCGATGGTTTCAGCAGCTTCCGCTTGCATATTTTGCAGCTGATGCCCATAGACATCCAATGTGATCGAAGTCCTGGAATGTCCAAGTCTTTTGGACACAACAACGGGATTAACATTGTTATTGAGCAACAGTGATGCTGTAGTATGACGCAGATCATGAAACCTTATCTCTGGCAAGCCAGCCGCCTTGAGCAGCTTCTTGAAGTCTCGTGTCAAGCTGCGGTTGTCCACTGGTCCACCAAAGCGGTTGGAAAAGATCAAACCATGTTCTTGCCAATCCTCTCCGGCAGCTTGGCGCTCGATCTGTTGGTGCTGATAGTGCGTTCTAAGCGCTTCAATCGTTTTTGTACCAAGGACCAGGGTTCGCTTTCCTGCTTTCGACTTGGGTGGGGCAAACAGGGTCCCGCATTTCTCTCGCGAGTCAGCTGTCGCTGGATGATCAATGTGCGCTTGAGCCAGTCCAGATCAGTCCACTGCAAGCCCAGAAGCTCCATCTGACGAAGTCCTGTTGCCAGGGCCAATTGTAGTAATCCCTCCAACCGATACCCTGAGCCGCAATCAATAGCTGGCTGACCTGGCTTTCGTCCAGGAATTTCATTTCCTTGACGGGTTTTTGGGGCGGCATGGTTAGCTTAGCAGGATTTCGAGATATTATGCCAAGCTTTAGCGCATGCTCGAACGATGCCGATAGAATGGCATGGATCTTCAAAATCAGTGTGAACCCCAGCTCCATCTTCTAGAAGTCCATCGTACATCTTCTGGATCCTTTCGGGCTCGCAACTCGCGAAGTGATGCTTCCCCAGATTTGGGAATAATATATTGCCGAAGAGTTGTTCATAATGAGTCCCAGGTACGTGGGCGCAGCCGAGTTTTCGAACTGGTCAGCCAATTCGTAAGAAACTCCGCCAGTGTGACCTTAGTACTGGTATAAGTCATTCCATCATCGATCTGACGACGCGAACTTCGGATCCAATCCAGTCCATCCTTTTGGGTGTCGAAAGCCTTCGACATTCTTTGACCATCAAGCGAGAGCTGAGCACACCATCGACCACTTGGTAGCTTATAGACGGTGCCTTCGTTGTTCGCGCGTTTTCTTGCCATTTTCTATCTCTCCTTTCTTTGTGAGAGATGAAGGCAAGGTAACGCTGCAAGCCCTGTCCATTCAGTTGGTAAGGTGCGGAAGTACTCCAATATTCTAGCACCGTATTGGAGCGCACGGACAGCAAAGACAGGGCGAAATGATGCTGAACAAGAATAACTCCGATAGCTTAGTTGGTTATCGATTATCCATCTGACGATGAAGATTATTTTCGATATACTCAGCCAGGTCTTGAGGCCTGACCCGACAGGCTTTTCCGAGGCGACAGTCGGGATCTTCACCAGTTTGTAGAGGTGATAAGCAAAGCTGCGCGAACACACAGAAGAGAAGCCACTTCAGCAGGTTTCAGAAGTCTGGTAATCGCAGTAGGTTTGAAAATGTGAGCATCCATAATCTATTTCTCCTTAATAATATTTCTCAAAAAGAATATGCCTAATAAATCCAACACCAAAGCTTAATCGTCCATGTCCAGATCGGTTTAATGGTTTTACACTCATTAAATGAGAATAAAACCGTGGAACCAATTTGATACGACCAAAGAAGGCAACCTTGTTCAAGAAGAATAAGGTTTATTTGGATTCTTGGAGAAAATTTGAGCATTATTGATCCCTAATTCTTAATCAAGTACTCATCAGATACCATCTGGTCTATATTTAAACCAATGCGGTTCATACCAACTTTTTTATCCAGAGAGTTGTAAACCTGTTCAGTCAATGTGGTTTTATTCAATGATTTTCCGTCGAGAGCACTAAGGATCGCTTGGTAAATGGTGGATATAGTGGATATAGTGGGATGTTGTTCGGACGAACTGGCATAAAAACGGGCGGCAGCTAATTCTCCACTTGCGTCATGCTGATAGGTGAATAGCGCACTAAAGGGTGCGACTTCTGCACCACGAGACTTGGTCGCGACAAGATTAATCAAATCCGATTTGGGTTCTCTTGTAACTCGAAGCGCCAAGTCCAAAGCAGCCTCGATGCTGGAATGACCACGCAACGAATCACCTGGACGACCTTTGTTCGCTTCGGATTTCCTTGGATGGTGAATTACATTTAAGACGGTATTGGTTCTTTCAGAAATTATCCGGAGGTTTGAAAGAACTTTGATCATCTCTGCTGAATTTTCATCAGCTCCACCTGAGATCGTGCCCAGGTTGTCAATTACAACCAATACTGCATGAAGTTTTTTTATAATTTCTACGATTTCATTAACGTGCAAATCGTTGTTCGCGTTCATGATGGGGATTGCCATCGAGTAATCAACAGGGCATTGCTTGGTAAATTATAGGTTCGTCCAAGCGCAGCAAACCTCTCATGAGTTCTTCGTTCTCCGTTATCGAAATCGAGCCAAAGGGCTGGAGACATTACTACATGTAAGCCAGATCCATTACCCGTAGATTTAGCAGCCAGTTGGCACCCGCCACGGTGCAACATGCCAGATCTGCGAGTAAAAAGGATTTTAGGCTTCCAGGAGATCCATAAACGATGTTCAATGAAGGAATTTCAAAGATTTTTCCTGCTAAATAATGGATCGGTTGCCAGGTTGATATGCATCCTGAAGGGTATATAGATTCCATTTCCCTAAGATGGATTTTGAGGGAATCACTGTTATTGAGAACTCCTCTATAAATAAGATTACACCTTAGTTTGTGGCTCGCGAAACCTGCCATCTGCGATATGGCAGGTTTACGGATTCTATTGCCATGTCTGTTCCCTCCGAGATAACAATTTTGCTGAATTTTTGTCATTCAGCGAATTTACAATTGAAATTGGTCCTTTAGTGTGATTTTCGATGAATGCCTCAAGGTCTTCTGTCTGAACCCTCACACATTTTCCGACATAGACGACTCGGATTTCCCCATCTTGAAGCAGCCGATACGCGAGGCCGAGAAATCCCCAATAATTGAGCAATTTCAAGCGGCTGAAGAAGTCTGTACGACACTGTTACCTCCAAAAAAAATAACGGCTTAAAAGTAAACATAATTTGTCACTGCAATATATGCAGGTTTACGTTTACCCTAAGCCGTAGGCTGATTTCCTACTTACAGTGGGATGTCAATCTAAGATAAATCTAAATATATGAACATCCCAAAGCTTGAAAGGACTTTTATTCAGTTTGCTCTAGTCAATGGACTAGATGGAAATAATATAACACATTTACTCATTAAGAAAAAGACGAATATAGTATCTACTCACACGCTGTAAGCAAGGGCAGTGCGGGAGTACCAAAAAGGTTCTGAATTGTATAGAAAGAGGAGATGCCCTTCAATGCGGCAGTAGCGATCACTGAAGCCAGAGCAGCATAGACCGTAGCGCCCCAATCGGAGCGAAACAACCGACGACCTTGCGGTGCACGACGGATGGTCGCAGGTTTCGCTCGCTAATGTTGACTAAATTTAGAACAAAAGTACGGACTAATGGACACTAAAATTGGATCCTCAATTCTCTGAACAACCAAATCTAGAGAAAGAGGTTACGATGGACAAGTCTATCCGAAATTCTTAAATTTGCTTAGTACCGAATTCCCGATCCAAGGGATCCCCAACAAGTGGGCGACATTCAACAATGGATACTTGAAGCTCACTCACCACAGCTCAGATACATTGCAGCAAAAATGCCGGGGAATGAAAATGCCAGCTACAAGCTTATCCAACGGTTCTTACAGGAGAATGATCCCTAGGCAACGCTAAAATTGAGATCTTCAACAAAGAAGCAGACTTTGTAATTAGGGACCCTACAGAGATCAAGCGCCCGAATGCCGGTAAAAAATGAAGATGTAGGTACATTGATGGATGGGGAAACCAAAGGCTTTTGGATGCTGACCCTGGCTACTCCGTTGCGGGGGAGAGCGATACCCTTTCGTTTCCTGACCTATTCTTCCCGCACATTTGAAGATCAACCCAAAGTTGACTTAACCTGGAGCACTTCAAAGCCATTCAAGAAATTCAGCAACTGATTGATATTCGGCCAATTGGCTTTGACTTCGATTTTTCCTACCGTGAACTCTTGAAAGTCGGTTGAATAGGGCGTGCAAATTTCGAGATTTATATGAACATGGGAGCCCAATCAACGACTCCAGCTCTTCGCCAATCACTTCCAGCAAAGAAGAAGAGAAGTAACCTGCAATCCAGATGTACGCCAATGTGCCTTGTAGTCGTTCAGACAGGAATGAACGATCCAGGCGTTGACGGCGAAGTAGGAGTAACGGTAAAAAAATTATGATTACCCTATCCTACAAAATATCGCATAAGTCCTTTATCGTAGCTCTCTTGCCATCAAGGCTAATATAATGAAGCTATTTACAAACGATGAGGGCATTTTCATCTATGATTTTTCATCTAGCCACCATTTGAAATTCGGGGCGTGAGAATTGCAATTTGGACTTGAACAGCTGCGGATAAGACGGCTATCAATTTCTGGGTTGTGAAGCAGAACGGCCGCAGGCTTTCAACCGAAATGACAATCAGGGAAGCCAATGGCTGGATGAACGGCTATCTAGCATGTTTATCCAGGCTGCACGAAACGGTGATTTAGTTTCTATGATTTTTTTGTGGGCTTATTGTATTAATTCATTGAAACTTCCCAGACTTTTGAATCTCACCAGATCAATTTACAGAATAAGTTAGTGTAAACTCTTTTCTGCAAAATTATCCGCCCAGAGCGGTAGGTCTGGTATATCCTTCGAGAAGCTACCGACTTCAAAAAAGGAGTGACACCATAACATTCCAAGGCGAATTTATCTTACAAACCGAATTGCTTGAGCAAATTGCGACGAATGACTTTGACCAGCTGCTTGAATTGATCCGTTTGGTAGTCAATACCGCCAAACGAGCGAAGCCATCGCGACAATCAGATCTGGCAGTAAAATCGCACATGCTGATGAATTCAGTCCCCCTCCAGAAACTCCCCATACAGACAGCCGGTCTAAGCCAAGGTTATCAGAAATCGTAGCGACATCTTCGGCAGCGTTGGCTACGCTTCACCCCACCTGGGGAGACGAGCCCCCGTAGCCAGGTCGACCATGCTGTCAATTGGCTCGAGGGCTTTGTAACGCAAACCGGTTGTCCGCGGTCAAACAACTGTCGAGCTCGGCGGAAATTTAGAGCAAATCTTGGCTGGAAAAAGTAGCAGGCATGTAGGAATTCGGAATGGTCGGGTCGAGATGCCCGATTTGCGTTGTAATAGATATCCAAAATTACCCATTCACCCATTATTGTTTAATGAAACGTCACCAATATTGTGGAGTGCAAATTCTCCAACTATTTCTGATCTCTATAATTTGATACAAATTGCCCGAAATTGTTCCCAATATTTTCTCTTAAACGCGGCAGCAACCCGTGTATCCCCGAATACCTGGAAAGAATTATTCCGATAATAGAGCATTGAGAGTAAACATCAGGCGTTGCATAATCCACATAATCACTCACAGACCCTTCATTCATTTCCAAGAATGGGAATAATTTCCCATTCAACATATGCAAGTCCCGATCCCATCCTCTTTCCTGAAAATACGGTAAATATTGTCTCGAAATATTTGCGTTGAAGGAACTGGCGTAAACAGCATTGGGATGATCGAGCCGACAATCTCAGAAACAAACAGAATTGACTTTACGATCTTGATCAACAGACTCGCCTGGTAGGCCATATAGCAAGAAGGCATTTACATCTAAATTCCGCAGCTGGAAACCAGCGGCTTCGCACATCCTGTCTGCTCTAACAAAGTGCTCTAATTTGACATGCTTCCTGTTGAGTGACTTTACGTACTCGTCATCAATACTCTCACAGGGTAGATATACTTTTTGTAAATTGGCAGCTTTTAGAGCATCTACAAGTCTTTGTGATTGGGATAGCAATCGTACATCCCAATCCTTCGGGAGCGTAAATAACGAAAATGGACCTCCCTCGTAATCAGCAATTTTCTCCAGGAGGGGGATGAATTGATTTCAAAATCCCAAAGGAGAAAATCAGCATAGAAACAGAAGTCTCGAATGCCATACCTTTCCCATTTATTTCGCATTTCGGTAAAAATATCCTCAACACTACGAAAATGAACGCGACGTCGGCCATCATTGATAGTTTTTTGGGCGCAGTAAGCACAATCGTACGGGCATCCACGGCTGGGAGTAATGATGGCATAGGATGGCGGTTTTTCGTACAAGGATAAATCCGTCCAGAGATCATTTGCCTCCGGGATTTCACCAGCAACAACAATATCAGGTTTAGTAAATTCTGCTGCATGCTGTGGGGCCAGAGTTGG
>CAVSCE010000001.1:0-17338 GCA_963726375.1 uncultured Chloroflexia bacterium | reverse complement strand
AGCGCCGTCAGCGCTCGAAGCAGAGAAGCAGGCCGAAGACCAGCAGAGGATGGAGCAGGCCAGGGCATTCGACCTCGCAAACCAGGCCCAGCTTAAGGCGCAGGTCGCAGGGCCCGCCAGTTCCTCGATTTCGCCGAGACAAAGGCTACCAGGTGCAGTATGCCAGTGAGCTCGCCCCGGTCGTCTTCCTGAGCGGGCTGACCCGCCAGCAGGTTGAAGAGCTGGGCGCGCCGAGGAAGTGGACGCGGTCTACGACGTCGCTGCCCGGCGGGCTGGCGCTGGACGTCGCGCGGCCGTCGCAGAATGCCGATATCGTCGAAACTCCCGGAGGCGCCTACACGGTCGGCTACAACGGCAGCGGGGTGAACGTGGCGGTCGTCGAGGGGGAGCGGATGTGGAACGCCAACCCGTACCTTACCGTACCGGAAAGACGAAACCAACGCGCCTTCAAAGACCACCCGACCGCGGTCGGCGGGATGGTCGCAAGCAACCACCCGACGGTGCGCGGGCTGGCGCCCGGGGCGACGATCTACGAGCGAACGGGGACGACTATTCTACGATCGCTGCGCTCGAACCTGCGATGGACTACGGCACCAGCAACACAATCTGCTTAATAACAGCTACTGGACGGCCGAATGCGGGGCAAACGCCGCACTGTTCAATGTCGACCGCCACCTGGATTACATCTCGCGCTACAACTATGACATGGTCGCAGTGGCGGCGGGCAACTTTAAAGGCACGCTCGAATGCGGCGCCCCGTCGATCTCCGTCAATTCGCCCGGGAAAGGGTTCAACACGATGACGGTCGGCGCCTACTACGACAACAACACGCTCGGCTGGTCGGACGACACGATGGAAAGCTGGAGCCAGTACAACGATTTGGGCCGGCAGAAGCCGGAGATCGCGGCGAGCGGCGGGGGGATCTACAGCACGACCCGCACTTCGCCTTATTTCGGCGACACCGGCTCGGCGACGAGCTATGCCACGCCGATGATCTCGGCGGTGGCGGCGGACATGATCGACGCCCAACCCAGCCTGTTCGATCGGCCGATTTCGATCCAGTCGATCCTGATGGCGACCGCGCTGCACAACATCGAAGGTGACACCGCGTGAGCCAGAAGGACGGCACCGGCGGGATGGACGCGAGCGTGGCGCTGGTGGCGGTCGAGCGCGACGCCTGGACCAGCCAGTTAATCGGCAGCAGCACGACGTTTCCGCTCACAATCCAGGGGTACGCCTGGAAGGGAGACCGGGTCCGGTTCGCGACGCGCTGGCTGTCCAACCCAAGCGGGACCTACACCAGCGATCCGCAGACGGTGGACCTCGACCTGGCGGTATACCAGCCGGACAACACTACCTTGGTCGTCGTCTCCGCCGCCACAACCAGGAACTTCGAGATCGTCAACTTCGTCGCCCCTGTGACGGGGAGCTACAACTTCAGGATTGAATTTTGGAGCGGCACCTGGTCCGGAGACACCTGGCTGGGGACGGGCTTGTGGCGCGACAGCTGGCACACGCCGGTCAACTATTTCGCGACCGACGTCAAGGCCCCGCCGATGGGCTACCACTGGGCGTTTGGCTCCGGACAAAGGTCCGTGAACTACTACTGGCGAGCGCTCGGGCTGCGCTCGGCTTCGGGCACCGACCACGACCTGACGATGACCTCGAACAGCTGGTTCGACGACCCGGGCCTGCGAACGACGAGAAATATCTCCACGTACGTAGCTGGGTACACCGACTTCATCATGGTGGACGGCAACCCATGGGGGACTGCCAATGAATCTTCCGGACGAACCTTTACAGCGGGACCGGAAACGTCTACCACTATTACACAAACGAAGGGATTGGGATATCCAAAACGGGATTTACGGCCCCTACACGCTCGGAGCGCGGTCCTGAACGTCTTCGACGTCGGGTTCAGCCAAAACGCCAACCGGATCGTCGTGGTCGTCCCTACCGGCGCAACACAGCGGACCTGGCGGCGTGGCTGTATAATTCCGACTCTGCATCGAATGCGACCTGGTCCAGGCAAAGGCGGGATATGCGGCCTACTGGGACACCTCTTCGGCACCGGCGACGGTGGAGAAGCTGCAGCACCGGAATACAGCCGTGGGTGACTGGTTGGGGCTGGCGGTTTCGAACGAGAACGGCGGGAACGGCCAATTTTATATCTACGTCGAGGACCTGATCTTCCTGCCGGTGATCCAGAGGTAAAAGGCTGGACCCTCACCCTTCCCTCTCCCATTACCCCTCACCCCCTACCCCTCTCCCTTTGGGAGAGGGGAGATTGAAACAAGTCGTTCACAGCCCTGCTCCTTAACGGAGGGGGCTGGTTTATTTTAGGGCCAGTTTCTGACGAGGGTCTGGTACGACGGATTTTCTCCGGATCAGAGAGCTGGTAGAAACCAACTGAACTCAGAACTGGAGAACTGCCGATGGACGAACAGGCGATTTTTGACGGTTTCAGCGAAGAAATCCGCGAAGCGCCATGGATTTACTCGCAATGACAGGAGATTGCTCCACATAGATCGTCCTCGAAGAACGATGACAGGTGGACAGGTTCGCAACAAGCGTCCACAAGGACAGTAGATTGCTTCGCATAGAACGTCCACGAAAGACGTCCACACACTACATCCACAAACTACGTGGACAGGTGGACAGGTGGACAGGCTCGCAATGACAGGAGATTGCTTCGACAAAATTCGCTCGCAATGACAGATGAGAGGTTGCTTCGCATAGAACGTCCACGAAAGACATCCACAAACTACATAGACAGGTGGACAGGCTCGCAATGGACAGGAGATTGCTCCACATAGATCGTTCTCAAAGAACGACCACAGGTGGACAGGTTCGCACAGAACGCTCGCAAGGACAGGAGATTGCTCCACGATAGATCGTCCTCGAAGAACGATGACAGGTGGATTGCTTCGCATAGAACGTCCACGAAAGACGTCCACACACTACATCCACAAACTACGTGGACAGGTGGACAGGTGGACAGGCTCGCAATGACAGGAGATTGCTTCGCATAGAACGTCCACGAAAGACGTCCACACACTACATCCACAAACTACGTGGACAGGTGGACAGGTGGACAGGCTCGCAATGACCTCTAATGGCGGGGAGGCGGGTATATTGGCCTATTTACTTTTGGGTAATTCATCTATAAAATGAAGGTGGATCAATTCTTTTTCACCGGAACATGAAGACATTTGAATGGAGGTCAGCATGACGGGTAAGATTTTGAGGTTAAGCCTGTTCCTGGCAGTTATCGCAGGCACGGCATTCGGCAGCCCCACGGGTGGAAATCAAGGGTTTGGGAAGGGCTGAGGCACAGGCAGGGGAGCTCTCCGAGGCGCAGTACCTGGAGCTGCTCGCCGAAACGGAAGGTGTTTCGGCCGCCAGCCTGGAGCTGGCAGACGTCGGGAAAGTCGAGCTGATCGACGGCTCAACGGTCACCCGGGTGAAGGCGCCGGATCGGACGACGCATACGGCGGTGGGCGCCAGCTTCCGGGATGGAGCAGGCAGTGGACGAAGAAGCGCTGAGAGCGACCGTCACGGCAGCATGGCGGAAGGCCCACGGCCGGCTGACCTACCCGCTGGTGGAGAAGATTAAAACAAGCCTGCCCGACGAGACTTTCACGGTCTCGGTCTGGCTGACCGCAGAGATCGAGCCGCTGCTCAAGCCCATGGACGAAGCAGCACTGCAGCCGAGCAGCAGGAGGGCCGTTCGACGGCAAACCCGGTCGAGCAGGGACGACAGCCCAAACCGACGAACGGACCGAAGGTCATCGAAAAGCCGCTTCCACTGGACCAGGTCCCGCCGGAGGTCTTGAAGGCGCTGGCCGGGGCGCTGCCCGAGGCGCCAGTTCCGGACCGGCAGAAAAAACCGGCCAAGCGGCGCCGACAACGCGCGGCGCTGGAAGCAGAGAAGCGCCGCAGAGCAGCAGGAGCTGGAGCGGGCCGCGGATTCGACCGGCTGAACCAGGCGCACGTCAAGGCGCAGGTCGCCGGGCCACGCCAGAGGTTCCTCGACTATGCGAGCAAGATGGGGTATGAAGTGCAGTACGCGAGCGAGCTCGCCCCGCTGGTCTTCCTGACCGGGCTGACCCGGAGCGAGGTGGAGGAGCTGGGGTTTGCCGAGGGCGTGGACGCGGTCTACGACGCTTCGATGCCCGGCGGGCCGGCGCTGGAGATCGCCAGAAGTACGCAAAATGCCGACCTGGTCGAAAAACCCGGGGGCGCACACGGCCGGCTACAACGGCAGCGGGGTGAACGTGGCGGTCGTCGAGGGGGAGCGGATGTGGAACGCCAACCCGTACCTGCCGTGACCGGGACGCGCGACACCAGCAGGGCTTTCAAAGACCACCCGACCGCGGTCGGCGGGATGGTCGCCAGCAACCACCGACCGTGCGCGGGCTGGCGCCCGGAGCGACGATCTACAGCGCGAACGGGGACGACTATGGTTCGGTCGCTGCGCTGGAAGCCGCGATGGACTACGGCACCAGCAACGCGAATGTGATTAATGACAGCTACTACGGCCGAATGCGGGGCAAACGCCGCCTGTTCAATGTCGACCGCCACCTGGATTACATCTCGCGCTACAACTATGACATGGTCGCAGTGGCGGCCGGGCAACTTCAACGACACGCTCGTGCGGCGCCCGTGATCTACGTCAACTCGCCCGGGAAAGGGTTCAACACGATGACGGTCGGCGCCTACTACGACAACAACACGCTCGGCTGGTCGGACGACACGATGGAAAGCTGGAGCCAGTACAACAATTCGGGCCGGCAGAAGCCGGAGATCGCGGCGAGCGGCGGGGGGATCAACAGCACGACCCGCACTTCGCCTTATTTCGGCGACACCGGCTCGGGGACGAGCTATGCCACGCCGATGATCTCGGCGGTGGCGGCGGACATGATCGATGCCCAACCCAGCCTGTTCGATCGGCCGGAATCGATCCAGTCGATCCTGATGGCGACCGCGCTGCACAACATCGAAGGCGAGGCGCGCGTGAGCCAGAAGGACGGCACCGGCGGGATGGACGCGAGCGCGGCGCTGGTGGCGGTCGAGCGCGACGCCTGGACCAGCCAGTCAATCGGCAGCGGCACGACGTTCCCTCTCACGATCCAGGGGTACGCCTGGAAGGGAGACCGGGTGCGGTTCGCGATGCGCTGGCTGTCCAACCCAAGCGGCGACCTCACCAGCGACCCGCAGACGGTGGACCTCGACCTGGCGGTATACCAGCCGGACAACACTACCTTGGTCGTCGTCTCCGCCGCCACAACCAGGAACTTCGAGATCGTCGACTTCGTCGCCCCTGTGACCGGGAGCTACAACTTCAGGATCGAATTTTGGAGCGGCACCTGGTCCGGAGACACCTGGCTGGGGACGGGCTTGTGGCGCGACAGCTGGCACACGCCGGTCAACTATTTCGCGACCGACGTCAAGGCCCCGCCGATGGGCTACCACTGGGCGTTTGGCTCCGGACAAAGGTCCGTGAACTACTACTGGCGAGCGCTCGGGCTGCGCTCGGCTTCGGGCACCGACCACGACCTGACGATGACCTCGAACAGCTGGTTCGACGACCCGGGCCTGCGAACGACGAGAAATGTCTCCACGTACGTGGCCGGGTACACCGACTTCATCATGGTGGACGGCAACCATTGGGGGCCTGCGGACGAATTCTTCCGGACGAACCTTTACAGCGGGAGCGGAAACGTCTACCACTATTACGCGAACGAAGGAATCGGGATTATCGAAAACGGGATCTACGGCCCCTACACGCTTGGGAGCGCGGTCCTGAACGTCTTCGACGTCGGGTTCAGCCAAAACGCCAACCGGATCGTCGCGGTCGTCCCGACCGGCGCGAACACGGCGGACCTGGCGGTGTGGCTGTATAAATCCGACTCTGCATCGAATGCGACCTGGTCCAGGGCAAAGGCGGGATATGCGGCCTACTCGGACACCTCTTCGGCACCGGCGACGGTGGAGAAGCTGCAGCACCGGAATACAGCCGTCGGGGACTGGTTAGGGATGGCGGTTTCGAACGAGAACGGCGGGAACGGCCAGTTTTACATCTACGTTGAGGACCTGATCTTCCTGCCGGTGATCCGGAGGTGAAAGGCTGAACCCTCAACCCTTACCCCTCTCCCTTACCCTCACCCCCGACCCCTCTCCCCATGGGAGAGGGGTCGGGGGTGAGGGCTCCCTCCCTTACCCCTGCTCCAAAAAGGTCACCATCCCCTTGACCATGCAGTCTATCTCTGCCCTTCCGACGATCTCAAACAGCCCGTGCAGCCGCTCCGGCCAATCCCGCCCAAACGGCAGCCCGCCTCGCTCCAGCGCATCGTAGATCCAGCCGATCAGCTCGCCCAGCCCGTCGGAAGCCTGGTGCAGCGGGATCCCCAACCCTCGCAGCAGTTTGATCCGAACGATGCTTTGTTGGGCTTTCACCAGCACATGGTGGCTGGTGTGCACTTTCTGGCAGTGTTGCCACAGCGCTTCGCTCACAATTGGCATTTATTGCTCGATAGCAGCCCTTGTGGTGAGATCGGAAAATTAATCTCATAATAGGAGAAATGGTTGGAAATGTAATCCGATGAACACAAAGGCGGATAATTAACGCTGTTGAGACTCTGCGTCACTATACTTAGATTATCAGTTTGAGGCCCCCGAACGCACGCACGGCGAAAGCCAGAAAGGAATTTGATTATGAATGATAAGGCATTTGAGAAAAAGGTTAATCAAGACGTTGACAATGTGAAAGAAGATATCGCTGCATTGACGGATGACGGCGCCACCGGGTTGAGCAGGAAATATGAACGACTTGAGGATGACGTGAAGTCAACGGTATCTGAGGCAGTAAAGACCATTAATAAGGGGGTTGGACAAGGATTGAGCCAATACAATACGAAAGTCCAGGATGTTGCAGACCGGGTTCCAGGCGACTTCAGCAAGAAGATAGCCAATTATCCCTGGGTCACGATCACGCTGACTCTTGCGCTTGGGTTGTTTTTGGGTGCATTGCTCAAACCTGGCAGATAGCACGTTTAGATTTTCAAAAGGAGAAATCTCATGTTGTGGACAATCGTTGTTATCCTGGTAATCCTGTGGCTGATCGGTTTCTTCGGTCGGAACATCAGCTCAAGCTTCCCGCAAACTGGGAGTTGGATCCATATTTTGATCGTTATCGCCGTAATCCTCGTTATATTGAACTTGCTGGGAATCGTGTCGCTCTAAATTCGGCGCGTCGTGTAAATCATTCAAGAGGAGGATGTTTTGTGAATACTACCTATATTTTGATTATCGCCGTTTTTCTAGTCGTGGTGATAATAGGCGTCATATTATTAGTCCCGATTTTTGCTCGCCGTAAACGGACGGAGCGGCTTCAGGAGCACTTCGGACCCGAGTATGATCACACTGTGCAGAGCATGGGTGACGAGAAAAAAGCCCAAACCGAGCTGGATGAACGGCAGAAGCATGTCCAGGCTTTGGATATTCGCCCACTTTCGGTCAGTGAGCGCGAGAGTTATCTGGCTGATTGGACCGCTATACAATCAAATTTTGTCGACGAGCCGGGACAGGCGATCGTAGATGCCGACCACCTGATCATGGAAGTTATGCAGCTTCGTAACTATCCAGTATCTGATTTTGAGCAGCGGGCGTCCGATCTCTCTGTAAATTATCCTGCTTTGGTGACCAATTACCGCGCCGCCCGTGAGATCGCCGTCAAAAATGAGCAGGCCCAGGTCGATACAGAAGAATTACGTCAGGCAATGATTTATTACCGCTCTTTGTTCGAGGAACTCCTCGGAACAGAAGCAAACAGTGAAAAGGAGAAATAGAGATGAACAAACAATATTTTGATGAACGCTTTAATACCTCGGCAGTTGTTGAGAGAACAAATCAGGATATGAACAGCCTGGTAGAAAATTCGGATCCTTTAGCCGGCCAAGAAGCTCCGATGGTTGAGACTCCTGTCCAGGAGACACCGATGGAAGAAACCGTTAATGAAGTTCGCCCGGTGGAAGAGACGATCCTCCGCGAAGCCCCTATGGGCGCGCCGCTCTACGACAAAGCCCCGGTGAGCGTAATAATTGCCGACGAGCCCCTGGTGAGCAAGTCGGTCCTCTACCAGGCTCCCATGGGCGAGACGATTACCCACGAAGCCCCTGTCGGTACGAATGCCGGATCATCGGCGGCTCTGCTCAACCGTGACGTATCAGAGCAGCTTCGCACGCGCTGGAATGAAATCCAGGGCACGTTTGTGGACGAACCGCGCGCTGCTGTTCAGCAGGCGGATGAGCTGGTATCTGAGGTGATCGAACAAATCACTCAGATGTTTGCCAGCGAACATAGCACGCTGGAAGGCCAGTGGAAGCAGGGCAATGAAGTCTCTACTGAAGATCTCCGCAAGGCCTTGCAGCGCTACCGCTCCTTCTTCAATCGCCTGGTGGTTTGAAAGGGCAAGTTAAATAATCACCGATAGGAATTCGCGATTGCTAAGTGACCCGAATCGCGGGTTCAACATATAAGCATGTCTCAATCAGGATCAAAAGGAGAATCTCATGGCTTTTACATATAAGAATTCTAAGGGTGTCACCTATATTCTGCACGGAAAAGACCGCGTCTCATCCACTGGCAAGAAATCAACCCTTTACTTCTTCTCAAAAGAAAAAAAGGAAGGCGCATTAGATGCGGTTCCGAATGGATACAAAGTTTTCGAAACCACTACCGGCCTGTTGGTGCTGAAGAAAAAATAGGTCTGCTTTAGGGAGTCTGGCAAGCAACGCCGGCCAGACTCCCTTTGGCCGGGTGTATCTACCCCGAACCCAGATATTTGGATTCCTGGCTAGCAGAAGCACTGGCTCCGGACGGGAGATGAACAGCCATGACTAAGTCTGAAAATAAAAATTCAGTCGAGATGCATGGCTGCCTCGTATGTGCCAGAACATTCAACGTTCTTGCCGTGTATACCCCCACCGGCAGTTTCGTGGATTGTGCCGTGACCAGCCCTGGCGGTCACTGTGTGCCAGATCAACGAAAACCGCTGGTTGCCTGCGATACCCACACAGCACAGGAAATTGAAGCTGCTTATAAAAGATGGCAATCCAGGAAAAGTGAGGAGCTGATCAATGAAAAAGAAGACAAATGAGTTTATTGCGAATCACCGAATCGAATGAAGTTACCAACTGAATAAAGGAGAATAGATGAAGAAATGTAGTGAAGTGATGACGAAAAACCCCGTTTGCTGCCGGCCAGATGACATGGTTGTAAAAGCGGCGCAATTGATGCAGAGTGAGAACATCGGTTCGATCCCCGATTATTGAAAACGAGCAGACCCTAAAATTGGTCGGTATTGTGACCGATCGTGATCTTGCAATGAAGGTTATTGCAAAAGGGCAGGATGCCAAATCCACGAAAGTGGAGGCGGTGATGACGCGCCAGGTAGTGACCTGCCGGGCTGAGGATGCCTTGCAGAAAGCGCTGGATGCGATGGCTGAGCATCAATTACGCCGCATTCCTATCGTGGACAATGACAACCGGATTGTAGGGATCATTGCCCAGGCAGATGTGGCGACACGCGTGAACCAGCCGGAAAAAACTGCCGAAATGGTCAAGGAAATTTCACAATCCAATGCGAAGTAAGAAATCCTATAAGGAGTAATTAATATGGATAAGCTTAGCAAAATGAAAGCCAAACTGCTGGTAGCACTTTTTCTGATTCTCGCGATTACCCTGCTCTCGGCTTGCAGCGTTGCTGACTCCACCCTGGGTGCGATCGGCATTCACGTCACAACCACCACCCTGGGTGCGATCGGCAATCGCACCTCCACTACCAAGCCTTTAACTATCTGCCATGCTACCGACGACCCGGCAAACCCTTACGAAGAACTCACTGTCAAAAGCGCTGAATTGAATGTGCACCGTGAACATCCCAACGACATTATCCCTGTGCCGGCAAACGGTTGCCCTGCAAGCCCAGTGTTAACCAGCGATGGCAAGATCACGATCTGCCATGCCACTGGCAGCCAAACCAATCCTTATAATGAGATCACAGTGAGCGTTAATGGTTTGAATGGTCACGATGGGCATGAAGGCGATATCATCCCTGCGCCAGAGGGAGGTTGCCCGACCACCTCAGGTGCGATCGACAATCGCGCCACTACCCTGGGTTCAATCCGCAATCGCATCACCACCCTGTTTGCAATCGGCAATCGCACCACTACCGCCCCGCTGGAAACTGCCTGCCATGCCACCGGCGACCCGGCGAACCCTTACGAAGTAATTACGATCACACACGATATCAGCCCGGTACCGGCAAACGGTTGCCCTCCAAACCCAGTGTTAATCAGCGAAGGCAAGATCACAATCTGCCATGCCACTGGCAGTCAAACCGATCCTTATGACGAGATCACAGTGAATGTTATTGGTTTAAATGGTCACGGCACGCATGAAGGCGATGTCTTCCCATTACCAGAGGGAGGTTGTCCTACCACCTCAGTTGTGATCGGGAATAGCAATACGACAAACCCAGGTGCGTTCGGCAATCGTATCACCACCACCCTGGTGTCAATCGGCAATCGCATCACCACCCTATTTGCAATCGGCAATCGCACCACCACAACCCCGCTGTTAACTGTCTGCCATGCCACCGACGACCCGGCGAACGCTTACGAAGAACTCACTGTCAACAAAGCTGAATTGAATGTGCACCTTGAGCATCCCATACGACATATATCCAGTGCCGGCAAACGGTTGCCCTGCAAGCCCAGCGATAACCATTGATGGCAAGCTCACCATTTGCCATGCCACTGACAGCCAGACCAATCCTTACGACGAGATCACAGTGAGCGTTAATGACTTGAATGATCACTATGGACATGAAGGCGATATCATCCCTGCGCCAGAAGGCGGTTGTCCTACCAGCCCATGGACGACAAGCAATGACAAGATCACAATTTGCCATGCTACTGGCAGCCAAAACAATCCTTATAACGAGATCACAGTGAGCGTTAATGGCTTGAATGGTCACGGCAAGCATGAAGGAGATATCATCCCGGCGCCAGGTGGGGGTTGCCCTACCGATGCTCCTCATGGTAAAAAGCCGAATAATGGTAAGAAGCCTTAAGGCGACCAGCGGATGAGCCCGCGCCCGATCCTCTTCCTGCCAGTCATCAGGAAATAAAACCAGGTCCAACCTGGCAGGTCCGCCGGAGATGCGAGTTTCCTGGGGATCAGCCGACGGCGGCCCGCATCAGCTCTTCGAAATGATGGACGAAAATCGTGTGCCCGACTTCCGGGACGATTTTGAGCATCGCGCCCGGGATCTGGTTCGCCAGGATCCGGGCCTGCTCGACCGAGACGATCTGGTCCTCTTCACCGTGCCAGATCTGGACCGGCATCTGGATTTCGCTCAGCCGGAAGCCCCACGGGCAGGGCCTCCATTTTCCATTCGTAGGCCGCCCCGCGTGTTCCCTGCTCGAAAGCCCCGTTCACCATCCTGCCGAGCGTCCCGATACACTTCGGGGTCCTTCATCGTGGCCCTGTCCAACTCGGAGATGTCGGTGAAGAGCGACAGCACGCTGGCCGGATCTTTTTTCGTATCGCGGGCGATCTTCCCGAGCATGATCTTGAACACCCACGGCAGCTTTACCGCCATGCCGTAAACCTGGCGGTCGGACTTGCTGAGCGCCTCTTTGACGCCGGGCAGGTCGAACGGGCCGCTGCCTGCGACCACGATCGCATGCGTCAGCCGTTCGGGCATCTTCCAGGCGCAGGAGACGACGAATTTTCCGCCGCTCGAGTAGCCGACCACCGGGAAGCGCTCCAGCCCGAGCTGGTCGGCGAAATCCGCCAGCAGGTCGGGATAGCTCGCGATGGTGTAGGGTCGGAATTCAGAGAGGCCGACGCCAGGCCGGTCGGGCAGGATCATGCGGATATGGAGCTGCTCGGCAGATTTGATGTGGTTCGAATTGGTCCCCTCGTATCGTGAGCTGGGCAGCCCGTGCAGGTGGATCACAGGCGCGCCTTGAGGGTCGCCGACTTCGGCGTATCCCATCACTTGACCGTTCTTGAGAGTCACGCGGTTGTTCAGGCTGATTGGCATGGGATTCTTCCTTCTATTCGATTGGGTGGGGGTGGAAATTTCAGATGTTTTTATTATGCGGTCAAATCGGTCAATGAAGTCAAATGACAAGTAAAAATAGTGTCGCTTCAATGGTCATAAATCCTCTTCGAACCTGAACTCCCCCGGCGTGGTCCGATCAACCCTCAGCTCCCTCATGTAGCTGCCGTCCTCACGGCTTTCAAATACATTATAGGAGATCGCCGCCTCCACCTCAAACGGCAGCATCGCGAGGTGGCGCGGGTGAAACTCCAGGTAATTCCCCTCCGGGTGCAGGTCGAAAACCGCCCGGCGGGTCTTGATCAGGGCCTGCTTGACGGGGGCAATATCCTCACCGAAGACCTTCGCCGTCTTGATGAAGAAATCCCTGGAGGAGAAATAGCCCGTGCGGGTCTGCGGGGCCTTCGAGTTCTGCATGTGGATTTGGCCGCTGTGCTTGTTCTCCAGCGAGCAGTAGTGCAGCCCCAACCG
The DNA here is from genome assembly GCA_963726375.1 of uncultured Chloroflexia bacterium. Taxonomy (GTDB): domain Bacteria; phylum Chloroflexota; class Anaerolineae; order Anaerolineales; family UBA4823; genus UTCFX2. The sequence continues at coordinate 4,734 of CAVSCE010000001.1, read as the reverse complement.
CAGGTCCCTGTCGACTGCGTATTGGATCAGGTCCAGGCAAACCTCTTCGCTCCCTGCGATCGGCAGCCCGCCGGCATACCAGTAGTCGTAGAGCACCCGGAATGGTGGCGTTTTAAGCTTGAAGCCGCGCTTCCGGAATTCGTCCGCGTTATTCATCGGGAAGCACAGCTCCAGCAGGTTGATGCCGTCTGCTCCGATCTGGTCCAGCTCGTCCAGCACCCGGGTCATCGCCGCGTAGCTCCCCGGCAGCACCGGCATCTCCACCAGAACGTGCGGGATGTGCTCGCGTGCCTGCCGCAGCCGCTCGAAGCTGTGCTGGTGGCCTTTCTCCAGGTCGTGCATCCGGATGCTCAGGCGGACCTCATCCAGCCCGGCCTCAGCCAGGGCGCCGAGATTTTGAGCGTTCAGCTGGTCTCCGCTGGTGTAGAGCCGCAAAAACGCCTCGGGGTAAAGCCGGCGGGCGGTCCGGAAGAATTCCAGGGTCTTGTCCGGGTGGAGCAGCGGCTCGCCCCCCGTCAGGGCGATGTGCTCCAGCCTGCGTCCCTGGGCTGCGGCTTGCTCCAGCTCGGCTTTCAGGTTGCGCTCGTGTTCGAGGAAATGGGCGTATCCCTCCTGGTTCGGGTTGAAGCAGAAGTAGCAGTCCCGGTGGCAGCGCAGCGAAATGAAGAAAGTTTCGCTGTTTTCCGCGGTCCGGCACGCCAGGCAGGAAGGGGAGATGTGCTTCCAGACCAGGCTCTTGCGGTCGTTGCGCAGCTGGACTCCCTTGGCCTGCAGGTGTCTCAGCCTGTCCGGCTGGTCTGTCAGCTCGGGTCTGGCTTCGAATTCCAGACCGATCCTGCTGACCTGGGCCAGGAAGTCCTGGGTTATCTCGACGTAGCGCTCCGCGTACTTGCGGAAGGCCGGGTTCTGGATCTCGTCCAGGTTATTTTGAGCGATGGGATGGATCATTTTTCCTGTCGGATATCTTGATATCGATGATCGCCTGGATCCCGGGAGGCGGGACGCCGCCGAGCGGGTTTTTCTTTCGGAACTCGCACAGCGGGCACAGCTCGACCCCTTCTCGCTTTGCGATCTGCGTCCTGCAGCGCTTGCAGCGGGTCAGGGCGCCGGAGGCGAGCAGGTCGGGCTGCGTCCTGCCGAAGACCTCCTGGAAGCCCGGCGAATGCTGGACGCTCACCGCACCGGGGGCGCAAACCGCCGCGCAGGCTTCGCAGCCGATGCAGAAGCGCGGCTGGAACGCCAGCACGAAAGACTGGTCGTCCTGCTTCTGGAAGATCAGCGCCGCGGTCGGGCAGGTTCGGGCGCAGACTCCGCAGGCGGTGCAGGCTTCGCTGACCCTCACCCGGGCGTAGCCCAGCTCTTCTGCCGGCCACGGGCTTTCGCCCTCAGCCGGCGGGTTCAGCCGCTGGATCGAATAGGCGATCCGAATCCGCTCCCGGGAAGGGCGGTTTGCGCTGGCTGGCAGCGGGTTCTTAAGATTTGCGATAAACGGGTTGAGGACCGGCTCTGTTTTCAACCGCAGCAGGTCCCTGCGTGAGATCATCCGGCTGTGAATATTCGCCGCAGGTTTTTTGGTCGTCGTGCGGTTTTCCACCTCATCGATCCACGCGATCCCGGCCTCCAAACCGGCGCCTTCCAGGTGGTCCGCCGCGATTCGAAGCTGGCGCCGGATCTGCACGGTCAGCGGCTTCAAGCCGCACTCGCCGCAGGCATCCCCGCGCAGGCCGATTCGCTCGACCCCCAGTGCCCGCAGCGCCAGGAAGCTGCTCGCGCTCAGGCCCGCCAGGCAGCCGCTCAGCTGCACCGGGACGGCGTCTTCCGCGAAGACCGTGTTGGGCGAAGGGTGCCTCCCGCAGACCAGCTCGATGGATTTGCTCCGCAGTCGGTCGGCGGTGGTGAAAAGGTCCAGGCTCTCGTCTTCCGCCGAAAATGCGCCGGTGGGGCAGACCGGCAGGCACGCCAGGCAGTTGATGCAGCGCTCCGAATCCAGCGTCGGGACCGGGCTGCCTTTAAGCGCCGCAGCCGGGCACGCATCGAAGCAAGCCTGGCAGCGCATCCGTTTGTGGCTCGCATGGACGCATCGCCCGGCCTCCAGCTGGATGATCGAATGTTCGAGGCTCAGCAGCCTGCCGGCAGCCGAAATCAGGTTCACGGCTGCAGCCTCCGCGCTTCCTGCTCCAAATATAAAACGGTTTCGTCCAGCGCGCCGCGCACCATCAGCGCAGCCCCGCGGTAAAAATCCGTCCTGGCGTGTTCGATCATGTCCTTGCACCATAGTTGCGCCCGTTTAAGCAGGTGTTCCTGCAGAAAATCGCGCTGCGCCTGGACGAGCTCGAGATAGCGGGTTTGATCTCCCTGGCTCAACGCTTCAGTCGCCAGCGAAGCGAGATGTGCGACGAAGATCAATTCCAACCCCATGTGGTCTTCCGGCTCGCGGCCGATATTCTCGATTTCCAGACCAAAGCGGCGGTACCACTGGCGAACCTGGATGGTAGGTGCCTGAAACAGCAGCCTTTCGTGGGTCAGATAGACGGATTCCCACGGCGGAGCGAGGATCTCCCGCATCCCGACCAGAAGGTTCTGGCAATCTTCCTCCAGCTCGCGGACGACATCAGCCAGCGGTCGCTCGAGCGCCGCCTGGTTCCAGGTATGCAACAACATCAAACCTTCCATGACCTGCGGTTGGGTCTCGCCGAACGGCGCCTCACTGAAAACTTCTTCCGCCAGCAGCTCCTGGATCCAATCTCGATTCGGGTAGGTATAGATCAGCTTTCCCAACAGCCCAAAAAGCAGCATTTCACCCGTGATCTGCTCCAGCTGTCGTCCCAAGTTTAGGTCTTGAGTCATTCGTTCTCCTGATGGTTGGTAGTTTCCTGCTGTCTCGCCCTGCGGTGGATGATCAAGTATAGCCCGATTATGGGCAAGAAAACAATGGAGAGAAATACCAGGATGTAGGTAATAAAAGTAACACTTTGAGCGGTGCCGATCCCCAGTCGAGTCAGCCCGATCGCGATTTGAGCTCTCAATCCGGGTTCGAATACGACCGCTGGATATTTCGGATTATCCGGACGCAGCGCCGCGGTGAGCGGTTCATTCATCCGCATGGGCTGCCCATTTTCAACGAGTGGCAGCATCTGTCCCTGGGAGAGTTTAACGATCTGGCTGTCACGCAGTCTGGCAAGGGCCTCGCCTTCGTACAGATACAGCCAGCTTTCTCCGTCCGGGTCGGCCTGGAGGGCAAATCTCCCGGACGCGATTTCAATCCGCCCGGAAGGAGTCTGGATGACCAGCGGCTCAGCTCTCCCCCCTTCGCCCCAGATCCAACCCCTCGTCAGGTCGATCCTGTTTTCCCCTGCCTCGGCGATCGTTTCAGCCGGGATGTTTACCTGACCCTGGCCCCAGGCTGCCTGGTGGAGGTCTGGACGCCGCAGGAGAGAGACCTTCGCGGGCTCTTCCGCCAAATCTGGGACAACCTGGACCGCCTGGGCGTAGTGACCGGGAGCCGATACCGCCCGAACTGCCGGGCTATCAGTCTCCTCAGCCAGGGTCGCCTCACCGCTGAGCGGGCTGCTCTGCGATGCCAGCCCTTTCTTTTCGTCGACTATCCAGAAGAACGGCAGGAAACTGCCTTCTTCGTCCGTCGCTGTCAGCTTGTAGCGCGGCGGCAGGGGCAGGTTCAGGTCGGCGCTGGCCTCTGGGGAATCGATCAGGTTTACCTTCGCCTCAGAGTTTCCAGCCCCGTCGCCGTTTGCTGCGAGCAGGTATTCGGTGACGTCCAGGTCGGAAAACTCAAACCGCCCGTTCTGGTCCGTGATCGCCTGGATCGCCGGACCTCCCGGCAGGGCCGCAGCCCAGACAGCCGCTCCGGGGAGCGGGCTGCCCTCAGCGCTTCGCAGTATGCCGGAGATCGAACCCTTGCGCCGGCTTGCCGACAGCATAACGTCCGGGACGGATGTTGCGCCCGCAGGAATCGTCAGCTCAACCGGCTCGGCGCCTTCGTACAGCACGCCGTCGACCACAGCTTGCTTCACCGTCAGCTGGTAGCGCGTCTCGGTCTGGGAAAGTGCTTCTAAGGAGAACGCGACCGCGCCGTCGGTCGCGGTGCTGCCGCTCGCATACCGTTCGCGCCAGTTGTAGAGCAGGGTCTGCGCCTGTACGGGAGCGCCCTCGATCGGCTCTCCGGTGTCGAGGTCGTTTACGTGGATGGTCACGGGAGCCCGACTGCTCACGTCAACCGCAAACCAGCGCTCGTCAGTTGCAAGCGCTCCTTCGGGTGACATGGCGGTGACGACCGCCCGAACCAGCCCGTTCGGCAGCGGGACAGATTCAATAAAATTAACGTGGCAGACCGAACATTCTTTGTCGCCTGGCTGAAGCGGGAACGGCGCCGACCCTTCCGGGTTCAAGATCGCCTTCACGCGGTAAGAACCATCTGGGATCGGCTGCACGGTTTGCGATGCGCTGAGCTGATCGCCGGACCAGAGATCCAGCTTCACCGTGACCGTGCTCGCGTCGCCCCGGTAGTGCACGCTGCCGCCGAACGTCGCCAGCTCGAATGCTTCACCCATCGTGTACAGGGTTTCACCGTTCGCCGGGAAGGCCAGCGAGATCGACAGCTCCTCGCTCCCGACCGGCACCCCGGCAGGCAGATCTGCTTGGGAAGTGTAGCTGGAGAGTTCTGCATTTTTGGATTGGCTGAAGAATGGGCACCAGTTGACGCCGATCCCGGATGGG